>NZ_CP108442.1:2971666-4457500 GCF_041435355.1 Streptomyces sp. NBC_01276
GCGCAGGCCCGCGTGGGCGGTGGCGGGCGGTTTGCGGACGGGCGCGGGCAGGCCGAGGCCGGCGGTGAGGGCGTGGGCGAGTACGTCGGTGCCGTGCGCGAGGCGCAGCAGCCGGGTGACCTCCTCGGCGCCGGGGTGGGGGTGCGTCTCGATCAGGCGGGGGCCGCGGGCGGTGAGGACGACCTCGGTGTGGGAGGGGCCGTCGCGGTGGCCGGCGAGGTCGAGCACGCCGCGCACGAGGGCCCGTACGGCTTCGGCGGTGGCGGGGTCGAGGGCGACGGGCGCGTCGTGCCCGGCGGCGGTGGGGGCGTGGGCGGGCGGGCCCGGTTCGGGGGTGGGGGCGGGCAGGCTCCTGGTCCAGCCGAGGACGCGGTGGCGGCCCTGCCGGGAGAGGGTCTGGACGGCGAGTTCGGGGCCTTCCAGGAACTCCTCCACCAGCAGGTCGGTGACCTCGGGATAGTGCGGGGCGGCGGCCCGCGCCCCGGCCTCGTCGTGGACGACGAGCACGCCTTCGCCATGGGCGCCCGCGCGGGGCTTGATCACGCAGGGGTAGCCGATCAGGGCGGTGAGGAAGGGGATGAGGGCGGCCCGGCCGCAGCGGGCGAAGGAGACGGGCCGGGCGGGGTGGAGGGTGTTGGCGCGGGCGCGCAGGGCGGCCTTGTCCATGAGGGCGGTGACGGCGGAGGCCGGGGTGCCGGGCAGGCCGAGGGCCTCGTTGGCGCGGGCGGCGGCCAGGGCCGTGGCGGGGCCGAAGCCGAAGACGCGGGCCCTGCCGTGGCCGACCTCCGCCAGCCGGGCGACGGCCCCGACCAGGCGGGGGTGGTCGCGCCAGTCCGTCCGTACCCGCCGCTCCGCCCCCTCACGGTCGGATGGCACCGATGGATCCGGCGCGACCACCACGGTGCGCGCGCCCGCACGGCGGGCGGCGGCCACCTCGGCGGGACACGGGCCGAGCAGGACCGCCACGGGTCGGTGCCGTGGTCCGGTGGTCGTCCCCTGCTGCCGCATACCGCGCCCCCCGTCACGCCGTGCCCCCACTGTGCCGGTCCGGCATATGCCTGAGTCGCCCTTTCAGGCGTCGAGTTGCCGCCTTGCGGGAACACGAGGGGTTTACAAACGGACACACACAGGGACGAATAGGCATATGCCAGTGGATGCCGAGGAAGTCGACCGGGCGGGGGGCGGGGGCGATCTGAGCCCCGCCGCGCGACGCCTCTACGCCTACGCGGTGGAACGGCCGGCCTTCACCGCCGCCGAGGCCACCTCGGCCCTCGGCGTCCGCGCGGGTGCCGCGATCACCGAGCTGGCCGCCGGGCACCTGCTCCAGCGGGCCCCGGGGACGGGCCCGGAGCGGTGGACCGCGGTGGCGCCCCGGGCCGCGGCGGCCCGCGCGCTGGCCCCGCTCGCGCTGCTCGTACGGGAGACCCACGACGAGATGGACCGGCTGCGCGGACGGCTGGAGGCGCTGGTGCCCGCGTACGAGGCGGGGGCCGCGCACCGCGACCTGAGCGGGGCGGGCCGGCTGGAGCTGGTGACGGACCTGGGGGCGGTGCGCGGGCTGATCACGGAGCTGGCGGCGGGGTGCGAGCGGGAACTGCTGACCTCCCAGCCGGGCGGCGGGCGTCCGCAGGAAACCCTGGAGGAGGCGGTCGGGCGGGACGAGTCGCTGCTGGCCCGCGGGGTCCGGATGCGGACGATCTACCAGCACACGGCGCGCTACTCACGGCCGACGGCGGCGTACGTCGAGCGGGTGACGGCGCTGGGCGCGCAGGTGCGGACGCTGGGCGACGGGCTGATGCGGATGCTGATCTTCGACGCGCGGACGGGGCTGATGGCGGTGCCGGACCGGACGGGGGCGGCGCTGGTGGTCCGCGAGCCGAGCGTCGTCCACTTCATGACGGCCGCCTTCGAGCGGTCCTGGCTGGGGGCGCAGCCGTTCGCCACGACGGTGAGTCCGGATGCGGCCCGGTCGATCTCGGACGAGCTGCGGCAGACGATCGTGCGGCTGCTGTCGGAGGGGCTGGAGGACAAGGTGATCGCGCGCCGGCTGGGGATGTCGGAGCGGACGTGCCAGCGGCACATCGCGGAGATCATGCGAACGGTCGGCGCCAAGTCCCGCTTCCAGGCCGGGTACCTGCTCTCCGCCGTGACCGCGTGCCGGGACGCGGAGGAGGGCCCCACAAGCAGCAACGGGCGAGTCCGGTGAGGTGACGCCTCGGCCCGCCGGGTACCACCCGGCGGGCCGGGGCCGACCGTCAGACAAGCGAGGGCAGGATGCCGCGCGGCCACCGGCCCAGCCAGAACGCTGCCGTCGAGGGCTGCTCCTGGTGTTCGGTCGATCCGTCGTGCAGCAGGTACTCGGTCGGAGCCAGGTAGCCCTCACCGCGGTCGAGACGTATGCGGGTGAGGGGGATGCTCTGTCCGCCGGCGACATAGGCGCGATAGTCCTCGGTGTGGGGATACCACTCGTGGTGGTCTTCGGGGTGGACGGCCCGACATACCGCCTGGGCGTCGAGGGCGCCGAGAATGACGTACCGACTTCCGGGGCCGAGGTTCAGGCAGAGCCTTCGGCGGGCGGTGTGCTTCTCCGCGTACGGGAGCTTGTCCCAGTTGTCCAGGTGAAGGCCGACCAGACGACCGTCCCGGTAGTTGTCCGTGGTCGTCGCCATGCCCGCTCTGGCGAGGGCCTGTCCGAGGTACACGGCCTCCGGGTCGCCCATCGGCCGGATGAGGTCTTCGAGCGGGAGACCGTCCCGGAACGGCGGCCGGACGATCTCCACCAGCGTGCTGTCCAGGGGCCTTCGCGGCGCGCTGACGGCCCTGAGGTCCGCGTCGGCCATGGGACGCCACTGGCCGGAGGGGACGACCGAACCCGGCTCGTACTCGACGTCATCGGGTGAGGCCGCCCGGGCGGTGGCGACCTCACAGCGTGCGCGGAGCGCAGCCGGATCGCCGAATGCGATGTGAAGGGGCACGGGGTCTCCGGTTCAGTCGTCGCCGATGGAAATGTCGAGGTCGCTCACCAGGGCCGCGGCCAGTTCGGCTTCCTGCCCGGGGGTGATGCGGATCTTGGACAGATGCGCGACGCCACGGACGGCGGACAGGTCATTGCCCCGCAAATCCGTGTTTCGGTAGCGGCCGGTGCCGAACTCCGTGAGCCTCAGCGTGCAGTCGGTGAACACCGCGCCGGAGAGGTCGCACTCGGTGAACGCGGCCTCTGTGAAGGCGCAGCCGGCAAAGGCGAGGGGACCGGTGGAGCGGACCCTCTCGAAGGTGGCGTAATCAAATCTGCAGCCCTCAAAAAGGACGTCATCGAGTACCAGACCGTCCAGCGCGGCGCCCATCAGCTTGCAGTCACGGACATGTACGCGGGTCAGCTTGCTGTCGCTCCAGCGGGTGGAGCCGAGATCACTGCCGACGATCTCGACGGCGTGGAGGCTCAGGGCGTCGAGCTCGACTCGCCTGGAGCGCAGCCCGGCGATGCGGCCGGTGACGAGCTGGGCATCGGTCAGTTCGAGCGAGCGCAGGTCGGCCTCTTCATACGCGAAGTCCTGGACGGTGCCGCACGCGCTGTCGAGCGACTCGACGTTGTTGAGGCAGAGACCGGGGCCGCCGAGGTCGGGTGTGGTGACGGTGATGTGGCCGAAGGTGCGGGTGGCCATGTGGTGCTCCTTCGCGGAGGTGACAGGGCGGCCCCTCGTTCGCGTGGAACCGCCCCGGTGTCGGGTGCTACTTCTCTGCCTTGCTCCAGTCGTCCCACGTGGGCCGGTTGTCGAACGGGGACGAGCTGGGGTTGTCCCAGGTGGGCCGGTTGTCGAACGTAGCCAGCGCCTGGGTGCCGACAGCCGGCAGCAGGGACTGGAATCCGGCGGCCGAGTCCAGTACGAGGGTGGTGGCGTCAGCGGGCGTGTGCACGGACATGTCGGGTGACTCCTTCGAGTAGGGCGATTTTGGCAGTGGTGCAGTACCGGGTCCTGGTCCCGTCGAACCGGCCGCCGTGCTCGAAGTACCGGTTCGCGGCATGAGCGCCCCCGCAGAACGCGAAGGTGGGGCAGGTGGCGCGGCAGGCGTCGACGCCCTGCCAGAACTCGGCGATCCAGGGGGAGCGCTCCTCGGCCTCGGCCACCAGGACGTCGAGACCGTCCACCAGTACGTTTCCGGTCGTGAAATCCCCGAAGCGGTCGTCGTCGAACCCGGCGAGCTCCGGGGAGAGCATGATCACGCCGCCGTCGTACGCGACGGTCGGAAGTGGGTCCCAGGCCGCCGTGATCGGTGTGGGGGCGCCGTCCTGGGCGCCCAGGACGGCCCCGCGAAGTTGAGGACGCGCTGGACCTCGCGCAGGCGCACCACCGGACTCGCCCGCCAGGCGTCCGCGAGGGCGGCCCAGAACTCCACGGCGCGGGAGTGGTCGGTCCGACGGGAGCCCAGGTTGACGCCTTCCTCCTCCTCAACGTTCACGCCAAGGGTCGTCACGCCGAGTTCGGCGAAGAACTCGTAGAAGCGATGGGCGTCCGCCGGATCGGGATCGGAGACGACCGCGATGGCGGAGAACGGGATGCCGTGGAGCCGGAGACGCTCGATTCCGCGCAGAGTCACGCCGAAGCCCGGGCGTCCGGCGAGGGTGACACGGTGGGCGTTCATGTCCTCGGGGCCGTCGATACTCACTCCCACCTGCACGTCACGCTCCAGGAGGAACTCGCACCACGCGGCATCGACCAGAGCGGCGTTCGTCTGCAGGCTGTGTTTAACGCCGTCGAAGGGGGCCATCAGCTCGGCCAGGCGCTCGCGGCCGGTGGCCAGCGGTTCGCCGCCGTGCCAGACGACCTCGAACCCGGGGCGGCCGGCAGCCCATGTGTTGACCGCCGTGGCCACTCCTTCCGCCACCTGCACCGGCATGAGGTTCTTGACCTTGCGGAAGGGGAGGTAGCAGTACGTGCAGTCCATGGGCAGGCACTGCGTGGTCGGCTGCATGATCACCGAGCGCGGGATGGCGGCGAGCCGGGGTGGGCGGGACATCGTGCTCCTCTCGACGGCGTGCGAGGGGGTGGGGCGATGGCTTCACCGGCCCACGGGCCCGGCGGGGGCGTCAGGGGCGACGATCCATTCCCGTCCCCCTCCTTCGGGCCGCAGGAAAACCGCGCACGGAATGACACGCCGGCTGCAGGGGTCCTCGTACGGGCCGATGAACTGCACTACGGCTTCGCGGTTCTGGGCGGGATCGAACACCCTGGCACCCTCGTAGAGCCACTCGGGCAGGTTCTGGTGGGATGGGGGCGAGGTGGAGAGGTCACTCCTGCTCCTGCCGCTGAGGGTCGGGACTGGATGCTGCCGGTCTCCCTCACCAGAAGACCGTGATGCTCAGTCAACCGCCTTTCACGGAACGTGAGTACGGTGATGGTGGCAGCCGACCGTGAAAGCCGTGAAAGTCGGGGGACCAACATGACGGCAGGCACACCGAACACCGCCCTGGCCGCGCTCTTCGAAGAAACGGGCTGGTCGCGGGGCCAGTTCATCCGGGCCATCGCCCGCGTGGGCACCGAGAGCGGCATTTCCTTCGGCTACGACGAGTCGGCGGTACCGAAGTGGCTGGCGGGAAGCCTGCCGAGGAAACAGGTTCGTCCGCTGGTCTTGGAAGCCCTCTCCCGCAGGCTCGGTCGCCCCGTCAGCGCGTACGCGGCAGGCTTCGCGAATTCACCCGAGCCCTCAGGCCAGACGCCGGATACCGTGGCGGGACTGGTCGATCTCGGGAGCGCTGACATGGATCCCTCACGCAGAAGCGTCCTCGGCGCCGGGCTTTTCTCGGCAGCGGCGGTAATTCCCGGGTGGCCGGACGTCCGCGACCGGTTGCAGCGCGTGCGGGAGGATCCGCACACCCGGATCGGCCGTCCCGAGGTCAGCGCCATCATCTCCATGACCGAGTACATAAGCGATCTCGACGACAAGTTCGGCGGGCGAATGGCCAGGCCGATGGCAGCCGCCTTCCTGGTGAACACGATCGCGCCCGCCCTCAGGGCGACGGCCGGGGACGAGGTGAAGAACGCCTTGCGCTCTGCTACGGCCGATCACCTCTACCTGACCGGGTACATGGCCATGGACGAGCGCGAGGACGGACTGGCGCAGCAGTACTACACCAAGGCCATGGAACTGGCGGGTTCGGCGGGCGACCACCTGACCTACTGCACCACCTTGCGGGGAATGAGCGTCCAGGCAGTCGACCTCGGGCACGGCCCGCTCGCACTGCGCCTGGCTGACGCTGCTGCTGCAGCCTCCCCGCAGGCGGGCCCCCGGATGCTCGCTTTCCTCACCGGCCAGCAGGCGCACGCCGCCGCGCAGACCGGAGATCGGACCGGTGCACTGCAGCGGCTGAGGGCAGCCGAGACAGCCATGGACAAGGCGGAGTCAAGGGCGAAGGCATTCGGGTCCTACGACCCGTCGGCCCTGAACTACCACATCGGGCAGGTACGGTACGAGCTCGGCGACATCGCCGGTTCCATCCAGTCCATGGAGCTCGCGGACCGGCTGCGTGAGCCCGTCTACCGGCGGACCAGGGTCCGGTACAACGCGATGATCGCTGAGCGGAAGCTGGCAGTCGGCCGACTGGAGGAGGCCTGCGTCGACTGGAACCGGGTCCTGGACGACTACCCGCTCGTGCAGTCCGGCCGGTGCGACGATCGCGTCCGGATCATGCTCTCCTCGCTCCGTCCCCACCTCGGCAACGCGCACGCCCGCGAGGCGTACGAGCGGGGCAGGACGATGATCCACACAGGATGACGTTCGCTGTGCCAACGGCTTCCAGGCCGCCTCGTGCCGCAACCTCGCAGGCCCCGGGTGAGAAGGGCGGGCTGAGGACGGCTCGCACGGGGCCGTGTCCCAGGCCCCAGCCGACCCGCCGCCCCAGTCCGACGGGCCGACGGGCCGACGGGCCGACGGACGGAGTCCGGCGCAGCGGCGCGAAGCCGGTGAGGCCGCCTGCGGCCGAACCGCGCGAGCGGTGCGTCAAAAAGGGGTCCCGCGACGAGATGGACCGGCTGCGCGGACGGCTGGAGGCGCTGGTGCCCGCGTACGAGGCGGGGGCGGCGCTGGTGGTCCGCGAGCCGAGCGTCGTCCACTTCATGACGGCCGCCTTCGAGCGGTCCTGGCTGGGGGCGCAGCCGTTCGCCACGACGGTGAGTCCGGATGCGGCCCGGTCGATCTCGGACGAGCTGCGGCAGACGACCACTGCCCGAGCGGGACCCCGGGACCGGCGAACCGGTCCGGTGACGGCGGCCGCCCGAAGCCGCGCGCCGCCCGGCCGGCGCCGACTCCGCTTCCGGGCGGGCCACTTGCCCCCATCGCGCGGGCCGGTCCGCCGCCGTACCCGCTGTTAGCCTGCGGCGATGGGACTGGACATCACCGTGGTCATGGCCGATTGGGAACACCTGGCCAGGATGCCGGCCGCCGCGCGCCTGGACGCCCTGACCGACGCCGTGTGCCCGGACTTCTGCTGCGCCGCGTGCGAGGAGGCCGACAGGGCCGTGCCGGGCGGCTGGGTGTGGCAGCGGCGGACGCCGTGGTGCGCCGAGTACCGGTTCTTCGGGACCACCGGTACGTACGCCTGGCACTTCCAGCTGGCCGAGGCCTGGGAGGGCCTGCGCCCGTCGGCCGCGCCTGCGCTGCGCGAGGCCCTGGACCGTTTCCTGGGCGGCCTGGTCTGGCATGGCCCGGACCAGCGGGCGCGGGCGGACCTGGACGACGGCCCCCGGCCCGCCCCCGGCTTCCCGGGCGACCCCGCACCGTGGCGCCCCGAGGTGCTCGCGCTCGGTTCGCCGGACGAGGTGGCGGCGCTGGCCCGTGCCTGGGAGGCCGCCGCGCCACGGCTGGAGGAGCTCCGGGAGCCCTTCGCCGCCGCGGCCGACCGCCGGCCGGCCTGGTTCGGCGGCTTCGACGTCGCCGGCGCGCTCTTGCGCGAGTGGGGTGAGGTGGTCACGCGGGCCGGGGAGCGCGGCTGGGGGCTCATCGGGCTGCCGTACTGAACGCGCCCGCCTCGGCGGGCGACTCCAGTTCGGGGATCAGGCGGCCCCGGCGGGACAGCAGGAAGCGCTTGAACTCCGCCACCGGCGGGGTGTCGGGGTGGCCGTCCAGCCAGGCGACGCCGATCTGGCGCACCGCGCGCGGCGCCGTCACCGTCAGCTCCACCACCCCCGGCCGGGGCACGGCGGGCGGCGGCAGCAGGGCCACCCCCAGGCCGGCCGCGACCAGGCCGCGCAGGGTCTCGGCCTCCTCGCCCTCGAAGGCGACCTTCGGGGTGAAGCCCGCCTCCGCGCACAGGTCGTCGGTGATGCGCCGCAGGCCGTAGCCCGCCTCCAGCGTGACGAAGGTTTCCTCGGCGGCCTCGGCGAGCCGGATCCGCTTGCGCACCGCGAGGCGGTGGTCGTCCGGGACCACCAGGCGCAGCCGCTGTTCGTCGAGCCGGCGGGCCACCAGGTCGGGGGCGTCGGGCAGGGGCGAGGTCAGGCACAGGTCGAGTTCCCCGGCCCGGAGCTTCTCCAGCATGGCCTCGCCGTAGTTCTGGACGAGGGAGAACCGTACGCGCGGGTGGTCGGCCCGGAAGGCGCGGATCAGGCCGGGCACGGTCTCGGGGCCCAGGGTGTGCAGGAAGCCGAAGGCGACCTTCCCGGAGGACGGGTCGGCGTCCTCCTGGACGGAGCCGGCCGCGTGGGCGATGCCGTCCAGGGCCCGTTCGGCGGAGGCGAGGAAGGTGCGGCCGGCCGTGGTGAGGGCGACGGTGCGGCCCTTGCGGGCGAACAGCGTGACGCCCAGGTCCTGTTCGAGGCGGACCATCGCCCTCGACAGGGTGGACTGCGGGACGCCCAGCTCGTGCGCGGCGCGGGTGACGTGCTCGTGCCGGGCGACGGCGGCGAAGTACGCGAGGCGCGGGGCCAGCAGGCGTGTCACGGCCATGTCTTCTTCGTAACGGTTCGTTGACATGTACGCCCCTGAGCTGTGGTGATGCGCGAGTGGATCGATTATCGCGAATTCGTGCATTGGACGCATGAAAAACAGGGGCCTACCTTCGACGTATGCCTCCCGCTCATACCGGGGCACCCGTCACCTCGGGTGCCTCCACCGCGTCGTTCCCGCAGCCCGAAGCCCACTCCCCCGGCCGCCCCGGCTACCGCCGGATGAGCCTCGCGCTCTTCGCCGCCGGCCTGGCGACCTTCGCCCTCCTCTACTCCACCCAGGCGCTGCTGCCCGCGGTCTCCGCCGGCTTCGGCGTGACGGCCGGTCAGGCCAGCTGGACGGTGTCGGCGGCCACCGGCGCGCTCGCCCTGTTCGTACTGCCGCTCAGCGCGCTGTCCGAACGGTTCGGGCGGACCCGGATGATGACCTGGTCGATGGTGATCGCCGTCGGCGTCGGCCTCCTCGTCCCCTTCGCCCCGAACCTGGAGTGGCTGGTGGCGCTGCGCGCGGTGCAGGGCGCGGCGATCGCCGGGATCCCGGCCTCCGCGATGGCGTACCTCGCGGAGGAGGTCAAGCCGAAGGCCCTGGTCGGGGCGATCGGCCTGTTCGTGGCGGGCAACTCCATCGGCGGCATGAGCGGCCGCATCGTGACCGGCTGGGCCGCGCAGCTGTGGGGCTGGCGGGCCGGGCTGCTGGCCGTCGGGCTGATGGCGCTGGCCTGCGCGGCGGCCTTCCTGGTGCTGGTGCCCCGGGCGCGGTTCTTCCGGCCGGCCTCGCTGAACCCGCGCGCGGTGGGACGTACCGTCGCCGGGCACCTGCGCGACCCGCTGCTGCTGCGGCTCTACGGGATCGGCGCGCTGTTCATGACCGTCTTCGGGGCGGTGTACACGGTCATCGGCTACCGGCTGGTGGACGAGCCGTTCTCGCTGCCGCAGGGCGTGGTCGGCTCGGTGTTCCTCGTCTACCTGGTGGGTACGGCCTCCTCGGCCGCGGCCGGGCAGCTGGTGGCCCGTACGGGGCGGCGCGGGGCGCTGTACCTGGCGGTGACCACGACCGCGCTGGGTCTGCTGCTGTCGCTGGCCGACTCCCTCGCCGCGGTCCTGGCGGGGCTGGTGCTGATCACGGCGGGCTTCTTCGCGGGGCACGCCGTGGCCTCGGCGGCGGTGAGCCGGACGGCGAAGTCGGGCCGGGCGCAGGCCTCCGCGCTCTACCAGTCCGCGTACTACCTGGGCTCCAGCGCGGGCGGCACCCTGGGCGCGCTGGCCTACCACGCCTCGGGCTGGGCGGCCACGGTCGGCATCGCCCTGCTGGCGGTGGTGGGCGTCGCGTCGATCACCCTCTACGGGTCCCACGCGGCCCGGGTGGAGCGGGCCCGCGGACGGCGCCTCGCGGCTCCGGCCGCGGCGGCCCGCTGACCGGCGGGGACGGGACGGGGCCGGCCGGGACAGGCCGGGACGGGCCGGAACCGGCGGACCGGCGGCGAATCGGACAAACGAATCGGACAACAGATCGGGCGGCCGGGCGAACGGCCGTCCGATCTGCATATTTCCCTGTGCCGGACCTCCTGACGAAAGCGGCCCCAGACCCTACGCTCGCGTTGCGACTCGCCGTGTTTCCGGGGCATGGGGCCCCCGAACGCCCGGGGCGAGGGCAGGGGAGGACCCGATGGCGGGGATACGGGTGCGCGCGAAGCGGCGTGCCGCGGTGGTGTTCGGCGGGGCGCTGGCCCTCGCGGTACCGGTGGTGCTGACGGGGGGCGGGCCGGCCCAGGCCGCCGCCACCGCCTCGTGCAACGTGACCACCGGGCCCTACCAGCGTCAGGTGGAGCAGTTCCTGGGGCGGCCGGTGGACGGGGTGCAGTCGGCGGCCGACTGCACGGCGATCCAGTCCTTCCAGGCCACCCACGGGATCACCCCGACGATGGGGTACGCGGGCCCGCTGACCTGGCAGACGATGAACACGATGCTGGCGCAGCGCGCCGCGGGCAAGAACCCGAACGCGGCCGGGACCTGTCCCACCAACCTGGGCCGGATCGCCTGCGTGGACCTGACCCGGCAGCTCAGCTGGATCCAGGACGGCGCGGCGCTGAAGTACGGGCCGGTGCCGGTGCGCACCGGCAAGGCGGAGACCCCCACGCGGACGGGCCTGAAGAAGATCTACTACCGGTCCATCGACCACTGGTCCACGATCTACAACGTCTCGATGCCGTACGCGCAGTTCTTCGACGGCGGTATCGCCTTCCACTCGGTGACCAAGAGCATGTGGAACCCGCCGGGTTCCGGCGGCTGCGTGAACATGACGACGGCCGACGCCAAGGCGTACTGGAACATGCTGGGCAACGGCGAGGACGTCTTCGTGTACGGGCGCAAGCCCGGAACCTGACACTCCGAGCGCTCCCGGCTGCCGTTGTCGGACCCCTCGGGTAGTTTCCGTCGAAGACGGAACTACCTGGGGGCGACACCATGAGTGACCTCGCGACGACATCACCGGACCTCGACGCCGCGATGGACCGGTACCGCGTCGAGCTGACCGGATACTGCTACCGGATGCTCGGTTCGGCCTTCGACGCCGAGGACGCGGTGCAGGACACGTACATCCGTGCCTGGCGGGCGTACGAGAAGTTCGAGGGCCGCTCCTCGCTGCGGTCCTGGCTGTACAGGATCGCCACCAACGTCTGCCTGGACCTGCTGAACGCGGGCAACAAGCGGGCCCGCCCCATGGACTTCGGCGCCCCGCAGCACCAGGCCTCCGCCGTGCTCAACGAGCGGCCCGAGGTGACCTGGCTGGAGCCGGTGCCCGACGGGCGGGTGCTGCCACAGACCGCCGACCCGGCGGAGCTGGCCCTGGCCAAGGAGTCCGTCCGGCTGGCCTTCGTCGCCGCCCTCCAGCACCTGCCGGCCAAGCAGCGGGCCGTGCTGATCCTGCGGGAGGTGCTGGCCTGGAAGGCGGAGGAGGTCGCGCAGCTCCTGGAGACGACGGTGGCCTCGGTGAACAGCGCCCTCCAGCGGGCCCGGGCCACCCTCTCCGGACACCGCGTCCGCGAGAGCGACGCGGCCGACCCCCTCGACGCCGCCCAGGCCGAGCTGCTGGGGCGGTACCTGTCCGCCTTCGAGGCCTACGACATCACCCGGCTGACGGCCCTGCTGCACGAGGACGCGGTGCTGTCGATGCCGCCGTTCGACCTGTGGCTGCGGGGCCACGCCGACATCGCGGCGTGGCACCTCAACCAGGGCATCGGCTGCAAGGGCTCCCGTCTGCTCCCCACCACGGCGAACGGCATGCCGGCCTTCGGCCAGTACCGGCCCGCCGCCTCGGGGACCGGGCACGTGCCGTGGGCGCTCCAGGTCCTGGAGATCTCAGACGGGAAGATCGTCGGCCTCAACGCCTTCCTCGACACCGCCCGGTGGTTCCCGCTGTTCGGACTCCCCGAGCAGCTCTGACAGGCCTACGAGACCCAGCAGGGCCCGCAGCGCGGGGCCGGCGCCGGTCACGGTGAAGGCCCCGCGCCCCCGCGCGGCCAGCCGCAGCCGCGCGAGCACCTCGACGGCCCCGAGCCCCGGCGCGGTCACGGCCCCGGCATCACACACCACCGCGGCGGCCCCGCCCTCGTAGAGCAGGGCCAGCCGCGCGCAGAGCCGCGCCGCGTCCCGCTCGGTGGGGCCGGGTCCGGGTAGTACGAGCCGTCCGATCTTCATGACGGGTTGACCGCCGGCCTTCCCGGAACTCATCGGGGGCCAGCACAATGGCCGGATGGATCTTCCCTCCTACTGGGACCCGCTGCCCACGGCGCACGCCCTCGCGCCCTCCGGCCGGGAGGCCTCCCCGGTGTTCGGCGGCAGGTGGGCGGAGCGGAACTGGCGCAACGTCCCCGGCCCATTCTACGGCGCGGACACCGACTGCATGGAGCTGGGGCGGATGGAGGCCCCGCGCCACGTGGCCTACGACGGCGAGCACGAGTTCGTGTACCGGCAGCCGGTGGACGCGGACGAGACCCGGGCCCTCGTGTGCGCCGCCCAGGTGGAGACGTACTCCGGCTACGCCCGGGACGGCGACGAGCATTGGACGCCGGAGGCCGTGCGCGGCTGGTGGCGCGACCGCGGGCGGGTACGCGAGTGGGCCGTGGCGGCCGGCGCGGAATGGGCCGCGTACGACACGGACCCGCGGTTCTTCCCGCACTACCACGAAGCCGCCCTGGGTCACCGGGACTTCGTCGCCCACATCGACGACGGCCTGGAGGCGTACCTGCGCGGCTACCTGTTCTGGCTGGAACAACGGCGCGCCCCCCGGGCCGGGCAGGCGCTGCCTCGGCTCTGAGGGTCAGGGGCGGGGGAAGCCGAAGGTGTCGAGGGTGAGCTCGAACGGCTCGGGAAGGCGGACGGCCTCGCCGAACTTGCCCGCGTGCAGGACGCGGTACTTGCCGTCGCCGGGCTCGCCGTACAGGTGGATCGTGGGACTACCGGTCGCGTGCGGGTCGATGAGGAGGTACAGGGGGACGCCTGCGGCGGCGTAGCCGTTGAGCTTGGACACGCGGTCGTTGACGGCGTTCGACCTGGACGTGATCTCGACGACGAGCTCGGCGGCGCCCGCGGGGGTGCAGTTCTCCCCTTCCGGAACCGCCTCCCTCGGGACGACCACGAGGTCCGGAATGTAGAGCCCAGCGCGGCTGGGGACCTCCACATTGAGGGTCTGGAAGACCTCCCAGTCGTCGGGGATCGCCGTGTACAGGCGGCGCTGTACCGCTGCGGCAATCAGGTTGTGGTCGTTGACGGGCGGTGGTGCCACGGTGACGATCCCCTCGATGATCTCCACCTTGCAGCCCTCCGGCACATCCGTCCCCTCCCAGAGGCGGACCGCCGAGTCCCAGTCGTCACCGCTCGGCTGCTGGTGCTCGACTGCGAGTGCGCTCATGGGGTGCTCCTATCGGTACGTCACCGATCCCAGCATGACGAACGGGACCGGTGGGCGTCCACCGGTCCCGTTCAGCCGTACGGATGAGCCGCGCGTCAGGCGATGCGGTCCAGCACGATCGGGGTGGCCGAGAAGGCCGTGCCCGCCGGGGCCACGTCGTAGGAGCCCTCCAGGGAGGCCAGGGCGTACTCGAACTTCTCCGGGGTGTCCGTGTGCAGGGTCATCAGCGGCTGGCCCGCGGTGACCGTGTCGCCCGGCTTCGCGTGCAGCTCGATGCCCGCGCCGGCCTGGACCGGGTCCTCCTTGCGGGCGCGGCCCGCGCCCAGGCGCCAGGCGCCGACGCCGACGGCGTACGCGTCGAGGCGGGTCAGGACGCCCGAGGCCGAGGCGGTGACCACGTGCTGCTCGCGGGCCACCGGCAGGGCGGCGTCCGGGTCGCCGCCCTGGGCGGAGATCATCCGGCGCCACACGTCCATCGCGGAGCCGTCGGCCAGGGCCTTCGCCGGGTCGGCGTCCTTGATGCCCGCGGCGTCCAGCATCTCGCGGGCCAGGGCCAGCGTCAGGTCGACCACGTCGGAGGGGCCGCCGCCGGCCAGGACCTCGACGGACTCGCGGATCTCCAGGGCGTTGCCCGCGGTCAGGCCCAGCGGGGTGGACATGTCGGTGAGCAGGGCGATCGTCTTGACGCCGCTGTCGGTGCCGAGGGCCACCATGGTGGAGGCCAGCTCGCGGGCGTCCTCGATGTTCTTCATGAACGCGCCGGTGCCGACCTTGACGTCCAGGACGAGCGAGCCCGTACCCTCGGCGATCTTCTTCGACATGATCGAGGAGGCGATCAGCGGGATGGCCTCGACGGTGCCGGTGACGTCGCGCAGGGCGTACAGCTTCTTGTCGGCGGGGGCCAGGCCGTCGCCCGCCGCGCAGATGACGGCGCCGGTGGTGTCGAGGACGTTCAGCATCTCCTCGTTGGAGAGCAGCGCCCGCCAGCCCGGGATGGACTCCAGCTTGTCCAGGGTGCCGCCGGTGTGGCCCAGGCCGCGGCCGGAGAGCTGCGGCACGGCCGCGCCGCAGGCGGCGACGAGCGGGGCCAGCGGGAGGGTGATCTTGTCGCCGACGCCGCCGGTGGAGTGCTTGTCGGCGGTCGGGCGGGAGAGGGAGTCGAAGTTCATCCGCTCGCCGGAGGCGATCATCGCGGCGGTCCAGCGGGCGATCTCGGCCCGGTTCATGCCGTTCAGCAGGATGGCCATGGCCAGCGCGGACATCTGCTCGTCGGCGACGACCCCGCGGGTGTAGGCGTCGATGACCCAGTCGATCTGCTCGGGGCTCAGCTCACCGCGGTCCCGCTTGGTCCGGATGACGGAGATGACGTCCATGAGGTGACTTCCTTCTACGCGCATAGAGATGAGGGAGGGGGTTCAGAGGAATTCAAGAGGAATCCAAGGGGGGCTCCAGCGGGACCCGACCGGCCCGGAGGAAGCGGGACGGCCCTCCGCCCGGCAGGGGCGGAGGGCCGTCGGCACGGCTATCTCAGGTGGTCGGGCCCGAAGGCCTGCGGCAGCATCGCGCTCAGCGGGAGGATCCCGTCGGGCGTGTCCACCAGCAGGTCCGGGCCGCCGAACTCGTAGAGCAGCTGGCGGCAGCGCCCGCAGGGGACGAGGCTCTGGCCCTTGCCGTCCACGCACGTGAAGTGGGTGAGACGGCCGCCCCCGGTGGCCTGGAGGGAGGAGACCAGACCGCATTCGGCGCACAGGCCGAGTCCGTAGCTCGCGTTCTCGACGTTGCAGCCGGTGACGACCCGGCCGTCGTCGGCCAACGCGGCCACCCCGACCGGGAAGCCCGAGTAGGGGGCGTACGCCCGGGTCATCGCGACCCGGGCGGCGGCCCGCAGGGCCTCCCAGTCCACCGCGTGCTCCGCGGTCACTTGCCCTGGCCCTTGCGGTACGGCATGCCGTCCGCCTTGGGCATGCGCAGGCGCTGCGCCGACAGGGCGAGCACGAGCAGCGTGGTCAGGTACGGGGCGGCGTCGACGAACTGGCTCGGCACCTGGTCGGTGAGCGCGTACCAGATGAAGAGCCCGGCGGCGCAGACCGCCGCGATGGCGGCCTGGACGTGCTTCTTCTTGTACAGCTGCCAGACGACGACGAGCACCAGCAGGATCGCCAGGAGCAGCAGCATCGCGTGGACGTTCTCGGCACCGCCGCGCAGCCGGAGGCTGTAGGTGAAGCCGAAGATGCCCGAGCCCAGGGCCATGCCGCCCGGCATCCAGTTACCGAAGATCATCGCGGCGAGACCGATGTAACCGCGGCCGCCGGTCTGGCCCTCCTGGTAGATGCCCGTGGAGACGATCGCGAGGAAGGCGCCGCCGAGACCGGCCATCGCGCCGGAGGCGACCACGGCGATGTACTTGTACTTGTAGACGTTGACGCCGAGGGACTCGGCGGCGATCGGGTTCTCACCGCAGGAGCGCAGTCGCAGGCCGAAGGCCGTGCGCCACAGCACCCACCAGGTGGCGGGGACCAGGAGCACCGCGACGACGGTCAGCAGCGAGAGGTTGGTGACCAGACCGCCGATGACGCCGGCGGCGTCCGAGATCAGGAACCAGTGCTTGCCCTGGAGCGTCGCCATCCAGTCCGAGAGCCCGGGGATCGTGATCTCGGTGATCGGATCGATGCGCGGGGACTGCTTGGAGGAGCCGCCCGGGGTCTTGTCGAAGGTGAAGTTCGACAGGTACTGGGTGAAGCCGACGGCCAGGATGTTGATCGCCACACCGGAGACGATGTGGTTCACGTTGAAGGTGACGGTGATGATCGCGTGCAGCAGACCGCCGATGGCGCCGCCGACGATGCCCAGCAGGACGCCGGTCCACGGACCCCACTGGTAGCCGGCCCAGGCGCCGAACCAGGTGCCGAGGATCATCATGCCTTCGAGGCCGATGTTGACCACGCCCGCGCGCTCGGCCCACAGGCCGCCGAGGCCCGCGAGGGCGATCGGCACCGCGAGCTGGAGGGCGCCGGAGACCTGGCCGACGGAGGTCAGGTCGTTGGCTCCGGAGATCAGGCGGACGATCGAGACCAGTACGAGGCCTCCCGCGATCATCAGCAGGATCCAGGGCAGGGTGAGCTTGCGGCGGCCGCCGCCCTTCTTGGGCGCGGCGCTCGTCGCGGAAACGGTGCTGGTGCTCACGCCGCGACCTCCTTGTTGTCGGTCTTGAGGGCGTGGCCGGCGGCCAGCTCTTCGCCGACCTTCTGCTGCTGGCGGCGGATGCCGTAGCGGCGGACGAGCTCGTAGCTGACGACGACCGCGATCACGATCAGGCCCTGCATGATCGTGCCGATCTCCTTGGCGTAGCCCTCGGTGTCGAGACCGGCGGACGCCTTGTCGATGAAGGCGATCAGGAAGGCCGAGAAGAAGATGCCGATCGGGTTGTTGCGGCCGAGCAGCGCGACGGTGATGCCGGTGAAGCCGACACCCAGCGGGAAGGACAGGTTGTACGTGTGCGACTCGCCCAGCAGCAGCGGCATGCCGGTCAGACCGGCGACCGCGCCCGAGATGAGCATCGCAGTCATGATCATCTTCTTGGGCTCGACACCGGAGGCCTGCGCGGCGGACTCGCTGGCGCCGGAGGCGCGCAGGTCGAAGCCGAAGCGGGTGCGGTTGAGCACGAACCAGTAGACGACGCCGAGCGCGAAGGCGATGAAGGTGAAGCCGTAGATGTCGCCGCCGGACAGGGACAGGGCCGGGAACCAGCCGGACTCCGGAATGTCACCGGTGGTCAGGTCGTTGGAGCCGGCCGGCTGCACGCCGAAGTTCTTCGGCAGGATCAGCCAGGCGATCAGCGAGGTGGCGATGGCGTTGAGCATGATCGTGGAGACGACCTCGCTCACCCCGCGCCGCGCCTTGAGGACACCCGCGATGCCGGACCAGAAGGCACCGGTCGCCATGGCGACGAGCACGATCAGCAGGACGTGCAGCGGAGCCGGCAGCGAGACCGAGGCGCCGACCACGGCGGAGACCATCGCCGCGAGGCGGTACTGGCCGTCGACGCCGATGTTGAAGAGGTTCATCCGGAAGCCGATGGCGACGGCCAGGGCTGCCAGGAAGTAGATGCCGGCCTGATTGACGATCAGGACCTGGATGTCCTCGTAGCCCGCCTGCTCGATCATGATCCGCAGCGGGTCGATCGGGTCCACGCCCGAAGCGGCCAGCACGATCATGGTCAGCACCAGGGCGCTGACCAGTGCGAGCGCCGGTCCGGCGGCTGCGAGGAGCAGCCGGTCCTTGTCGAATTTCTTCATCGGGCCTCGTCCTCCGTGGTGTCGCCGTCGACCCCGGCGGAGTGGTCGTCTTGGGCTTCGAGGTGCCCGCTGGCGGCGCCGGTCATGGCGGTACCGAGCTCCTCGGGGGTGATCGTCGCAGGGTCGGCGTCCGCCACCAGGCGGCCGCGGTAGATGACGCGCAGGGTGTCGGACAGGCCGATCAGCTCGTCCAGGTCCGCCGAGATCAGGAGCACGGCCAGGCCCTCGCGACGGGCCTCGCGGATGGCGTCCCAGATCTGCGCCTGCGCGCCGACGTCCACACCACGGGTGGGGTGGGCGGCGATGAGGAACTTCGGGTTGTGGCTCATCTCGCGGCCGACGATCAGCTTCTGCTGGTTGCCGCCGGAGAGCGAGGCCGCGGTGACGTCGATACCGGGGGTGCGGACGTCGTACTCGCGGACGATCCGCTCGGTGTCCTTGCGGGCGGCCTTCGGGTCGAGGATGCCGCCCTTGGAGTTGGGCCGCTCGGTGACGTGGCCGAGGATGCGGTTCTCCCAGAGGGGGGACTCCAGGAGCAGGCCGTGCCGGTGGCGGTCCTCGGGGATGTAACCGATGCCGCCCTCGCGGCGCTTGCGGACCGGCATCCTGGTGATGTCGGCGCCGTCGAGGGTGATGACGCCCGCGTCGGGGGTGATCATGCCCATGAGGGCCTCGATCAGCTCCGTCTGGCCGTTGCCCTCGACGCCGGCGATGCCGAGGATCTCACCCTTGTGGATGGTGAAGCCGATCCCGTCGAGCAGGAGGCGGCCGGCGACCGGGGCCTCGCGCAGGTCGGTGTCGGAGTCGCCCAGGGCCGGTGCGGAGGTCTCGGGGGCCGTGACGGTGCCCGACTCGGCGACGGTCAGGCTCTCGACCTTGAGCATCGCGGTCGTGGTCACCGTGGACTCGCGGGTCTCCGGCGAGGGCAGCTCGGTGCCGACCATCAGCTCGGCGAGCTGCTTGGTCGTCGCCGTCTTCGGGTCGGCGGTGCCGACCGTGGTGCCGCGCCGGATGACGGTGATGTCGTCGGCGACCTTCAGCACCTCGCCCAGCTTGTGCGAGATGAAGATGACGGTCAGGCCCTCGGCCTTGAGCTCGCGCAGGTTGTCGAAGAGCGCGTCCACTTCCTGCGGCACGAGCACGGCGGTGGGCTCGTCGAGGATGAGGGTCTTCGCGCCGCGGTAGAGGACCTTGAGGATCTCCACGCGCTGGCGGTCGGCGACACCGAGGTCCTCGATCAGGGCGTCGGGGCGCGCGCCGAGGCCGTACGCGTCCGAGATCTCCATGATCTTCTTGCGGGCCTTGGCGCCGATGCCGTAGAGCTTCTCGCCGCCGAGGACGACGTTCTCCAGGACGGTGAGGTTGTCGGCCAGCATGAAGTGCTGGTGAACCATGCCGATGCCGCGGGCGATGGCCTCGCCCGGGTTGTTGAAGGAGACCTGCTCCCCGTCGATGGCGATGGTGCCCTCGTCCGGCTTCTGCATGCCGTAGAGGATCTTCATCAGGGTCGACTTGCCGGCACCGTTCTCACCGATGAGGGCGTGGACCGTGCCCTTGCGGACGGAGATGGCGATGTCCTTGTTGGCGACGACGCCGGGGAAACGCTTGGTGATGCCGTGCAGTTCTACGGCGAGAGGGGGGCTGGACGCGTTGATGACGCACTCTCCTTGGCGCGGAAGGAGCTGGAAAGCCAAGTTGGCAGGGGGGACAGGGCGGGGGAGAGAAGGTATCGCGTCCACGATGCCTCTACGCGCGTAGCACTGTCGAAAGTGAAAACTTGCGGCCAACTGGCCACAAGTTCGCACGGACTGGGGGCGAAGACGCGGTTCGGGGTCCGGGAGCGGGTAGACCGCTTCCGGACCCCGGGGACCACGACCAAGCGTCAGACGAGGGCCTTACGGCGCGGTCTTGACGGTGATCTTCTTCGCGATGATGTCGGCCTTGGCCTTCTCCACCGCGGCGGTGACGTCCGTCATTTCCTTGTACTTCGGGTTGGAGTCGGCCAGGCCGACACCGTTCTTGTCCAGGCCGTAACGGACCTCGCCGGACTCCGGCTTGCCGTCCTTGACCGACTTGATCAGGTTGTAGACCGCGTCGGAGACGTCCTTGGTGACCGAGGTCAGGATGTGGTCCTTGTACTTCGACAGGCCGGCCTGGTTGTACTGGTCGGAGTCGACGCCGATGGCCCACTTGCCGGCGGTGGAGGCGGCCTCGATGGCGCCCGAGCCCGCGAGACCGGCGGCGGCGTAGATCACGTCGGCGCCGCCGTCGAGCTGGCCCTTGGCGGTGGCCTTGCCGAGGTCGGGCTTGGCGAAGCCCGAGAAGTCCGGCGGCTGCGTCAGGTAGGCCGACAGCACCTTGGCGTTCGGGTTGGTGTCCTTGACGCCCTGCTCGAAGCCCGCCTGGAACTTCTTGATCAGCGGAACCTCGACGCCGCCGATGAAGCCGACGGTGTTGGACTTCGACGCCTTGGCGGCGGCGACGCCGGCCAGGTAGGAGCCCTGCTCCTCGTTGAAGACCAGGTTGGCGATGTTCTTCTCGGTCACCGAGGTGTCGTCGATGATGCCGAACGTGGTGTTCGGGAACTTCGCGGCGACCTTCTTGATGGCCGGGGCGTAGGAGAAGCCGACGCCGATGACCGGGTTGTTGCCCTTGCGCGCCAGCTCGGTGAGGCGCTGGACCTTGTCGGCCTCGCTCTCGCCCTCGGTGGGCTCCGCCTCGGCGGTCTTGACCTTGAGGTCCTTCTCGGCCTTCTCCAGGCCCGCGTAGGCGGCGTCGTTGAACGACTGGTCGCCGCGGCCGCCGACGTCGTAGGCGATGGCGGCGCCGGCGCTCTTCGTCTCGGAGGACGAGGAGGACGACGACGAGGTGTCCGAGGACTTCTTTCCGCCACAGGCGGTGGCCGAGAGGGCCAGCGCCGCGGACGCGATGCCCACGGTGGCGATCCTGGTGATCCGGCGCAAGGGGAGGCTCCTTCAAAACCTGACCGAAGCGCCACGACCGGCGCTGGTTTAGCGGCGATCGTAACGCGCGTAGATGTCAGTTAAAGGCCCGTTCATGAGTCGTTATCGGATCGTCGCGAACCGGACAGTGACCGATCAGTAACTCGACAGGTGCCCAACCCTTGTGTACCAAGGGCTGGACACCCCCACCGGCCGAGAACGGATTGGGGTAAGTACTTTGCCCCCGCTTTGCCGCGCGTGCGCTAACCGACCACGCCGGCACGGCAGCCGTCGAGCAGCGCGGCGGCGGTGAAGAACTCCACGCCGACGCCGATCGCGCTCTCGTCGACGTCGAAGTCGCCGCGGTGCAGGTCCCGCTTGGCGGTGTCGCCGGGCCTGCGGACGCCGAGGCGGGCCATGGCGCCGGGGACGTGCTCCAGGTACCAGGAGAAGTCCTCGCCGCCGAGGCTCTGCTCGGTGTCCTCGATCGAACCGGCGCCGCAGCGGGCCGCCATCGCCTCCCGGAGCAGTTCGGTGACGACCGGGTCGTTGACCACCGGGGGGACCCCGCGCACGTGGTTGATCTCGAACTTCGCCCCGTGCATCGTGGCGACCTCGTCGATCGCCGCGTGGATCATGTCGGGGGCCTCGTACCAGGCGTTCAGGTCCAGACAGCGGATGGTGCCGGAAAGCTCCGCCTGCATCGGGATGACGTTGCAGGCGTGCCCCGCCTCGATCCGGCCCCAGGTGACCGACATGCCCGAGCGGGCGTCCATGCGCCGGGTCAGCAGGGCGGGGACGTCGACGGCGAGGCGGGCGGCGGCCGTCACCAGGTCGGTGGTCAGGTGCGGGCGGGCGGTGTGACCGCCGGGGCCGGAGAGGCTGACCTCCAGCCGGTCACAGGCAGAGGTGATCGCTCCGGCCCGCAGCCCGATCCGGCCCGCGTCGACGCGCGGGTCGCAGTGGACCGCGATGATCCGCCCCACGCCGTCCAGCACCCCGGACTCGATGGCCTCGCTCGCGCCGCCCGGCAGCACCTCCTCGGCGGGCTGGAACAGCAGCCGCACCGGGCGGGGCAGCAGCCCCTGGCGGTCGAGCTCGGCGAGCACCAGGCCCGCGCCGAGGACGACGGCCGTGTGCACGTCGTGCCCGCAGGCGTGGGCACGGTCCGGGACGGTGGAGCGGTACGCGACGTGCGTCTTGGCGTCCGGAATAGGCAGGGCGTCGATGTCCGCGCGCAGGGCCAGCATCGGCCGCCCCCCGTCCCGGGTCCCGACGTCACAGATCAGCCCCGTGCCGGACTTCAGCACGCGTGGGCGCAGGCCGGCTTTTTCCAGCCGGGTCTTGATCGCCGCCGTGGTGCGGAACTCCTGGTGTCCTAGCTCGGGATGCATGTGCAAGTCCCGTCGGAAGGCGATCAGTTCGGCACGCAGGTGGTCCGGAAGCTTGCCGGGCAGCTCGGGCCGGTCGGGCGTGCCGGGCAGGGCGGTCTGGGACTCGCGGGACATCAACTGGTTCACCCGTTGAAGGGTAGGCGCACGGATGGGTCAACTGGCCGGAGATCACCAAAAGTTCATGCCGTTAGGGGAAAGAAACCCGGCCTCTGGACGCATGACCGTATGCTGCGGGGGGTACACTCGCGCGCTCATCCGGCCGCGGGGGCCGCCTGGGCCGGGAGTCTGCGCACATCACGTGCCGTTTCGATGACGCCCGCGAGGAAGCTGTGCGCCCTCGGCGAGGCGGCGGCGGTGAGCCAGGCGGGGTCGATATCGCATACGGCCACCGTCACGCCAGTCCCGGTCAGCGCGAACGGCAGCGTGTGGACGACGGTGGACGGGAAACTGACGATCGTGCGGCCGACCGGGCCGCGCCGGGCGATCAGCTCCAACGGCAGGTCCGGGCGCACGATCTCCAGCCCGGTCGCCCCGCTCAGCGCGCGCAGCTTCTCCGGGGACTCGCGGCGGTGCGCGAAGTAGCGGGTCACGCCGTGCTCCAGGGTCAGGGCGCGGACCGCGTCGAGGTAGCGGGCCGGGTCGACGACCCCGGTCTCCACCAGGGAGGTGCCGACCAGGTCGGTGCCCTTGGTCAGACGCGGCGGGCCGAAGCGGGAGCGGGTCCAGGCGAAGTCGTTGACGCGCAGCCGCATCCCGGGCAGCGGGGTGACCGGCATCGAGGTGAAGACCTCCGTGACGCGCCCGCCGCGCGGGGTCAGCCGGCGCCGCGCCGTCCCCGACACCGGGGCGTACGCGAGCTCGCGCGCCCGGGACAGGGTCCCGCCGCCGGTGCGGTGCCAGCGGCGCAGCCGCTCGCCGCGCCCGAGCTGCGCGATGAACTCCATGGTGGCGGTGCCGTCGTCCACGACGACCAGTTCGGCGGTGCGGGCCGGGACCAGCAGCAGCTGCACGAGCCGCGAGAAGGGGTCTCCGACGACGATCCGCCCGGCCCGGCGCACGGCCGGGGTGAGCGCGGTCAGGGCCCCCGCTGGGCTGCCGGAGCCGCCGCGGGCCTCCTGCCAGTGCACGGCGTGGCCCTCGTCGCGGGCGATTCCGGCGACCCGGCGCAGCTGCCCTCGGGACATCGGGTCGGTGGGCGGCAGGACGACGACGCGCAGCCACCCGGCGGCCGGCCGCGGCGGGCCGTCCTGCGGGCGGCGGGCACGGCCGGGGAGGGAACCGGGCTGACGGGGGACGGCGGACAGCAGGGGGGCGGGGGCCCCGGCGGGGGCCCCGGCCTCGGACCCGGCATGCGCGGGGGCGTGGGTGAGGGCGTGGGCCCATTCGAGCACGTTGAGCAGCTGGACCGGGCTCTCGACGAGGGCCAGCGTGGGGGCGGGAGAGTTCACCTGATTTCTCCCAGGAGGCCCCGGCCTTCAAGCCGGCGAGGAATGGGCCCTTGGGGCGGAGCCGCAAAGCGGTGGAGTTCGTTGCACATTTGCTCTGACCTGCGCTCTCTTCCGTTGTCAGTGACGGGCGTTAGGTTGTGGAGCATGACGGCGGCAGGATCGGGAGCTGATGGTGGCGGGCATGCCCGGTACGCCTTCCGCCTTCGTGTGTCGGTCCGGCACAGCTCGACAGGATGCTGACCGGGGCCCGCCGGTCGATGGGCTGACTGCGCGAGGGATCTTCGGTTCCGCAGCAGCAGATCATCCGGGACTTCGCCAAGTCCCGCGCCAAGGCCCTCAAAGACGTCAAGGCGAAGCTGCCCGTCAAACAGCGGGCCGGGATGCCCCGCATCAAGCGCAAGCGCGAGGCGCTGCCGTCGCTGAACCACACCACCCGCGGGTTCCGGGTGCGAGGCGGTCGCCTGCACCTGGCCGGCGGGATCGCCTTGTCGGTGGTGTGGTCGCGTGATCTTCCGTCCGCACCCGGTCCGGTGCGGATCTACCGAGACGGCCTCGGGCATTGGTACGCCTCGTTCGTCGTTGCCGCCGAGGCTTTCCCGCTGCCCGCCACGGGACGGATGATCGGCGTTGACTGGGGCATCAAGCAGACCGCGACCACCACCTCCGACGATCACGACCTCCCGCACGCCGGGCACGGCAAGGCATCCGCCGTGAAGCTGGCCCGCTACCCGCGGATGATGGCCCGCCGGAAGACGCCGAAGAACCGGCCCGACACCAACGGATACAGGAAGGCCCGCAAGGCTGCGGCGAAGGTGTCGAAGAAGTTCACCCGGCAGCGGCAGGACACCGGCCGCAAGTGGGCCAAAGCCGTCGTCAGGGACTTCGACCACCTCGCCGTGGAGGACTTCCGGCCGCGGTTCCTCGCGAAGACGACCATGGCCCGCAAAGCGGCCGACGCCGCGATCGGCCCCACCAAGACCGCTCTGGTCGAGATGGCCCGCGAGCACGGCCGGACCGTGCACCTGGTCCACCCCGCGCACACCACCATGGACTGCGCACAGTGCGGAGCGAGAGCCAAGCACGCACTCCCCCTCTCCGGGAGAACGTATACGTGCACCGCGTGCGGAACGGTGTCCCCCAGGGACAAGGACTCCGCCCGCGTGATGCTCGTCCGGGCCGGTCTCAACCCGGCTGGTGCTGAACTTGTAAGACCCGCCACCTGCTGGGTGCCAGGCAAAGTGAGCCAGGAATCCCCTCCCTTCACGGAGCGGAGGTTTCAACACGCACTCCGCTCTTGGAGGAGAGGTGGGGCCGGGTCAGACCGCTGCCGGGGCCTGGCCCTGGACGCGGCGGAGCTTCTTCATGGGGCCGAGCTCGGACGCGTAGACCTTCTTGACACCGTCGCCGAGGGCGGTCTCGATGGTGCGGATGTCGCGCACGAGGCGGGCGAGGCCGCCGGGTTCGACGGAGGCGGCCTGGTCGGAGCCCCACATGGCGCGGTCGAGGGTGATGTGCCGCTCGACGAAGGTGGCGCCGAGGGCGACGGCGGCGAGCGTGGTCTGCAGGCCGGTCTCGTGGCCGGAGTAGCCGATCGGAACGTTCGGGTACTCCTCCTGGAGGGTGTTGATGACGCGCAGGTTGAGCTCCTCCGCCCTGGCCGGGTACGTCGAAGTGGCGTGGCAGAGAAGGATGTTGTCGCTGCCGAGCACCTCGACGGCGTGCCGGATCTGCTTGGGGGTGGACATGCCCGTGGACAGGACGACGGTGCGGCCGGTGGCGCGCAGGGCGCGCAGGAGTTCGTCGTCGGTGAGGGAGGCGGAGGCCACCTTGTGGGCGGGCAGGTCGAACTTCTCCAGGAAGGCGACGGCCTCGGTGTCCCAGGGGGAGGCGAACCAGGCGATGCCGCGGCGGGCGCAGTGCTCGTCGATGGCCAGGTAGTCGGCCTCGCCGAACTCCACGCGGTGGCGGTAGTCGATGTAGGTCATCCGGCCCCAGGGGGTGTCGCGTTCGACGTCCCACTGGTCGCGCGGGGTGCAGATCTCCGGGGTGCGCTTCTGGAACTTGACGGCGTCGCAGCCCGCGTCGGCGGCGGCGTCGATGAGGGCGAAGGCGGTGCCGAGGTCGCCGTTGTGGTTGATGCCGATCTCGCCGACGACGTAGACCGGGTGGCCGGGGCCCGCGATGCGCGAACCAAAGGCGCGCTGACGGGTGTTGGGGGTGGCGACGGTCATGGCAGGGGGTGTCCTTCGATCGGTGGGGGCGGGGTCCGGTGCGTGGGGGGCGTCGAGGAGGGGCGCCAGGAGGCGGGCGCGGGCGAGGTCGTGCGGGTCGTCGACCTCCAGGACCCTCGCCGGGTCGGCCGGCACGGGCAGGGTCCGGCCGAAGAAGCGGTGCCGGGCGGTGCGGAAGCCGGCCGCGTCCATGGCGTAGGCGGCGCCGGTCTCCAGCAGTTCGGCGGGGCGGTCCTGTCGGCGGGGCCGGTACGCCGCCTCGTGGTTGACCCCGGCTCCGAGGCCGTCGGGTCCCGTACGCCACAGGAAGCCGTGGAAGGGGGCGGCGGTCAGGGCGGTGTCGGCGGCGCCCGAGGCCACGGCCGCGGCCACCGACTCGACGTCCGAAGGGGTCAGGAAGGGGCTGGTGCACTGGACCAGCAGGAGCACGTCCACGGTGAGGGAGTGCAGTTCCTCGAAGGAGTCCAGGGCGTGCAGCAGGGCCGCCTCGCTGCTCGCGGTGTCCCCGGAGAGGGCCGCGGGCCGGGTGACCACCGCGGCTCCCGCGGCGCGGGCGGCCGCCGCGACGGCCGGGGAGTCGGTGGAGACCACCACGTCCGTGACGGTGGGCGCGGCCCGGCAGGCCCGCACGGCGCGGGCGACGAGCGGGATCCCGCCGACGGGTGCGGTGTTCTTGCCGGGCACCCCCTTGGACCCGCCGCGGGCCGGGATCACCGCGAGGACCCTCACAGCTCGCCCAGCCGTCGGATCACCGGGGCCACCCGCTGGACGCCGTGCCGGTAGGCGCCCCGGGCGGCCTCGCGCAGGTGGGCCCGGAGCCAGCGGCGCGCCCCGGAGGACTCCCCCGCCGCGCGGGCGCCCGCCCCGGCGAGCGGGGTCCCGTCGGGGGCGAGCCGGTGGCGGGCCAGGATCCCGGGGAGGTAGCCGGAGGCGGTGGCGAGCGTGTAGTACGGGGCCACGGGCGGCAGCCGGTCCGCGGCGAGCAGCTCCGCGACCCGGGCCCGCGCGGCGGCGTAGGGGTCGGCGACGGGGTCGGCGACGGGCGGGCCGGAGGCGGCACCCGGAGGGGTGGCGGCGGAATCCGGCGGGCCCGCGGGGACCGGCGGCCCGGAGGCGACCGGCGGCCCGGAGGCGACCGGCGCAACCGAAACACCCGGCGCGACCGGCGCGACCCCGTGGGCGGCGAGCCAGCCCGGGGCGCCGGCCGGCAGCAGGCCCCCGTCGAGCTGGTCCCACGACGCCAGGCAGCCGGAGCCCAGGAAGTGGTGGTTGCCGAGCGCCTCGCGGATGCCGAGGTCGGTCAGGACGGCGGTCGGGATGCCCCGGTGCAGGGACTCCAGGGCGGCGGTGGAGGACACGGTGACCAGCAGGTCGGTGCCGTCCAGCACCTCGCCCATGTTCCCGTACGCCAGACGGCAGTTGGGCGGCAGCCCGCCCGGAAGGCGCTCGGCCAGGCGCTGGTAGGGGTGTTCCTCCAGGTGCGTGGTGTGCTCCCCCGGCCGGCTGCGCAGTTTGACGAGCACCTCCCGCCCCGGGTGCAGCCGGGCGTGCCGGGCGGCGCGCTCCAGGAGGTAGGCGCGGTCGGCGCGGCCCTCCGGGACGGAGGGCTGCACCGCGAAGACGACCCGGTGGGCGCGGTCGCCCGCGCTCTCGTACGCCGCACCCTCCAGGAAGGGCAGGGCGGTCTCGACGACGGCCGCCGGATCGGCGCCCACGCCCTCGTACACGGCACGGAAGCGGGCAGCGTCGTGGCGGGAGTTGGCGAGGACCAGGTCGGCGCCGTGCCGCAGCAGGAGCCCGTCGGCGAGCTTCTCGTAGACGACGCCGACGTAGCCGGTGACGAGGACGGGGCGGGCGGCCGGGTCGGGCCACAGGGCGCGCACCCCGTGCAGGACGGCCTGGACTGCGCCGCCGACGAGGGCGAGGACGACCACGTCGTAGGGCCGGCGGCCGAGTTCGGCGAGGAACTCGGCGCAGGTCACCTCCACCGGACCGCCGCCCGTCTCCCCGACGCCCGCCTCGCCGAGCTGGCGCGCGGTGGGGGTGGCCCGGCCGCGTAGTACGTACCCGGTGGGTGCGGGGGCGCCGGGGGCGAGGCGGCGGGCGGTGAGGGCGCCCCATTTCCAGCGCGTGTCGGAATCCGCGAGTACGGCGACGCGTTGACCGGACCGGCTGCTGCTGAGTGGCACTGGCACCCGGCAGAAGCTATTCCGCATTTCCGGTGATCGGCCCAACGAGCGCACAACGGCGGGTTAACAACCCGTCGACGAAATGCGAAAGCGCCCTGGTTAACGCGCCCGCCCCGCGTCGTTCACATGGAATCCGCATCCGGGCCATGGTGAATGCCGGGCCGCATCCTAATGTCTCGCGGGTGCCCAAGCTCTCTGTTGTCGTGCCGTTCTACAACGTGCAGACGTACGCACCGGACGTCCTGAAGGGACTCGCACTCAACGCGCGTGAGGATTTCGAGTTCCTGCTGGTCGACGACCGCTCCACGGACGGGACGCCCGAGCTCCTGGAGCGCGCGGCGGCGGGCGGCCTGCCCGGGGCGGTGCACCTCAGACGGGACCGCAACGGCGGGCTGGCGGCGGCCCGCAACACCGGACTGGACGCGGCGCGCGGCGAGTACATCGCCTTCCTGGACGGCGACGACTGGCCGGCGCCGGGCCACCTGGCCCGTACGCTGGCCGCCATCGAGGCCCTGGACTGCGATTTCGTCCGTACCGACCATGTGCAGGTGACGGGCCGGGCGCGGATCGTGCAGCGGGTGCCGTACGGGCCGCAGGGGGTGGTGGGCGATCCGCGCGCGGGGATCCTGCCGACCGGGCGGGCCACGGCGGTGGACTACCCGTACGCCTGGGCGGGGATGTACCACCGGCGGCTGCTGGACCAGGGCCTGCTGCACTTCACGGACGGGCTGCGGACGGCGGAGGACCGGCCGTGGATCTGGCGGCTGCACCGTACGGCGCGGTCCTTCGCGGCGATCGGCGAGGCCGGGATCTTCTACCGGCGCGGCATTTCCACCTCGCTCACCCAGATCGGGGACGAGCGTCAGCTCGATTTCATTCGAGCATTTGATCAAGTACTCGCGGACACCGCCACGGACCGGGAATCCGAACTCCTGCTCCCCAAGGCCGTCCGAACGTATTGCGCGATTATCGCGCACCATATCGGCACCATCGAAAGGTTCGAACCGGCCGTGGCGAAAAGACTCCGTGTGATGAGCGCGGAGGCGCTCGGGCGCATGCCGCGGCCCCTGTTGGAACGGGCGCTCGGCTCGATGGACGCCGACCGCTCCGCGCTGCTGCGCAGACTGCGGCGCCGCACGCCGGCCCCCGCGGTTCCCGGGGCCGCCGCGTGAACGGCGACCACCGCGTGGACGGCGACCGCTGCGTGGACGGCGACCACCGCGTGGACGGCGACCGCGTCACCCAGGTCTTCCTCGCCTCCACCCTCTACGGGACGGCCACCCTCGCCGCCGCCCTCGACGCGGGCACCTTCCCGGCGGCCGCCCGCCGGATCCTGCTGACCAGCAACCACTCCCTCACCCCCGAGGTCACCCCCGGCATCGACGCCATGCCGGGCTTCGAGACGCTGCGGACCCGCTTCGACGAGGTGCGCGACTGGAACGCCGTCCTCGCCCCGCAGCACCCGAGCACCTGGGCCCCGCGCCCGGACGACGTCCCGCTGTGGGAGCGGCAGCTGCGCGCCCTGTGGGGGCTCGGCGGGGACCGGGTCGAGCTGGTGGTGGAGTCCCTCCAGGTGCCGCCCGCGCAGAGCCTGTGCCGGCTGTTCCCGGGCGCGGCGATCGACGTGTACGCCGACGGGCTGATGTCCTACGGCCCCACCCGCTTCCGCCTCGACCCGCAGATCGGCATGCGGGTCCGGCGCGTGCTCCACCTGGACCTGGTCCCCGGCCTGGAGCCGCTGCTGCTGACGGAGTTCGGGGTGCCCTCGGAGACGGTCCCGGCGCCCGCCTTCCTCAAGGTCCTGGCGGAGCTGGCCGGGCTGCCCGACGACAGCGGCTACGAGCCCGGCGAGCCCTGCGCCCTCCTCCTGGGCCAGTACCTCTCCGCCCTGGACCTGATGTCCCCGGCGCAGGAGGAGGAGCTGCACGTCGCGATGGTGCGCGGGGCCTGGGAGCGGGGCCACCGGGAACTGGTCTTCAAACCGCACCCCTCCGCCCCGGCGGCCTACTCCCGGCGGGCGGAGGCGGAGGCCGAACGCCTCGGGGCGCGGCTGACGGTGCTGGACGCGCCCGTGCTGGCGGAGACCCTGTACGAGCGGCTGCGCCCCGCGCTGGTGGCGGGCTGCTTCTCGACGGGGCTGCTCACGGCGCGGGCCCTGTACGGGATCCCGGTCGCGCGCACCGGGACCGGTGCGCTGCTGGCCCGCCTGGCCCCGTACCAGAACAGCAACCGGATCCCCCTGACGCTGGTGGACGCGCTGGTCCCGGACCTTGCGGCGGCGCCGGGCGACGGGCCGGGCACCCCGGAGGACCTGCCCGGTCTGGTCACCGCCGTCGGCTTCGCCATGCAGCCCCGGATCCTCGCCGACCGGCGGGAGCGGGCCGAGGCCCATCTGGCCCGGCACCTGAGCGAGGGGACCCGGCACTACTTCAACCGCCGCCGGCTCACCACGCTGGGCCTGCCGGGCGGGATCCCCGCGCAGCTGTCCTTCCTGCCCCGCAGCCCCGCCGTGCGCCGGGTCGTGCACCGGCTGCGGCGGGGTCTGCGCCGGGTCAGCTGACGGCGAGCTTCGCGGCGAAGCCCAGGAAGATCACGCCGGCCGCCGAGGTGGCCCCGGCCGCGAGCCGCTTGCGGCGGCGGAAGGCGGCGGAGAGGCGGGTGCCGGTGAATATCAGGGTGGACAGGTACAGGAAGCTGACCAGCTGGGAGACGGTCCCCAGCAGCAGGAAGGACAGCGCGGGGTAGGGGTACTCCGGGTCCACGAACTGCACGAAGAAGGACAGCAGGAAGAGGATCGCCTTCGGGTTGAGCAGGCTCACCACCAGCGCCCGCCTGAACGGCCGCTCGGCGGCACCGGCGGTCTCCTCCCCGGCCGGGGCCTCCTCGTCGCGCGAGCGGCGGCCGCGCCACATGGCCAGGGCGCCGCGCAGCATGCCCACGGCCAGCCACCCGAGGTACCCGGCGCCGAGCACCTTGACGGCGGTGAACAGCACCGGGCTGGTCTGGAGCAGCGCGCCCGCGCCGACCGCGGCCAGCACCATCAGCACGGTGTCGCCGGTGAACACCCCGGAGGCGGCCTTGTAGCCCTCCTTCACCCCGCGCCGCGAGGCGACGGAGAGCACGTAGAGGGAGTTCGGCCCCGGCAGCAGCACGATCAGCACGACGGCGGCGAGATACGTAGGAAGATCTGTCACACCCAGCATGTGCAGGAGTGTCCCATGGGTACGCGCCTGTCACGCCAGTGAATTCCGTCCCATTCCTCAGCTCGGCTCGTACGCCCCCCAGACCTCCCGCAGCACCCCGCACACCTCCCCCACCGTGGCCCGCGCCCGCAGCGCCTCCTTCATCGGGGGGAGCACGTTCTCCCCGGTCCCGGCCGCCGCCCGCCGCAGCGCGGCCAACGCCCGGTCCACCGCAGCTCCGTCGCGCCCGGCCCGCAGCCGCGCGAGCGCCGCGCACTGGCGGGCCTCGATCGCCGGGTCCACCCGCAGCGGCTCGTAGGGCTCCTCCCGGTCGAGGGCGAACCGGTTGACCCCGACGACCACCCGGTCCCCGGCCTCCTGCTCCCGCACGATCCGGTACGCGTTGGCCTCGATCTCCCCCTTCTGGAAGCCGGCCTCGATCGCCGCGACCGCCCCGCCCAGCTCCTCGACCCTGCGCATCAGGGCGAGCGCGGCCGCCTCCACCTCGTCCGTCATCCGCTCGACCGCGTACGAACCGGCGAAGGGGTCGGCGGTGTGCGGGACGTCGGTCTCGTACGCGAGCACCTGCTGGGTGCGCAGCGCGAGGCGGGCCGACTTCTCCGTGGGCAGGGCGATGGCCTCGTCGAAGGAGTTGGTGTGCAGCGACTGCGTGCCCCCCAGTACGGCGGCCAGCGCCTGCACGGCCACCCGTACGAGGTTCAGCTCCGGCTGCTGCGCCGTCAGCTGGACCCCGGCGGTCTGGGTGTGGAAGCGCAGCATCAGCGACTTGGGATCGCGCGCCCCGAACTCCTCGCGCATCAGCCGGGCCCAGATCCGCCGGGCCGCCCGGAACTTCGCGACCTCCTCCAGCAGGGTGGTGCGGGCGACGAAGAAGAACGACAGCCGGGGCGCGAACGCGTCGACCTCCATGCCGGCCGCCAGCGCGGCGCGGACGTACGCGACGGCGTCGGCGAGGGTGAAGGCGATCTCCTGTACGGGCGAGGCCCCGGCCTCGGCCATGTGGTAGCCGGAGACGGAGATGGTGTTCCACTTCGGGATCTCGGCGCGGCAGTAGCGGAAGGTGTCGGCGGTCAGCCGCAGGGAGGGGCCGGGCGGGAAGATGTACGTCCCGCGCGCGATGTACTCCTTCAGGATGTCGTTCTGTACGGTGCCCGTCAGCAGTGCGGGATCGATGCCCCGCTCCTCGGCGACGAGCTGGTACATGAGCAGCAGCAGGGCGGCCGGGGCGTTGATGGTCATCGAGGTGGAGACCCGGTCGAGGGGGATCCCCTCGAAGAGCGTGCGCATGTCCTCGACCGAGTCGACGGCCACCCCGACCTTGCCGACCTCCCCGCGGGCGAGCGGGGCGTCGGAGTCGTGCCCCATCTGGGTGGGCAGGTCGAAGGCCACGGACAGCCCGGTCCCGCCGCCCTCGATGAGCTGCCGGTAGCGGGCGTTGGACTCGGCGGCCGTGCCGAACCCGGCGTACTGGCGCATCGTCCAGGGGCGCCCGGTGTACATGGTGGGGTGGATCCCCCGGGTGTACGGGTACGCCCCGGGCTCCCCCAGGCTCACCGCCGGGTCCCAGCCCGTCAGGTCCTCGGGCCCGTAGACCGGTTCGATCGGTACGCCGCTCTCGCTGCGTGGTGCGGGACGGACCATGACGCGATTCCTCCGTGTCCGTGCTGCCGGCCGGCCGGGGGCTGGTACAACCGTGCCCGCGGCGGCCGCTGGTCACAATGGGGCAACAACGGGTGAACGTCCGCAACTGTCCACGCCCACGAAGCATCACCTAGATACACGACGTCGAAAACGGGGGACCGCGATGCACCACCGGAGAGTCATGATCCGTACGCTCGGCCTGGCCGCGGCCGTCGCGCTGGCAGCGACCGGCTGCGGCCCCCAGAAGTCCGACGCCGGGCCGGCGTCGCCGTCCTCGCCGGTGGCGGGGAGTTCACCCGCGGTCTCCCCCTCCACGCCGGACGACGGCAAGGCGGGTGCGTCCTCGCCCGCGGCGTCGCCGTCGCAGTCGCAGTCGCCCTCCCCGTCGGCCTCCGCGCCGTCCTCCTCCCCCGGCGTGAAGCCGATCATGGCGAACGGGGACGAGAGCGAGCAGATCCGCGACCTCCAGGCCCGGCTGCGCCAGCTCAAGCTGGTCTCGACGGCCCCCACCGGGTTCTACGGCTCCAAGACGACCGCCGCGGTCAAGACCTTCCAGTCCCAGCACGGGCTCGCCGCCACCGGTTCGGTGGACGAGGCCACCTGGCAGAAGGTCCAGGGCCTCACCAAGAAGCCGACGGAGGACGAGCTGCGCCCGCCGACCACCAACGAGGTCGACGCCCCGGACGCGCGCTGCATGCACGGCCGGGTCATGTGCATCAGCAAGGAGAGCCGGACCCTCGCCTGGATGATCGACGGCAAGGTGGTCTCCACCATGGACGTGCGCTTCGGTTCGGAGAACACCCCGACCCGCGAGGGCGAGTTCCAGGTGGGGTGGAAGGCCAAGGAGTGGACGTCGACGATCTACCACACGTCGATGCCGTACTCGATGTTCTTCAGCGAGGGCCAGGCGGTGCACTACTCGTCGGACTTCGCGGCCCGCGGCTACGCCGGTGCCTCGCACGGCTGCGTGAACGTCCGGGACAAGGCCAAGCTGTCGGCGCTGTTCGACCAGGTGAAGGTGGGCGACAAGGTCGTCGTCTACTGGTGAACCCGGTAGCGGATTGAGGGCGCGGGCAGGGCCGGGGGAACGTGCCCCGCCCGCGCCGGTTGCGCAGAGCCCAGGGGTACGGGGGGAACCCCGGCTCATGCGCGGCCGATGACCAGTCGGCTCAATATGTACTGCGCCGGGGGTGCGAAAAGTGTTACTGCCCTGTGTGCGGGGCGGTGCCCCAACGTTTCGGCAGCCGGAGCGGCCCCCCGTTCCGGGCCGGAAACTACGGCGATTTTCGGCCAAGCGGTAGCACGAGGCCGCGGCCGAACGGGTGGGGAACCGACGGGTCCGCCGGGATCAGCGGGTGCGGGTCAGCCGGTACGGGTCAGCAGGCGCGGATCAGCGGGTGCTGATCAGCGGGTCCGGAAGCCCAGCGCGCCGCCGGCTTTCGGGGTCTGCGTCGGGAGCAGGGCGCTGCCCGGGTCGACGGCGCCGCTCTGCGGCAGGCCGTCGCGGGCCCCGTCCAGCAGGGCCTCGCAGAAGCGCGCGATCTTCGCCGGGGCGCCGGCGAGCCTGGAGAGGCGCTCGCGGCGGTCGTCGTCCATCCGGCCCGAGCGGTAGGCCTGGCACAGGTCGGCCGGCTTGACCTGGGTGTCCGGCTCTCGGTCCTTGCCGAGGGTCTGCCGGTCGGTGACCTTGTCGCGACCGCCGTCCGTACCGGTCCCCGGGCCGGATCCCGCACCCGTGCCCGCGGTGCCGGGCGGCAGCGACAGACTGCCCGAGGGGGCGCCGGGGATCGTACGGGTCTCCGTACCGGGCATCCGGGAGGCGCCCGGGCCGGCGGACGGCACGCCCTCGCCGCTGCGCAGCGGGGTGGGGCGCGGCTGGGGGACGAGGTGGGGGCCGGTGGTGTCCGCGGCGGGCGCCGGATCGGGATCGGCGCTGATGGAGACGGCGGGTGCGGGGCCCGCGGTGTGATGCGTCACACGGTCCAGCAGGCCGCCGGCCGCGGCGGCGGCGATCCCGCCGACGGCGACGCCGGCCAGCGCGGCGGCCAGCCCGAAGCGCACGGGGGCTCCGCCGCGCCGCTGCGCGGGGATCCGTACGCGGGGTACCGGGGCCAGGTCGACCAGCGGTTCGCAGTCGTCCGCCGCGCCCCGCGCGCCGGGCCGGACGGCCTCGGGCGCCGCTGCGCGCGCGGCCAGGAAGGCGGCCACGGCGGCGGCCTCGCCGGGCAGCTCGCCCGCACCGGGGCGGGAGGGGGTCAGGGCGTCGAGGGCGGCGCGCAGCCGGGCGGCCTCGGCCCTGGCGCGCGGGTCGGCGCCGGAGGCGACGGGGCCGGTCCCCGGGCACAGCAGCTCGTCCGCCGCGGCCTTGTCCAGCCACGCGTTGTGCTCGTCGGCCATCACATGTCCTTCTGCGTCCGCCAACGTGAATGCGTCACACCGGTTGGTTCCGCCAGGCCCGCACTCCGCGCGCGCTGCGCGGGCACGGCGTCGAGGTCGCCCTCCCGGGCCTGGTCACCGGCATTATGGCCGACCCGCCGGACGGGATCCGCGCCGCGTTCCGCTTCCCCGTCCACGGGGCCCGCGGACCCGAACTCGGCGGTCAGCAGTTCGGCGAGCTTCTTGAGCCCCCGGTGCGCGGCCGTACGGACGGCGCCGGGCCGCTTGCCGAGGGTCTCGGCCGCGCTCTTCGCGTCCAGGCCGACGACCACGCGCAGGACGACGGCCTCCGCCTGGTCCTGCGGGAGCTGCGCGATCAGGGCCATGGTGCGGCCGGTGGACAGGGCCTCCATCGCCTCGCCGGCCGTGTCGCAGTCGGCGGCGCGTCCGCTGAGCTCGGTCTCGTCGCCGCCGATGGCGGGGCGCCGGCCGCGCATGCGGATGTGGTCGAGGGCCCGGTTGCGGGCGATGCGGGCGGCCCAGCCGCGGAAGCGGTCGGCGTCACCGGTGAAGGAGTCGAGGTCGCGGGCGATCTGCAGCCAGGCCTCGGAGGTCACGTCCTCGGCGTCGCCGTCACCGACGAGCGTGCGCACGTATCCGAGCAGGCGTGGGTGCACGGCGCGGTACACAGTCCGGAACGCGCTTTCGTCGCCGTCCTGTGCCGCGAGCACCGCGGCGGTCAGCTCCGCGTCGTCCCCCAGCAAAGTCCCCAACCCGTTCGACGTCCTGTACGTGTGGCGCAAATCCGCACGTTACGGCTTTCACGCACCTCTCGTCCACGAGTTGTACAACCAGCAACCAACCCTGCGCGGAGCGGGGTGTGACACAAAACGCACTCCGGGCGCTGACAGGGGTACGGGCTTGTCGCACGAGTCCGTGACGGATGGCGACCGGGGCCTCTCCTGTGGGGGGTGGCGGCCTCGGTCGCCCTCCCCTGCCTCCGGCCTGTTCACACCCCTGCCGGTGTCATCCTTTCGGCTCACTTACGGGTGAAATCCCCCTATCGGCGGGACACTCCCCCTCAGAGATCGCTAGCGTGGCGGCACACCCACGCCACGCCCCGAGGAGAACTCCGCTGTCCAGCCACCTTCCGGCACAGGTCCGCGGCCCGGTCTCCGCCCCCGGCACCGGGCTGACGCACTTCAACTCGCTGCCCCCCGGCACCGCCCGGACGGCCCTGACCCACTGCTGCGGCAGCCCGCGGTGGGCGCAGCGGGTGGCCGCCCACCGCCCGTACCCGGACACCGCGTCGCTGCTGGCGGCGGCCGACGAGGCCTCGTACGACATGTCCCAGGGCGACCTGACGGAGGCACTGGCGCGGGAGTCCTCGGCCGAGCTGGGCCACGGGGCCCCGTACGCGGCGCTCCTCGCGCTCGACGCGGCGCGGGCGCAGTACGAGCGGACCTTCGGCCACGCCTTCGTGATCTGCCTGGACGGGCACCCGCCGGAGGAGCGGGTGGACCAGCTGCTGGCCGCGATCCGCCGCAGGCTCGCCCACGAGGTGGACGAGGAACGCTCCATCGCGGCGGACGAGCTGCGGATGGTCGCCCAGTCCCGGCTGACCCGGCTGCTGGCCCGGCTGGCGGGCCCTGCCGGGCAGGACCCCGACGATGGGCTGTCCGAGGCTGATTTCGGGCTATTCGCCCCTGTGGGATAGCCCGTCCGTGCCTGTTTGATCACACCGATGGACCCGGCGCAAGGGAACCGACAAAGCGTCGCTACGATGTCCGGGGCCGGTGGACCGTACCCGGCCGGGCCCGACCGACAAAGAAGCCGGCTGGCCCCCGCCCCGCTTCCGGAGGGTTTTCCGTGCCGGCTGGAACGTTGTACCGCGGCCGGGAAGGAATGTGGTCCTGGGTGGCTCATCGAGTCACCGGCGTCCTCATTTTCTTCTTCCTGTTCGTACACGTCCTCGACACCGCTCTCGTCCGCGTCTCCCCTGAGGCGTACGACGATGTCGTGGCTACCTACAAGACTCCGATCGTCGCAGTGCTGGAGTACGGCCTCGTCGCCGCAATCCTGTTCCACGCGCTCAACGGTCTCCGTGTCATCGCTGTGGACTTCTGGTCCAAGGGACCGCGCTACCAGAAGCAGATGCTCTGGTCCGTCGTCACCGTCTGGATCATCCTGATGATCGGGGCCATCTACCCCGTCCTCGGCCACGCCTACCGCGTTCTGTTCGGGGAGTGACACGCATGTCTTCTGACACTTCTTCCGCCCGGGCGATCGGTGACGTCGAGGGCGTCTCCCTCTACGACGTCGAGAACCCGGCGCCGTACATCGAGGCCCCGCGCAAGCGGACCGGCAAGACGCCCCGTTCGACCCGCGGCAACTTCGAGATGGCCGCGTGGCTCTTCATGCGCCTCTCGGGCATCGTCCTGGTCGTCCTGGTCATCGGCCACCTGCTCATCCAGCTGGTGCTGGACGGCGGCGTCTCCAAGGTCGGCTTCGCCTTCGTCGCCGGCCGCTGGGCATCCCCGTTCTGGCAGGTCTGGGACCTGCTGATGCTGTGGCTGGCCATGCTGCACGGCGCCAACGGTCTGCGTACCGTCATCAACGACTACGCGGAGCGCGCCAACACGCGGCTGTGGCTGAAGGGCCTGCTCTACACCGCCACGGTGTTCACCATCCTTCTGGGCACGCTGGTGATCTTCACCTTCGACCCGAACATCCGCTAGGCAACGGGGCTGAGGCGAATCCCATGAAGATCCACAAGTACGACACCGTCATCGTCGGCGCCGGTGGCGCGGGCATGCGCGCCGCCATCGAGGCGACGAAGCGCAGCCGCACCGCCGTGCTGACGAAGCTGTACCCCACCCGCTCCCACACGGGCGCCGCGCAGGGCGGCATGGCCGCCGCGCTGGCCAACGTGGAGGACGACAACTGGGAGTGGCACACCTTCGACACGGTCAAGGGCGGTGACTACCTGGTCGACCAGGACGCCGCCGAGATCCTGGCGAAGGAGGCCATCGACGCGGTCCTCGACCTCGAGAAGATGGGCCTGCCGTTCAACCGCACCCCGGACGGCACCATCGACCAGCGCCGCTTCGGCGGCCACTCCCGCAACCACGGTGAGGCGCCGGTCCGCCGGTCCTGCTACGCCGCGGACCGCACGGGCCACATGATCCTCCAGACGCTGTACCAGAACTGCGTCAAGGAGGGCGTGGAGTTCTTCAACGAGTTCTACGTCCTGGACCAGCTGCTGGTCGAGGTCGACGGCGTGCAGAAGTCCGCCGGTGTGGTCGCCTACGAGCTGGCCACCGGCGAGATCCACATCTTCCAGGCGAAGGCCGTCATCTACGCCTCCGGCGGCACCGGCAAGTTCTTCAAGGTGACCTCCAACGCGCACACCCTCACGGGTGACGGCCAGGCGGCCTGCTACCGCCGCGGCCTGCCGCTGGAGGACATGGAGTTCTTCCAGTTCCACCCGACGGGCATCTGGCGCATGGGCATCCTGCTGACGGAGGGCGCCCGCGGTGAGGGCGGCATCCTCCGCAACAAGGACGGCGAGCGCTTCATGGAGAAGTACGCGCCGGTCATGAAGGACCTCGCGTCCCGTGACGTCGTCTCGCGCTCCATCTACACGGAGATCCGCGAGGGCCGCGGCTGCGGTCCCGCCGGCGACCACGTGTACCTGGACCTGACGCACCTCCCGCCGGAGCAGCTGGACGCGAAGCTCCCGGACATCACGGAGTTCGCGCGCACCTACCTGGGCATCGAGCCGTACACGGACCCGATCCCGATCCAGCCCACCGCGCACTACGCCATGGGCGGCATCCCGACCAACGTCGAGGGTGAGGTCCTGGCGGACAACACCACCGTCGTCCCCGGCCTGTACGCGGCCGGCGAGGTCGCGTGCGTGTCGGTGCACGGCGCCAACCGCCTGGGCACCAACTCGCTGCTGGACATCAACGTCTTCGGCAAGCGGTCCGGCATCGCGGCGGCGAAGTACTCGGCCGAGAACGACTACGTCGAGCTGCCGGAGAACCCGGCGCAGCAGGTCGCCGACCTGGTCGAGCACCTGCGCAACTCCACGGGCAAGGAGCGGGTCGCCGACCTGCGCCTGGAGCTCCAGGAGACGATGGACGCGTGCGTGATGGTGTTCCGTACGGAGCAGACCATCAAGACCGCGGTCGAGAAGATCGCGGAGCTGCGCGAGCGCTACAAGAACGTGTCCGTCCAGGACAAGGGCAAGCGCTTCAACACGGACCTGCTGGAGGCCATCGAGCTGGGCAACCTGCTCGACCTGGCCGAGGTCATGGCCGTGTCCGCCCTGGCGCGCAAGGAGTCCCGCGGCGGTCACTACCGCGAGGACTACCCGAACCGCGACGACGTCAACTTCATGCGCCACACCATGGCGTACCGCGAGGTCGGCGCCGACGGCAAGGACTCCGTCCGTCTTGACTACAAGCCCGTCGTCGTCACCCGCTACCAGCCGATGGAGCGTAAGTACTGATGGCCACCCCCACCCTGGACAAGATGGAGGCGGCGGCCGCCGCCTCGCCGTTCATCACGGTCACGTTCCGGATCCGCCGGTTCAACCCGGAGGTCTCGGACGAGTCGACCTGGCAGGACTTCCAGGTCGAGATCGACCCGAAGGAGCGCGTGCTCGACGGTCTCCACAAGATCAAGTGGGACCTCGACGGCACGCTGACCTTCCGCCGCTCCTGCGCGCACGGCATCTGCGGCTCCGACGCGATGCGGATCAACGGCAAGAACAGGCTCGCCTGCAAGACGCTGATCAAGGACATCAACCCGGAGAAGCCGATCACCGTCGAGGCCATCAAGGGCCTCACGGTGATGAAGGACCTCGTGGTCGACATGGAGCCCTTCTTCCAGGCGTACCGCGACGTCATGCCGTTCCTGGTCACCAAGGGCAACGAGCCGACGCGTGAGCGCCTGCAGTCCGCCGAGGACCGCGAGCGCTTCGACGACACCACCAAGTGCATCCTGTGCGCCGCGTGCACGTCCTCGTGCCCGGTGTTCTGGAACGACGGCCAGTACTTCGGCCCGGCGGCGATCGTCAACGCCCACCGCTTCATCTTCGACTCGCGCGACGAGGCCGGCGAGCAGCGGCTGGAGATCCTGAACGACAAGGACGGCGTGTGGCGCTGCCGCACGACCTTCAACTGCACCGACGCGTGCCCGCGTGGCATCGAGGTCACGAAGGCCATCCAGGAAGTCAAGCGCGCACTCATCACGCGCCGCTTCTGACCTTCCCGGTCGCAGCCCGACGTACGAGGCCCCGCTCCCCGGCACATGTGCCGGGGAGCGGGGCCTCGTCGCGTCCGCTCACTCCCTGGGGTGAAGGGGCGGGCAGAAGAACCTTTCATCGGACGAGCACCCCCACGGACGGCGGTATGGCCACCGCCGTCGCTTGAACCGGAGCGCCGTCCGCACCCACACTGAGAGAAGGAGGTGCTTTCCATGTCCGCTCTCGCCCACGAGGAGCCGTGCGACCCAGGTCTGGACGCCACCCGTGTCCCCCTCGTCGCCGAGGTCGTCTCCCCCGGTAAGGAGGCACACCGCCGCGACCACATCCGCAAGCACCGCTGGTACGCCCGGGCCGGGATCCCCGTCTACGTCGTCATCGACGACTTCGACGACCAGGGCACGGTGACCGTGTTCAGCGGACCGGACCCGGAGAGGGCCGTGTACGCCACGAAGACCACCGTCCCGTACGGGACCCCTGTCGTCGTCCCCGACGGGCCGGCCAAGGGACTGGAGATCACCGAGACCCTGACGCGCCCCTAGTCACGGACCCAGGGGCCGCTCAGGGGCGGTTCAGGGAGGGGCCCGATGGTCCGGCGATCTTCTCCCGTACAGAGTTGCGGACATGACGAACCCCGCGGACTCCCGCTCCCTCAAGGCCCGTTGGACCGGACTCGCCGCCGCCGGTGCGGCTCTCGTGGCGGTCTGCGCCACCGCTCTGCCGGCCTCCGCCGCCACCACCGGAACGCAGCCGTCCCCGGTGAGCTCCACCCTGTACGGACCGGCGCCGGTCGATCGTCAGGCCCTGGCGGGGCTGATGGCGCCGGACGACGTGGCGAACGGGACCATGGTCCGGATCACCGGGCCGGGCGTGCACCTGACCGAGACGACCGGGCAGCTCTCGCGGGACCCGGCCGCGAACTTCCGCATCGGCAGCATCACGAAGCTGTTCACCTCCACGGTGGTCCTCCAGCTCGTGGGCGAAGGCCGGTTCGCGATGGACACCCCGGTCCAGGAGATCCTCCCCGGAACCCTCCCCGCCGGGTGGGCGCCGATCACCGTGCGCCAGCTGCTGAGCCACACCAGCGGCCTCGGAAAGCCGTGCGTGGCCCCCGCGAACCCCGGCTCGCCCACCCCGGCCGCCGTGGTCGCGGCCCTCACCGACCCGAAGTGCCCCGCCGCCCAGTCCCCCGTCACCGTCCAGCAGTACAACGGCCTGAACTACTTCCTGCTCGGCCTGGTCGTCGAGAAGACCACAGGCCACCCGTACGCCGAAGAGGTGCACCGCCGCATCGCCCGACCGCTCGGGCTGCGCCACACCTACCTTCCCCGGGCCGGCGACACCTCGATCCCCGCGCCCTCGCTGGCCGCGCCCGTCGCCGACGACCCCTGGGCCTGGGCCGAGGGCGGCATGATCTCGAACGCCCCGGACCTGGAGCGCTTCCTGCGGGCCCTGCTGGGTGGCCGGCTGCTGGCCCCCGCACAGCAGGCGGAGTTGTTCCGGATGCCGGCCCTCTCGGCGACCGCGGACGTTCCGTTCAGCATGGGCGGCCTGGCGCGGGGCGAACTGGATGACGGCACGCCCGTCTGGGGCAAGACCGGCTCCAAGGTCCCCAACGTCAACGGCCTGTTCGGCACCCAGGACGGCAAGCGCGTCCTGGTCTACTCGTACACGGCGGTCGGCGACGACGCGGGCAAGCAGCGCAAGCGGGCCGAGGACCTCGTCGAAGCCGCGTTCTGATCGGTGGCGCGGGCCACCCGCCCCCCCCTGGAGCGCCCGGCGGAGATCACGGTGTTGCCGCCGGGCTTCCGGCCCGGTCAGGCGCCGACGTAGGTCGCGAGGTGTTCGGCCGTGAGGGTGGAGCGGGCGGACACGAGGTCGGCGGGGGTGCCCTCGAAGACGACCGTGCCGCCGTCGTGGCCGGCGCCGGGGCCGAGGTCGATGATCCAGTCGGCGTGCGCCATGACCGCCTGGTGGTGCTCCACGACGATGACCGACTTGCCGGAGTCGACCAGCCGGTCGAGCAGGCCGAGCAGTTGCTCGACGTCGGCGAGGTGCAGGCCGGCGGTCGGCTCGTCGAGGACGTAGACCCCGCCCTTCTCCCCCATGTGCGTGGCCAGCTTCAGCCGCTGCCGCTCGCCGCCGGACAGCGTGGTGAGCGGCTGGCCGAGGCTGAGGTAGCCGAGGCCGACGTCGGCGAGCCGGGTGAGGATGCGGTGCGCCGCCGGGGTACGGGCCTCGCCGTCGCCGAAGAACTCCTCGGCCTCGGTGACCGACATCGCCAGCACCTCGCTGATGTCGCGCCCCCCGAAGCGGTGTTCCAGCACCGAGGCGTGGAACCGCTTGCCGTCGCACTCCTCGCAGGGGGCCGCGACGCCGGCCATCATCGCCAGGTCGGTGTAGACGACCCCGGCGCCGTTGCAGGTGGGGCAGGCGCCCTCGGAGTTGGCGCTGAACAGCGCCGGCTTCACGCCGTTGGCCTTGGCGAAGGCCTTGCGGATCGGGTCGAGGAGCCCCGTGTACGTCGCCGGGTTGCTGCGGCGGGAGCCGCGGATCGCGCCCTGGTCGATCGAGACCACCCCCTGGCCGGCGGCCGCGGAACCGGCGGTCAGCGACCCGTGCACGAGCGAGCTCTTGCCGGAGCCGGCGACCCCGGTGACGACGGTGAGCACCCCGAGGGGCACGTCGACGTCGACGTCCCGCAGGTTGTTCGTGCTCGCGCCGCGGATCTCCAGCGCCCCGGTGGGCGTGCGGACCTCCGCCTTGACCTTGGCCCGGTCGTCGAAGTGGCGGCCGGTGACGGTACCCGCGGCCCGCAGCCCCTCGACGGTGCCCTCGAAGCAGACGGTGCCGCCGCCCGAGCCCGCGCCCGGGCCGAGGTCGACGACGTGGTCGGCGATCGCGATGACCTCCGGCTTGTGCTCCACGACGAGGACGGTGTTGCCCTTGTCCCGCAGGCGCAGCAGCAGGCCGTTCATCCGCTGGATGTCGTGGGGGTGCAGGCCCGTGGTGGGCTCGTCGAAGACATAGGTGGTGTCGGTGAGCGAGGAGCCGAGGTGGCGGATCATCTTGACGCGCTGCGCCTCGCCGCCCGAGAGCGTGCCCGCGGGCCGGGCGAGCGAGAGGTAGCCCAGCCCGATCTCCACGAACGAGTCGAGGGTCTGGCGCAGTGTGGTCAGGAGCGGGGCCACCGAGGGTCCGTCGACGGCGCCGACCCATGCGGCGAGGTCGCTGATCTGCATCGCGCAGGCGTCGGCGATGGAGATTCCCCCGATCTTCGAGGACCGGGCGCCCTCGCTGAGCCGGGTGCCGTCGCACTCGGGACAGACGGTGAAGGCGACCGCCCGCTCCACGAAGGCCCGGATGTGCGGCTGGAGGGCGTCGACGTCCTTCGCCAGCATCGACTTGCGGAGCTTGGGGATGAGGCCCTCGTAGGTCAGGTTGATCCCGTCGACCTTGATCTTGGTCGGCTCCTTGTGGAGCAGGTCCTGCAGCTCCCGCTTGGTGTACTCGCGGATCGGCTTGTCCGGGTCGAAGAAGCCGCAGCCCGCGAAGATGCGGCCGTACCAGCCGTCCATGCTGTAGCCGGGGATGGTGAGCGCGCCCTCGTTCAGGGACTTGGTGTCGTCGTAGAGCGCGGTGAGGTCGATGTCGCTGACGGAGCCGCGGCCCTCGCAGCGCGGGCACATGCCGCCGGTGATGCTGAAGCTGCGGCGCTCCTTGACGGTCCGTCCCGCGCGCTCCACGGTGACCGCGCCCGCGCCGCTGATCGAGGCGACGTTGAAGGAGAAGGCCTTGGGCGAGCCGATGTGCGGCTGTCCGAGGCGGCTGAAGAGGATGCGGAGCATGGCGTTGGCGTCGGTGGCGGTGCCGACCGTGGAGCGGGGGTCGGCGCCCATCCGCTGCTGGTCGACGATGATCGCGGTCGTCAGCCCGTCGAGGACGTCGACCTCGGGACGGGCCAGGGTGGGCATGAAGCCCTGGACGAAGGCGCTGTAGGTCTCGTTGATCAGCCGCTGCGACTCGGCGGCGATGGTGCCGAAGACCAGGGAGCTCTTGCCGGAGCCGGAGACACCGGTGAACACCGTCAGGCGGCGCTTGGGGAGCTCGACGCTGACGTCCTTGAGGTTGTTCACGCGTGCGCCGTGCACCCGGATCAGATCGTGACTGTCCGCCGCGTGCGGCGCCGGCGCCGGCGTGCCCGTCCTCGTGGCCCTGCTCATCGTGTGGTGTCTCCCTCTGGCTCTGGCTCTAGCTCTTGCGGGGCTGGTTGAAGCGGAGCATGTTGCCCGCCGGGTCGCGGAAGGCGCAGTCACGGACGCCGTACGGCTGGTCGATCGGTTCCTGGAGCACGTCCGCGCCGGCCGCCCGGAGGCGTTCGAAGGTGGCGTCGACGTCGTCGGTGGAGAAGATCACGCCGCGCAGCAGGCCCTTGGCCAGCAGTTCCGCCATCGCCTGCCGGTCGGCGGGCGAGGCGCCGGGGTCGGCGAGCGGGGGTTCGAGGACGATCTCCACGTCGGGCTGCTCGGGGGACCCCACGGTCACCCAGCGCATCCCCTCGAACCCGACGTCGTTGCGGACCTCCAGGCCGAGGACGTCGCGGTAGAAGGTGAGCGCCTTGTCGTGGTCGTCGACGGCGATGAAGCACTGCGAGAGGTTGATGGTCATGCCTCGACGCTACGAGGGGGCGGCCGATTTCGCTTCTCCGTTCCTGACCGGTCGCGTGGAGACCTTCGCGACGCAGGCCGGAACCGCGGCGCCGTCCTCGTGGGAGCGGGCCCGGTAGGCGCTGGGGCTCTCACCGACGAGTTCGCTGAAGCGGGAGCTGAACGACCCGAGCGAGGTACAGCCGACCGCGAAGCACACGTCCGTCACGCTCATGTCGCCGCGGCGCAGCAGGGCCTTGGCCCGCTCGACGCGGCGGGTCATCAGGTAGCTGTAGGGGGTTTCCCCGTAGGCGGCGCGGAAGCTGCGGGAGAAGTGCCCGGGTGACATGAGGGCGACCTTGGCCAGTGCCGGGACGTCGAGCGGCTGCGCGTAGTCGCGGTCCATCGCGTCCCGGGCACGGCGCAAGCGGACCAGGTCCTCCAGGTTCATGCCTCCCAGCATCGCACGGCGACCGCCGCGGGAGACGGGCGAACGGAAGGCTTGAACCTGTTCAAAAAGAGGTCTAGAGTCATCGACGTCAGCAGTTGAACACGTTCAAAGGGGGCTGAGGGCAATGGACCTCACCGTGGTCGCGTACGCCATCTACCTGGTCGTCAGCATCGGACTCACCATCTGGGTGGCCCGTACGCTCAGCCGCAACGGCCGCGTCTTCATCGGCGACGTACTGCAGGGCAACGAGAAGCTCGCGGACGCCGTCAACCACCTCCTGGTGGTCGGGTTCTACCTCGTGAACATCGGCTTCGTGACCCTCTACCTGCGCTCGGGGGAGACGGTCCTCGAAGCCCGCGGGCTCTTCGAGGCGCTGTCGGTGAAGATCGGCGTCGTCCTGCTCGTCCTCGGCGTCATGCACCTCGGCAACGTGTGGGTGCTCAACAAGATGCGCCGCCGCGGGCTCATGGAGCGCCGGCAGACCCCGCCGGTCGCCCCGCAGGCCTGGACCACTCCGGCCGGGGCCTGACCGGTGGCGCGGACCGCACGGGGCGACATGCGCCACCTGACCGTCCTCTACGACGCGAACTGTCCGGTGTGCGTGCACATCCGGCACTGGCTGCTCGGGCAGCGCCACCTCGTACCGCTCCGGTTCGTGCCCGCCGCGTCCGCCGAGGCGTGGCGGCGGTTCCCCCGGCTCGCCCACGCCGAGACCCTGCGGGAGATCACCGTGGTCGGCGACCAGGGGCAGGTGTGGACCGGGACGGACGCCTTCATCGTGTGCCTGTGGGCACTGGCCGAACACCGGCCGAAGGCCAACTGGTTGGCCACCCCGGCCGGCCGGCCCTTCGCCAAGGCCGCCATGTACACGGCCGCCGCCGTCCGGCACGCGGTACGTACCGACTCCGGGGCGGATACCGGAGAACCGGCCTGTGACGAGCAGTGCTCCGTACCCCGATAAGGTCGGACACCGTGACAGATCAGAAGGCGCCCAAGAGCGAGCAGACCCGCACGCTCATCCTCGAAACCGCACTCAGGCTCTTCCAGGAGCGCGGCTTCGACAAGACGACCATGCGGGGCATCGCCAAGGAGGCAGGGGTCTCGGTCGGCAACGCGTACTACTACTTCGAGTCGAAGGAACACCTGGTCCAGGGCTTCTACGACCGGATCGGCGCCGCGCACCAGAAGGCGGTCCGGCCGATCCTGGACCAGGAGACCGATCTCCAGAAGCGGCTCGCGGGCGTCCTGACGGCCTGGCTGGACATCGCGGCCCCGTACCACGAGTTCGCTTCGCAGTTCTTCAAGAACGCGGCGGACCCCGAGAGCCCGCTCAGCCCCTTCTCCCCCGAATCGGAACCGGCGCGCAACGCGGCGATCGACATGCACCGCGAGGTGCTGGCCGGGGCGAAGACCAAGGTGCCGGCCGAACTGGCCGACGTCCTGCCCGAGCTGATGTGGCTCTCGCAGATGGGCCTGGTCCTGTACTGGGTCTTCGACCGCTCCCCCGACAGCGAGAAGTCCCGGCGGCTGGCCGAGCGCGGCGCGCAGCTGACGACGCGGGGCATCGTCCTGGCCCGGTTCCGGGTGCTGCGGCCGCTGGTGCGCGAGGTGCACGAGCTGTTCGCGGACTTCCTGCCGGGCATGGCCCAGACGGCGGTCTCGCGCGGCAAGCGCGCCTCGGACCCGCACCCCGGGGAGGAGTGAGGGTCCGCCGACTCCCGCCCCTTCCGGTCAGGCACCCAGGACCAGCAGGCCGGCGACGGCCGGGCCGAAGGCGCCGCCCAGCTGGTAGCAGAGGGTGAACAGGCCGATGGCGGACGGGCGCTGCGCCGGGTCGGGGGCGGCGGCCACCGCGTGGGTGGACAGGACTGCGTTGGCGGCGCTGGCGGTGAAGACCCCCGCCGCGGTGGCGACCAGCAGCAGCGGGCCCCAGGTGGCGAAGATCCCGGCGAGGGCGGCGAGCGCCCCGAGGGAGACGAGCACCGTACGGACGGCCGCGCGGCTCATGCGGGCCGAGGCGGCGGCGAGCAGCCAGGACAGCGCCGACCCGGCGAGCAGGGCGACCAGCTGTCCGGTCCCGGCGGAGGCGGTGTCCCAGCCGGCCCGGTCGGCGAGCAGCCGGGGCACCGAGAAGAGCAGGGTGAAGTAGGACGCCGACAGGGCGAGCGCCAGCAGGGCCGAGACCACGAAGACGGGACGGCGCAGCAGGGCGGCGGGTACGAACCCCTCGGGGCGGCGCCGGACGTGCAGGGCGAGCAGCACGGCGGCGACCAGGGCCCCGCCGAGGGCGGCGAGCGGCGCGGTCGGCAGCAGGACCAGGGCGGTGGCGAGCCCGGTCAGCAGGGCGGCGCCCCGGCCGTCGAAGCGGCCGGGCGCGGGCGGGTTCGCCGCCCCGGCGCGGCGGCCGACGGCGGGCACGGCGAGCAGGGAGAGCGCCGAGACGGTGAGGGCGATCCGCCAGGAAGCCGCGTCCGCGAGGGCCTTGCCGAGCAGCGGTCCGGTGGCGCCGAGCATCCCGAACCCGGCGCTGATGACGCCCATCCGGCGGGCGGTGCCGGCGAGGCTGATCGCCGCGGCCACCAGCCCGGCGCCGCCGGCGGCCTGGGCGCAACGCCCGAACAGCGTGAGCGGGAGCCACGGGGAGACGGCGACCAGCAGGGTGCCGGCCAGGACGAGCAGGGTGGACAGCCGCAGCACCGCGCGCAGGCCCCGGCGGCGCAGCAGCCCGGCGAGCAGGGGGGTGCCGACGGCCATGGCCCAGCCGAAGGCGGTGAGCAGCCAGGCGGCGGTACCGGCGGACACCCCGAGGGAGGCGGCCATCTCCGGGAGGATCAGCACCGGCGCGTTGGCCCCGGCGGCGATGGGGGTGGCCAGCAGGGCGAGCCACAGGACGGGGACGGGCGCCGCGGCGGGCGGGGCGCCGGCCGTCCCGGCGGTCTTTCCGCCGGCCCTCCGGATGCCCTTCGCGGTGGCCGCGGTCGCGGTGGTGGCGGTGGTGACCGTCATGGATGACCCACTCCCCTTCACATCTCAACCTTGACAATCTCAACGTTGAAATAAAAACAGAGCAACTGCCTCAACGTCAAGTGTCTTAACGTTGAGGTATTCTGTGGGCATGGAGAAGGACACGGTGGCCACGTTCATCGGCCAGTGGCAGACGGAGCGCCCCGACCTCGCGGAGGAGCTCTGGCCCATCGAGGTGCTCGCCCGCATCCAGCGGATGACCCGGATCATCGACAAGCAGCTGAAGGCCTTCATGGCCGGACACGGCCTGGAGGTGGGCGAGTTCGACGTGCTGGCCAGCCTGCGCCGCTCGGGCCCGCCGTACGCGCTGACCGCCGGCGCGCTGGTGCCGGCCGCGATGGTGACCTCGGGCGCGATCACCAACCGGATCGACCGGCTGGAGGCCAAGGGCCTGGTCGAGCGGGTACGTGACGACGCCGACCGCCGCTCGGTGCGGATCCGGCTGACCGAGCCGGGCCGCACGCTCTGCGAGGGCGTGATGGAGGAGCACCTCAAGCATTACGCGGAGCTGCTGGCCCCCCTGGACCGGGACACCTCACGGACGGTCGCCGAGGCGCTGCGCACCCTCCTGCTGGCGCACGGGGACACCGCCGCCGACCCGGCGGCTACAGCCAGTTGAGTTCCCACAGGCGCCACACGCCCGTGCCGTCGGAGAGGTACTGCGCGCCGGTGACGGCCTCGCGGGACATGACGTAGTCCTTCTTCTGCCAGATCGGCAGCATCGGGACCTGCTGGGAGACCAGCCGCTGGAGCTCCCGGAAGTCGCCGGCGGCCCCGCCCCGGTCCGAGAAGGACTGGGTGCGGGTGATCAGTTCGTCCACGGCCTTGTCGGAGAAGCCGCTGTTCATGCTGGAGCCCGCGCCGACCAGGGGCGCGAGGAAGTTGTCCGCGTCCGGGAAGTCGGCGATCCAGCCGATCGTGTAGGCGTCGAACTGCCCGGCCGCGTAGGCCTTCTGGAAGTCCTCCCAGACCTCGACCGGCTTGATCTTCACCTGGAACAGGTTCGTCGACTCCAGCTGCCGCTTGATCTCCTCCGCTTCGGCGAGGTTCACGCCGCGCGCGTTGACGCCCAGGGTCAGCGGGACGGGGGCGGTGATCAGGGCGTCCTTGAGGAGCTTGCGGGCGGCCAGGCCGTTGGGCGAGGGATAGGCGTCGAAGAAGGGCGTGCTGTGCGCCGCGATGCCCGCCGGGACCAGGGAGTACAGCGGGGTGACCGTGCCCTTGTAGACGTCCCCGGCGACCTTCGAGCGGTCCAGCACCGCGGCCACCGCCTGACGGACGGCGGGCTTCTCGGCCGCCGAGCCGGGGCGCACGTTGAAGACGATGCTGCGGGTCTCGGTACCGCCGGACGCCTGGTAGCGGGTGTCCTTCATGCCGGGGTTCAGGCCGGCGAGGACGGCGGGCGGCATGTCCCGGTGCGCCACCTCGATCTGGCGGTCCCGCCAGGCCGCGTCGAGCTGGGCGGAGTCCTTGAAGTAGCGGACGGCCACGGGCGCGCGGGCCGGCTTGCCCTGCCCCCGGTAGGCGGGGTTGGGCTTGAGCTCGACGCTCGCGCCCGCCTTGTACGCGACCAGGGAGTACGGGCCGCAGCCGTCGGCCTTGCCGTCGCGGCGGAGCTCCTTGGCCGGGTACGTGTCCTTGTCGACGATCGAGGCGGCGCCCGTCGCGATCTTGAAGGGGAACGTGGCGTCGCGGGCCGAGAGGTTGAAGGTGACGGTGCGGCCTTCGGCCTTGACCGACTGCAGGGTGTTGAAGAGCGGGGCCGGCCCCTGGTCCGAGTTGATCTGCTTGATGCGGTCGAACGAGAACTTCACGTCGGCCGCGGTGACCGCGCGGCCGCTCGGGAAGGTCAGGTCGGGGCGCAGCTCGCACTGGTACGTCATCAGCTTCTGGCCGATGAACCTGCAGGTGGACGCGGCGTCCGGGACGGGGGTGTCGGAGCCGGGCCCGATGGTCAGGAGCGACTGGTAGACGTTGCTGAACAGGGCCCAGGAACCGGCGTCGTAGGCCCCGGCGGGGTCGAGGGCGGAGACCACGTCGGTGGTACCGACCCGGATCGCGCCCCGGCCGCCGTCGTCCTCGGGCAGCAGCTGCCAGGCGCCGACGCCCGCGATCCCGAGGACCAGCCCGACCGCAATGATCTTCGCGCGGACAGACCGCATCCCTGAACCCCGCCATTCGAACTCGGTATCCGACTATCGGACACCCAATCACGGAAGATCAGCCACGGGAAGGTCCACGATGCCCGGTCGGGTCCGGTCAGGCCTGGTATGAGGCGAGTTCCACCACCGTGATGTCGGACGGTGCCCCGACCCGGACGGGCGGCCCCCAGGCACCGGCTCCGCGGGACACGTAGAGCTGGGTGTCGCCGTAGCGCTCCAGGCCCGCGACGGTCGGATTGGCCAGCTCGGCCAGGTAGTTGCCGGGCCACAGCTGGCCGCCGTGGGTGTGCCCCGAGAGCTGGAGGTCCACGCCGTGCCGGACGGCGTCGTGGATGACCACCGGCTGGTGGGCCAGGAGGACCGCGGTCCGGGAGCGGTCGCGGTCCCCGAGGGCCGCCCGGAAGTCGGGGCCCTGGCCCTCGCTCTCCCCCTGCACGTCGTTGACCCCGGCGAGGTCGAAGTGGGGCAGTTCGCGGCGGGCGTTCTCCAGGGGGACCAGGCCGAGCTCGCGGACGTGGTCGACCCACTGGCGGGCGCCGGAGAAGTACTCGTGGTTGCCGGTGACGAAGTACGAGCCGAGGCGCGAACGGAGCAGGCGCAGCGGTTCGGCGGCCGGGCCGAGGTCGTGGACGCTGCCGTCGACGAGGTCGCCGACGACGGCGATGAGGTCGGGCTGCGTGCGGTTGACGGTGTCGACGACGCGCTGGGTGTGCGCCCGGCCGAGGACCGGTCCGAGGTGGACGTCGCTGACGACGGCGATCCGGAACCCGTGCGCCGCGCGGGGCAGCCGGGCGAGCGGGACCCGGACGCGCTTGACGCGCGGCCCGCGGAGCACCCCATAGGTGCCCGTCCCGACGGTCGCGAGCGCGGCGGCGGCCGCCGCTCCCCCGGCCACCCGCGCGACGAACACCCGGCGGCTGACCGGGACGACTGAGGCGGTCGTGGCCGAGGCCGGGGCCGTGGCCTGGGCCTGGGTCTGCGGGGCGGTGTCGCCGCCCGCCGGGGCCGACGGTATGCCGGGGCCGGCGCCCGCGGAGGCGCCCGCCCGGCCGGTGTCCGCCGTCGCGGGCACGGCCGGGGCCGCCGGGCCGGCGGACCCGGTACGGGCCGGCCGGCGGAGCCACAGGCGGCGGGCCGGTTCCGCCACGAGCATCGCCAGGGTCAGGTACAGCAGCACCGCCAGCCACATGTACCCCGGCCACGCCACCACCCGCTGGAGCCAGAAGGGCGCTCCGGCCCGTCCGGCGGTCAGGGCGGCCAGGGCCAGCAGCGGCAGCGCGAAGGCCAGGACGGTGCCCGTCCGGCGGGCCGCGCCGCCCGCCCGGGTCGTGTCACGGACCAGCCGCACCCACAGCCACCGGTGTACGAGCGCCAGCAGGGCCAGTACGGCGACGACCGCCACGACCACCACGACGACGGTCATCGTGATTCCCGCCGCAGAGCCCGCACGCCACGCAACCCGATCACACCAACGGCCGTCCCCAGGAGAAAGGACGTGACCGCGAGGAGAAAGTGGACCCAGAAGTACGACGTAGGGTCGCCGGCCGTGTCGAAGGCCAGGCCGCTGCCGTTCTTCCACAAGTTCCGGACGAAGGACACCCAGATGAACCAGCTCCACACTCCGAAGGCGAGCAGGAACCAGGAGGCGGCGCGGCTGAGTTTCATGTCCCCAGTATCGGATTCGTCCCCAGGACGGACGCGCGGGGGTGGGCCGTACCGGCGGTGGTTCACCACGGATGGCCGGTCCGGGAGGGCAGACAGCCCATCGGGATGTACGTTCACCTGCGTGTCTGCCAAAAAGACCGCATTGACGGTCCTTTCCGCCGCGGTGCTGGTCCCCGCGATGCTCGTGTCGCCCGCGCACTCCGCGCCGGCGCCGCCGCCGGCGGCGGGCGGGAAGGGACGGCCTGCCAAGGCCCCGGCGGCCGCCGCGCCGCCCGCGTCGATGTCCACGGTCGGCGGGACCCTGCTCGGCCAGCCGGGCACGCAGGTGAACCTGCTGCCGGGGGCGCCCGCCCTGCCCGCGAACCTCACCGGCCGGTCCTGGATCGTGGCCGACGCCGAGACGGGTGAGGTCCTCGCCGCGCACAACGCCCACTGGCGGCTGCCCCCGGCCTCCACCATGAAGATGCTGTTCGCGGACACGGTGCTGCCGAGCCTGCCCAAGGACCAGGTGCACCGGGTCTCCGAACAGGAGATGTCGGGCGTCGGCGCGGGCAGCAGCCTGGTGGGGGTCAAGGAGGACGAGGAGTACACGGTCCACGACCTGTGGCTGGGCGTGTTCCTGCGGTCCGGCAACGACGCCGTGCACGTGCTGTCGGCCATGAACGGCGGGATCGACAAGACCGTCAAGGACATGCAGGCGCACGCCGAGGAGCTCCAGGCACTGGACACCCACGTGATCTCGCCGGACGGCTACGACGCCCCGGAGCAGGTGTCGAGCGCCTACGACCTCACCCTCATCGCCCGCTCCGGGCTGCAGAAGCAGGACTTCCGCGAGTACTGCGGGACGGTGAGCGCCCGGTTCCCGGGCAAGCAGGAGGCGGGCCGGCCGCGGGACTACTTCGAGATCCAGAACACCAACCGGCTGATGACGGGCGCCGGCGGCATCACCCCGTACAAGGGCATCGCGGGCGTGAAGAACGGCAACACCACGATGGCCGGCTCCACCTTCACCGGCGCGGCGCAGCGCGGCGACAAGAAGCTGCTGGTCACGGTGATGAACCCGGACACGGGCGGGATCAACTCGGTGTACGAGGAGACCGCCCAGCTCTTCGACTGGGGTTTCGCGGCGGTCGGGAAGGTGAAGCCGGTGGGCGAGCTGGTGCCGCCGAAGAGCGCGGACACCACTTCCCTCGGCTCGCCCGCCAAGTCCCACGAGAACAGTGCGGCGGCGAGCGGTGACGACTCCGGCAGCAGCGGCGTCGGCACGGCGGTCGGCATCGCCGGCGGGGTGCTGGCGGTGCTGGCGGGCGGGGCGTTCGTGGTCAACCGGCGCTGGCCGCGCGGCGGGCGCCGGGGCCAGCGGAGCTAGCTCCGCGCGGGCCGCGGGTCTCCCCCGCCGGCCTTGCCGCTCTCGCCGTCGTCGCGGGCGGCCGTCCAGGCGGAGCAGAACAGGAGCAGCTTCGCCGAGAAGTTGATCCACAGCAGCAGGGCGATCGGCACGCCGAAGGCCCCGTACATGCTCTTGCTGGCGACCCCGCGCATATAGCCGCTGAGCAGCAGTTTCAGCAGCTCGAAGCCGGCGGCGCCGATCAGGGCCGCCTGGATCAGGCGGCCGCGCGGGGGTTCGACGCCGGGCAGCAGGGTGAGCAGGTAGAGGAGCACCAGGAAGGCGGCCACCACGCCGACGAGGAAGGCGCCGGCGCGCAGCAGGGCGCCGCCCGCGCCGTCGCGCGGGACGCCGAGGGTCTCGCCGAACTTGCCGACCGCGCTGGCGCCGAGGATCGACGCGGCGGCCGAGGCGAGGCCCACGCCGCCGAGGCCGAACAGGACGAGGGCGTCCTTGCCCTTGCGCACGATGGGGTTGCCCTGGTCCTCGTCGTCCTTCTCCCAGACGGCGCGCAGGCAGTCCCGCATGGAGCCGACCCACCCGATGCCGGTGAGCAGGAGCAGGGCGCCGGCGACGAGGCCGATGGTGCCCGCGTTGGCGGCGAGTCCGTCGAGGTTGAGCTGGTCGGAGATGCCCGGGACCTGCTCGGCGAGGTTCTTCTGGAGCTTGGCGAGCTGCTCGGGGCTCAGCAGCGCGGCGCCGATGGCGATGCCCACGGTGAACAGCGGGAAGAGCGCGAGGAAACTGATGAAGGTGATCGCGGCGGCGAGCCGCGCCCAGTGGACGCGTTCGAGGCGCTCGTAGGAGTGCCAGGCGTGGGTCCTCATCACGGCGGCCACCAGTGGCCCGATCACCGGGAGTTTCTTCAGCCAGTCCATGGGGGTCACCGTAAATGAGCTGCCGGAAATAGCCGGGATTGCCGGTCCCTGGGACTACGGTCGTCGATTGTGACTTTTCGCGAAGCGCGCCCGCCGGCCCGCCCGATCCACGCCCTGGTCCTGCGCAGGCTCCGTTTCCGCGCCCTGTGGGCCCTGCGGCCCCTGCGTCAGGAGTGGCGCGCGGCCGCGCCGGCGGCCGTGTCGGCGGCGGGCGCCGACTGCGCCGGGACGGGAGCCGGGCCCGTGCCGAAGGGGTACTCGCGCAGCTTGCGCCAGACCCCGTCGGAGCCCTGCTCGTAGAGCGCGAAGCCCTCGCACAGCCAGTCGGCGGCGTAGTCCGCGAGCTCGGCGTACGCCCGGTCCATCGCCTCCTCGGAGATCCCGTGGGCGACCGTGACGTGCGGGTGGTACGGGAACGCCAGCTCCCGGTTGACCGGCCCCTGGGGGTCGCGGACCCGGCCCTGGAGGCGGGTGCAGTCCGGGGCGCCCTCGACGAGCCGGACGTAGACGACCGGCGAGAGGGGACGGAAGGTGCCCGTCCCTTCCAGCCGCATCGGGAAGGACCGGAAGGCCCCGGCGACCTCGGCCAGGTGGGCGCGGATCCCGGGCAGCCGGTCCGCCTCCACCTCGGTGGGCGGTACGAGGGTGACGTGCGTGGGGATGCCGTGCGCGGCGGCGTCCCCGAAGCCGGCGCGCAGCCCCTGGAGCTGGCTGCCGTACGGCTCCGGGACCGCGATCGAAACGCCGAGCGTTACGGTCCCCACGTCTGTCTCCTCCGTCTGTGTGCGGGATGCTGCCGCCTCAGTGTGGCGCCAGCACCCCCCGACCGCCAGGGGCGCCGGTCCGTCAGTGCTTCGCGGGCAGGAAACCGAGGCGGTCGTAGGTCTGCGCCAGGGTCTCGGCGGCGACCGCCCGAGCCTTCTCCGCGCCCTTGGCCAGCAAGGAGTCCAGGGTCTCCGGGTCGTCCAGGTACTCCTGGGTCCGCTGCTTGAACGGTGTGACGAAATCGACCATCACGCCCGCGAGGTCCGTCTTGAGCGCTCCGTAACCCTTGCCCTCGTACGCGGCTTCCAGGGCGGGGATGCTCTCGCCCGTGAGGGTGGAGTAGATCGTGAGCAGGTTGCTGACGCCGGGCTTGTTCTCCGTGTCGAAACGGACCACGGCCTCGGTGTCGGTGACCGCGCTCTTGATCTTCTTCTCGGTGACCTTCGGCTCGTCGAGGAGGTTGATCAGGCCCTTGGGCGAGGACGCCGACTTCGACATCTTGATCGCCGGGTCCTGGAGGTCGTAGATCTTCGCGACCTCCTTGACGATGTGCGCCGCCGGGAGCGTGAAGGTGTCGCCGAAGCGCTGGTTGAAGCGCTCCGCGAGGTCGCGGGTCAGCTCGATGTGCTGGCGCTGGTCCTCGCCGACCGGGACGGAGTCCGCCTGGTAGAGGAGGATGTCGGCGACCTGGAGGATCGGGTACGTGAACAGGCCGACGGTGGCGTTGTTGGCACCCGACCTGGCGGACTTGTCCTTGAACTGGGTCATCCGGCTGGCCTCGCCGAAACCGGTGATGCAGTTCATGACCCAGCCGAGCTGGGCGTGCTCCGGCACGTGGCTCTGGATGAAGAGCGTGCAGCGCTCCGGGTCCAGACCGGCCGCGAGGAGCTGCGCCGCGGAGAGGCGGGTGTTCGCCCGCAGGTCCTTGGGATCCTGCGGCATGGTGATCGCGTGCAGGTCGACCACCATGTAGAAGGCGTCGTGCGTCTCCTGCAGGGCGACGTACTGGCGGATGGCTCCGAGGTAGTTCCCGAGGTGGAACGAGCCGGAGGTGGGCTGGATGCCGGAGAGCGCGCGAGGACGATCAGAAGCCATGGCTTCATTCTCTCAGGTGCGGGGGCGCGCTCCGGCCCCGCGCTGGCCGGAACCCTGCCGCCGCCGCGGCGCGGCGCGGCCGGTCCCGCACCCGCTCCCCCGGTCCCGCCCGGCCCCTGCCCACGTACCGGGCGGTAGCGGGGCGGCCGGATCCCGCCCCGGCCGAGCGACCGATTCCCGGGGGTGGCCGGATGCCGCCGCCGGGACGGGTACGGGTCCCGGCGGCGGCACGGCGGCTACAGCGGGAGTCCGGGCGCCGGGAAGGCGGCCATCAGGTCGCCGACCTCGGAGCGGATCGCGGCGAGGGCCGGCTCGTCGCCCTTGGCGGCCGCGTCCACCGACCGCGAGATCCAGTCGGCGACGACGGGCATGTGCTCCGCGGTCAGGCCGCGGGACGTCAGCGACGGGGTGCCGATCCGGATGCCCGACGGGTCGAACGGCTTGCGCGGGTCGAACGGCACGGTGTTGTAGTTCACGACGATCCCCGCCCGGTCCAGGGCCTTCGCCGCGACCTTGCCCGCCACCCCGCGCGAGGTGAGGTCCATCAGGATCAGGTGGTTGTCGGTGCCGCCCGAGACGAGGTCGAAGCCCCGCTCCAGCAGCGCGGCGGCCAGCGCCTTCGCGTTGGCCACGACCGCGTGGGCGTACGCCGTGAACGCCGGCTGCGCCGCCTCGTGCAGGGCGACCGCGATGCCCGCGGTCGTCTGGTTGTGGGGACCGCCCTGGAGGCCCGGGAAGACCGCCTTGTCGATGGCCTTCGCGTGCTCCTCCGTGCACATCAGCATCGCGCCGCGCGGCCCGCGCAGGGTCTTGTGGGTGGTCGTCGAGACCACGTCCACGTGCCCGACCGGCGACGGGTGGGCGCCGCCCGCGATCAGGCCCGCGATGTGGGCCACGTCCGCGACGAGGACCGAGCCCGCCTCCTCGGCGATCGAGGCGAAGGCCGCGAAGTCGATGGTCCGCGGCAGGGCCGTACCGCCACAGAAGATGATCTTCGGGCGTTCGGCGAGGGCCAGCGCACGCACCGCGTCGTAGTCGATCCGGCCGTCCTCCGGGCGGACGCCGTACTGGACTCCGCGGAACCAGGAGCCCGTCGCGGAGACCCCCCAGCCGTGGGTGAGGTGCCCGCCCATCGGCAGGGCCATGCCCATCACCGTGTCGCCGGGCTTGGCGAAGGCCAGGTAGACGGCGAGGTTCGCCGGGGACCCGGAGTACGGCTGGACGTTCGCGTGGTCCACCCCGAACAGGCCCTTGGCCCGCTCGACGGCGAGGGCCTCGACCCGGTCGATGTTCTGCTGGCCCTCGTAGTAGCGGCGGCCCGGGTAGCCCTCGCTGTACTTGTTCTGCAGCACCGTGCCGGAGGCCTCCAGCACGGCGGCGGAGACGTAGTTCTCACTGGGGATCAGGCGCAGGGTCTGCGCCTGGAGGCTCTCCTCGGCGGAGATGAAGGACGCCAGCTCGGGGTCGGTGGCGAGCAGGGCGGGGTGACGGTGGTTCGCGCTCATGGCGGCTCCTCCGGGGTCGATGTCGTCTCTCGTCCCCGCGAGGCCCAGGCGAGCGGCCCTGTGTGCGGTCGTGCGCGCACGACTCCCCCGGAGTTGGTTCTCCGTACGCCAGTCGCCGTGCGTACCGGACACCTTAGCGGGCGCGCCGGAAAGAAGGTTTCTCCGTCCGCGATCCGAGCGACGATAGAAAGGACGCCACCCACGTCACCGGCCAGACGGACGATCGGAGACCCCGTGTCGAGAACTGCTGATGCCATCCGCTCCGCCGACGAACACAGCGCGCACAACTACCACCCCCTGCCCGTCGTCGTCGCCTCGGCGGAGGGCGCGTGGATGACGGACGTGGAGGGCCGCCGGTACCTCGACATGCTCGCCGGGTACTCGGCGCTCAACTTCGGCCACGGCAACCGCCGTCTGATCGACGCCGCCCGCGACCAGCTGGAGCGGGTCACCCTCACCTCCCGCGCCTTCTTCCACGACCGCTTCGCGGACTTCTGCACGCAGCTCGCCGAGTTGTGCGGCAAGGAGATGGTGCTGCCCATGAACACGGGCGCGGAGGCCGTGGAGACGGCGGTGAAGACGGCCCGCAAGTGGGGGTACGAGGTCAAGGGCGTGCCCGACGGGCAGGCCAAGATCGTGGTGGCCGCCGACAACTTCCACGGCCGCACCACCACCATCGTGTCCTTCTCCACGGACCACGAGGCGCGCGACCACTTCGGGCCCTACACGCCCGGCTTCGAGATCGTCCCGTACGGGGACCTCACCGCGCTCTCCCACGCCGTCACCGCGAACACCGTGGCGGTGCTGCTGGAGCCGATCCAGGGCGAGGCCGGGGTGCTGGTGCCGCCCGCCGGATACCTGGCCGGCGTGAGGGAGCTGACGCGCGAGCGGAACGTGCTCTTCATGGCCGACGAGATCCAGTCGGGCCTGGGGCGGACCGGGAAGACCTTCGCCTGCGAGCACGAGGGCGTCGTCCCCGACGTGTACGTCCTCGGCAAGGCGCTGGGCGGCGGTGTGGTCCCCGTCTCCGCCGTGGTCGCCGACCGGGACGTGCTCGGGGTGTTCCGGCCGGGCGAGCACGGATCCACCTTCGGCGGCAACCCGCTGGCCTGCGCCGTCGCCCTGGAGGTGATCGCGATGCTGCGCTCCGGCGAGTACCAGCAGCGGGCCGCCGAACTCGGCGACCACCTGCACCGGGAACTGAACCTGCTCGTCGGCGGGGGCGCGGTGACCGCCGTCCGCGGCCGCGGACTGTGGGCGGGGGTCGACATCGACCCCTCCCTCGGCACGGGCCGGGAGATCTCCGAGAAGCTGATGGAGCTCGGGGTGCTGGTGAAGGACACCCACGGGTCGACGATCCGCATCGCACCGCCGCTGGTGATCAGCAAGGAGGACCTGGACTGGGGCCTGGACCGGCTGCGCTCGGTCCTGGACCGGTCCGCGTCCGTGTGAACCGTCCCCGCCCGGCTCGGCCTCGCGAGGAACCCCGGGCCTTCGGGCCCGGGGTGACCGGCCCCCGGGGGGCCGGTCACGTCGACAGGATGACGTGGGGCAGGAAGCGGGCGTACTCGTCCGTGACCGGCCCCGCCGATTCCCTGATCCCCAGGCCCGCCGCCTCCTCCTCGACCACCCAGGCGCCGAGGACGACCCGGTTGCCGTCGAAGTCGGGCAGCGGCGCCAGCGCCTGGAAGACGTACGTCTCCCCCTCGGCCGGGACGAAGGGCCCGCCCTCCCCGCCCGGTCCGTGGAGGGTGACCCCTGCTCCCTCGCGGCCCAGCAGGGGCTTGGCCGCGTAGCCGGCCGAGTCGGCCCCGGCGAGTTCGCGCGGGCCGTCGAGGTAGGCGGGCAGCAGGTTGGGGTGCTCGGGGAAGAGCTCCCACAGGACCGCCAGCAGCGCCTTGTTCGCGAGCAGCATCTTCCACAGGGGCTCGATCCAGGCGGTGGTGCCGGAGCCGCCCCCGTGGTCGTAGGTGTCCAGGACCTGCGGGCCGAAGGTGTCCTCGGCCAGCCACTCCCACGGGTAGAGCTTGAAGCAGCCGCGGATGAAGCGGAGCCTCTCGTCGACGAACCGGCCCGAGAGGCTGTCCCAGCCGATCTGTTCGACCGACAGGGCGTGGGTCTCCAGGCCGGCCTGTTCGGCGGTCTCCTGGAGGTAGGCCACCGTCATCAGGTCCTCGCCGAGCTCGTCGGTCTCGGAGTGCGCGAAGTGCAGCGGACCGGGCGGCAGCAGCTCAGCCTGGCGGCGCCAGGCCTCGACGAGCCGCTCGTGGAGGGAGTTCCACTGGTCGGCGCCGGGGAAGCGCTCCTCCATCCAGAACCACTGCGGGCTCGCCGCCTCCACCAGGGAGGTGGGGGTGTCGGCGTTGTACTCCAGCAGCTTGGCCGGCCCGTCGCCGTCGTAGCGCAGGTCGAAACGGCCGTAGAGGGAGGGCTGTTCGGCGCGGCGGTGCCAGGACTGGGCGATCAGGCCGGCCAGCTTCGGATCGGTGATGCCGAGGTCCGCGAAGCGGTCGTGCTCGACGATGTGCGCCGCCGCGGCCAGGCACATGGCGTGCAGTTCCTCGACGACCTCCTCCAGCGCCTCGACCTCCGGGAGGGAGAAGGAGTAGTACGCGCTCTCGTCCCAGTAGGGACGCAGGGAGTCGTCGGGATAGCGGGTGAGGGGGTAGATCAGGCCCTGTGCCTCGACGGTCTTCTGCCAGTCGGGGCGGGGTTCGATGGTGTGGCGTCGCATGGTGCGCTCAGCCGCCGGAGGAGCCGGTGTGGCTGCTGCCGCCGATGCCGCCGCGGGTGACGGCCGACTTGTCGAAGCTGCCGCCGGAGACCTTGCCCTTGCTGACCGTGCCGCCGTAGTAGTAGGCGCCGCGGCCCCCGCTGCCGCACTCCTTCATGTTCAGGTGGTCCAGGGACGACCGGGAGGCGCAGCGCTTGTCCGGCTCGTCGCTGCTGCCGCACGCCACGAGGGTGGCGGCGAGCAGGCCCATGCCGCCGAGGGCGACCGCGCCGGAGCGCATGCGGCGTCGCGCGACGGTGCGGCCCGCGATGCCTGTGGTGCTTGTGGTGCCTGTGCTCGCGGTACTGCCGGTCGTGCCTGTACTGCCGGTCGGGCTGCTGTCCATGGCCGACAGACTAGATCGGGGCGCGGGGGGGATGGAATCCGGCCGTCGTCACACCCTTGTCACGGGTGGGCGCCCAGGTCGGGGCCTAGAGTCGGTTCGTGTTGATTGGGATGCTTTGCGCGCTGGGTGCGGCCGTCTGCTTCGGTACGGCGTCGGTGCTCCAGGCCGTCGCGGCGCGGGCCGCGGAGCCGGGCACGGGCTCGGGGGTGGACACCGCGCTGTTCCTGCGGGCCGTGCGGCAGTGGCGGTACCTGGCCGGGCTCGGCCTGGACGCGGTCGGCTTCGTGCTCCAGATCATCGCCTTGCGGCACATCCCGATCTACGCGGTGGGCGCGGCGCTCGCCTCCAGTCTGGCCGTCACGGCGGTGGTCTCGGCGCGGCTGCTGCGGGTGCGGCTGTCGGGGCTGGAGTGGGGTGCGGTGGGGGTGGTGTGCGCAGGGCTGCTGATGCTGGGGCTGGCGTCCGGTGAGGAGGGCTCCGAGACCGGTTCGTTCGCGCTGAAGCTGGGGCTGTTGGCGGTGGCGGGGCTGGTGTTGCTGGTGGGCGCGGCGGCGGGCCGGCTGCCGGACCGCTCGCGGGCGCTGGTGCTGGGCCTGGCGGCGGGGACGGGCTTCGGGGTGGTGGAGGTGTCCGTCCGGCTCGTCGACTCCTTCTCCCGGCAGGAGCTGCGCAACCCGGCGCTGTACGCGCTGTTGCTGGGCGGCGCGGCGGGCTTCCTGCTCCTCACCTCCGCCCTGCAGCGCGGCTCGGTGACGGCCGCGACCGCCGGCCTGGTCCTGGGCGAGACGATCGGCCCGGCGGTGGTCGGCGTGGCCTGGCTCGGCGACAGCACCCGCGAGGGCTTCACCTGGCTGGCGGTGCTCGGCTTCGCGGTGGCGGTGGCCGGGGCACTGGCCCTGTCCCGCTTCGGCGAACCGCAGGCCTAGGGGGTGTCTGACGGATATCCGCGGCGTCGCGACGCCCGGCACGCACTCTCGCCGCACCGACCGAAAGCCCAAGTACGTCCAGTACGCGGGCTTCCGGTCGGCACGCCGAGAGCACGCACCGGACGCCGCTCCTTCCCCACGGACATCCGTCAGACACCCCCTAGCCGGCCGCCCCGCCACCGCCCCGGCGGGGTGGCCCCCCGGCCCCGGGCGCACCACGCCCGGGGCCGGGGCGGTGCCGGGGCCCGGGGTCCAGTGGCCGGGGCCGGGCGAAGGGCCCGGGGGGGCCGGGGGCCCGGGGGCCCGGCGGGGCGCGCCGTGTCACGGCAGCGCGGCGACCAGGGCGGCGAGGGTCGGGGCGAAGGCGCTGTCGGACGGGGTGCCGTAGCCGACGACCAGGGCCTCGCGCGGGGGCATCGCCGAGTCGGGGTGGCGGTAGGTGCCCAGGCCCTCCAGCGCCAGGTCCTGCCAGGCGGCGGACCGCAGCAGGGCCCGCTCCGTGCCCGGCGGGAGGTCCAGTACGGCGTGCAGTCCGGCGGCGACCCCGGAGACCGGGACCCGTCCCGCCACCGCCGCGACCAGCGCGTCCCGGCGGCGCCGGTAGCGCAGCCGCATGCCGCGCACGTGGCGGTCGTAGGCCCCGGAGGTGATGAACTCCGCGAGGGTGAGCTGGTCGAGGGCGCTCGAACTCCAGTCGGTCCGGCCCTTGGCCTCCAGCACCTCCTCCAGCAGGTCCGGCGGTACCACCATCCACCCCATCCGCAGCCCCGGCGCGAGGGACTTGCTGGCGGTGCCGAGGTAGACCACCCGGTCCGGGTCCAGGCCCTGGAGGGCTCCGACGGACTGGCGGTCGTAGCGGAACTCCCCGTCGTAGTCGTCCTCCAGGATGAACCCGCCGCTGGTGCGCGCCCAGTCCACCGCCGCCGCCCGCCGCTGCGGGGTGAGGGCGGCGCCGGTGGGGAACTGGTGCGCCGGGGTGAGCAGCACCGCGCCGGTGCGGGGGCCGAACCCCGCCAGATCGGTGGTGCGGGCCCCGGCCCCGTCGACCCACAGCGGGCGGGTGCGCAGGCCGGCCCCGGCCAGCAGGTCGCGGTGGATGTCGAGGCTGTACCCCTCCACCGCCACCTCCCGCACCCGGCGCGCCCGCAGCACCGCGCCGAGGAGCCGCAGTCCGTGCGCGAACCCGGAGCACAGCACGATCCGGTCCGGGTCGGCGTACACCCCGCGGGCCCTGGCCAGGTATCCGGCGAGGGCCTCGCGCAGCTCCGGCCGGCCGCGTACGTCGAGCCCGTAGCCGAAGGCGTCGTTGGGGGCGTCGGTGAGGGCCCGCCGGGCGGCCGCCAGCCAGCCGGCCCGCGGGAACCCGCCGAGGTCCGGGGAACCGGGGATCAGGCTGTACGAGAGCCCCCGGCGCGCGGGGTGGCGGACCCGCGCGGCGCCCGCGGGGCGGCGCGGCCGGGCGCGTTCGGCGACCCGGGTGCCGGAGCCCTGGCGGGCGGTCAGCCAGCCCTCGGCGACGAGCTCCCCGTACGCCTCGGCGACCGTGTTGCGGGCGATCCCGAGGTCGGCGGCGAAGGACCGGGAGGACGGCAGCCGGGTGCCCGGCGCCAGCCGCCCGCTCCGCGCGGCCTCCCGCAGCTCCTCCGTGAGCGCGGCCCGCAGACCGCGCCCGCCCCGTACCGCGGCCGACAGGTCCAGATGGAGGTCGGCCCCAAGAGTGGCCCAAGATCCGGTCATGGATATGGACCATATCCGCGGGCCGCCCGCTCCGTACGGTGGTGCCATGACCAACGAAACGAAGACCACCGAACTGGCCGCCGAGCACACCCCCCGCATGAACCTCGCCAAGCACGCGCCCGCGTTCTACAAGGCCGTCCTCGGCATGGAGATGGCCGCCGTCAAGGGCCTGGACGAGACCCTGGTCGAGCTGGTCAAGATCCGCGCGTCGCAGATCAACCACTGCGCCTTCTGCCTGGACATGCACACGAAGGACGCGATCGCGCAGGGCGAGACCATCGAGCGGATCGTGCAGCTCTCCGCCTGGGAGGAGTCGCGGCACTTCTACACGGAGAAGGAGCTGGCGGCGATCGAGCTGACCGAGGCCGTCACCGTCCTGACGGACGGCTTCGTCCCCGACGAGGTGTACGCGAAGGCGGCGGCCCACTTCGAGGAGGCCGAGCTGGCCCAGCTGATCGCCGTGATCGCGACGATCAACGTGTGGAACCGCATCAGCGTCACCACGCGCAGCGTCCCGGGCCACTACACGGTGGGCATGTACAAGTAGCCGCACCGCGCGTGCCCCGGCCGTCCTGCGGCCGGGGCACGCCCGTGACCGGGTCGGTCACTCCGGCCGGAAGGAGTCCAGGGCCGCCGTCAGGTGCGCGCGCACCGTCGGGGAGTCCGTGGCCGGTCCGGCCGCCAGCAGCGCCCACCGCTTGCCGTCGGTGGCGGTGACGATCCGCTCCATGCCCCTGCGGCGGCCGTGGGACTCGGCGCTGTCGTACTCGTAGACCAGTTCGCAGGCTCCGCCCGCGACCGGGTCGAGGGAGACCTGCCGGTAGGCGGGGGTGCCGTCGTCCAGGCGTTGCGAGGACATCCGCAGCAGCTCGCACGAGCCGGTGGCGGAGTCCTCGGTGACCCGGAAGATCTGGAGCAGGGCGCTGCGGTCACCGGGCGGGCGGTAGAAGGATCCGCTGCCGGTCTCGTCGTGGCTGGGCTGCCAGCCGGTGGGGACGGCGACCGAGAAGCCGCTCTCGTTGCGCACCACGGTGTACCCCGCTCCGGCGCCGGCCGAGGGGGAGGCCGTGGTGCTCGCGCTCGGGCCCGGCGGGGAGCTACGGGGGCCCGTGGGCTCCGTGGTCCGCCCCTGCGAGGGCGCGCTCGTGGCGGGAGGGCCGGGGGCCGCGGCCGGCTCGCCCTTCCCGCCCAGCAGCATCCACGCCGCGACGGCCGACCCGCCCGCGACGGCCGCCACGAGCCCCACCAGCAACGGGGTCCTCCACTGCCCGGCCCCGCCACCGCCGCTGCCACCGCTGCCACCGCCCGGTGTGTACCGCGGGGGCTGCGGTGGCGGCGGTGGCGGGACCGGGGGGAGCGGCGGGAGCGGCGGCGGGGGCTGCAGGGTCGAGGACGGCTGCGCGGGCCAGAACCCGTACCCGGGCGGCGGCGCGGCCGGCAGGGTCGAGGGCTCGGCGGCGGACGGGTCGGCGGACAACGGATCGGCGGCCGACGGATCGGCGGCCGGTCCCGGCTGCGCGCCCCACTCCCACCGCTGCGACTGCGAGTTCCACCAGGGGGCGCCGGAAGCGCCGTCGGGCGAGGACACCGGTCAGCCTCCCAGCGAGACGAGCAGTTCGCCCAGGGCGGTGGCCGCGCTCACGGACTCCACCAGCGGGGCCCAGCGCACCAGCGCCCCGCGCAGCCGTGCGGCGAGGCCGGGCCGGATCTCACCGGCCTCCTCCAGCTCCCCGGCGGCCTCGTCCAGTTCGGCGTCGAGCGCCGTCCGGTCCTCGCCGCGGGGCAGCCGGACGAGGGCGGCCCGCAGTTCGAGGACGGCCTCCAGCAGCTCCGCGGCGCCGGGCGCCGCCGCTCCCGTACCGCCGTGGTGCACGGTGTTGGTGTGCCCGCTGCCGCCGATGCTGAAGGCGCTGCCGCTGATCCCGCCGATCCGGACCGAGGGCTCTCCATCGTCATTTGCCACCGCTGCTCCCCTTTCCGCCCGCACCGCCGCCGCCGCCGGCGGTGTTGTGGTGTCCTGTGCCGCCGACGCTGAAGGCGCTGCCGTTCACCGACTGGATGAACACGCCGCCCTCGGCGACGTGGACCGCGCGCTGTGCGAATTCCGCCGTGTGCCAGCCCGCTTCGTGCAGAGCGACGGTAACCCCGCTGACGACCCGGTCCTGAATCGTTTTCAGATACCGGTCCAGGTCCATGAGGTGGAAGAGGGAGCCGTCCTCCTCCGCGGCGATCTCCCGCACCGACAGCTCCGGCCCCTCGGGGCGGGCCCCGCCGTGGCCGCCGGTGACGATCCGCCACCAGCTCGCGACGCCGCGGCCGAGGGTGGCGAGGGCGCCGGTGAAGGAACGGGGGGTGGCGGCGAGCGCCGCGACGGCCTTGCCGAACCAGGTGTTGTGCAGGAGCCGGTGGGCCTCCGCGTCGGCCCGCTGGAACCGGGTGCGTACGGGGAGCAGTACGTGCGGGGCCACTTCCAGCATCAGCATGCGGCCCTGGGTGTGGACCCGGACGAAGACGGTCACGACGAGGTTCTCGTCCCAGCCGCCGACCCGGACGCGCAGGAAGTGCCTGCGCCGCTCCCCGCCCTCCTCGATGGCGCCGGAGCGGTGTTCGGCGAACTGCCGCGGGCTCAGCGGGGCCGCGTCCCGGTGCGGCAGGCCTCCGGCCGGGAGGAAGACGCACTCGTCGACGACCAGTTCGCGCAGCCGGTCCAGGACGGCGGCCTCGGCCTGCGGGGAGCCGTGCGGGGACGGTACGCGCAGGGCGTGCAGCAGCGGCACGATGCGCCCGACGATGTGGGCGTTGGTGACGGCCTGCGGCGTGCGGTCGGGGCCGAGGTCCTCCCGGGGGCGCAGTTCGACGGACAGCTGCCAGGGCCGGAAGGCGTCCCCGGCCCCGGTGAAGGGGCCGTTGATGTCGTACATGACGAGCGGGGCGTGCTGTTCGGCCCGGATCCGGTCGCGGACGCGGGCGTAGCGCACGCCCGGCGAGGCCTCGGCGGGATCGCCGGACTGCTCGGCGTAGCGCTCCGGGGACAGCTCGGTGGCGACGATGCGGGCGGCGTGCCCGCGCTGGAGCCCGACGACGGCCACGACCGCGGCGAAGACGACGGGGGCCAGCCACAGCGCGGCGGGCACGCCGTCGTCGTACGGGTAGCCGCCGGGGTCACCGCCGAATCCGCTGCCGTAGCGGCCGTCGGGGACGCCGGGGGTCACGAGGTCGCCGACGCCGGGGAAGAAGAAGCCGGCGAACTCGCCCAGGGGGCCGTGCAGGGAGATCCAGACGCCCACCAGGACCGCGGCGAACGACCACCAGGCGTAGATCCGGACCAGTACGGACAGGAAGCGCAGCAGGACGTTGCTCCGGGCACGGAGCCAGCGGGCGAGGCTCAGCAGCACGAAGGGGAACAGCAGCAGGGCGAGCAGGCCGCCGGTCAGCAGCGAGCCGACGAACCAGGCGCCGAGGACGCCTGCGGCCCAGGCGAGTTCGATGCGGCGGGCGCGCAGCGCGTGGGCCAGGACCCGGGCCGCGTCGAATCCGTAGGACGGAGCGGCGATGCGCTCCTCGTGCACGAAGAGTTCGTCGATCACCCGGTCGCGGTACGCCGCGTCGAGGTAGGTGCCCGCGCACAGCAGGCGGCCGGCCTCGCTGACGGCGGGATGCACGGGCGGACGGCCGGCCCGTTGGTCCGTCCGGGCGTCACCGCCGGGCTGAGGGGGAATCAGGTGACCGGTCACCGGCCGACCTTATTTTCCACCTACACGCACCCGACAGGTGAAAACACGCCAAAGCGCCCCGGTCGCGTTTGACCGGGGCGCAAGGACGTTCGTACAGGTCAGACGATCAGATCAAACGATCGGACCGGCCGTCCTGCCGGGTATGGCTCAGATGAGGCCGAGCTCGCGGACCGCGTCGCGCTCCTCGACGAGCTCCGCCACGGACGCGTCGATGCGCGCACGGGAGAACTCGTTGATGTCCAGGCCCTGGACGATCTCGTACTTGCCGTCCTTGGTGGTGACGGGGAAGGAGGAGATGATGCCCTCCGGGACGCCGTAGGAGCCGTCCGACGGGATGCCCATCGAGGTCCAGTCGCCCGCGGCGGTGCCGTTGACCCAGGTGTGCACGTGGTCGATGGCGGCGTTGGCGGCCGAGGCGGCCGAGGACGCGCCACGGGCCTCGATGATCGCGGCGCCGCGCTTGGCGACGGTCGGGATGAAGGTGTCGCCGAGCCACACCTCGTCGCCCACGACCTCGGCGGCGTTCTTGCCGGCGATCTCCGCGTGGAAGATGTCGGGGTACTGGGTCGCCGAGTGGTTGCCCCAGATGGTCAGGCGCTTGATGTCGGTGACGTCGGCGCCGGTCTTCTTCGCGAGCTGCGAGATCGCGCGGTTGTGATCCAGGCGGGTCATCGCGGTGAAGCGCTCGGCCGGGACGTCCGGGGCGGCGGCCTGCGCGATGAGCGCGTTGGTGTTGGCCGGGTTGCCCACGACCAGGACCTTGATGTCGTCCGCGGCGTGCGCGTTGATCGCGGCGCCCTGCGGCTTGAAGATGCCGCCGTTGGCGGAGAGCAGGTCACCGCGCTCCATGCCCTTGGTACGCGGGCGGGCGCCCACGAGCAGCGCGACGTTGGCGCCGGCGAAGCCCTGGTTCGGGTCGTCGAAGATGTCGATGCCCTTGAGCAGCGGGAAGGCGCAGTCGTCGAGCTCCATGGCGGTGCCCTCGGCGGCCTTCATGCCCTGCGGGATCTCCAGCAGGCGGAGCTTGACCGGCACGTCCGCGCCGAGCAGGTGGCCGGAGGCGATGCGGAAGAGCAGCGCGTAGCCGATCTGGCCGGCGGCGCCGGTCACGGTGACATTCACGGGAGTGCGGGTCATGGCCTTCTCCGTTAGACAGCTGGCGGTGGGGCGTCCCTGCCCCATGTGCTGGGCCCCAAGTTCTGGGAGGACGCCGCTTCCTTGTCCTTACGAATCTTGACGTGAAGAGACATCCGCGGTCAGGCTATCCGACCCGCGGGGCCCCCAACCCCCGGGTCCCTGTGGTCCACGGCACACGGACCCGTCGGATCGAAGGCGGGACCCGGTCCGGGCCCCGCCCACCAGCCGCCCCCGGGCACTACTCCACCCGGAAGATCTCCCCCGTCCGGTGTCCCTCGACCGACTTGACGTAGGCGTTCGCCGCGCGGGCGACCGGCACCGCGTCGAATCCGGCGAAGGTGTCCCCGTAGACGCCGAGGGACTCGGTGAACACGGTGGGGCTGACGGCGTTGATCCGCTGACGGCCCGGCAGTTCGATCGCGGCGGCCCGCACGAAGGCCTCGACCGCGCCGTTGGCGAGGGAGGCGACCGAGCCGGTGAGCAGGGGCTCGCGGGCCAGGATGCCGGTGATCAGGGTGTACGAGGCGTGCGCGGGCAGCCGGGTGACTCCCTGGCGGACCAGCTCGATCTGGCTGACGGCCTTGCCCTCCAGGCCGGCCCGGACGTCGGCGGTGGTGAGCTCGCCCAGCGGGCGCCACGGGACGGAGCCGGCCGCGCAGGCCACCGCGTCGACGGGGCCGGCCGCCTCGTACATCGCCCGGACGGAGTCGGGGTCGGTGATGTCGACGCGGACGTCCGCGTCCTTCCGGGAGGCGGTGACGACCTCGTGGCCGCGCTCGCGCAGGGCCGTGTGCACCGCGCGGCCGAGCGTGCCGCCGGCGCCGATCAGGAGCACCTTCAAGGGATTCATGGCACGAGCATCGCCCCGGCCGCAATGTGAAGTCCAGCTACCTTCACTACAGCAATCATTAAGATGAACTCATGCTTGATGTGAAGCGGATGGTCATCCTGCGGGACCTGGCGGAACACGGAAAGGTGACCGCGGTCGCCGAGCTGCACCGCGTCACCCCCTCCGCCGTCTCCCAGCAGCTGAGGGCGCTGGAGGCCGAGGCCGGAGCCGCCCTCGTCGAACGGGACGGGCGCGGACTGCGCCTCACCCCCGCGGGCGTCGCCCTGGCCGCCGCCTGCGACCCGGTCCTGGCCGCGCTGGAACGCGCCGAGGGGGCGGTACGGGCCCTGGACGCCGGACCGGTCGGGGAGCTGCACGTCGGCTGCGCCCCGAGCGCGCTGGCGACGGTGGCCGCCCCGCTGGTCGCCGCCCTCGCCGCACGCCATCCGGGACTGCGGCCGCGGATCGTGCAGGCCGATCCGGAGGAGGCGCTGCCGCTGCTGCGCGGGCGCCGCCTGGACCTGGCGGTGACCTACGCGTACCCGTTGCTCGGCGCCCCGCCCGCGAGCGGCACCACCGCCGTCCCGCTGTTCGACGACCCGCTCTGCCTGGCACTGCCCGAGGCCCTGCTCCCGGCCTACGGGCGGGACGGGCTGGCGGCGCTGCGGGACGCCGACTGGGTCTCGGCGCCCGCCCCGAGCAGCTGCCGGGAGATGCTCCTGCACGCCTGCCGCAACGCCGGGTTCACCCCGCGGATCGCGCACGAGTGCGGGGACCTGCGGGCCGGGCTGTGGCTGGTGGCGGCCGGGCGGGCCGCCTCGATCCTGCCGGGACTGCTGTGCGACGCGCCGCCGCCCGGCACGGCGGTGGTGGAACTGCCGGGCCGGGGGCGGGTCCTGGAGGCGCTGGTCCGGGCGGGCGCCGAGACCCGGCCGGCCGTCGCGGCCGCGCTGGCCGCGCTGACCGCGCTCCCGGTCAGCGGACGGTGACGCGGACCGCACTCTCCAGGAAGGGGATGTCCAGCAGGGGCTTGGGCTCCATGGCCACCGCGAGCAGCGTGATCGCCACACCGAGCAGCCCGTACGTGATCATGTCCGTGAAGCGGGAACGCACCGCGAGCATGCCCACCGAGGGCAGGAAGCGGCGCATCGCGGCAGCCGCGATCAGGGCGATGCCGATCATGAGGCAGCCGGCCCGCGGATGCCCCGTCGCCGTGGTCAGCAGCCCGGCGGCGGTGGCCGCCAGGACGCTGAGCATCGGCCACTGACGGACCGGCGTGGACACCGCCCCGGGGACGGCGCGCCCGCTGCCCTCGGGACGTACGGTGCCCTCGGTGACGGAGGGGAACCGCCGCGACCTCGCGGCCCCCGCCCGCGACGGCTCCGCCTGCCCGGGGGCCCGCTCCGGCTCCGGCCCGCGCTGCCCCTCTCGTTCCGGCTCTCGTTCCGGCTCTCGTTCCGGCTCTCGTTCCGGCCCGCGCTGCGGCTCGCGCTCCGGCCCCATCGGCCGCCCGACAGCGCCGGGCTCGTCGTGCTCAGCCCGCACTGGGGGTCCGCTCCGCCGCCTCGACCACGTTGACCAGCAGCTGCGCTCGGGTCATCGGACCGACCCCGCCCGGGTTCGGGGAGATCCACCCCGCCACCTCGGCGACGCCCGGGTGCACGTCCCCGACGATCTTGCCGTTCTCGTCGCGGCTGACGCCGACGTCGAGCACGGCCGCGCCCGGCTTCACGTCCTGCGGCTTCACCAGGTGCGCGACGCCCGCCGCCGCGATGACGATGTCCGCCTGGCGCAGCAGCCCGGACAGGTCGCGCGTACCGGTGTGGCACAGGGTGACGGTCGCGTTCTCGGACTTGCGGGTCAGCAGCAGCCCGATGGACCGGCCGACGGTGATGCCGCGTCCGAGGACGACGACGTGGGCGCCGTTCAGCTCGACGCCGTGGTGGCGCAGCAGCTCGACGATGCCGTACGGCGTGCAGGGCAGCGGGCCCGGCTCGTTGAGGACCAGCCGGCCCAGCGACATGGGGTGCAGGCCGTCGGCGTCCTTGAGCGGGTCCATCAGTTCGAGGACGCGGTTGGTGTCGATGCCCTTGGGGAGCGGCAGTTGGACGATGTAGCCGGTGCAGGCCGGGTTGGCGTTCAGCTCCCGCACGACCTCCTCGATGTCCTCCTGGGAGGCCGTCGCGGGCAGTTCGCGCTGGATGGAGGCGATGCCGACCTCGGCGCAGTCCTTGTGCTTGCCGTTGACGTACCAGCGGCTGCCCGGATCGTCTCCGACCAGCAGGGTGCCGAGGCCGGGGGTGATACCCCGCTCCTTCAGCGCCGCCACTCGGGCGGTCAGTTCGGACTTGATCGCGGCTGCGGTGGCCTTGCCATCGAGAATCTGGGCGGTCATACCGCCATCCTCCCGGATGTGGTGGTCCCGGTTCCAGTCGGCGGCGGCCGGAATGCGGTCTTCATTGCACTTGCACAACAAGTCGGGTCCTCTGCGACAACCGGCTGGACAAGGCCGGTGCGGGCCCACCACGATGACGGTCGGCAAGACGATCGAAAGAGTGCCGCGGGCAGTGCCGGGGGGCGTACCGCAGAAAGCAGATGTCCTCCGTGCGTGCCGTGCGTCCCCGCACTTCACGGAGGAAAGACCCAGATGAGCTTCGGCGACCCGAACAACCCGTACGGGCAGCAGCAGCCGCCGGCCCCGCAGGGCCAGCCCGGCTACGGCTACCCCCAGCAGGCCCCGCAGGGCGTGCCGCCGCAGGGCGGCTACGGATACCCGCAGCAGGGCCAGCAGCCGTACGGCGCGCCCGGCCAGTACCCGGTAGGCCAGCCCGGCGCCCCCGTGCCGGAGGGGTTCGCGAACGTCCCCGGTCTGGGTCCCGTCGAGGTTGGCACCTACGGCGGCCGGTTCGGCGCGCGCCTGCTGGACATGATCTTCGCGTACATCATCGTGATAATCCTCAACATCATCATCTTCGGCGCCGCGTTCGCCGGATCCAGCGGCAGCAGCGACAGCGCGGCGAGCGGCTTCGCCATCGGTTCGCTCATCGCATCCCTGCTCGTCTCCGCGCTGACGTTCATCTTCTACGACGTCATCTTCGTGAGCACGATGGGCAGCACCCCCGGCAAGATGATCCTCGGCATGCGGATCGTCAACTCGCGCACCGGCCAGAAGCCCAGCTTCGGCCCCGCGCTGGTCCGCTGGGGCTTCCCGATCGGCCTGGGCTACATCACCTGCGGCCTCGGCTACATCCTCATCGTGATCTCCCCGTTCTTCGACAACACCGGGCAGCTCCGCGGCTGGCACGACAAGGCCGCCAACACCCTGGTCATCAAGAAGCGCTGAGGCGTTCACACGGCGAAGGCCGCCACCCGCACCAGCGGGTGGCGGCCTTCGCCGTATCCGTGCCTCAGTGGAAGAAGTGGCGGGTGCCGGTGAAGTACATCGTCACCCCGGCCTTCTTCGCGGCCTCGACGACCTGCTCGTCCCGGACCGAACCGCCCGGCTGGACCACGGCCTTGATGCCCGCGGCGGTGAGGATCTCCAGCCCGTCCGGGAAGGGGAAGAAGGCGTCGGACGCGGCGTACGAGCCCTGCGCGCGCTCGGCGCCCGCCCGCTCGACGGCGAGCTTCGCCGAGTCGACGCGGTTGACCTGGCCCATGCCGACGCCGACCGAGGCACCGTCCTTGGCCAGCAGGATCGCGTTGGACTTGACGGCGCGGCAGGCCTTCCACGCGAAGGCGAGACCGGCCAGCTCCTCGGCGGACAGCGCGTCGCCGGTGGCCAGCGTCCAGTTCGCCGGGTCGTCGCCCTCGGCCTGGAGGCGGTCGGTGACCTGGAGCAGCGCACCGCCGTCGATCGGCTTGACTTCGACCGGGTTGGCGGGGCCACCCTCCGCGCGCAGCACGCGGATGTTCTTCTTGCGGGCCAGCACCTCGACCGCGCCGTCCTCGTACGCCGGGGCGACGATGACCTCGGTGAAGATCTCGGCGACCTGCTCGGCCAGCTCGACGGTGACCGGACGGTTGACGGCGATGACGCCGCCGAACGCCGACAGCGGGTCGCAGGCGTGCGCCTTGCGGTGCGCCTCGGCGACGTCCGCGCCGGTGGCGATGCCGCACGGGTTGGCGTGCTTGATGATCGCCACGCACGGCTCGGCGTGGTCGTACGCGGCCCGGCGCGCGGCGTCGGTGTCCGCGTAGTTGTTGTAGGACATCTCCTTGCCGTGCAGCTGCTCGGCCTCGGCGAGGCCTCCCGTGCCGTCGACGTAGAGCGCGGCGCCCTGGTGCGGGTTCTCGCCGTAACGGAGCACGTTGTTCCGCGCGTACGTGGCGCCGAGGAAGTCGGGGAAGCCGGAGTCGTCCGCGGCGGCGTAGTCGTCGGCGAACCAGGAGGCCACCGCGACGTCGTAGGCCGCCGTGTGCTGGAAGGCCTCGGCCGCGAGCCGCTTGCGGGCGGTCAGGTCGAAACCGCCGCCCTGGGCGGCCGCGAGGACGTCGGCGTAGCGGGCGGGGCTGGTGACGACGGCGACCGACGGGTGGTTCTTGGCGGCGGCGCGGACCATCGACGGGCCGCCGATGTCGATCTGCTCGACGCACTCGTCGGGGGTGGCGCCGGAGGCGACGGTCTCCCGGAAGGGGTAGAGGTTGACGATCACCAGGTCGAAGGGCTCGACGCCCAGCTCGGCGAGCTGGTTGCGGTGGTCCTCCAGGCGCAGGTCGGCGAGGATGCCGGCGTGCACGCGCGGGTGGAGGGTCTTGACCCGCCCGTCGAGGCACTCGGGGAATCCGGTCAGCTCCTCGACCTTGGTGACGGGCACCCCGGCGGCGGCGATCTTCGACGCGGTGGAGCCGGTGGAGACGAGCGAGACGCCCGCCTCGTGCAGGCCGCGGGCCAGCTCTTCCAGTCCCGTCTTGTCGTAGACGCTGACGAGCGCACGCCGGATCGGCCGCTGGGTGGTGGTCGGGTCGTTGCTCTCTACGGAGTCTGCGGCGGTCACTGGATTGTTACCTTTCGTCCCTCAATGCGGTAGCCGTGCCGGGCCAGGCGCCCCACGACGTCGACGAGCAGCTGGCGCTCGACTTCCTTGATGCGCTCATGGAGAGCGGCTTCGTCCTCGCCGTCCCGGATCTCGACGACACCCTGGGCGATGATCGGACCGGTGTCCACGCCGGAATCCACGAAGTGGACGGTGCAGCCGGTGACCTTCGCCCCGTAGGCGAGGGCGTCCCGTACGCCGTGCGCGCCGGGGAAGGCCGGGAGGAGGGCGGGGTGGGTGTTGACGAACCGGCCGCCGAAGCGGTCGATGAAGTTCTTGCCGACGATCTTCATGAATCCGGCGGAGACCACGAGGTCCGGCGCGTGCGCGTCCGTCGCCTCGGTCAGCGCCGCGTCCCACTCCTCGCGGCTGCCGTAGTCCTTGACCGGGCACACGAAAGTGGGGATCCCGGCCTTCTCGGCCCGTTCGAGGCCGGCGATGTTCGCGCGGTCGGCCCCCACCGCGACGACCTCGGCGCCGAATCCCTCGGCTCCGCCGGGGTGCGCGTCGATGGCATCGAGCAGGGCCTGGAGGTTGGTGCCGGAGCCGGAGACCAGCACGACCAGCCGGGAGGCGGGCATGGGAGGCCCTTTCTTACGGGATTGCCGTCGTTCGTCTTGTGTGGTCATACGAAACTTCGGGGTACCGATATACGGGGAACCATACGAAGCCACCGACCGCCTGCAACGATACCGGCACACGGGACCGCCCCCGAGGGACGGGGGGACGGGCGAGCGGTAGCGTCTGGCGTACACCGCACGCCGGGCGCGCGCCCGGCCCACGACACAGGGGAAGTAACGCACTCGATGCCGGACCGCCGTCAGCCCGACCCCTCGACCGACGACAACCCCTTCGCGGCGCCCCCGGAGGGCCGGCCGGACCAGCCGTGGCAGCCCCGGCAACCGCAGCGGCCCCACGACGGCGGCGGCTCCGGCGGGGGCCCGTCCGAGCCCGGCGGCCCCGGGGGCCCGGCCCGTTGGGACCCCATGGACCCGCTCCAGCGGCGCGCGCGGTACGCCCTGCTGGCGGGCATGTGGGGCTTCTTCTTCGGGATCTTCGGGATCCCCTCGGTGGGGCTGCTGCTGGGTGCGCTCGCGATGTACTGGGGCATCAGCGCCCTGCGCGGCCGCCCGGCGGCCAAGGCCGACCCCACGACGGGCACCCCGGCCCGGCCGGCGGGCCTGGACTCCCTGGGCCCGGCGGCCCGGCCGCAGCGCGCGGCGGCGGTCGGCGGCCTGGTGACGGCGTCCATGGCCCTGATGCTGGCGGCGAGCTCGTACGCGCTGCAGCTGGCGTACAAGGACTTCTTCGTCTGCCGCGACGACGCCCTGACCCGCACGGCGGAACTCCAGTGCAACAACCTGCTCCCGGACAACGTCCTGGGCGACATCCTGAAGGTCCAACGCTGACGCACCCCAGCCCGGCCCACGCCTCAGCCCCGGGTCCGGGGCGCGGGCCCAGCGCCGTACCCGCACCGCCCACGCCCGCCGCATCAAGCCCCGCCGGACTGAGGCCCGGGGTCCGGGGGCTCGGGCCCAGTGCCGCCCCCGCACCACCCACGCCGGCCGAATCAAGCCCCGCCGGCAATTGAGGCCCGGGGTCCGGGGCGGAGCCCCGGGAGCACCCCGCCCCGCCGACGCCCGGGACCGCACGCACGGCCGGTCATGACGGGGGCCGCCGCCGGGCCAGCACCCGCACCCCCACCGCCGGCGGCAGCAATGCTTCCGTCGGCGCCGCCAACAGCGGTACATCGGGGGCGCCCGGAGCCACCACGACCGGCGGAGCCACCGGTTCGGGCGGAGCCACCCGAACCGCCACGACGGGCGAAGCCACCGGCTCCGGCGGAGCCACCACCCCCGCCACCACCGGCGGAGCCACCGGCGCAGCCGGGGCCGCCGGAGCCGCCACCACCGGCGGAGCCACCGGTCGGGCCGCCTCCCGCAACGCCGCCCAGCGCAGCTCCCGTACCCCCGAGTCGTGCCACGCGTCCTCCCCGCCCCCGCCGGAGGCACCCCGCACCGGCCGGGTCCGCCACATGTGGACCCCCACCGCCAACGGCACCGCCAGCAGCAGCGTCCACCCCGCGGCCGCGCCGCCCACCGCCCACCACACGGGCCCGAAGCCGGCCAGTGCCCGCGACCCGAGCGGCCCGGCCGAAGCCGCCGCCAGGCCCGCCATCGCCAGCCCGCACACCACCGCGCCCAGCGCCGCCGTCAGCGCGGTCTCCCCGGAGGAGACCTCCCGCGCCCGGCGCACCGCGAACCAGCCCACGACCAGCCCGGCCGCCACCGGCACCCCGGCCGCCGCCCAGGTGACGGGCGTTCCCGGCCCCTCCGGCGGCAGCGCCGCGAGCAGCGGGAACCTCGGCAGGGCCGGCGCGCCCGCGAAGCCGAGCGGGGTGGCCGTCACGCCGGCCCCCACCGCGAACCCGGGACCCAGCCCGTACGCCGCGCCCCACACCATGGCGTTGGGGATCAGGGCCAGCGCGAGCAGCAGGACCGCGAACCGCCCGGACCACACCCCGGTCAGCGTCAGGAAGGAGGACTGCACCTCCGCCCCGTGCCATGCCAGCGACGCGCCCACGAGCAGGACGCCGCCGCCCAGCAGAACGAGGGCCCCGGCCGCGCCCGACCGCAGCGCCAGCGCGTAACGGGGGCGCGCGACGGCCTTCCTCGCGCCTCCTGGAATCCAGCCCGGCAGCGGCCCGAGCGGCCTCCCCTTCGCCGACCACACCCCGGCCGCGGCCGCGAGCACCGCCACCAGCGGGACGTGCCAGGCCGCGCTGAGCGGGTCGGCGGGCATCGGCCCCCCGGCGGCGTACACGGTGGCCAGCGCCCCGACGCCCAGGTAGCCGCAGGTGACGGCGGAGAAGACGACGCCGGCCGGCAACACCTCGTCGGCCTCGTCCCCCTCACCGCCCCCGCCGTCCCCGGACGCGCTGCCGAGCCGGGCCGCCCGCCGCATCAGCAGCACCGGCAGTGCCACCAGCAACAGCGGTGTCAGGCCGACGGGCGCGGGCACCCCGGAGAGGGTCTCGTAGCGGACGAGTTCCGTCCCGTGCGCCATCAGCCACAGCCCCGCGGCGAGGTGCAGGGCACCGCCCGGACCGCTGTCCGGGTAGGGGGAGCTGATCCACAGGACGATCACGAGCACGGCCAGGAAGCCGAGCCCCAGTCCGGCGGCCACGGCGCCGCCCAGCACGCAGGCCGCGGCGGCCGGCGAACGCCGTCTCGCACCTGCCCTCGGGACCGTCGGCAACGAGGTCCCGTGTTCGGTCACTTGGGTCACCCCGCCATGGTGCCAACGACACGCGCTATGGGCGGGTAACAGGCGAATGCCCGTGGTGTCGCTCAATATACGTTTATGTACTTTTTCGCGCAGGACTGTCGGGTCGCGGGGAGTGTGGCATGACACAAGGCGTCGAGACGACCTCCGACGCGGAGCTGGGCCTGCCGTCCCCCAAGGAACGCCGCAGGCTGCGCGAAGCGGGCCGGCTGACCCACGAGGAGGTCGCGGCGGCGGTGGGCGTCACCGCGACGACCGTCCGCTCCTGGGAGACGGGCCGGACCGAACCGCGCGGACGCAAGCGCGAGGTGTACACCGCGCTGCTGGCCCGCCTCGCGGAGGAGCAGGCCGAGGCCGACACCGCCCCGGAGGCGGAGGCGGACGCGGACGCCCCCGGCGCACGGGCCGCCACCACCACCGCCACCACCCCGCTCGAACCGCCCGGCCCTCCCGAACCACCCGCCCCGGAAGCCGTGGACGCTCCCGCCGGGCCCGCCGTCGGCGCAACTCCCCGGGCCGCCACCAGCGGCGTACGGGCCTTCGCGGCGACGGGCGGGGTCCCGGCGCGCGCGGCCGGGCCCGGTACCCGCCCCCGCCCGGCCGGCAAGGGCGCCGCCCGGCCACCCGTCTCCCTGACCCGCCACGAGACGAAACACCCCGTCAGAACCGGGGCCGGCGGGGGCGGCCCCTCCCCCGCGGCCGCCGGCCCGACGGATCCGCCCCCCTCCGCGCCCCCGCGCACGGACCCCGCCCGGCCCGCCCCGCAGGCCGGCGCTCCCGCACGCCCCGACTCCGAGCGGCCCGCCCCGCAGGCCGCCGACCCCGCACGCCCAGACCCCGCCCGACCCGACCCGCAGGCCGCCGACCCCGCGAGCCCCGACCCGGCGCCGCCCGGGGAGTCCGCGCAGCCGCCCCCGACGGAACCCGCGCGGGCCTTCGACGCCCTCTACCTCCGCGCCGCCCCCGCGCTCGTCCGCCAGGCCTACCTGCTCACCGGCCGCCGCGCCCTCGCCCGGCAGTCCGTCGAGCACGCCTTCCGCCAGGCCTGGGGACGCTGGCCGGAGGTGGCCACCGACCCGGATCCCGTCGGCTGGGTCCGGGCCGTCGCGTACCAGTACGCCCTCTCGCCCTGGCACCGGTTCCGCCGCGCGTACCGCACCCCCGACCCGGGCCCGGTCGAACCCGTCGACCGGATGCTGCTGGACGCCCTGCTCGACCTGCCGCCCGTACACCGCAGGACCGTGCTGCTCTACGACGGCATCGGCCTCGACCTGCCCGACACCGCCGCCGAGACCGAGGCCAGCACCCCCGCTGCCGGCCACCGGCTGCTGCGCGCCCACGCCACCCTCGCCGAACGGGTTCCCGGGCTGGCCGACGTACCGCCGGAGAAGCAGTCCGCCGCGCTGCGCGAGCTGCTCGGCGGGCTCCGGCCCGCCGTGCCGCTGGAACCCCGCAGCACCCCGGCCACCATCCGCTCCCTCACCGAGCGCACGGCCCGGCGGTGGTCGCGGGCGGCGATCTGCCTCACCGCGGCGATCGCGGTGGCGACCGGGTACACCGCCGTCACCGCGCCGGACCGGTACGAGCCCCCGGTCGCGCCGGGCAGCAGCGTCTCCGGGGTCCCTCCGCACAGCGGCCCGCAGCGGCTCACCGACCAGAGCCGGGAGCTCCGGGAAAGGCTGCGGAGCGACCCGGCGTCCGGCCCCGCCCGGATCTCCCCGGCCCTGGAATGAGGAACGGGCGTGGCCCGCACCCCCTGAGGGGTGCGGGCCACGCCCGTACACGTGCGGAAGACGAGAACGACTACTTGGCGTTCAGGATCTCGCGCGCCAGCTTGGCGGTCTCGGTCGGCGTCTTGCCGACCTTGACGCCGGCGGCCTCGAGGGCCTCCTTCTTGGCCTGCGCGGTGCCGGAGGAGCCGGAGACGATGGCGCCGGCGTGGCCCATGGTCTTGCCCTCGGGGGCGGTGAAGCCCGCGACGTAACCGACGACCGGCTTGGTGACGTTCTTCGCGATGAAGTCCGCCGCACGCTCCTCGGCGTCGCCGCCGATCTCGCCGATCATGACGATGAGCTCGGTGTCCGGGTCGGCCTCGAAGGCCTCCAGGGCGTCGATGTGCGTGGTGCCGATGACCGGATCGCCACCGATGCCGACGGCGGAGGTGAAGCCGATGTCACGGAGCTCGTACATCATCTGGTAGGTCAGCGTGCCGGACTTGGACACGAGACCGATCTTGCCGGGCTTGGTGATGTCGCCCGGGATGATGCCGGCGTTGGACTGGCCGGGGGTGATCAGACCCGGGCAGTTCGGGCCGATGATCCGGGTCTTGTTGCCCTTGGCGGTCGCGTACGCCCAGAAGGCGGCGGAGTCGTGCACCGCGATGCCCTCGGTGATGACGACGGCCAGCGGGATCTCGGCGTCGATGGCCTCGACGACGGCGGCCTTGGCGAAGGCCGGCGGGACGAAGAGGACGGAGACGTTGGCGCCCGTCTTCTCCATCGCCTCGGCGACGGAACCGAAGACCGGGACCTCGGTGCCGTCGAAGTCGACGGTGGTGCCGGCCTTGCGCGGGTTCACGCCGCCGACGATGTTGGTGCCGTCAGCCAGCATCAGCTTGGTGTGCTTCATGCCCGTGGCACCGGTCATGCCCTGGACGATGACCTTGCTGTCCTTGTTGAGGAAGATAGCCATGTGAGTCTGTGACCTCTGCCCTTACTTCGCAGCCGCGAGCTCGGCGGCCTTGTCGGCCGCGCCGTCCATGGTGTCCACGCGCTGCACCAGCGGGTGGTTGGCGTCCGAGAGGATCTTGCGACCCAGCTCGGCGTTGTTGCCGTCGAGGCGGACGACCAGCGGCTTGGTGACCGCCTCGCCCTTGTCCGCGAGCAGCTGCAGGGCCTGGACGATGCCGTTGGCGACCTCGTCACACGCGGTGATGCCACCGAAGACGTTGACGAACACGGACTTGACGTCCGGGTCGCCGAGGATGATCTCAAGACCGTTGGCCATGACGGCGGCGGAAGCGCCGCCACCGATGTCCAGGAAGTTGGCGGGCTTGACGCCACCGTGGTTCTCACCGGCGTACGCGACGACGTCGAGGGTGCTCATGACGAGACCCGCGCCGTTGCCGATGATGCCGACCTCACCGTCGAGCTTGACGTAGTTGAGGTTCTTCGCCTTGGCGGCGGCCTCCAGCGGGTTCGCGGCAGCGTGGTCCACGAACTCCTCGTGACCCGGCTGACGGAACTCGGCGTTCTCGTCGAGCGAGACCTTGCCGTCGAGCGCGATGACGTCGCCGTTGGCGACCTTCGCGAGCGGGTTGACCTCGACGAGGAGCGCGTCCTCGGCGATGAAGGTCGCCCACAGGGTCACGAGGACCTCGGCGACCTTCTCGGCGACCTCGGCCGGGAACTTCGCCAGCGCGACGATCTCGCGGGCCTTCTCGATGGTCACGCCCTCGTTGGCGTTCACCGGGACCTTGGCGAGCTTCTCCGGGGTCTCCTCGGCGACCTGCTCGATGTCCATGCCGCCCGCGACCGAGGCCATGGCCAGGAAGGTGCGGTTGGTGCGGTCGAGGAGGTACGAGACGTAGTACTCCTCCAGGATCTCCGGAGCGGTCTCGGCGATCATCACCTTGTGGACCGTGTGGCCCTTGATGTCCATGCCGAGGATGTCCGTCGCGCGGGCGACGGCCTCGTCCGGGGTGGCGGCGAGCTTGACGCCGCCGGCCTTGCCGCGGCCGCCGACCTTCACCTGGGCCTTGACGACCGACTTGCCGCCCAGCTTCTCGGTGGCCTCGCGAGCCGCCTCAGGCGTGTCGATGACTTCACCGGCCAGCACCGGTACACCGTGCTTGGCGAAGAGGTCCCTCGCCTGGTACTCGAACAGGTCCACGCGCGTCCGTCCCTTGTCTTCAAAGATTCGCAGTGATTCGCGGTTGTCTGCTATCTGCGTGGGCGTGCCGCGAAGGGCAACGTGACGGCGCTGTCACAGGGGAGGCGCACACGGTGACCGTGGACGCGGCATGTCCGTCTCGCAGGTTATCCCCGTGGGCCGTAGGTCCCTAAATCGCAGATCACACCTGCGCGGTGATACCTGTCACAGATCGCCTCACGGTTGAACTGCAACTTCGTGTGATCTGCCGATTTGCGTCAGCGTCCTCACGTGCTGGGCAGGGGCCGCTTCTCCAGTGCCGCCGCCATCACCTCCGGGAACAGGTCGGGGGTGCAGGCGAAGGCGGGCGCGCCGAGTGCGGCGAGCGCCGCCGCGTGTTCGTGATCGTAGGCGGGAGCACCCTCGTCGGACAGTGCGAGGAGGGTCACGAATTCCACCCCGTCGGCCTTCATCGCCGCGACCCGTTTGATCATCTCGTCGCGTATGCCGCCCTCGTAGAGATCGCTGATCAGGACCACGACCGTGTCGGCGGGACGGGTGATCCGGGACCGGCAGTAGGCGAGGGCGCGGTTGATGTCGGTGCCGCCGCCGAGCTGGGTGGCGAAGAGGACGTCGACCGGGTCGTCGAGCCGGTCGGTCAGGTCGACGACGGCCGTGTCGAACACGACCAGGCGGGTCGCGATCGAGCGCATGGACGCCAGGACGGCCCCGAAGACGGAGGCGTAGACGACGGAGGCCGCCATCGAACCCGACTGGTCGACGCAGAGGACGACCTCCTTGCGGACCGCCCGCGCGGACCGGCCGTGGCCGACGAGGCGCTCCGGCACGACCGTCCGGTGCTCGGGCAGGTAGTTCTTGAGGTTCGCCCGGATGGTCCGGTCCCAGTCGATGTCGCGGTGGCGGGGGCGGGCGGTCCGCGCCGACCGGTCGAGCGCGCCCGTCACCGTGGCCCTCGTACGGGAGGCCAGACGCCGCTCCAGTTCCTCCACCACCTTGCGGACCACGGCCCGCGCGGTCTCCCTGGTGGTGTCCGGCATCGCCTTGTTCAGCGACAGCAGGGTGCCGACCAGGTGGACGTCCGGCTCGACGGCCTCCAGCATCTCCGGCTCCAGCAGCAGCGCGGACAGGCCGAGCCGGTCGATGGCGTCCCGCTGCATGACCTGCACCACCGTGGTGGGGAAGTACGTACGGATGTCCCCGAGCCAGCGCGCCACCTGCGGCGCGGAGCCCCCGAGCCCGGCGGACCGCTCCCCCGCGGGCCGCCCGCCGCCCCCTCCGCCGCCCCCGTACAGCGCTTCGAGGGCGGCGTCCATCGCGGCGTCCCGCCCGGCCGGCGTGTACCCCGTGCCGTCGGCCTCGCCGCCGCCGAGCACCATCCGCCAGCGCCGCAGCCGCTCGTCCCCCGCGACGGCGTCCGCCGCCGTCGTCTCCCCGGCCGCCGTCGGCCGGCCCCGCTCCGTCATCCGTCCTGCCCCCTCCGCTCGTTCTCTTCGTTCCCTTGGTCCCCGCACCGCCGGGCGCCCCTGCGTCCCGGCGCGCCTCACCCCGCCGCGGCCAGCAGCAGGCGGGCCAGGGCCTCCGCCGCGTCCGCGCGGGCCGGGTCGAGGTCCGGGGCGAAGCCCTCGGGGGCGGCGCGGGAGACGGAGCGTCCCCGACCGGCGCCGGGGCCCCGGCGCACCAGCTCGCCCAGGCTGCGCTTCACCCCGGACTCGTACGCCCCGAACGTCCGCCGCAGCAGCGGCAGCACGTCGACGAAGGCTCCCGGCGGCACCGACACCAGCCAGGTGTCGATCAGGCCCAGCAGCCGCTCGTCGTGCACCAGCAGGGTGCCGCCGCCCGCGTTCCCCCCGGCGAAGCCCTCGATCCAGCCCGCCGCGTCGGCCGGGGCCGCCGCCGGGGACAGCGCGAGCCCCATCAGCCGCGCCGTCTCCCCTGCCGGGAGCCGGCCGCCGTCCAGCAGCAGCCGGGCGGCCCGGCCGCGGATCACCCCGGGCACGGCGTCCCGCCCGGCCAGCGTCCTCAGCACCCCCGACCAGCGCTCGCGCAGCCCCGGGTCGGCGTCCGCCAGCAGGGCGACCGCTGCGTGCACCCCGTCCACGTGCCCGCGCAGCGCCGCCGCCCCGTCGGCGTCCGGCCCGGCCGCGCAGGCAGCGGGCAGCGCCACGCAGATCCGCTCCGCCAGCCCCGCCGCCACCGTGCCCAGGGCGGACGCGTCGGTCCCCCGCACGTCCCCGTAGCGCAGCGAACGGGCCAGCGCGGGGAGTGCCCCGGCGAGCCGGGCCACGTCGGTGTCGAGCGCCGCCCGGTCGGCGAGGGCCCGCAGTACGGCGGGCAGCGCCTCGGACAGCCCGGCCAGCAGGCACCGCTCGGCCAGCGCCGTGATCTCGGCGAGCTCCCCGGCGCGCCGGGCTTCGGCCTCCGCCTTGGCGGTGGCGGCCCCCTGGACGGTGGTGCCCCAGATCCCGGCCTCGGCCGTCCGCACCGACAGCTCGGGCTCCCAGCGCAGCCGCCAGGTCTCGCGGAAGGTGCCCGTACCGCTGCGGGAGGCGGTCGGCACGCCCCAGTCGACACCGAGCAGCCGCAGCCGGTGCAGCAGCAGGGACCTGGCCGCGTCGGTGTCCTTGCGCAGGTCGAGCTCCAGGTCGCGGCTCTGCGCCTCGGCCTTGAGGCGCAGGCCGCGCATGCGGCGGGTGAGGTCCCGCTGGAGCGGAACGGCGGGCGCGGTCTCGGGTACCTCGCCGAGCACGTCGCCGACGACGAGCCGGTCCTCGATCAGCGCGAGCGGCACGTCGGAGCCGTCGCACATGACCGCCCGGACGGCCTCCAGCGTCTCGGTGAGACCGGGCAGCGGGCGGCCCCGCAGGGCGGCCAGGGTCCCGGCGAGGCGGACCGTCTCGATGACGTGCGCCGGGGAGACCTGCCGGTCCTCCTCGCGCAGCAGGCCCGCGACCTTGGTCAGCCACCGCTCGACGGGCCGGTCCCGGGCCGCGAAGAGGTGGGCGTACCAGCCGGGCGAGGTGATGCCCGCGCCGTAACCGCCGGCCCTGGCGAGCCTGCGGTGGGTCCACGGCACCCAGGTGGTCTCCACCTTGGTCTTGGGGAGTCCGGTGAGCAGGGCCCTGTCGGCGGCGGCCGTGGTCCGGGCGCGCAGCGCCGGTACGTGCCAGGCCCCGCACACCACGGCGTGGTCCGCGCCGAACTCCCGGCGGGCGGCCCGCATCCGCTGGCGCATGTACGCCTCGCGGACCAGGTCGTGGGGGCGGCCGCCGTCCCCGTAGGTCTCGCGCAGGGCTCCCATCGCCTCGGCGAGCGCCGCGAAGGGGGCCAGCGGATCCCGTGCGGCGCCCGCGTCCCGGTGTTCGACCACGTCCTCCCACCAGCGCTCCGGGTCGTCGTACCCGGCGGCGCCGGCGAGCGCCGCGAGCGGGTCCAGCGGTACGGAGCCGGCTTCGCCGTCGTCCTCGTCCCGCCCGGGGCCGGCGGCCAGCGTGTGCGCGGCCGGCAGGTCGATGAAGCGCACCGGCACGTCCCGGGCCTGGGCCCAGCGCAGGGCGACCCATTCCGGGGAGAAGGAGGCGAGCGGCCAGAACGCGGCCCGGCCCGGATCGTCCGCCGCGTGGGCGAGCAGGGCGACGGGCGGGCGCATGCCCGGTTCGGCGGCCAGTGCCAGCAGGGCGTCGCCTTCGGGCGGCCCCTCGATCAGCACGGCCCGCGGTTGCGCCGCGTCGAGCGCGGCCCGTACCGACCGGGCGGATCCCGGGCCGTGGTGGCGCACCCCGAGCAGCAGTGGTGCCGCGGCCCCCGGGCTCATGCCGTCACCTCCCGGCAGGCGCGGTAGAAGTCCTTCCAGCCGTCCCGCTCGCGGACGACCGCCTCCAGGTACTCCTGCCAGACGAGCCGGTCGGCGGCCGGGTCGCGCACGACGGCGCCGAGGATGCCGGCGGCCACGTCGGAGGGGCGCAGGACGCCGTCGCCGAAGTGGGCGGCCAGCGCCAGCCCGCCGGTGACCACGGAGATGGCCTCGGCGGTGGAGAGGGTGCCGCTGGGCGATTTCACCTTGGTGCGGCCGTCGCCGGTGACGCCCTCGCGCAGCTCCCGGAAGACGGTGACGACCCGGCGGATCTCCTCCAGTCCCTCGGGGGCGGCCGGCAGGTCCAGGGAGCGGCCCAGCTGGTCGACGCGGCGGGCGACGATGTCGACCTCGGCGTCGGCGGTGGCGGGCAGCGGCAGCACGACGGTGTTGAAGCGGCGGCGCAGCGCGCTGGAGAGCTCGTTGACCCCGCGGTCGCGGTCGTTGGCGGTGGCGATGAGGTTGAACCCGCGTACGGCCTGCACCTCCTGGCCGAGCTCCGGTATCGGGAGCGTCTTCTCGGACAGGACGGTGATGAGGGTGTCCTGGACGTCGGCGGGGATGCGGGTGAGCTCCTCGACGCGGGCGGTCGAGCCCTCGGCCATGGCCCGCATGACGGGGCTGGGGACGAGTGCCTCGCGGCTGGGGCCGTGGGCGAGGAGGCGGGCGTAGTTCCAGCCGTAGCGGATGGCTTCCTCGGGGGTGCCGGCGGTGCCCTGGACCAGGAGGGTGGAATCGCCGCTGACGGCGGCCGCGAGGTGCTCGGACACCCAGGTCTTGGCGGTGCCGGGGACCCCGAGGAGGAGCAGGGCGCGGTCGGTGGCGAGGGTGGTGACGGCGACCTCGACGATCCTGCGCGGGCCGACGTACTTGGGCGTGATGACGGTGCCGTCGGCGAGCGTGCCGCCGAGCAGGTAGGTGGCCACGGCCCACGGGGAGAGTTTCCAGCGGGCCGGGCGGGGCCGGTCGTCGGCCGCTTCCATGGCTTTCAGTTCGTGCGCGAAGGCGTCTTCGGCGTGCGGTCGCAGCGCTTCGCCGGCGGTGTCGGTCCCGGGCATGGTCATGGTCCCCCTCCAATGCTCGACAGCCGTTCCCGACTGCTGTGCCCACCGTGCACCACGCCACTGACAACACCCCCTGTTCTCAGTGTTGTTGCAGGTCAGAGCGATTGTCAGTGGGGGTCTCTACGGTTGTTCACATGACTGGGCAGCAGGTCCGCCTGACGGCGGAGCAGGTACTGGCTCTGGCACCTGACGATGCGTCACGCAAGGCGGGAGGGAAGCTTGGAGGGGAGGGTTCGTGGTCGCAGACCGGAGGTTCCGCTTCCGGTGCCGTGTGGGGGTTGTGCAAGGGCAGCGGCAGCACGCCCTACCGGACGGTCGTGGACCTCACCGGACCGGCGTACAAGTGTTCCTGTCCGAGCCGGAAGTTCCCGTGCAAGCACGCGCTGGGACTGCTCCTGCTCCGGGCGGGCCCGGGGGTGGGGGATCCCGTCACGGCTCCGGACTGGGCCGGGGAATGGCTGGCGGGGCGGACGGCCCGGGCGGAGCGCCGGACGGCCGGCCCGGTGGACGCCGAGGCGGCCCGCAAGCGGGCCGAGCGCCGGGCCGGGCGCGTCGGGGCGGGGGTCGCCGAGCTGGAGCGGCGGCTCTCGGACGTGCTGGGCGAGGGGCTCGCCGGACAGGAGCGGACGGGCTACGCGGGCTGGGAGGAGACCGCGGCCCGGATGGTCGACGCCCAGGCGCCGGGACTCGCCTCCCGGGTAAGGGAGTTGGGGGCAATACCCGGTTGCGGCGCCGGCTGGCCCGCCCGGATGCTTGAGGAGTTCGCGCTGCTGCACCTGTTGGACCGGGCCTGGCTGGGGGTGTCCGGACTGCCGGAGCCGCTGGCCGCGACCGTCCGCAGCCGGGTGGGGCTGCCGCAGCCGGCGGAGGGGGAGGCCGTCGGGGACCAATGGCTCGTACTGGCCCAGTACGACTCGGTGTCCGCGGACGGCCGGCTCACCACCCGCCGGACATGGCTGTGGGGACTGGGGAGCGGGCGCCCGGCCCTGGTGCTGGACTTCGGCCCGCCCGGGCGGCCGCCGGAGCTGGCACTGCCCGTCGGACTGGCGCTGGAGGCGGAAGTCCGCTTCCGGCCCGGCTCGGCGGGACTCCGGGGGGACCTGGGGGACCGCACCGTCACGGCGGCGGCCCCCGGGGTGCCCGCGGGGGTGAGCACCGGCGAGGCCCTGGAGGCCTACGGGACCGCGCTGCGGGAGGACCCGTGGCTGGAGTCCTGGCCGGTGGTGCTGGGCCCGGTGATCCCGATACCGGGGGAAGCGGGTGACGGGGCCTGGCAGATCGCGGACGTGGAGGGGACGTCCGCGCTGCCGGTGGCCCTCGCCCAGGGCCGCTCGCGGTCCGGACTGTGGCAGCTCGCCGCCCTCTCGGGCGGTGGCCCCGTCACGGTCTTCGGCGAGTGCGGCCACCGCGGCTTCACCCCGCTGACGGCCTGGGATCCGCACACCGCGGAGCCGGTCGCCCTGGGGTGACGGGGCCCGGGGGGGGCCGTGCACAGGAGGGGAACGGCGGATCGGGGCCGGAAGGGCCGGTACCGGAAGGGACCGGAACGACCGGGATCCGCCCTGCACGTCGAGTACCCGGAACGGGGCGCGGGGGCGCCGCCGTACGGGATGAGAAAGCCGGGGGGCTTTGTGATGAACGACAACCACGCCAGCTGACGCATGCCCCGGTCCCGCACAGGGGGCGGGACCGGGGCACGGACACGCATACGCATACGCACACGGACACGGACACGGACACGGACACGCGAGAAGACGAGGGAGGGGGTCCGGTGAACGACATCGACCAGGCCGGCGGTACGACGGCGACGGACGGGGACGGGGACGGCGACGGGGAGCGGGACTGGGAGGACCTGGTCGCGAGCGCGCTGCTGGGCACCGAGCGGCGGGGCGGCTCGCCGCGGGCGCTGCTCGGCGCGGCGGCCGTACGGACGGTGCGCCGCCGCGCCGGGCTGCGGCCCGCCGAGGCGGCGCACCGGCCGCGGCCCGCACCGCGGGACCCGCGCCCGGCTCCGCCGCGGGCCGCCCGGCGGCGGCTCGCCCAGCTGCTGGCGGGCCGCACCGCCGCGGCCGGCGGCGGGCGGCGCGGGGCCGCCCCGGATCTGACGGAGCTCCTGCCACAGTGGCTGGCTGCGGCCGGCCGGCACGGCTACCGCGCTCCCGAGGCACTGCTCCCGGCGCTGCTGGACGCGGCACGGGCCCGGACCGACCTGCGCCCCCAGGCCCTGGCCCTGGCCGGGGTCCGGGGGCTGTGGCTGGCCCGGATGAATCCGGACTGGCGGTTCGCGCTGCGCGGGGCGGCGGGCGGCGGCGGGGGCCTGCCCGACCCGGCGGACGGCCCGGCGGTGGAACGGCTGTGGGAGGAGGGACTGTTCGCGGAACGGGTCGCCCTGCTCGGCGTCGTACGGGCGCACGAGGCGGCGGCCGCGACCCGGCTGCTGACCACGACCTGGCCCACCGAACGGGCCGAGGACCGGCTGATGTTCCTCGATTCGCTCAGGACCGGGCTCTCCGGGGCGGACGAGCCGTTCCTGGAAGCGGCACTGGCCGACCGCAGCCGCAACGTCCGGGCGACGGCCGCCGAACTGCTCTCCGCCCTGCCGGGTTCGGCACTCGCCGCGCGGATGGCCGAACGGGCCCTGGCCTGCGTGGGCCCGGGTTCCGTCGAACCGCCCGCGGAGTGCGATGCGGGGATGCTGCGCGACGGCGTGGTCAAGCGGCCGCCCGCGGGACGCGGGGAACGGGCGTGGTGGCTGGGTCAGCTGGTGGAGGCGGCTCCCCTGGCCTGCTGGCCGGAGCGCTTCGGGGGGCTCGACCCGGCCGGGATCGTGGCACTGCCGGTGCCCGGGGGCTGGGCGGAAGAACTGCATGCGGCCTGGTGCCGGGCGGCGGTGCGCCAGCGGGATCCGCTGTGGTCGAAGGCCCTGCTCGGCCCGGCGTCCGCACCACCCGCGGCGGGCCCGGGGACCGCCTCGCTGGCGGAGCGGGCGAAACTGCTGGAGACCCTGCCCGAGGGGGAACGGGCCGACTGGGTCGCGGAGTTCGTACGGGCGCACGGCCTGTCGGAGGCCTTCCAGCTGCTCGGCGTGTGCCGGGTCCCCTGGGCCGGGGCTCTGGGCCGGGCGGTGGTCGACGCCCTGGACGCGGCACGCGAGGCGGGCAGCTACCCGTGGAGCTTCAGCGGGGTGATGGGCCTGGCGGAACGCTGCCTCGATCCGGCCGAGGCGCCCCGCCTGGAAGCCCTGACCACCGTCGGGGAGGATCCACAGGACGCCTCCCCGGGCGCCGCCGCATACTGGTCGGAAGCCTTCCAGCGGCTGGTGGCCACCCTCCGCCTGCGCGCGGCGATGCTCGCCGAACTGGCCCCGCCCGCCTGACGCGCCGACGCGCGGGAAGCGGGGCGGGACACCGACCGGACGGATTACGCCTGGCGGACGTTCGCGTTGACCCAGTCCACGATGGCGGTGGTCGTGGCACCCGGGGTGAAGATCTCCGCGACGCCCTTGGCCTTGAGCGGGGCGATGTCGTCCTCGGGGATGATCCCGCCGCCGAAGACCTTGATGTCCTCGGCGTCGCGCTCCTTGAGGAGTTCGAGGACGCGCACGAACAGCGTGTTGTGCGCGCCGGAGAGGATCGAGAGGCCGATGGCGTCCGCGTCCTCCTGGATCGCGGTGTCCACGATCTGCTCGGGAGTCTGGTGGAGGCCGGTGTAGATGACCTCCATGCCGGCGTCCCGCAGCGCCCGCGCGATCACCTTGGCGCCGCGGTCGTGGCCGTCGAGACCCGGCTTGGCCACCACCACACGGATCGGACCGGTCACACCCATCGCACTGCCTCCCGAGTGAACGAACGTTAAGTACAGCATTGCGCACGCCGCCGTTTCGCGGTCAACCACGAGGGGGAAATCACACGTGGGACGCCGCTGATTCACCACCGCCCGGTCGCCCCGTCACCGTGCCGACAGCCGCGCGGCACGGTGACGGGGCCGTGTCGGCGGCACGGCCCCGCACCCAAGAGGTCCAGGGGAGGCCGTCCATGGGGCTGATGACCGCGCCGCCGCCCGTACCGCGAACGGGCGCCGCACTGCGGGCCGCACTGCTGGAGGCGGTGGTGCTCGCCGGGCACCTGCTCCTCTACCCCACCGGGGTGCGGTCGGAGGACCCGCCGGCCGACGGCCCCGCGGCGCTCCCGCCCGTACTGCTCCTGCACGGCTTCACCGACAACCGTTCCGTCTTCGTCCTGCTGCGCCGCGCCCTCGGCGCGGGCGGCCGGCGCCGCGTGGAGACGTACAACTACTCCCCCTTCACCCGCGATCTGCGCGTCACCGCCCGCCACCTGGCCCGCCGCGTGGAGGAGCTGTGCGAGCGCAGCGGGCAGGAGCGGGTGGACCTCGTCGGCCACAGTCTCGGCGGACTGGTCGGCCGGTACTACGTCCAGCGGCTCGGCGGCGACGCGCGCGTACGCACCCTGGTCACCCTGGGCACCCCGCACCAGGGGACCCGCGTGGCCCCCTTCATGGACGCGCACCCGCTGGTCCGCCAGATGCGTCCGGATTCCGAGGTGATGGCGGAGCTGCGCGCCCCCGTGCCCGGCTGCCGGACCCGCTGCGTGGCGTTCTGGAGCGAGTTCGACGCGCTGATGGCGCCCACCGGCACGGCGCGGATCGAGCACCCGGACCTGGATGCGACGAACATCCAGGTCACCGGCATCGGGCACCTCGCGCTTCCGGTCCACCCGGCCGTCATCACGGCCGTCCGCCGCGCGCTCGACGGCCCGGTCCGCGCCACGGACGGCACCGTCCGCCCCACCGAAAACCTCCGCCCCACGGGAACCGACGGGGAGAGCCGGGCCATCTGAGCCTCCGAGGGGTCCCGCACCGGGGGCGCGCCCGGGGACGGCCGGGCCGAACGGGTTCGGACGGCCACGAGCGGCGGGCGAGCGGCGAGCGGCGACGCATGGGGACGGACCGGGGAGGACGCATGGGCACCGACAGCGCGCCGCGCCGCGGACTGTGGGCGGCGGGTCTGGCGAACCTGGCGCTCGGCGTGCTCGCGATCGTCCCCTTCCACCTCCTGTGGTGGGTGGTGACCGAGTACCTGCCCATGGACTGCCACAGCACGGACGACCTCGCCGATCCGAACCTGCGCAACTGCGACTACACCACGCTCGACCACTCCTCGGCCGTTCTGTTCCTGCTGGTCGTGACCGGTGTGCTGCTGATCGGCGCGGTCTTCGTCGTCGACGCCGTGCTGCCCCCGAAGGAGCGGCGCCGGGTCTGGCTGGGGTCGGCCGCACTCATACCCGTGCCGTTCGTCCTGCTCCTGGCGCTGGCCTCGTCCGACACCGCCTGACGGACAAACGGAACTCGAACGGATTTCGAACTCAAGGCCAAGGCTCGGTGATACAGCGACCGAAAGGCCGCCGAATGCCCGGTTCCCCCGAGACCGGAACCCGCCGAAGATTGTCGTGGTGAGTAACCGCCGGGTACAGTCACGCCACTGCTCTCCTCCGGTGAACCTTGAGTTCCCGGCCACCCAGGCCCCCCACTGCCGAGGCGAAAGAGAAGTTGGTGAACGACCGCCCGACATCGGGCCAGTACCCCGAAATGGGATACGACGGCCTTTCCACCACCACTTTCGCTGGTGACCAGGCATATGTTTCCTACGAAACGCAGGGTCAGGGCTACCAGTACGTCACGGACTACGGCATCGGCAGCGCCTACGACGCGTCCGCGAACACCGGCTCGTACGACACCACCGCCTGGGCCCCACAGGACAACTACCTCGCCAGCGTCCCCTCCCAGGGCTTCCCCCAGGACACGACCGGAACCGGCGACTGGGGAGCGGACACCGGCGCCTGGAGCGCACCGGCCACCGACTACCAGTCGTCGCCCGCGGCCTTCGCCTACGACCCCACCGGCGTGGACCAGAGCGGACATTGGACCCTCCCCGGCTACGGGCAGGACACCGGCACCTACGACGCCACCGCCTGGAACGGCGGCGGCGCCACGGACCCGGCCGCCGACGCCTACGCAGGCTACGACGCCACGACCGTCGTCCCGGCCGTCCCCGCATCCGACGCCGGAGCCGGAGCGGATCCGTACGACGGGACCGACCCCTACGGCGATCACTACGCCGACGACGAGACCTCCGTCTTCGAGCCCCTCGCCTTCACGGCCGAGGAGGAGCCCGAGTTCACCGACGTCGTGCACGACCTGCCCACGCAGGCCATGCCCGTCACCCCCGCCGAACCGCGCGCGGCGCGCCGCGCCACCGGCAGGAACGCCGCCAAGAACAACGCCAAGAACAACCCCAAGGGCGGCAGGACCAAGGCCAAGGGCGGTGCCGAGGAAGCGCACGCCGGCAACCGCCGCCGCTCCCCCGCCAAGCGGTCCGCCCTGCTGACCGTGGCCGTTCCCTCCGTCTGTGTGATGGGGGTCGCGGGAGTCGCCGCCGCTTCCGTCGGCGGGCTCACCGGCACCGCCAAGCCGGCCGAGGAACCGACCACCATGGCCGCCGCCGACCCCGCGTCGGTGCAGCCGGTCGCGGCGAACAACAAGCTCGACACGCAGCTGGTCGCGCTCAGCGCCGACGCGGGCGACTTCGCGGACCGCGCGAGCCGCACCCAGGAGCGCATCGACCTCAAGCAGCGCCAGGAAGACGAGAAGAAGAAGCGGGCCGAGGAGGCGGCGGCCAAGGAGGCGGCCCGCCCCAAGTTCGCGATCCCGGTCACCCAGCACGGCCTGAGCGCCGGGTTCGGACAGGCCGGCGGCATGTGGATGTCGGTGCACACCGGCATCGACTTCCCGGTCTCCTACGGAACCCCGGTCATGGCCGCCACCGACGGCACCGTGCGCACCCAGTGGAACAGCGCCTACGGGAACATGGCCATAGTGACCTCGCCCGACGGCACCGAGACCTGGTACTGCCACCTCAGCAGCACCAAGATCCGGTCCGGCAAGGTGCAGGCCGGCGATGTCATCGCCTACTCCGGCAACTCGGGCAACTCCACCGGCCCGCACCTCCACTTCGAGGTACGGCCCGGCGCCGGCGCCGCGATCGACCCCGCGTCGTGGCTGCGCAGCCACGGCCTGGACCCGACGTAACCACCCGCCGCACCCGACGCGACCAACGGCAGTAACCACCGGATCCGACGAACCCACCGGATCCGTCGGAGCCGACGGATCCGGCGAGGCCGGACGGCCGGACGGCCGGACGGCCGGACGGCCGCCCCCCGCTACAGCTTCTGGACCGGCGCGTAGCGCAGCAGGAGCCGCTTCGGCTTGGCGTCCCCGAAGTCGATGGTGGCCTGGGCGTCCGCGCCGGCTCCCCTGACCTCCATGACGGTGCCCAGCCCGAACTGGTCGTGCGTGACCCGGTCCCCGACGGCCAGCGCGATCACCGGCTTGTCGGCGGCGCGCCGCGTGGCGAACCCGGACGGGCCCGACTTCGTACGCGACGAGGACAGGAACGCCTCGGGCGAGGTCCCGAACGAGGACCTGCCGCCGGACGACGACGAGGACGACCCGTACCCGGAGCCGCGCACCGGTCCTGCCGGCTTCTGCGAGGCACCCGTCCGCTTCCACTGGAGGTACTCGGCCGGGATCTCCTCCAGGAACCGCGAGGGCGGGTTGTACGAGGGGGTGCCCCAGGCGCTGCGCATGCCGGAGCGGGTCAGGTACAGCCGCTCGCGGGCGCGCGTGATGCCGACGTAGGCGAGGCGGCGCTCCTCCTCCAGCTCCTTGGTCTGCCCGAGCGCGCGCATGTGCGGGAAGACCCCGTCCTCCATGCCCGTCAGGAAGACCACCGGGAACTCCAGGCCCTTGGCGGTGTGCAGGGTCATCAGTGTGATGACGCCACTGCCGTCCTCGTCCTCGTCGGGGATCTGGTCGGAGTCGGCGACGAGCGCGACCTGCTCCAGGAACTCGGCCAGGGTGCCGGGGTTGGACTCGTCGCGGGCCTGTTCGAACTCCAGGGCCACGGCGGCGAGTTCCTGGAGGTTCTCGATGCGCGTCTCGTCCTGCGGGTCGGTCGACGCCTGGAGTTCGGCGAGGTACCCCGTGCGCTCCAGGACCGCCTCCAGAACCACGGCCGGGCCGGCGCCGGAGTCGACGATGGTCCGGAGCTCCTCCATCAGCACGTTGAACCGCTTGACGGCGTTGGTGGAGCGGGCGGCCATGCCGAAGGCCTCGTCCACGCGGCGCAGGGCCTGCGGGAAGGTGATCTTCTCGCGCAGCGCGAGCGCGTCGATCATCGCCTCGGCCCGCTCGCCGATGCCGCGCTTGGGCACGTTCAGGATGCGCCGGAGCGGGACGTTGTCCTCGGGGTTCGCCAGGACGCGCAGGTAGGCCAGGACGTCCCGGACCTCCTTGCGCTCGTAGAACCGGACGCCGCCGACGACCTTGTAGGGCAGTCCGACGCGGATGAAGATCTCCTCGAACACGCGCGACTGCGCGTTGGTCCGGTAGAAGATCGCCACGTCGCCGGCCTTGGCGTCGCCGGCGTCGGTGAGCCGGTCGATCTCGTCGGCGACGAACTGGGCCTCGTCGTGCTCGGTGTCCGCGACGTAGCCGGTGATCACCGCGCCGGAGCCGGCCTGGGTCCACAGGTTCTTCGCGCGGCGGTTCTCGTTGCGCTCGATGACGGCGTTGGCCGCGGACAGGATCGTCTGCGTGGAGCGGTAGTTCTGCTCCAGCAGGATCGTGGTCGCGTCCTTGTAGTCCTCCTCGAACTGGAGGATGTTGCGGATCGTCGCGCCGCGGAAGGCGTAGATCGACTGGTCGGCGTCGCCCACCACGCACAGTTCGGCGGGCGGCAGGTCCGGGTAGCCGGGGCCGACGAGCTCGCGCACGAGGGTGTACTGGGCGTGGTTGGTGTCCTGGTACTCGTCGACCAGCACGTGGCGGAAGCGGCGCCGGTAGTGCTCGGCCACGTCCGGGAAGGCCTGCAGCAGGTGGACGGTGGTCATGATGATGTCGTCGAAGTCGAGGGCGTTGGCCTCGCGCAGCCGGCCCTGGTACATCGCGTAGGCCTGGGCCAGGGTCTTCTCGAAGCCGTCGGCGGCCTGCGCCGCGAAGGCGTCCTCGTCGATCAGTTCGTTCTTGAGGTTCGAGATCTTGGCGTTGAAGGACTTCGGCGGGAACTTCTTCGGGTCCAGGTCCAGGTCGCGGCAGACGAGCGCCATCAGGCGCTTCGAGTCGGCCGCGTCGTAGATCGAGAACGAGGAGGTGAAGCCGAGCCGCTTCGACTCGCGGCGCAGGATCCGTACGCAGGCGCTGTGGAAGGTCGAGACCCACATGGCGTTGGCGCGCGGGCCGACGAGTCCCTCGACGCGCTCCTTCATCTCGCCGGCGGCCTTGTTGGTGAAGGTGATCGCCAGGATCTGGCCGGGGTGGACGTTCCGCGCGGACAGCAGGTGGCCGATGCGGTGGGTCAGCACCCTGGTCTTGCCGGAACCGGCGCCGGCCACGATCAGCAGCGGCGAGCCCGCGTGCACCACGGCGGCGGCCTGCTGCTCGTTGAGCCCGTCCAGGAGAGTCGCCGGGTCGATGACGGGCCGGGGGGCACCGTCCCGGTAGTACGCGTCCCCGCTCAGGGGCACGTCGAACCGGCCCCCGAAGAGATCGTCCGCGCCCGGCTCCGGGGCGGGGTGGTCCTCGGGCGGGGGCGGCACCTCGTCGGAGGGGGTGAGGTCCGCCAGGAAACTGTCGTCAAAGAGGCTGCTCATCGCCTTCCGAGTTTAGAGGCCGGGACCGACAGCCGGTCCCGCCCCCGGAAAATCGGTCGGAATCCGCACGGGAGCGCGAGGGCCCCGGCTGAACCGGAGTGCGCCCGTCCCGGGCTCGATCACGGCTCCGCCACCGCCTCGGGCGGCATCGGCCGGCCCGCCCGCAGCACGACGTCCAGCAGCCCGGGGAAGCGCGCGTCGAGGTCCGTGCGGCGCAGGGCGAGCAGGTGCTTGCGGCCGCGCGGGTGCTGGAGGATCACGCCGCTCTCGCGCAGCGCCCTGATGTGGTGGGTGACGCTGGAGCGCGGCAGGTCGGGGACCACGTCCCCGCAGCAGGACTCCTCGCCGGCCGCCAGCCTGCGGACGATCTCCAGCCGGGCGGGGTGGCCCAGCGCCGCGAGGACCGCGGCCAGCTCGATCCGGTCGGCGGCGGGATGGGTCGGCTCGGCGGCGGGAGCGGGCGTCATGAGGCCACCCTACGCAGGTCCCGTACGGCCCCCGGCCGTCGCCCGAACACCGCCGTCGGGGGCTCCGGGGCCGCCCCGTACGCTCGTCGGCATGACTGTCCTCACCAACGCTTTCGTCGGCCTGCACATCATCGGCATCGCCTCCCTCCTCGGCGGTTTCCTCACCCAGATGAAGGCCATGGGCGCCGGCACCGCCCGTTTCGTGCCCGCGATGCTGCACGGCGCGCTCACCATGCTCATAACCGGCGTCCTGTTGGTGGGCTTCCGCGAGATGGGTGACGGCGCCCCCCTCGACCACGTCAAGATCGGCGTGAAGCTCGCGGTCCTCTTCGTGATCCTGGCGATCGTCTACGTCAAGCGCGACGAGGAGCGAGCGGAGAAGGGCCTCTTCGCGGCGGTCGGCGGACTGACCGTCGCCAACATCTTTATCGCCGTCCTCTGGCACTGACCCGCCCCTTCCCGGTCATCCGCGGTCGGAGACGGCCAGTTCGGAGCAACTCGTCATCGCCCCGTTACCTCGGGGTTTAGCGTCCTCCCCCAAGACCGACGGAAGGACGTGAGGCCCCCGTGGCCAGTCATCGAAAGCCCCGGCAGCGCCCGCTCTCCGGCGGCACCGTACGGACCGCCGCCACCCTCGCCCTCGCGGGCGCTGCCACCGCCACCGCCTTCGAAGGCACCTCGCACGCCGACCCCCAGCCCACCCCCGCCCAGGTCAAGGCGGAGGTCGACCGGCTCTACGGGGACGCAGAGGCGGCGACGGAGCGGCACAACGGGGCGAAGGTGAAGGCCGACGAGGCCGAGCGCGCGCTGACCGGCCTGCGCGACGAGGCCGCCCGCAAGGAGGAGCGGCTCAACACCGCCCGCCGCTCGCTCGGCGCGGTGGCCGCGACCCAGTACCGCAGCGGCGGCCTCGGCCCGGCCCTGCAGCTGGCCATGGCCACCGACCCGCAGGACTACCTGGAGCGGGCCTCCCTCCTGACCCGCGCCGGCGACCGCACCGCCGCCGACGTGGCCTCCGTACGGCGCGGCCTCGACGAGGTCGGGCAGCTGCGCGAGAAGGCCGCCGGGCAGCTCGCGGACCTGCGGGCCCGGCGGGACGAGCTGGCCGGGCAGAAGGCCGCCATCGAGGGCGGGCTCGCCACCGCGCAGCGCCTCCTGGCCCGGCTCACCGCCGAGGAACGGGCCGCCTACGAAGCCCGGTCCGGGGGCGGCGCCCCCGTACCTGCGGGCGTCCCCGGCGCCCGGACCCCCGCCCCGGCGGCCCCCTCCGACGGCTCCCGCGCCGCGCGGGCGGTGGCCTTCGCGTACGCGGCGATCGGCAAGCCGTACGTGTGGGGCGCGACCGGACCGGGCTCCTACGACTGCTCGGGCCTGACCCAGGCGGCCTGGAAGTCGGCCGGGGTCTCCCTGCCCCGGACCACCTACACCCAGATCAACGCCGGGCAGCGCGTCACCCGGGACGGGCTCGCCCCCGGGGACCTGGTCTTCTTCTACTCCGGGGTCACCCACGTCGGCATGTACGTCGGCAACGGCCAGATGATCCACGCCCCGCGCCCCGGCTCGACGGTCCGCCTCGCGCCGGTGGACTCGATGCCGTGGGCCGGCGCCTCCCGCCCGGCGTAGCGGCCCCGGCGTAGCGGCCCCGGCGGCTCCGGCCCCGGCGGCTCCGGCTCCGCCTCCGGCTACGGCGCCTTGACCGTCTTGCTCAACCAGTCGAAGGTCTGCGGGATCTGCTTCGACCAGGACTCCAGGTTGTGGCCGCCGGTCACCTTCTCCGCGTGGACCGCGGTCGGGCTCTTCGCCAGCCCCTTGAGGTCCATGCCGGACAGGTAGCCGTCCTGGTCCGCCCCCGACATCCACAGCGAGACCGCCGGCGGGGTGGGGGCGGCCTGGAGGAGGTTCTTCAGGTTGTGGGTGCGGCGCAGCTCGGGATCCTTCGCGACCAGCGACGAGGGCTCCTGGCCGGGGTCGTTGTACCCGGAGAGGGACACGGCCGCGCTGTAGCGGTCGGGATGCAGCACCGCCAGCTTGGCCGCGCAGTACGCGCCGGCCGAGTACCCGGCCACGCCCCAGGTGCGGGCCTCGTCCGAGGCCCGGAAGTTGTCGGTGACCATCTTGCGGACGTCGACGCTGAACCAGCTGTCGGCGTTGACCTTGCCGGGAAGGTTGGCGCAGCCGGTGTCGGCGTTGCCCAGCAGCATGGCGCGCGGGGAGACGAGGATGAAGGGCTGCACCTTGCCCTGCTTCATCAACGGCTCCAGCACCTCGTGCGCCTTGAGCCCCTGGAACCAGGACTTGCCCGTGCCGGGGATGCCGGGGATGAGCTCGACCACCGGGAACTTCTTGTCCTTGTAGGCCGGTTCGTCGTACTGCGGGGGCAGCCACACCATGACGTCGCCCTTGACCCCGGAGATCCCGCCGTCCAGTTCGGTCTTCTGCACGCGCCCGCCGAGGCCCTCGACCGGCTCGAACTTCTGCCGCACCTTCGGCTCGGCCTTGACCTCCTCGGCCTTCTTGCCGCCGAGGCCGTCGGCGCCGAGGTCGGGGGCGGCGGTGACGTACTTCCCGGTGCCGAACAGGTCGCCCCAGCTGGCGTAGAAGTTCATGTCGCGGTTGATGGCGACGAACACCAGGGCCACGGCCGTGGTCTGGGCGAAGACCACCATCGTGCCGCGCACGGCGAGGCGTGCCACGGCGGGGCCGCGCACCTTGCTCCACACGGCCAGCGGCAGGACGACGGCTATCACGGTCAGGGCGACCACCGCCGCGAAGAGGGGGGTCCCCGTCAGGCTCATCACGCCACCCAAGAGTCCGCCGCGCGCCCCGGCGGTTGCCCCCGGCCCCTGCGGTGTGGATCACATCGCGGGGGCCGGGCGGGCGGGCTCACACCAGGCGGCGGGCGGTGGCCCAGCGGGTCAGCTCGTGCCGGTTGGAGAGCTGGAGCTTGCGGAGCACCGCGGAGACGTGCGACTCGACGGTCTTGACCGAGATGAACAGCTGCTTGGCGATCTCCTTGTACGCGTACCCGCGCGCGATCAGCCGCAGCACCTCGCGCTCGCGCTGGGTGAGCCGGTCCAGGTCCTCGTCGACCGGCGGCGCGTCCGTGGAGGCGAAGGCGTCGAGCACGAAGCCGGCCAGCCGGGGCGAGAACACGGCGTCGCCGTCCTGGACCCGGTAGACGGAGTGCACCAGGTCGGCGCCGGTGATGGTCTTGGTGACGTAGCCGCGGGCACCGCCGCGGATGACGCCGATGACGTCCTCGGCGGCGTCGGACACCGACAGGGCCAGGAAGCGCACCGGGTTCTCGGCCGCCGTCATCAGCGGGGCGCAGCGCCGCAGCACCTCGACCCCGCCGCCACCGGGCAGGTGCACGTCGAGGAGCACCACCTCGGGGCGGGTGGCGGTGATGACGGTGACGGCCTGGTCCACGTCGGCCGCCTCGCCGACGACCTCCACCCCGGTCCGGGCGGTCTCCCCGATCTCCGCCTGGACCCCGGCGCGGAACATCCGGTGGTCGTCGACGAGCACGACCCGCACCCGCCTGGTCTCGGTCCCGCTCACAGCGCTGTCCTCGGTGGTCATGCCGCCCTCTCCATCTCCAGCTCGACTTCCGTGCCGCCGTCGGGCGCGGACCGCAGCCGTGCGGTCCCGCCGTTGCGCTGCATCCGGCCGATGATCGATTCTCGTACGCCCATGCGGTCGTCCGGTACCGCGTCGATGTCGAATCCCGGACCGCGGTCCCGTACGGACACGAACACCGTGCGGCCCTCGACCTCCGCGTACACCTGCACCGGGCCCCCGTCGCCACCGTACTTGGCGGCGTTGACCATCGCCTCGCGCGCGGCCTGGACCTGGGCGCCGAGCCTGTCGTCGAGCGGGCAGTCCCCGACGACGACGACCTCGATGGGGACGCCGTGGTGGTCCTCGACCTCGGCGGCCGCCTTCTTCACGGCATCCGCGAGGGTGGCCGGTTCCTCGGCCTCGTCCTTGCCGGTGCCCTCGGGCTTGTAGAGCCAGTTGCGCAGCTCCCGTTCCTGGGCGCGGGCGAGGCGGCGGACCTCGCCGACGTCCTCGGCGTTGCGCTGGATCAGGGTGAGGGTGTGCAGCACCGAGTCGTGGACGTGGGCGGCGACCTCGGCGCGCTCCTGGGCGCGGATGCGCATCAGGCGTTCCTCGGAGAGGTCCTGGGTCATCCGGATCAGCCAGGGGCCGGCGAGCAGGGCGACGCCGACGAGGACGGCGAGGGTGGCGGTGAGGACGTTGCCGAGCTGGGCCGCGGAGCCCCGTACGACGATGAACACGGTCAGGCCCATGCCGACGAGGACCACTCCGGCCAGCGCGCGGGCGCCCTGGAGCAGGCGCGCGTTGCGTCCGGCGGCGGCGCTCCAGTGGGCGCGGCGGGCGTTGTCGGCCTGCCGCCAGACGAGGACCACGCCGGCCCCGACGAGCAGCGTCGGCCAGATGTAGCGGCCGTTGGCGCCGCCGACGCTGAGCTGGGAGAAGAAGATGCCCGCGCCGACGGCCAGCGCGACCAGTCCGGACACCGCCCCCTTGTCGGGCTTGCGCAGGCGCCGGGTGCCGTCGGGCAGGACCTCGAAGAAGGAGTGGTGTCCGGTGCTGCCGCCCACACCGAGCGGGACGAACACCCAGAACGCCGCGTACAGCAGCACCCCCAGCCCGTCCCCGAACATGAACATGCCGAGGAAGGCGAGCCGGACCCAGATCACCGGCAGCCCGAGGTGGCCGGCGAGGCCACGGGCGACGCCGCCGAGCATCCGGCCGTCGGCGCTGCGGTAGAGCTTGCGCTGGGGGACTTCCTCGCTGTCGGGCGCGTGCGGGGGTCTGGGTGCGGCGGCTACGGGCATGACACCAAGGGTCACACGCGCGGGCGGGACGCGGCATCAGGGCGGTCCCCCAGTTCCTCCGGGGGGATATCAGGGTTGCGCCAGGGTCGGACCCGGTGCCGCGGCGCCGGGCGGGCCGTCACCATGGACCCATGACCGACGTACACGACGCTCCGCACGGGGGTCCCCCCGGACGAACTCCGGGAGAGGCTCCCGGGGCACCCGCCCCGGCCGACCGCCCTCCCCTGCGCCGCAGCAGGCACGACAAGGTCCTCGCGGGCGTGTGCGGCGGCCTCGGCCGGTACTTCGGGCTGGACCCGGTGGTGTTCCGGATCGTGCTGGGCGTGCTCGCCGTCACCGGCGGCGTCGGCCTGATCTTCTACGGGTTCGCGTGGCTGCTGCTCCCGCTGGAGGCCGAGGACGACAGCGAGGGCAAGAAGCTGCTGACCGGCCGGGTGGAGGGCTCCACCCTGGCGGCGGTGTTCAGCGCCCTGGTCGGCTGCGCCCTGTTCCTGTCGATGATGGACAACGGGGTGCTGGGGGCCTTCTCGGTCCTGGTCATGCTGGCGCTCGGCGCGGCCTCGTACTGGTCGCAGCGCCACCGGCAGGCTCCCGAGGCGGAGGCGGAGACCCCCGCCCCGCACCGGCCCGCCCCGCACCGGCCCGCGCCGCCGGAGACGCAGGCGCCGCCCGTGCCCGGCAGCCCGTCCTGGTGGCGGGACCCGCTGGTCAAGGACGGCACCACCGGCCCGGTCGGCACGACCGGGTACCTGTGGGGCCCGGACGACGAGGACGGGCCGACGAGGACGGGCAGCGCCCCGGCCGAGCCGCGCGCGAACGGCGCCGCGCAGCGGTCGCGCGGCGGCATCGGGGGCCGGGTGTTCGTGCTGGCCCTGCTGGCCGGGGGCGGCGCCACCGCCTCGGTGTGGCACGGCAGCACGCTCGGGCACGCCCTCCAGGTGGGGTTCGCCGCGGCGCTGGCCGTCTTCGGGCTGGGGCTGGCCGTCAGCTCCGTCAAGGGGCGCACCGGCTTCGGCACGGTCCTGCTGTCCCTGATCACCGCCGGGCTCCTCGCGGGGTCGGTCGCCCTGCCGCGCGAGATCGGCACCGACTGGCACAACGCCGACTGGCGCCCGGCGGCGGTGGCCGACGTCCGGCCCGAGTACCGCTCGGGCACGGGGCTGGCCACCTTGGACCTGAGCCGTCTGGACGTCCCGAAGGGCACCACCGTCTCCGTCCGCGCCGCCATCGACGCGGGCCGGCTGAAGGTCGTCGTGCCCCGGGAGGTCACGGCGCTGGCCGACGTGTCGATCCGGCTCGGCGACATCCAGTTCCCCGGGGAGGGCGGCCCCGACGTCCGCATCAAGAGCGGCGGAGAGACCCGGCGGGCGAGCCTGCCCCCCGCCGTCGGCACCGAGGCCGGCGGGACGATCGAGCTGCACCTGGACGCGGGTGTGGGACAGGTGGAGGTGGCCCGTGCGGCGTCATGAGTTCCAGCCGGGAAGGCTGCTGGCGGGGCTGGTGCTGACCGCCGTCGGCGGGCTGTACCTGCTCGACGCGACCGGTGAGACCGACCTGCCGTGGTACCTGGTCGTCCCGATGGCCGTCGGCGGCCTCACGCTCGCCGCGCTGGTCGGGCTGGTCACCCACGCGGTGCGCCGGGATCAGCGCGACCGGCGCAGGGAATCCAGCGACAGGTAGGGCGCCCCGGCCATGACCAGCGGGGTCCAGGCCATCAGGTAGATCAGGTCGTTGCCGTAGTAGTACGGGGTGACCGCCCAGGACACCGTGAGCCACAGGCTGAGGGAGATCAACGCCCCGCCGGCGGCCGCGATCCGGGTCAGCAGTCCGGCGAGGACGCCGAGGCCGACGAGGATCTCACCGATCGCGATGGCGATGCCGAAGCCGACGGGCGCCTTCAGTGCCAGGTCGACCAGGGCCGGGACGGCGGCGGTGTCGTGCACCCCGCGCATGATCTCGCCGATGGAGCCGGTACCGGTCGCGGAGAGGAAGGCGGGGTCGGTGAGCTTGTCGAGCCCCGCGTACACGAAGGTCACGCCGAGGAAGATCCGCAGGGGGAGGAGCGCGTGGCGGGAGGCCGTCTCCTGGAGAACGGAGATCCGCTTCCCGGAAGGCACGTCAGTTCGGGTCACGCCCCATGTGTACCCCGTTCACTCGGCCACGTCGATGGCGTAGCGGTTCGATTCCACCCCTGCGGCGGTCACCACCTGGACCTCGGTGCGCCCCGGTTCCACTTCCGCCGGCACCGGAACGGTCAGCACCGCGTCCGAGGGATTGGTGAATCCGCCCGCCACCGGAACCAGCGGCACGTGGACGTGGACGGCCCCGATCCGCACCACCAGCCGGGCGAGCATCTCCGGGGTCTGCGCCCCGGGCGGTACGAAGCCCACGCCCCGGATCTCGATGTCGTCCCCGGGGCGGACGGCGGCGTCCAGGTCCCCGGGCTCCCGTCTGCGCACCACCGACAGCACGAGCGGACGGCTCCCCTCGGCGTACTTGGCCGCCAGGTAGACCACGGCCGACAGCGCCACCAGCATCGCCAGCGACCACGGCAGCCGCGGCAGCCGGTCCGGGAAGCGGGCCAGCGACACCGCCGCGTAGGCCAGCACCACCGTGGAGACCAGCACGTACTGGGCGTCGGTGAAGCTCCCCCGGCCCGCGTCGTCGGTGAGCAGGTCGGCCCCGGAGGGGCGGTCCGCCGGCAGCTTCTGGAGCCGCTGCCCCATGATCCGTACGGAGACCACCCGGCGCACCAGCACCGCGACCCCGGAGGTCAGGCCGAGGACCGCGAGGAGGGGCAGCGCCCGGCCCAGCGAGAGCCCGGCGTAGAGGGCGTCCCGGTCGGGGCCGGGCGAGGAGGCCGCCAGGCGCAGCGCGGGCAGCAGCGCGGCGAAGGAGGTCAGCACCAGCCAGGCCGCCGGGACCGCCTTGGAGGTGGACAGCCGGTTGTCCTCGCCGACCAGCGGGGCCAGCAGCCCTCCGCGCAGCGACTGGGCCCGCGCGGCGAGGGTGAGCAGCCCGGCGAGCACCACGGCGGCGAGGAGCCCGGCGGTGCGGGCGGTGGACCAGCCGGTGCCGAGGGCGGTGCCGACCTGCACCACCAGCAGGACGCCGGCGGCGATCCACAGGACGAGGACGGCCCGCCGGGAGAGCAGGTACAGCCAGGAGTGCCCGGCCTCCCGGCCCCGGTCGGCGACCGTGCGGGCGGACAGGGTCAGTTCGTCGGAAACCCACTGGCGGGAGGCGCCGAGGGAGTGGGCCACGGCGGCCGGGACCCCGTGTCCGGCGGCGAACTCGTCGCGCTTCTCCAGGAAGGCGGCCACCGCCCGGCGGTGGCCCTCCCGGGCTCCGTGGGGGCAGTCGTCGCAGGTGCAGCCGCCGCCGTGGGTGCTTCGAGGGATCTCTTGGACAGCCACGTGCGTGCCGCCTCTCTGAACTCCGGTGCAATGCCAGCGAATTGTGCACCACTGCGGCAGTGCTCCGGATTGCGCACGATGTCAGAGCAGGTGATTAACCGTTCATGATGTTGACGCCACCCCTCCGGGCGCCTCCCGCAGCGGCTGGTAGCTCACCCACGCGGCCAGGTCCGAGCCGAAGCGCCCGCGCGTGGCCACGGCGCTGCGGTGGTCGATGGGCACCGGCTTCCCGGCCGCCCGCGCGATCAGCTGCACCTGCGCGGCCCGCTCCGCCGCGAGGAACCACCACAGCGCCGCCTCCACCGAGTCCCCGACGGTCAGCAGCCCGCGGTTGCGCAGGACCAGCGCCTTGTACGGGCCGAGCGCGCGCCCGATCCGCGCCGGGTCCTCCGCGCCCGCGAACTCGTCGAGCAGCGCGTGGTCCTCGTAGAAGGCGCAGGCCTCCTCGGTGATGGGGGCCAGCAGTTCCCCGAGGCAGGCCAGCGCCCTGCCGTACGGGCCCTGCGTGCGCACGACCGCCACCACGCCCGGCCGTTCCCGGTGGACGGCGGCGTGCACGGCGAACGCCAGCTGGTTCACGCGCCGCTCCCCGCGGAGCACCCGCCCCTCCCCGTCGACCAGCAGCAGGTCGTCGGGGGTGAGGGCGCCGAAGGCCCGCCCGAAGGGGTTCACCCAGTAGCAGTCCTCGAACTCCGGGTCCCGTACGGAGACCTGGCCGGCCACCCCGTCCTCGTACCCGAGCCGCCCCAGCAGCCGCAGCCCCTCGGCGAGCCGGGCCTTGCGGTGGGCGCGGGTCTCCCCGGCGGTGGCGAAGACCGGCGGCATCGCGAAGCCGAGCCGCTCGACGGGCACGGGTACGGGCCGCTCGGCCATGTCAGCTCCTCCAGACTCCCAAGGTCGCGGCGCAAGGTACCGGCGCCCGCCCGAAGAGGCCATACACGCGGCGAAGCCGCCGCCCCCGAGGGGAACGGCGGCTTCGTCACGCGCTGCGGGGTACGGGTGGGACTACTCCCACTCGATGGTGCCCGGGGGCTTGCTCGTGCAGTCGAGGACCACGCGGTTCACGTCCGGCACCTCGTTGGTGATCCGGGTGGAGATCTTGGCGAGGACCTCGTACGGCATGCGCGTCCAGTCGGCCGTCATGGCGTCCTCGGAGGAGACGGGGCGCAGCACGATCGGGTGGCCGTAGGTGCGGCCGTCACCCTGGACGCCCACGCTGCGGACGTCGGCGAGCAGGACGACCGGGCACTGCCAGATCTCCCGGTCCAGGCCGGCCGCGGTGAGCTCGTGGCGGGCGATGGCGTCGGCCTCGCGCAGCAGGTCCAGGCGCTCCTTGGTGACCTCGCCGACGATGCGGATGCCGAGGCCGGGGCCGGGGAAGGGCTGGCGCTGGACGATCTCCTCGGGCAGGCCGAGCTCCTGGCCGACCATCCGGACCTCGTCCTTGAACAGCTGGCGCAGCGGCTCGACGAGCTCGAACTCGATGTCGTCGGGCAGACCGCCCACGTTGTGGTGGGACTTGATGTTGGCGGTGCCGGTGCCGCCGCCGGACTCGACGACGTCCGGGTACAGGGTGCCCTGCACCAGGAAGGCCACCGCCGGGCCGTCCTCCTGGAGGATCTCCAGCTGCGCCTGCTCGAAGACGCGGATGAACTCGCGGCCGATGATCTTGCGCTTGGTCTCCGGGTCGGAGACGCCGGCCAGCGCGTTCAGGAAGCGCTCCTGGGCGTCGACGACCTTCAGCTGGACGCCGGTGGCGGCCACGAAGTCCTTCTCGACCTGCTCGGTCTCACCCTTGCGCATCAGACCGTGGTCGACGTACACGCAGGTCAGCTGCGAGCCGATGGCCTTCTGCACGAGGGCCGCGGCGACGGCGGAGTCCACGCCGCCGGAGAGGCCGCAGATGGCGCGCTTGTCGCCGACCTGCTCGCGGATGGCCGCGATCTGCTCCTCGACGATGTTGCCGGTGGTCCAGGTCGGGGACAGGCCCGCGCCCCGGTAGAGGAAGTGCTCCAGCACCTGCTGGCCGTGCGTGGAGTGCATGACCTCGGGGTGGTACTGGACCCCGTACAGCCTCTTCTCGTCGTTCTCGAAGGCCGCGACCGGGACGACGTCGGTCGACGCGGTGACGGAGAAGCCCTCGGGGGCGGCGGAGCAGGCGTCGCCGTGGGACATCCAGACCGACTGGCTCTCGGGGGTGCCCTCGAAGAGCGTCGAGCCGGACTTGGAGACGGCCAGCGGGGTGCGGCCGTACTCGCGCGCACCGGAGTTGTCGACGGTGCCGCCGAGGGTGGTCGCCATCAGCTGGAAGCCGTAGCACATGCCGAAGACGGGGACGCCGGCCTCGAAGAGGGCGCGGGCGTCGTCCAGGCGCGGGGCACCCTCCTCGTACACGGAGGACGGACCGCCGGAGAGGATGATCGCCTTGGGGTCCTTGGCGAGCATCTCGGCCACGGGCATCGTGCTGGGCACGATCTCGCTGTAGACCCGTGCCTCGCGGACGCGGCGGGCGATGAGCTGGGCGTACTGGGCGCCGAAGTCGACGACGAGAACCGTGTCCGGGGCGCTGTCGTGGGCGGCGGAGGGTGCTTCTGGCACGGGGCAGGCCTTCCGGCGGAAGAGGGTGGCTGTTTTGTCGATTCTACCGGTGGCGGCACCCGCCGTTTTGTCGCACCATCCGAGTCCCCCACCGCCGTGACGCGCCGCGACGCCCCGCTCACAGCGCTTGCCGGATCCGCACCGGTCGCGCGCGGGCCGTCTCACGATGCGGGCCCGGTTGACCGGGGGGTGGGCCGGAGGGTAATAATCCGTTCCATGCGCAAGCAGCTGAGCTTCCTCTTTACCTATGGCACCGGCCGGTCCGGTCGCCATGGGTCTTCGTGATGCTCGCTTGAGCCGCTGACTTCCCAGAGCGCCCCGGTCCGACAGGACCGGGGCGCTCTGGCGTTCCGCGGGACTGGCGGACCTCCCCCGATCGTCCACGAGGAGAGAACGACATGTCCGTCATCACCACCGCCGCCACCCCCGAAGAGCTCATCGCCGACAGCCGCGAGCGGATCGACGCCATCGACGACCGCATCATCGGGCTGATCCAGGAGCGGACGGCCGTGTCCACGGTCATCCAGGAGGCCCGGATCGCCGCCGGGGGCCGCCGCGTGCACCTCTCACGCGAGATGGAGGTGCTCGCGCACTGGAGCGACGCCCTCGGCAAGCCCGGCACCGCGCTCGCGATGACCCTGCTGGAGCTGTGCCGGGGCCGCGTCTGACGGGTGTTCGTCACCCGTCCGGGTCGTGACCGGCCCCACCGGGCTTCGTTCTGGGTGTAGTCCGCGTCAGCCAGGCGCGGGTCCGCAGCACCACGCGTGGCTCCACGGGAGCGATGAGACGTGCCGCCCGAGGGCGCGCGTCGTGGGACCTCGCTCCCTCGCGTGACCGGACGGCAGGGGACAGCAGCCCGGTCACCCCATGAGGACGGCCGGCCCGGGGGACGCCCCGGGTCGGCCGTTCCGCGTGTCCGGCTCCGCTACGCGCGGCCCGCGCCTCGGCGACGAAAGGCCAGGAACAGCGCGCCCCCGGCGGCCACCAGCGCGGCCCCCGCGAAGCCGACCAGGCCCGCCGTGCTGCCGGTGGAGGCCAGCGGACCGCCGCCCGAGGAGGTCTTCGGCGGCGTGGTCCCGGCGCTCGGGGTGGCCGACGGCGAAGCGGAGGCCGACGCCGAGGCGGTCGGCTTCGGCGCCGTCGCGGAGGGGCTCGGAGCGGGACCGCTCGGGTTCACCGTGATGGTGGCCAGGTTGTTGGCCAGGACCGGGTCGAAGGGGTGCCGCTGGGGTTCGCCCCCGGGGCCGGGCCGGCCGACCGTGATGGCGCCGCGGGCGTCCGGGACGGCCTTGTCGATCCGCAGCTCGAAGGGGAACTCCGCCTTCTCGGACTCCAGCAGCGACGAACCGGTGCTGCAGAGGTAGCGGGGCGCCGCCGCGGTGCCGGCGGAGCGGCACGCCGCGGGGGCCGTGAGCACCTTCACGCCCGGCGGGACCACCACGTCCACGACGGCCGCCGGGGTGGTGGAGCGGGGGTCGAAGACCCAGGCCGGGCCCTGGTTGCGCACGGCGACCGCGGCCTTGACGGTGGCGCCGGCCTTGCCCTTGACGACGAGGGGCTCGGCCGCGAGGTCGGCGGTGTTCGGGACGGCGAAGTCGAACTCGCGCCGGTTGTCGGCCGGGTTGAGGTCGGGACCCCGCAGCGCCGGGGTGAGGGCCGCGGCCCTCTTCTTGGCGGTGAGCTTGCGGCCGGCGCCCTGACCGGTGCCCGTTGCGGTCCCGGGGGTCTTGCCCGCGGGGTCCTTCGCGCTCTGGTCACCGGGCTTCGCGTCCGCGCCCGTCTGCGCCTGCTCCGTCTTCACCGGGGCCGCGGCCGGGTAGATCCCGTAGCCGAGCAGCTCGGCGCGGGCGTGACCGGTGGCCTTCAGGTGCAGGGGGCTGTCGCCCGCCAGCTCGTAGCTGGCATCGGCCTCGAACTCCCCGTCGACCGTGCAGATCGCGGTGGTGGAGGTGCGCGTGGTGCGGTACTCGCAGTTGTCGTACCGCTCGGCCAGCTCCATCCCGCGGCTGGCCTCCAGCTCCAGGACGACGCCCTTCGCGGACTGCGTGCCCCGGTTGGAGAAGGCCAGGGGCAGCGGCTGGCTCTCGCCCGGCTTCGGGTCCCGCTTGAGCGCCATCTCCCCCATGACCAGGTCGGGACCGCCGACCGTGACGGCGGTGACGGCGGAGCGCACCGTGGCCCCGGAGACCGCGCCGGTGACCCGGATCTCGCCGGAGTCCTTGTTCTTGGCGTCCTTCGCGGCGGTGACCTCCAGGACGACGCCGGGACGGGAGCCGGGGCGCACCCCCTGCTCGGTGCAGACGAGGGTGCTCGCGACGGGCTTGCACTTGGCGGCCCGGCCGGTCCCGCCGGCGGCCGCCTCCCGGACCGAGGCCACGCCCGCGACCTTGGTCAGGTCGACGGTGAAGGTGACCTCGGTGCCGATGCCCTCGGCGGTGCCCGGATAGTCCAGGCGCACGTCCAGGGCGACCGGCTTCGGGGAGCCCGCGGCCGGGTGGAGCGGGAGGGCGAGGGCGGCCGGAGCCGTCAGCGTGAGGACGGGTTCCGCGGCGTACGCGGGGGTGATGGCGGTGGCCAGCCCCGCGGCGACCAGGCCGCAGGCGGCCGGCAGGGAGATGCGCTGTCTCATGCCCCCTGTGACCGCCGGACCCCGGCGACAGTTGCACTCCTGGGCATGTGACCGACACCACACCCCTGCCGGAAGGATTCCGGTACAACCTTCTCCGGCAACCGCCTGTCCACTCTTGTACCGCGGTGAGTACCGCGCTCGGAGGGGGAGCGCGGTACTCATCGCGGTCAGTGCTCGGGTTCCGGTTGCCTCGGGGGCACCGCGGGGACCGCCAGGAAGGGCAGCCGCAACGCACCGAAGGCCTCCTTCGGGACGGCCGGCCGGGCCGGCTCCACCGCCGCGAGACGCACGTACGCCGCGCCCTGCTCGGGCCGCGGGTCCTCCTCGCCGTTGTTCGGCCAGTACGACATCGCCCGCTCGGCCTGCGCCGTGATCGTCAGGGACGGGTTGACCCCGAGGTTCGCGGAGACCGCCGCACCGTCGACGACGGAGATGCCCGGGTGCCCGTAGAGCCGGTGGTACGGGTCCACCACGCCCTCCTCGGGCGAGGCGCCGATCGGGCAGCCGCCGAGGAAGTGCGCGGTGAGCGGGGTGCCCATCAGTTCGCCGACGTTGCTGCCCGGGAAGCCGTTGATCTCCTCGGCCAGCAGGGTCGCGGCCCGGGTGGCCTCCTCGATCTGCACCGGGTTGGGGGCGCCGTGCCCCTGGCGGGCCGTCAGCAGGCCTTTCCCGATGCCGCCGGGCTTGCGGTAGGTCGTCAGCGAGTTGTCGAGGGACTGCATGACCAGACCGATGATGGTCCGCTCCGACCAGCGGCGGTTGGACAGCGAGCGGGCCAGCTGCACGGGGTGCTTCGCGGTGCGGGCGAACCAGGCCCGGACCCGGTGGCGGCCGTAGGGCACCTGGAGGATGGTCAGGAACCCCATGGCGTTGGAGCCCTTGCCGTAGCGGACGGGCTCGATGTGGGTGTCGGCGTCGGGGTGCACGGAGGAGGTGATGGCCACGCCCCGGGTGAAGTCCGCCGTCCGGTCGGCCCCGTGCCGCCTGCGGTAGCGGCGGTCGTCGGTCTGGGCGCCGACCAGGCCCTCGGAGTTGGTGCGGGTGAGGTCGCCGAGCCGGTCCGACAGCCGGGGCAGTTCGCCCCGGTCCTTCATGGTGTGCAGCAGGGTCTGGGTTCCGTAGGTGCCCGCCGCGACGACGACGTAGCGCGCCCGGAGCACCTTGGCCCGGCCCGTGCGGCGGTGGTCGGTGGGCACGGTGCGGACCCGGTAGCCGCCGTCCGGGTGCTCGGCGAGCGCGGTGACGGTGGTCATGGGGTGGATGACGGCCCCCGCCCGCTCGGCCAGGTGCAGGTAGTTCTCGTTCAGGGTGTTCTTGGCCCCGTGCCGGCAGCCCGTCATGCACTCCCCGCACTCGGTGCAGGAGGTGCGGGAAGGCCCGGCGCCGCCGAAGTAGGGGTCGGGCACCCGCTCCCCGGGCCGCACCCGCGCCCCGCCGTCGGCGTCCCGGCCGTCGCCGAAGAACACCCCGACCGGCGCCATGTGGAAGGAGTCCCCCACGCCCATCTTCTCGGCGGCGGCCTTGAGGTGGACGTCGGAGGGGGTGAGCGTCGGGTTGAGGCGCACGCCGAGCATCCGCTTGGCCTGCTCGTAGTACGGGGCGAGCTCCTCGCGCCAGTCGGTGATGGACGCCCACTGCCGGTCCTCGAAGAAGGCGGTGGGCGGCACGTACAGGGTGTTGGCGTAGTTGAGCGAGCCGCCGCCCACCCCGGCGCCCGCGAGCACCATCACGTTGCCGAGGAGGTGGATGCGCTGGATCCCGTACAGCCCGAGGGCCGGCGCCCACAGGTAGTTGCGCAGGTCCCAGCTGTTGCGGGGCAGGCTCTCGCGGGTGAAGCGGCGTCCGGCCTCCAGGACGCCGACCCGGTAGCCCTTCTCGGTGAGCCGCAGCGCCGAGACCGACCCTCCGAAGCCCGATCCGATGACGATGACGTCGTAGTCGTACGACACTGCGTGTGCCTCCCGGGCGATCGTGTCTGAATCGGAGGGTCGGGCGCCGGCGGGCCGGGCCTAGCGGAAGCGGAGGGCCTTCATCACCTTGAGGCTGCGGGTCATGAACTCCGCGTACTTCGCGTCGTCCATGCCCAGCGAGGGCGCCATCGGCAGCAGCCGCTGGTGGGCCACGGTCTGCGCCTCGGTGTACTTGAGGATCCCCTCGGAGCCGTGGCGGCGGCCGAGGCCGGACTCCTTCATGCCGCCCATGGGGGACTGGGCGCTGCCGTAGGCGGGGGCGTAGCCGTCGTTGATGTTGACGGTGCCGGTGCGCAGGCGGGCGGCGACGGCGTGACCGCGGCGGGCGTCCTTGGTCCAGACGCTGGAGTTGAGGCCGTAGGGGGTGGCGTTGGCCTGGGCGACGGCCTCGTCCTCGTCGGTGAACCGGTAGATCGAGACGACCGGGCCGAAGGTCTCCTCGGCGCAGACCGCCATGGGGGCCTCGACCCCGTCGAGGATGGTGGGTTCGTAGAAGAGGGGGCCGATGTCGGGACGGGCGGTACCGCCGGCGACGAGGGCGGCGCCCTTGGCGACGGCCTCGTCCACGTGCCGCTGCACGGTCTCCAGCTGACGCGTCCCGACGAGGGATCCCATGTCGGCCCCGTACGCGAGGGCGTGGCCGAGCCGCATGGCCTTGGTGCGGGCGGCGAAGCGCTCGACGAACGCGTCGGCGATCGAGGCGTGTACGTAGAGCCGCTCGATGGAGATGCAGAGCTGGCCGGCGGAGGAGAAGCAGGCGCGGACGGCTCCCGCGGCGGCCTTCTCCACGTCGGCGTCGGCCAGGACGAGCATGGCGTTCTTGCCGCCGAGCTCCAGGGAGACCCCGACCAGGCGGGCGGCCGCGCCCTGGGCGACCTCGCGGCCGGTACGGGTGGAGCCGGTGAAGGAGACGTAGTCGGCGTGCCGGACCACCTCGGGGCCGACGACCGGGCCCTCGCCGAGGACGACCTGGAAGACCTCGGCGGGCAGCCCGGCCTCGATCAGCAGGTCACGGGCCCACAGGGCGGTCAGCGCGGTCTCGGTGTCCGGCTTCATGACGACGGCGTTGCCCGAGACGAAGGCGGGCAGGGCGTCGCCGACGGACAGTTCGAGGGGGTAGTTCCAGGGGGCGATCTGCCCGACGACCCCGCGCGGCTGGCGCAGCTCGGTGACCTTGGTGAGGGTCGGCATGGCACCCGTGTGGCCCTTGGGGCGCAGGTAGGCGGGCGCCTTGCGGCCGTAGTGGCGGGCGGCGACGGCGACGGCCTGCACCTCCTCGTGGGCGTGCAGGCGCGCCTTGCCGGTCTCCAGCTGGATGAGGTCGAGGACCTCGCTCTGGCGGGCGAGGACCAGGTCGTGGAAGCGCAGCAGCACGGCCGCCCGCCGCCGGACGGGCACCGCGGCCCAGGCGCTCTGGGCGGCGCGGGCCTTCGTGAAGGCGGTGGCCACGTCCTCGGGGGTCGCTTCGGGGAGGTCCGCCAGCTTGTCCCCGGTGAAGGGGGTGTGGTTGGCGGTCCGCCCGGAGCCGATCACTCCGCGGGTCAGCCGGGTGACCAGTTCGGGGGTCACCACGTCGGCGGCGGTGCGGGCGCCGGCCGGGACCGGGGCGACCGGGTTGGTGGGCTGCGGTGCGGTGCGGAGGGGGGCGGCGGGGGCCTGCGAGTCCGTCATGGCGGTGAGCGTATGCCGCCCGCGGGCCTTTGGGTACCCGTGGGTAACCGTATTTTGCCAAGTCTGCCAGTGATCGCTGGCGCGATCGGCGGGGAGTGGCGCGATCACTGCGCCGGGCGGCCCCGCGGGCGGTCCGCCGCCCCCTCCGGCGCGCCCTCCGCCGCACCCTCCGGCACACCCTTCGCGGACACCTCCGCCCGGCCCGCCTCAGCCCTTCTTCGCCGGGGGCTGCCAGCCGGTGAGCACCGTGTCGAACTGCTGGCGGATCTTGGCCCACTCGTTCGCCGGACCGGACATGTACACCGCGTACTCGGTGTTGTCCGGGCTGACGTACATCTGCTCGATGGCCCGGCGCGGGCCCGCGTGGGGCGCCTTCTCGGTCCAGGAGAAGTCCCACAGCCCGGCCCGGGTGGTGTCCCGGAAGCTGTTCTGGTCCAGCACCTCGCGCTTGTAGTCCATGCGCTCCTTGAGCTGCTTCTCCATGTCGAGGAGGTGCATGTACGGGTTCGCGTAGTCGGGGGTGGTGTCGATGGCGATCCGGATGAGGTGACGGCCGTTGTCGGGGGTGTAGTCGATCTGGTTGCCGTCCATCTGGCGCTTCCAGCCCACCGGGACGAACAGCGAGAAGCCCGCCGGGTCCTCCACCTTGACGAAACCGGCCGGCGGGGTCGCCACCGCGGCGCCCGCCTTGCCGTCGTCGCCCGGTCCCGAACGGTCCGGGGCGCTCACCGCCTTGTCGGCGGAGCCTTCGTCCTGGACCCCCTCGCCCTGGCCGTCGAGGTACTTGAGCACCCCGAACACCCCGCCGCCGCCGAGCAGCGCCGCCACCAGGGCCACGGCGGCGGCCCGCTTGAGCCGCCCGGACGGACGCCCGGCGGGGGCCCCGGGGGACTCCCGGAGCGCGGTGGTCTGGGCGGGAACGGCCGGCTCCGGCCGCGCGGGCTCGGCGGACCGGGCGGGCGCCCGCTCCTCGGCGGTGACCGCGCGCGTGGGCACGTACGCCTGCGCCGCCTTCGGCTCGCGGCCCTCCATCGCCTCGATCAGCATCCGCTCTGCCTCGGCGGCCGAGGGCCGCTGGGCCGGGTCCTTGCGCAGGAGCGCGGTGATGACCGGGCCGAGGGGGCCGGACTGGCGCGGGACGGGCGGCTCGTCGTTGACGACCGCCTGGAGGCTGGAGATGGGCGAGGTCCGCCGGAACGGCGAGCGGGCCTCGACCGCCGTGTACAGGGTCGCGCCCAGCGACCACAGGTCGGAGGAGGGGTCGGGGGCACCGCCGGTGACCCGCTCCGGAGCCAGGTAGTCGATGGAGCCGACGAGCTCGCCGGTGCGCGTGATCGACGAGTCGCCCTCGATCGCGGCGATCCCGAAGTCGGTCAGCAGCACCCGGCCGTCCTTGGCCAGCAGCACGTTGCCCGGCTTCACGTCGCGGTGCAGCACGCCGACCGCGTGCGCGGCGCGCAGGGCGCCCAGCACGTGCAGGCCGATCCGGGCCGCCTCGCGGGGCTCGATGCGCCCGGCCGCCTTGGCGGCCTCCGCGAGGGAGGGGCCGTCGATGTACTCCATGACGATCCACGGCCGGTCGTCGTGTTCCAGCACGTCGTGGACGGTGACGACCGCCGGGTGCTGGATCCGGGCCGCGGCCCGGGCCTCTTTCTGCGTGCGGGCGTGCAGGACTTCCCGATCGGCCTGGGCCACGTACAGACCCGCCGTCAGTTCCTTGACCGCCACGGTCCTGTGCAGCAGCTCGTCGTGCGCGCGCCACACCTTGCCCATGCCGCCGCTGCCGATGGGATCGACGAGCCTGTACCGGCCCGCGAGCACCGCACCCGCGCCTGTCTGCTGTTCCACGAATTCCCGCCGCTCTGTACTCTCCGGGCCAGATTACGGAGCCTGCGGGCGCTGCCGGAACCGCGCGGGGCCGGTGAGACAGCACTGTGACGCAATCGCCGTACTGACATCCAGTCAGCCACCCGCCTGGTAACTCGCCGTGGCCTTCTCGAAGACGTCGGTGACCTTGTCCTCCTCGTCCTTCGGGCCGGTCACCATGACGACGTGGTAGCTGCCCCCGAGGGCGACGACGAAGTTGCGGGCCAGGACGGACCGGCCCGTCGAGTCGATCCAGGTGTAGCGGCCGGTGACGCGCAACTGACCGGCGACCGTGGTGCTCTTGACGTCCCCCGACTCCGCCCAGGTGGAGTTGCGGTACGGGGACAGCTCCGGCTCCTTGTCCTGCTGGTAGGCCTTCGGGTCCGGGTTGCCCTCGACCCGGTCCCGGCCCGGGACCACGACCAGGGTGAACGCGCCCTGCGTGTAGCGCACCTGGCCGGCCTCGTTGATGCTCCGGCGGGTCCAGCCCTGGGGGACGGCGACCGTGAAGTGCTCCGGGTCCCGCTCCAGGGTGTAGCCCTCGGGGGCGTTCGGCTGATGGGCGGGCTTGGACTGCGGGGTTCCGGCGGGGGTCCCGGAGGGGCTGCGGCCCGGGGTCGCCGCGCCGGGGGCGGAGCCGGACGGGCTCGGGCGGGCGGGGCTCTGCGCGGCCGTGGGCTGCCGGCCCCGCTGCTCACCGGTACCGGCGGAACGCGGCATGAACAGCATCGCGTAGGCGACGGCGGCGGCCAGCAGGGCCAGGACGCCGACCAGCAGGGTCCGGCCGAGGGAACGCGGCCCCCGGGGGGCGACGGGGTTGCGGTGGCGGCCGTGCAGGTCGCCGCGCCGGCGGACGACGGGCAGCCGGGTGGGATCCGGCTCCGGTACCGGCAGCACCGCCAGGTCCCCGTCGGGCTCCGGGGCGGAGCGCACGAGGGAGCGCAGCCAGCCGCGCAGCTCCTCGAAATCGGGCCGCTCGGTGGGGTCCTGGCGCAGCAGCGACTCCACGACGGGGCGCAGCGGGCCGCACTCCTCGGCGAAGGCGGGCGGCTCCGCGCAGACCATCTCGACCAGTTCGGCGACGCTGTCCTCGGGGTACGGGGCGTGTCCCTGCACCGCGCGGTAGAGCAGGGCGCCGAGGGCCCACAGGTCGGTGGCGGGGCCGACGAGCGCGGCCAGCTGCCAGTGGCCGTGGACGGGACCGGCCTGCTCCGGCGCCCAGCGCTCGGTGACGGGGCCGACGACGGCCATCCGGGTCTGGCGGGCCCGCTCGGCGTCGAGGCCGGTGCGCGGGCCGCCGCCCCAGGCGCCGGCGGCCGCTCCGGCCGGGACGGCCCGCGGGGACGGGAGCGGACGGGGCCGGTCCGGGGTGGCCGGGGGTGGGCCGGGGACGGCGGGCGGTGCGGCGGGGGCGGGGGTAGGGGCTGCGGGCGCGTCGGCCTGGTGGTAGCCCTGCGGGAGGGCGAGCCGGGCGGGCAGGGCGGGGCGGGCCGGCTCGGGCAGCGCGCCGGCCCGTGCTCCGGGCCCCGCGGGCCACTCCGACTGCGGCCGGCCCGCCCACTCCGGCCGCGGCTCCTGATCCGGCTGCGACCCGTACGCCTCCGGCTCGTACGGCTCCTGCCCGTACGGCTCCTGCCCGTACGGCTCCGGCTCATACGGCTCCTGCCCGTACGCCTCCGGCTCGTGCTCCGCCTCCGGCCCGAGCTCCTGCTGCGGCTCCGGTTCGGCGGGGCGGCGGGGGGTGGCGCCGTGCCAGGGCGCCGGAGCGGCGGTGTCCGGCCCGCCGTACGGGTACGCGTACTCCTGCGGCAGGTTGGCCCCGGTCGGCGGCAGTTGCGGCACCACCACCGGCCCGCGCTCGCCCCGGTCCCGCTCCACCTTGGCGGCGGCGGCCCGGGTCCCGGCCCGGTAGGCCGCGATGGTTCCGGCGCGGGCGTCGGCTTCCGCGGCGGCCCGGTCCTGCGGGGGCCGCACGGGCTCCGGGACGATGTGGTCGGAGTAGCGCGGTCCGGTGTCGTACCCGGGCGCCACGAGGGGCGCGTACACCGGCTCCCCGGCCGGGGGCGCGGCGGGCGGGGGGCCGTGGGCCGGCGGGGGCGGTAAGGGCGGCGGGGCTCCGCCCCATCCGGGGCCGGTACCGGCGTCCCCGACGTCCCCGGCGTCCGATGCGGGCTCGGGCGCCGGGACCGGGTCGTACCCGCACAGGGCCTCCTCGGCCGCGCCCGCCGCCAGGCCCGTCAGGACGACCCGTCCGTCCTCGCATATCAGCACGGTCCGGACGGTGATGTTGCGGTGCGTCCAGCCGTGCGCGTGCAGCACGCGCAGTGCGGTCAGTACGTCGGAGGCCACTTCGGCCGCCCTGTAGGGACTCAGCGGTTCATCGGCGATCAGCGCGGCCAGCGGCCTGGCGGGGACGAGTTCGCTCACTATCCACAGCGACTCGCCCTCCGCGAACACGTCGAAGACCTGGTCCAGCCGGGGGTGGTCCGGTACGGAGGCGGCGGCCTGGGCGGCGGCGATCGCCCTGCGCACCGCGGGGAGTTCCCCGGCCGCCCCCGGCCGGGCAGGGGTCCCGTCGAGCAGCTCCGCGTCGACGACCTCCGGCAACGGCACCTGGTGTACGAGGACTTCCTGACCGCTGCGCGTGTCGAAGGCGCGGGTCTCTATCAGCTCGTACTCGTCGGAGGGCGGCAGCGGCAGGCGGTAGCGCTCGGCCAGGATCCGGCCCGCGTACTCCTCCACATCGCCTCCCCCGAGTGCGGGGGCACCTGCCGGCGGCAGCCGGACGAGGGGTCCCCCATGGCCCCGCTGAACACGATACGTCGCCCGGGGCGCCCGCGTCCCGGGCTTGCGGGGCCCGTCAGCCCAAGGACTGGAAGGTCTGGAACGCCGTGTTGCGCAGCTGCGTGCATTCCGGGCCGTCCCACTGGTCGGCGGCGCAGGTGATCATGATCGCGTAGCCGTGCTTCGCGTCCATCCGGAAGCCCCGGTCGAGGACCCGGACCTTGACGCCCTTCTGCTCCCGCTCGAACTCCCAGTCGGCGACGGTCGGATAGCCCCGGTAGTCCACCGTCTCCAGGCGTACGAGGTGGTAGCCCTTGCTGCTGCCGGCCACGCCGGGGGCTATCTCCAGCCAGGCGGCGCGGGCGTCGGAGCCCGGACTGTCGGTGTAGTCGACCTGGATGCGCGGGAACCCGCCGTCGCGGCTGTAGATCGCGCCGGAGTCCTGGCCCGCGGTGTCGGTCTGGTGGAAGCCCTCGGGCATCCCCATCGAGAAGTGGTACCGCAGGTCCGTCACCGTGCCGAAACCGGCCGGGAGGGCGCCGCCGTTGTTGCCGGGACTGGCGCCCTGGCCCTGGCTGCTCTGCGCCTGGCCGGTGTCCTGGCCCTGCCCCTGGCCCTGCCCCTGGCCCGGGTCGCCGCTCGGGCTGCCGCTGGGCGCGGCCGGGCTCGGGCCTGCGGACGGGGAGGAACCGGCCGAGGCTGCGGGGGAAGCCGCGGGCGAGGCGGCGGGGGCCTGGGCGCCCGGGGACTTGGCCCCGGACGCGGCGGGGGTGGGCCCGCCCTTGCCCTCGTTCTTGCGGCCTGAGTCCTTGTCGCCGCCGCTGAGGAGGTAACCGATCAGCGTGCCGAGCACGGCCAGGACGACGACCACGCCGGCCACCGCGAGGACGATGGTGCGGCGCGACATCACGTCGGTGAGCGGCGCCTTCACCGGTGCGGGCCTGGCCGGCGGGGCCGCGGCAGCGGCGGCGGCCGCCTTGCGGGCCGACTTCAGCGCGGCGCGGGTGCGTTCGCGCTGTTCGCGGTCCCGCCGCTCGCGTTCCTTCTTCGCCGCCTTCTCGGCTGCCTTCTCCGCCTCGACGTCCGCCTTGGTGAGGGATATCGCCCGGGTCTCCTCGACCGCCGGGACCGGCTCGGCCACCGGCTCGGGCTCGGGGTCGGGGGCGTTGAGCACCGCCGTGAGCATCGCCCTGGCCGCGTCGTCGTCCAGCCGCCCGGCCGGGTCCTTGACCAGCAGCCCGTAGATGATCTCGGTCAGCGGACCGGCGTTCTTCGGCGGGTCCACCGGCTCGGTCATCACGGCGGTGAGGGTGGCGAGCGCGGAGCCCTTGTCGTACGGGGGCACGCCCTCCACGGCCGCGTACAGGAGTCCTCCGAGGGACCACATGTCGGCGGGCGGGCCGGGCTTCTGGCCGCGGGCGCGTTCCGGGGAGATGTAGGAGGGGGCGCCGACGAGCATGCCGGTGGAGGTGATCGAGGGGTCGCCCTCGACCTGTGCGATGCCGAAGTCGGTGAGCACGACGCGACCGCTCGCGGCGATGAGCACGTTGGACGGCTTCACGTCGCGGTGCAGGATGCCCTGGCCGTGCGCGGCGCGGAGCACGTCGAGGACCGCGAGGCCGACCTCGGCGGCGCGGCGCGGGGTCAGGGGCCCGTTCTCCCGGATGAACTCGGCGAGGGAGGCGCCCTCGACGAGCTCCATGACGATCCAGGGACGGCCGTCCTCGTCGACGACGTCGAAGACGGTGACGGCGCCCTCGCTGCGGATCCGCGCGATCGCCTTGGCCTCGCGGAGGGTACGGGTGATGAGGCGGCGCTTCTCGTCCTCGTCCACGCCGGTGCTGAAGCGGAGTTCCTTGACGGCGACGGTGCGTCCGAGGACCTCGTCCTCGGCCCGCCACACGGTGCCCATGCCGCCCTTGCCGAGCACGGCCCCGAGCCGGTACCGCCGGGCGAGCAGCCGTCCCCGGTCCTTGCCGTCGTCGGCCTTGCCGTCGTCGGCCTTGCCGTCGTCGGCCTTGGCGGCCTCCGGGCCCTCGTCGTCGGCCTTGCCCGCGACGCCGGGAGCACCCGTCCCGGTGCCGTCGGCGGGGGCCGCGCCGGAGGTGGCCTTCGGGCCCGCGGGCTTCGACCCGCCGGGGGCACCGCCCTTCGCGGCCGCGGACTGCGCGTCCGCCTTCGCGGGCTCCGCACGGTCGTCGGCGGCGTCGGCGGCGGGCTCCTCGGTGGCGGGGGCGTCCGCCTTCGGGTCGGCCGCCCCGGAGCCGGACTTCACGAGGGAGGGCTTCACGAGGGGGGCCTTCGCGCCGTCCTCGGCATCCGCCGGCCCGGCATCGGCGGCGGGCTCCGTCTCCGCCGCACCACCCCGGCCGGATCCGGCCTTGACGTCCGCCGCGGCGGACCCGGCGTCAGCCGCGGGGGCGTCGTCCGCCGCGGACTTCGATCCGTCAGCGGTGGTGCCCGGCCCGCGGGAAGCGGCGCGCCCGGCCGGCTCCGCGTCCGGCTCCGCCCCGCCGTCGGCGGGATCCGCGGACTCCCCGGGCCCGTCCGCCGCAACGGCGGCGGACTTACCCGCGGCGGGCTTCCCCGCGGCGGACTTCGCGGCAACGGGCTTCCCGGCAGCGGAGGTCCCGCCGGCGGAACGCGCCTTCGGCACCTTCACGGACCCGGCGCCGGCGCCCCCGGACGCGGTCGCCGCGTCACCGTCCAGCTCCGCCGCAGGCGACCCGGCTGGCGCCCCGGCAGGCGATTCGGTGTGCTCCGGCTTCGACATGCGTCCCCTCTGCGTTCGTGCAGCCTGCCCCGGCTGCCCCGGCAGCCGCCGGGGGGCACGGTAACCCACCCCGGCAGAAACCTCATTGTTGCTCACTCCGCATCGGACGGAAGCCCCGGGTCCGACGGTTCCCCCCGCCGCATCGCGGAGTTACAACGGAACGATGTCCGGCGCCCCCAGCCGCGCCGCGTCCGCCGTCTGGTCGTCCGGCTGGCGCTGGGACTCGCGCTCCGCCTGGACCCTCTTCTCGTAGTGTTCGACCTCCTTCTCGATCTGCTGCTTGTCCCACCCCAGCACCGGAGCCATCAATTCCGCGCACTCGCGGGCCGATCGGGTCCCCCGGTCGAAGGTCTCGATCGAGATCCGGGTGCGCCGCGTCAGGACGTCGTCCAGGTGCCGGGCCCCCTCGTGCGAGGCGGCGTAGACGACCTCGGCCCGCAGGTAGTCGTCCGCCCCGGTCAGCGCCTCGCCCAGCGACGGGTCGGCCGCGATCAGTTCGAGGATCTCCTCCGTCAGGGATCCGTACCGGTTCAACAGGTGTTCCACCCGCACCACATGGAGCCCCGTTCGCGCCGCCGTCCCCGCGCGGGCGTTCCACAGGGCCCGGTACCCCTCGGCCCCCACCAGGGGGACGTCCTCCGTGACGCACTCCGCCACCCGCCGGTCGAGCCCGTGCACCGCCTCGTCGACCGCGTCCTTGGCCATCACCCGGTACGTCGTGTACTTGCCGCCGGCCACCACCACCAGGCCCGGCACCGGATGGGCCACGGTGTGCTCGCGCGAGAGCTTGCTCGTCGCGTCCGACTCCCCGGCCAGCAGTGGCCGCAGGCCCGCGTAGACCCCTTGGACGTCGTCCCGGGTCAGCGGCACCGCCAGCACCGAGTTCACGTGCTCCAGCAGGTAGTCGATGTCCGCGCTCGAAGCGGCCGGGTGGGCCTTGTCCAGGTCCCAGTCGGTGTCGGTGGTGCCCACGATCCAGTGGCGGCCCCACGGGATGACGAACAGCACCGACTTCTCCGTCCGCAGGATCAGCCCGGTGCTCGAATGGATCCGGTCCTTCGGGACGACCAGGTGGATCCCCTTCGACGCCCGTACGTGGAACTGCCCCCGCTCCCCGATGAGCGCCTGGGTGTCGTCGGTCCACACCCCGGTCGCGTTGACCACCTGCTGGGCGCGGATCTCGTACTCCCCGCCACCCTCCACGTCCCGGACCCGGGCCCCCACCACCCGTTCGCCCTCGCGCAGGAAGCCGACCACCCTCGCCCGGTTGGCGCAGTGCGCCCCGTAGGCGGCGGCCGTCCGCACGAGGGTGGCGACGTAGCGGGCGTCGTCCATCTGGGCGTCGTAGTACTGCAGGGCGCCCACCAGCGCGTCCCTGCGCAGGGCCGGCGCGATCCGCAGCGCCCTGCGGCGCGAGAGGTGCCGGTGGGTGGGCAGGCCGCGCCCGTGCCCGCTGGAGAACGACATGGCGTCGTAGAGGGCCACGCCCGAACCGGCGTAGAAACGCTCCCAGGCCTTGTGCTGGAGCGGGTACAGGAACGGCACGGGCTTCACCAGGTGCGGGGCGAGGCGCTCCAGCAGCAGGCCGCGCTCCTTCAGCGCCTCCCGTACGAGAGCGAAGTCGAGCATCTCCAGGTACCTGAGCCCGCCGTGGATGAGCTTGCTCGACCGGCTCGACGTGCCCGACGCCCAGTCCCGGGCCTCCACCAGACCCGTCGAAAGGCCCCGGGTGACCGCGTCCAGCGCCGTTCCGGCACCGACCACCCCCGCGCCGACGACCAGCACGTCCAGTTCCCGCTCGGCCATCCGGGCGAGCGCCTCCGCCCGCTGCGCCGGCCCCAGTGTCGCTGTCCTCACGGCTGCCTCCCGTTGGTGCGGGCAGAACCCGCTCGATGCGGGTGATCCCGCTCACATCTCCCGTTTCACGATTCTGACCGGCCGCACCGACATCAGCCACCGGCTGTGGACAACACAACGGTAGCCACCGCCCCGCAATGCGACATATCTGTCATATATACGCCTAGTCTGACATTGCGCCAGCTCCAGGCGGCCTCCGGACCCGTCCGGACCCCCCGCCCCGGGACGCGCGCGCACCGCCCCCTCATGCCAGGGAAGGGAAGGGACGGCCACCCATGCCCGCAGATCTCGCCGTCATCGGACTCGGCCACCTCGGCCTCCCCCTCGCGCAGGCGGCCGTCGCCGCCGGGATCGAGACCATCGGCTACGACAGCGGCCCCGCCACGGACAGCAGCCTCACCGCGGCCGAGGTCCGCCGCATGTCGGCGGCCGGCTTCCGGGTCACCACCAACCCCGCCGACCTCGGCCGGGTCCGCACCGCCGTCGTCTGCGCCCCCACCCAGCTCGGCGCCGACCGGGCGCTGGACCTCTCCGCCGTCGGCGAGGCGGGCCGCGCGCTCGCCGCCAGGCTGCGCCCGCACACCACGGTGATCCTCGAATCCGCCGTCCACCCGGGCGTCACCGAGGACTACCTGCGCCCCATCCTGGAGAGCGGCTCCGGACTGCGCGCCGGGCGCGACTTCCACCTGGCCTACTCCCCCGCCCGCCACGACCCCGGCAACCGCACCCACGGCATCGCCAACACCCCCAAGGTCATCGGCGGCCTCACCCCCGCCTGCACCGAATCCGCGCACGCCTTCTACGCCCGCCTCACCGAGAAGGTGGTGCGCGCCCGCGGCCTGCGCGAGGCCGAGACGGTCCAGCTCCTGGAGACCAACTACCGGCACGTGAACATCGCCCTCATGAACGAGATGGCGGTCCTCTGCCACGACCTCGGCGTCGACCTCTGGGACGTCGTCCGGTGCGCCGAGACGAAGCCGTACGGGTTCCAGGCCTTCCGTCCGGGCCCGGGCGTCGGCGGACACGGCGTCCCCCTCGACCCCAACTACCTCCCGCACACCACCCGCACCCCCGGGCACCCGCTGCGCATGGTCGGCCTGGCGCAGGAGATCAACAACCGGATGCCGCAATACGTCATCCAGCGTTCGGCCACCCTGCTGAACGAGCACGGCAAATCCGCCCGCGGCGCCCGCGTCCTGCTGCTCGGCGTCACCTACAAGCAGGACCTCGCCGACCAGGAGGGCTCCCCGGCCCGCGAGATCGCCAGCCGCCTCCTCGACCTCGGGGCCCTGGTCAGCTACCACGACCCGTACGTCGCGGGCTGGCGGGTGCGCGACCGGCCGGTGCCGCGCGCCGATTCGCTCTACGAGGCCGCCGCGAACGCCGACCTGACGATCCTGCTCCAGCACCACCGCACGTACGACCTCCAGGGGCTCGCGGTGAAGGCCCAGCTGCTCCTCGACACCCGGGGCGCCAGCCCGGCCGGCGCGGCCCACCGCCTCTGACCCCGGGCGGCACCCGGGCGGGGGGGCCGCGCTCCCGCCCGGGTCACACCCCGGTTCCGGCGCCCGAAAATCCCCCCGCCGGATGTCGGCGCCCCCTGCTAGCCTGCGGCGTCACTTATCTCGTACTTACGACTGACCAACGTACGTACGTGCGTGTTTCGCGATCCCTGGGGGGGATTTCCGATGAGCCAGCACTTCCAGCCGCCCGCGCCCTCGTCCTACACCGAGGCCACGGCTCCCGCGCCCGCCTACAGCAGCCCGGGCATCGGCATCCTCGCCTCCGTCGTCGCCGCGGTCGTGGCGGCCGGCGTCTACGGCGGGATCATCGGCGGCACCCACCACCAGATCGGCTACGCGGCCGTGGGCGTCGGCGCCCTGGTCGGCTTCGCCGCCGGCAAGGCCGGCGGCCGCAGCCCCGCCCTGCCGGCCATCGCCGCACTGCTCGCGCTGGCCGCCGTCCTCGCAGGCCAGATGTTCGGCATCGTCCTGATCTACGCCGACGAGCTCCAGGTCAGCGCCATGGACATCGTCGGCCAGGGCACCTCCCCGCTCATGGAGGCCTGGAAGGCCGAAGCGAACCCGCTGACGTTCCTCTTCCTGGCCATCAGCGCGTACGCCGCGTTCCAGATCTCCCGCAAGGCCGCCGCCTAGACCGTCCGGACGCCGTCGCCGCGGGCCGCTCCGGCGGCCCGCCGCTCGTCCGCGCCGGCCAGCCAGAAGTACAGCGGCGGCAGACCGAGCTCCAGCGCCGCCAGCGGGATCTGGAACCAGTGCGGCCATCCGTGGACCGCCACGGACAGCACCCGCCCCACGCCACCGAGCAGGAAGACCGCCGACAGCCACCGGACGGCACGCGCCGGGATCGGTGTACGCCGGGCGGTCTCGATCCAGGCCAGCCCGAACCCGACGAAGACCGCGTTGTAGAAGCGCTCCCGGCTGTCCACGGTCGCCGTCGCCGGCCCCGCACCCTCGGCGCCGGGCACCGAGACGACGCCCAGCACCAGGTGGTAGAGCCCGATCGCCACGCAGGCCACGCCCATGGCCCAGGCGAGCCCCTTCAGAAGTCCGTGCCTGCTCACGACCCCACCCCCGCTTAGTAGACACACGTCGACTAAGCGGGGAGCGTAGGAGCGTAGTAGACACGCGTCAAGTAACTTGGACGGATGACCACGCGCCGCCGCCTCTCCCCGGACGACCGCCGCGCCCAGCTGCGCGCCGTCGGAGCCGCCCTCTTCGCCGCGAAGCCGTACGAGGACGTCCTCATGGAGGAGGTCGCCGAGCGGGCCGGGGTCTCCCGCGCCCTGCTCTACCGCTACTTCCCCGGCAAGCGCGAGCTGTTCGCCGCCGTCTACCGGGAGGCCTCGGACCGCCTCCTGTCCTCGACCGCGCTCGACCCGGACGTCCCCGCCTCCGCCTGGCTCCGGGCCGGACTCGACACGCACATCGACTACTTCGCCGCGAACCGCAACACCGTCCTCGCCGCCAACCGCACGCTCGCCGGCGACCCGGTGGTGCAGGCGATCATCGACGACGAACTCTCCGGCCTGCGCGCCCACCTGCTGACCGTCACCGCCCCCGCCGAGGAGCAGTACGCCACGGTCGCGGCCGTGGTGACGAGCTGGCTGGTCTTCGTCCGCACGCTGTGCGTGGACTGGCTCCTCGACGGCGCCTACTCCCGCACCGCGCTGGCCGACATCTGCGTCGGCGCCCTCACCGGCGCCCTCGCGACCGTCCCGGGACTGCGTCCGCTGCCGCCCGCCGCGGCCTGCGCCCCCGCACCGGGGCACTGACCGGGCGGAGAACGGCGGAGGGCCGGTACCCCCCATGGGGTACCGGCCCTCCGCCGTACGTACGGCGACCCGGGACCGGGTCAGCGGCGGTGCTGCGAGTCCGCGACCGTGACCTCGACCCGCTGGAACTCCTTGAGCTCGCTGTAGCCCGTGGTGGCCATCGAGCGGCGCAGCGCGCCGAAGATGTTCATCGAGCCGTCGGGGGTGTGCGACGGGCCGGTGAGGATCTCCTCGGTGGTGCCGACCGTACCGAGGTCGACCTTCTTGCCCCGCGGCACGTCCTCGTGGACGGCCTCCATGCCCCAGTGGTTGCCCTTGCCGGGCGCGTCGGTGGCACGGGCCAGCGGGGAGCCCATCATCACGGCGTCGGCGCCGCAGGCGACGGCCTTCGGGATGTCGCCGGACCAGCCCACGCCGCCGTCGGCGATGACGTGCACGTAGCGGCCGCCGGACTCGTCCATGTAGTCGCGGCGCGCCGCGGCCACGTCCGCGACGGCGGTGGCCATCGGGACCTGGATGCCCAGCACGTTGCGGGTGGTGTGCGCGGCGCCGCCGCCGAAGCCGACCAGCACGCCCGCCGCGCCGGTGCGCATCAGGTGCAGGGCGGCCGTGTAGGTGGCGCAGCCGCCCACGATGACGGGGACGTCGAGCTCGTAGATGAACTGCTTGAGGTTCAGCGGCTCGGCGGCGCCGGAGACGTGCTCCGCCGACACGGTGGTGCCGCGGATGACGAAGATGTCCACGCCCGCGTCGACGACGGCCTTGGAGAACTCGGCCGTGCGCTGCGGGGAGAGCGCTGCGGCGGTGACGACACCGGAGTCGCGCACCTCCTTGATCCGCTGACGGATCAGGTCCGCCTGGATCGGCGCGGAGTAGATCTCCTGGAGACGGCGGGTCGCGGTCTCCTCGTCCAGCTCCGCGATCTCGTCCAGCAGCGGCTGCGGGTCCTCGTAGCGGGTCCACAGACCTTCGAGGTTCAGCACGCCGAGGCCGCCGAGCTCACCGATGCGGATCGCGGTCTGCGGGGAGACCACCGAGTCCATGGGGGCGGCCAGGAAGGGAAGCTCGAAGCGGTACGCGTCGATCTGCCAGGCGATCGAGACCTCCTTCGGGTCCCGCGTGCGCCGGCTCGGGACGATGGCGATGTCGTCGAAGGCGTACGCCCGGCGGCCGCGCTTGCCGCGCCCGATCTCGATCTCAGTCACGTGTGGTGGCCTTTCCTCTGGGTCTGCCCGTCCAGTATCCCCGACGGGCGGAGGACTGCGTTTCGGTGACCGCTGTACGGACGTACGCGCGCACGGCGAAGGGGCGGACCCGGCGCTTCCGCCGGGTCCGCCCCTCACCTCACGCGCTTCAGCCCTTGCGGCTGTAGTTCGGTGCCTCGACCGTCATCTGGATGTCGTGCGGGTGGCTCTCCTTGAGGCCCGCCGAGGTGATCCGGACGAAGCGGCCCCGGTCCTGCAGCTCGGGAACGGTGCGGCCGCCGACGTAGAACATCGACTGGCGCAGACCGCCGACGAGCTGGTGCACGACCGCGGAGAGCGGGCCGCGGTAGGGGACCTGGCCCTCGATGCCCTCGGGGATCAGCTTGTCGTCACCGCCGACGCCCTCCTGGAAGTAGCGGTCCTTGGAGAAGGACTTGCGGTCGCCGCGGGTCTGCATCGCGCCGAGCGAGCCCATGCCGCGGTACGACTTGAACTGCTTGCCGTTGATGAAGAGCAGCTCGCCCGGGGACTCCTCGCAGCCCGCGAGCAGCGAGCCGAGCATCACCGTGTCGGCGCCCGCGACCAGGGCCTTGGCGATGTCGCCGGAGTACTGCAGGCCGCCGTCGCCGATGACCGGGACGCCCGCGGCCTTGGCGGCCAGCGAGGCCTCGTAGATCGCGGTGACCTGCGGGACGCCGATGCCGGCGACGACGCGGGTGGTGCAGATGGAACCGGGGCCGACGCCGACCTTGATGCCGTCGCAGCCGGCGTCGATCAGCGCCTGGGCGCCGTCGCGGGTGGCCACGTTGCCGCCGATGACGTCCACGCCGGCGTTCGACTTGATCTTGGCGACCATGTCGCCGACCAGGCGGGAGTGGCCGTGGGCGGTGTCGACGACGATGAAGTCGGCGCCCGCCTCGATCAGCGCCTGGGCGCGCTCGTACGCGTCGCCCGCGACACCGACGGCCGCGCCGACGAGCAGCCGGCCGTCCTTGTCCTTGGCGGCGTTCGGGTACTTCTCGGCCTTGACGAAGTCCTTGACCGTGATCAGGCCCTTGAGGATGCCCGCCTCGTCGACCAGCGGAAGCTTCTCGATCTTGTGGCGGCGCAGCAGCTCCATGGCGTCCACGCCGGAGATGCCGACCTTGCCCGTGACCAGCGGCATCGGGGTCATGACCTCGCGCACCTGGCGGCTGCGGTCCGACTCGAAGGCCATGTCGCGGTTGGTGACGATCCCGAGGAGCTTGCCGGCGGGGTCGGTCACCGGGACGCCGGAGATGCGGAACTTCGCGCACAGCTCGTCGGCCTCGCGCAGCGTCGCGTCCGGGTGCACCGTGATCGGGTCGGTGACCATGCCGGACTCGGAACGCTTGACCAGGTCGACCTGATTGGCCTGGTCGGCGATGGAGAGGTTGCGGTGCAGCACGCCGACGCCGCCCTGGCGGGCCATCGCGATGGCCATGCGGGACTCGGTGACCTTGTCCATGGCGGCGGACAGCAGCGGAACGTTCACGCGGACGTTGCGCGAGATGAGGGAAGAGGTGTCGATCGCGTCAGGCGACATGTCCGACGCGCCCGGCAGCAGCAGCACGTCGTCGTAGGTCAGTCCGAGCGTGGCGAATTTGTCGGGCACTCCGTCGGCGGTCATGACACCTTCCCAAATGGTCTTGCTCAGCGCGGATGTCCATGCTAACGGGATACCGACGCGTCTCATTCCACGACCAAGGTCAAGCAGAAGTTTCGTCGTTTCCTACGATGGATCGCGCGGGGAGACCGCGCGGCCCGTCACTGTTCCGCGAGCGCCCGCAGCCGGCTCAGCGCCCGGTGCTGCGCGACCCGCACCGCGCCCGGGGACATCCCGAGCATCTGGCCGGTCTCCTCCGCGGTCAGGCCGACGGCCACCCGCAGCACCAGCAGCTCGCGCTGGTTCTCGGGCAGGTTGGCCAGCAGCTTCTTGGCCCAGGCGGCGTCACTGCTGAGCAGCGCCCGCTCCTCGGGGCCCAGCGAGTCGTCGGGCCGTTCCGGCATCTCGTCGGACGGCACGGCCGTGCTCCCCGGGTGCCGCATGGCGGCCCGCTGCAGGTCGGCGACCTTGTGCGCGGCGATGGCGAAGACGAAGGCCTCGAAGGGCCGACCGGTGTCCCGGTAGCGCGGCAGCGCCATCAGGACGGCGACGCAGACCTCCTGCGCCAGGTCCTCCACGAAGTGACGAGCGTCACCGGGGAGCCGTGAGAGCCGGGTGCGGCAGTAGCGGATGGCGAGGGGGTGCACGAAGGCGAGCAGATCGTGCGTGGCCTGCTCGTCGCCCTCCACCGCACGGCGCACGAGAGCGCTGACGGCCCCGGCACCGCCGCCCTTGGCGGCGCCGGTGGGTGCTGTGGCCGTGGGGGACCCCAGGGCCTCGTCGTCGCGCATCAATCCATGGTGCCTTGGCGCCGGAGCATTCGCGGCACCGTGGTCCGTGTTGTGCATCGAAGCGTTATGAGCGGGTGCGCCGGAACTCATCATGTGCGCCCTCCCCTCCGCTCGGCCCGAATCGTCGCCCCCGGGGCCCCGGGGACTCGACCTCTCCAAGAATGCGGCACACCACCAAGGATGCGGCATCGCGCCCGAAGCGACACGTCCCCCGGATTGTGCACCGCCAATCCCCGGCGGGTCACCGGGTACGACGCGACGTACGGCGGTGTCCGCGCGGCGCCGCCGACGGGGCGGCGGGCGCCTCCCCGCGGGGCCCGGGGCGCGTGCCGCCCCGTCCGCCGACGGCGGACGGGACCGCTCGGGACGGCCGGTCGGGGATCCCGCAGGTCAGCGGACGAGGCCCCAGCGGAAGCCGAGTGCCACGGCGTGCGCCCGGTCCGAGGCGCCGAGCTTCTTGAACAGCCTGCGGGCGTGGGTCTTGACCGTGTCCTCGGAGAGGAAGAGCTCGCGCCCGATCTCCGCGTTGGAACGGCCGTGGCTCATGCCCTCCAGCACCTGGATCTCGCGCGCGGTGAGCGTGGGCGCGGCGCCCATCTCGGCCGAGCGCAGCCGGCGCGGTGCCAGTCGCCAGGTCGGGTCGGCGAGGGCCTGGGTGACCGTGGCCCGCAGTTCGGCGCGCGAGGCGTCCTTGTGCAGGTACCCGCGGGCGCCGGCGGCGACCGCGAGGGCCACCCCGTCCAGGTCCTCGGCGACCGTCAGCATGATGATGCGGGCGCCCGGGTCGGCGGACAGGAGCCGGCGGACCGTCTCGACACCGCCCAGCCCCGGCATCCGTACATCCATCAGAATCAGGTCGGAGCGGTCGGCACCCCAGCGGCGGAGGACTTCCTCGCCGTTGGCAGCCGTCGTCACACGCTCGACGCCGGGCACGGTGGCAACCGCGCGACGGAGCGCCTCTCGGGCAAGCGGGGAGTCGTCGCAGACGAGGACGGAAGTCATGACCGCCCTCCGCAGCTGCTGATGCGCGTCACCTTGAGCCTCCAGGCTGGTACGTATCGTCACCTGTGCGATCGATGCCCTCGGACACCTGTCCGGGAACTTCTCGGTTCAACCGCACTCGCTCTCTCAACGATGGTCACTCGAAAGAGTTACGGGTCGGACGGACACCTTCGGCACTCTACGTGAGGAAGCGATCACGACGCCGGAGCCACGAGCGAGCTGTCCTCCATCTGGAGCTATGCCCTATTTGGCGGCTTTTCTTCCGTTTGGCATGTGTCTGAGGCTAGATTCCCAATGAGTCATATTTACATCTACTACGACAGTAGGTGTGGAGACATGGACCGTATCCGCCTCAGTACCGGCACCAAGAGGGACTACCCATGGCAGATTTCTCCCGCCTCCCCGGACCGAACGCCGACCTCTGGGACTGGCAGCTGCTGGCTGCCTGCCGCGGGGTCGACAGCTCCCTGTTCTTCCACCCGGAGGGCGAGCGGGGCGCGGCCAGGAGTGCGCGCGAGGCCTCCGCTAAAGAGGTCTGCATGAGATGCCCGGTGCGTTCGGAATGCGCCGCGCACGCACTGGCCGTCCGCGAGCCCTACGGGGTGTGGGGCGGCCTCACCGAGGACGAACGCGAGGAGCTGATGGGCCGCGCGCGGCACCGCCTGATCCCCGCGTCGAGCACGATCGGCCCCATCGCCCCCCACTGACCCCCGAGCGGCGGCAGCGACCCCCGAAGGAACGTTTCGCCTGACCTCCCGCCCTCCCCGGCGCCGCGCCGGACGGGGCGGGGGTCAGCGCGCGGCGGCCCGCACCAGTTCGCCCAGGGTCGCCGCCACCGCGGGTACGCGCGCCAGGTCGGGCAGCGTCAGCGCCACGACCTCCCGCTCCACCGCCGGCTCCACGGCCAGGGTGCTCACGCCCTTGGCCCGTACGGACTCCACCGCCAGCTCCGGCAGCACCGCGACCCCGAGCCCCGCCCCGACCAGCCCGACCACGGCGGGGTAGTCGTCGGTGGCGAAGTCGATGCGCGGGGTGAAGCCCGCGCCCTCGCACACCTCCACCAGATGGCGGCGGCAGCGCGGGCAGCCCGCGATCCAGGGCTCCTCGGCCAGTTCGGCCATGCCCACCCGCTCGGCGCCGGCCAGCCGGTGCCCGTCGGGAACCAGCCCGACGAGCCGGTCGGTGAGCAGCGGCGTGACCACCAGGTCCTCCCACTCGGCCGCCGCCCCCGCCGCCCCGCCCCCGTAGCGGAAGGCCAGGGCCAGGTCGCAGTCGCCCTCGCGCAGCATCTCCACCGACCGCGGCGGCTCCGCCTCGACCAGCGAGATGCGGGTGCCGGGGTGCGCGGCGCGCATCGCCGCGAGCGCGGTCGGCACCAGGGTGGAGCTCCCGCTCGGGAAGGAGACGAGCCGGACCCGCCCGGCGCGCAGCCCGGCAATGGCCGCGACCTCCTCCTCGGCCGCGGTCAGCCCGGCCAGGATCCCGGCCGCGTGGCGCACCAGGGCCTCGCCGGCCTGGGTCAGCCGCATCTCGCGGCCCGTGCGGATCAGCAGCGGGGTACCGGCCGACTGTTCGAGGGCCTTCATCTGCTGGGAGACGGCGGGCTGGGTGCAGCCGAGCTCACGGGCGGCGGCGGAGAAGGACCCGGTCCCGGCGACAGCGCGCAGGACCCGGAGATGGCGTGCCTCAATCACGGTTCGATCATAAGCCCGACTTTGACCGCGACGCCAATGCCCTCCCTGACCCTTTGAGCTCGGGGCCCCTTCCGGTGACACCGCGGAGCCGGAAGATCACGAGTGCGTACGCACCCGCCCGCGCAGGCGCTCAGGCCGGGCGGGGCGGCTAGGTTGCGCACATGACGACTGCGTTGATTACGGGATCCACGGCGGGCATCGGCGCCGCCTTCGCCCGCCGCCTGGCCACCCAGGGGCACAACCTCGTGCTGGTGGCCCGCGACACCAAGCGGCTGGCCGAGCAGGCCACCGAGCTGCACGACCGGCACGGCATCGAGGCGGAGGTGCTGACCGCCGACCTCTCCACGGAGCGGGGCATCGCGGCGGTCGAGACCCGCCTCGGGGACCGTACGCACCCCGTGGACCTGCTGGTCAACAACGCGGGCTTCGGCAACAAGGGCCGCTACCTCGACGTCTCGATGGCCGACGAGCTGGCCATGATCAAGGTGCACGTCGAGGCGGTGCTGCGGCTGACCTCGGCGGCGACCGGGTCGATGCGCTCGCGCGGGCGCGGCGGAGTGGTGAACGTGGCCTCGGTGGCGGCCTTCGTGCCGCGCGGCACCTACGGCGCGAGCAAGGCGTGGGTCGTGCAGTTCACCCAGGGGGCGGCACGGGACCTCGCGGGTTCCGGAGTGCGGCTGATGGCCCTGTGCCCCGGATTCGTGCGGACCGAGTTCCACCAGCGGGCGGGCATGGGGACGGACAACATCCCGGGCTGGCTGTGGCTCGACGCCGACAAGCTGGTGGCGGCGGCCCTGGCGGACCTGGCCCGCGGCAAGACCGTGTCGATCCCCGACCCGCGGTACAAGGCGCTGATGGGAGTGGTGAAGCTGACGCCGCGCGGGATCCTCGGCGGCGTGTCCTCCCGCACCGGGCGCAAGTACGGCCCCCAGTAACCGGTGTGACCCACAGGTAAGCCTGGCAAGTGGGTGAAATCTCCCTAAACTGGACGTGTCCCATCCACCACAGGAGGCGACGCGATGACATTCGTACAGGTGATCGATTACGAGACGAAGCGGTTCGACGAGATGAACGCGCTCATCGACCGCTATGCGGAACAGACCAGCGGCAGGCGCACGGTCACCCACACCATGATCGGCCGGGACCGCGACGCGCAGACGCACTACGTGGACCTCGTCGAATTCCCGTCCTACGAGGAGGCCATGAGGAACTCTCACCTCCCGGAGACCGACCGGATGTTCCAGGAGATGGTGGCCCTCTGCGAGGGAATGCCGAAGTTCATGAACCTCGACGTCGTCCGGGACGAGTACCTCAACAAGCTGGTCGCGAACCGGGTCTTCGACGAGATCGCCGTGAAGGGCAACTTCGACGTCATCGAGGAGTGCATCGCGGCCGACTACATCACGCACGACATGATGGACACGGAGGGCCGCGGCAACGGCCGGGACGGGATGCGGCAGACCATCGGCATGTGGCGGGACGCGTTCGACTTCACGTTCGACAAGACGCGCCAGCTCGCCGAAGGGGACTGCGTCACCACGCTGTGGAACTGGAAGGGCACCCACAAGGGCGAGTTCATGGGGGTCGCGCCGACCGGCAAGGAAGTCAGCATGTCGGGATGTATGACCTGCCGGATCGAGAACGGGCAGGTCGCGGAGGACTGGTGGTACTACGACGCCCCCGGTCTGATGCGGCAGCTGGGCATGATGCCCGGCTGACCGGATGCCCGGACGGCGCGGGAGGCGCCGACGGCAAGGAACGCAAGAGGCCCTGGTCACCCCCGCTGGGCAGCGGTGACCAGGGCCTTCTCACGCGTCAGGCGGCGTCAGCCTCAGTGGCTGTGGCCGTGACCGTGGCCGTGACCGGCGTCGGCCTCTTCCTCGGCCGGCTTCTCGACGACCAGGGTCTCGGTCGTGAGCAGCAGGGAGGCGATGGAAGCGGCGTTCTCCAGCGCGGAGCGGGTGACCTTGACCGGGTCGATGACGCCGGCCTTGACCAGGTCGCCGTACTCGCCGGTGGCGGCGTTGAAGCCCTGGCCCTTTTCGAGCTCGGCGACCTTGGAGGTGATGACGTAACCCTCCAGGCCGGCGTTCTCGGCGATCCAGCGCAGCGGCTCGACGGCGGCGCGGCGCACGACGGAGACGCCGGTGCCCTCGTCGCCGGTCAGGCCGAGGTTCCCGTCGAGGACCTTGACGGCGTGGACGAGCGCGGAGCCACCGCCGGAGACGATGCCCTCCTCGACCGCGGCGCGGGTCGCCGAGATGGCGTCCTCAAGGCGGTGCTTCTTCTCCTTGAGCTCCACCTCGGTGGCGGCGCCGACCTTGATGACGCAGACGCCGCCGGCGAGCTTCGCCAGGCGCTCCTGCAGCTTCTCGCGGTCCCAGTCGGAGTCCGTGGACTCGATCTCGGCCTTGATCTGGTTGACGCGGCCCGCGACGTCAGCGGCGTTGCCGCCACCGTCGACGATGGTCGTGTCGTCCTTGGAGATGGTCACGCGGCGCGCGGAGCCGAGGACGTCCAGACCGGCCTGGTCGAGCTTGAGGCCGACCTCCTCGGCGATGACGGTGGCACCGGTGAGGGTGGCCATGTCCTGCAGCATCGCCTTGCGGCGGTCGCCGAAGCCGGGGGCCTTGACCGCGACCGCGTTGAAGGTGCCGCGGATCTTGTTGACGACGAGGGTGGAGAGCGCCTCGCCCTCGACGTCCTCGGCGATGATCAGCAGCGGGCGGGAGCCGCCGGCCTGGATGACCTTCTCCAGCAGCGGCAGGAGGTCCTGGATCGAGGAGATCTTGCCCTGGTTGATCAGGATGTACGGGTCGTCGAGGACGGCCTCCATACGCTCCTGGTCGGTCACCATGTACGGGGAGAGGTAGCCCTTGTCGAAGGCCATGCCCTCGGTGAACTCCAGCTCCAGGCCGAAGGCGTTGGACTCCTCGACGGTGATGACACCGTCCTTGCCGACCTTGTCCATCGCCTCGGCGATGAGCTCGCCGACCTGCTGGTCCTGCGCGGAGAGCGCGGCCACGGCGGCGATGTCGGACTTGTCCTCGATCGGGCGGGCGGTCGCGAGGAGGTCCTCGGACACGGCCTTGACCGCGGCGTCGATGCCCTTCTTCAGGGCGGCCGGGGAGGCGCCGGCGGCGACGTTGCGCAGACCCTCGCGGACCAGCGCCTGGGCCAGCACGGTGGCGGTGGTGGTGCCGTCACCCGCGATGTCGTTGGTCTTGGTCGCCACCTCCTTCACGAGCTGGGCGCCCAGGTTCTCGTACGGGTCGTCCAGCTCGACCTCGCGGGCGATGGTGACACCGTCGTTGGTGATGGTGGGAGCGCCGAACTTCTTGTCGATGACGACGTTGCGGCCCTTGGGGCCGATCGTCACCTTGACCGTGTCGGCAAGCTTGTTGACACCGCGCTCGAGGGCGCGACGGGCGTCCTCGTCAAACTTAAGAATCTTCGGCATGGGAGCGGTCAGCCCTCTCGTTGCGATCCCCGGCCGCTCACCGCGACCGCCTGTCTAGAACGAACTACGCCCCTCGCCGCCCGGCATCAGCAGGGGTGACCAGGGGCGTAGCTCAAGGCAAAACTGGAGAAGCGAATTACTTCTCGACGATCGCGAGCACGTCGCGGGCCGAGAGGACGAGGTACTCCTCGCCGTTGTACTTCACTTCGGTGCCGCCGTACTTGGAGTACAGGACGACGTCGCCGACGGTGACGTCCAGCGGGAGACGCTGGCCGTCCTCGAAGCGGCCCGGGCCCACGGCAAGGACGACGCCCTCCTGGGGCTTCTCCTTCGCGGTGTCCGGGATGACCAGGCCAGAGGCCGTGGTCTGCTCGGCGTCGAGCGGCTGGACCACGATGCGGTCCTCAAGCGGCTTGATGGCAACCTTGGAGCTGGTGGTCGTCACGATCCGACCTCCCCCTTCGGAGATCCGGGGTTAACTGTCTGAGGTGGCGACCAGGTCGATCCGTCGTCGCGGGTGCCGGATCTGCCTGTCGCTGTGTTGGCACTCACCGGGGGCGAGTGCCAGACGCGAGACTATTCCGGCGATTAGCACTCGGTCAAGCGGAGTGCCAATCCAGCTCCCGCGGCGTCGTCATCCGGCCGCCCCTTGGCCGAGAATCCGAAGGCACGTGCGAGGTACCCGTGGGTACGCGTAGGTATCCGTACTCAGGCGGCGGCACCGGCCCGCGGACGAGACTGCCCCCCATGACGAGACCGACACACGGCGAACGCGCACGCACCGGATCCGACTGGGTCGCGGACATCGCGACCGCCCTGCTGCTGACCCTGCTGGAGGCCGCGGCCGTCGCCGTCGGCCTCTACGTGGCGGTCGTCGCCGCCTGGGACGCCCAGGGCACCGGGGGCGACGACCGGACGGTCCTGGTCCTGCTGCTGGGCGGACTCGTCCTGGCGGCCGTGACCGCCGGGGTCGTCTCCGGCCGCGCCTTCCGCCGCCGCGCGCCCGTCACCGGATGCGTCCAGGCACTGGTGTGCGCGGCCCTGCTCGTGGGCACCGCGGCCGTGGCCCACCAGTCCCGCGACCAGCTCCGGTCCGATCCGCCCGCGCCGGCGTCCCCGTACCGGGGCACGTACGGCCAGTGCTTCAGCGGCGGCGACGACCACGAGTGTCCGGGCGGTTGAGACGGCCGGTGTGTGAGAGTGGAAGCCGTGCGCATCCTCGTGGTCGAAGACGAAGAGAACCTGGCCGAATCCCTCCGCCAGGGCCTGTCCGCCGACGGCCACCGCGTGGACGTCGCCCACGACGGCCACCGCGGCCTGGAACTGGCCCTCACCGGCGGCCCGTACGACGCCGTGCTCCTGGACCTGATGCTCCCCGGTCTCGGCGGCGCCGAGATCTGCGCCCGGATGCGCGCCCACGGCGTCCCCACCCCCGTCCTGATGCTGACCGCCAAGGACGGCGAGCACGACGAGGCCGAGGGCCTCGACGCGGGCGCCGACGACTACCTCACCAAACCCTTCTCCCTCGTCGTGCTCGGCGCCCGGCTGCGCGCCCTCGCCCGCCGCGCCGCCGCCCCCGAACCCGCCGTGCTGCGCGCCGGCGACCTGGTCCTCGACCCGCAGGACCGCCGCTGCCGCCGCGGCACGCACGACATCGAACTCACCGCGCGCGAGCTCGGCGTCCTCGCCTGCCTGATGGAGCGCCCCGGCCGGGCCGTCGCCAAACAGGACATCCTCGACGAGGTCTGGGACGCCCCCCACGACATCGACCCGAACATCGTCGAGGTCTACGTCTCCTCCCTGCGCAAGAAGATCGACGCCCCCTTCGGCCGCCGCTCCATCCTCACCGTGCACGGCACCGGCTACCGGATGGCCCCCGACGGTGGTTAGCAGCGTCCGCGCGCGGGCCGCCCTGGCGGCCGCCCTCGCGATGGCCGCCGTCCTGGCCGGCGGCGGACTGTGGCTGTACACCCTCATGCGCGCCAACCTCCTCGACAACACCACCGGCCGCACCGAACTCGCCGCGCGCAAGGTCGCCGCCCAGCTCGACACCCGCACCCTGCCGCCCGGCGGGCGGCTGCCCGCGCCGGAGAGCGGCGTGGACCTGGTCCTCGTACGGGACGCGGCCGGGCGGACGGTCTCCACCAGCGGGGGCCCGCAGGACGTCCCCGGCCTCGCCGCCCTGCGCCCCGCACCGGGCCAGGACTCCCGCTCCGTCGTGCTCGGCCCCGCGCGCCCCGGCGCGGAACGGCGGGTGGCCGTCGTCGTCACCGCCCCCGGCACGGGCGGCGATCCGCACCCCCCTTACACCGTCTACGCGATGACGGTGCTCGGCGACGTCGACGACGCCACCCGCGCCATCGCCCTCGGACTGCTCGCCGGCGCGCCCCCGCTGATCGCCTTCGCGGCGGCCCTGGCGTGGTGGGTCACCGGGCAGGCGCTGCGGCCCGTCACCGCCATCCGTACGGAACTCGCCGCCGTCACCGCCAGCGAGCTCGACCGGCGCGTCCCCGACCCCGGCGGCGCCGACGAGATCGCCCGGCTGGCCCGGACCGTCAACGACACCCTCGACCGGCTGGAACGCTCCGACGCCCGCCAGCGCCAGTTCACCGCCGATGCCTCGCACGAGCTGCGCAACCCCCTGGCCGCCGTCCGCGCCCGGCTGGAAGTCGCCCTGGCCCGGCCGCGTCCCGACCGGGAGTCGGTGTCCGCCGCGCTGGCCGACACCGAACGGCTCCAGCGGATCGCCGCCGACCTGCTGCTGCTGGCCCGCCTCGACGGCGGACCCGCGCCGCGCTCCGAGCCCGTCGACCTCGCGCTGCTCGCCGCCGAGGACGCGGCCCGGCGGCCCGCGCCCCGGGTACCGCTGCGGCTGGCCGCGCCCGCGCCCGTACCGGCGTACGGGGATCCGGCGCGGCTGGAGCGGGCCCTGGCCAACCTGGTGGACAACGCCCTTCGGTACGCCCGCTCCGGGGTCCTGGTCCGGGCCGTCGCCGAGGACGACGGCTGGGCGGTGCTGGAGGTCACCGACGACGGTCCGGGCATCCCGGAGGCGGACCGGGACCGGGTCTTCGAGCGGTTCGTACGCCTCGACGCGGACCGGGGGCGGGCCGGCGGCGGGACCGGGCTGGGCCTGGCCATCGCCCGGGAGATCGCGCGGGCCCACGGGGGCGACGTACGCGCGCTGGCGGCCCGGGAGGGCGCCGCGGGCGCCCGGCTGGAGCTGCGGATCCCGTCGGGGCCGCGGGGCGGCTGAAGGGGGCGAGGGGCGGCCGAAGGGGGCCAGGAGGGCGTGGCCACCGGACTCAGGATTCCTTCAGGGCCACTGGGCCAGGATCGGCTGGCATGAGTGCGCACCGCAGGAAGACCGCCCGCCGCCGCAGGCGCCCGCCACGGCGGATCGGCCGCAAGCTGCTCGTCGCGGGCTGCGCCCTGACGGTGTTGGCGGGCGGCACGGCCTGGTACCTCTACCGGGACCTCGCGTCGAGCATCGGCAGCTCCCGCGCCCTGGAGGGCGCCGAGAAGTCGGCGCACGGGGACCTGAACATCCTGCTCATCGGCCTGGACAGCCGCCGCGACCAGAACGGCGACGAGCTGCCCGAGGAGGTCCTCGACAAGCTGCACGCGGGCAATTCGGACATCGGCGGCTACAACGCCAACACCATGATCCTGCTGCACGTGCCGGGCGACGGCGGCAAGGCGAAGGCCTTCTCCATACCGCGCGACGACTTCGTGGACATCTCCGGCGTGCCCGGCCACGGGAAAGACAAGATCAAGAAGGCGTACGGGCTGGCGAAGGCGGCGAAGGAGGACCAGCTCTCCGCGCAGGGCGTGAACGACCGGCGACGGCTGGAACGGGAGGGGCGCGAGGCGGGGCGCAAGGCCCAGATCGACACGGTGCGCGCCTTCCTGGGCGTCCCGGTCGATCACTTCGCCGAGCTCAACCTGGCCGGTTTCTACCACCTGGCCGACGCGCTGGACGGCGTACCGGTGTGCCTGAGGAAGCCGGTGAAGGACAAGTACTCGGGCGCCGACTTCCCCGCGGGCCGCCAGACCCTCAACGGCGCCCAGTCCCTCGCCTTCGTACGGCAGCGGCACGGGCTGGAGATGGGCGACCTGGACCGGACGAAGCGGCAGCAGGCGTTCCTGGCGGGCGCCACGCAGAAGCTGAACTCGGCCGGGACCTTCACGGACCCGGTGAAGCTGCTCAAGCTGATCGACACCGCGAAACAGGACGTCGTGACCGACGCGGGCTGGGATCTGCTGGCCTTCGTGAAGCAGGCGAAGAACCTGTCCGGGGGAAAAGTGCAATTTACGACACTCCCCGTGGAGGGGTTCGGAAGGAACCATGGGGAGGACATCAACGTCGTAGATGATATGAAGATAAAGCGCCTCATTGCAGAGCAGATCGGTCCTCAGGCCACTGCGACCCCGAGTGCACCGGGCGCCGCCTCCTCACCTTCCTCCCCGGCCCCTCCCTCCTCTTCGTCCTCCCCCGCCGCGTCACCGCCGGCACCCCCTTCCCCCGCGGAGCAGCCCGGAACCATCGACGGCGGCGGCGTCCCGTGCGTGGACTGAGGCCCCAGACGGTGTCGGGTGCGCGCCGGCGCACCGAAGCACTGCTCCTGCTCCTCGTCATCGGCATCGCCGTCTTCGGCCACGTGAGCGCCGGGCTGGCGATGAACGGGGAGCTGCCGCAGCAGCTCGTCAGCTTCGTCATCAGCCTGACGCTGCTGTCCCTCGTGGGACACCTGGGCATCCGCCGGTTCGCGCCGTACGCCGACCCGCTGATCTTCCCGCTCGCCATGCTGCTGACCGGGCTCGGCCTGGTGCTGATCCACCGCCTCGACCAGGGGTACATCGAGCGGTACGGCTCCGAGGCGAACGCGCCGGGCCAGCTGATGTGGACGGTGGTCGGGGTCGCCGCCTGCATCCTGGTGGTGGCGCTGCTGCGTGACCACCGGCTGCTCCAGCGGTTCATCTACATCACGATGGCCGTCGCACTGGTACTGCTGATCGCGCCGGCGTTCTTCGGCGCGGACACGTACGGCGCGAAACGCTGGATCATCCTCTTCGGCTTCTCGGTCCAGCCCGGCGAATTCGTGAAGATCATGATCGCGATCTTCTTCGCGGGCTACCTGGTCATCCACCGGGATTCCCTGGCCCTGACGGGCCGGAAGTTCCTGGGCATGCGGATGCCCCCGATGCGTCAGCTCGGCCCGATCGTCACGGTGTGGGTCCTGTCCATGCTCGTCCTCGTCTTCGAGCGCGACCTGGGCACCTCGCTGATCTTCTTCGGCGTCTTCGTGGTGATGCTCTACGTGGCCACCGAGCGCACCAGCTGGATCGTGTGCGGTCTGTTCATGGCGGCGGTGGGCGCCTTCGCGGTGGGGGCGACCGAGCCGCACGTGAAGGCCCGCGTGGCGGCGTGGCTGAACCCGCTCTCCTACTACTGGAAGGACCGCCCGCCGGGCGTCACCTCCGACCAGTCGGCACAGGCGCTGTTCAGCTTCGGCACCGGCGGCGTCTCGGGCACCGGCCTGGGGCTGGGCCACCCCGAGCTGATCAAGTTCGCGGGCCGCAGCGACTTCATCCTGACGACGGTCGGCGAGGAACTGGGCCTGGCCGGCGTCATGGCCGTCCTGATCCTCTACGCCCTCCTCGTGCAGCGGGGCCTGCGGATGGCTCTGGCCGCGCGCGACCCGTTCGGCAAGCTCCTGGCGGTCGGCCTGGCCTCGGCGCTCGCGCTCCAGGTCTTCGTGGTGGCGGGCGGCGTCACCGGGCTGATCCCCCTGACCGGCAAGGCCCTGCCCTTCCTGGCGAAGGGCGGCTCCTCCCTCCTGGCCAACTGGATCATGATCGCCCTCCTCCTCCGCATCAGCGACAGCGCGGAACGCCAACGCGAGGCGGACGCCCACGGCCCGGCGGAAACAACGATCACGCCGATGGTGGCGGCGGGGCGGTGAGGGGGGCACCCGTCGGGCCCGCTTTCCCCCCTCGGCCCCGCCCCGCTCCTCGGCGCCTGCCCACCCGCCTCCCGGGTGCGGGCGGTGGCGCTTCGCCGTCGCGCAGACGGCGGGACCGCAGGGGCGAGCGGCAACCGGCCGGCCCCACCCCCGACGGGCCAGGAACCCCTGCCGGGGTCCAGGAGCAGCGGGGCCCTGCCGGCCCGGATCAGAGCAGGACTGGGGGCTTCCCGCCAGTCCACTGTCCTTCCGTGCCGGTCCGGTCCCTCAAGGGCGCTCCTTCGTCGCGTCGCTTCGCGATGGCCTTCGGCCACCCTTGACCGACCGGCCCGTCCCGGAATGCCAAAGACCGTCGGGAAGCCCCCAGGGGGATGGTCAGGGGGCAGGAGCAGCAGGGGCGGCCGCATCAGCGAAGCGCCGGGCCGCCTGCGGCCAGGTGCACCCGAGATACGGGCCCACTCGTCGCACTTTCGGCGCCGGGAGCGGCTTACCCGCACGAAACGGCGACCACATCGCCCTACGGCGCACCCAGCCGCACCAGATCGCTACGCGCTCCTCATCGCTTGGCGTCCGGCGGCCGTCCGGGGCCGCTACCCGCACGCAAGGACGACCAGAAAGACCTGGGAGTCGGTGGGCGCGTCAGATCGCTACGCGCTCCTCACGTCTCGGCGCCGGTCACGGGCCTCCAGGTCGCCGCCCGCCGTGTCGTGTCGCATCGCGACCCGACCGCCGCCCTGGAGCGTCAGTTCGTGTCAGCCTCGGAGGTGAGCGCCTTCAGGGTGGTGTCCAACCAGTGCAGCTCGGTGCGGCTGGTGGCGCGGGCGATGGTCAGCAAGCCCTGACGGAAGGGGTCATCGAACTCCTCCGCACCGAGCGGCCGTTCACCCTCGTAGAAGAAGCTGCTCGGCTCCTGAAGGAAGGTCCGGCGGCGGCGGAGGACCGCCGCTTGCTGGTCGGGATCCTCCAGCTGGCCCAGGAAGGCCAGGACGGTGAACCAGTGGTTCTCGTCGCTGATCTCGACGCCGTCGGCCTCACGCAGGCGTCGGCGCAGGTCGTCCCGGCCCGCGCCGGTCAGGGTGAGGACATGTCGGGGCGCCGCCCGGGTGCCGGGCTCGGTCTGCCGGCTCAGCAGCCCGGCCTTCTCCAGTCGCTTGATGGCCGGATAGAGCGTGCCGTCAGCGATGGGCCGGACATGGCCGGTGAGATGCGCGACGCGCCGCTTCAGCTCGTAGCCGTGCAGCGGCTGCTCGTACAGGAAGCCCAGGATCGCCAGTTCCAACACCACGCCATCATGCCTCAACCCCTCTATATATCGGATCCGATGTATAGTCTCGGCGATGCTTTCGGATGGATGGAGGAGGAGTCGTGCGTGACGCTCAGGTGACCCCCGAAGGGGCGCGAATCCGCTGGGTGGAGCTGCCCGGAGACCCCCGCCGTGCCACCCGCGTCTACCTGCACGGGCTCGGCGCCTCCGCCGCGCCGTACTTCGCGGCCTCCGCCGCGCACCCCGCCCTGGCCGGCCACCGCTCGCTGCTGGTCGACCTGCTGGGCTTCGGCATCAGCGACCGCCCCACCGACTTCGCCTACACCCTGGAGGACCATGCCGACACCGTGGCGGCGGCCCTGGAGGCGGCCGAGGTCCAGACAGCGGACGTCATCGGGCACAGCATGGGCGGCGCGGTGGCCATCGTGCTGGCCGCCCGCCACCCGCACCTGGTCGGCCGACTCGTCCTGGTCGACGCCGCCCTCGACCCGGTGCCCGTAGCTCACGGCCGGCCCGGGGTGAGCGGCATCGCCGCCTATACGGAGGAGGAGTTCCTGGTCTGCGGGTGGCGCCGGGTTCGCGAGGACGCCGGGCCGCACTGGTGGTCCACCATGCGGCTGGCCGGGCGCGAGGCGCTGCACCGCAGCGCGACGCACCGGGCCCTCGGCACCGAGCCCGCCCTACGCGACACGCTGCTGGCCCTGCCGATCCCGCGCGCCTACCTGCGGCCGGAGGCCGACCAGCCGCTTCCCGGCGCGCAGGAACTCGCCGAAGCGGGAGTCGAGGTGGTGTCGATCCCGGACTGCGGGCACAACATCATGCTGGACAACCCGGAAGCCTTCGCGCGGGCCACCGCGCACGCCCTGCGTGAGACCTGAGCGCGCGTTACGGGCAGGAGCACACTCGCCGGGACCGACGCCGGTGCGGCTCCAACCGCTGCGCGATCATCCGCGCCGCGCAGTCGGCCGCGCGGAGGCAAGATCCCGCCTGTCGCCTGCCCGGACCTCTCCGGCCGGTCGTCCTTCCGTGCGGGTATCGGCCCCGGACGGCCAGCGGACGCCAAGCGATGAGGAGCGCGTAGCGATCTGGCGCGTGTGGGTGCTCCGCAGGACGGTCTGGTCGCCGTTTCGTGCAGGCAGGACAACCCCCGGCTCTGATGACGGGACCGACGGGCCCGTATCCGGGACGCACCTGGCCGCAGGCGGCCCGCCGCTTCGCTGATGCGGCCGTTCCTGCCGCGCCTGCCCCCTGACCATCCCCCTGGGGGCTTCCCGACAGTCTTTGGCGTTCCGTGGCGGGACGGTCGGTCAAGGGTGGCCGAAGGCCATCGCGAAGCGACGCGACCGCAGGGAGCGCCCTTGACGGACCGGCACGGCGCGGAAGGACGATGGACTGGCGGGAAGCCCCCAGCCCTGCTGCGATCCCGCCCGGCCGAAGTCCCGCCGCCCCCCGGCCCCCGGCCGGGGGCCCTGCTCCGCCGGGCGCGAGGGGCCACCGCGTCCCGCACGCCGTCGTGGCCCCGGCAGGGCAGGGCAAGCACCCCGGGCCCGCGCCCCGTTACACGTAGTCCTCCAGGCGGGCGATCTTGTAGCCCTGCTGCTGGATGTGCTGGAGCATGCGGGTGGTCATCTGGGTTTCCGTCGTGCCCTTGAGTTCAGACGGGCCGCGGAAGTGGGCCAGGATGATGTCTCCCGGCTTGAAGGCGGAGCCTTCGCTGTACTGGAAGTCGTTGATCTGCATCGACTCACGCCACAGGAAGACCGAGGAGATCCCGCACTCGGAGGCTGCCTTGAGGGTGTCGTCGTTGTAGTTGCCGTACGGCGGCCGGAAGAACGTGGGGCGCTTGCCGAAGCGCTTCTCCAGGCGGTCCTGCTGCCCGCAGATCTCCTTCTTCTGCGCCGCGAAGGGCAGCGTGCGCAGGTTCGGGTGGGTCAGCGTGTGGTTGTTGACCGTGCTGCCCGAGCCGTTGTCGCGGAGCTTCTCGAAGTACGAGTAGTCCGCCGACGCGATGTTGTCGGTCAGGAACATGCTGATCGGCAGCTTCAGTTCGGCCGCCATCTTCAGGAACTCGGGGTCCTTCTCCGCGCCGTCGTCGAAGGTCAGGAAGACGACCTTGTCCGTCGCGGGGACGGGTATTCGGTCCAGGACGACCGGCTTCCCCGGTGCGGCCTTGGGGAGTTGGGGCTTCTGCGCGGGCTTGGGGGCGTACTGGAGGGGGGCGGTCAGACCCCACTTCTTGTACGCCTCGTCCGCCGGCGTCCCCGCCGACGCGGAGGCTCCCGGGGCCGCGGAGGGCCGCGCCGACGGGGAGGCCGAGGCCGTCCCCGTCTCCGTCGCGGTCTTGCGGCCCAGTCTCTCGATGGGATCCACACTGTTCCCGCACCCCGTCAGGGACAGCGCGAGCGCGCCGGCCGTCAGCGTCCCGGCTACCAACCGGCGCGCGTACATCAAAGGTAATCCTCCAGGCGGGCCACGGCGTACCCCTTGTCCGTGACGGTCTTCATGACATGACGGATCATGTCAGGCATCGTGCCCTTCCAGTCCTCCCGGCCCCGGAAATGGGACAGGATGATGTCCCCGGGGTGGAGGTCCCGGTCCCATTCGCGGTAGTCCATCCGGTTCACGAAGGCCTCCGCGTTCCACAGCGGCACCGCCTTGATGCCACAGGACTTGGCCGCGCGCAGGGTGTCCTGGTTGTAGTTGCCGTACGGCGGCCGGAAGAGGGTCGGGCGCTTGCCGAACTGCTTCTGGATGGTGTCCTGTTGGCCGCAGATCTCCTCGCGCTGCTTCTCGTAGGAGAGCGCGGGCATGTAGCGGTGGTTCAGCGTGTGGTTGTTGAGGGTGACCCCCGCGTCCTGCATCCCCTTGAAGTACGGGTAGTTGTCGCGGACGAGGTAGTCGCTGAGGAACGCCGTGTACGGGATCTTCAGTTCCTGCATCATCTTGACGAACTCGGGGTCCTTCTCCGCGCCGTCGTCGATGGTCAGGAAGACGACCTTGTCCTCCGTCGGGACGGTGGTGAAGACCGGCGGGTATTCGTCCTGGTCCTCGACCTCGAAGCCCTCACGGGTGGTGATCTCGCGCTTCGTCTTCGGTGCGGGCGGGGCCAGCAGCGGCGTCTTGAGGAGGCCCCACTTCTTCGCGGCGGCGATCCGGGCCTGCTGGGCGGCCTTGGCCTGCTCGGCGGCGTTGGCGAGGGCGCCGGCCGCTCCGGGGCCCGCTTCGCCGGCCTTGGGCTTGGCCGGTGCCGCCCGGTCCGCGGCCCCGCAGCCCGTGCCCAGGGCGGCGACGAGCAGCGCGGCCACTGCCACCCCGTACCGGCCGCGCGGGCGGGCCGCGGACCGGTGACCATACTGCGCAGTATTTCCCTTTTGTCGTACTAGCTGCATAGCAGCGGATCCTTACACCGCGCACCGCCCCTCGGCAGCCGACACCACGGCCGGAGGCCGCCCTTCCCCCGGCTGGCCGACAATGGGACGGTGACCCCCGAAGACTTCGCCGCACTGCTCACCCCCGAGGGCCGCGCGCTCCTCGACTCCCTCCGCGACTACGACCCCGGCCAGGAGCTCGCCGTCGCCACCCGGCTGCGCCGCGAACACCCCGCCCCGCTGGTGTCGGCGGCGCTCGGGCAGGCCCGCCTGCGGCAGCGGGCGGTGGCGAAGTTCGGGGCCGAGGACGCGTTCCGGATGTACTTCACGCCCGGCGGCGGCGAGATGGCCACCCGCGCGTCGGTGGCCTCGTACCGCGCCGGGCGGCTCGCGGCGCTGGGCGTACGGAGCGTCGCGGACCTGTGCTGCGGGATCGGCGGGGACGCCCTGGCGCTGGCCCGGCTCGGGATCCGGGTGCTGGCGGTGGACCTCGACCCGCTGACGGTGGCCGTCGCCCGGGCCAACGCCGAGGCGCTGGGACTGGCGGACCTGATCGAGGTCCGCGAGGCGGACGTGACGGAGGTGGACGTGTCCTCGTACGAGGCCGTCTTCATCGACCCGGCCCGGCGCGGCGGGCGCGGCCGGATCTTCGACCCGGAGTCGTACTCGCCCCCGCTGTCCTGGGCCGTGGAGACCGCCCGGGGCGCGAAGCACGCCGCCATCAAGATCGCCCCCGGGATCCCGCACGAGGCGGTCCCGGCGGAGGCCGAGGCCGAGTGGATCTCCGACCACGGGGACGTGAAGGAGGCCGTGCTGTGGTTCGGCACCGCCCCGGGCACGGTCCGCGCCACCCTGCTGCCCGGGCCCCGCGAGCTGCTGACCGCCGATCCGCTGCCGGATCCGGAGGCGGGCCCGGTGGGCCGCTACCTCTACGAGCCCGACGGGGCCGTGATCCGCGCCCACCTCGTCGCCGAGGTGGCCGCGGAGCTGGACGGCCGGCTCGTCGACCCGACCATCGCCTACATCACCGCCGACGAGCTGCGCCCGACGCCGTACGCGACCGCGTACGAGATCACCGACGTGCTGCCCTTCGGGCTGAAGAAGCTGAGGGCGCTGCTGCGCGAGCGCGGGGTCGGGATCCTGACGGTGAAGAAGCGCGGCTCGGCGATCGAGCCGGAGGAGCTCCGCAAGAAGGTGAAGCCCCAGGGGCCGAACGCGGCGACGGTCTTCCTCACCCGGGTGGGCGGCGCTCCGTCGATGCTGATCGGATCACCGGCCGGCCAGGAGACGGGGACGGGGACGGGGACGGTCTAACCCGCCACGTCCGACAGGACCGGCCCGCGGCGGGCGGCCGCCGCCGGGGCGGGGCGGCCGGCGCGGGCCGCCCAGCGGCGGTGGGTGACGGCCTTGGCCGCGCCCAGCAGCCCGGTGATCCACAGGATCATGCCGAGCCCCACGAAGCCGACGACCTCCCCGTACGCCGTGGCGCCGGGCCGCGCCCCGGCCGCCGCCGCGAAGGCGGTCCAGAGCCCGCAGGCGCCCAGGGCCAGGGAGGCGGCCAGCCACACCAGGCTCCGTACCGGTGCCCGCAGCGCGGGGTCGACGACGGGCTCCCGGCCGGCCTCGATCCAGTCGCACAGCAGCTCGTGCTCGCGCCGCTCCCACCGGGCACCCCGTACGAACCAGATCCCGGCGGGCACCAGCACGCCCACCGCGGTCGCGACGAAGACGGCCCCGAACAGGGACTCCACGGGGTCGGCGGCCTCGAAGGAGGTCACGGCCAGGCCGACGAACGCCCAGCCGAGCGCGAAGGCCGCCGCCACCGCCCAGAGCAGGGCCAGCCGCCCCGGGGCCAGGCCGCGCCGGCTCAGGTCGGCGAGGAAGCGCGCGCGGTCGGCCCGTACGACGGTCTCGTCCAGCCACTCGCGCAGGTGCGCGGGCGGCGGCGGGGGCGGGAGCTCACGGCTAGGCATGGGCATGACCGTAGACCCGGCCGCTCCAGCCCCGCTCGACGCCCGCCTCAGCCGCCGCTGACCTCGACCGACTCGAACCGCCAGCGGTGCACGGCCCGGGTGATCAGGTCCGCGGCCGGTTCGGGCAGTTCGGGCAGCTCCGCCGCGACCCCCTCGGGGGCCTCCCACCAGGTGATGACGAGGACCCGGTCCTGGGGGGCCCGCAGGATCTCGCGGCGCACCGGTTCCCGGGCCAGGACCTGCGCGCGGGCCCACTCCAGCAGCTCGTTGCCGCGGCCGGTGGCGGCCCGCGCCTCCCACATCAGGGCGACGGTGCTCACGAGTACAGGTTGTCCTTGCTCAGCTCGTGCACGTGGTCGTGATCGTGGCCGTGTACGTGGCCGTCGCCGCCCTCGTGCTCGTGCTCGTGGGACGTCCCCGGCACGTGCGGGTCCGTCACCGGCAGGGAGGAGTCGGCGGACAGGTCCCAGTCGGAGGCCGGCCGGTTCCGCTTGACCATCTCCGCGCCCAGCGCCGCGACCATCGCGCCGTTGTCCGTGCACAGCTTCGGCCGCGGCACCCGCAGGATGATCCCGGCGTCGTCGCAGCGCTCCTGGGCGAGCGAGCGCAGCCGCGAGTTGGCGGCCACGCCGCCGCCGATCATCAGGTGGTCCACGCCCTCGTCCTTGCACGCGCGGATCGCCTTGCGCGTCAGCACGTCCACCACGGCCTCCTGGAAGGACGCCGCGACGTCGCGCACCGGGACCTCCTCGCCCGCCTTGCGCTTGGCCTCGATCCAGCGGGCCACCGCCGTCTTGAGGCCGGAGAAGGAGAAGTCGTACGCCGCGTCGCGCGGCCCCGTCAGCCCGCGCGGGAAGTTGATCGCCTTGGGGTCGCCCTCGCGCGCGAGCCGGTCGATGACCGGACCGCCGGGGAAGCCCAGCTGGAGCACCCGGGCGATCTTGTCGAAGGCCTCGCCCGCCGCGTCGTCGATGGTCGCGCCGAGCGGCCGGACGTCACTGGTGATGTCGGGGGCGAGCAGCAGCGAGGAGTGCCCGCCGGACACCAGCAGGGCCATGGTCGGCTCCGGCAGCGGCCCGTGTTCCAGCTGGTCGACGCAGATGTGCGAGGCCAGGTGGTTGACCCCGTAGAGCGGCTTGCCCAGCGCGTAGGCGTACGCCTTCGCCGCCGAGACGCCCACCAGGAGTGCCCCCGCGAGGCCCGGACCGGCCGTGACGGCGATGCCGTCGAGGTCGCGGGCGCTGACCCCGGCCTCCTTCAGGGCGCGTTCGATGGTCGGGACCATCGCCTCCAGGTGGGCCCGGGAGGCCACCTCGGGCACGACCCCGCCGAAGCGGGCGTGCTCGTCGACGCTCGACGCGATCGCGTCCGCGAGCAGGGTGGTGCCGCGGACGACGCCGACGCCGGTCTCGTCGCAAGAGGTCTCGATGCCGAGGACGAGCGGTTCGTCAGCCATGGGTCTCACTGCTCTCAGGGTGCTCAGGTTGCTGAGGGTCGGTCTTCGTCTGTGCGGGGTCGGTCAGGCGCATCACGAGCGCGTCGACGTTGCCCGGCTGGTAGTAGCCGCGCCGGAATCCGATCGGCTCGAAGCCGAAGCGTTCGTAGAGCCGCTGGGCGCGGGTGTTGTCCACCCGGACCTCCAGCAGCACCTCGGCGCACTCGAAGTCGGTGGCGGCGCGCAGCAGTTCGGTCAGCAGCCGGGCGCCGAGCCCGGTGCCCCACTGGTCGCGGGCGGCCGCGATGGTCTGTACGTCGCCCAGGTCTCCGGCGGCGGCGAGCCCCGCGTAGCCGACGAGGCGGCCGTCGGCGGGGTCTTCGGCGACGACGTAGCGGCGGGTGGCCCGCGGTCCGCGCGCGTGGGTGAGCTCGGACCAGAACATCCCGGCGGACCAGGCGTCATCGGGGAACAGCTCGTGCTCCAGCTCCAGCACGGGCTCGATGTCCCACCAGCGCATCTCCCGGAGCACCGCGGTCACGGCCGTCACTGCGGGGTGACCACCTTGTAGTTCTTGGGGACCTGCGCGTCGGGCCGGCGCAGGTAGAGGGGCGTCGGCGGCAGGAACGTCCCACCCTGCGCGAGCCGCTCCGCCGCGAGGCCCGCCAGGGCGGCCGCCGACTGGTGTACGGGGCCGCGCGCGTCGGTGAACACCTCGGGGTAGAGCTGCGCGCCCTGGCCGACGGCCGGCAGGCCGGCCACGCGCTCGGCGATGTCGGCGGGGCGGTCGACGGCGGGCTCGCCGGTCCGGGTGCGCGGGTCCTCGTAGCGCGCCCAGTAGACCTCCTTGCGCCGCGCGTCGGTGGCGACGGTGAAGGGGCCTTCGACCCCGGCGGCGCCGGCGGCGTAGGCGAGCCCGTCGAGGGTGCACAGGCCGTGCACGGGGACGCCGAGGACGGAGGCGAAGGTGGAGGCGGTGACCAGGCCGACGCGCAGTCCCGTGTAGGGGCCGGGGCCGACGCCGACGACGATGCCGGTGACGGCTTCGAGCTTCACCCCGGCCTCGGCGAGGACCGCGTCGACGGAGGGGAGCAGGAGCTCCCCGTGGCGGCGGGCGTCGACCTGGTTCGACTCGGCGAGGACGGCCTCCCCGTCGTGCAGGGCGACGGTGACGGCGGGCGTGGCGGTATCTACGGCAAGCAAGAGCACGCGAACAGCCTACGACTCCCGGGCCCCGGGGCCTTGCGGCCGGTCACGGCGGAGCCCGGCTGCTACCTTTCGACCGGGGATACGACCGGGGGCCCACTCCCGGGTCGACGGCGCAGGCGCAAAGAGGTGGAGCAAGGTGGCACGCAGCAGCTCGGGAATCGTGGCCGGGCTCACCGTCGCGGCGCTCGCCGCGATCGGCTTCCTCGGCTGGCAGGCCTCGGCGACCGCTCCGGCGCACCCCGTGAAGGCGGCTCCGCAGGCCCCCGCGGCGCATCAGGACCAGCCCCCGGCCAAGCAGGACACGGCGAAGCCCGCCGCGCTGCCCGCCGATTCCGGGACCGGGATGCGGGTCGTGTACTCGGTGTCCCAGAAGCGGGTGTGGCTGGTCGCGGAGGACGGCCGGGACCCCAAGTCCTTCACGGTGACGCCGAGCACGGTGCACCCGGCGCCCGGCAGCTACGCGGTCGGCTCGCGCTCGGGCACGGTCACGGGTACGGACGGGGTGCCGATCGAGCACGTCGTCCGGTTCGCCAGCACGGACGGCATCGCGATCGGCTTCAGCGCGCGCGTGGACGGCTCGATGCCGACGCCGGACCCCGCGAAGAAGGCCGGCGGCATCCGGATGACCCGCGCCGACGGTGACGCGATGTGGGCGTTCGCGACGATCAACTCGAAGGTCGTCGTCGTTCCCTGACGCCGCGCACCACGCCCCGCCCACCCCGCCGCGGGATTCACCCGAACGGGGTCTTCAGGCCGCTTCCGACTCCGGGGCGGCCTGTGGTGCGTGCGGGTCGGCGGGGGCCGCCCCGCCCTGCGGCGCGGGGTCCCGGTCCGCCCTCCCGGGCGGCGTCGACACCGCCGTGGCGGCCGCGCCCGCCGCGAGCAGGGCCCGCATGGACACGACGGGCGCTCGCTCTGCTCCTGCTGCCGACATGGCTGCCTCCTGAGACCCCGGGACGCTGTACTTAGGTAGACCTAACCAACGCTCGGTACCATGTCATCACGCGGCCCCACACCTGCGCAATATCTTCCCGACGGCCTGTCGGTACGTTGTGGGCGCACCAGCCGCCCCAAGGGGGCGCACGGGAGGGCGTACGGCGCGGGCGAGGGCGTAGGACTCGCGCGTCAGGAGGCTCACGGCGTGCGCGGGAGGGCGCGGGGCGCCGCGCCTACCGTCCGGCCGCCCCGGTGAGTTCCGCGAGCTCCGCACCGGCCCAGCGCGCGCCGACGCCGCGCAGCGCGACCTCGCGCACGTCGTCCAGGACCTCCTCGTGGCCCACGGCCCGGCCGATCACCACATGGAGCCGGTCGTCGGAGAGCTCCTCCACCTTGCCGTCGCCCCACTCCACGACGACCACGGACTCGGGCAGCGAGACGTCGAGGTCCAGGTCCTCCATCTCGTCCAGCCCGCCGCCGAGGCGGTACGCGTCCACGTGCACCAGCGGCGGCCCGTCGCCCAGGGACGGGTGCACCCGGGCGATCACGAAGGTCGGCGAGGTCACGGCCCCGCGCACGCCCAGCCCCTCCCCCAGGCCGCGGGTCAGGGTGGTCTTGCCCGCGCCGAGTTCCCCGGTCAGCAGGACGAGGTCGCCGGGGCGCAGCAGCCCCGCGATCCGGCGGCCCAGTTCCTGCATCGAGGCGGGCGAGTCGACGGTGACGATGGTTTCGGCGGCGGCCTCGGCCAGGGCCTCAGCCGCCGGGCTGCGCGGTGCTTCCCGCGGTACTTCTTCCATGCGCCCCAACGTTAGTCGGTACGGGGACGGCTCCGGTGCGCGCCAGGAGGTCGGTCAGCAGCGCGGTCACGATGTCCGGGCGCTCCAGCATCATCAGGTGCCCGGTGTTCTCCAGCACGACCAGGTCGGCCGCCGGCAGCGCTTCCTTGATCGACACGCTGTGCTCGGCCGGGATGATCATGTCCCGGTCCCCGGCGATGACGGTGACGGGGATGTCCGCGAACCGCTGGAGGGCGGCGGTCTTGTCGTGGGCCTGGAAGGCCGGGTAGAACTCGGCGACCACGTCGATCGGGGTCGCCTCGATCAGCCGCTCGGCGAAGCGGGCGACGCCCGGATCCACGTCCCGGGAGCCGAACGAGTACAGCTTGATCATCCCGGCGAAGAGGTCGGCGGTCGCCCGGCGGCCCTTCTCCACCAGCTCCACCTGGGAGCCGAGCGCCCTGAGCACGCCGGGCAGGATCCTGCGCACCGCGCCCTGTCCCACGGAGGGCAGCCCGTACGTCACCTGGTCGAGCCGCCCGCTGGAGGTGCCCACCAGGGCCACCCCGATCACCCGGTCGCGCACCAGCTCCGGGAACTGCTCGGCGAGGGCCATGACGGTCATCCCGCCCATGGAGTGGCCGACGAGGACCAGCGGGCCCTCGGGCGCGGTGGCGTCGATGACGGCCTTGAGGTCGCGGCCGAGCTGCTCGATGGTCACCGGCTCGCCGTCGGCCTGGGCCAGGCCCCGGGCGCTGCGGCCGTGGCTGCGCTGGTCCCAGTAGACGGCCCGGAGGACTCCGCGCAGCGCGGCGCGCTGGAAGTGCCAGGAGTCCTGGCCGAGGCAGTAGCCGTGGCAGAAGACGACGGTGGTCCCGGCGGCCGGGGACGAGCGGCGCAGGCGGCGCTTCTTGCCGGGGGGCGCGGGCGGCAGCTCGTCGGTCTCGTAGTAGAGCTCGGTGCCGTCCTCGGCCCGGCAGGAGCCCTCGGTCCCGCGCAGGGAGCCGTAGTCCCCGGCGGCGTCGAGCGCCAGGCGGGCCTTCATGCGGATGCCGCGTCCCACGGTGATCCTTTCGACCGCGACACCGGCCGCGGCGCCCGCCGCTATGACACCGATGGCGGCGCCGGCCCAGCCGGCCTTGCGCCAGTTTTCGCTCACGACGTCGCCGTCCTCACTCAGCCGCCCAGGTACACCCGGGGCACCCGACCTCCGATACGGGTGACGATCTCATACGCGATCGTGTGTGCCGCTTGAGCCCAGTCCTCGGCGGTGGGTTCGCCGCGTTCCGCGTCGCCGAAGACGACGGCCTCGTCGCCGACTCGGGCGAGGTCCTCGCCGAGGTCGACGACGAACTGGTCCATGGCGATCCGGCCCGCGGCCCGCCGGATCCGGCCGCCGACGAGCACCGGCCCGCGGCCGGAGGCGCTGCGCGGCAGGCCGTCGGCGTAACCGGCGGGGACCAGCGCGAGGTGGGTCTCGGACCCGGTGACGTAGTGGTGGCCGTAGCTCACCCCGTGCCCGGCGGGGACGGACTTGACCAGGGCCAGCGAGGCCTTGAGCCGCATGGCGGGGCGCAGGCCGAGCTGGGCGGGGGTGCCGAGCTCGGGGGCGGGCGAGACGCCGTAGACGGCCAGGCCGGTGCGGACGAGGTCGTAGTGGCTCTCGGGGAGGGTGAGGGTCGCGGGCGAGTTGGCGATGTGCCGGACCTCGGGGTCGACCCCCTCCTTCTCCGCGTAGGCGAGCATGTCGCGGAAGGCGTCGAGCTGCAGCCGGATGGAGGGGTGGCCGGGCTCGTCGGCGCAGGCGAAGTGCGACCAGACGCCGGTGACCTGGACGGTTCCCTCCGCCTGCGCGGCGACGGCCGCGCCGACGAGCTCCGCCCAGTCGGCGGGCTGGCAGCCGTTGCGGCCGAGGCCGGTGTCGGCCTTGAGCTGGATCCTGGCGGTGCGACCGGCCGCGCGGGCGGCCTCCCGCACCTCGTCCAGGGCCCACAGGCCGCTGACCGACACGTCGATGTCGGCCTCGACGGCCTCCCGCCAGGGCCCGCCGGGGGTCCAGAGCCAGCACATGACGCGCCCCTCGATGCCGGCGGCGCGCAGGGCGAGCGCCTCCTCGGGGGTGGCGGTACCGAGCCAGGTGGCGCCGGCCTCCTGGGCGGCACGGGCGCAGGGGACGGCCCCGTGCCCGTAGGCGTTCGCCTTGACGACGGCCATGAGCTGGGCCCGGGGCGCCCGCGCGCGCAGGGCGCGCACGTTCTCCCGTACTGCGTCAAGATCGATCTCGGCGTACACGCGCGTCGGTGTCTCGTTCATCGCCCACAGTCTCTCAGAACCCCCGCCCCGCCCCGTCTCTACCCGCCCGGCCGCGCCGAACCGGCCCCGGCGCGACCCGGTTCCCGGGGTCAGGACGTGACGTCGCGCCACGCCGCCGGAAGGGCGGCCGCCACCTCCTGCGCCACCACCGGAGCCCCGTCGGCGGCCAGCCTCCCGGCCAGCCCGTGGAGGTACGCCGCCACCGACCCGGCGTCGACCCCCGGCAGCCCGCCCGCCAGCAGCGCCCCGGCCAGCCCCGACAGCACGTCCCCGCTCCCGGCGGTGGCCAGCCACGGGGTCCCGGTCGGGTTCACCCGGACCGGGCCCGGCCCGGCGGGGGCGACCAGCGTCGTCGCCCCCTTCAGCAGCACGGCCGCCCCGTACCGCCCCGCCAGCTCCCGTGCGGCGGCCAGCCGCCCGGCCTCCACCGACTCCCTCGGCACCCCCAGCAGCGCCGCCGCCTCCCCCGCGTGCGGGGTCAGCAGGGTCGCGGCCCGGCGCCCCCGCACCACGTCGGGGTCCAGTCCCCGCAGCCCGTCCGCGTCCACCAGCACCGGCACGTCCCGGTCGGCCAGCGCCCGCGCGACCTCCGCGCTCCGCCCGGCCCCGATCCCCGGTCCGACCACCCAGGCCTGCACCCGGCCCCGCCCGACCAGCACCTCCGGGTGGCGCGCGAGCACGGCGTCGGCCGCCGGCCCCACGTACCGCACCGCGCCCGCGCCGCCCCGCAGCGCCCCCTCGACGGCCAGCACCGCGGCGCCCGGGTACTGCTCGGACCCGGCGACGACCCCGACCACGCCCCGCCGGTACTTGTCGCTCGACGCCGTCGGCACCGGCAGCAGCCCCGCCACGTCGGCGTGCTGGAGGGCTTCCAGCACGGGCTCCACGGGCTCCGCGAGCTCCAGTCCGATGTCGACCAGCCGCACCGCGCCCACCCGCGAGGCCCCGGGGTCGATCAGCAGCCCCGGCTTGTACGCGCCGAAGGTCACCGTCACGTCGGCCGCCACGGCCGGGCCCGCCACCTCCCCGGTGTCCGCGTCGACCCCGCTCGGCAGGTCCACGGCGACCACGAGCGCGCCCGCCGGGATCCGCTGCGCCAGCGCGGCGGCGGCCGGCCGCAGCCCGCCCCGGCCGCCGATCCCGAGCAGCCCGTCCAGGACGAGGTCCGCCCGCTCCGGGACGGACCGCTCGACGCGGCCCCCGGCGGCCCGCAGCGCGGCGAGCCCGCCCGGGTGCATCCGCGCCGGATCCATCGGCACCGCCGTCACCCGGGCCCCGCGCCGCGCCAGCCGCGCACCCGCGTACAGGGCGTCGCCGCCGTTGTCCCCCGGGCCGGCCAGCACCACGACGCGGGAGCCGTACACCCGCCCCAACAGCCCCGCGCACACGGCGGCCAGCCCGGCCGCGGCCCGCGCCATCAGGGCGCCTTCCGGCAGCCGGGCCATCAGCTCGCGCTCGGCGGCCCGTACGGTCTCCACGCTGTAAGCAGTACGCATGGCACCAGCGTGCCCGAAGGCCGGGCCCGGAGGCCGCAGGCCGGGGCCCCGGCCTGAGCCCGTACCCGGACCGGACCCCGTACCCGGACCGGACCCCTACCTCTCCGCGATCACCACGGCGGACGCGACCCCGGCGTCATGGCTCAGCGAGATGTGCCAGGACGTCACACCGAGCGCCTTCGCCCGCGCCTCGACCGTCCCGGACACCCGCAGCCGGGGCTGCCCGGACTCCTCCACGTACACCTCGGCGTCGGTCCACAGCAGCCCGCCGGGCGCGCCGAGCGCCTTGGCCAGGGCCTCCTTGGCCGCGAACCGGGCGGCGAGCGAGGCGGTCCCGCGCCGCTCGCCGCCCGGCAGCGTCAGCTCGGAGTCGAGGAAGAGCCGCCGCGCCAGGTTCGGCGTCCGCTCCAGCGCGGCCCCGAACCGCTCGATCTCCGCAACGTCAATCCCCACACCGACGATCACAACAACCCCAACTACTCCACGGTCACGGACTTGGCGAGGTTACGCGGCTGGTCCACCTCGTTGCCCCGCGCCGTCGCCAGCTCGCACGCGAACACCTGCAGCGGCACCGTCGCCACCAGCGGCTGGAGCAGCGTCGGGGTCGCCGGGATGCGGATCAGGTGGTCGGCGTACGGGACCACCGCCTCGTCGCCCTCCTCCGCGATCACGATGGTCCGCGCCCCGCGCGCCCGGATCTCCTGGATGTTCGAGACGATCTTGTCGTGCAGGACCGAGCGCCCGCGCGGGGACGGTACGACCACCACCACCGGGAGGTCCTCCTCGATCAGCGCGATCGGACCGTGCTTGAGCTCGCCCGCCGCGAAGCCCTCGGCGTGCATGTACGCCAGCTCCTTGAGCTTGAGCGCGCCCTCCAGCGCCACCGGGTACCCGACGTGCCGCCCGAGGAACAGCACGGTGTCCTTGTCGGCCAGCGAGCGCGCGAGGCGCCGTACCGGCTCCATCGTCTCCAGCACGGTGTCGACCGCGCCGGCGATGTCCGACAGCTCCCGGATCACGGCCTCGATCTCGTCGCCCCACTTGGTGCCCCGCACCTGCCCGAGGTACAGCGCGACCAGGTAGCAGGCGACCAGCTGCGTCAGGAACGCCTTGGTGGAGGCGACGGCCACCTCGGGACCGGCGTGCGTGTACAGCACGGCGTCCGACTCGCGCGGGATCGTCGATCCGTTGGTGTTGCAGACGGCCAGCACCCTGGCCCCCTGCTCGCGGGCGTGGCGCAGCGCCATCAGGGTGTCCATGGTCTCGCCGGACTGCGAGATCGCGATCACCAGCGTCCGCCGGTCGAGGATCGGGTCGCGGTAGCGGAACTCGCTGGCAAGCTCCGTCTCGCAGGGGATGCGGGTCCAGTGCTCGATGGCCAGCTTCGCGATCATGCCCGCGTGGTACGCCGTACCGCACGCCACGATCACGACCTTGTCGACCTCGCGGAGCACCGCGGCGGGGATGCGCACCTCGTCCAGGGTCAGCAGGCCGCTCGCGTCGATCCGGCCGAGGAGGGTGTCGGCGACGGCCTTGGGCTGCTCGGCGATCTCCTTGAGCATGAAGTAGTCGTAGCCCCCCTTCTCGGCCGCCGACGCGTCCCAGTCCACGTGGTACGCGCGCACGTCCGCGGGCGCCCCGTGGAAGTCCGTCACCGTGACCTCGTCGCGGCGCAGTTCGACGACCTGGTCCTGTCCCAGTTCGATCGCGGATCGGGTGTGGGCGATGAAGGCCGCCACGTCCGAGGCGAGGAAGTTCTCGCCCTCCCCCACGCCGACCACCAGGGGGGAGTTGCGGCGGGCGCCGACCACCACGTCCGGCTCGTCGGCGTGCACCGCGACGAGGGTGAAGGCGCCCTCCAGGCGCCGGCACACCTGCCGCATCGCCTCGGCCAGGCCGCCCCCGGTGGCCGAGAACCGCTCGGCGAGCAGGTGCGCGACCACCTCGGTGTCCGTATCGGACTCCAGCCGGTGCCCGCGCTCGGCCAGTTCGGCGCGCAGCGCGGCGAAGTTCTCGATGATGCCGTTGTGCACGACGGCCACCCGGCCGGAGTTGTCCAGGTGGGGATGGGCGTTGACGTCGGTGGGCCCGCCGTGGGTCGCCCACCGGGTGTGCCCGAGTCCGGTGGAACCGGCCGGCAGCGGGTGCCCGACGAGCTCCTTCTCCAGGTTGACCAGTTTCCCGGCCTTCTTGACGTTGGCGAGTTCGCCGTCGGCGAGGACCGCGATGCCGGCCGAGTCGTAGCCGCGGTACTCCAGCCGCTTCAGTCCGGCGATGACCACATCGAGCGCAGACTGCGCTCCCACGTAACCCACAATTCCGCACATAGGCCGCAGCGTACGCGCTGGTCGGCCGTCTGCCCCGTACCCGAACAAGACGAAAACCCGCCCGGCGAATCGCCGGGCGGGGTTGACGTGCGGGCGCGTGGGGTCAGCCGAGCTTCTTGACCTGAGCGTCGATCAGGGCCGTCGGGGAGTCGGCCTTGCCCAGGAGGCTGATCGAGCTGAAGGAGGCCACCGTGCCGCCCTTGCGCGCCATGACGAGGAGCAGGGTGCCCTTGTCGCCGCCCTCCATGTCGATGGTGAGGGCCAGGCTGACGGCCTCGTCGCCGGCGGTGACGGCCGGGCCCGCGGCCACGCCCTCGTACTTGGTGGTGTCGCCCTCCGAGGTGGAGGAGAACCCGCCCGCGCAGATCTGCCCGGCGGTCTTGAAGGCCGCGAGGGTCTCCGCCGCGCCCTGGCCCTCGTAGGAGGACAGGCCGGTCAGGGTCGCCGTGGTGCCGAGGGCGTTCTTGACCGCTTCCAGCTTCTCCTCGGGCGAGGCGCCGGCCGCCGGGTCCTTCGGCTTGGCTCCCAGCGCGGTACGGGCGACACCGGAAGGCTTGCCGACCTTCTGGAGGGCCTGGGTCTGCACCAGGACCTTGCAGGCGGGCTTGTCGGTGGTGACCTGGGTCTCGTCGACCTTGGACAGCTTGGCGGCGGCCTGGGCGTTGATCACGTAGTCCGGGACGTCCGCCTGCGTGACCAGCAGACCGGCCAGCTCCGCGTCCGTCTTGCCCTTCGCGGCGGGAGCGGCCGACGGCGCGGACGGCCGCGGGTCGGGCTTGGCGTCGCCCCCGGTGTCGGCCTTGTCGGAGCCACAGGCGGTGGCGAGCAGGGCCAGGGACACCGCGGAGGCGGTCAGGACGGTACGACGGACAAGGGTGCTGCGCACGAAGGATCCCCCAGGGAAAAAGACACCGCACGCACACGGAACGGCGTAGCGGTAGCGATCAATGTACGACCCCTCCGAACGTCCGGCCGGAGTTCCCGCCGCCGGAGGCCAATCGTGATCGGCATGAGACGGGACGGGGTTCCGATCGATACCCACACCCGTACAACCCCACCACCTGCGCCTTCGACGGGACCGTCGGCCACGTGACCGAACCCACCACCCACGACCGGCCCCGAGCCCCGACAATGGCCCTGTGATCACTTCGCCGCCACGAAGCACGCCGGACAGCGCAACGGAGCGCTCCCTCGGATCGGAGCACCCCACGCACCCCGAGCCCGCCGCGCACCCCACGCGCCGCCGGGGCCACGAGGCCTCCCCCTACGTCGACCTCACCCGCGCGGAGTGGAGCGCCCTGCGGGAGCGCACGCCGCTGCCCCTGACGGCGGAGGAGGTCGAGCGGCTGCGCGGTCTCGGCGACGTCATCGACCTCGACGAGGTGCGCGACGTCTACCTCCCGCTCTCCCGCCTGCTCAACCTCTACGTCGGCGCCACCAGCAACCTGCGCGGCACGCTGAACACCTTCCTCGGCGACGCCGGCAACGGGCACGGCGCCCAGCAGGGCACCCCCTTCGTCATAGGTGTCGCCGGCTCGGTCGCGGTGGGCAAGTCGACGGTGGCCCGCCTGCTCCAGGCCCTCCTCGCGCGCTGGCCCGAGCACCCCCGCGTCGAGCTGGTCACCACGGACGGGTTCCTGTACCCGATGAAGGAGCTCCAGCGGCGCGGCCTGACCGCCCGCAAGGGCTTCCCGGAGTCCTACGACCGCCGGGCGCTGACCCGTTTCGTCGCCGACATCAAGGCGGGCAAGGACGAGGTCACGGCCCCGGTCTACTCGCACCTGATCTACGACATCGTCCCGGACGAGCGGCTCGTCGTGCGCCGCCCCGACATCCTGATCGTCGAGGGGCTGAACGTCCTCCAGCCGGCCCTGCCCGGCAAGGACGGCCGCACCCGCGTCGGCCTGGCCGACTACTTCGACTTCAGCGTGTACGTGGACGCGCGGCCCGAGGACATCGAGCGCTGGTACCTCAACCGCTTCCGGAAGCTGCGCGAGACGGCGTTCCAGAACCCCTTCTCCTACTTCCGCAAGTACACCCAGGTCTCCGAGGAGGAGGCCCTGGAGTACGCCCAGACGATGTGGCGGACCATCAACAAGCCCAACCTGCTGGAGAACGTGGCGCCCACCCGCGGGCGCGCCACCCTCGTCGTGCGCAAGGGCCCCGACCACAAGGTCCAGAAGCTGAGCCTGCGCAAACTCTGAGCCGGCCCCGGACGGTTAGGGTGCGGGCATGCTGCATCTGAGGATGATCACCCCGCACGCCCTGACGGAGCAGGTCGTGGAGCTGATCGACCGGACGGTCGGCACCACGCACCTGGTCGTGCTGACCGGCGCCGCCCGCGACCCCGCGGGCGACGTGGTGATGTGCGACGTGGCCCGCGAGGCGGCCGACGAGCTGCTGCAGGAGATGCGCGCGCTCCGCCTCGACGAATCGGGGTCGATCGCCGTCGAGCACATCGACCTGTCGATCTCGCGACGCGCCGATATGGCGGAGGAGGAGGCTCCGGGCGAGGCCGCGGACGCGGTGATCTGGGAACAGCTCGCCGAGTCCACCCACGAGGAGTCCACCCTCACGATCACCTACAGCGTGTTCATGATCGTTGCCACGATGATCGCGGCCTGCGGCGTGGTCCTGGACAACGCGGTCCTGATCGTCGGCGCGATGGCCGTCGGTCCGGAGTTCGGCCCGCTCGCCGGGATCTGTACGGGCCTGGTGCAGCGCGCCCCGAGGCTGACCGCGCGCTCCGCGGTCGCCCTGTCGGTCGGCTTCGCCGCCGCGATCGTGGGGACGACCGTGTTCAGCCTGGCGATGGACGCGCTCGGGCTCTTCCACGAGAGCATGCTGGACGACCCCCGGCCCAACACCAGTTTCATCTGGCAGCCCGACCCGTTCTCCTTCGTCGTGGCCCTGCTCGCCGGCGTGGTCGGCATGCTCTCGCTGACCTCGGCGAAGTCCGGCGCCCTGGTCGGCGTGGCCATCTCGGTCACCACCGTCCCCGCCGCCGCCAACGCCGCCGTGGCCCTGTCCTACGGGGACCTCGGCCAGATGTGGGGCTCGGCCATACAGCTGTCGCTGAACCTGCTGGGCATCGTCCTGTCCGGGAGCCTGACCCTCATCGCCTGGAAACTGCTGTGGCGCACCCAGCAGGGCCGGATGATCCGCCCGCCGGGTGCGCCACGGCGCACCTCGAAGTAGCCGGGGCTAGCCGAGCGCCGACTTCACCGCGTCCGCCAGCCGCCCGGCGACCGCGCGGGCCTGCTCGATGTCGGCGGCCTCCACCATCACCCGCACGAGGGGCTCGGTGCCGGAGGGGCGCAGCAGCACCCGGCCGGTGGTGCCCAGCTCGCGCTCGGCGTCGGCGACGGCCGCGGCCAGCTCGCCGGAGGTCGCGACCCGGGACTTGTCCACGTCCGGGACGTTGATCAGGATCTGCGGCAGCCGCGTCATGACCCCGGCCAGATCGGCCAGCCCCCGCCCGGTGGCGGCGACGCGCGCCGCCAGCATCAGGCCGGTCAGCGTGCCGTCGCCGGTGGTCGCGTGGTCGAGGATGATCACGTGGCCGGACTGCTCGCCGCCCAGCGCGTAGCCGTGCTCCTTCATCGACTCCAGCACGTAGCGGTCACCGACCCCGGTCTGCACGACCTGGATGCCCTCGGCCTCCATCGCCAGCTTGAAGCCCAGGTTGGACATGACGGTGCCGACCACGGTGTTCTCGCGCAGCTGGCCCGCCTCGCGCATGGCCAGGGCCAGCACGGCGAGGATCTGGTCGCCGTCGACCTCGGCGCCGGTGTGGTCCACGGCCAGGCAGCGGTCGGCGTCGCCGTCGTGCGCGATGCCGAGGTCGGCGCCGTGCTCGACGACGGCCGCCTTGAGCAGTCCAAGGTGGGTGGAGCCGCAGCCGTCGTTGATGTTGAGGCCGTCGGGCTCGGCGCCGATCGTGACGATCTCCGCGCCCGCGCGGGTGAAGGCCTCGGGCGAGACGTAGGCGGCCGCGCCGTGGGCCTCGTCGAGGACGACCTTCAGGCCGTCGAGCCGGTTCGGCAGGACCCCGATGAGGTGGGCGACGTACTTGTCGAAGCCCTCGGTGTAGTCCGAGACGCGGCCGACGCCGTCACCGGTGGGGCGGTCCCAGGGAGCGCCCGTGCGGTGCTCCTCGTAGACCGACTCGATCCGGTCCTCCAGGTCGTCGGCGAGCTTGTGGCCGCCGCGCGCGAAGAACTTGATGCCGTTGTCGGGCATGGCGTTGTGGCTGGCGGAGAGCATCACGCCGAGGTCGGCGCCCAGCGCACCGGTGAGATACGCCACCGCCGGGGTGGGCAGCACACCGACGCGCAGGACGTCCACGCCGGCGCTGGCGAGGCCCGCGACCACCGCGGCCTCCAGGAACTCGCCCGACGCGCGGGGATCGCGGCCGACGACCGCCGTGGCCCGGTGGCCCGCGAAGGTGCCCGCCTCGGCCAGTACGTGTGCGGCCGCCACGGAGAGGCCGAGCGCGAGCTCGGCCGTCAGATCCGCATTGGCGACGCCTCGTACACCGTCCGTCCCGAAGAGTCGTCCCACAGTTGTCCTCCCGAGTTCACGCTTCGCTTTGTGACCGCTTGTGACAGGTATTGCCGCTTGTGGCGGTAAACGAACCGCCCCGACAGCACGGAGAGTGCTGCCGGGGCGGTTTCGTTGCAGAACAGCAGGCGCAGATTAACGCTTGCTGTACTGCGGAGCCTTACGGGCCTTCTTGAGACCGGCCTTCTTGCGCTCGACCGCACGGTCGTCGCGGGAAAGGAAGCCGGCCTTCTTCAGCGCCGGGCGGTTGTTGTCCACGTCCGCCTCGTTCAGCGCACGGGCAACGCCGAGGCGCAGGGCACCGGCCTGACCGGAGACGCCGCCACCCGCGATGCGGGCGATGACGTCGTAACGGCCGTCGAGCTCCAGGAGCTTGAAGGGCTCGTTGACTTCCTGCTGGTGCACCTTGTTGGGGAAGTAGTCCTCAAGGGTGCGACCGTTGATCTTCCACTTGCCGGTGCCCGGAACGATCCGGACGCGGGCGATGGCGTTCTTGCGACGGCCCAGGCCGGCGGCCGGCTGGGGGTCGCCGAAGCGACCGGCAAGCGACTCGGAGGTGTAGTCGCCCTCGACGACGACCTCGGACTCGGTGGTGTACTCCTCGACGCCCTCGAACTCTTCGACGGGGGTCTCGGCGGTGGTCTCGGCCACGATGCTCCTCAGAATTTTCTACGTCTTAGGGGGTGGCCGGAACTACTGCGCGACCTGGGTGATCTCGAACGGCACCGGCTGCTGGGCAGCGTGGGGGTGCTGGTCGCCCGAGTAGACCTTCAGCTTCGAGAGCATCTGACGGCCCAGGGTGTTCTTGGGGAGCATGCCCTTGATGGCCTTCTCGACGGCCTTCTCCGGGTTGTTCGCCAGGAGGTCGTCGTAGCGGACCGAACGCAGACCACCCGGGAAGCCGGAGTGGCGGTACGCCATCTTCTGGGTCGCCTTGTTGCCGGACAGGTGAACCTTGTCGGCGTTGACGATGATGACGAAGTCGCCCATGTCCATGTGGGGGGCGTAGGTCGGCTTGTGCTTACCCCGCAGGAGGGCAGCGGCCTGGGTCGCCAGACGGCCGAGGACAACGTCCTGGGCGTCGATGACGAGCCACTGGCGCGAGATGTCGCCGGGCTTGGGGCTGAACGTACGCACGCGTATGCCTTCGCTTCTTCAGTGGTGGGTCATCCCATAGGGCACGAGCCCCGCGGGAAGGGTCCTGACAGGGTCACCACGGACGATCACGACAGCCGCTTGTCCACATCGGGGACGCAACCCGTGTGAACCGCTGGTCATCGGCCCGGTGGACCGGCGTAAGGCCCTTTCACGTGAGAATGAGAAAGCCAATACGCATAACAAACCAGCAGAGTACCCAAGAAGACCCGTACGGGTCAAAACGCGGTCCGCGATGCCGATGCTGCTGACGTCGCGGCGCACTCCGGTTCGGTCCTGGATGGGGACCCCGCAGTTGTTACGGGTCCCAGAGTAACCCGACCGGAGCGCAGCACACGACGCAGCAGCAGACCCGTGAGCCCGCACAGGGCCACCATGTCTCTGAACGCGCGACGCTTGTGGGCCAGCTCGGAGGGCCACGGGACGAGGGCCGCCTGGGGCATCAGGGCCAGCCAGAACCAGGGCGTACGCGGCATCGACCCCTCCCGCACCCCCGACGCCAGCAGCGGCGGCAGCACCACCAGCAGGTAGTGGTCGAAGGACGGCCGCGACACCAGGAATGCGGCGAGCATCACCATGCACGACGTCTCCGCCAGCCGCAGCGCACCCCCGTCGGCCTCCCCCTCCGAACGCCGCCACCGCACGCGCACCGCCCACAGCCCGGCCAGCGCCCCCGCGCCCGCCACCGCCACCGCCACCGCCACCGGCAGCCCCAGCCGCGGCAGCACCGCGATCGGCGAGGCGTCCCAGGGCAGCGCGTAGGCGTCCTGCCCCTTGAAGAGGAACGGCAGGGTCTTGGTGAAGAACAGCGTCGGGCTCGGCATCAGCAGGGCCCCCACCAGCGACAGCCCCACCGGCACCAGCACCGCCCCCACCAGCCCCCGCCACTGCCGGGCCAGGACGAAGAGCAGACCGATCGGCACCAGCATCGGCTTGCAGGCGATCGCCAGCCCCACCACCAGCCCCGCCGCGGCCCACGAGCGCCGGTGCGCCAGCAGCAGGGCGACCGGCAGGGCGGCCGCCGAGATCGCCGTCCAGTTCCCGATCAGCACGAGGTTCGCGTACGGCTTGTAGGCCAGCGCGAGCAGCCCGAGACCGGCCACCGCGAACCGCGAGCACAGCGGCACCGCGAACAGCCGCAGCGAGGCCCACCAGCCCACCCCCACGAGCCCGGTCATCCCCAGCGGCAGCAGCCAGCGCAGCGCCTCCCGCGGGACCATCGCCTCGGGCACCGCCATGATCACGGCGCTGGGCAGGTACAGGAACCGCTTGTCCTCGTACGGCGAGACCCCCGACAGCAACGCGTCCGCGGCCTTGACCACGAACGCGTTGTCGGAGCCCCAGTTCGGGCGCAGGCTCGCCGAGACCGAGACCGTCAGCAGGACCAGCAGCGAGAGCGCCCGCCAGGACCGGGGCGCCGGCTCCGTCAGCCAGGCGGTCCGCCGGCCGGCCGCCGACGGGCGGTCCCGCTTCATGAGCCAGATGCCAGGCCGCAGCCCCACAGCGCCTCCCCTTGCCTCGCAGGGGTCGACGGCCTACCGCTTGCGCTCGACCCTGCGTTCGTCCCAGACAGGCTCCTGAGTCTCCCGTACAACACCGTCCGAACCGAAGACCAGGTAACGGTCAAATGTCCGCGCGAACCAGCGGTCGTGCGTCACGCACAGCACCGTGCCGTCGTACGACTCCAGCCCGTCCTGCAGCGCCTCCGCCGACTCCAGGTCGAGGTTGTCCGTCGGCTCGTCCAGCAGCAGCGCCGTGGTGCCGGCCAGCTCCAGCAGCAGGATCTGGAAACGCGCCTGCTGCCCGCCCGAGAGCTTCTCGAACGGCTGCTCCGCCTGACGCTCCAGCTCGTAGCGGCGCAGGGCGCCCATCGCCGCGCCCAGCGGCTTCGCCGCCTCCGTCCACAGGATGTCGACGAGCGTGCGGCCGAACAGCTCCGGATGCGCGTGCGTCTGCGCGAAATGGCCCGGCAGCACCCGTGCGCCCAGCTTCCAGTCGCCCGTGTGCTTGACGTCCTCGCCCGCCAGCAGCCGCAGGAAGTGCGACTTGCCGGAACCGTTCGAGCCGAGCACCGCGACGCGCTCCCCGTAGAACACCTCCAGCGAGAAGGGCTTCATCAGCCCCGTCAGCTCCAGGTTCTCCACGGTCAGCGCGCGCACCCCGGTGCGCCCGCCCTTCAGCCGCATCCTGATGTCCTGCTCGCGCGGCGGCTCCGGCGGCGGTCCGGCCTCCTCGAACTTCTGGAAGCGCGTCTGCATCGCCCGGTAGCGCGAGGCCATGTCGGGGCTGGAAGCCGCCTGGTTGCGCAGCCGCAGCACCAGCGCCTTCAGCCGGGCGTGCTCCTCGTCCCAGCGCCGCTTGAGCTCCTCGAACCGCGCGAAGCGCTCCTTGCGGGCCTCGTGGTACGTCCCGAAGCCCGCGCCGTGCACCCACACGTCGCTGCCCGTCGGGCTCGCCTCCAGACTGATGATCTTCTCGGCGGCCTGGGTCAGCAGCTCCCGGTCGTGGGAGACGAACAGCACCGTCTTGCGGGTGGCCCGCAGCTGCTCCTCCAGCCACCGCTTGCCCGGGACGTCCAGGTAGTTGTCCGGCTCGTCGAGCAGCAGCACCTCGTCCGGCCCGCGCAGCAGCGCCTCCAGGACCAGGCGCTTCTGCTCACCGCCCGACAGCGTGCGCACCTCGCGGAACTGCGCGCTGTCGTACGGGATCGCCAGCGCGGCCATCGTGCAGACGTCCCACAGGGTCTCCGCCTCGTAGCCCTGGACGTCCGCCCAGTCGCTGAGCGCCTGCGCGTACGCCATCTGCGCGGCCTCGTCGTCCACCGTCAGGATCAGCTGCTCGGCCCGGTCCACGGCCTTCGCGGCCTCCCGGATCCGCGGCTGCGCCACCGACACCAGCAGGTCCCGCACGGTCGTCTCGTCCCGCACCGAGCCCACGAACTGCGACATCACGCCGAGCCCGCCGCTGATCGTCACCCCGCCGCCGTGCGGCTGGAGCTCACCGGAGATCAGCTTCAGCAGCGTGGTCTTGCCGGCCCCGTTCGCCCCGACCAGGGCGACGACCGACCCCTCCCCCACACGGAAGGAGACGTCGGGGAGCAGGACCCGCCCGTCGGGAAGGTAGTACTCCAGGTGGCTGGCTTCGAGATGTCCCATGCGGGGCATTGTCCCGGCCCGGCGGCGATCCGCCCAAACGGTTTGGCCCGGTGAGGCCCGGTGGGGCCCGGTGAGCGCCGCCGGACCGGGGCTCAGCAGCCCCCGCAGCCGCCGCCCGCCCCCGGCAGGGTCCGCATGTTCCGCGCCTCCTTGCTGCGGGCGGCCAGCAGCTCGTCCGCCGGGTAGCCGACCTCCTCCAGGGTCAGCCCGTGCGGCTTCACCACGTGCACCGAGGAGTCCCGTACGGCGGCGGCCAGGACCTGTCCGGGCCACTCCACGGGCCGGTGCCCGTCGCCCACGTGCAGCAGCGCTCCGACCAGCGAGCGGACCATGTTGTGGCAGAACGCGTCGGCCCGCACCGTCGCGGTGACGATCCCGTCCGCGTCCCGCACCCAGCTGAGCTCCTGGAGCGTACGGATGGTCGTGGCACCCTCGCGCTTCTTGCAGTACGCGGCGAAGTCGTGCTCGCCGAGCAGCGCGGCGGCGGCCTCGTTCATGGCGTCCACGTCCAGCGGCCACTGGTGCCACAGCACGTGCCCGCGGCGCAGCGGGTCGACGCCCGCCTGGTGGTCGCCGACCCGGTAGGCGTAGCGGCGCCAGATGGCGGAGAACCGGGCGTTGAAGCCCTCGGGGGCCTCCGCGGCCTTCCAGACCCGCACGTCGTGCGGGAGCCGGCCCGCGAGGCGGCGCAACAGCTTGTCGTGGTGCTCGGCCCACACCTCCCCGGCCAGGTCGAACTGCGCGACCTGCCCGCGCGCGTGCACCCCGGCGTCGGTGCGCCCGGCGACGGTCAGGTCGACGGGCTCCTTGAGGCGCATCACGGTCTGCAGGGCGCTCTCCAGCTCGCCCTGCACGGTCCGCAGCGTCCGCTGCTTCGCCCAGCCGGAGAAGTCCTTGCCGTCGTACGACAGGTCCAGCCGCACCCGGACGTGACCGGGCTCCACCTCGTCACCCACGTGACAGATCCTCTCTCAGAAATGCAGAACGGGCCCGCCCCGGGAAGGGGCGGGCCCGTTCAGAGCCGATCAAGAAAACTCGATCCCGTAGCGGGATCAGGCCTCCTTGGTCTCCTCGACAGCCTCGGTCTCGGTGGCCTCGGCCTTGGCCTCCGCCTCCTTGACCGCGCGCTTGGTGGCGGCCTCGGCCTCACCGGTGGCCTGCTGGGCGACCGTCAGGGCCTCGACCAGCTCGATGACCGCCATCGGGGCGTTGTCGCCACGACGGTTGCCGATCTTGGTGATGCGCGTGTAACCACCGGGGCGGTTCTCGTAACGCGGGGCGATCTCGGTGAACAGCGTGTGCACGATGCTCTTGTCCGTGATCGTCTGCAGCACCAGGCGACGGTTGTGGATGTCGCCCTTCTTGGCCTTGGTGACCAGACGCTCGGCGTAGGGACGCAGGCGACGGGCCTTGGCCTCGGTGGTGGTGATGCGGCCGTGCTCGAAGAGCGCCTTCGCGAGGTTCGCGAGGAGGTGCTTCTCGTGCGCGGCGGAACCGCCCAGGCGGGCACCCTTTGCGGGACGCGGCATGGTGTTACTCCTTCATATCTGCACCGGCCGTGTCAGGTACCGGTGTCAGTTCCCCCGGGGCGGACGCCGCGGGAAAGATCTACGGGTGCTGCTTAGTACTGCTCGGTCTCGACGAAACCGGCGTCCGCGTCGTCGTCGGCGCCGAAGGCGTCGGCGGCGGCGGTCGGGTCGAATCCGGGCGGGCTGTCCTTGAGGGCCAGGCCCATGCCGGCCAGCTTCGCCTTGACCTCGTCGATCGACTTCGCACCGAAGTTGCGGATGTCGAGCAGGTCGGCCTCGGAGCGGGCGACGAGCTCACCCACGGAGTGGATGCCCTCGCGCTTGAGGCAGTTGTACGACCGAACGGTGAGCTCCAGCTCCTCGATCGGCAGCGCCAGGTCGGCGGCCAGGGCGGCGTCCGTCGGGGACGGGCCCATGTCGATGCCCTCGGCGTCGATGTTGAGCTCGCGCGCCAGACCGAACAGCTCGACCAGGGTCTTGCCGGCGGACGCCATGGCGTCGCGCGGGCGCATGGCCTGCTTGGTCTCGACGTCGACGATCAGCTTGTCGAAGTCGGTGCGCTGCTCGACTCGGGTCGCCTCGACCTTGTAGGTGACCTTGAGGACCGGGCTGTAGATGGAGTCGACCGGGATGCGGCCGATCTCCTGGCCCAGCTGCTTGTTCTGGACGGCGGAGACGTAGCCGCGACCGCGCTCGACGGTCAGCTCCATCTCCAGCTTGCCCTTGCCGTTGAGCGTGGCGAGGACCAGGTCCGGGTTGTGCACCTCGACACCGGCCGGGGGCGCGATGTCGGCAGCGGTGACCAGGCCGGGACCCTGCTTGCGCAGGTACATCACGACCGGCTCGTCGTGCTCCGAGGAGACGACCAGCTGCTTGATGTTGAGGATGATGTCCGTGACGTCTTCCTTGACGCCCGGCACGGTGGTGAACTCGTGCAGGACGCCGTCCACGCGGATGCTGGTGACAGCGGCACCCGGGATGGAGGACAGGAGGGTACGGCGCAGGGAGTTGCCGAGGGTGTAACCGAAGCCCGGCTCCAGCGGCTCGATCACGAACCGCGAGCGGTACTCGTCGACGACCTCTTCGGTCAGCGAAGGACGCTGAGCGATAAGCATGTCTGTGTTCCTTCAGTCGTGGACGCCCACTATTTGACGCCCGACGGGTGCAGCACAGGGCTGCGGACTAACAAGGGTACGGGCGGTACGTCCCCCGTGAAGGGTTCGTACCGCCCGGACACTCAAGAACGCACAGGTGCGTCCGCTGCGTCAGACGCGGCGGCGCTTGGGCGGGCGGCAGCCGTTGTGCGGGGTGGGGGTGACGTCCTGGATCGAGCCGACCTCAAGGCCGGTGGCCTGGAGGGAGCGGATCGCGGTCTCACGGCCGGAGCCGGGACCCTTGACGAAGACGTCGACCTTGCGCATGCCGTGCTCCTGCGCGCGGCGGGCGGCCGACTCGGCGGCCATCTGCGCGGCGAAGGGGGTGGACTTGCGCGAGCCCTTGAAGCCGACGTGGCCGGCGGAGGCCCAGGAGATCACGTTGCCCGAGGGGTCCGTGATCGAGACGATGGTGTTGTTGAACGTGCTCTTGATGTGGGCGTGCCCGTGAGCGACGTTCTTCTTTTCCTTGCGGCGCACCTTCTTGGCAGCGCCCTGACGACCCTTGGGGGGCATCTAAATCTCCTACGGGAGGTGGTCGGTCCTACAGCGCAAGACCGCTGAACAGGACTACTTCTTGCCCGGCTTCTTCTTACCGGCGATCGCGCGACGCGGGCCCTTGCGGGTACGCGCGTTCGTGCTGGTGCGCTGACCGTGCACCGGGAGGCCGCGACGGTGGCGGATACCCTGGTAGCACTGGATCTCGATCTTGCGGCGGATGTCGCCCTGGATCTCGCGGCGGAGGTCACCCTCGGTACGGAGGTTGGCGTCCACGTACTCGCGGATCTTGACGAGGTCCTCTTCGGCCAGGTCACGAACGCGGGTGTTCGGGTTCACGCCGGTCGAGGCGAGGATCTCCTTGGACCGGGTGCGCCCGATACCGAAGACGTAGGTGAGTGCGATCTCCACGCGCTTTTCGCGCGGGATGTCAACACCGGAAACGCGTGCCACAAATGGCTCCTGTGTGTTCGGGGGTCTTCCGCAGAACCACTCCCGACCGCCGACCACCCTGATGGGTGGTGGTACGTCCGGGTCCCCGGCCCCCGCCGGAGGTGCCGCCGGCCCTTCTCAGGGCTGGGCGGGTTCTGCGTATGTACGTTTTCTTACGTCGCGCGAAGAACTGCGGAAGGCAGGTCGGTCGGCGTGCGTCAGCCCTGGCGCTGCTTGTGGCGCAGGTTGTCGCAGATGACCATGACCCGACCGTGACGGCGGATCACCTTGCACTTGTCGCAGATCTTCTTGACGCTCGGCTTGACCTTCATGTTGGTGAGGTTCTCCGGGTCAGTGCCACCACCCGCACCGGGACGGATGCCCAGGCAGGAGTGAGGACAAGATCTACTTGTATCGGTAGACGATCCGGCCACGCGTGAGGTCGTACGGAGACAGCTCCACAACGACCCGGTCATCCGGGAGGATGCGGATGTAGTGCATACGCATCTTGCCGCTGATGTGCGCGAGGACCTTGTGACCGTTCTGCAGTTCCACCTTGAACATCGCGTTCGGGAGGGACTCGATCACGGTGCCCTCGATTTCGATGGCACCTTGCTTCTTGGCCACGCTTCGCCCTTCGAATCGGCTACCTTGATCGGCCTCGCGCTCCATGCAGGCATGGAAGTGCACGAGAGCCGACGAGTCAGTCTACGTCAGGGCACCCAGAAAGACGAATCCGGAAAGTTTGCCCCAGAGTGTAGATCATTACGCCAGGGGGTCGGGAGCCGTGGTGACCCCGTACTCCGCCAGCTTCGCCTTGCCACAGTCAGGGCTGGTCAGGACGATGGGACCCGCCTCGGTCAGGGCGATGGAGTGCTCCCAGTGCGAGGACCAGGTGCCGTCCGTCGTGATGACCGTCCAGTCGTCCGCCAGTACCTCCGTCTGGGCGGTGCCCAGGGAGACCATCGGCTCGATCGCCAGGCAGAGGCCCGGGACCAGCTTGATCCCCTTGCCCCGCTTGCGCGAGACGTAGTTCAGCAGGTGCGGGTCCATGTGCATCTCGGAACCGATGCCGTGGCCGCCGTAGTCCTCGATGATCCCGAACTTGCCGAGGCTGTGCTCACCGGTGGACGGCCGCGGCTGGCGCTTGATGTACGTCTCGATCGCCTTCGAGATGTCCACCAGGCGGTTGCCGAGCTTCATCGCCGCGATACCGGCCCACATGGACTCCTCGGTGACCCGGGAGAGCTCGACCAGCTCCTGAGCGTGTCCGGTGCCCACGAAGGCCGTGTAGGCCGCGTCGCCGTGCCAGCCGTCCACGATCGCCCCGGCGTCGATGGAGATGATGTCGCCGTCCTTGAGGACCGTCTTGTCGTCCGGGATGCCGTGGACGACGACCTCGTTCACCGAGGTGCAGATGGTCGCGGGGAAGCCGCCGTAGCCGAGGAAGTTCGACTTGGCCCCGGCGTCCGCGATCACCTTGCGGGCCACCATGTCCAGATCACGCGTGGTGGCACCCGGTACGGCCGCCTCGCGGGTCGCCGCGTGGATCGCGGCGACGACCAGCCCCGCCTCTCGCATCTTCGCGATCTGCTCGGGGGTCTTGATCTGCACCATGGGGCGTGCCTTCCAGCTTCGAAACGGGTCTTCTCAACAGTACGGCCGCGATGCCCTGGGGACACCGCGGCCGTACCTGTACGACAGGGGTACTACTTCTTGAGGGCGTCCATCGCCCGCTTGGTGATCTCGTGCACCTCACCGAGGGCGGCGATCGTCACCAGGAGGCCCTGCGACTTGTAGTAGTCGATGATCGGCTCGGTCTGCGTGTGGTAGACCTCCAGCCGGTTGCGGACCGTGGCCTCGGAGTCGTCGTCGCGCTGGTACAGCTCGCCGCCGCAGGTGTCGCAGACACCCTCGGCCTTCGGCGCCGCGTACGTCACGTGGAAGACGTGCGAGGAGTCCAGGCGGCAGATCCGCCGGCCCGCGATGCGCTTGACGACCTCGTCCTCCTCGACCTCCAGGTCGAGGACCGCGTCGAGCTTCATGCCCGCACCCGTGAGCATCTCGTCCAGCGCCTCGGCCTGGGAGACGTTGCGCGGGAAGCCGTCGAGCAGGAAGCCGTTCGCGGCGTCCGCCTGCTCCATACGGTCCTTGGCCATGCCGATGGTGATCTCGTCGGGGACGAGGTCACCGGCGTCCATGAACGCCTTCGCGCGCCGGCCCAGCTCCGTGTTCTGGCTGATGTTGGCGCGGAAGAGGTCGCCCGTGGAGATGTGCGGGATCGACAGGTTCTTGGCAAGGAACGCGGCCTGCGTTCCCTTGCCCGCACCGGGAGGTCCGACGAGGACGATTCGCATCAGCGGAGGAACCCTTCGTAATTGCGCTGCTGGAGCTGGCTCTCGATCTGCTTCACGGTTTCCAGACCCACACCCACGATGATGAGGATGCTCGTCCCGCCGAACGGGAAGTTCTGGTTCGCTCCGAAGCCTGCCAACGCCATTGTCGGCACGAGAGCGATCAGACCCAGGTACAGCGACCCCGGCCAGGTGATCCGGTTGAGTACGTAGCTCAGGTACTCGGCGGTAGGCCGGCCGGCGCGGATGCCCGGGATGAACCCACCATACTTCTTCATGTTGTCGGCAACTTCCTCGGGGTTGAACGAGATCGCCACGTAGAAGAACGCGAAGAAGACGATCAGGAGGAAGTAGGCGGCGATGTAGTACGGGTGGTCGCCCTTGACGAAGTGCTTCTGGATCCAGGTCGCCCAGCCGGCCTGCGAGCCGCTGAACTGCACGATCAGCGCCGGGATGTACAGCAGCGACGAGGCGAAGATGACCGGGATGACACCGGCCTGGTTCACCTTGAGCGGGATGTAGGTGGACGTACCGCCATAAGCCCGGCGGCCGATCATGCGCTTGGCGTACTGAACAGGGATCCTGCGCTGCGCCTGCTCGACGAAGACCACCAGGGCGACCATCGCGAGACCGACCAGGATGACCACGCCGAACTCGACCCAGCCTCCAGCGATCTTGCCCTGGAGCTTGATCGTCCACAGCGCGCCGACGAAACCGGCGGCGATGGAGATGAACATGAGGATCGACATGCCGTTGCCGATGCCGCGGTCGGTGATGAGCTCACCGAGCCACATGACGACACAGGTGCCGGCGGTCATGGTGATCACCATGACGACCGTGGTGAAGATCGTGGGGTTCGGGACGATCTCCCGAGCGACCGGGCAGCTACCGAACAGAGCACCGGTACGCGCGGTGGCGACCAGGCCGGTGCCCTGCAGGATCGCGAGCGCGACCGTCAAATAGCGCGTGTACTGAGTGATCTTCGCCGTGCCGGACTGTCCCTCTTTTTTGAGGTTCTCCAGCTTCGGGATGACCACGGTCAGCAGCTGCAGGATGATGCTGGCGGTGATGTACGGCATGATGCCGAGCGCGAAGATCGTGATCTGCAGCAGCGCACCGCCGCTGAACATGTTGACGAGACCGAAGAGGCTGTTGCTGGTGCCCATCGAGTCGACACAGATCTGAACGTTCTTGTAGCTCACGCCGGGTACCGGGATGTGGGACCCGAGCCGATACAGCACGATGATGCCGAGCGTGAAGAGCAGCTTCTTGCGCAGGTCGGGCGTCTTGAACGCCCGGGCGAACGCGGTGAGCACGGTGCCTCCTGCGACCCCCGCGCTACTGCGTCAGAGGTGACGGTCTGAGGGATCGACGAATACGTACGAGCAAAGGTGCAGGCCACCTTACCGGCGTCTGCGCCCCCCGTGGAACGACCAACCGGGGATGCCCCATATGTGAGGCATCCCCGGTCGGGTTTCTAGCTATTTGTCACTGAGGTTTCGTCTTAGACGAGCTCGGTGACGGTGCCGCCGGCAGCGGCAATCTTCTCCTTGGCGGAGGCGGAGACGGCGTCAACCGAAACCGTCAGCGCCACGGAGATCTCGCCCTGGCCCAGGACCTTGACGAGGCTGTTCTTGCGAACCGCGCCCTTGGCGACCAGGTCGGCCACCGTGACCTCTCCACCCTCGGGGTAGAGAGCGCCGAGCTTGTCCAGGTTGACAACCTGGAACTCGGTGCGGAACGGGTTCTTGAAGCCCTTGAGCTTCGGCAGGCGCATGTGGAGGGGCATCTGCCCACCCTCGAAGCGCTGCGGGATCTGGTAGCGGGCCTTCTGGCCCTTCGTACCACGACCGGCCGTCTTACCCTTCGACGCCTCACCACGACCGACACGGGTCTTCGCGGTCTTGGCGCCGGGGGCGGGACGGAGGTTGTGGGCCTTCAGCGGGCTGTTCTCAGCCATGATTAGTCAACCTCCTCAACCGTCACGAGGTGGCGGACGGTGTGAACCATTCCGCGGAACTCGGGGCGGTCCTCCTTGACGACGACGTCGTTCAGGCGCTTGAGCCCGAGCGAACGCAGCGTGTCGCGGTGGTTCTGCTTGCTGCCGATGTACGACTTCGTCTGCGTGATCTTGAGGCGGGCCATTAGACACCCGCCCCAGCACGCGCACGAAGGAGAGCCGCGGGGGCGACGTCCTCGAGGGGCAGACCACGGCGAGCCGCGATCTCCTCGGGACGCTGCAGGCCCTGGAGGGCCGCCACGGTCGCGTGCACGATGTTGATCGCGTTGTCGGAGCCCAGGGACTTCGACAGGATGTCGTGAACGCCGGCGCACTCCAGAACGGCGCGCACCGGGCCACCGGCGATAACACCGGTACCGGGGGAAGCAGGCTTCAGCAGGACAACGCCGGCCGCCTTCTCGCCCTGGATCGGGTGCGGGATGGTGCCCTGGATGCGCGGAACCTTGAAGAAGTTCTTCTTGGCTTCCTCGACACCCTTGGCAATGGCCGCGGGAACTTCCTTGGCCTTGCCGTAACCGACACCTACAGTGCCGTCACCGTCGCCCACCACGACCAGCGCGGTGAAGCTGAAGCGGCGACCACCCTTGACAACCTTGGCGACGCGGTTGATCGCGACAACGCGCTCAACGTAAGCGGTCTTCTCGACGGCAGCACCACCGTCGCGACCCTTCCGGTCCCGCCGCTCGCCGCCACCGGCACCGCTTCCGCGGCGCTGGGGTCCAGCCATTGGATTACCTCTCTCTGTTACGTCCGTGAGTCCCGGAACCGGGGCTTAGAACTTCAGCCCGGCTTCGCGGGCGGCGTCAGCCAGAGCGGCAATGCGCCCGGCGTATCGGTTGCCACCGCGGTCGAACACGACGGTCTCGACACCCGCAGCCTTGGCACGCTCGGCGACGAGCGCGCCGACAGCCTGGGCCTGGGCGCTCTTGTCGCCTTCGCCACCGCGGATCGAAGCGTCCAGGGTCGACGCGGACGCCAGGGTGTGACCCTGGAGGTCGTCGATGACCTGAGCAACGATGTTGCGGTTCGAACGCGTCACGACGAGGCGCGGACGCTCCGCCGTACCCGAGACGTTCTTGCGGATGCGGATGTGGCGGCGAGCCTTGGCAGCGCGCTTGTACGCGTCGCCCTTGGCGATCTTCACACCGTATGCCATGGCTACTTACCAGCCTTTCCGACCTTGCGGCGGATGACCTCGCCGGCGTACTTGACACCCTTGGCCTTGTACGGGTCGGGCTTCCGCAGCTTGCGGATGTTGGCGGCGACCTCGCCGACCTTCTGCTTGTCGATGCCCTCGACCGAGAACTTGGTGGGCGACTCGACCTTGAAGGAGATGCCCTCGGGCGCCTCGATCAGGATCGGGTGGCTGTAACCAAGCTGGAACTCCAGGTCGGAGCCCTTCGCGGCGACGCGGTAACCGACACCGCTGATCTCGAGCGCCTTGACGTAACCCGTGGTCACGCCGGTGATCATGTTCGCCACCAGCGTGCGGGACAGGCCGTGCAGGGCCTTGTTCTGACGCTCGTCGTTCGGGCGGGTGACGTTCAGAACGCCGTCCTCACCCTTGACGATCTCGATCGGCGCCTTGACGGTGTGCGTGAGGGAACCCTTGGGGCCCTTCACGGCGACCGTCTGGCCAACGATGGTGACGTCCACACCGGCGGGAACCTGGATGGGGAGCTTGCCGATTCGCGACATTGCTTTTCCTCCGTTCCCGACTACCAGACGTAGGCGAGGACTTCCCCACCTACGCCCTTCTTGCCTGCCTGCTGGCCGGTCAGGAGACCGTGGGACGTGGAGATGATCGCCACGCCCAGGCCGCCGAGGACCTTCGGCAGGTTGGTGGACTTCGCGTACACGCGCAGACCGGGCTTCGAGATCCGCTTGATGCCCGCGATGGAGCGCTCACGGTTCGGCCCGAACTTCAGCTCGAGGACGAGGTTCTTGCCGACCTCGGCGTCCTCGACCTTCCAGCCGGTGATGAAACCCTCCTGCTTGAGGATCTCTGCGATGTGCGACTTGATCTTGCTGTGCGGCATCACGACGGTGTCGTGGTACGCCGAGTTAGCGTTACGCAGACGCGTGAGCATGTCTGCGATCGGGTCAGTCATGGTCATGAAGTGGCCTTCGGCCTCTCTCGCCGGGGTTTCCTGTATGCGCCATCCCTCTCCCCGCTCAGTGGCGGGACGGGTGCGGTGCGGGGACCTACGGCGTAGTAAGTCGATTAGGGCGGCGGACGCCCAACCCCACAAGCCTACGGCATGCGGAGCTGGGCACCCACCGACCAGATGCTTACCGAGAGTCTCTGGAACTTCCCAAGTCCTTGCGGACCAGGGGGAGTTACCAGGAGCTCTTGGTCACGCCCGGCAGCTCGCCACGGTGAGCCATCTCACGAAGGCAGACGCGGCACAGGCCGAACTTGCGGTACACGGAGTGGGGACGACCGCAGCGCTGGCAGCGGGTGTACGCACGCACACCGAACTTGGGCTTGCGGGCAGCCTTCGCGATGAGAGCCTTCTTCGCCATCTCGCTTACGCCTCCTTGAAGGGGAAGCCGAGGTGACGAAGGAGCGCGCGGCCCTCAGCGTCGTTGGTCGCCGTGGTGACCACGGTGATGTCCATACCCCGGGTACGGTCGATCTTGTCCTGGTCGATCTCGTGGAACATGACCTGCTCCGTGAGACCGAAGGTGTAGTTGCCACGGCCGTCGAACTGCTTCGGCGACAGACCACGGAAGTCACGGATACGCGGCAGCGCGAGCGACAGCGTACGGTCCAGGAACTCCCACATGCGGTCACCACGGAGGGTGACGTGGCAGCCGATCGGCTGACCCTCACGCAGCTTGAACTGCGCGATGGACTTGCGGGCCTTCGTGACGGCCGGCTTCTGACCGGTGATCGTCGTCAGGTCGCGGATGGCGCCGTCGATCAGCTTGGAGTCGCGGGCGGCGTCGCCCACACCCATGTTGACCACGATCTTCACGAGGCCGGGGATCTGCATGACGTTCTCGTAGGAGAACTCCTCACGCAGCTTGCCCGCGATGTCCTCGCGGTACTTCGTCTTGAGACGCGGAGTGGTAGCCATCAGATGTCCTCACCCGTCCGCTTGGCAACGCGGATCTTGTTGCCCTCGTCGTCGAAGCGGAAACCGACGCGGGTGACGACCTTCTGGCCGTCCTTCTCCACGACCAGCTGAACGTTGCTGACGTGGATCGGCGCCTCGGTGATCACGATGCCACCGGTCTGCGAGCCACCAGCGGTCTGGCCGGCCTTGGTGTGCTTCTTGACCCGGTTGACACCCTCGACGAGGACGCGGTCGTTGGCGGGGAAGGCCGCGATGACCTTGCCCTGCTTGCCCTTGTCCTTACCGGTGATGACCTGGACCAGGTCGCCCTTCTTGATCTTCATGCTTACAGCACCTCCGGCGCGAGCGAGATGATCTTCATGAACTTCTTCTCGCGCAGCTCACGGCCGACGGGGCCGAAGATACGGGTGCCACGAGGGTCGCCGTCGTTCTTCAGAATGACGGCGGCGTTCTCGTCGAAGCGGATGTACGAGCCGTCCTGGCGGCGGCGCTCCTTGACGGTGCGAACGATGACCGCCTTGACGACGTCACCCTTCTTCACGTTGCCACCGGGGATCGCATCCTTGACGGTGGCGACGATGACGTCACCGATGCCCGCGTAGCGGCGACCGGAGCCACCGAGAACACGGATGCAAAGGATCTCCTTGGCACCAGTGTTGTCGGCGACACGCAGTCGCGACTCCTGCTGGATCACGTCTATCTCCTGTTTGTCTGCCGGTTCCCGGCCGGGGCTTCAGAGAAGCCCCGACCGAGCCTGGCGGAACGAACTTGAAGGGTTACCCCTTCAAGAAATTACTTGGCCTTCTCGAGGATCTCGACGATGCGCCAGCGCTTGCTCGCCGACAGCGGACGCGTCTCCATGATGAGGACGCGGTCGCCGACGCCGGCAGCGTTCTGCTCGTCGTGAGCCTTGAGCTTGTTCGTACGGCGGATGACCTTGCCGTACAGCGCGTGCTTGACGCGGTCCTCGACGGCGACGACGACGGTCTTGTCCATCTTGTCGCTGACGACGAGACCCTCACGGGTCTTGCGGAAGCCGCGCTCGTTCGTCTCAGTCACGTTCTTCTCGCTCATCAGGCGCTCTCCACCGTCTCGATACCGAGCTCACGCTCGTGCATCAGGGTGTAGATGCGAGCGATGTCCTTACGGACGGACTTGAGCCGGCCGTTGTTCTCCAGCTGACCCGTGGCCGCCTGGAAGCGGAGCTTGAACAGCTCCTCCTTGGCCTCGCGCAGCTTGCCAACGAGCTCCTCGTTGCCGAGCTCACGCAGCTCGGACGCCTTGGTTCCCGTCGCCATCACGACTCACCTGCCTCGCGCCGAACAATCCGGCACTTCATCGGAAGCTTGTGAGCAGCGCGGGTGAGCGCCTCACGAGCAATCTTCTCGTTCGGGTAGGACAGCTCGAACATGACCCGGCCCGGGTGCACGTTCGCGATCCACCACTCGGGAGAACCCTTACCGGAACCCATGCGGGTTTCGGCCGGCTTCTTCGTCAGCGGACGGTCCGGGTAGATGTTGATCCAGACCTTGCCGCCACGCTTGATGTGGCGGGTCATCGCGATACGAGCCGCCTCGATCTGGCGGTTCGTGACATAGGCGGGGGTGAGCGCCTGGATACCGTACTCGCCGAACGAGACCTCAGTACCGCCCTTGGCCATACCGCGGCGCTTCGGGTGGTGCTGCTTACGGTGCTTGACCCTACGAGGGATCAGCATGTCGGTCAGGCCTCCGTTCCGGTGCTCTCAGCCGGAGCGGCGGCGGGAGCGTCGGCCTTGGGGGCCTCGGCACCAGCAGCCTGCTGCGGCTTGCGGCCACCACGGCCGCCGCGCTCGCCACCACGGCCACCACGGCCGGCGGGACGGTCGCCAGCGCCGGCACCACGGGCCGGGCGGTTACCCGCACGGGCCGCAGCGTTCTCGGCGCGAACCTCGGCGATGTTCTTGACGTCGCCCTTGTAGATCCAGACCTTCACACCGATACGGCCGAAGGTGGTCTTGGCCTCGAAGAAGCCGTAGTCCACGTTCGCGCGCAGCGTGTGCAGCGGCACACGACCCTCGCGGTAGAACTCGGAGCGGGACATCTCGGCGCCGCCGAGGCGACCGCCGCACTGGATCTTGATGCCCTTGGCGCCGGCCTTCATCGTGCCCTGCATGCTCTTGCGCATGGCACGACGGAAGGAGACGCGGGAGGAGAGCTGCTCGGCAACGGCCTGGGCAACCAGCTGAGCGTCGAGCTCGGGGTTCTTGACCTCGAGGATGTTCAGCTGGACCTGCTTGCCCGTGAGCTTCTCGAGGTCACCGCGGATGCGGTCGGCCTCGGCGCCACGGCGGCCGATGACGATGCCCGGACGAGCGGTGTGGATGTCCACACGCACGCGGTCACGGGTGCGCTCGATCTCAACCTTCGAGATGCCGGCGCGCTCCATGCCGGACGTCATCATCCGACGGATGGCGACGTCTTCCTTGACGTAGTCCTTGTACAGCTTGTCGGCGTACCAACGCGACTTGAAGTCGGTGGTGATGCCGAGCCGGAACCCGTGCGGGTTTACCTTCTGGCCCATTACCGGGAACCTTCCTTGCTGCTGACGACCACGGTGATGTGGCTGGTCCGCTTGCGGATCCGGTAGGCACGGCCCTGGGCACGCGGACGGAACCGCTTCAGGGTCGGGCCCTCGTCCACGTACGCCTCGCTGATGACCAGCGTGGAGGCGTCCGGGTGGTTGTAGTTGTGTGCGGCGTTGGCAATGGCGCTGTCAAGCACCTTGCCGACCGGCACGCTCGCGGCCTGCGGGGCGAAACGCAGGACCGCCTGAGCCTCCGTGGCATCCATGCCACGGATAAGGTCCACCACTCGGCGGGCCTTCATGGGCGTGACGCGGATGTACCGCGCCTGGGCCCTGGCTTCCATGGTTGTCCCTTCGGTGTAAGTCATAGTCGTAACCACCCCGCCTTTAGCGGCGCTTCGACTTCCGGTCGTCCTTGACGTGGCCGCGGAAGGTGCGAGTCGGCGAGAACTCGCCGAGCTTGTGGCCGACCATCGACTCGGTGACGAACACCGGGACGTGGGTCTTGCCGTTGTGCACCGCGATGGTGTGACCCAGCATGCTGGGGATGATCATCGAGCGACGGGACCAGGTCTTGATGACGTTCTTGGTGCCGGCTTCGTTCTGGACGTCCACCTTCTTTACGAGGTGGTCGTCGACGAAGGGCCCCTTCTTGAGACTGCGCGGCATCTAAACCCGCTCCTAGCGCTTCTTGTTCGTCTTGCGGCGGCGGACGATGTACTTGCTCGAAGCCTTCTTCGGCGAGCGAGTACGACCCTCCTTCTGACCCCACGGGGAGACCGGGTGGCGACCACCACTGGTCTTGCCCTCACCACCACCGTGCGGGTGGTCAACCGGGTTCATCGCGACACCGCGGACGGACGGGCGAACGCCCTTCCAGCGCATGCGGCCGGCCTTGCCCCAGTTGATGTTCGACTGCTCGGCGTTGCCGACCTCGCCGACCGTGGCGCGGCAGCGCGCGTCGACGAGACGGATCTCGCCCGACGGCATGCGGAGGTGGGCCATGGTGCCCTCCTTCGCCAGCAGCTGCACGGAGGCACCAGCCGAACGCGCGAACTTGGCGCCGCCACCGGGACGGAGCTCGATCGCGTGGATCGTGGTACCGACCGGGATGTTGCGGAGCGCAAGGTTGTTACCGGGCTTGATGTCGGCCGTGGGGCCGTTCTCAATCCGGTCGCCCTGCTTCAGAGCCTTCGGCGCGATGATGTAGCGCTTCTCGCCGTCCGCGTAGTGCAGGAGCGCGATGCGCGCGGTGCGGTTGGGGTCGTACTCGATGTGCGCGACCTTGGCCGGCACGCCGTCCTTGTCGTGACGACGGAAGTCGATCACGCGGTAGGCGCGCTTGTGTCCACCACCCTGGTGGCGAACGGTGATCCGACCGGTGTTGTTACGGCCGCCCTTGCTGTGCAGCGGGCGAACCAGCGACTTCTCCGGCGTGGACCGCGTGATCTCGACAAAGTCGGCGACGCTGGAGCCACGACGGCCCGGGGTCGTCGGCTTGTACTTGCGGATACCCATTTCTCAGTCCTCGTCCGATTCCGGACGACTAGACCTCCGTTAGGAGGCCTGGCCGCCGAAGATGTCGATTCGGTCGCCCTCAGCGAGGGTCACGATGGCGCGCTTGGTGTCAGCGCGCTTGCCGAAACCGGTCTTGGTGCGCTTGCGCTTACCCTGACGGTTGATCGTGTTGACCCCGGTGACCTTGACCGAGAAGACCGCTTCCACAGCCTGCTTGATCTGGGTCTTGTTCGAGCCGGGCGCGACGATGAACGTGTACTTGTTCTCGTCGAGCAGCGCGTAGCTCTTCTCCGAGACAACCGGCTTGATCAGCAGGTCGCGCGGGTCGGTGAAGGTCTTGCTGGTAACGGTCGCGTCAGACATTACGCGTCGCTCCCTTCGGTCTCATCGGCCTTGGGGCCAGACACGAAGGACTCGAAAGCGGCCTGAGTGAAGACCACGTCGTCAGAGACGATCACGTCGTACGTGTTCAGCTGGCCCGGCTCCAGGATGTGAACCTGGGGCAGGTTGCGGGCGGACAGCCACGCGGCCTCTTCGCTGCGGTCGACGACCAGGAGCAGGTTCTTGCGCTCCGAGATCTTGCCGAACAGCGTCTTGGCGGCCTTCGTGGAGGCGGCACCCTCGACCACGCCGGTGACGACGTGGATGCGGGAGTGACGCGCACGGTCCGAGAGGGCACCGCGGAGGGCGGCGGCCTTCATCTTCTTCGGGGTCCGCTGCGAGTAGTCACGCGGCTGCGGGCCGTGGACGACGCCACCGCCGGCGAACTGCGGAGCGCGGGTCGAACCCTGACGGGCGCGGCCGGTGCCCTTCTGGCGGTACGGCTTGCGGCCACCACCACGGACTTCGCCACGGGTCTTGGTCTTGTGCGTGCCCTGACGGGCAGCAGCCAGCTGAGCGACAACGACCTGGTGGATCAGCGGAACGCTGGTCTTGGCGTCGAAGATCTCCGCGGGGAGCTCGACGGTACCGGCCTTGTCGCCTGCCGGCGAAAGGATGTCAATGGTGCTCATTACCTCAAGCCCCCTTGGCCGCGGTACGGACCAGGACGAGGCCGCCGTTCGGACCGGGGACCGCGCCCTTGATGAGCAGCAGACCCTTCTCCGCGTCAACCGCGTGGATGGTCAGGTTCTGGGTGGTGACGCGCTCGTTACCCATGCGACCGGCCATGCGCATGCCCTTGAAGACACGCCCAGGGGTGGCGCAGCCACCGATCGAACCGGGGGAGCGGTGCTTGCGCTGCACACCGTGACCGGCGCCGAGGCCCCGGAAGTTGTGCCGCTTCATGACACCGGCGAAGCCCTTGCCCTTGCTGTTGCCCGTGACGTCAACCTTGACGCCGGACTCGAACACCTGGGCGGTGATCTCCTGGCCGAGCGTGTACTCGCTGGCGTCGGAGGTGCGGAGCTCCACCAGGTGGCGGCGCGGGGTGACGTCGGCCTTGGCGAAGTGGCCCTTGAGGGGCTTGTTCACCTTGCGCGGGTCGATCTCGCCGAAGGCGATCTGGACCGACTCGTAGCCGTCGATGTCGTTCGTACGGACCTGGGTAACGACGCAAGGTCCGGCCTTGACCACGGTGACCGGGACGACACGGTTGTTCTCGTCCCAGACCTGGGTCATGCCGAGCTTCTCGCCCAGGACGCCCTTGATCTGCTTTGCCATCTTCTCGACGCCTCTCAGAGCTTGATCTCGATGTCAACGCCGGCCGGAAGGTCCAGGCGCATCAGCGAGTCAACGGTCTTGGGCGTCGGGTCGAGGATGTCGATCAGGCGCTTGTGCGTGCGCATCTCGAAGTGCTCGCGCGAGTCCTTGTACTTGTGCGGCGACTTGATGACGCAGTACACGTTCTTCTCAGTGGGCAGCGGCACCGGGCCTGCGACCGACGCACCAGTGCGGGTCACCGTCTCGACGATCTTCTTCGCCGAGGAGTCGATGACCTCGTGGTCGTAGGCCTTGAGCCGGATGCGGATCTTCTGTCCCGCCATGGCTACTCCGTAGTCCTGTCTGTATGTGGAAACGCTCTGGCGCTCGGTCGGCTGCGGGACGGATCCTGCGGCTTCTCTCCGACCCACGCGGTCGGGCGTGTCGCACACCCTCTACAGAAAATTCCCATACGGAAATTCCCTCGTCCAAGGGGATGCGGTCCCGGACCGCGCATCGGGGGAGAAACACCCACCGAGTGCCTGGCAAGCACCCTGCTGACACTTCCCAGAAGATTCCCGTACGTCCGCCCTCATTGCTGCCCCGAAAGGCAGATTAAGGACGACGAGTACTGTGGGACTCGCTTCCGGTCCTCCCGGCGGGAGGCGCACAGCATCGGCACTCAACCGAGCAACTTGAGTAGTCTGCCATACGAGACACGTACCTGGCCAATCGGGCGGAAGAGAATACCCCGCCGCGCGATCACGTCAAACCACGGCGCGACGCTTCCCCGGCGGGGTTCTCCCAGGCCGGACCCCTGATCACGAGCGGGAAGCGCTCCCGCAGCCCTCCTGCCGGCCCGTTGCGAGGCTCTTGCTGCGGTCGTACGGGTCGACCGGCGCGCCGGAAGGGGTCGGTCCACTGTCGGCCGGGTCCGAGAAGAAGGACGGGTGCACGTACCCGTCGTACCGGTCACAGGTGCTGTTGGCGATGTCCGGCTGGAAAGCCGCGAGCCGCAGCGCGCCGGGCGCCCCCCGCCACTTGGCCGGGTCGGCGACCGAGAAGGTGATCTCGCGCCGCACGATGGTTCTCGCGACGTCCTCCGGGTTCCCCTTGACCTTCACGAAGGGGTAGACGAAGGAGTAGTCCGCCTTCACCTCCGCCTGTCCGGGCTTCTCCCCCGGCTCCACCCACATCCGGCCCCGCACCTTGACGACGTCGCCCACGGGCTTCAGTTCGGCCGGGTCGTACCGGGTGAACAGGTCCAGCGGGTCCTGCTCGCGCGTCGGCCGGTCGAGGGAGACCTCCAGCTCCTTGCGCAGCTCCTCGTCCTGCGGGTCCAGCAGCTTCAGCGCTGCCTCGGGCCGCCCGCCCCGCAGCGCCGCGGGGTCCAGGTTGGCGGCGATCAGGAACTGCTTCGCCTTCGCCAGCGCGTCCGCGACCTGGTCCCGGGACACCCCGCCGACCTCCGTCGCCTCCGGCGCCTCGATACCGGCGGCGCCATCCGCCCACTGGAGGGCCGGCGAGCCCCGGAAGGGGTCCTTCAGCGTCGGCCGGTCGGGGTACACGGCCTCCGGGGCCGCGGTCGGACGGGCGGTCTCCGCCGGCAGTGGGGCGGCCTTGGCGGCCCCCTCACGGGCTTCGGCCTTGCCCGTCAGCTTGTCGATCACCAGCTCCGGCCGTACGGCGATCAGCGCGAGCGCCGCGATGAAAACGATCGCGGCAGCCGCCTTGAGCCGCCGCTTGCCCTTCCCCCGGCCCTCCATCTCCTGCCACGCCGGCCCGGTCCGCCACCCCGGCGGATCGTTTCGCCCCGGCTTCGGCCGACGCCCGAACCGCCCGCTCCGGGCCGCCCGCGCCCGCTCCTCGTCCTCACGCCGCAGCCGCTCGGTCACCATCCGCGCCCGCGCCGACGGCTCCTTCGGAGCGTCCGCGGACTCCCGTGCGACCTGCTCGCTGAAGCGGGCCCACTCCTCGTCGGAGATGCCGGGTCTGCCGTCGTCCTGCTGCCCCATGTGTCCCACCCTGAACGTTCCCTGTACCGAACTGCGGATGAGCCTCTCACAGGGCCTTTACATGGCCTTTACGCGGGTACGGAGAAGGGCCCCTCCCCCGCCGCCGGAGCGGTGGGGAAGGGGCCCTTCTGCCGAACATGGTGCCCGCTCGCGCGAGCTACCAGGTCAGAGCACGAAATTACTTCGTGATCTTGGTGACCTGGCCGGCGCCCACGGTACGACCACCCTCACGGATGGCGAACTTCAGGCCCTCCTCCATGGCGACCGGCTGGATCAGCGCGACCGTCATGTCGGTGTTGTCGCCCGGCATGACCATCTCGGTGCCCTCGGGGAGGGTCACGACGCCGGTCACGTCCGTGGTACGGAAGTAGAACTGCGGGCGGTAGTTGTTGAAGAACGGGGTGTGACGGCCACCCTCGTCCTTCGACAGGATGTACGCGGCGGCCTCGAACTCGGTGTGCGGCGTGACCGAACCGGGCTTGATGATGACCTGGCCGCGCTCGACGTCCTCGCGCTTGATGCCACGGAGGAGCAGACCGACGTTCTCGCCGGCCTGGCCCTCGTCGAGCAGCTTGCGGAACATCTCGATGCCGGTGACCGTGGTGGTGGTCTTCTCGGTCTTGATGCCGATGATGTCGACGGTCTCGTTGACCTTGAGGACACCACGCTCGATGCGGCCGGTGACGACGGTGCCACGACCGGTGATCGTGAAGACGTCCTCGACGGGCATCAGGAACGGCTTCTCGGTGTCACGCGGCGGGGTCGGGATGGCCTCGTCCACGGCGTCCATCAGGCCGAGGAGCTTGTCACCCCACTCCTTGTCGCCCTCGAGCGCCTTGAGCGCGGAGACCTGGACGACCGGCAGGTCGTCGCCCGGGAAGTCGTACTCGGAGAGCAGCTCACGGACCTCGAGCTCGACGAGCTCCAGGATCTCCTCGTCGTCCACCATGTCGGCCTTGTTCAGGGCGACGACGATGTACGGAACGCCGACCTGGCGGGCCAGGAGCACGTGCTCCTTGGTCTGCGGCATCGGGCCGTCGGTGGCGGCGACCACGAGGATGGCACCGTCCATCTGGGCGGCACCGGTGATCATGTTCTTGATGTAGTCAGCGTGACCCGGGCAGTCGACGTGGGCGTAGTGACGCGCCTCGGTCTGGTACTCGACGTGCGCGATGGAGATGGTGATACCGCGCTGGCGCTCCTCGGGAGCCTTGTCGATCTGGTCGAACGCCGAGGCCGCGTTCAGGTCCGGGTACTTGTCGTGCAGCACCTTGGTAATGGCGGCCGTGAGGGTCGTCTTACCGTGGTCAATGTGACCGATGGTGCCGATGTTGACGTGCGGCTTAGTCCGCTCGAACTTCGCCTTCGCCACGGGGTCCTCCTGAGAGTGGTTCTGTACGCCTTGAATCATCGGCGCCAGGTGATCTTTGCTGGATAGCCGGTTCCCCCGGGGCAACGGGAGATTACTCCTGTTGCCCCAGAGGCTCCGGTGGCAAGCCTAAAACGTGTACTCGGAAGAGTTACTCGCCCTTGGCCTTCGCGATGATCTCCTCAGCGACGTTCCGGGGAACCTCGGCGTAGGAGTCGAACTGCATCGAGTAGCTGGCGCGACCCGAGGTCTTGCTGCGGAGGTCTCCGACGTAGCCGAACATCTCCGAGAGGGGCACGAGGCCCTTGACGACGCGAGCGCCGTGGCGCTCCTCCATGGCCTGGATCTGGCCACGGCGGGAGTTGATGTCGCCGATGACGTCACCCATGTAGTCCTCGGGCGTGGTGACCTCGACGGCCATCATCGGCTCCATGAGCACGGGGGACGCCTTGCGCGCGGCCTCCTTGAAGGCCTGCGAACCGGCGATCTTGAAGGCGAGCTCGGAGGAGTCGACCTCGTGGTAGCCACCGTCGAGAAGCGTGACGCGGACGCCCGTCATCTCGTAGCCGGCCAGGATGCCGAACTGCATGGCTTCCTGCGCACCGGCGTCGACCGAAGGGATGTACTCCTTCGGCACGCGGCCACCGGTGACCTTGTTCACGAACTCGTACGCCGGACCGTCAGCCTCGGTGATGGGCTCGATCGCGATCTGCACCTTGGCGAACTGACCGGTACCACCGGTCTGCTTCTTGTGGGTGTAGTCGTGACGCTCGACGGTGCCGCGGATGGTCTCGCGGTACGCGACCTGCGGCTTGCCGACGTTGGCTTCGACCTTGAACTCGCGCTTCATACGGTCGACCAGCACCTCGAGGTGCAGCTCGCCCATACCGCCGAGGATGGTCTGGCCCGTCTCCTCGTCCGAGTGAACGTGGAAGGAGGGGTCCTCCTCCGCGAGACGCTGAATGGCGACACCCAGCTTCTCCTGGTCACCCTTGGACTTGGGCTCGATGGCGACCTGGATGACCGGGGCCGGGAAGTCCATGGACTCCAGGATCACCTGGTTCTTGTCGTCACACAGCGTCTCACCGGTGGTGGTCTGCTTCAGGCCCATGACGGCGACGATGTCGCCGGCGCCCACCGAGTCGATCTCCTCACGCTTGTTCGCGTGCATGCGGTAGATCTTGCCGATGCGCTCCTTCTTGCCCTTGACGGAGTTCAGCACCGCAGTGCCGGCCTCCAGGCGGCCCGAGTAAACCCGGACGAAGGTGAGCTTGCCGAGGTGCGGGTCGCTCATGATCTTGAACGCCAGCGCCGCGAGGGGCTCCTCGTCGGAAGGCTTGCGCTTCACGACGACCTCGGGGTCCCGGACGTCGTGGCCTTCGATGGCCTCGATGTCCAGGGGCGAGGGCAGGTAGCGGACGACGGCGTCGAGCAGGGGCTGGACGCCCTTGTTCTTGAACGCCGTGCCACAGAACACCGCGGTGATCGTGGGCTCGCCCTTGCCCTTGCCGGAGCCGAGGATGATGCGACGGACGGCGGCGTGCAGCTGCTCCACGGACGGCTCGTCGCCGTTCAGGAAGAGCTCCATGATCTCGTCGTCGTTCTCGGCGACGGTCTCGACCAGCTTGCCGCGCCACTCTTCAGCGGCCTCGGTGTGCGTGGCCGGGATGTCGACGATGTCGTACATCTCGCCCTTGGTCGCCTCGGCGGACCAGACGAACGCCTTCATCGTGACGAGGTCGACGACACCCTGGAAGTCGGCCTCGGCACCGATGGGGAGCTGCATGACGATCGGAACCGCACCGAGGCGGTCCTTGATCATCTCGACGCAGCGGTGGAACTCGGCGCCGGTGCGGTCGAGCTTGTTGACGAAGCAGATGCGCGGCACGCCGTAGCGGTCCGCCTGACGCCAAACGGTCTCGGACTGCGGCTCGACGCCGGCCACACCGTCGAACACGGTGACGGCGCCGTCGAGGACGCGGAGCGAACGCTCCACCTCGACGGTGAAGTCGACGTGACCCGGGGTGTCGATGATGTTGATGGTGTGGTCAACATCTTCGAGCGGCCAGTGGCAGGTGGTAGCGGCAGACGTGATGGTGATACCACGCTCCTGCTCCTGCTCCATCCAGTCCATCGTGGCAGCGCCGTCGTGGACCTCACCGATCTTGTACGACACACCGGTGTAGAACAGGATGCGCTCGGTGGTGGTCGTCTTGCCCGCGTCGATGTGGGCCATGATGCCGATGTTGCGCACCTTGGCCAGGTCAAGCGAAGTGGTAGCCATATCGGCTCAGTCTTCTCTCGGTCTCGATGTGGGTTGGGACTACCAGCGGTAGTGCGCGAAGGCCTTGTTGGACTCGGCCATCTTGTGCGTGTCCTCACGCTTCTTGACGGCAGCGCCAAGACCGTTCGAGGCGTCGAGCAGCTCGTTCATCAGGCGCTCGGTCATGGTCTTCTCGCGGCGGGCGCGGGAGTAACCCACGAGCCAGCGGAGGGCCAGGGTCGACTGACGACCCGGCTTGACCTCGACGGGAACCTGGTAGGTCGCGCCACCGACACGGCGGGACTTGACCTCGAGGGACGGCTTGACGTTCTCCAGCGCGCGCTTCAGCGTGATGACCGGGTCGTTGCCGGTCTTCTCGCGGAGGCCTTCCATGGCGCCGTAAACGATGCGCTCGGCGGTGGAGCGCTTGCCGTTCAGGAGGATCTTGTTGATGAGCGAGGTCACCAGAGGAGATGCGTAGACCGGGTCGATGATGACCGGGCGCTTCGGGGCGGGGCCCTTACGAGGCATTCTTACTTCTCCTTCTTGGCGCCGTAGCGGCTGCGGGCCTGCTTGCGGTTCTTGACAGCCTGGGTGTCAAGCGCACCGCGGATGATCTTGTAACGAACACCCGGCAGGTCCTTCACACGGCCACCACGCACGAGCACGATCGAGTGCTCCTGCAGGTTGTGTCCCTCACCCGGAATGTAAGCGGTGACCTCGATGCCGGAGGTCAGACGCACACGCGCGACCTTACGGAGCGCCGAGTTCGGCTTCTTCGGGGTGGTCGTGAACACACGCGTGCAGACGCCGCGACGCTGGGGCGAAGCCTCAAGCGCGGGGGTCTTTGTCTTCTCGACCTTGTCCTGCCGGCCCTTACGGACCAGCTGCTGGATCGTAGGCACTACTTCTCCGGTTTCTGTGTGCCGTGTAGTGAAGCTAACCTGGAACTTTGCCGACCCACGCGGTCGGGTGTGTCGGATCCGGCGGACCTCCGCGCAAGCACGGAAACGCATGGATCGCGGTGGCCGATGCGGCTCGCGTGCGGTTGATGGACACGCACGGGAGCCCAGGCACACCCCAGGCACAAGGTCTGAGCGTACCCACCGCATCCACTCCGGTCAAAACATAAGCCGCACCGCTCCGGCCCGTACGGCCCCACAGCTCAGGCGCCGCACGGGCGCCGGGCCCCCGAGCCGGGGTGGCCGTGCGCTCGTCGCACCGGCGTGGTAGTGCGGGCGAACTACACTGCCAGCGAATCCCAGCGAGTCAGACCAAACACGTACGAGCGCCAGGAGCAGGACATTGGGGACGGTCACCTCGGAGCCGACGACGGCGGACACCCCGCCCCCGGACGGCGGCCGGACCCCCGGGGCACCACGCCTCGGCGGGCGCCTGACCCGCCTCTACGGGCCCCTGCTGGCCTTCCTGGTCACCTCGGGCGCCTTCTGCTCGGCCTGGGCGGCGCGCGGCAGCTTCCCCTTCGGCAACACCGGCCGGGCCATCAACGACCAGGCCAACCAGTACGTGCCCTTCCACCGCGCCCTGTGGGACCTGGTCCACGGCCAGGCCTCCGGCGACGTCCTGTTCAGCTGGAGCGGAGGTTTCGGACAGCAGTTCCTGTCCGACTACTACACCTACCTCGGCAACCCCTTCTCCTGGCTCGCCGTCCTCGTCCCGCGCGCACACGTGGACCTGGCCGTCTTCGCGATCACCCCGGTCACGATGGGCGCGGCCGCCGCGCTGATGACCGTCTACCTCGGCAAGCTCCAGCCCGGCCCCTGGTGGCAGCGGGGCACGCTCGGGGCCGTGTACGGGCTGTGCGGGTGGGCGCTGAGCGACGCCTCGTACATCCCGATGTGGCTGTGGGGCCTGGTCGCGCTCCCGCTCCTCGGCATCGCCGTCGAATGGTGCCTGGAGGAGCGGCGCTGGCCGGGCGTCGCCCTGTTCGTCGCCCTCGCGTGGTTCGGGAACTTCTACACCGCCATGATGGCCACGATGGCCGCCTGCGTGCTGCTGGCCGTCCGCCTGGCCACCCTGGACCTGACCGGGGCGCAGCGCCTGCGCGCCCTGTGGCGGGCCGCCTCCGCGACGGTCGTGGGCATCCTGCTGACCCTGCCGCTGCTCCTGCCGTCGTTCCTGTCCAGTGGGGCGGCGCAGCCCACCAAGGCGGCCGCCTTCGACCCCGTCCGCATCGAGGTCTTCCTCGCCGGAATGCTCCCGGCCACCCACCTGTGGGGCGGCCGGCCGCGCCTGTACGTGGCCTCGCTGGGGCTGATCCTGGCGGGCAGCTTCCTGTTCAACACCGCCATCGCGAAGAAGACCCGCCTGGTGTGGGCGGCCGCGACGCTGCTGGTCGTCGCCTCCTTCCAGTTCCCGCCGACCCAGTACGTGTGGCACGGACTGGCCGTCCCGAACGGCAATCCGTACCGCGAGGCCTTCGTCTTCAGCGGCATGGTGGTCATCGTGGCCTGGCTGGCGCTGGCCAACCGGCCGCGCCCGCTGCACCTGGCACTGGCCGCCGCCCTCCTGGTCACGGCCACCTTCGTACTGCGCCACACCGACGACTTCGGCGGCTGGACCTGGCCGGCGGTCCTGGGCGGCGGAGCCGTCTCCCTGCTCGCCCTGACCCTGCTCGCGCTCGGCGACAAGCGCCGCCACCTCGTCCCCGTCGCCGCGGTCCTCATGATCGGCGTGGTCTTCGCCGAGTCCGCGGTCGCCGCGGCCAACGCCGACGCCCGCCGCGCCCGCGAGCGCTGGGCCACCCCGGCCGCCACCTCCAGCCAGTCGATCACCCGCCACTTCGAAGCGGTCCGGGGGGTGGACGGCTGGCCCGCCTACCGGACGGATTCCGGCGCGCCGCAGACCTCGTACAACGACGGCCTCGCCCTGCGGGCGGAGGGCCCGCAGTACTACAGCAGCTACCTGCCGGAGGCCACGTACCAGGCCCTGGAACCCCTCGGCTACGGCTACAAGAACGACGGCCGGACCTTCTTCGGCGCCGACAACCCGGTGCTCGACGCGATCTTCTCCATCGGCGCCCGGGTCCGCCCCGGAGCCACCCCGGGCACCTGGACCGGCTCGAAGTTCCCGGCGCCGCCCCTGGTCACGGTCCGCGGTGGGGACTACACCTCCCCCCACCCGGCGGACAGCGTCTACGCCCGCCAGGAGACCGTCCTCGGCGCCACCGTCTACGAGGTCCCCGAGGTCACCCGCGGCGGCACCCCCACCGCGCAGACGTACGCGGCCCAGTGCACCCCCGGCTCCGAGGCCTACTGGTACTCCCCCGAGCTGAACGGCACCCTCCGGGCCGGAGCCACCCAACGGACGCTGGAAGACCGCATGAGCGGCGTCCTCCCCCTGGGCCCGGTCCCCGCGTCCGGCCGCCTGGAGGTCACCGTCGACACCCACACCCGGGACGCCACCGCGGGCGCCCACCCCATCGGCTGCCTGGACCGCGCCGCCCTGGACAGGACGGTCGGCCACCTCACCGCCACCGGCGCCACCGAGGTCACCGCGGGCGGCCACACCATCGAGGCCACCCTCCCGAAGGGCGCCACCGGCACCGCCGTCCTCGCGACGACGGCCGTCCCCGGCTGGCAGTGCACCGCCCCGGTCCGCCCCTTCCACGGCCTGCTCGCGGTCCCCCTCACCCCGGGCACCGACAAGGTCTCCTGCACCTTCACCCCGAAGGGCCTCCCCCCCGGCCTCGCAGCCGCGGCCCTGGCCCTCCTCACCCTCCTGACAGTCCCCCTCACCACCCACTTCCGCAGGCGCCGCCGCTCCCTGTAATCCTCCCGTTCCCCCGCCGCGCACCCCCCTTGGCCAGTACATTGACCGCCTCGACGACGGGGGGCGCGCATGACGTCGGCACATCTGACGGGCGACGGAGGGCTGGACGACCGGGTCCCCTTCCTCGCCCGGCTGGAGGACGAGGAGGGTGCCGCCTTACGCGCGCTCGGCCGTGAGATCCCCTTCGCGGCCCGGGCCACCCTGATCCACCAGAACGAACCCGCCGCCCACGTCCTGCTGATCCTCCACGGCTGGACCAAAGTCACCGCCTCCGCGGCCAACGGGTACGAGGCCCTGCTCGCCCTGCGCGGCCCTGGCGACATCATCGGCGAGTCCGCCGCCCTGACCGGCCGCCCCCGCTCCGCCACCGTGACCGCCCTCGAACCGGTACGCGCCGTGGCCGTCGAGCACGAGCGCTTCCGCGCCTTCCTCGCCGGAGCCCCGGGCGTGGCCCTTCAGCTCCTTGCCCTCACCTCGGACCGCACCCGCGCAGCCGACCGCCGCCGCCTGGAGTTCGCGGCCATGAGCGTGCGCGAGCGGCTCGCCGTCCTCCTCCAGGACTTGGCGCGCACGCACGGCCGACGCACCGAGGAGGGCGTGGAGGTGGCCGTCCCGCTGACGAAACAAGAGCTGGCCGGCGCCGTCGGGGCTTCCCGCGAGATGGTCCAGCGCCAGCTCAAGGAGCTGCGCGAGCGCGGGGTAGTGGTCACAGGCCGCCGCGCGCTGGTGATCGTACGTCCGGACGTGCTGCGCCGCATCGCCCAGTCACCGGACGCCGACTGACCCGCACTCCCCCTCCCGCTCAGTGCACACCGTCACACTCCGGGTGCGTCATCCGCCCTCACGGCGGCGCGCCCGCCTGCCCCATTCTCATGTCACCGCAGGGATCCCATACGAGAGGCGATCATGAGCAACCCGCTTCACCGCACCTTCCTCCTCGTCGACACGGAGCGCTTCAGCGACCGTGACGACGTCCAGCAGGCCTACTTGCGCCGGATGCTCTACGACGTCGTCGACCGGACCCTGATGGCCGCCGGCATCGACCAGACCCTGCGGATGCGCGCCGACCGCGGCGACGCGATCATGGAGCTGATCGACCCGGGCGCACCGCTCAACACCCTGCTGCGGGCCCTGCTGACGGAAATGCCCGCCCAGTTGCGGACGGTGAACCGGCTGGCCGCGAGCTCGGCGCAGATCCGGCTGCGTGCCGTCCTGGCGACCGGGTACGTGATGATCGATGAGCACGACGGCTGGGTGGGAAGCGACCTCAACCAGGCCTGCCGCCTCCTGGACGGGGACACCCTGCGGGCCGCGCTGCGCGAACGGGCCGACGACTACGCGCTCTGCGTCTCGGAGGCGGTGTACAGCGGGATCGTGCGTCACGAACATCCCGGTATCCCGTCCGGGGAGTTCCGGGAGATCACCGTGCCCAGCAAGAACGGGCCCCTGACCGCCTGGCTCCACGGTCCCCTCCCCCAGGGCGCGACCGGTCCGCCCCCCGCCGTCTCCTCGCCCCCCGCTCCGTCGCCCACGCCGTCGCCGGCTTCCGCGTCCTCGCCCGGGCCCGGGCCCGGGCCGGCGACGGCAGAGGTCCACTTCGGGGGCACCAACAACGGGGTCCAGGCCGGCGTGGTCCACGGCGACATCAACTTCGGCGAACGCCGATGACCACGGGTCCGGAACATCCATCGCACCCCGCCGACCAGCCGGATCGGGCCCCGGACGAGACCACCGATCCCAAGGAGGCCGGCAAGGAGAAGGAAGAGGAAGCCCAGCAGCCCTGGGCCACCCGCCGCGAGCTCCGTTCCCACGCCCCCAGTTCGATGCGCTTCGACGGCACCAACAACGGGCTCGCCGCCGGCCAGATCATCGGCGATGTCAAAACGGAGATCCACTACCGGTTCGGCGGCTTCGGCAACGCCGGCCCCGTCTCGGGCGAAATCACCTCCGGAACGCTGGACCGCCTGGCCGGAGCCTTCGTCACCGAATCCACCGGCTTCGAGGACCTGCTCGACCGCCTCCACAAGGAGCGGGTCCTCGTACTGACCGGCACGCCGTTCACCGGCCGCCGGACCGCGGCGCTGATGCTGCTGCGCCGCGTCGGCGCCGTCCCGGTGCACGCCCTGGACAACACCACCGGGCCCGGGGAGCTCACCTCCCTGTTCGATCCGCCCGGCAGGGCCTCCGGCTACGTGCTGTGCGACCTCACCACCACCCGCGACTCGCCCCTGCGCGAGGCCCAGTTCAACGCCCTGCGCGACCTCATGCGCGAACAGGACGCCCACCTGGTCATCACGACCGGACTCGGCGCGTACCTCGACGGCTCCATCCCGGCGAAGGCCTGGCAGCCACCCCCACTGCGGAGCGTCCTGGCGGCCCACGTGACCCGCGACGCCGGAGAACGGGCCGCGGAATCACTGCTCGCCCTGCCTTCCGTCGCCACCTTCCTCTCACGTGAGCCCCAGCTCCGCGAGGTCGTCGGATACGCCACCGCGTTACGTCTCCACGCCACGGGTCAGTCCTCCGGGGAAGAGCTCGACGACTACCCGCTGCGCGCACTGAAGGACCAGGTGCAGGAGTGGTTCGCCGAGCCCGAGGAGATCGTCCACCTACGGGACAAGGCCTTCCTGATCGCGCTCGCCGCCTTCGACGGGGGCCCGTACGCACTGACCGCGGAACTCAGCGACCTGCTCTACTCGGCCCTCCAGCGCGTCGGCGACCCCAACCGCCACGAGGCCATCCCCGTCTTCAGCACCCACATCGGCAAACGGCTCGAACTCGCCCGGGCCCGGATGTACCGCGAGGACGAGGACACCGAGTGGGGTCCCGTCACTCAGGTGAAGGCCTCCTTCAGGGACGAGCGGACAGCCATGGTGGTCCTGCCCGAAGTGTGGACCGGCCATCCCGCGGCCCGCCCCGCCCTCCTCCGGTGGCTCGACGATCTGGCCAACGACGGACGGCCCCTGGTCCGCACCCGGGCCGCCGCCACCGCCGCCGTGCTCGCCTCAACCGACCTGCCGTCCGCGATGGCCCTGATCATCGAGAAGTGGGCCCGTTCCGACCAGGCCCGGCGACGGACCGCCGCCGTCAGCGCGCTCACCCTCGCCCACCAGATCGGCACCCCCAACATCCCCCGCATCATCGACGGCTGGAGCGCGAACGCCGATGACCCGAGGCCCTGCTGGGTGGCGGTACGGACCCACGGACTGATCGGGGCCGAGCGCCCCCTCGAAGCCCTGGCCGCCTTGCGCCTGCAGGCGCGCCTGCAGGACGACAAGGAGCACCCCGACATCCAGGTGGCCAAAGAGCTCCCCGCGTCGGTGGGCCTGCTGCTCCTCTCCCCGCAGGCCGAAACGGTGCTGGCCGAGCTCCTGCGCACCCTGCCCGAGCACCGCTCCGCCCTCGACCTGGCCGTGCGCGGCTTCCTCGCCGCCTGTGGGCAGCGCGACGAAGAGGCCGGGCACGCACGCCCCCAGATCCTGGACTGGTACGCCCGGACGGCGGACGCGGGCGCCCCCGCCGCGTCCGGAATCACACGGCTCATGCGCACCGCGCTCGACGACCGCGCCCACACCGGGCAGGCGCAGGAGGTGCTGCGCGGCTGGATCCGGGACGCGGACCGGAACGAGGCCGCCGAATGGGCCCTGGCCGCGCTGCTGCCCACCTTGGCCCGTACGCCCCGGGAGCGCTCCCGCCTCGACCACCTCCTGCGCACGCCCCGGGGCGACGACGACGGCGGTCCGCACCCCGCGGTCACCACCAGGCTGCGCGAAGCCCTCGATCCGATCGAGTCCGCCTGAAGGGAAGGCCCGCACGATGTACGACTTCGACCAGCACGCCCACCGGCACACGGAGCTGACCGACGCGGTCGTCACCGTCCAGCAACTCGGCCGCTTCGGCCTGTCCCGCAGGGCACGGACCCGTATCGACTACGCCCTCGTCTACGTATCCGCCCAGGGCGCCTACGAGCCGTTCATGCCTCCGGACCGGCCGGGGACCACCAGGCGCTTCACCGCCGTGTACGAGGTGGACACCGGCATCCACCCGCTCAGTGCGGAGGTCCGGCTGCCCAGCGACAACGACGCCCACGAATTCGAGTTGTCCGTCGAGCTCACCTGGCAGGTCGTCGATCCGGCCCTGTACGTCCGCAGCGGCTGCCGTGACGTCCCCCGCCTGCTGATCGGCGAGCTGGAGCAGGCCGCCCGCCCGGTGGCCCGATGCTTCCCCATCTCGTCCAGCGCCGCCGCCGAGGAGTCCCTGCTCGGCAGGGTCGGGGAGGGAAAGCCACTCGGCGAGGGCGCCGGCCTGCGGACCGACTGGACCGTCCGGCTGCGCCGCGACCCGGCGAACATCGAGCACGAGCGGATGCTCCAGAACGCCCGGCACCAGATGGAACTGCAGGGATACGAGGCCCAGAGGATCGCCTTCTACCAGCACCACCTCGCCCAGGGCGGCATACAGGCCTGGGCCCTGCACCTGGCCCGGCACCCCCAGGACACCAAGCTCGCGCTGGACAGCATGCAGAAGAACCAGCTCGACCTGCTCGCCTCGCGGCTCGAACAGGTCAAGGCGCTGCTCGGCAAGGACGGGGCTGAGGCCCACGAGCTGCGCACCACCCGGCAGCTCATGTTCGAGCAGATCAACGAGGCCCTGGCAGCTGGCCCCCGTGACCCGTCCCCCGACGAGGCCCCCTCGGATCCGCCTCCCGGCTACGGCCGGCGCCCCTTCCCTCCGACCGGCCCGAAGGTGCGTCCGTGATCACACCGCCCACGCCCGGGGTCCCGCAGGAGTCCAAGGTTCCGGTAGAGGACCTCGACTACCGGAACGCCCCCGGCACCCGGATCCACCTCCGTGCCCGCCAGCGGTCCGCCGACGCCACCGTCTGGGGGCGGCTCGCCCTCCAACTGCCCGGATTCCTGACCAGCCTGCTCGTGGTGGTGGGGGTGGGCATGCTTCTGGAGGCCTGGCTGGGCCCGCCGGCCTGGTTGCCCGCCACCCTGTGGCTCGGCTCCGGCACCCTCGCCTTCCACCGTCCGAGCGAACGGTTCCTCGCCCGTCACGTACTCGGCCTGCAGCACCCCCTGCCGGCCGAGCTGGCCACGCTCGCCCCCGTCTGGCGCGAGGTCACCGCTCGTGCCGGTGTGGACGGCGCGCGTTACGAGCTGTGGATCGAGGAGAGCGACGACCTGAACGCCCTGGCCGCGGCCGGACACATCGTCGCCGTCACCCGACGGGCGCTGGAGCACCTTCCGACCGGCCAGCTGGCCGCCGTACTCGCCCACGAGTTGGGCCACCACACCCGTGGCCACACCTGGTCGGGGCTACTCGCCTGGTGGTACGCACTGCCGGGGCGGCTGACCTGGCGGGGGCTGGCTGCGGGCACGGTCAAGCTGGTCCGTTTCACCAGCGGGTTCTCGTACCCGGCGGCCGGAATCCTCGTCGTCCTCCTCGGCTGGCTCGCCTTCGCCACACTCACCGCGACCTACGGACTGCCCCTGCTGCTGCTCACGCTGCCGTACCTGACCGCCGCCGTGGGCCGGCGGGCTGAGCTGCGGGCCGACGCGCACGCTGCCGGCCTGGGCTTCGGTCCGATGCTGGCCCAGATGCTGCAGGGGCTGCCTGCCGGGAAGGAGACGGGCGCCGCCGACGGCACCGGCCGACTGGCCCGGCTGCTCGCTTCCCATCCCGACCACCGCACCCGCCTGCACCACCTCCAGCAGTACCTCTGAGGCACCCCGGGAACGCCGCAGGGCGGCCACCCTCTCGGGTGACCGCCCTGCGGTTACTGCTCTGCTGCGACTCAGCCGTTGTACGGGCCGTAGTCGTAGTCCTCCAGCGGGACAGCCTGGCCGGAGCCGGTGCCGAAGGGCGAGTAGTCGATGTCGTCGTAGCCGACGGCCGAGTACATCGCGGCCTTGGCCTCTTCGGTGGGCTCGACCCGGATGTTGCGGTAGCGGGACAGACCCGTACCGGCCGGGATGAGCTTACCGATGATGACGTTCTCCTTGAGGCCGATGAGGCTGTCGGACTTGGCGTTGATCGCCGCATCCGTCAGGACTCGGGTCGTCTCCTGGAAGGAGGCGGCCGACAGCCAGGATTCCGTCGCCAGCGAGGCCTTGGTGATACCCATCAGCTGCGGACGGCCGGAGGCGGGGTGACCGCCCTCGGTGACCACGCGACGGTTCTCGGTCTCGAACTTCGAGCGCTCGACGAGCTCGCCCGGCAGGAGCTCCGCGTCGCCGGACTCGATGATCGTCACGCGGCGCAGCATCTGCCGGATGATGATCTCGATGTGCTTGTCGTGGATCGACACGCCCTGCGAGTTGTAGACCTTCTGGACTTCGCCGACCAGGTGGACCTGGACGGCACGCTGGCCGAGGATGCGCAGCACGTCGTGCGGGTTGGTGGCACCCATGGTGAGCTTCTGGCCCACCTCGACGTGGTCGCCCTCGTGCACGATGACCTTGGCGCGCTTGGAGATCGGGAAGGCCGTCTCCTCGCTGCCGTCGTCGGGCGTGATGACGATCTTCTTCGTCTTCTCGGTCTCCTCGATCCGCACGCGGCCGGCGGCCTCGGAGATCGGGGCGACACCCTTCGGGGTACGGGCCTCGAAGAGCTCGACGACACGCGGCAGACCCTGCGTGATGTCGTCACCGGCCACACCACCGGTGTGGAAGGTACGCATCGTCAGCTGGGTACCGGGCTCACCGATGGACTGGGCGGCGATGATGCCGACCGCCTCACCGATGTCGACCAGCTTGCCGGTGGCCAGCGAGCGGCCGTAGCAGAAAGCACAGGTGCCGACCGCGGACTCACAGGTCAGGACCGAGCGGGTCTTGACCTCCTCGACGCCGTTCGCGATGAGGGCGTCGATGAGCACGTCGCCGAGGTCCACGTTCGCCGGCGCGATGACCTTGCCGTCGATGACGACGTCCTCGGCCAGCATGCGGGCGTACACGGAGGTCTCGACGTCGTCCGCCTTGCGGAGGACACCCGCCTCGTCCTTGACACCGATCTTGAGCTTGAGGCCGCGCTCGGTGCCGCAGTCCTCCTCGCGGATGATGACGTCCTGCGAGACGTCCACCAGACGACGGGTGAGGTAACCCGAGTCGGCGGTACGCAGGGCGGTGTCCGCCAGACCCTTACGGGCACCGTGCGTGGAGATGAAGTACTCCAGAACGGTGAGGCCCTCACGGAAGGACGCCTTGATCGGACGCGGGATGGTCTCGTTCTTCGCGTTCGACACCAGACCACGCATACCGGCGATCTGTCGCATCTGCATCATGTTTCCTCGGGCACCCGAGTCAACCATCATGAAGATGGGGTTCGTCTTGGGGAAGTTCGCGTTCATCGCCTCGGCGACCTCGTTGGTCGCCTGCGTCCAGATCTGGATGAGCTCCTGAGTGCGCTCTTCCTTGGTGATCAGACCGCGCTCGTACTGCTTCTGGACCTTCTCGTCCTTGGCCTCGTAGCCCGCGACGATTTCCTTCTTCGCCTCGGGAACGACGACGTCGGAGATGGCCACGGTGACGCCCGAACGGGTCGCCCAGTGGAAGCCGGCCGCCTTCAGGTTGTCGAGCGTCGCCGCCACGATGACCTTGGGGTAGCGCTCCGCCAGGTCGTTGACGATCTCGGAGAGCTGCTTCTTGCCCACCGAGTAGTCGACGAACGGGTAGTCCTCGGGCAGCAGCTCGTTGAAGAGCGCGCGACCCAGGGTCGTCTTCAGACGGAAGCTGTCGCCCGGCTGGAACTCCTGCTCGCCCTCTTCGGCGACCGGCGCCACCCAGCCGCGCGGCGGGATGGTGCCCACCGGGAAGCGGATGTCGACGGACGACTGCAGCGCGAGCTCGCCGGCGTCGAACGCCATGATCGCCTCGGCGGTGGAGCCGAACGCACGGCCCTCGCCCTTGACGTCACGGAGCTCACCGTCGGTGGTCAGGAAGAACAGACCCAGGACCATGTCCTGCGTCGGCATCGTGACCGGACGGCCGTCGGCCGGCTTGAGGATGTTGTTCGAGGACAGCATCAGGATGCGGGCCTCGGCCTGCGCCTCCGCGGAGAGCGGGAGGTGCACAGCCATCTGGTCACCGTCGAAGTCCGCGTTGAACGCGGTGCAGACGAGCGGGTGGATCTGGATGGCCTTGCCTTCGACCAGCTGGGGCTCGAAGGCCTGGATGCCGAGGCGGTGCAGCGTGGGCGCACGGTTCAGGAGGACCGGGTGCTCGGCGATGACCTCTTCGAGGACGTCGTACACGACCGTGCGGCCGCGCTCGACCATCCGCTTGGCGCTCTTGATGTTCTGCGCGTGGTTCAGGTCGACCAGGCGCTTCATCACGAACGGCTTGAAGAGCTCCAGCGCCATGGCCTTGGGCAGACCACACTGGTGCAGCTTCAGCTGCGGACCGACGACGATCACGGAACGCGCGGAGTAGTCCACGCGCTTGCCGAGGAGGTTCTGACGGAATCGACCCTGCTTGCCCTTGAGCATGTCGCTCAGGGACTTCAGCGGACGGTTGCCGGGGCCCGTGACCGGGCGACCACGACGGCCGTTGTCGAAGAGGGCGTCGACCGCCTCCTGGAGCATGCGCTTCTCGTTGTTCACGATGATCTCGGGGGCACCGAGGTCGAGAAGGCGCTTCAGGCGGTTGTTGCGGTTGATCACACGGCGGTACAGGTCGTTCAGGTCGGAGGTCGCGAAGCGGCCACCGTCCAGCTGCACCATCGGACGAAGGTCCGGCGGGATGACCGGCACGCAGTCGAGCACCATGCCCTTGGGGCTGTTGCTGGTCTGCAGGAACGCGGAGACGACCTTGAGGCGCTTGAGCGCACGGGTCTTCTTCTGGCCCTTGCCGGTACGGATGATCTCGCGGAGGCGCTCGGCCTCCTCCTCCAGGTCGAAGGACTCCAGGCGCTTCTGCAGCGCCGCGGCACCCATCGAACCGTCGAAGTACGTACCGAAGCGGTCGCGCAGCTCGCGGTAGAGCAGCTCGTCGCCCTCCAGGTCCTGGACCTTGAGGTTCTTGAAGCGGTTCCACACCTCGTCGAGGCGGTCGATCTCGCGCTGGGCGCGGTCACGGAGCTGCTTCATCTCGCGCTCGGCACCCTCGCGCACCTTGCGGCGCACGTCGGCCTTCGCACCCTCGGCCTCAAGCTCGGCCAGGTCGGTCTCGAGCTTCTTGGCCCGGCCTTCGAGGTCCGCGTCACGGCGGTTCTCGATCTGCTGGCGCTCGACGGAGACGTGGGCCTCCAGCGACGGCAGGTCGCGCTGACGGCGCTCGTCGTCGACGAACGTGATCATGTACGCGGCGAAGTAGATGACCTTCTCAAGGTCCTTCGGCGCGAGGTCCAGCAGGTAGCCCAGTCGCGACGGGACGCCCTTGAAGTACCAGATGTGGGTGACGGGAGCGGCAAGCTCGATGTGGCCCATCCGCTCACGGCGCACCTTGGCGCGCGTGACCTCGACGCCACAACGCTCACAGATGATGCCCTTGAAGCGGACACGCTTGTACTTGCCGCAGTAGCACTCCCAGTCCCGGGTAGGACCGAAGATCTTCTCGCAGAAGAGTCCGTCCTTCTCGGGCTTGAGGGTGCGGTAGTTGATGGTCTCCGGCTTCTTGACCTCGCCGTGCGACCAGGTTCGGATGTCGTCCGCGGTGGCAAGGCCGATCCGCAGCTCGTCGAAGAAGTTGACGTCGAGCACTGTGCGTCAATCCCTCTTTCGGGGTCGAGTCTCAATCATGGTCTGAACGGTCCCGGGGATGACGGGGGGCTCTTGAGCGAGCCCCCCGTCAGGCCCGTCAGACCTCTTCGACGCTGCTCGGCTCGCGCCGGGACAGGTCGATACCGAGCTCCTCCGCCGCGCGGAAGACGTCCTCGTCGGTGTCGCGCATCTCGATGGACATGCCGTCCGAGGACAGCACCTCCACGTTGAGGCAGAGCGACTGCATTTCCTTGATGAGCACCTTGAAGGACTCGGGAATGCCCGGCTCGGGGATGTTCTCGCCCTTGACGATGGCCTCGTAGACCTTCACGCGGCCGGTGACGTCATCGGACTTGATGGTCAGCAGCTCCTGGAGGGCGTAAGCGGCGCCATAAGCCTCGAGCGCCCACACCTCCATCTCACCGAAGCGCTGGCCACCGAACTGCGCCTTACCACCCAGCGGCTGCTGCGTGATCATCGAGTAGGGGCCGGTCGAACGCGCGTGGAGCTTGTCGTCGACCAGGTGGTGGAGCTTGAGGATGTACATGTACCCGATCGAGATCGGGTCCGGGAACGGCTCACCGGAGCGGCCGTCGAACAGGCGCGCCTTGCCGGACGGGAGGACCAGGCGGTCACCGTCGCGGTTCGGGATGGTGTGCTCGAACAGGCCGGCGAGCTCGTCCTCACGGGCGCCGTCGAACACGGGGGTGGCGACGTTGGTGCCGGGCTCGACGCGGTCGGCGCCGATGACCTTCAGACGCTCGGCCCAGTCCTCCGCGAGACCGGAGACGTCCCAGCCGCGGCTGGCGAGCCAGCCGAGGTGGATCTCCAGGACCTGTCCCGGGTTCATTCGGGACGGGACACCCAGCGGGTTCAGGATGATGTCGACCGGCGTGCCGTCCTCAAGGAAGGGCATGTCCTCGATCGGAAGGATCTTGGAGATGACACCCTTGTTGCCGTGGCGGCCGGCGAGCTTGTCACCGTCGGTGATCTTGCGCTTCTGGGCGACGTAGACGCGGACCAACTGGTTCACGCCCGGAGGAAGCTCGTCGCCCTCCTCGCGGTCGAAGACGCGGACACCGATGACCTTGCCGATCTCACCGTGAGGGACCTTGAGCGAGGTGTCACGCACCTCGCGGGCCTTCTCACCGAAGATCGCGCGGAGCAGGCGCTCCTCCGGGGTCAGCTCGGTCTCACCCTTGGGCGTGACCTTGCCGACCAGGATGTCGCCGGCGACGACGTCCGCACCGATGCGGATGATGCCGCGCTCGTCGAGGTCCGCGAGGACCTCCTCGGAGACGTTCGGGATGTCCCGGGTGATCTCCTCGGGGCCCAGCTTGGTGTCACGGGCGTCGACCTCGTGCTCCTCGATGTGGATCGAGGAGAGGACGTCGTCCTGCACGAGGCGCTGCGACAGGATGATCGCGTCCTCGTAGTTGTGACCTTCCCAGGGCATGAACGCGACGAGCAGGTTCTTGCCGAGGGCCATTTCGCCCTCTTCGGTCGCGGGACCGTCGGCGAGGACCTGGGCCTCGATGATGCGGTCACCCTCGTTGACGATGACCTTCTGGTTGACCGAGGTGCCCTGGTTCGAGCGGGAGAACTTGGCGACGCGGTACGTGGTGTACGTGCCGTCGTCGTTGGCGACGGTGATGTAGTCGGCCGAGACCTCCTGGACGACACCGTCCTTCTCCGCCTTGATCGAGTCACCGGCGTCGACCGCACAGCGGTACTCCATGCCGGTGCCGACGAGCGGGGCCTCCGCCTTGATGAGCGGAACGGCCTGGCGCATCATGTTCGCGCCCATGAGGGCACGGTTGGCGTCGTCGTGCTCCAGGAAGGGGATCATCGCGGTCGCGACGGACACCATCTGGCGCGGGGAGACGTCCATGTAGTCGACGTCGTCGCCGGCGATGTAGTCGATCTCGCCGCCACGACGGCGGACCAGCACGCGGTTCTCGGTGAAGCGCATCTCGTCGTTCAGGCCGGCGTTGGCCTGGGCGATCACGAAGCGGTCTTCCTCGTCCGCGGTCAGGTAGTCGACGTCGTCGGTGACGACGCCCTCGACGACCTTGCGGTACGGGGTCTCCACGAAACCGAACGCGTTGACGCGGCCGTAGGAGGCGAGCGAGCCGATCAGACCGATGTTCGGGCCTTCGGGGGTCTCGATCGGGCACATGCGGCCGTAGTGCGACGGGTGGACGTCACGGACCTCGAAGCCGGCCCGCTCACGGGACAGACCACCGGGACCCAGCGCCGAGAGACGACGCTTGTGCGTCAGACCCGACAGCGGGTTGTTCTGGTCCATGAACTGCGACAGCTGGCTGGTGCCGAAGAACTCCTTGATGGAGGCGACGACCGGCCGGATGTTGATCAGGGTCTGCGGCGTGATCGCCTCGACGTCCTGCGTGGTCATGCGCTCGCGCACGACGCGCTCCATACGAGCCAGACCCGTGCGGACCTGGTTCTGGATGAGCTCGCCGACGTTGCGCAGACGACGGTTGCCGAAGTGGTCGATGTCGTCGGTCTCGACGACGATCGAACGGCCCGACTCACCGATGGTCTCGGCCTCGCCCGCGTGGAGCTTCACGAGGTACTTGATCGTCGCGATGATGTCGTCGGTGGTGAGCACACCGGCGTCCAGCGGCTCATCGGCGCCGAGCTTCTTGTTCACCTTGTAGCGGCCGACCTTGGCGAGGTCGTAGCGCTTCGGGTTGAAGTAGAGGTTCTCGAGCAGCGTCTGAGCGGCCTCGCGGGTCGGCGGTTCGCCCGGACGCAGCTTGCGGTAGATGTCGAGCAGCGCGTCGTCCTGGCCCTGGGTGTGGTCCTTCTCCAGGGTGGCGCGCATGGACTCGTACTCGCCGAACTCTTCGAGGATCTGCTCGGTGGTCCAGCCGAGAGCCTTCAGGAGGACGGTGACGGACTGCTTGCGCTTGCGGTCGATGCGGACACCGACCATGTCGCGCTTGTCGACCTCCATCTCCAGCCAGGCACCCCGGGACGGGATGATCTTGGCGGAGAAGATGTCCTTGTCGGACGTCTTGTCGATGGAGGAGTCGAAGTAGACACCCGGGGAACGGACGAGCTGCGACACGACGACGCGCTCGGTGCCGTTGATGACGAAGGTGCCCTTGTTGGTCATGAGCGGGAAGTCGCCCATGAAGACCGTCTGAGACTTGATCTCACCGGTCTCGTTGTTCGTGAACTCGGCCGTGACGAAGAGCGGCGCCGCGTACGTGAAGTCGCGCTCCTTGCACTCGTCGACAGAGTTCTTCGCCGGCTCGAAACGGTGGTCGCGGAAGGTCAGCGACATCGACCCGGAGAAGTCCTCGATCGGCGAGATCTCCTCGAAGATCTCTTCCAGACCGGACTTGGTGGGGACGTCCTGTCCACTCTCAAGCGCCGACTCGACGCGGGACTTCCAGGCGGCGTTGCCGAGCAGCCAGTCAAAGCTCTCGGTCTGCAGCGCCAGGAGGTTCGGAACCTCGAGGGGCTCCTTGATCTTTGCAAAGGAGATGCGCAGCGGGGCGGTGCTGGCACCGTTGTTCGTATTGGTCGAGGCGTTGCGCGAGGCGGCCAAGAGGGGGTCCTTCCGAGGGCTCGGACTCACTACGCGCGTACCGGTCCCAGCCGACACAGAAGACGGAGTGTCCCCAGCTGGCCAAAAGACCAGGTCAGGGCATATCAATCAGGTGTGCTCAAGCGTGGGCATGACCCTGGCGACGGGCAGGGGTCAGCTAACAGGCAGCGCAAAGGGTCAGTGTAGCCACTCGGCTCACTGATGTCCAGACCAGGTTTCCGGAAACCGGCAACAGGCCTTCCCCAGCTCGTTCAAACCAACACCAACGCTGCGACCCTCGTACACAGAGCGCGTATCAGTACTGCCCTCTTCGTAGTCGATCCATGCCTCGAATCCGGGATCGACCCGGCCGAGCTGGCGACGGCTCTGAGAATTGCGCGCCGCTGGCCGTTCGTCAAGGCCCCGTGCTCCGAGCGGATCATCCGCGGACCCCGCACCGGGGCAACGATGATCACCCTACTCCCCAACGAGACCAGGGCAAGTCAGGCACTGGGGGTACGCCAAAGGGCGACCACCCTTACGGGTGATCGCCCTTTGAAGGGGCCTCAGAGGGCCCCAGAGGTGTTACTTGACCTCGACGCCAGCGCCGGCGGCCTTGAGGGCCTCGGCGGCCTTGTCAGCGGCCTCCTTGTTGACCTTCTCGAGGACCGGCTTCGGGGTGCCGTCGACGAGGTCCTTGGCCTCCTTCAGACCCAGGGAGGTCAGCTCGCGCACGACCTTGATGACCTGGATCTTCTTGTCGCCCGCACCGGTGAGGATGACGTCGAACTCGTCCTTCTCCTCCTCGGCCTCGGCGGCGGGGCCGACACCGGCCGGACCGGCAACGGCGACGGCCGCGGCGGCGGTGACGTCGAACTTCTCCTCGAAGGCCTTCACGAACTCGGAGAGCTCGATGAGGGTCATCTCCTCGAACTGGGCGAGGAGGTCGTCCTGAGAGAGCTTCGCCATGATGGGCGATCCTTCCACTAATTCGGCAGGTGCCGGATGTATTGAGAGGCGGGCGTAACGGCCCGCTACGACCCACGCACTAGGCGGCGTAGATCAGTGCGCGAGCCGAATTACTCGGCACCGCCCTGCTCGGCGAGCTTGACGCGAAGCGCTTCCGCAGTGCGGACGAACTTCGACGGCAGCGCCTGGAAGAGCGAGGCAGCCTGGGACTGCTTGCCCTTGAACGCGCCGGCCAGCTTGCTGAGCAGAACCTCGCGGGACTCGAGGTCCGCGAGCTTCTTGATCTCATCGGCGGTCAGCGCCTTACCGTCAAGGACACCGCCCTTGATGATGAGGTTCGGGTTCTCCTTGGCGAAGTCACGAAGACCCTTCGCCGACTCCACCGGGTCACCGGTGATGAAGGCGGCGCCCGTCGGACCGGTGAACTGGTCGTCGAGCGAGGTGATCCCGGCGTTGTTGGCCGCAATCTTGGTCAGCGTGTTCTTCACCACGGCGTACTGGGCGTTCTCACCGAGCGAACGACGCAGCGTCTTGAGCTGCGCAACGGTGAGACCCCGGTACTCGGTCAGCACAACGGCGTTCGAGCTGCGGAACTGGTCCTCAAGCTCGGCTACCGCAGCAGCCTTGTCGGGCCTTGCCATAGAGCGTCGGCCTCCTTCCGGGTGATGAGGACCGCTCAGAAGGGGCTGGACAAACAAAACGCCCCGGCGCATGGCGCACGGGGCACGGCTCAACCGAAATGACATTCCGGGAACTTTCCTCGAACACCTGCGCAGGACGTCCGCTCGCAGCGAATCCTTCGGCCACCGTCCTCTTTCGAGCACGGCAACGACCAGCGGTCTTTGGCTTCTCCGGAAGCGTACGCGAAGGCAACCGGACGAGGCAAATCGCCTCAGGAGCCGCCCTTCAGCACCGCGTCGAAGTCGGCGACCTGGTCGGCCGGCGGGGCCTTCACCGGCGCGACCTGGCCGAAGCCGTCGAAGGTGGCGCTGGTGCTGGAGGTTCCCTTGTCGTCCTTGCTCACCATGAGGACGCGCGAGGGGAAGCCGTCCTTGCCGATCCACACGTCCGCCTCCAGGGCCGTGAGGTGCTTCACGGCCTCGTGGAGGTTCCGGCGGTCCTGCTCCGGCATCACCTTGGTGGACTCGTCGGCCGCCTGGAGGTCCGCGCCGGTGAGAAGGGCCCGGTAGTGCCGGGACCCGGGGGTGTCGGCGGCCATGGCCGGGACCAGGGCGACCTTGGGCTGGCCCAGGAGCAGGGCGAGGTACTCCGCCGGGTCCTCGTTCATCCGTACGCCGGGCTTGCCTCCCGAGGACAGGTCCAGCTTCATCCAGGGCTTGCCGTCGACCGGGGTCTTGAGCTCGGTGTAGACCACGTCGCCGGTCATGACGGAGCGGGACTCCGACGTGGGACCCTTGATCTTCAGGTCGTGGGCCGACGGGTACCAGCCCTTCGTGCCGGTCTGGGTGGTGGTCTTGCCCTCGCTGTCCGTGCCGGACATCTCTGCCATGGCGAACTTCGCCGCCGCCGTCTTGAGCCAGGACGCCTTGACCGCCTCCACGGGGGACGGCGCCCGGTCCGCGGGAGTCGTGGCGCCCCCGCCGGCCGCACCCCCGCCCGCGTCGGCGCCAGCCCCGCCATCGCAGGCGGTGAGGCCGCCCACGAGCAGCAGGACACCCGCCATGGCGGCGCCGGTCCGTGTCCGGACAGCCTGATTCATCTGGTTCTCCCCCGTGTGCGGTCCCCCTGCGACCCCCGACCCTACGCGGAAGATCGAAAAGGCCGCCACGAAGAAACCGGGCCCCCGGCTCCCGGAAGGGAGGCGGAGGCCCGGTCTCAGGTGCGCCGCGGCGCGGTCAGGCGCCGCCCGTACCGCCCGAGTCCTTCATCATCTCGGCCAGGTCCACGATCTGGTCGGCCGGCGGAGCGGAGACCTCGACCGGCTTGTTGATGTCCTTGAACTTGATGGTGATGTCCATCGGGCCGGACGTGCCCTGGCCCTGCGTGCGGACCTGCTTGGCCTGGTCGGCCTCGTCGATCCAGATGTCCATGGTCAGGCTCTTGATGCCCTGCTCTTCGAGCGCCTTGGCGTTCTTCTCCTGGCGGTCCTTGGCCTCGGGGGTCGAGGTGGCGCTGAGGGCCTTCAGCTCGTCGATCGTGACGGTGCCGGCCAGGTGCGTCGTCTTCTGGCCGTCGATGGTCTCCTCGCCGACCTTCTTGAGGTCCTTGGAGGCGCTCAGGCTGCCGGCCGTGTCGGCCGGGTTCTGGCCCTGCTGGGCCGAGCCGAGCGAGTCCAGCTCCTTGGCCTGCTCCGGAGCCAGCGCCTTGAGGTCGAACTTCAGCCACTTGCCGTCGCTGCCCATGTACATGACGCCGTCGAGAAGACGCATCTCCACCTTGGCGCCCGGCTCCTCGGGCGAGTCCATCTTCATCGACATGGCCATCGCGGGCTTGAGCCGCATGGCGACCTCGCCGGTGATGCTCTGCCCCGCGGCCTTGCCGGTCATGGTGTAGCCGAGGGAGGTGATCTCCTCGGACTTCTTCTTCGTCTTCTCCAGGTACGCGGCCGGCGCGACCTCCGCCGGCTTCTTCGCGGCCTGGGACGGGGCCGCCGGGGCCCCGTTGTCCTTCTTCTTCGCTCCGTCCCCGTTCTCGCACGCGGTGGCGCCGCCTGCGAGCAGGAGCGCGGCCAGGACGGCTCCGACGGTCTTCTTCTGGTACGCCTTCATGTGTTCCCCACCCCGGGTATGCAAGGCAGCGGCCCGCTCCGGGCGGTCTTGCCCGTGGCCTTGCTGCCGGCACTGACTGTACGTCTCACCGCTGACAGTAATCGCACAGCATTCGCACATGAAGCAGAAAACGGGCCCTCCGCCCCCGGAAGGGGGCGAAGGGCCCGTTCAACCACGCGGTGGTCGGATCAGGCAGAGGCCGGATCAGACAGCGGCCGGGTCTTCCTCGACGAGGAGGTTCCGGGTGCGGTTGGAGTCCAGCTGGATGCCGGGGCCCATCGTGGTGCTGAGGGCGGCCTTCTTGATGTAGCGGCCCTTGGCGGCGGACGGCTTCAGACGGATGATCTCGTCCAGGGCCGCCGCGTAGTTCTCGACCAGCTGCTCATCGGAGAAGGAGACCTTGCCGATGATGAAGTGCAGGTTCGAGTGCTTGTCGACGCGGAACTCGATCTTGCCACCCTTGATCTCGGTGACAGCCTTGGCGACGTCCATCGTGACGGTGCCGGTCTTCGGGTTCGGCATGAGGCCACGGGGACCGAGCACGCGGCCGAGGCGGCCGACCTTGCCCATGAGGTCCGGGGTGGCCACAACGGCGTCGAACTCGTTGAGGCGGTTGCCCTTAGCGATCTCGTTGATCAGCTCGTCGTCGCCGACAATGTCGGCGCCGGCGGCCACCGCGGCCGCAGCACGGTCACCGGTCGCGAAGACCAGGACCCGGGCGGTCTTGCCGGTGCCGTGCGGGAGGTTCACGGTGCCACGGACCATCTGGTCGGCCTTACGCGGGTCGACACCCAGACGGAAGGCGACCTCGACGGTGCTGTCGAACTTGGTCGCGGAGGTCTCCTTGGCGAGACGGACGGCCTCGAGCGGGGCGTAGAGCTTTTCCCGGTCGACCTTGGCGTCCGCAGCGCGGAGAGTCTTGCTGCGCTTCACTTCTGCTCCTGTGTTGTGACTTCAGGCGTGGAGTCGTGGTGCGGACCAGCGCTTGGTCCTACCACTGTCGTGCTGGGGTGGCTGAATCAGCCTTCGACCGTGATGCCCATCGAACGCGCGGTGCCGGCGATGATCTTCTCGGCGGCGTCGATGTCGTTGGCGTTCAGGTCGGGCATCTTGATCGTGGCGATCTCGCGGACCTGGTCACGCGTCAGCTTGGCGACCTTGGTCTTGTGCGGCTCGCCAGAGCCCTTCTCCACGCCCGCGCTCTTCAGGATGAGGCGCGCGGCCGGCGGAGTCTTGGTGATGAAGGTGAAGGAACGGTCCTCGTAGACCGTGATCTCCACCGGCACGACCATGCCACGCTGCGACTCGGTCGCGGCGTTGTAGGCCTTGCAGAACTCCATGATGTTGACGCCGTGCTGACCGAGCGCGGGGCCGACCGGCGGAGCCGGGTTGGCCGCACCGGCCTTGATCTGGAGCTTGATAAGCCCCGTGATCTTCTTCTTCTTGGGAGGCATTGCTCTCTCCGGGTCCTAGTGAGAGTTTTCAGCCGCCAACCGGTCATCCGGATGGAGGCATACCGCACCACGATAACGGGTATAGGCGCGGGGCTAAAAACCGAGCAGGTCAGACCGCCCTTCGCGGGCTGGTCTGACCTGTTTCGGAAGCGTCGCTCAGAAGATCTGGATCAGTTCTTCTGGATCTGGTCGAAGCTCAGCTCGACCGGGGTCTCGCGGCCGAAGATCTCCACGAGGCCCTTGACCTTCTTCGAGTCCGGGTTGATCTCGTTGATCGTCGCCTGCAGCGTGGCGAACGGGCCGTCGGTGACGGTGACCGAGTCGCCGACCTCGAAGTCCAGGACCTCGATGGTGCGCTTGACGGCGGGGGCCGGCAGACCGGCCTCCTCGGCAGCCTGCTTGGCCGCCTTCTCCTGCGCCTCGGGGGCGAGCATCTTGACGATCTCGTCGAGGGTCAGCGGGTACGGGTCGTAGGCGTTGCCCACGAAGCCGGTGACGCCCGGGGTGTTGCGGACGACGCCCCAGGACTCGTTCGTCAGATCCATGCGGACGAGAACGTAACCGGGCAGCTTGTTCTGCCGGACGTTCTTGCGCTCGCCGTTCTTGATCTGGACGATCTCTTCCTCGGGCACCTCGGCCTGGTAGATGAACTCCTCGACGTTCAGCGAGACGGCACGCTGTTCGAGGTTCGCCTTCACGCGCTTCTCGTAGCCCGCGTAGGTGTGGATCACGTACCACTCGCCGGGGAGCAGGCGCAGCTCGTCGCGGAGGGCCTGGATGGGGTCGACCGGCTCGGCGGGCTCGACCTCGGCGGCCTCTTCGGCCTCCTCGTCGGCCTCGGCCAGGGCGTCGCCCTCGTCCTCGTCGGCGTCCTCGTCCTCGACGTCGGCGGCCTCTTCGGCGTCGGCGTCGTCATCGGCCTCGGCGTCGACCTCGTCCTCGACGTGCAGGGCGGCTTCCTCGGCGGCGATGCCGGCCTCGGCGTCGGCGAGCTCGGCCTCGTCGGGGTCCACAGCGTCTGCCGCCTCGACGATGTCGAGCTCGTCCTCGACGGACTCGACGGAGTCGTGGCTCACGTTCAGGTTCGGGTCAGACACGGTGGCTGCTTCTTCCTGGATACAAAAGGTGGTGGAACATGCGAAAACGGGCGGCACCCATCAAGGCGCCGCCCTCCGCGGGGATCAGCCGAAGACGAACTTGATGGCTTCCTGGAACCCATAGTCAATCACGGTCACCAGACCGATCATGATGACGACGAAGACAATCACCACGGTGGTGTACGTCGAGAGCTGGTTACGGGTGGGCCATACGACCTTGCGGAGTTCCGCGACGATCTGGCGGTAGAAAAGCGCGAGACGGCCGAGAGGGCCCTTCTTGCCGCGCTTGCCGCCCTTGCGGGCCTTCTTCTCGCGGGTGTCGTCCTCGGCGTCAGGCATGTCGATGGAGCCCAGGGCGTCCGTCACGTCTCTCACCTGAATCCGGGTCGTGGCCGTAGCCGCGCCCGGTTGCGCCGCACGGCGTTGCATCGAAGTACGTACCTGCGCACACGTCCGAGAGGAGTGTGAAGCAGGGCCGGAGGGACTCGAACCCCCAACCGCTGGTTTTGGAGACCAGTGCTCTACCAATTGAGCTACGACCCTTTGCGCCCCCCAACCTACCGCATCCGAGCGAGTGCACGGAGTGCTCACGCTCTGGGGCCGCTGTTGAGGACCAACGACAGGTGAGTGTACGTGGTCCGGGCCCTGACGTCGAACAGAAGACATCCGGACCTGCTCCGTCCGGTGTTTGAAACGGTGTGCGGCGGCTCGAAGGCGTCTGGGACGATTGGCCGCATGACCTCTGCAACGCCTTCCTCCGAGCGCCGGGTGTCCGCCCGTATCGGCGCCATTTCCGAGTCCGCCACCCTCGCCGTCGACGCCAAGGCCAAGGCCCTCAAGGCCGCCGGGCGCCCGGTGATCGGCTTCGGTGCGGGCGAGCCCGACTTCCCGACCCCGGACTACATCGTCGAGGCCGCGGTCGAGGCCTGCCGCAACCCGAAGTACCACCGCTACACGCCGGCCGGCGGTCTGCCCGAGCTGAAGGCCGCGATCGCCGCCAAGACGCTGCGCGACTCGGGCTACGAGGTGGACGCCTCCCAGGTCCTGGTGACCAACGGCGGCAAGCAGGCCATCTACGAGGCCTTCGCCGCCGTCCTCGACCCGGGCGACGAGGTCATCGTCCCGGCCCCGTACTGGACCACCTACCCGGAGTCGATCCGCCTCGCGGGCGGCGTCCCGGTCGAGGTCGTCGCCGACGAGACCACCGGCTACCGGGTCTCCGTCGAGCAGCTGGAGGCCGCGCGCACCGAGCGCACCAAGGTCGTCCTGTTCGTCTCCCCGTCCAACCCGACGGGCGCCGTGTACTCCGAGGCCGACGCGAAGGCGATCGGCGAGTGGGCCGCCGAGCACGGCCTGTGGGTGCTCACGGACGAGATCTACGAGCACCTGGTCTACGGCGACGCGAAGTTCACCTCGCTGCCGGTCCTGGTCCCGGCGCTGCGCGACAAGTGCATCGTCGTCAACGGCGTCGCCAAGACGTACGCGATGACGGGCTGGCGCGTGGGCTGGGTCATCGCCCCGCAGGACGTCATCAAGGCGGCGACCAACCTGCAGTCGCACGCCACCTCCAACGTCTCCAACGTGGCCCAGGTCGCGGCGCTGGCCGCCGTCTCGGGCAACCTGGACGCGGTCGCGGAGATGCGCAAGGCCTTCGACCGCCGCCGCCAGACCATGGTCAGGATGCTGAACGAGATCGACGGCGTCTTCTGCCCGACCCCCGAGGGCGCGTTCTACGCGTACCCGTCGGTGAAGGAGCTCCTCGGCAAGGAGATCCGCGGCAAGCGCCCGCAGACCTCGGTCGAGCTCGCGGCCCTGATCCTGGACGAGGCCGAGGTCGCGGTCGTCCCGGGCGAGGCCTTCGGCACCCCGGGCTACCTGCGCCTGTCCTACGCCCTGGGCGACGAGGACCTGGTCGAGGGCGTCTCCCGCGTCCAGAAGCTCCTGGCGGAGGCCAAGGCCTAGGCCTGGGTCCGGGAGCGGGTACGGAGCGGCGCCACCCTGTCGGGTGGCGCCGCTCCGGCGTTTCCGGCCCCCGGGAAACCGGGAACGGCGGGGGCCGGTCGGCATCGGATTCACGTTCGGGCAATGTCCCGTTCAGGCAATCCGCTGCCAATCGGGTGAGCGATGCGGCAGGATCACCAGATGGAGCACGTACGCGATCTCACGCTTCTGCCGAAGGCCCACCTGCACCTGCACTTCACCGGCTCGATGCGCCCGTCGACCCTGCTGGAGCTGGCCGACAAGTACGGCGTCCGGCTGCCGGACGCCCTGACCGCCGGGGAACCGCCCAAGCTCCGGGCCACGGACGAGCGCGGCTGGTTCCGCTTCCAGCGGCTCTACGACGCCGCCCGGTCCTGCCTGCGCGAGCCCGACGACATCCGCCGCCTGGTCCGCGAGGCCGCCGAGGAGGACGTCCGGGACGGCAGCGGGTGGCTGGAGATCCAGGTGGACCCCACCTCCTACGCCCCGCTGCTCGGCGGCATGATCCCGGCCGTGGAGATCATCCTCGACGCCGTCGACGCGGCCTCCCGCGAGACGGGCCTGGGCATGCGGGTCCTCATCGCCGCCAACCGCATGAAGCACCCCCTCGACGCCCGTACCCTCGCCCGCCTCGCCGTCCGCTACGCCGACCGCGGCATCGTCGGCTTCGGGCTCTCCAACGACGAACGCCGCGGCATGGCCCGGGACTTCGACCGCGCCTTCGCCATCGCCCGGGAGGGCGGTCTGCTCGCGGCCCCGCACGGCGGTGAGCTCACCGGGCCCTCCTCCGTCCGCGACTGCCTCGACGATCTGCACGCGGCCCGCATCGGGCACGGCGTACGGGCCGCCGAGGACCCCCGGCTGCTGAAGCGGCTCGCCGACCGGCAGATCACCTGCGAGGTCTGCCCGGCCTCCAACGTGGCGCTCGGCGTCTACGAGCGGCCCGAGGACGTGCCGCTGCGCACCCTCTTCGAAGCCGGGGTGCCCATGGCGCTGGGCGCGGACGACCCGCTGCTGTTCGGGTCCCGGCTCGCGGCCCAGTACGAGATCGCCCGCCGCCACCACGCCTTCACGGACGCGGAGCTCGCCGAGCTGGCGCGGCAGTCGGTGCGCGGCTCGGCCGCGCCCGAAGAGGTGAAGGCCAAGCTGCTGGACGGGATCGACCACTGGCTCAACGGGTGAGCCGCAGGTCCCCCTCGTAGCAGTCGGCCCGTACCCGGTGGCCGTCCACGAAGACGATCTCCAGGTGGGTACGGCCCTGCTCGGGGACGGCGAACTCGGCGACCGAGGCGACGGTCTGGCCGAGGTGGCGCAGGAAGGGGTGGTCGCCGAGGTCCTCGCCGACCTCGATCCGGCCCCACTCCCCCATGTCGTAGGGCTCGTGGGGCGTGGCGGACTCGACGATGAGGCACTGGTCCGAGCCGGTGGTGATCCGCGTGGACTCGCCGTCGCTGTCGATCAGCCAGACGTCGAGCGGCGCCTCGGAGCGCTCGCCCTCGCAGATGTGCCAGGAGGCGACGACCCGGCTGATCTCGCGGCCCACCAGGCGGGTGGGGTCCGTACCGGCCCCGTGCAGGGGGCAGTGCATGTCAGAGGTGGACGCCGACCGTCACCGGCTCGTTGACGAGGGTGACGCCGAACGCCGCGTGGACTCCGGCGACGACCTCGCGGGCCAGGGTGAGGAGGTCTTCGGTGGTGGCCTCGCCGCGGTTGGTGAGGGCGAGGGTGTGCTTGGTGGAGATGCGGGCGGGGCCGGTGCCGTAGCCCTTGGTGAATCCGGCCTTGTCGATCAGCCAGGCCGCGCTGGTCTTCGTACGGCCCTCGCCGGCCGGGTAGGCGGGCGGGGCGGTGTCGGGGCCGAGGCGGTCCTGGGCGCGGGCGAGGAAGGCGGCGTAGGCCTCGTCGGTCAGGATCGGGTTGTGGAAGAAGGAGCCCGCGGACCAGGTGTCGTGGTCCGCGGGGTCGAGGACCATGCCCTTGCCCGCGCGCAGGCGCAGGACGGTCTCGCGGGCGAGGGCGGCCGGGACCCGGTCGCCGGCCTCGACTCCGAGGGCGCGGGCCGTCTCGGGGTACTTGACCGGGGCGGAGAGGCCGCCGGCGTCTTCCAGGGCGAAGCGGACGCGCAGGACGACGTATCGGTCGGGCTGGTCCTTGAAGGTGCTGTTGCGGTAGCGGAACGCGCACTCGGCGGCGGAGAGGGTGACCGTCGTGCCGGTGGCGCGGTCGTAGGCGACGACCTCGGTGATGGTGTCGCAGACTTCCTGGCCGTACGCCCCGACGTTCTGGATCGGGGTGGCTCCGGCCGAGCCGGGGATGCCGGCGAGGCATTCGATGCCCGCGAGGCCCGCTTCGACGGTGCGGGCGACGGCGTCGCTCCAGTTCTCGCCGGCGGCGAGTTCCAGGGTGGTGCCGTCGAGGGTGAAGCCCGTGGTCGCGATGCGCAGGGCGGTTCCGGCGAAGCCCCGGTCGCCGATGACCAGGTTGCTGCCGCCTCCGATGATCAGGAGGGGGGTGCCGCTCGCGTCGGCGGCGCGTACGGCGTCGACCACCTCGGCGTCGGTGGTCGCGGTGACCAGCCGGGCCGCCGGGCCGCCGAGGCGGAAGGTGGTCAGCGGGGCGAGGGGGGCGTCGTGGAGTTCCTGCACGTGGACAAGAGTACGGTCCGTCCCCCTCGCATCCCGGCGGGGCACTCAGTAGGCCCGCTTCCGCTCCGCCAGACGGCGCTCGGCCTCGGCCCAGCCGATGGGCAGCTCCGAGGCGGGCGCGGTCCAGTAGGTGAAGGCGGACTCCTTCATGAAGGCTGCGGCCGCGCGCGAGCTGGAGCGGTGGGGCTCGCTGCGGGCGAAGCGGTGGAGGGCGTCCGGGTCCTCCCAGGCGGAGAGGGTCAGGAAGGTGCGGCGGGTCACCCGGGCGCGGAGGGCGACGCCGTGGGCGCCGGGGGCCTTGCGGATCTGGCGGATGATGCCGGGGGCCTTGAGGAAGAACCTGAGCGCCCCGATGAGGGTCTCGGTCTCGAAGCGGGAGGCCATGACGTATACCTCGGCGTCGGGGGCGGGCTCGTCGGGCGTGGACCAGGGCACGTCGGGCATGACTGTCGTTCCTTCGCTCTCGTCCGGGGCTTCAGCGGGTGGTGGGGACCTTGTCCGTGGATACGGCCGCGGTGGGGGTGGGGGTGGGGGTGGCCTGGGCGGACTGGGCGGGCTGGGTGGAGCGGCGGGGCAAGAGCAGGGCCAGGGCGGCCGCCAGGGCGACCGCGGCGGCGCCGATCCACAGGGCGGGGACGGTCCCGTCGGTGAAGGCCTGCGGGCTCTCGTAGCCGCCCCGGCTGGAGAAGACCGAGGCCAGGACTGCCACGCCGAGGGCTCCGCCGACCTCGCGGAGGGCGTTGTTGGTGCCGGAGGCCTTGCCCTGGTCGGCGGGGGTGACGGTGGACATCAGCACGTTGTTGGCCGGGGCGAAGTACAGGGACATGCCGATCCCGCTGAGGACCAGGGCGGGGAGCTGGGCGACGTAGGAGACGTCCGGGGCGAGGACCACCGCGAACCAGCCGAGGCCGAGCGCCTGGAGGGCCAGCCCGGCGACGACGACGGGGCGTCCGCCGATCCGGTCGGACACGATGCCCGCGATCGGGGCGACGATCATCCCCATGCCGGTCCAGGGCAGCATGCGCAGACCCGCCTCGGTGGGCGAGTAGCCGGCGACGCCCTGGAGGAACTGGCTGAGCAGGAAGATCGACCCGAACATGCCGAGGTACATCAGCAGGCTGGCGAAGTTGATCCCGAAGAAGCCCCGGCTGCGGAAGAGCCGCATGGGGAGCATGGGGTTCGCGCTGTTGAAGCCGTGGTGGACGAAGCCCCCGATGAGGGCGCTGCCCGCGATCAGGCCGGTGAGGACGGGGGCGCTGGTCCAGCCGTGGGCGTTGGCGTTGACGAGTCCGTAGACGACCCCGAAGAGCCCGCCGCTGATGAGGAGGGTGCCGGGAACGTCGAGGCGGGAGTTCGGGGCGGTGGACTCGGCGAGGCGCAGGCGGGCGAGCGGGATCAGGGCGAGGCCGATCGGCACGTTGAGCCAGAAGATCCACTGCCAGGAGATGTGCTCGGTGAGGCTGCCCCCGATCAGCGGACCACTGGCGACGGCCAGACCGCTGACGGCTCCGTAGATGCCGAGCGCCATGCCGCGCCGGGCGGCCGGGACGGCGGCGGTGAGCAGGGTGAGGGACAGCGGCATCATAACGGCGGCCCCGACGCCCTGGACGGCGCGGGCGGCGATCAGCTGGCCTATCCCGGGCGAGAGGGCGGCCGCGGCGGAGGCGCTGGTGAACACGGCGAGTCCGGCGATGAAGAGCCGGCGGCGCCCGAAGCGGTCCCCGAGGGCGGAGCCGAACATGAGCAGGACGGCGAAGGTGAGCGTGTAGGCGTTCACCGTCCACTCCAGGTCCTCCAGCTTGCCGCCGAGGTCGGCGCGGATGGCGGGCAGGGCGGTGGTGACGACGAGGTTGTCGAGCGCGGCCATGAAGCTGGCGGCCCCGGTGAGGACGAGGGCCCATACCGCGGGCCTGCTGAGCCGGTCTTGCTGGTTCACGATTCCCCCTGAAGGTTGTTAGTTATTGCTGACTAACTTCGAAGCCCAGAAACCGGCCCGGGTCCGGGCCGGAGGGTGGGGTGGAGTGGGGCTAACGCGCGGGGGGTGCGGGCCGGGGTGACCCTGCACTCCCGGCGGCCGGCTCCCCCACGCCACCGTCGGCCCCTTCGGCCCCTTCGCCCCCGCCCGAGGGGTGGAGCCCCTCCCAGATGCGGTGGCCGGGCGGGAAGCCCATGGCGGTGAGGGTGTTGATGAGCATCCCGTAGGCCATGAAGGTGGTGGTCTCCTTGACGTCGCCACCGATCGGCACCGTCACGGTGTCCCACAACTTCAGCCAGCCCTCCCGCACGAGCTCACCGAGCTCGTGGTCGCCGGCGGCCTCCGCGGCGGAGACGGTGACGTACATCTGGAGCTGCATCTGGAGCACATGCGGGTCTTCGGCGATCAGCCGCATGTACGCGTCCGCCATCGCGCTCCGGGCCTCTTCGCCCTCCAGCCCCTCGGCCGCCCGGGCGAAAACGGCCCGGGTGGTCTCCAGGCACCGCGCGGACGCCGCGAGGAACATGGCCTGCTTGTTCGGAAAGAGCCGGAAGAGGTAGGGCTGCGAAACACCGACCTGCTTGGCGATCGCCTCGGTGGAGGTCCCGTAGTACCCCCCACGAGCGAACTCCTTGGCCGCCGCCCGAATGACGCTCTCACGCCGCTCTTCTGCACTCATCCTCACCATGCCTCAAAGTTAGTGCTCACTCACTAACTACGTCAAGGGGTGGGGACGGGCACCGGGGCTGAACGGGATCGGGGTCGGGGGGCGGCGGGACTCGACTCGGCCCGTGTCGGGGAGGGTTTGGGGGTTTCCCGTCAGTCTCATCGTCCTTCCGCGTCGGGCCGGGCTGTCAAGGGCGCTCCCTTCGGTCGCGTCGCTTCGCGATGGCCTTCGGCCACCCTTGACAGCCCATCCCGCCACGGAATGCCAAAGACTGCCGGGAAACCCCCAAAAGAACGGTCCACGGGGAGATCTTCGAGGGGCGGGCATCCCAGAGATTCGCGAGCCATCTCCGCCCAGTCCCGCATTCGGGCCCCGAATGGCCATCGGCCCACGGGCCGGGGCGTCCAGGCCGCACGAAAGGGTGACCAGACCGCCCGGCGGGCCCCACACGCACCGGATCGCTACGCGCTTCGCACGGCATTGCGTCCGCCGGCCGTCTGGGGCTGGACATAAGCCGCCCACGGTCCGGGGGCCTCGATCTCTCACGCGAGCGCGGGCCGTTTGTCCCTTTTGGGGTGATGGGCGGGCTTCGGAGGGGCGCTGGTGCTGCCTGTCGGACTCTGAGGACGACTTTGTCGTCCTCAGAGTCCGACAGGACACCCGGGGACATCGATAGGCCCCTTCGGGGGCGGGGGTGATGGCCTGCCGGCCGTCAGCCGCCCGACAAGCCCGCCAACCGACCGTCTTGGGCGGCCTATGTCCAGCCCCAGACGGGTCGCAGACGCTATGCCAAGAGAAGCGCGTAGCGATCTGACGCGTGTGCCGTCCCGAAGGCATGGCCGGGCGGTCTGGTCGCCGTTTGGGGTGGTCAGGCAACACCCGGCCCGGAATCAGAACGAGGGGGCCCGTGCCTCGGGTCTGCCCAGGCGGGTAGGGGCCGTACGTCTCTGACTGGCCCCCAGGCCCTCGGTTTCCTCCCGGCCGTTTCCCTGGGGGCTTCCCGACAGTCTTTGGCATTCCGTGGCGGGACGGTCGGTCAAGGGTGGCCGAAGGCCATCGCGAAGCGACGCGACGAAGGAGCGCCCTTGAGGGACCGTCCCGACACGGAAGGACAGTGGACTGGCGGGACGCCCCCAGCCCTCCCCAGACCCGGACCAAGGGCGCACCGCCCACCCCCGACCCCGACCAGCCCCGTCGGGCCCGCACAGGGTTACACCCCCGCCCCGACCCCGCCCCGACCCTCAGCCCAGCTGGACTACCGCGCGGGACATGCCCAGGACCTTCTGGCCCGCGCTCATCGCCGTCAGGTCGACCCGTACGCGCTTGTCGTCCAGCTTGGCCGCGACCTTCGCCGTGACCTCGATCAGGGCGCCCTGATCGTCGTTCGGGACGACCACGGGCTTGGTGAAGCGCACCCCGTACTCGACGACCGCGCCCGGGTCGCCGGTCCAGTCGGTCACCACACGGATCGCCTCGGCCATGGTGAACATGCCGTGCGCGATCACGTCCGGCAGTCCGACCTCCTTGGCGAACTTCTCGTTCCAGTGGATCGGGTTGAAGTCACCCGATGCCCCGGCGTAGCGGACCAGCGTGGCGCGCGTCACGGGGAAGGACGCCGCCGGCAGCTCGGTGCCGACCTCGACGTCTGCGTACTGGATCTGCGCGGTCATCTCAGGCCTCCTCGGGGGCGCGGGACACGAGCTTGGTCCAGGCGGTCACCACGTGCTCGCCGGACTCGTCGTGGACTTCGCCGCGGATGTCGATGATGTCGTTGCCCGCGAGCGACTTCACGGCCTCGATCGTGGAGGTCACGGTGAGACGGTCGCCGGCCCGCACGGGGCGGACGTACGCGAACTTCTGGTCGCCGTGCACGACGCGGCTGTAGTCCAGCCCCAGCTGCGGGTCCTCGATGACCTGGCCCGCGGCCGCGAAAGTGATGGCGAACACAAAGGTCGGCGGGGCGATCACATCCTGGTGACCGAACGCCTTGGCGGCTTCGGGGTCGGTGTAGACGGGATTCTCGTCACCCACCGCTACCGCGAATTCGCGGATCTTCTCCCGGCCGACCTCGTACGGCTCGGTGGGCGGGTACGTCCGCCCCACGAAGGTCTGGTCGAGGGCCATGGCACTACCTCCTGTTGAAGGGACACGAAAGGCTGCGGACGACCGATCGACGATCATCGATCGCCGATCAAGAAACCGGAGCAGAAACGACACAAGGCCGCCCCCATTGAAGGGGACGACCTCATGACGGTGCCTATATTGAAGACTTCGCCAGGATCAGCGGGTCTCGCGGTGCGCGGTGTGCGAGTTGCAGCGCGGGCAGTGCTTCTTCATCTCCATGCGGTCCGGGTTGTTACGCCGGTTCTTCTTGGTGATGTAGTTCCGCTCCTTGCACTCCACGCAGGCCAGCGTGATCTTCGGGCGGACGTCGGTGGCAGCCACGTGAGTGCTCCTTGACGGACTATGGGACGGATGAACGCATAAAAGAGTAGCCGATCGGGAGACCGACCCCGCAATCGGCTACTGGGTGTAGCGGCGACCGGACTTGAACCGGTGACACAGCGATTATGAGCCGCTTGCTCTACCGACTGAGCTACGCCGCTTTGATGAGATCCGTTCCCCACCCGAGGGTGGGGAACCTCTCTCACCAGAGCCCCAATGCGGAATCGAACCGCAGACCTTCTCCTTACCATGGAGACGCTCTACCGACTGAGCTATTGGGGCGAGCGAGGAAGACATTACACGGTTGCCAGCCGATCGCCCAAATCCTTTGGGGGGACTGGGCTCGGAAGCCGGGACCAGGACTTTCCCCACCGGCCCCACACCCCGTCCCGGGCCACTTTCACCCCCGAATGTGCCCGGGGTCACACCCCGGGGTCACGCCCCGGGGATCCTTCCCGGCCCCACCCGGCTCCACCCGGCCCCGCCCGGGCGCCGGACGCATGGGCACCACACCGGTACGACTATTGAGCTCTTCCGCGAACCCGGGACCCCCGCGCCCTAGGCTCTGAGCACGCTGCGTGATCTTGGGCCGCGGGCTGCGGCCACGGCACAGGAACCGCCCGAGCCCCCGCAGGAGCGCGATGTCCGACAGCCAGCCGCAGCAGCCGTCCCACTCCCCGCGGAACCCCGCCGAAGGCCCTTCCCGCAACCCGGCCCGTGACCCCCTCGGCGGCCCCGCCCCCGAGGCGACCGGCCTCCTCCTCGCCGGGGCGCGGCTCACCGACGGCCGCACCGTCGACGTACGGCTCGGCGGCGGCCGGATCCAGGCCGTCGGGACGGCGGGCAGCCTCCCCGCGCCGGCCATGGCCCGGGTCGACCTGAGCGGGTACCTGCTCCTGCCCGCCCCCGCCGAGCCGCACGCCCATGGGGACACGGCCCTCACGGCCGACGGCGAGGGCCCCGTCTCGTACGCCCCCGACGACGTGCAGCGCCGGGCCACCGAGGCGGCGCTCCTCCAGCTCGGCCACGGCGCCACCGCCGTCCGCTCCCACGTGCGCATCGGGGACGTGCACGGCCTGGGTCCCATGGAGGCCGCGCTCCAGGCCCGTCGCTCGCTGCGCGGCCTCACCGACCTGACCACGGTGGCCGTCCCCCGGCTGCTGACCGGGGTGGCCGGCGCCGACGGGCTCGCCATGCTGCGCGACGCCGTCAAGATGGGCGCCTCGGTGATCGGGGGCTGCCCCGACCTGGACCCCGACCCGACGGGTTTCCTCGAAGCCGTCCTCGAACTGGCCGCAGAGCACGGCTGCCCCGTCGACCTGCACACCGACGGTGACGATCCGGGCCGTCTCGCCCGCCTCGCGGCGATGGCCGGGGGGCTGCGCCCCGGAGTGACCATCGGCCCGTGCGGCGGGCTGTCCCGGCTGCCGCTGGACGCGGCCGCGCGGGCCGCCGACCAGCTCGCCGCGGCCGGGGTGCGGGTGACCTGCCTGCCCCAGGGGGACTGCGCCGCACTGGAGCGCCGCGGCCTGCGCACCGCCCCCGTACGCCTCCTGCGCGCGGCCGGGGTCCGGGTCGCCGCCGGCAGCGGGGCGCTGCGGGACGCCGGGAACCCGGTCGGGCGGGGCGATCCGCTCGAAGCGGCGTACCTGCTCGCCTCCCAGGGCGGGCTGCGCCCCGCGGAGGCCTACGAGGCGGTGAGCGCGGCCGCCCGCGAGGCCATGGGCCTGCCGGAGGTGCGGGTGGAGGCGGGGTTCCCGGCGGAACTGCTCGCCGTGCGCGGGGAACGGATCGCGGGGGTGCTGTCCCTCGCGTACAGCCGGATCGTGATCCACCGGGGGCGCGTGGTAGCCCGGACGAGTGCCGTACGGGAGTACTGCGATTCGGCGGTGGCGGTGGCCCTGGACCTGCCCAGGCAGGGCCGTACGGAGTCCGGGCCCTGAGCGTCCGGGGGCCGTTCGCGGGCGTGGGCGCCCGGTCCGTCGTACGGTCGGGACATGCGCATCGTCATCGCGGGTGGACACGGTCAGATCGCGCTGCGGCTGGAGCCCCTGCTCGCCGCGCGCGGGTACGAGGTCGCGGGCATCATCCGTGATCCGGAGCAGGGCGCCGATCTGCGGGCGGCCGGCGCCGAACCGGTGCTGTGCGACCTGGAGTCTGCTTCGGTCGAGCACGTGGCGGGGATCCTGCAGGGCGCGGACGTGGCGGTGTTCGCCGCCGGGGCCGGTCCGGGCAGCGGCGCGGAGCGCAAGGACACCGTGGACCGGGGTGCGGCGGTGCTGTTCGCCGACGCCGCCGAACGGGCGCGCGTGCGGCGCTTCCTGATGGTGTCCTCGATGGGCGCCGACTCCCGCCACGACGGGGGCGAGGTCTTCGATTTCTACCTGCGGGCCAAGGGCGAGGCCGACGACCACGTCCGCACGCGGCTGGGGCTGGAGTGGACGGTCCTGCGTCCGGGCGCCCTGACGGACGAGGCCGGTACGGGTCTGGTCCGGCTGGAGGCGCGCACCGGCCGGGGGCCGGTGCCGCGCGAGGACGTGGCGGCGGTGCTGGCGGAGCTGGTCGACACTCCGGCGACGGCCGGTCTGACGCTGGAGCTGGTGTCGGGTTCGACGCCGGTGTCGGTGGCGGTGAAGGACGTGGCGGGCAACTGAGGGCGGGGGGCGGGACGTGCCGAGTGCCCGTCAGAAGTCGGCCTCCAGCTCGTCGTCGGAGCGGCCGACGGATTCCTGCTGGAAGCGTTCCCGGTAGGTCCGCCGGATCCGTTCGACGCGGGTGTCGCGCTCCTCGGCCTCCTTCTCGGGGTAGAGCAGGACGACTTCGTAGGAGGTTTCGCGGACGATCGCGCCACCGGGGCCGCTCCGTCGGCCGTAGCCGTCCCGGAGGGTCAGTCCTTCGGGGAAGGCGGGGGTGACCTCCCGGTCCAGGAAGCGCATGAACTCGCCGCGGCCGACGGGGTCCCTGCCGCCGGGGCGTTCGGTGCCGAAGTAGAGCCGGGTTTCCCGGTAGGGCTCCCCCGCGTGCCCGTGGAGCGTCGTTCCGAGCAGGGCCGGGATGCCCGCGCCGAGGAGGGCGGCCAGCACGCCGCCGCCGACCTTCCCCCGTGTGTCCGATGTCCATGTCACGCCCCGTGAACGACGGTCCGTCCACATCGGTGCGCCCGAGTGGCCCGATAGGGTCACCCCGGAATCGGCCGCAGGGGGCGGTCGTGCGAGGCGGCGGGGTCGGGGCATGGGCGAGGGCGACTGGCGGATCGGTGCGGCGGAGGGTGGCCGGCTCGCCGCCAGGTGGTGGAAGTGGGCCCTGTCCGCGCCGGTCGACGAGAGCCCCGTGGCCGATACGACGGGGGCCTACGCGGGGTGGCGCCAGCCGTCGGACCTGTGGTTCCTGGCGGGCACCTTCGGCGGCCGGGTGGTGCGCCGGTGCAGCGTCCCGGCGGGGCGGCGGCTGTTCTTCCCGGTCCTGAACACCCAGCGGCCGGTGGTGCCCTTCGTGACCAAGCCGTGGCGCCTGGAGGCGACCCGGGCCTCCGCGGCGCTGAACAGCACGCCCCTGCCGTTGAGCGAGTTCGCCTCGAAGCCCTTCCTGAGCATGGGCATACCCCGGGTCGCCTGGGGTCTGTGGTGCGCTCTCGCACCTCTTCCGGCGGGTCAGTTCGTCCTGGAGATCCAGGCGGCCGACACCCAGGGCTTCTGGGTCGACACCACGTACCACCTGACGGTGACCGATCCGGCGGCCGCGTAGGCCGGGCCGGGCGCGCGGGTGTACGAAGAAACCCCCGCCCACTGCGCTTCCGCAGATGAACGGGGGTTCCACTCGCGTGGCGGCGCCAGGGTTCGAACCTGGGTAGGCTGAGCCGGCAGATTTACAGTCTGCTCCCTTTGGCCACTCGGGCACACCGCCAAGATCGCTGCCATCTTTCCGCCTTTCGGCGGCGCTCCTTGGCAACGACGTAAACAATACCCGATGCTCGGGGGTGGTTCGCCACCGGATTGATCAGCGCCGCGCGCGGGTGCGGTGGCTAGGCTTTGCGGAGCGGTCCGGGGATGTCCGGCCGCGCCCTCCGGGGCACAACGCAGCCGACTTCAAGGAGCCACAGCACATGGCCGACTCCAGTTTCGACATCGTCTCGAAGGTCGAGCGGCAGGAGGTCGACAACGCCCTCAACCAGTCCTCGAAGGAGCTCTCGCAGCGCTACGACTTCAAGGGCACGGGCGCGTCGATCGCCTGGTCCGGCGAGAAGATCCTGATGGAGGCGAACTCCGAGGAGCGCGTCAAGGCCGTCCTCGACGTGTTCGAGACCAAGCTGGTCAAGCGCGGCATCTCGCTGAAGGCGCTGGACGCCGGCGAGCCGCAGCTGTCCGGCAAGGAGTACAAGATCTTCGCGACGATCGAGGAGGGCATCTCCCAGGAGAACGCCAAGAAGGTCGCGAAGATCATCCGGGACGAGGGCCCCAAGGGCGTCAAGGCCCAGGTCCAGGGTGAAGAGCTGCGCGTCAGCTCCAAGAGCCGCGACGACCTCCAGGCCGTCCAGGCCCTGCTGAAGGGCAAGGACCTGGACTTCGCGATCCAGTTCGTGAACTACCGCTGACCGGCGCCTGTGACGCGCCGCTGAGCGGACCCGCGGGGCACAGCGGGGGCAGATCGCCGAGGCCTTCCTCGGCGGCCGCCCGCGCTGTGCCCTTCGTCGTGTCGGCGCCCGTCAGGGGCGTGTGCCCGGCGTGAACGGCGCACGCTCCTCCGCGGCCCCCTCATGGTCACTAGGCGCGGGCCGGTGCGCCCGTCACGCTGGGTGAAACATCAACCACCGCGTGACAGGGGGTTCCCGCATGCCTGGGGCCGGCAGTTTCCGTGCGGACTTCGGGGCGTCCGTCGTCGTGGCGCTGGTCGCGCTACCGCTGTGCGTGGGGGTGGCCGTCGCCTCCGGGGTGCCGGCCGAGCTGGGGATCGTCACCGGGGTGGTCGGCGGCCTGGTGACCGGCTGGTTCCGGGGTAGCTCCCTGCAGGTCAGCGGCCCGGCCGCCGGGCTGACGGTGCTGGTCTACGAGGCCGTGAGCGCCTACGGACTGCCCGCGCTCGGGGTACTGGTACTGGCCGCCGGGCTGCTCCAGCTCGTCATGGGCGCGCTGCGGCTGGGCCGGTGGTTCCGGGCGATCTCCGTGGCCGTCGTGCACGGGATGCTCGCCGGGATCGGGCTGGTGCTGATCGTGGGACAGCTCTACGCCCTGGGCGGCGTCGCGGCCCCGGGGCGGACGCTGGCCAAGCTGGGCGCGATGCACGAGCTCGGGGCGCGGGCGGACTGGGCGGCGGTGGCGCTCGGCGCCGGGACCATCGCGGTGCTGGTGCTCTGGCGGCGGGTGCCGCCCCGACTGCGGCTGGTGCCGGGGGCGCTCGTCGGGGTGGCCGCCGCCACGGCCGCGGCCGCGCTGCTGCGGCTGCCCGTGGAGCGGGTGCGGGTGACGGGGGTGCTGGACGCCGTGGCGCCGCCCGACTGGAACGACTTCGGGGTGCTGGCGTCCGCGGGGGCCGTCGGGACGGTGATCGCGCTCGCGCTGATCGCCTCGGCCGAGACCCTGTTCAGCGCGGCGGCCGTCGACCGGATGCACCAGGGGCCGAGGACCGAGTACGACCGGGAGCTGATCGCCCAGGGGGTGGGCAACACCGTCTGCGGTCTGCTCGGAGCGTTGCCGATGACCGCCGTCATCGTGCGCAGCTCCGCCAACGTGGAGGCCGGGGCCCGCACCCGGGCCTCGCGGATCCTGCACGGCGCCTGGCTGCTGTTGTTCGCCGCCGTGTTCCCCGGGGTGCTGGAGGCCGTGCCGCTCGCGGCGCTCGCCGGGGTGCTGCTGCACGCGGGCTGGAAGCTGCTGCCGGCGCGCGCGGTGGCCGCCCTGTGGCGGTCCCACCGGGGGGAGGCGGTGGTGCTGCTGGCGACGGCCGTCGCCATCGTGGCGACCAGCCTGTTCGAGGGGGTGCTGGTCGGGCTGGGGCTCGCCGTGGCCAAGGCGGCCTGGGAGACCTCCCACGTGCACATCGAGGAGGTCTGGGAGGGCGAGGAGCTGTGCGTCCGGGTCGTGGGGAACGCCAGCTTCCTGAAGCTGCCCAAGCTGCTGGACTCCCTGGAGGCGGTACCGCACGCCACGTCGGTGCGCCTCGACCTCAGCGGGCTGCGGCACCTCGACCACGCCTGTCTGACGGCCCTGGAGGGGTGGGAGCGCACGCGGACGCCGCTTCCCGGCCGGGAGGGCGTCATCTAGGGCACATATCCTCCGCGCGTGGACAACGAGTTGAGACGCACCCTGGGCGTGTCGGACGCGGTCGTGGTGGGGCTGGGTGCGATGGTCGGCGCCGGGATCTTCGCGGCCCTGGCCCCGGCGGCGCGGGCGGCGGGCGGCGCCCTCCTCGCCGCTCTGGCGGTGGCGGCCCTGGTGGCCTACTGCAACGCCCGTTCCTCGGCGCGGCTCGCCGCCCGCTACCCGTCCTCCGGCGGGACCTACGTGTACGGGCGCGAGCGGCTCGGTCCCTTCTGGGGGTACCTGGCCGGCTGGGGCTTCGTGGTGGGCAAGACGGCCTCCTGCGCGGCGATGGCGCTCACCGTGGGTGCGTACGTGTGGCCCGGACGGGAGCACGTCGTGGCCGCCCTGGCGGTGGTGGCGGTGACCGCGGCGGGCTGCGGCGGGGTGCGGAAATCCGCCCGGACGGCCCGGCTGATCGTGGTGGCGGTACTGGCCGTGCTGGCCGCGGTGGTGGTGGCGTGCCTGACGTCGGGGGCGGCGCAGTCAGGCCGGCTCGGTGGGGCGGCCCCGGGGGCGGTCGGGTTGCTGCAGGGGGCGGGGCTGTTGTTCTTCGCCTTCGCGGGCTATGCGCGGATCACCACCCTGGGCGAGGAGGTGCGCGATCCGGAGCGCACGATCCCGCGCGCGGTGCCGATCGCGCTGGGGATCGCCCTGTGCGTGTACGCCGCCGTGACGGTGGCGGTGCTGTCGGTGCTCGGGGCCGAGGTGCTGGCGGGGTCGACGGCCCCGCTGGCGGACGCGGTGCGGGCGGCCGGGTGGCCCGCACTGGTGCCGGTGGTCCGGGTGGGGGCGGTGCTGGCCGCGCTGGGCTCCCTGCTGGCCCTGGTGCTCGGGGTGTCGCGGACCGTCCTGGCGATGGCCCGGGACGGCCATCTGCCGCGTCCGCTGGCCGCCGTTCATCCCGGGCGGCAGGTCCCGCACCGTGCCGAGGCGGCCGTGGGCGCGGTCGTGGCGGTGCTCGCGGCCACGGTCGATCTGCGGGGCGCGATCGGCTTCTCCTCCTTCGGAGTGCTGGCCTACTACGCGATCGCGAACGCCTCCGCGTGGACTCTCGGTTCAGCTGTCAAGGACCGGGCCGTGGCAGCGGTCGGGCTGTCCGGCTGCGTACTGCTCGCCTGCGCACTGCCCCTCGCCTCGACGGTGACGGGGGCCGCGGTGCTGGCGTTGGGGGCGCTGTCCTACGGGGTGCGCCGCCGCTCGGGCTCCGGGAGCTGAGCTGGAACCGAAGCGGGTTCCAGAGGTCTTCTCCGGGGCTCGCCCCTCCCCCGCGCGGGCTGCGGCGGACGGCGGCGGCGCGGGGGCCGGAGGGAGGCCGTGCGGGGCCGCACGGGTGCGGCCGGGCGGGTCCCCGTACCGCCCGCAGGGCCTGTTCCGCGGCTCCGGGGGCGGCGCGCGCAGGGGCTCACCCGATATGTGACTTGCTGGAGCAACTGCTCGGTCTCGTTCATGTGTTCATGGTGCGGCACGCCACCGACAGTCCACCAGGCCTGTGGATAACCCCCGGAGGCAGGGCCACCGGGGGTGTGGTGAGCAGGTCAGCGGGAGGCGAAGGGGGCGTCCGTCGGGACGATTTCGCGGCCCAGCGGAAGCAGGGAGAGGGGGACCATCTTGAAATTGGCGATGCCGAAGGGGATGCCGATGATCGTGATGCACAGGGCGATGCCGGTGACGATGTGGCCGATGGCGAGCCACCAGCCGGCGAGGACCAGCCACAGGACGTTGCCGATGCACGAGCCGGCGCCCGCGTCGTGGCGCTCGACCGTGGTGTAGCCGAAGGGCCAGAGGGCGTAGACGGCGATGCGGAAGGCCGCGATGCCGAACGGGATGCCGATGATGGTGATGCAGAGCAGCACCCCGGCGAGGCAGTAGCCGAGGAAGAGCCAGATCCCGCTGAGCACGAGCCAAATGACGTTCAGGATGAGTTTCACTGACTGCGCCCCGCCATCTGTTCGAGTCGGGCGATGCGCTCGGCCATCGGAGGATGCGTCGAGAACATCTTGGAGAGCCCCTCGCCGGGCCGGAACGGGTTGGCGATCATCATGTGGCTCGCCGTCTCCAGCCGGGGTTCCGGGGGCAGGGGGAGCTGCTTGGTGCCTGCGTCCAGCTTGCGCAGCGCACTGGCCAGCGCAAGGGGGTCGCCGGTGAGCTGGGCCCCGGAGGCGTCCGCCTCGTACTCGCGCGAGCGGCTGATGGCGAGCTGGATCACGGTGGCGGCCAGCGGGCCCAGGATCATGATCAGCAGCATGCCGAAGAAGCCGGGGCCCTCGTCGTCGTTGGACCGGCCGACCGGGATCAGCCAGGCGAAGTTCACCAGGAACATGATCACGGAGGCCAGGGCTCCGGCGACCGACGAGATCAGGATGTCCCGGTTGTAGACGTGGCTCAGCTCGTGGCCGATGACCCCGCGCAGCTCGCGCTCGTCGAGGATCCGCAGGATGCCCTCGGTGCAGCAGACGGCGGCGTTGCGCGGGTTGCGGCCGGTGGCGAAGGCGTTGGGGGCCTCGGTCGGGGAGATGTAGAGCCGTGGCATGGGCTGGCGCGCGGACGTGGAGAGCTCGCGCACCATCCGGTAGAGCTCGGGGGCCTCGAATTCGCTGACGGGCCGGGCGCGCATCGCGCGTAGAGCCAGCTTGTCGCTGTTCCAGTACGCGTACGCGTTCGTCCCCAGGGCGACGATGACGGCGATGATCAGGCCGGTCCGTCCGAAGAGGCTTCCGATGAGGATGATGAGTGCGGACAGCCCGCCGAGGAGTACGGCGGTCTTCAGCCCGTTGTGCCGGCGGTGCACGGTACGCCCTCCAAGTGGTGCGGCAGGGGAGCCCCGTCCTGTCCGGGGTCTTCGGTCCAGTGGACCCTCCCTTCCTGGTCAACGCGAGGTGGGAGCTCCTGGTTCCCCGGGCACGACGGCGCCGCCGCCCCCGTGGCCTGGGCCGGGGGGCGGCGGCGGGCGTTGCTCCGTTCGGGTCGCCGCGTCGGGCTACTGCGGGAAGAGGGTGCCCGAGGCGAACCGCAGGACCAGCTGGGGAGCTCCGGAGAGGACCAGGGCGGTGACCGCGGTGAGGGCGATCGCGGCCTTGACCGGCGGGGGCGTCTTCGCGCGTACGGCCCCCTCGGCCGCCCCCTCGGCCGCCCCCTCCTGTGCGGGGCGGAAGAGCAGCGCCGTCCAGCGCAGGTAGTAGTACAGGGCGACGACGACGTTGACGGCCATGAGCACGGCGAGCCACCCCAGGCCCGCGTCGACGGCGGACCGGAAGACGACGACCTTGGCGAAGAGGCCGATGATGCCGGGCGGCAGGCCGGCCAGGCAGAGCAGGAAGAAGGCCATCGAGAGGGCGGCGAGGGGGCGCTCGGCGTACAGGCCCCGGTAGTCGCTGATGCGGTTCAGCGGCTTCGTACGGGCGACCAGGGCGACCACGGAGAAGGCACCGAGGTTCACGGTGGCGTACATCAGGGCGTACGCGACCGTGGAGCCGATCTGGTCGCGGCCGGAGTACGCGGCCGCGGCGATCGGGACGAGCAGGTAGCCGGCCTGGCCCACGGAGGACCAGGCGAGCAGCCGGACGGCGCTGTTGGGGCGGTCCGGGGACTGGCGCAGGGCGGCGGCGTTGCCGAGGGTCATGGTGAGCGCGGCGAGGACGGCCAGGGCCGGGCCCCAGACGTCGGAGTACGCCGGGAAGGCGATCACGGTGACGAGGACGAGGCCGGTGAAACCGACGGCCTTGCCGATCACGGAGAGGTAGCCGGCGACGGGCAGCGGGGCGCCCACGTAGGTGTCCGGGACCCAGAAGTGGAAGGGCACGGCCGCGGTCTTGAAGGCGAAGCCGACGAGGGTGAGCGCGACACCCGCCATGGCGAGGTTGTCGAGCTGCCCGGGGACGTCTTCGAGCCGGTCGGCGACCTGGGACAGGTGCAGGGAGCCGGTGGCTCCGTAGACGAAGCTGACGCCCAACAGGGACACGGCGGTGGCGGTGACCGAGGACAGGAAGAACTTGAGGGCGGCCTCGGAGGAGAGCCGGTCGCCGCGGCGCATGCCGACGAGGGCGAAGGCGGGCAGCGAGGCGACTTCGAGGGCGACGATCAGGGTCGCGAGGTCGCGCGCGGCGGGCAGCAGGGCCGCGCCGGCGGCGGAGGAGAGCAGCAGGAACCAGTATTCGCCGGCCGGGATGCGCCCCTCGCGGACGGCGGTCAGCGACAGGAGGGCGGTGACCAGGGCTCCGGCCAGCACCAGGAACTGCACGACGAGCGCGAAGTGGTCGGCGGTGTAGCTGCACGCGGCGGGGTCGCCGGTGAGGCAGAAGGTGGTGCGGTCCCCGGCGCGCAGCGGCAGCAGGGCGGCGGTCGCGACGGCCAGGCCGGCGACCGAGATCCAGCCGAGGAGCGGCTTGCGGGCCTCCGGGACGAAGAGGTCGGCGACCAGGACGAGCAGGGCGACGGCGGCGGGGACGACCACGGGCGCGATCGCGAGCCAGTCGACGGACTGGACCAGGGTGGCGGTGTCGGCGGCGAGGACCGTGGGGGCCGTCATGCGTTGCCTCCTGCGAGGAGCTTCTGGACGGCCGGGTCGGTGAGGCCGAGGAGGGTCGCGGGCCACAGGCCGGCGAGGACGGTGAGGGCGACGAGCGGGGTCCAGGCCGCGAACTCGTAGTGCTGGACGTCCGCGAGGGAGACCTCCGGACCGGCCTTGGGGTCGCCCATGCAGACGCGCCGGACGACGACCAGCAGGTAGGCGGCGGTCAGCAGGGTGCCGAACGCGCCGACGGCCATGTAGGTGAGGAAGGCCGGGCGGGACAGGCCCTCGGCCGGGTCGAAGGCGCCGAACAGGGCCAGCATCTCGCCCCAGAAGCCGGCCAGGCCGGGCAGTCCGAGGGAGGCGACGGCGGCGAAGGCGAGGAGCGCGCCGAGGCGGGGGGCGCGGCCGTAGAGGGCCGCGCCGGTGACTCCGGCGAGGGTGTCGAGGTCGCTGCTGCCGTAGCGGTCCTTGAGGGCGCCGACCAGGAAGAAGAGGAGGCCGGTGATCAGTCCGTGGGCGATGTTCGCGAACAGCGCGCCGTTGACCCCGGTGGGGGTCAGGGTGGCGATGCCGAGCAGGACGAAGCCCATGTGGCCGACGGAGGAGTAGGCGATGAGCCGCTTGAGGTCGCCCTTGTTGCCCTTGCGGGCGAGGGCCAGGCAGGCGAGGGACCCGTAGACGATGCCGACGGCGGCGAAGGCGCCGAGGTACGGGGCGAAGGTGTGCATGCCGTCGGGGGTGATGGGCAGCAGGATGCGGACGAACCCGTACGTGCCCATCTTCAGCATCACGCCCGCGAGCAGCACGGAGCCGACGGTGGGGGCGGCGGTGTGGGCGTCCGGCAGCCAGCTGTGCAGCGGCCACATCGGGGTCTTCACGGCGAGGCCGAGACCGATGGCCAGGACGGCCAGGATCTGGGTGGTGTGGGACAGTTCGCGGCCGTTGTCAGAGGCGAGTGCCACCATGTCGAAGGTGCCGCTGTTCAGTCCGATCAGCAGCAGTCCGAGGAGCATGACCACGGATCCGAGGAGGGTGTACAGGATGAACTTCCAGGCGGCGGCCTGCCGCTGAGCACCGCCCCAGCGGGCGATGAGGAAGTACATCGGGATGAGGACCATCTCGAAGGCGAGGAAGAAGAGCAGCAGGTCGAGGACGGCGAAGGTGGCGAGGGTGCCGGCCTCCAGGACGAGCAGCAGGGAGACGAAGGCCTTCGGGGAGGGGCCCTCGGGGAGCTTGTAGTAGCTGTACACCGCGCAGAGGAAGAACAGCAGCGCGGTCATCAGGAGGAGGGGGAGCGAGATGCCGTCGATGCCGAGGTGGATCCGGATGTCCAGCGCCGGGATCCAGCTGATGTCCGTCGTCGCCTGGAAGCGGGACGGGGCGTCGTGGTCGAAGCCCAGGGCGAGGGCGATCGCCGCGGCGAGGACGACTCCGGTGACGGTGACGCCGTGGCGCAGGACCGCCTGGTCGGGGTTCTTGCCCTTGAGGCCGGGCGGGGCGGGCAGCAGGGCCGCGACGGCCCCGAGGAGCGGTACGGCCACGGTGAACGCCAGAAGGAACTGCATCACGGACGGGCTGATATCAATCACGGCTGACTCACGGCTCACGATCCGGCGTTGACGTTGGCGAGGACGGCGGTGGCGATCGCCAGGACCACGGCGCCGGCGAGCAGGGCGCTCAGGTAGCTCTGCACGTTGCCGGTCTGGGCCCGGCGTACGAGGGCGCCGAGCAGCCGGGGGCCGGCGCCCGCGCCGCGGACGTACGTGTCCACGACCTCGCGGTCGAGGAAGCGGACCAGGGTCGCGGCGGCCCGGACGGGGCGGACGAACAGCCGGTCGTACACGGCGTCGAGGTGGAAGCCCTCGGCGGCGTGGCGGTGCAGGGGGCCGAGGAGCGCGCGGCCCGGGTCGGGGGCGGGCCCGGCCGGGACGACGGGGTGCTCGTGGGTGACCTCGGCGACCTCGGGGGTCTCGGCGGCGGACTCCACGGCGGCGAGCGCGGCGGACTCGGCGGCGGCGACGGAGGCGGGCACGGGGGCGCCCGCGGCCGGGCCGACGGGGGCCGTTCCGGGTGCGGTCGTGGCGCGGGCGGCGGCGGTGGCGGCGGCCTTGGCCGCGGCACGCTGCCAGAGGCCGTAGGTCAGGACCACGCCGATGAGGGCGGCGCCCGTGCCGAGGACCGAGGTGGCCACGGTCGGGGTGAGCTCCCTGCCGCCGAACCAGTCGGCGAGGTTTCCGGCGGCGAGGCCGAAGCCGACCGTGGGAATGGCCAGCAGCCACAGCACGCCGGTCATGGCGACGGGCTCCTTGCCGTGGTCGGGGGCGGCGGCGCCCCGGCCGCGGAAGGCCATCAGCCACAGCCGGGTGGCGTAGGCGGCGGTGAGCAGGGCCGTCAGCACGCCGGCGACGAGCACCAGCCAGCCGGCGGCGGCGGGCGCGGCGTCGGAGTGTCCGGTGGCGGTCTGCTCGGCGGCGACGAGGACGGCTTCCTTGGAGAAGAAGCCGGCGAAGGGCGGGATGGCGGCGAGCGCGAGCAGCGCGAGCGTCATCGTCCAGAAGGCGTCGGGGATGCGCTTGGCCAGGCCGTCCATGCGGGACATGGCGGCCAGGGAGTTCGTTCCGGCGGCGTGGATGATGACGCCCGCGCCGAGGAAGAGGAGCGCCTTGAAGGCGCCGTGGGACAGGAGGTGGAAGACGGCGGCCGCGCGGTCGCCGACGGCCAGGGCCCCGGTCATGTAGCCGAGCTGACCGATCGTGGAGTAGGCGAGCACCCGCTTGATGTCGTCCTGTGCCAGGGCGGCGAGGGCGGAGCCGATCATCGTGACGGCCGCCATGACAGCCATGACCACCAGTGCGGCGCGCGAGGCCTCGAAGACGGGCAGGAGGCGGGCGACGAAGTAGACGCCGGCGGCGACCATCGTCGCGGCGTGGATCAGCGCGGAGACCGGGGTGGGGCCCGCCATGGCGTCCGGGAGCCAGGTGTGCAGCGGGAACTGGGCGGACTTGCCGGCGACGCCCGCGAGCAGGAGCAGCGCGATCAGCGTCGGGTGGTCGAGCCCGCCGGAGGCGACGGTGCCCAGGACCTTGGTGATCTGGAAGGAGTCGGCGTCGGTGGCGAGGGCGAACAGTCCGATGAGGAAGGGGACGTCGCCGAGCTTGGTGACGAGGAAGGCCTTGAGGGAGGCGGATCGGGCCGCTTCGGTCTCCCAGTAGTGGCCGACCAGGAAGTACGAGCAGATGCCCATGACCTCCCAGCCGACGAGCAGCACCATGAGGTCGCCGGAGTAGACGACGACCAGCATGGCGGAGGTGAAGAGGGAGACGAGCGCGGCGTACGAGGGGTAGCGCGGGTCGTCGCGGAGGTAGGCCGTCGAGTAGAGCTGTACGCAGGTGGCGACCACCCCGACGAGGACGGCGACGAGGACGGCGAAGCCGTCCAGGTACAGCGACAGGTCGATGGGCACCGAGCCAGTCGGGGTCAGTTCGGTGGCGGTCTCGATGGCCGGGCCGCCGCCCTGGCGGACGGCGACGAACACGGCCAGTACGGCAGCGCCCAGCGTCGGCAGGATGGCCAGCGGCCGGACGAACCCGGGGGCGGTGCGGCCGAGGAGCAGGCCTGCCACCGCGCCGAGGAAGGGCAGGACGGGGACGAGGACCGCGAGGGTCGTGGTGCTCACGCGGCGACCTCCGGCCGGGCGGTGTTGTCGTCGGGCCGGGCGGGCTCGTGGCCCTCGGCGGTGTCGCGCAGCTTGTCGACGTCCGAGGTGCCGCGGTTGCGGTACACCATCAGCACGATCGCGAGGCCGATGCCGATCTCGGCGGCGGCGATGGCGATCGTGAAGAGCGTGAGGGCCTGTCCGGCGTGGAGGGTGTCGCGCAGCCAGACGTCGAAGGCCACCAGGTTGAGGTTGACGGCGTTGAGCATCAGCTCGACGGACATCAGGACCAGGATGGCGTTGCGGCGGGCGAGCACTCCGTAGAGGCCGGTGGCGAACAGGAGCGCCGCCAGGACGGCGGGGTAGGCGAGGTGCATCAGCGCTGGCCCTTCCCGGTGCGGGCGGCGGCGTCGGCGGCTTCCTCGGCGGCGGTGTTGCGCCGGGAGAGCACGATGGCGCCGATGAGGGCCGCGAGGAGGAGGACGGACAGTGCTTCGAAGGGGAGCACCCAGTGCTGGAAGAGGATCTCGCCGGTGACCTTGGTGGAGCCCTGGGCGGGTCCGTCGAGGTCGATCCAGGTGGTGCGGAAGGCGTCGACCACGACCCAGACGAGCGCGGCGCCCGCGGGGCCGGCGACGCCGAGGGCGACCCAGCGGTTGCCGGAGTCGGCGTCCGGTGAGCGGCCGATGGGGGCCTTGGTGAGCATGAGTCCGAAGAGGAGGAGGACGACCACGGAGCCGAGGTAGATCAGGACCTGGACCCAGGCGATGAACTCGGCGGTCAGCAGGAGGTACTCGACGGCGATCCCGCCGAGGGCGACGACCAGCCAGAGGGCGGCGTGCACGAGCTGCTTGGTGGTGACCGTCACGAGGGCGGCGCCGAGGGTGGCGAGGCCGACGAGGACGAAGGCGATCTCGACGCCGGTCGGCGAGAGGAAGCCGTGGCCCGCGGCGGCCAGGGGGGCGGTTGCGATGCTCACGCGTCGGCCTCCGGGGTGGTCGGGGGCGTACCGGGCGCGGTGTCGGCCGCCCGGTCCTGGGCGGCGGCAGCGGCGGCGGCAGCGGCGGCTTCGGCCTTGTCCACGGCCTTGCGGGCGGCGGCGATCTCCTTGGGCTCCTCGGCGGCGGGGTCCAGGGCGGGCGGGGCCGGCACGGTCCACATCCACTCGCGCAGCTTGTCGCGCTCGTGGGTGAGCTCGTGGATGTCGGTCTCCGCGTACTCGAACTCCGGCGACCAGAAGAGGGCGTCGAAGGGGCACACCTCGATGCAGATGCCGCAGTACATGCAGAGGGAGAAGTCGATGGCGAAGCGGTCGAGGACGTTGCGGCTGCGCTCGCGGCCGCCGGGGGTGGCGGCGGGCACCGTCTCCTTGTGGGAGTCGATGTAGATGCACCAGTCGGGGCACTCGCGGGCGCACAGCATGCAGACCGTGCAGTTCTCCTCGAACAGGCCGATGACCCCGCGGCTGCGGGGCGGGAGCTCGGGCTGCGTCTCGGGGTACTGCGCGGTGTGCGCGCGCTTCGTCATCGTGCGCAGGGTGACGGCCAGGCCCTTGGCGAGGCCGGATCCGGGGATCGGGGGCATTACTGGATCGCCACCTTCACGATGCCGGTGAGCGCGATCTGGGCGAGCGCGAGGGGGATGAGCGCGGTCCAGGCGAGCTTCTGGAGCTGGTCCTCGCGCAGCCGCGGGTAGCTCACGCGGAGCCAGATCACGACGAAGGCGAGGACGGCGACCTTGAGGAGGGTCCAGATCCAGCCGAGGCCGTCGCCGCCGAAGGGGCCGTGCCAGCCGCCGAGGAAGAGGACGGTGGTGAGGGCGCACAGGACGACGATGCCGGCGTACTCGGCGAGCAGGAACAGCGCGAATCGCAGGCCGGTGTACTCGGTGTACGCGCCGAAGATGATCTCGGAGTCGGCGACGGGCATGTCGAACGGGGGCCGTTGGAGTTCGGCGAGGCCGGCGGTGAAGAAGACCAGCGCGCCGATGATCTGCCAGGGCAGCCACCACCACTCGAAGGCGTTGACGATGCCGGGCAGGGACACGGTCCCGGCGGCCATGGCCACGGAGGCGGCGGCGAGCAGCATGGGCAGCTCGTACGCGAGCAGCTGGGCGGCCGTCCGGAGGCCACCCAGCAGGGAGAACTTGTTCGCGGAGGCCCAGCCGCCCATGAGGGAGCCGAGGACTCCGATGCCCATGACGGCGAGCGCGAAGAAGAGGCCGGCGTCGATGACCTGGCCGACGGCGCCCTCGCCCGGCCCGATGGGGATGGCCAGGAGGACGAGCAGGTACGGCAGCAGCGCGACGGCGGGGGCGAGCTGGAAGATCCGCCGGTCGGCGTTGGCCGGGACGATGTCCTCCTTCTGCGCGAACTTCACGCCGTCGGCGACGAGCTGGGCCCAGCCGTGGAAGCCGCCGGCGTACATGGGGCCGAGGCGGCCCTGCATGTGCGCCATCACCTTGTGTTCGGTCTGTCCGACGACGAGCGGGAGCACGAGGAAGACGGCGAAGACGACGATGAGTCGCAGGGCGACGTCGAGGACGTCGTTCACGCGTCGCCTCCGGTGGTGTCGGGATCGGAATCGGGATCGGGCTGGGGCTGGGGGGTGCCGGGCTCGGCCTTGGGCTCAGCCTCGGGCTTGGGCTCGGGGCCGGCCCCGGGGTCCGGGGGTGCGGCCGGCGACCCGCCGGGGTCTTCGAAGGCGGGCTTGGGGTTGTGCCAGGGGGCGTCGTCGCTGCGCGGGGCGGAGCGACGGGGTGCGTCCGGCCGCGGGGTCGTCCCGGTGTCCGCGGCCGGGGCCGCCTGGCTCGCCGAGCCGTCCGATGCCGAGCGGCTACGACGGACCGGACGCGCGGCGTCCGGGGCGGCGGTGCCCGGAGCGGCAGCGGAACCCGGGGTGGCGGGGTCCGCCGCCGGGGCCGCCTGGCTCACCGAGCCCTCCGACACCGAACGGCTACGACGGACCGGACGGGCGGTGTCCGGAGCGGCGGTGTCCGGAGCGGCCGTGTCCGGAGCGGCCGTGTCCGGAGCGGCGGCGTCCGCCGCCTGGGTGGCCGAGCCCTCCGTCACCGAGCGGGTGCGCCGGGCCGCCGGGGCCTCCCCGGCCGGACGCGGACGGCGGGCGGGGGCGCCTTCGCCGGCCGCGCGCGGGGTGCGGGCGGGGCGGGCGGGGGCCGGCGGGAGCTGGCCCTTGAGGGGACCCCAGTCGTTCGGGTCGGGCACCCCGGGCGGCAGCATCTGCCGCCGCTTGGGCGCGTCCGGGTCGTGGGCCTCGCCCGGCTCCTTCGCTCCGGGCCACGCCTTGGCGACGCGCGCCGCCAGCACGAAGTCCTTGCGCAGCGGGTGCCCCTCGAAGTTCTCGGGGAGCAGCAGCGGGACGAGGTGCGGGTGGTCGGTGAAGGTGACGCCGAACATCTCGTACGTCTCGCGCTCGTGCCATTCGGCCCCGGCGTACACGGCGACGGCGGACGGCAGGGACGGGGCCGCGTGCGGGACGGTGGTGCGCAGCAGCAGGCGGCGCACGCGGTGGTTCTCCAGGGAGACGACGTGCGCGCAGATCCGGAAGCCCGTGCCGGGCTCGTCGACCGCGCTCAGCCAGTCGAAGTAGGTGCAGCCCAGCTTGTCGCGGGCGATCTCCAGGGCGGGGATCCACGATCCGACCGGGACGTCCACGGTGAGGACGTCGTACGAGAAGGAGCCCACGGCCTCGGCGCCGAAGACGGTGGGGGCCGCGTCGGGGAGGGAGTCGTAGAGGTTCACGCGCCGGCCTCCGGGGCGGAGACGGGGGCGGGCGGGGGCGTGACGAGGCCGCTGGTCAGCTGGGAGACCGAGGGGGCCGCCGCGTACCGCTCCGCGAGGGACTCCCGAGCGATCTTCTCCTGGAGCTTGAGGATGCCCTGGAGGAGCGCTTCGGGACGGGGCGGGCAGCCGGGGACGTAGACGTCGACCGGGATGATCTGGTCGACGCCCTTGGTGACCGAGTACGAGTCCCAGTAGGGGCCGCCGCAGTTGGAGCAGGCGCCGAAGGAGATGACGTACTTCGGCTCGGGCATCTGCTCGTAGAGCCGCTTGACGGCCGGCGCCATCTTGTCCGTCACCGTGCCCGAGACGATCATCAGGTCGGCCTGGCGCGGGCCCGGCGCGAAGGGGATGACGCCGAGCCGGATGAAGTCGTGGCGGGCCATGGAGGCGGCGATGAACTCGATCGCGCAGCAGGCGAGCCCGAAGTTGAACACCCACAGGCTGTAGCGGCGGCCCCAGTTCAGGACCACCTTCATGGGCTCCGGGGCGAGGCGGGAGAGGACTCCCAGGCGCTTGGGCTCCGGGAGCAGCTCGGGCTGGACCGTCACGTCCACCTGCGGTGTCACGTCCATTCGAGGACGCCCTTCTTGTACGCGTAGAGCAGGCCGACGGCCAGGAAACCGAGGAAGACGAACATCTCCACCAGGGTCGTGGCGCCGTAACCGGCGGCGGCGAACACCGTCGCCCACGGGAAGAGGAAGATCGAGTCGACCGCGAAGATGACGTAGAGGAAGGCGTAGACGTAGTAGCGGACCTGGGTGTGTGCCCAGCCCTCGCCCACGGGGTCCACACCGCACTCGTAGGTCAGCAGCTTCTCGGGGGTCGGGACGACGGGCCGCAGCAGGCGGCCGGCGCCGAAGGCCACCGCCACGAAGAGCACGCCGAGGACCGCGAGCAGGCCGACGACCGAATAACTCCGGAAGTAGTCCGCGGCGGTCACGGTCACGGTCACGGTCGATACCGTTGGGTCGGGCACGTCCGTTTCCTCGCTCCTCGGCCACTGTCGACGATCTGGTTGATCTGGTACGGACGGGAGTCTAGGGCCTGGGCTGCGCGGGGTGGGGTTATCCCCCGTTCACTGCCGCCGGGCCGCCCCATGGCATCGGCCGGACGGAATTGGCAGGCTGTCCGGCATGACCGTGAACGATCAAGCTCCGTTCCCTCCTCCCGTCCGCCCCGCCTTCGACGCGGTCACGTGGAAGGAGATCGCTCATCTGCTGGGCAATCTGCCGGTGGCGTTGATCGGTTTTGTTTACACGGTGTTCATGGTCGCCACGACCGGCGGCCTGTCCGTGACCGCCGTCGGACTGCCCCTGCTCGTTTGTGGCCTCTACGGGGCTCGCCTGCTCGGGAAGTTCGAGCGGATGCGCGCGCGGGCCCTGCTGGGGGTGCGGGTGGCCGAGCCGACCCCGCTGCCGGGGCCGCGGCGCGCGGGCGGGTTCTTCGCCTGGCTGTGGGCGGGCGTGAAGGACCCGGTGGGCTGGCGGACCGTGCTGTACGAGCTGGTCCGGCTGCCGTGGGGGGTACTGACCTTCACGGTAACGCTGACGGGCCTGTTCGTGCTGTGGCCGGTCCTGCCGTACCTGGTCCGCGGCATGGCCAATGTGGACCGGGCGCTGGTACGGGGCCTGCTGTCGCCCTCGGACGAGCTGGAGCGGCGCATCGCGGAGCTGGAGTCGGGCCGCGGGGTGGTCGTGGACACGGCGGCGGCCGACCTGCGGCGCATCGAGCGGGACCTGCACGACGGGGCGCAGGCGCGGCTGGTCGCCCTCGCGATGGGGCTGGGTCTGGCGAAGGAGAAGCTGCTGGAGGACCCGGAGGGGGCAGCGGCGATGGTCGACGAGGCGCACGGGGAGGTGAAGCTCGCCCTCCAGGAGCTGCGGGACCTGGCGCGCGGGATCCACCCGGCCGTGCTGACCGACCGGGGCCTGGACGCGGCCCTGTCCTCGGTGGCCTCGCGCTGCCTGGTGCCGGTGAAGGTGTCGGTGGACCTGCCAGCCCGGCCGGCGGAGGCGATCGAGGGGATCGCGTACTTCACGGTCTCCGAGCTGCTGCAGAACGTCAGCAAGCACGCGGGGGCGCGGAGCGCGAGCGTCGAGGTGTGGCGGGCGGGGCCGCGGCTGTTGATCCGGGTCTCGGACGACGGGCGGGGCGGGGCGCGGATGGCCGGCGGGACGGGGACGGGGATGGCCGGTCTCGCGGAGCGGCTGCGGGCGGTGGACGGGGTGTTCGTGGTGGATTCCCCTGAAGGGGAGGGCACGGTGGTCTCGGCGGAGCTGCCGTGGCGGGAGCGGGGGTAGGCGGTACGGATCCTTTGCCGGGGGCGGAGCCGGGGCCGGGGCCCGACCCGGAGCCGGGGCCGACCCAGAGCCGGGGCCCGGATCGAGAGCCGGTACCCGGATCGGGAGCCGGGATCGGAATCAGGGGAGGCGATTCGGAGAGCAATCGGGGAGCGGGGATCTAGCGGGGCTTTCGGCCTGGGCGGGCCGGGCCCCGCCCGTGTGTCCGGGTTCGGGGGCGGTCATCCGGGTCTCCTGGGCCCCCGCATCGCGGGTCCCGGGGGCGGTCGTCCCGGAAATCGGGGTCCGGGGTCCGGTGGGTGGGGTCAGGGGTTCGGGGGTCCGGAAGTGGGGGCGGAACGCAGCGGTGTGGGGTGGACCGCCGCGGCGCCGCCCGCCAGGCCGGAGCGAGTCGGACCGCCCTCGGGGTGGGCCGCCCTCGGGGTGGGCCGCCCTCGGATGGGTTGCCGTCGGGTGGCCCGTCGCCAGGCGGGTCGTCGTGGGGTGGGGTTAACCCCCGGGAGCAGAGGCCGACCCGCCGCATGGTCCGGAATAGGGCCGGGCGGCAGGCTTGAAGCCGTCAAGGACACGAGGAAGGGCGGGGCGGGATCATGGGCAACGGCATGGGCGGCAGCGGCGGCCCGGGCGGCAGCGGGCTCGCCGCCGTGCTGCGGGCACCGGTGGCGGCGCGGACCTGGCGGGAGTTCGGGTACCTGCTCATCGGGCTTCCGCTGAGCGCCCTGTACTTCTGCGTCGCCGTGACGGGCGTGGCCGTCGGCGCCGGGCTGCTCGTCACCTTCCTCGGGGTGCCGGTCCTGGCCGGTGTCCTCATGGTGTGCCGGGGCTTCGGGCGGATCGAGCGCGGCCGGGTACGTTCGCTGCTGCGGATGCCGGTCGCCGAACCGGCGCCGGTCCGGGCCGGCAAGAGCGGGGCCCTGGCGAGCATGGGGGCGCTGCTCAAGAGCGGGAGCGCCTGGCGCCACGTGCTGTACTCGGTGGTGCACTTCCCGTGGGCGGTGTTCGCCTTCTGCCTCGCGCTGACGCTGTGGGCCTACGGGTGGAGCGCCCTGCTGTACCCGCTGTGGTTCTGGGTGTTCCCCGCCTTCACCGACCAGCCCGGCCTCCAGCTCTTCCAGAACGGCGACTACCGCTTCTACCTCGACTCGCCCGTCGCCGTGGCGGCCACCTGCCTGGCCGGGCTCCTGGTCACACTCGCCACGCCCTGGGTCATCCGCGCCCTGACCGGCGTCGAGCGGATCCTGGTCGGCGGGCTGCTGGGTCGCTCCCGCCTCGACGACCGGGTCCGGGAGCTGGAGTCCGACCGCGGGGTGGTCGTGGACACGGCGGCGGCCGACCTGCGGCGCATCGAGCGGGACCTGCACGACGGGGCCCAGGCGCGGCTGGTCGCCCTCGCGATGGACCTGGGTCTGGCGAAGGAAAAGCTGACGGAGGACCCGGCGGGGGCCGCCCGGATGGTGGACGCGGCCCACGGGGAGGTGAAGGTCGCCCTCCAGGAGCTGCGGGACCTGGCGCGCGGGATCCACCCGGCCGTGCTGACCGACCGGGGCCTGGACGCGGCCCTGTCCTCCGTGGCCTCGCGGTGCGCCGTGCCGGTGAAGGTGTCGGTGGACCTGCCGGCCCGGCCGGTGGCGGCGATCGAGGGGATCGCGTACTTCACGGTCTCCGAGCTGCTGCAGAACGTCAGCAAGCACGCGGGGGCGCGGGGCGCGAGCGTCGACGTGTGGAAGTCCGGGGGGCGGCTGCTGGTCCAGGTCGCGGACGACGGGCGGGGCGGGGCGGATCCGCGGGGCGGGACGGGGCTTGCGGGGCTCTCCGAGCGGCTGGACGCCGTGGACGGGGTGCTGGTGGTGGACTCCGAGGCGGGGCGGGGGACCACGGTGACGGCGGAGCTTCCCTGGCGGGCCTGACCTTGCCCTGGCCGGGCCTTTACGGGGCTTCCCCGGGGCTTCCCCGGCGGCCCCCGGCCAAGCCGCGGTGCCGGGTGCGGTGCCGCTGTGCCCCGTGCCCGGTGCCGCTGCGCGGGGCTGCTCCCCGCCCCGCCCTTCGCCCGTTCCCCCCTCAGGCGCCGGGGAGGCTGTCGGCTCGGTGCGGGCCGTCTCCCGGGGGCTCCGCCCCCGGACCCCCGCGCCTCAAACGCCGGCGAGGCTGGATTTTGGCGGCGTCGGCCCCACATCCGCCCGCCCCACACACCCGCGAAGCCAGAGTTTGGCGGCGTCGGCCCCGCATCCGCCCGCCCCACACACCCGCGAAGCCAGAGTTTGGCGGCGTCGGCCCCGCATCCGCCCGCCCCACACACCCGCGAAGCCAGAGTTTGGCGGGGTCGGCCCCGCATCCGCCCGCGCCGCGAGCGTCGCTGAGGCTGGAATGGGACGGCGCGGCTTGATCGGGCCGGATTTCGTTCGTCCCGCACGCACTTGTTGACCAAGACCGCCCTTTACCGGGCCTTTGGGCTGGGATGCTTGGCTCGGCCAGGGAAACCCGGCTGCCGGGAATGGGTTCCGGATGACGAGTGGACGCGGGAGCTGCTGAACGTGGACGACAGGGTGCGGGTGGTCATCGCCGAGGATTCAGTGCTGCTGCGCGAGGGCCTGACCCGGTTGCTGACCGACCGGGGGCATGACGTCGTGGCCGGCGTCGGGGACGCGGAAGCCCTGATCAAGACGGTGGCGGACCTCGCGGCCGAGAACGCGCTGCCGGACGTGGTGGTGGCCGACGTCCGGATGCCGCCGACGCACACCGACGAGGGCGTACGGGCCGCCGTACGTCTGCGCCGGGAGCATCCCGGGATCGGGGTGCTCGTGCTGTCCCAGTACGTGGAGGAGCAGTACGCCACCGAACTGTTGGCCGGTTCCAGCACCGGAGTGGGGTATCTGCTCAAGGATCGCGTGGCCGACGTTCGAGAGTTCCTCGACGCCGTCGTCCGGGTGGCCCGGGGCGGTACGGCCCTGGATCCCGAGGTCGTGGCCCAGTTGCTCGGCCGGAGCCGCAAGCAGGACGTCCTGGCCGGTCTGACCCCCCGCGAGCGGGAGGTATTGGGCCTGATGGCGGAAGGGCGCACGAATTCCGCGGTGGCCAAGCAGCTCGTGGTCAGCGACGGAGCGGTCGAGAAGCACGTCAGCAATATCTTCATGAAGCTCGGGCTGTCCCCGAGTGACGGGGATCACCGGCGCGTACTGGCGGTCCTCACCTATCTGAGGTCCTGATCAACTGACACTCTGCCAGGTAGAGCACACCGGCACAGGTCGGGGGATTCGGAATATTCGCGTAGAGCACGACGTCTGTCGGACAGACCGGCCCGGAAGGGCCGGTCCATAATGCGGGCGCCCAGGGGCCGAAAATCCTCACGGACGTAGGGTTGGCCTTGGGAACGAACGCCCGCGCCTCGAAGGAGGTCCAGTTCAGTGACCAGCCAGGTCAGTAGCCCGGCCGAGCAGGCCGACGGGGCCGGTGGGTCCATCGGCGAGCAGCGCAGCGAGCGCGCGCCCGATGGAGCCGGCAAGGAAATCCGCCGCGTGGACCGCGTGATCATCCGTTTCGCGGGTGATTCGGGTGACGGTATGCAGCTGACGGGTGACCGTTTCACGTCGGAGACGGCGTCGTTCGGGAACGATCTTTCGACGCTGCCGAATTTCCCGGCGGAGATCCGGGCGCCTGCCGGGACGCTGCCGGGTGTGTCGTCGTTCCAGCTGCATTTCGCGGATCACGACATCCTCACTCCGGGTGACGCGCCGAACGTTCTGGTGGCGATGAATCCGGCGGCGCTGAAGGCGAACATCGCGGACGTGCCGCGTGGTGCGGAGATCATCGTGAACACGGACGAGTTCACGAAGCGGCCGATGGCGAAGGTGGGGTACGAGACCTCTCCGCTGGAGGACGGGTCGCTGGACGCCTACCGGGTGCACGGGGTGCCGCTGACCACGCTGACGGTGGAGGCGCTGAAGGACTTCGGGCTGTCGCGCAAGGAGGCCGAGCGCAGCAAGAACATGTTCGCGCTGGGGCTGCTGTCGTGGATGTACCACCGTCCGACGGAGAACACCGAGAAGTTCCTGCGGCAGAAGTTCGCGAAGAAGCCGGACATCGCCGAGGCGAACATCGTGGCGTTCCGGGCGGGCTGGAACTTCGGTGAGACGACGGAGGATTTCGCGGTCTCCTATGAGGTGGCTCCGGCGACGAAGGCGTTCCCGGCGGGTACGTACCGCAACATCTCGGGGAACCTGGCGCTGTCGTACGGGCTGATCGCGGCGGCCCGGCAGGCGGATCTGCCGCTGTATCTGGGTTCGTACCCGATCACGCCGGCGTCGGACATCCTGCACGAGCTGTCGAAGCACAAGAACTTCGGTGTGCGCACGTTCCAGGCCGAGGACGAGATCGCGGGTATCGGTGCGGCGCTGGGTGCGGCGTTCGGGGGTGCGCTGGGGGTGACGACGACCTCGGGGCCCGGTGTGGCCCTCAAGTCGGAGACGATCGGGCTCGCGGTCTCCCTGGAGCTGCCGCTGCTGATCGTGGACATCCAGCGCGGCGGGCCCTCGACCGGTCTGCCGACCAAGACCGAGCAGGCCGACCTGCTCCAGGCGATGTACGGGCGCAACGGGGAGGCCCCCGTGCCGATCGTCGCCCCCCGCACCGCCGCCGACTGCTTCGACGCCGCCATCGACGCCGCCCGGATCGCGCTCACCTACCGCACCCCGGTACTGCTGCTCTCCGACGGCTACCTCGCCAACGGCTCCGAGCCCTGGCGGATCCCGGACGTGGCCGACCTGCCCGACCTCAAGGTGCAGTTCGCGACCGCCCCGAACCACACCCTGGCCGACGGCACCGAGGTGTTCTGGCCCTACAAGAGGGACCCGGAGACACTGGCCAGGCCGTGGGCGGTCCCGGGGACCCCGGGGCTGGAGCACCGCATCGGCGGGATCGAGAAGCAGGACGGCACCGGGAACATCTCCTACGACCCGGCCAACCACGACCACATGGTCCGCACCCGCCAGGCCAAGATCGACGGCATCGCCGTACCCGACCTGGAGGTCGACGACCCCTCCGGCACCGCCCGCACCCTCGTGCTGGGCTGGGGCTCCACCTACGGCCCCATCACCGCCGCCGTCCGCCGGCTGCGCGCCCAGGGGACGGCCATCGCGCAGGCCCACCTGCGCCACCTCAACCCCTTCCCGGGGAATCTCGAAGAGGTCCTGAAGCGTTACGACAAGGTAGTGGTACCCGAGATGAACCTCGGACAGCTGGCCACCCTGATCCGGGCGAAGTACTTGGTCGACGCCCAGTCGTACAACCAGGTCAACGGAATGCCCTTCAAGGCGGAGCAGCTCGCGACGGTTCTCAAGGAGGCCATCAATGACTGAGGTGACCGACGCCCCCCAGCACCTGCTGTCCTTGGTCCCCAAGGCCGAGGCCAAGCAGTCGATGAAGGACTTCAAGTCGGACCAGGAGGTCCGCTGGTGTCCGGGATGCGGCGACTACGCCGTCCTCGCCGCCGTGCAGGGCTTCATGCCCGAGCTGGGACTGGCCAAGGAGAACATCGTCTTCGTCTCCGGCATCGGCTGCTCCTCCCGCTTCCCGTACTACATGAACACCTACGGGATGCACTCCATCCACGGCCGCGCCCCCGCCATCGCCACCGGACTCGCCTCCTCCCGCCGCGACCTGTCCGTCTGGGTCGTCACCGGCGACGGCGACGCCCTCTCCATCGGCGGCAACCACCTCATCCACGCCCTGCGCCGCAACGTCAACCTCAAGATCCTCCTCTTCAACAACAGGATCTACGGCCTCACCAAGGGCCAGTACTCACCCACCTCCGAGGTCGGCAAGATCACCAAATCCACGCCGATGGGCTCCCTCGACGCCCCCTTCAACCCCGTCTCCCTCGCCCTGGGAGCCGAGGCCTCCTTCGTGGCCCGCACCATCGACTCCGACCGCAAACACCTCACCGAAGTCCTGCGCCAGGCCGCCGACCACCCCGGCACCGCCCTCGTCGAGATCTACCAGAACTGCAACATCTTCAACGACGGCGCCTTCGACGCCCTCAAGGACCAGGAACAGGCCCGCGAAGCCGTCATCCGCCTCGAACACGGCCGCCCCATCCGCTTCGGCACCGACGACACCAGAGGCGTCATCCGCAACGAGCACACCGGCGACCTCGACGTGGTCACCGTGACACCGGAGAACACCTCCCGGATCCTCGTCCACGACGCCCACGCCACCAGCCCCACCACCGCCTTCGCCCTCTCCCGCCTCGCCGACCCCGACACCCTCCACCACACCCCCATCGGCGTCTTCCGCGACACCACCCGCCCCGTCTACGACACCCTCATGGCCGACCAGCTCGACAGGGCCGTCGACCAGAAGGGCAAGGGCGACCTGGCGACGCTGCTCGCCGGCAACGACACCTGGACGGTCGTCGGCTGACCGATACCGCCGGCCGGCCGCAGCCGTACGGAAGCCCGGATCCCGCTACGGGGTCCGGGCTTCGTCGTACGCGACGCGGGCCCGCTCCACCTCGCCGGTGCGACGCTCCGTCCAGCGCGCCAGCGCCCACACCTGCTCGGCGGCCTCACGGCCCAGGTCCGTCAGGGAGTAGTCCACGTGCGGCGGGATCACCGGGCGGGCGTGGCGCAGGACGAATCCGTCGCGTTCCAGGGTCTGGAGGGTCTGGGCCAGCATCTTCTCGCTGACCCCGCCGACCTCGCGGCGCAGCTCGCTGAACCGGTACGAGCGCTCGAACAGGGCGGCGAGCACCAGGACGCCCCAGCGGCTGGTGACGTGTTCCAGGATGCCGCGCGAGGGGCACATGGGGGCTTTGACGCTCACTTCGACACTTACTTCCATACCAGTACCTTACTTTGAAGTGGGTACTTACGGATAGTTAGCGCTCTCCATAAGCTTGTGTCATCACCGCACGAAAGCCCCAGAGACCCACACAGGAGCGTGAGCGTCATGAGCATCGTCGTCACCGGAGCCACCGGATCCCTCGGCCGCCTCGTCGTCGAGGAGCTGCTGGACCGGGTCCCCGCCGACCGCCTGGCCGTCGTCGTACGCAACCGGGAGAAGGCAGCCGACCTGGCCGCGCGCGGCATCGAGGTCCGGGTCGCGGACTACGACGACCCCGCGAGCCTGGCCGGCGCCTTCCGGGCCGGCGACCGCGTACTGCTGATCTCCGGCAGCGAGGTCGGCCGCCGCGTCCCGCAGCACACGGCCGTGATCAAGGCGGCGGAGGCGGCCGGGGTGGCCCAGCTGGCCTACACCGGGATCCTCGGCGGGCCCGAGGCGGACTTCGAGCTGGCGGCCGAGCACAAGGTCACCGAGCAGGCGGTCCTCGACTCCGGCCTGCCCTACACCTTCCTGCGCAACGGCTGGTACCACGAGAACTACACCGCGCAGCTGGCCTCGGTCCTGGAGCACGGGGCCGTCCTCGGCAGCGCGGGCGAGGGCCGGATCGCCTCGGCGGCCCGCGCGGACTACGCGGCGGCGGCCGCCGCGGTGCTGACCGGCGAGGGCCACCTGAACCGGGTCTACGAGCTCTCCGGGGACACCGCCTGGAGCCTGGCGGAGTACGCCGCCGAGGTGGCGCGGCAGTCCGGGCGCGAGGTCGCGTACGCCGCCGTCCCGGCGGACGCCCACCTGACGGCGCTGACCGGGGCCGGGGTGCCCGAGGGCTTCGCGGCGATCCTGGTCGACGTGGACGCGGCGATCTCGCGCGGCCGTCTCGCCGGGACCAGCGGGGACCTGGCCCGGCTGATCGGACGGCCGACGACCCCGGTGGCCCGCGCCATCGGCGCCGCCCTGGCCTGAGGAACGCGCGACGGCGGCCGGATGTCATGAGTATCTCGCCGTAACGGGCATGACAGCGGCCCCCCGCGGCGCTACGGTCGTGAGGTTGTGAGATTGGCCGGAAGTCGCACTGGAGGGCCCGTGAAGGCACAGAACGAGCAGCGCGCGGGTCTGCTCTACGGATTCGGCGCGTACGGGATGTGGGGGCTGGTCCCCCTCTTCTGGCCGCTGCTCAAGCCGTCCGGGGCGATCGAGATCCTCGCCCACCGCATGGTGTGGTCAGTGGCGGTGGTCGGCGTCGCGCTGATCGCGCTGCGCCGCTGGAGCTGGATGGCGGAGCTGCTGCGCCAGCCGCGCAAGCTGGCGCTGACCGCGCTGGCCGCGACCGTGATCAGCGTGAACTGGGGCCTGTACATCTGGTCGGTCAACAACGGCCACGTGGTCGAGGCCAGCCTCGGCTACTTCATCAACCCGCTGGTGACCATCGCGCTCGGCGTCCTGGTCCTCGGGGAGCGGCTGCGCCGCCCCCAGTGGGCCGCGGTCGGCATCAGTTTCGCCGCCGTCCTGGTCCTGGCCATCGGGTACGGGCGCCCGCCGTGGATCTCGCTCGCCCTGGCCTCCTCCTTTGCCACCTACGGGCTGATCAAGAAGAAGCTCGGCATGGGCGGGCTGGAGTCGCTGACCGCCGAGACGGCGATGCTGTTCCTGCCCGCGCTGGGCTACCTGCTGTGGCTCGCCGCCGAGGGACGCTCGACGTTCGCCTCACTGGGGCTCGGACACTCCGCCCTGCTCGCCTCGACCGGGCTGGTCACCGCGATCCCGCTGGTCTGCTTCGGGGCGGCCGCGATCCGCGTTCCGCTGTCCACGCTGGGGCTGCTGCAGTACCTGGCGCCGGTGTTCCAGTTCGGGCTCGGGGTGCTGTACTTCCACGAGGCGATGCCGCCCGAGCGCTGGGCCGGCTTCTCCCTGGTCTGGGCCGCGCTGGTCCTGCTGAGCTGGGACGCGCTGCGCAGCTCCCGGCGCTCGCGGGCCCGGCTGGCACAGGCCGCGGGGAACGCGGCGGCGCCCGCCGCGGTACCGGCCGCTTCCGTCGCGGAGCCCGCCCCTCCGGCCGCAGACGCCCCCGCGGCGGGGGCGGCCCCCACCCGTGGGCCCGCGTAACGGCCTTCACTCCTCTCCCCCGGTCCCCGGTACGAAACCTTCGTACCGGGGATCGTCCGTTTACCGAACTCCCTTGACCGGATTCTGGTCTTGACGGACAGTCACGCTCTCACTGAACATCAGGCTCGCACTGGCGCATCATCGTTCACCTGATCGATCCCGCACGTTCCGTCTCATCCCCATACGGAATCACGGAGCCCCCACATGAGCCTGTCCGTCTCCCGGCGCCTGGCCGCCGTGACCGCACTCGCGGTCGCGGGCCTGCTGGCCGCCACCTCCCCCGCCGCGCTCGCCGCGCCCACGGCCGTCACCGCCGCGCCGACGCCGCCCGACATCCCGCTGGCCAACGTCAAGGCCCACCTGGCGCAGTTCTCCTCCATAGCCGCCGCCAACGGCGGCAACCGCGCCCACGGCCGGTCCGGCTACAAGGCCTCGATCGACTACGTGAAGGGCAAGCTGGACGCGGCCGGTTTCACCACCACGCTGCAGACCTTCACCTCCAGCGGCGCCACCGGCTACAACCTGATCGCCGACTGGCCGGGCGGCGACCCGAACTCCGTGCTGATGTCCGGCTCCCACCTGGACTCGGTGACGGCCGGCGCGGGCATCAACGACAACGGCTCCGGTTCGGCGGCCGTCCTGGAGACGGCGCTGGCGGTCTCCCGCGCGGGCCTGCAGCCCACCAAGCACCTGCGTTTCGGCTGGTGGGGCGCGGAGGAGCTGGGCCTGGTCGGTTCGAAGTACTACGTGAACAACCTGCCGGCGGCCGAGAAGGCGAAGATCTCCGGCTACCTGAACTTCGACATGATCGGCTCGCCGAACCCGGGCTACTTCGTCTACGACGACGACCCGACCATCGAGCAGACCTTCAAGAACTACTACGCCGGCCTCGGCATCCCCACCGAGATCGAGACCGAGGGCGACGGCCGCTCCGACCACGCCCCCTTCAAGAGCGCGGGCATCCCCGTCGGCGGCCTGTTCTCCGGCGCCGACTACACCAAGACGGCGGCGCAGGCCCAGAAGTGGGGCGGCACCTCCGGCCAGGCCTTCGACGCCTGCTACCACTCCTCCTGCGACACCACCGCGAACATCAACGACACCGCCCTGGACCGCAACGCGGACGCCATCGCCTACGCGGTCTGGAACCTCGGGGCGGCCACCCCGGTCCCGCCTGGCCCGTCCTTCGAGAACACCGCGGACGTGAACATCCCGGACTCCCCCGGCGCCGCGGTGACCTCGCCGATCACGGTCTCCGGCGTCACGGGCAACGCGCCCGCCACCACGAAGGTCGACGTCAACATCGTCCACACCTACCGCGGTGACCTGGTGATCAACCTGATCGCCCCGGACGGCACGGCGTACCTGCTGAAGAACTCCGGCTCGGACTCGGCCGACAACGTGATCGCCACCTACACGGTGAACGCGTCGAGCGAGGTGGCCAACGGGGTCTGGAAGCTCCAGGTCAAGGACGTGGCGGCGCAGGACGTCGGCTACATCAACAGCTGGAAGATCACCTTCTGACGGACCGCCCTCCGGCAGCCATCCGCCGAATGGTCCGGTCCTCCAGGGCACCCCGACGAGGTGCCGGTGGCGCTACGCGTCCTCGGCCGCCGGCCGCAGCGAGGCGGGCAGGGGTTCCTGGATGCGGGCGCGCAGTTCCTCCGCGACCGCCCCGATGTCCACCCGGCCCAGCTTCGCGGCCTCCACCAGGTCGCCCAGCTCCTCCGGCGAGGGCAGCTGCTTGGCCCCGGCCACCCGCAGGTACGAGCGGGTGGCCGCGGCCGCGTAGAACTCGTTCATCGGGGATTCCAGCGCGGGGCACACGGCGAGGGTGTGCAGGAACGCGGCGGCCCGCCAGGCCGTGTCGGGAGCGGGCTGCTCGGGCACCAGCACCAGGTCGTTCTGGTGCCGGGCGACGGCCGCGGCGACCCCGGAGGGGTCCCACACGGCGGGATCCGACGGCAGATGGTGGGCCAGGGCCGTCCAGGCCCATTCCATGGTGATCTTCAATTGCCGAACCGCTCCTGGAAGTAGCCCCAGTGGTCGGCGAACTCCTCTATGCCCGACAGGAAGGTCTTCCGGTCCTCGTCGAGTTCGCGCTCGGTGACCTCGGTGATCAGCGCGGTCACCGTCGTCCCCAGTGCCGCCGCGCGCGCCTTGAGGCGCTCGTGGAACTCTTCGTCCAGGCGGATGGTGACGTGTCTCGACATGGCGTTCACGGTACAGCGGCCCTGCTGTACACAGGAGCGAAACAGGACAAGGGTGGCCGGGGACACACGTCCCCGGCCACCCCCGTCGGTGGTGCGCCTACTTGGCGGAGTCCGCCGTCTTCACCAGCTGGTCCTTGGTGACCGCGCCGACGTAGACCTTGCCGTCATCGGTGATCAGCGCGTTGACCAGGCGGGTGGAGAAGATCCGGCCCTCGCCGAACTTCCCGGTGACCTTGTCCCCGAGGGAGTTCAGGAACTGCTTGGCCTCCTTCGGCGCGTTCTTGTCCTTCTCGATGTCGCTCAGGTTCTTGCCGGCACCGGTGTCGATGCGCGCGACCGTCGCCCAGCCCTCGCCGAGGACCTTCACATCGCCCTTGCCGCCCTTGCCGTCCGCCCCGCCGGTCAGCGCGTCCAGACCGGGGAAGGCCTCCAGCGGCCCGAACTGCTTGCCGTGCTCCCCGCCCTTCCCGGCGGCCTTGTCCGCGCCCTCGGTCACCTTGGCGCCCTTGGGCGGGGTGAAGGAGAAGGCGTCGGCGGCCGGCTTGGCGAAGTCGACCTGGGTGAAGCCCGCCTCGGCGATCGGCTTGCCGCCCTGGCTGGAGAGCAGCTGGACCCGCAGCGGCACGCCGTTCCTGGCGTCGACGGCGATCCGGACCGAGCCGACGGTGGAGCCGCTCTGCTTGGGCTTCAGGACGAGCTGGTAGGCGTCGCGGCCGGCGACCTGCGCGGTGTCGCCCACGCCGATCTCGGTGGTCGGGCCGGCCTGCTTGATCAGGTCCTGGGCCATCTGCTGCGGCGAGGCCGCGAGCCGGTCGGCCGTCTTCGGGTGCTCCTTGCCCTTGCCCGCGTCCTTGCCGTCGGCCTTCTCGTGGAAGGCCTCGTTGGACTTGGAGTCGTAGCCCCAGACGTCCGTGCCGTTGTGGACGAGGGTGTACTCGTCCTTGCCGTCCAGGAAGGTCAGCTTCTGCCGGTCCGGGCCGTCGGCCGCGACGCGGAAGGTGTGCGTGCCGTTCGCCAGCTGCGCGACCTTGTCCTGCGGGTCGGCCGAGCCGCCCGCGACCCCGCCGCCGCCCAGCAGGCCGGAGGCGAGCGTCGGCAGACCCAGGTCGGTGCTGAGCTTGGCCGTACCGGTGAGCTGCTGGACGTCGGACGCCGCGACCTTCTCGATCAGCTGCTGCGCCGTCACCTTGGGCAGGTCCGGGCCGCCGGCGTTGGCGAAGGCCGGGACCATCGCCACGGTCGCCGCGGCGACGCCCGCCACCGCTACCGGTACCGCGTACCGGGCGGCCTTGCGAGAGGTCTTCGTGTTCGCTGCCATGTCAGTGCCCTGCCCTCTGTGTCTGTGGCGGCGACCCCCGTGTCACCGCGCTCACCCGATCCGGTGGGGTTGATGACTCCATCTGACCAAATGGGCGGGCTCGGGGCGTCAGTCCCCGGAATCAACTGCGCGTACGACCGTGGGATGACACGGAAGGGGGCCCCTCACCCCGGACCCGTAGGGGTCGCCGGGGGCGAGGGGCCCCTTGCGGTGCCGATGGGGACGGCTCAGCCGGCGCGGTGGACCACCGCGTCGCAGAGCTCCTCCAGGGCCGACTTCGCGAAGCACTCCGGCAGCGGGGCGAGCGTGGCGCGCGCGTCCTGCGCGTACTGGATGGTGTCGCGGCGGGCCTGTTCCAGCGCGGGGTGTACCCGCAGCCGGGTGAGCACCTCGGCGAGCCGGGCGTCGTCGCTCAGGTCCCCGTCCAGCAGCCGTACGAGCTCCAGGTCCTCCTCGCGGCCGTCGCGCTCGGCCATCTCCCGCAGCCGCAGCACGGGGAGCGTGGGAATGCCCTCGCGCAGGTCGGTGCCGGGGGTCTTGCCGGACTCGTGGGAGTCGGAGGCGATGTCGAGGACGTCGTCGGCGAGCTGGAAGGCGGTGCCGAGGCGCTCGCCGTACTGGGTCAGGATGTCGACGACCGACTCGTCGGCCCCGGACATCAGCGCGCCGAAGCGGCCGGAGACCGCGATCAGCGAGCCGGTCTTGCCCGCGATGACGTCGAGGTAGTGCGCGACCGGGTCGCGGCCGTCGCGCGGGCCGGCCGTCTCCAGGATCTGGCCCGTCACCAGCCGCTCGAAGGCCTCGGCCTGGATGCGCACGGCCTCCGGTCCGAGGTCGGCCAGGATGTGGGAGGCGCGGGCGAACAGGAAGTCACCCGTCAGGACGGCCACGGAGTTGCCCCAGCGGGCGTTGGCGCTCTCCACCCCGCGGCGCACGTCCGCCTCGTCCATGACGTCGTCGTGGTAGAGCGTGGCCAGGTGGGTGAGCTCCACGACCACCGCGGACGGCACGATCCCGGGCGCGTAGGGGTCGCCGAAGCGGGAGGCGAGCATCACCAGCAGCGGCCGGAACCTCTTGCCTCCGGCGCGCACCAGATGCTGGGCGGCCTCGGTGATGAAGGGGACTTCGCTCTTGGTGGCTTCCAGCAGACCCGCCTCGACGGCGGCCAGTCCGGCCTGGACATCGGTCTCAAGAGCCTGGTCCCGCACGCTCAGTCCGAACGGCCCGACGACGGTCACGAGGGGTACTCCTGTCTGCTGACGATCACGCTGACGATCACCTGGATTGTCGATGTGTCGCTGCCATCACTCAAGCCAGCGTATCCGGTCTGTTTTCGATCACCCAGAGCGCCTGCCCGGTCGCCACGTGCGCATCGCCCGATGCGCACCGGTATGTTCGTAGGGACCCGAAACAACCGGAGAGTACGTTTTGTCCAGAATTGTGACCGATATAGACGAACCCAGGGACCCGGAGGCGGACCAGCCGCCGCCCGGTGACGACCAGGCCTTCCTCGGTCACCCCAGGGGTCTCGCCACCCTCTCCGGGCTGGAGGTCTGGGAGCGGTTCTCCTTCCTCGGCATGCAGGCCATCCTCGTCCTCTACTTCGCGGACACGGTCGCGAACGGCGGCCTGGGGATGAACCCGGCCACGGCCGCCTCCGTCTCGGCGGCCTACGGGACCATGGTCTACCTCGTCTCCGTGGCCGGCGGATGGCTCGCCGACCGCATCCTCGGTTCGTACCGCGCCGTCCTCTCCGGCGGCATCCTGATCGCCTGCGGCCACTACGCCATGGCCGTCCCCACGGCCACCATGACCTGGGTGGGCCTCGGCCTGATCAGCGCGGGCACCGGCCTGCTCAAGCCCAACGTGGCCAGCATGGTCGGCAAGCTGTACCGGACGGCCGACCAGCGGCGCGACGCCGGCTTCGCCCTGTACTACATGGGCATCAACATCGGCGCCTTCGCCGGACCGCTGGTCACCGCCTGGCTCGGCGAGAACAAGGGCTGGCACTGGGGCTTCTCCGCCGCCGCCGTCGGAATGACCGCCGGGCTGGTCCAGTACGTCCTGGGACGCCGCCATCTGGCCGGACGCAAGCACTCCGCCGAGTACGCCCTCGCCCCCGACGCGATGCGCGCCGCCGTCCGGAGGATCGTCGGCGGCTGCGTCGCCCTCGCCGTCATCGCCACCCTCCTGGCGGTCGTCGGCTGGTTGACGATGGGCCGTCTCGTCGACCTCCTCACCCTCGCCTCGGTGATCGCCCCGGTCGTCTACTTCACGCTCATGTTCCGCAGCCCGCGCGTCAGCGCCGAGGAACGCGGACGGCTGCGCCCGTACGTGGTCCTCTTCCTGGCCTCGGTCGCCTTCAACTTCATCCTCTTCCAGGCCTACTCGACGATGATGCTGCTGGCCTCGACGAACGCCCGCACCGAGATCCTCGGCTTCGACTTCCCGGCCGGCTGGTACGCCTCGGCGCTCGGCGCCTTCGAGGTGCTGCTCGCCCCGGTGGTGGCCGCGCTCTGGGCCCGCATGGGACCCCGCCAGCCGCACGCCTCCAACAAGATCGCCATCGGGGTGATCCTGGGCGGCCTGTCCTTCCTGCTGATGGTGATCCCCACCTCGGGCCACGGCGGGGAGGCCTACCGGATGGCCGCCTGGTGGATCGTCGGCTCGTACCTGCTGCTGGGGCTCGGCGACGTGCTGCTGGAGACCTCCGGCATGTCGGCCACCACCAAGCTCGCCCCCAAGGCCTACGCCGGCCAGACGATGGCCCTGTGGTTCCTCTCCCTGGCCCTCGCCAACGGCATCCAGGCCCAGGTGGTCAAGGTCTACGGCACGGTGTCCGACCCCGTGTACTTCGGCGTCAACGGCGCCGTCGCGGTCGCGGCGGGCCTGGCCGTGATCGCGATGGCGCCCTGGCTGCGCCGCACGATGCATCCCGTCCACTGAGGGGACCGGTGAACCCACTCCGATGATCATCCGAACCGACTTTCCGTACGCGACCGCCCACGAGGACGTCCGGATCCCGATGCCCGACGGCGTCGAGCTGTACGCCCGGATCTGGCGCCCGGTGACGGACGAGCCCGTCCCGGCCCTGCTGGAGTACCTCCCGTACCGGCTCACCGACTGGACCGCCCCGCGCGACGCCCAGCGCCACCCCTGGTACGCGGGCCACGGCTACGCCTCCGTACGGGTCGACGTGCGCGGCCACGGCAACAGCGGGGGCCGCCCCGGAGACGAGTACGACGCCCGGGAACTGGCCGACGGGGTCGCGGTGGTGGAGTGGCTGGCCGCCCAGCCGTGGTGCACGGGCGCGGTCGGCATGTTCGGGATCTCCTGGGGCGGCTTCAACAGCCTCCAGATCGCCGCGCTCGCCCCCCGGGCGCTGAAGGCCGTCGTCACCGTCTGCTCCACCGACGACCGCTACGACAACGACGTGCACTACATGGGCGGCTCGGTGCTCGCCGTGGACATGCACGCGTGGGCCGCCACGATGCTCGCCTTCGCCTCCCGCCCGCCGGACCCGCGCTACGCCGGGGACGGCTGGCGCCGGCAGTGGCTGGAGCGGCTGGAGGGGATGGAGCCCCTGATCCACACCTGGCTCTCCCACCAGACCCGGGACGCCTACTGGCGCCACGGAAGCGTCTGCGAGGACTACGGGGCCGTCCGCGCGGCCGTCCTCGCCGTCGGCGGCTGGCACGACCCCTACCGGGACACGGTCCTGCGCCTGGTCTCCGCCCTGCCCGCCTCCCGCGTCCGGGGGCTGATCGGCCCCTGGTCGCACCAGTACCCGGACCGGGGACTGCCGCCGGGCCCGGCGATCGGCTTCCTCCAGGAGACCCTGCGCTGGTGGGACCACTGGCTCAAGGGCGAGGACAACGGGGTCATGGAGGAGCCGCTGCTGCGCTCCTGGATCAGCGAGTCGCACCGCCCCGCGACCGTGTACGAGCGCCTGGAGGGCCGCTGGGCCGGCGACCGGGCCTGGCCCTCCCCCTCGGTGGTACCCGTCTCGTACGGCCTCCAGGGGCCCCCGGTGGTCGTGGCCTCGCCCCAGCACACGGGGCTGGACGCGGGCCGCTTCTTCCCCTTCGGCAACGCCGCCGACCTGCCGCCGGACCAGCGGGAGGAGGACGCGAAGTCGGCCTGCTTCGAGTTCCCGGTGGCGCCGGGCGAGCCGGTGGAGATCCTGGGCCGCCCGTCGGTGACCCTGCGGCTGCGGATGGACGTCCCGTACGGGCAGGTCGTGGCCCGGCTGTGCGACGTCGCTCCCGACGGCTCCTCGACGCTCGTCACCCGGGGCGCGCTGAACCTGTCCGCGCGGCGCGGGCGGGACCGGGCGGCGCCGTGGACCCCGGGCACGCAGGAGGACGTCACCTTCGAGCTGAACGGCATCGGGCACGCCTTCCCGCCCGGCCACCGGATCCGCCTCGCGCTGTCCTCCGCGTACTGGCCGTGGATCTGGCCCCGGGCCGGCTCGGAGGCCGGCTGGACCGTGGACCCGGAGGGCAGCACCCTCGAACTCCCGGTCCGCTCGGGCTCCCCCGCCACCGACTCGGCCATCGTCTTCGAGGCCCCGGAGCAGGCGGAGCCGCTGGGGGTCTCCTACCCCGAGACCCTTGACGGGCCGCGCCCGGAGCGGCTCGTCGTACGTGACGTGGCGCGCGGCACCTGGCGCCTGGAGGTGGACCCCCGCTACGGCGGCACCCGGGTCTACCCGGACGGGCTGGAGTACGAGGAGGAGGCGGCGGAGGTCTACGAGATCCAGGACGCGGACCCGCTGTCGGCGTCCTGCCGCTCGGAGTGGCGGATCCGGCTCCACCGGCCGGAGGAGGGCTGGGACGCGCGGGTGGAGACCCGCTCGGAGATCACCTGCGACGAGGGCGGCTTCCTCACCTCGAACGAGGTGGTGTGCCGGGAAGGTGACGAAGTCGTCTTCCACCGCACGTGGGAACGCCGCCTGCCGCGCACGGCGGGCTAGGGTCCGGGCGCGGCTGCCGGCACAAGTCCCGGTGCGACCGCCGAGCACCGTCGTGGATCGGTGCTCCGCGGTGTCAGAGGGCGCTGGCAGCATCGTCGTCATGGATCTCGTCCGTACCACCCCGCCGCGGCCGCTCGACGTCACCGCCGTCTTCCCCCGACTGGCCCCGCTGGCCCGCACGGCGACCCGGTTGCACCCCCGCCCCGGAGCCCCTTCGGTGCACGACAGTTCGGTCGGCGGGCCCCTGCTGTGGCCCGCCGACGAGCCGTGGCCGCACTGCGACGCCCCGCACGAGGGTGAGGAGCTCGCCCTGGCCGAACTGCGCCTGAAGCAGCGCATCCGGGCGAGCGAGGCGATGCACCCGGACGGTGATGCCCCCGTCCCGGAGTACACGCCCGAGGAGCGAGCGTTCCTGGACCGGCTCAACTCCGACGAGACCTGGCACGACAGCTCGTGGCTGGAGGGCCCGGTCGCCCTGCTGCCCCTGGCCCAGCTCTACGTGCGTGACGTCCCCGTGCTGCGCCCGCCCACCCGGGGCGGGGCGGACCTGCTCCAGGTGCTGTGGTGCCCCTTCGACCACCCTCCGGAGCACTACATGCCCAGGACCGTGCTGGTCTGGCGGTCCGCGGCCGATGTCACCGAGATGCTCACCTCACCCCCGGAACCGCCCCTGGTGGTCGAGGAATACCTGCCGGAGCCGTGCGTGCTCGCGCCGGAGCAGGTCACCGAGTACCCCAGTCGCGCGGAGTTGAGCAAGGAACTGCGGGAGCAGATCGGGGACTGGAGCCTGTGGCAGGCAGCTGACGCCCATGTGGACAGCTCCTACGCCCCCTACCCGGACGAGTTCTACGGGAGCCACCTGTCCATCGCCCCCGGCTGGAAGGCCGGCGGCTGGCCCATGTGGGGCTACACCGACCCCGCTCCCCGGTCCTGCCCCGCGTGCGGCACCGCGATGGACCCGCTGCTGACCATCGCCACCTTCGAATGGGACAGCAGCAACGGCAGCTGGATCCCGTACGAAGACCAGGCCGCCGCGTCCTCGACCGACCCCCGCTACCGCGACCTGACGCAACCGACCCGGATCCAGATCGGCAGCGGCTACAAACAGCAGCTCTACTTCTGCCCGGCGGCTCCGGAGCATCCCCACATCGAGTTGATGCAGTAGCCGGCCTGAGGGCGGCCGAACGGGCCCCCGGGCTGCCCGCCCGGGGCCCGCCGGGCCGCTCAGACGGCCTTGAGACCGTCGACGAAGGCGGAGAACACGTCGGCGGTGAAGCCGAGTTCGGGGCCGTCGGTGCGCTTGGAGTCCCGGACGGGGACCACACCGCGCGACGGGACGAGGTTGGCGGCGACCTCGACGCAGGCGCCGCCGTTGTTGCTGTAGGAGGACGTGAACCAGCGGGGGGATTCGATCGTCACGAGGTACCCCTTCTCGACGTCAGACGACCTTCAGACCGTCCACGAAAGCGGAGAACGCGGCAGCGGTAAAGCCGAGTTCCGGACCATCGGCGCGCTTGGAGTCCCGGACGGGGACCACACCGCGCGAGGCGACGAGGTTGGTGGCGACCTCGACGCACTGGCCACCGTTCTCGCTGTAGGAGGACTTGAACCAGCGGGGGGATTCGGTCGTCACGACGTGCCCTTTCGTAGCTGATCGATCATGGCCACAGAAGCCGCCTGCGAGTGCGCTCCGGCCTGCAGTTGATGGTAGGCCGTCAGCATCGGCACCACGGAGTTGTTGTCCCGTTCCAGATGTCCCCGTTGGGCGGATTCGGAGTAGGACATGATCGAGCGGTCGGGCAGCGTCAGCACCGTGACGGGCAAGCTGAGCGGGCGACGCTCTCCCATGTCGAACGGAGCGACCTGGAGGACTGTGTTCGGCAATTCGGCGAATTCGAGCAGTCGCGTGAACTGCTCCTCCATGAGTGCGCGTCCGCCAATGGGGCGACGCAAACAGCTCTCGTCCAACACCACGAACACCAGCGGCGGAGGAGTGCGGAGCAGTGCCGCCTGCCGCTCCGAGACGACCGCGATTCGCTCCCTCGCGTGATCCGCAGTGATGGTCCCTCTCTTGACGGTGCTCTCGGTGACCACCGTCGCGTACTCCGGCGTCTGGAGCAGTCCCGGTATGACGCCGACCTCGTACAGCCGGATCTCCACCGCCCGGCTCTCGTAGCCGAGGAACTCCGGGAAGCCCTCCAGCAGGACGCCGTGCCGGATCTCCCGCCACTGGCGTTCGAACGTGTTCTCGGTCCCCGCGGTGCCGAAGACCGCGTCCGCACTGCGCGCGAAACGCAGAGTAGAAATCTTGCGCCCGGTTTCCACCGCCGAGACGTGCGTGCTGGAGTAGCCCAGCCGCTTCCCGAGCTCCTCCTGCTTCCAGCCGCGCTCTTCCCGCGAGCTGCGCAGACGTGCCCCGAAGGCGGCTTCGGGGCCCGCTTCGGGGTTCAACTCCTTGCGATTCACAGGCTCGTGACCGATCTTCCGTTCCGCACTGGCAAGTTGAAGTGTCCCCACCGCCCGGCCACTCTGAACCCGCTTGGTAGTGGCATCGCTACGGAGAGGAACCGCCGTGTGTGGAACGCCCCTTCCCCCGCCCCCCGTTCCCGGAACCCTCGTCGTGGACACCGGCCGCGACGACCGTCTCGGGGAGTTCCGGGGCCTCGCCGGACCGTACTGGGCGCTGCGGCCCGTGCGCGGGGGCCCCGAGTGGGAGGCGGAGCCGCGCGAGGTGCGGCTCGCCGACCCCATGGAGCGGCTCCGGGCCGAGATCGCGCGGCGCAACGCCCTCAGCGTGGAAGGCCGGCCGTGACGCCCCGCCTGGAGGCCGTGGCCGTGACCCTCGGGGCCGTCGCCTGGGTCGGCTGCGTGGCCTGGATCGTCGCCCGGGGGTGGGCGTCGTGAGCGGCCCCTGCCGTACACCCGGCCTCCTGTCGGCCGACCACCTCGACGCCCTCGCGGAGCTCCTCGCCGGAAACGCCCGCGCCCTGCGGGCCGCGCTCGGGGAGGGCCCCGAGCTGCGCTGCGCGCTCGAACGCCACTCCGGCCCCCATATGGACCTGGTCCACGACACCGGCTCCGGCACCGCCCTGTGGGCCCAGTGGCCCGGGCCGGGCGGCGGCGACGACGGGTGGCTGGAAACAGTCGCCCTCCTGCCCGACTGCCCCGCCACCGCCCCCGGCCGCGCCCCCGGCCGCGCCACCGGCTGCTGGGCCTACCTGGCCCACCCCGGCGCGCACACCTGGGAGCTCACCCCGCCCTGGGCCGTCGGACGGAGTCCGGCGCAGCGGCGCGTTCAGGAATAGAGCCGTTCCAGGACCACCGCGATGCCGTGCTCCTCGTTCGAGAGGGTCACCTCGTCCGCGACGGCCAGCAGCTCGCGGTGCGCGTTGGCCATCGCCACCCCGTGCGCCGCCCAGGCGAACATCGGGACGTCGTTCGGCATGTCGCCGAAGGCGATCGTCGACGACGCCGGCAGGTCCAGGACCTCGGCCGCCCGCGCGAGCCCCACCGCCTTGTCGACTCCGGGCGGCTGGAGCTCCACCGTGTGCTCCCCCGCCATCGTGACGTTCACCAGGTCCCCGACCACCGCGCGCGCCGCCCGGGTCAGCTCGTCGTCGTCCAGGTGCGGGTGCTGGAGCAGCACCTTGTTGATCGGCGCCGACCAGAGGTCGTCCCGCTTCCCGACCCGGACCATGGGCAGGTGCGGGTGCCACATCCGGTAGCCCGGCCCCATCAGGGTCTCCCCGTCGAGCCCCTCCTGGTTGACCGCCGCGTAGACCTCGCCGATCTCGGCCTCGATCTTGCCGAGGGCCACCTCCGCCAGCCCCCGGTCCATGGAGACGGAGTGCAGCAGGCGGCCGCGCGCCGTGTCGTACACCTGCGCGCCCTGCCCGCACACCGCGAGCCCCGTATACCCAAGATCCTCCAGGATCTTCCGGACCTGCGGGACGGGGCGTCCGGTGACCACGATGTGCTGGGCTCCGGCCGCGCGCGCCGTGGCGAGAGCCTTGTGCGAGCGGGCGGAGACGGTGTCCGCGGTGCACAGCAGAGTCCCGTCCAGGTCAGTGGCGATCAAGGCATACGGAAGGGCGGAAGTCACGGCGCCAAGGATACGGACCCCATTGGACAAGTCCTACAAATAGCGCCCGAATCCGGCCTCCCACAGACCCCACCAGACACGTAACGTGTCAGCCAGCCCCCGGGACACCCCCGGACCGCATGGAAAGCGAGGCAGTACCCCATGCCCCAGCAGAGCCCCCTCGACGTTCCCGAGGGCGACCCGTTCGGGCCGCACAACCTCCCCTACGGCGTGTTCAGCACCGCGCAGGAGCCGGAGCGCCGCCGCGTCGGCGTGCGGATCGGCGGGCACGTGCTCGACGCCGGGGCCGTCGCCCTCGCGCTCGGATCCCCGTACGCCGGGCTCCTCGCCCAGGGCTCGCTGAACCCCCTGCTGGCCGCCGGCCGCACCGCCTGGCGGGACGTGCGCCGCGCGCTGACCGCCTGGGTGACCGACCCGGGCCACCGCGGGACCGTCGAGCCGCACCTGCTGCCGCTCGACGCCGTCACCCTGCACCTGCCGTACGAGGTCGCGGACTACGTCGACTTCTACGCGAGCGAGCACCACGCCACCAACGTCGGGAAGATCTTCCGCCCGGACGGGGACGCGCTGACCCCGAACTGGAAGCACCTGCCGATCGGTTACCACGGCCGGTCGGGAACGATCGTGGTGTCGGGCACGGACGTCGTGCGGCCCTCCGGGCAGCGCAAGGCCCCCACCGACGCGGCGCCCGTCTTCGGGCCCTCCGTCAAGCTCGACATCGAGGCCGAGGTCGGCTTCGTCGTCGGCACCCCGTCCGAGCTGGGCCGCCCCGTCGCGCTCGGCGACTTCGAGGACCACGTCTTCGGCCTCTTCCTCCTCAACGACTGGTCCGCACGCGACGTCCAGGCCTGGGAGTACGTGCCGCTCGGCCCCTTCCTCGGCAAGTCCTTCGCCACCTCCGTCTCCGCCTGGGTGACCCCCCTGGAGGCCCTGGACGCGGCCCGCGTGGCCCCGCCCGCCCGGGACTTCCCGCTCCTGCCCTACCTCGACGACTCCGCGGCCGACCGCCCCGGCGGCTTCGACCTGCGCATCACCGTCTCCATCAACGGGCAGGAGGTGGCGCGCCCGCCGTTCGCCTCGATGTACTGGACCGCCGCCCAGCAGCTGGCCCACATGACCGTCAACGGCGCCTCGCTGCGCACGGGCGACGTGTACGGCTCCGGCACCGTCAGCGGCCCCGAGGTCGACCAGCGCGGCTCCCTCCTGGAGCTCACCTGGAACGGCCGCGACGCCATCGAGCTGGCCGACGGCAAGCGCACCTTCCTGGAGGACGGCGACACCGTCACCCTCACCGCCTGGGCCCCCGGCGCCGACGGCACCCGCGTCGGCCTCGGCGAGGTCACCGGCCGGATCGTGGGCTCCGCCCGCTAGACCCCTCCGGCGGGGTGGCGGATCTTCCCGCCGCCCCGCCGGAACCGCAGGTCAGAGCCGGTGCGGCGCGGCCCGTTGGTGGCGCAATACTGCGGCAACACCATTGCCCCCGCACCCCCGGTACGTTCCCTGCCATGCCAGCCGAACGCACCTCCGCACGCACCGTCCCGGTCGCCGCCGCGCGCCGCCGGCGGCTGCGCGCGGACCAGGCGCGCCAGCTGGCCGACCTGCTGCGCCACCAGATCCTGGCCGGCGCCTTCCCCGCCGGCGTGCTCCCCCTGGAGGACGCCCTCGCCGCCGAGTACGGCGCCGGCCGCAACACCGTCCGCCAGGCCCTGGACCTGCTGCGCGGCGAACGCCTCGTGGAGCGCCGGCCGGGCGTGGGCACCGTCGTCGTCTGCGAGAAGTACCCGCACGGGCTGGACCGGCTCCAGGGCCTCGCGGAAACCCTGCGCGAGCACGGCGAGGTCACCAACGAGGTCCGCACGGCGGGCCCCGTCCGCGCCCCCGCCCCCGTCGCCCGCCGCCTCGGCCTGCCCGAGCACGCCGACGTGCTCTACGTCGAACGGCTGCGCCTGCTGAACGGCCTGCCGCTCTCCCTCGACCTCACCTACGTCCCCCTGGACATCGGCGCCGCCCTCCTGGACTGCGACCTGGAGCACACCGACGTGTTCCGGCTGCTGGAGGAGCTCACCGGACAGCCGCTCGGCCACGCCGAGATCACCGTCGAGGCCGTCAACGCCGACGCGCACTCCGCCGCCGTCCTCCAGGCCCCGCGCGGGGCCGCCGTCCTGATGCTGGAACGGCTCACCCACCTCGCCGACGGACGCCCCGTGGACCTGGAGTTCATCCGCTTCCGCGGCGACCGCATCACCATGAGCGGCCTGCTGCGCCGCGCCCTGTGACACCGCCCTCCCCTTCCTCCTGGAGACAGCCATGCCCGTGGTCCCCCAGCGCGGCGACGTGCCCGTGACCATCGACGAATCGCTGTGCATCAGCGGCTGCACCCTCTGCGTCGACATGTGTCCGCTCGACTCGCTCGCCATCCGCGAGGAGGACGGCACCGCGTACATGCACGTCGACGAGTGCTGGTACTGCGGACCGTGCGCCGCCCGCTGCCCCACGGGCGCGGTGACCGTCAACATGCCCTACCTGCTCCGTTGATACCGGCGAAAGGCACCCCCGTCGTGCGTACGAGAACCCTGGCGCCCGCCCTCGTCCTGCTGCTCGCCCCGCTCGCCACCGCCTGCGGACAGGCCTCCGGGGCCGACACCGCCAAGACCGTCACCGTGACCGTCGGCTACCAGTCCAAGACCATCAACACCGTCACCGCCGGCACCCTGCTGCGCTCCCTGGGCTACTTCGAGCAGGAGCTCGCCGCCCGCGGCCGGCGCGAGGGCGTCACGTACCGGGTGGACTGGCAGGACTACGCGACCGGCGCCCCGATCACCGCCCAGATGACCGCCGGGAAGGTCGACATCGGCTCGATGGGCGACTTCCCTCTGCTCATCAACGCGGCCCGCGGCAAGGAACTGAAGCAACCCACCCGGCTCGTGTCGGTGACGGGCTACAACCTGCGCGGCGGCCTCAACACCATCGTCACGGCGCCCGACTCGAAGCTGGAGTCCCTCGCCGACCTGCGCGGCAAGAAGGTCTCCACCAGCGTGGGCTCCGCCGCCGACGGCACCCTCGTACGGGCCCTGCGGCGGGCCGGGATCGACCCCGCGAGCGGCATCCAGAAACTCAACCAGCAGCCCAGCGTGGGGGCTTCGGCCCTCCAGGCGGGCAGCGCCGACGCCCTCTCCCAGTTCGTGACCTGGCCCGGGCAGCTCGCCTACGAGGGCAAGGCCAAGGCCCTCTACGACGGCGCCGAGCTGAACCTGCCGACCTTCCACGGGGTCACCGTCCGGGAGAGGTTCGCCCAGCGGCGCCCCGGCGTGGTGGACGACTTCCTGCGTGCCCAGCAGCGGGCCACGGAGCACCTGCGGACCGAACCGGTGGCCTCCGCCGAAACGGTGGCCAAGGAGACCGGCCTCCCGGCGGAGGTGGTCTACCTCTACAACGGCGCGAACGGCATCGCCACCTTCGACCCGGCCCTGCGCCCCGAGCTGATCGAGGCGCTCAAGCAGGACGTGCCCGTCCTGAAGGACGCCAAGCTGCTCGGTGACGTGGACGTGGACGCCTTCGTCGACCCGGAGCCGCTCGGGCGCGTCGCGGCGGCCGGCCCGCGCTACGGGCTCGCGGCGGGCGCCCGGCCGGAGCTGTGGCTCAAGGGGCGGTCCTCCACGCAGACGTACGCCACCCCGCGCGAGCTCCTGCGGGCGGCGCGCGGCGCGGACGTCAGGGCCGCGTACGTCCCCGACGCCGTGACCGGCACCCTCTGGTTCGCCGACCGCGCGGTATGGGTCACCGAGGGCGGCGATCTGCGCGCCTTCGTCACGGCGGCGGGCGCGAGGGCGTACACCGAGCGGCACCAGGACTCCGGGGCGCGGACCGTGAGCTACGCCGAGGCCGTGGAGCTGGCCGGATGAGCGCCGGCCGACGGGCGCTGCGCGCGGCCTCGCTGCTGGCGGCGCTCGCGCTGTGGCAGGCGCTGACCTCGCTGGACGTGAACCTGTGGCTGCGGTTCGAGCAGTTCCCGACGGCCGGGGAGGTGGCGTCGAAGCTGGTCGAACGGGCGGCGACGGGCCCGTACTGGCAGGACCTGGCGGACAGCCTGCGCCGGATCGTGACGGGCTTCGCGCTCGCCGCCGTCCTCGGCGTGACGGCGGGCACCGCGGTGGCCCGCTCCCGGCTCGCCTCGGACCTGCTGACCCCGGTGCTGGAGGTGCTGCGGCCGGTCCCGGCGATCGCGCTGGTGCCGGTGGCGATCCTGCTGTTCCCCTCCAACGAGCAGGGGATCGTCTTCATCACCTGCGCGGCGGCCTTCTTCCCGGTGCTGGTCTCGACCCGGCACGCGGTGGCGGCGCTGTCCCCGGTGTGGGAGGAGGCGGTCCTGACCATGGGCGGGAGCCGGTGGCGGGTGCTGTTCTCGGTGGTCCTGCCGGGGGCCCTGCCGGGGATCTTCGGCGGACTGTCGGTGGGGGTGGGGGTCTCGTGGATCTGTGTGATCTCCGCCGAGATGATCTCCGGCGAGTACGGGGTCGGGTACCGGACCTGGCAGGACTACACGGTGGTGGACTACCCGGGCGTCTTCGTCGGCATGGCCACGATCGGGGCGCTGGGCTGGCTGACGTCGACCCTGGTGGAACGGACGGGCCGCCGCCTGACCCACTGGCTCCCCTCCCGCGAGGCCCCCGCACCGGCCCGCCTGCGGCCCCGCCCGGAGCGGACCGAGGCCGGGCGGATCCCGGCCGGGCGGGACCCCGACGGGCGGATCGCGGCCGGCGTGGAGGGCGGGGGCCGGGGGCGGTCCGCCCCCGGAGTCGCCGGGCACGTCCTCGCCGGCCGTCCCCACGACCACGGGCCCGTCCCGCGGAGCAGCGCACGAGAGGTGGCCCCATGAGTCCGTCCGATGTCGCCGCCGGGCCCGCCGGCGCCGTGCTCGCCCTGCGCGGGGCGCGGCTCGGGCACCGTGGGGGCGTGGTCCTCGACGGGGTCGACCTGACGGTCGAAGCCGGTGAGGTGCTGGCCGTCGTAGGCCCCTCCGGATGCGGGAAGTCGACCCTGCTGCGGACCCTGGCCGGGCTGCTGCCGCCGCTGGGCGGGGCCGTCGAACAGGACGGACGGCCCGTCACCGGGCCGGACGCCGACCGGGCGCTGGTCTTCCAGGAGGACGCCCTGCTGCCCTGGCGCACGGTACGGGCCAACGTGGAACTCCCCCTCGCCATCGGCCGGCCCGACCTCCCGGAAGGCCCCGGCACCCCCCGCGAGCGCCGCAGGCGCACCGCCGAGGCCTGGCTGGCCCGGGTCGGCCTCGCCGGGCACGCGCACAAGCTCCCCCACCAGCTCTCCGGCGGCCAGCGCCAACGCGTCCAGCTGGCCCGCGCCCTCGTCGCGCGGCCCCGTGCCGTCCTGATGGACGAGCCCTTCGGGGCGCTCGACGCCCAGACCCGCGCCGGCATGCAGGACCTCCTCGTGGACGTCCTCGCGGGCACCGGGGCCACCGTCGTCTTCGTGACCCACGACGTGGACGAGGCCCTGCACCTCGGCGACCGCGTCGCCCTGCTGGGCAGCGGCGAGGTGCTCGCCGTACCCCGTCCGCGCGACCGGGGCGCCGACCGCTCGGCGCTGCGGCGGCGGATCGTCAACTCGCTCTGAACTCCCGAACCCCGAAGGACACCCACCGTGGACATTCCCGCGATCGGCGACGCCGAGGAACTCTCCTGCGACGTCCTCGTCATCGGCGGCGGCACCGCCGGCACGATGGCCGCGCTGACCGCCGCCGAGCGCGGGGCGAGCGTCCTGCTGCTGGAGAAGGCCCACGTGCGCCACTCCGGCGCGCTCGCCATGGGCATGGACGGGGTGAACAACGCGGTCGTGCCCGGCCGCGCCGAGCCCGACGACTACGTCGCGGAGATCACCCGCGCCAACGACGGCGTCGTCGACCAGTCCACCGTCCGCCAGACCGCCACCCGCGGGTTCGCGATGGTGCGGCGGCTGGAGTCGTACGGGGTGAAGTTCGAGAAGGACGAGCACGGCGAGTACGCGGTCCGCCAGGTGCACCGCTCCGGTTCGTACGTGCTGCCCATGCCGGAGGGCAAGGACGTCAAGAAGGTGCTCTACCGGCAGCTGCGGCGGCGCGAGATGCGCGAGCGGATCCGGATCGAGAACCGGGTGATGCCGGTCCGCGTGCTCACCTCCCCGGACGACGGCCGGGCGATCGGCGCCGCCGCCTTCAACACGCGCACCGGTGCCTTCGTGACGGTCCGGGCGGGCGCGGTGATCCTGGCGACCGGCCCCTGCGGGCGGCTCGGTCTGCCGGCCTCCGGATATCTGTACGGGACGTACGAGAACCCGACCAACGCCGGTGACGGCTACGCCATGGCCTACCACGCGGGCGCGGCGCTCACCGGGATCGAGTGCTTCCAGATCAACCCGCTGATCAAGGACTACAACGGGCCGGCCTGCGCCTACGTCGCCAACCCCTTCGGCGGCTACCAGGTCAACCGGCACGGCGAGCGGTTCGTGGACTCCGACTACTGGTCGGGGCAGATGATGGCGGAGTTCGCGGCCGAACTCGCCTCGGACCGGGGGCCGGTGTACCTGAAGCTCAGCCACCTCCCGGAGGAGTCGGTGTCCTCCCTCGAATCGATCCTGCACACCACCGAGCGGCCGACGCGCGGCACGTTCCACGCGGGGCGGGGCCACGACTACCGCACGCACGACATCGAGATGCACATCTCGGAGATCGGCCTGTGCGGCGGGCACTCGGCGTCGGGCGTCCGGGTCGACGACCACGCCCGCACCACCGTGCCCCGGCTGTACGCGGCCGGGGACCTGGCCTCGGTGCCGCACAACTACATGATCGGGGCGTTCGTCTTCGGGGACCTGGCGGGGGAGGACGCCGCCCGGTACACGGCGTACGAGGGCGAGCTGCCGGCCGGCCAGGTGGCGGCGGCGCACGAGCTGGTCTACCGTCCGCTGCGGCATCCGGACGGGCCGCCGCAGCCGCAGGTGGAGTACAAGCTGAGGCGGTTCGTCAACGACTACGTCGCCCCGCCGAAGACGGGGGCGAAGCTGTCGCTGGCGGTGGAGGCCTTCACCCGGATGAGCGGCGAGATCGCGGAGATGGGCGCGCGGACCCCGCACGAGCTGATGCGGTGCGCGGAGGTGTCGTTCATCCGGGACTGCGCGGAGATGGCGGCGCGGGCCTCGCTGACGCGCACGGAGTCCCGCTGGGGGCTGTACCACGAGCGGCTCGACCATCCGGAGCGCGCCGACGAGGACTGGCTGTACCACCTGGACCTGCGCAAGGGGGCTTCGGGCGGGATGGAGTTCACCGCCCGGCCGGTGGAACCGTACGTGGTCCCGGTCCCGGAGTTCACCCCCCGGGGCGGCCCGTCGCGCCCGCTGGGGGAGACGGCCCTGACACCGGTGGCGGTGGCGGGACCGGCGGGACCGGCGGGACGGCCGGGCGCGGCGGGCCCGGTGGGCGCGGACGGCCCGGCCGGGCAGGCGGCCGTGGCCGGTGGGGCTGATGGGGCTGATGGAGCCGGTGGGGCGGTGCCCGGGGACGGGCCCGCGGGGGTCACCTCGCCCGGCGGCTCGCCGCGCATCCTGGAGCTGCTCGCGCTCGCCGAGGAGACCCCCGACCTGGCGACGCTGCGCCCCTACCTCGACGACCCGGACCCGGCGGTGCGGGCCGCGGCCGTCGCCGCGGTCGGGGAGACCGTCCCCGCCGGGGCGGGCCCGGCGCTCGCCGACCGGCTCGGGGACCGGGCCGCGCCGGTACGGGCCGCCGCGGCCGCTGCGCTGCGGGAACTGCTGGAGGTCCTGCCGGGCGACCCGGCGCTGCGGGCGGGGCTGCGCGCCGCCCTCGCGGTGCCCGACGGCGTGGTCCGGGCGGCGGCCCTGGAGGCCCTGCGCGCGCTGCGGCTGGGCGACGCCGCGCTGTACGCGGCATCGCTGACCGACCCCGAACCGGAGGTCCGCGTACACGCCGTACGGGCCCTGGTCTCGGTGGACGCCGTCCGGGAACTGGCGACGGCCACGGCGGACCCGTCCCGGGAGGTCCGCGTGGCCGTGGCCAAGGGCCTGGCCTCGCTCACCCCGCCCACCGGGCCCGACGGGTCCCCCGGGCCGGAGCCCGCTCCCGTGCACGCCGCGCTCGGGGCCCTGCTGCGGGATCCGGATCCCGTCGTGCGGGGGGCCGCGCTCGGGGCGCTCGGGGCGGTCGGGTGCCCGCCCGGGTACGCTCCGGCCGCCGTGGCGGCGCTCTCGGATCCGGCCTGGCGGGTGCGGGCCGGGGCGGCGGCGGCGCTGGCCGCGGCGGCGCCCTCCACCGCGGTGGCCGCCCTCGCCGGGGCCCTGGCGGATCCCGAGGCCGACGTCCGCAAGGCCGCCGTGCTGGCGCTGCTCGCCCACCGGGACGCCCCGGGGGCGCGGGCGGCGCTGGCCACCGCGGTCGCCGACACCGACGCCGACGTCCGCGCGTACGTCGCCCGAGCGGCCTGACCACCCGTACGCTCCCCCACCCGTGGCGGGGCCCGACGGGGCGGGTGACGCTGCTCGCATGCCCCCTCGCAACGCGAAGCTCATCCCGCTCGCCCTCGCGGCCGCGGCGACGCTGGCGGCCGCGCCGTCGGCCGCCGCCGCCGCGCCCGCCCCGCCGGCCCCGCCCGCCGGGCCGTCGTCCCGGCTCGCGCCCTCCGCCCAACTGGCCCTGACCTACCGGGCGACCGCCAAGTACCACCGGCACAGCGTCGGCGTCGCCGACGGGTACGTCCCCGACAAGTACTGCGTCATGAACCCGTCGGGCGGCGCCGGCTCCCTCGGCTACCCGCACTTCAACCACGCCTACGACGGCTCCGTCGACCCGGCCAGGCCCACCGCCCTGCTCTACGAGGGCGACGGCAAGGGCCGGTGGCGCCTGGCGGGCCTCGAATGGATGGTCGTGGACAAGGACGGCCTGGTGGAGACCGACGACGACCGTCCGTCCCTGTTCGGGGAGCCCTTCCGCGGCCCGCTGCCCCCGCGCTTCCCGGGGCAGAAGGTCCACTACTCGCTGCACCTGTGGCTGTGGAAGGACAACCCCGCCGGACGCTTCGAGCCCTTCAACACGAAGGTCACGTGCCGCCCCGGCACCACCCGGCCCCGCCCGGCCGCCCAGGCTCCCGCCGCCACCCCTTAGAGGAAGCGGCGCCCCCGTTCGGAGGCCCGCCGGGTGCAGGCCGTACGAACCACGGCGAAGGTGGATGAAACGGCCCCACCCCACCAGGAGTTCCGATGCCCGTTCGCAGCCTGAAGCCCGTTCTCGCCTGCGCGGCCGCCGTGTCGCTCGGCCTGGCCGCCGTGCCGGCGGCCCACGCGGTGGACGGCCCCGCGCCCGACCCGCGCAACCGGCAGGCCATGCGGGACATGGCGACGGCGATGGCGGTGACGGCGAAGTACGTGGACGAGCGGGAGGCCATCAAGGACGGGTACGTCCCGCACGGAGAGGCGTGCATGAGCAACCCGTTCGGGGTCGGCTCCATGGGCTACCACTACGTCAAGGAGGCCTACTGGGGTTCGAAGGACCCCGCCAAGCCGACCGCGCTCCTCTACAGCTACACGAAGGACCGCAACGGCCGGCGCAAGCTCCAGACCGTGGAGTGGATGTCCACCGACCGCGACCAGGACCTGACGACCACCGACGACCGGCCCAGCATGTTCGGACTCCCCTTCGACGGGCCGATGCCCGGCCACTGGACGGGCATGCCCAAGCACTACGACCTGCACATGTGGGCGTACGAGAAGAACCCGGCGGGCCGCTTCCACAACTGGAACCCGGCCCTGCCCTGCCCGAACAAGCCCCCGCAGGTACCGGGCGCCGCCAACCCGTCGACGCACGCGCACGGCCACTAGGCGGCACCGACCGGCGTCGTCAACTGCCTCCCGCATATGACTCACCCGAATGGACGGGGTTCCGCGATTGCCCGGCGATACGCTGGTCGCACTCGCGAGACTCTGCCCCATGGGAGCACTGATGAGCGTCGAATCCGCAGCGCCGCAGCCTGAACCAGAACCGGGGCCGCGCTGGCCGATCCCGCCTGCGGGCGGCTGGACCGCGGACGACCTGGACACGCTTCCGAATCTGCCTCCGCACACGGAGCTGATCGACGGGAGCCTGATCTTCGTGAGCCCGCAGAGCGTCTTCCACGAGCGGGCCATCGACTTGTGCAAGTGGCAACTGCAATCGGTGGCCCCTGACGACTTCGAGGTCTTCCGCGAATTCACCATCGACATCGACAAGCTGAATCGGCCCGAGCCGGACGTCGTCGTCGTGCGCGCGGATGTCGTCGATGCTCTGGAACAAACGCGATTCCCCGCCGGGGCCGTGGTTCTGGCCATCGAAGTGGTCTCCCCCGACTCCATCGGGCGTGACCGCGAAACGAAGCCGTTGAAGTACGCCAGGGCCGGGATCCTCCACTTCTGGCGTGTGGAGAACAAGGAAGGCCGGGCCGTGGTCTACGTCTACGAACTCGATCCCGCCACCCGGAAGTACGTGGCCACCGGCATCTTCCACGACCGCCTGAAGGTCTCCGTCCCCTTCCCCGTCGATCTCGACCTCGACGCGATCACGCCGAAGCGGCCACGGCCCGAGTAGCCGTCCGCCCACGCGAAGGGCCCGGCTCCGAGGGAGCCGGGCCCTTCCGCGCGGACCGGGAGGGTCAGCGCACGAACGTGCTCGCCTGGCCCGCCAGGTCCAGGAAGTACTGCGGGGCCAGACCCAGGACCAGGGTGACGGCCACGCCGACCGCGATGGTCGTCATCGTCAGCGGCGAGGGGACGGCCACGGTCGGGCCGTCGGCCTTCGGCTCGCTGAAGAACATCAGCACGATCACCCGGATGTAGAAGAACGCGGCGATCGCGGACGAGATCACACCGACCACGACCAGCACCCCCGCGCCGCCCTCCGCCGCCGCCTTGAACACGGCGAACTTGCCCGCGAAGCCGGAGGTCAGCGGGATGCCGGCGAAGGCCAGCAGGAACACCGCGAACACGGCGGCGGTGAGCGGCGAACGCCGTCCCAGTCCCGCCCACTTCGACAGGTGAGTGGCCTCGCCGCCCGCGTCGCGCACCAGCGTGACCACCGCGAAGGCGCCGATCGTCACGAAGGAGTAGGCCAGCAGGTAGAACAGGACGGACTGGACGCCCTCCGCCGAGGTCGCGATCACACCGGCCAGGATGAAGCCCGCGTGCGCGATCGAGGAGTACGCCAGGAGCCGCTTCACGTCGGTCTGGGTCACGGCGATCACCGCGCCCGCCAGCATCGTGACGATCGCGACGCCCCACATCACCGGCCGCCAGTCCCAGCGCAGACCGGGGAGGACCACGTAGAGCAGGCGCAGCAGCGCGCCGAAGGCGGCCACCTTGGTCGCGGCGGCCATGAAGCCGGTGACCGGGGTCGGGGCGCCCTGGTAGACGTCCGGGGTCCACATGTGGAAGGGGACCGCGCCGACCTTGAAGAGCAGGCCCATCAGGATCAGCGCACCGCCGATCAGCAGCAGCGCGTCGTTGCCCATGGTGGAGGCCAGGGCCGGGTCGAGCTTGGCGACGGTGCCGTCGACCACGTCGGCGATCACCGCGTAGGAGACCGAGCCCGCGTAGCCGTAGATCAGCGCGATGCCGAAGAGGAGGAAGGCGGAGGAGAACGCGCCGAGCAGGAAGTACTTGACCGCGGCCTCCTGCGACATCAGCCGCTGGCGGCGGGCGACGGCGCAGAGCAGGTACAGCGGGAGGGAGAAGACCTCCAGCGCGATGAACAGCGTCAGCAGGTCGTCGGCCGCCGGGAAGATCAGCATGCCGGCGATCGCGAACAGGGCCAGCGGGAACACCTCGGTGGTGGTGAACCCGGCCTTGACGGCGGCCTTCTCGCTCTCGCTGCCCGGTACCGACGCGGCCTGCGCGGCGAAGGAGTCCACCCGGTTGCCGTGCGCCGCCGGGTCCAGGCGGCGCTCGGCGAAGGTGAACACGGCCACGATCGAGGCCAGCAGGATCGTGCCCTGGAGGAACAGGGCCGGGCCGTCCACGGCGATCGCGCCCATGGCCGCGATGTGGGCCTTGGTGCTGCCGTAGCCGCCGGCGGCGAGGCCGACGACCGCCGCGAAGGCCGAGGCCAGCGCGGCGACGGCCAGGAACACCTGGACGAGGTAACGGGACTTGCGCGGGACGAAGGCCTCGACGAGGACTCCGACGACGGCCGCGCCCACCACGATCAGCGTGGGCGCCAGCTGCGCGTACTCGATGTGCGGGGCCGGGATCTTGTCGGCCGGTCCGTTGGCCGCCAGGTTCAGCAGGGCCTGGGCAGCAGTCGCGGTGCTCACTTGGCCGCCTCCCCATTCTTGGCCTCGACGGCCACCTCGGGCTTCGGGTCGGTCTGCTTCACGTCCGACATGGTGTGCTCCACCGCCGGGTTGACGATGTCGGTGAGCACCTTCGGGTAGACGCCCAGTCCGATCAGCAGCGCGATCAGCGGGGCGACCACGAGGACCTCGCGCAGGCGCAGGTCCCGCATGCCGGAGACCTCCTCCTTGACGGGGCCGGTCATGGTGCGCTGGTACAGGACCAGGGTGTAGAGCGCCGCCAGCACGATGCCGACGGTGGCGATGATCCCGACGACCGGGTAGCGGGCGAACGTGCCGACCAGTACCAGGAACTCGCTGACGAAGGGCGCCAGGCCCGGCAGGGAGAGGGTGGCGAGGCCGCCGATCAGGAAGGTGCCGGCGAGGACCGGGGCCACCTTCTGGACGCCGCCGTAGTCGGCGATGAGCCGCGAGCCGCGCCGGGAGATCAGGAATCCGGCGACCAGCATCAGCGCGGCCGTCGAGATCCCGTGGTTGACCATGTAGAGCGTCGCGCCCGACTGGCCCTGGGAGGTCATCGCGAAGATGCCCAGGATGATGAAGCCGAAGTGCGAGATCGACGCGTACGCGACCAGCCGCTTGATGTCCCGCTGTCCGACCGCGAGGAGCGCGCCGTAGACGATGCTGATCAGGGCCAGGACGAGGATCACCGGGGTGGCCCACTTGCTCGCGTCGGGGAAGAGCCCGAGGCAGAAGCGGAGCATCGCGAAGGTGCCGACCTTGTCGACGACCGCGGTGATCAGGACGGCGACCGGGGCGGTGGACTCGCCCATCGCGTTCGGCAGCCAGGTGTGCAGCGGCCACAGCGGGGCCTTCACCGCGAAGGCGAAGAAGAAGCCGAGGAAGAGGAGCCGCTCGGTGTTGGTGGCCATGTCGAGGGTGCCGGCGGCGCGGGCGGCGGTGATCTCCTGGAGGGAGAAGTTCCCGGCGACCACGTACAGCCCGATGACGGCGGCCAGCATGATCAGACCGCCGACCAGGTTGTAGAGGAGGAACTTGACCGCCGCGTAGGAGCGCTGCGCGGCCGCGTTCTCGTCGGTGCCCGCGTGGGCCCGGTCCCCGAAGCCGCCGATGAGGAAGTACATCGGGATGAGCATGGCTTCGAAGAAGATGTAGAAGAGGAAGACGTCGGTGGCCTCGAAGGAGATGATCACCATCGCCTCGACCATCAGGATCAGGGCGAAGAAGCCCTGCGTCGGCCGCCAGCGCGAGTTCGACGTCTCCAGAGGGTCGGCGTCGTTCCAGCCGGCGCCGATGACGAAGGGGATCAGCACGGCGGTGAGCGCGATCAGCGCCACCCCGATGCCGTCGACGCCCACTTCGTAGCGGACGCCGAAGTCCTGGATCCAGGCGTGGGACTCGGTGAGCTGGTAGCGGTCGCCACCGGGCTCGAAGCGGACCGCGACCAGCACGGCCAGGGCCAGCGTGGCCAGGGAGAACAGCAGCGCAAGCCACTTGGCGGCGGTCCTGCGGGCGGCCGGGACGGCCGCCGTGAGGACCGCGCCGACCGCGGGCACGGCCGCCGTCACCGTCAGAAGCGGGAAACTCATCTCACACCGCCCTCATCAGCAGGGTCGCGGCGATCAGGATCGCCGTGCCCCCGAACATCGAGACCGCGTAGCTGCGGGCGTAGCCGTTCTGCAGCTTGCGCAGCCGGCCCGAGAGCCCGCCGACCGAGGCGGCCGTCCCGTTGACGACTCCGTCGACCAGGCTGTGGTCCACGTAGACGAGCGAGCGGGTCAGGTGCTCTCCGCCGCGCACCAGCACGACGTGGTTGAAGTCGTCCTGGTACAGGTCGCGGCGGGCAGCCCGGGTGAGGAGCGAGCCGCGCGGGGCGACGACCGGGACGGGCTTGCGGCCGTACATCCCCCAGGCGATGGCGACACCGATCACCAGGACCACCATGGTGGACAGGGTGACCGTCAGGGCGCTGATCGGCGGGTTGCCGTGCGCGTCCCCGGTGACCGGCTCCAGCCAGTCCACGAACCGGTCGCCGATCGAGAAGAACCCGCCCGCGAAGACCGAGCCGAAGGCGAGCACGACCATCGGGACGGTCATGGACTTCGGGGACTCGTGCGGGTGCGGGGGGTGGCCTTCCGCGTCCGGCTGCCAGCGCTTCTCGCCGAAGAAGGTGAGGAGCATGACCCGGGTCATGTAGAAGGCGGTGATCGCCGCGCCCAGCAGGGCCACTCCACCGAGGATCCAGCCCTCGGTGCCGCCCTTCGCGAAGGCCGCCTCGATGATCTTGTCCTTGGAGAAGAAGCCCGACAGTCCCGGGAAGCCGATGATGGCGAGGTAGCCGAGGCCGAAGGTCGCGAAGGTGACCGGCATGTACGTCCGCAGGCCGCCGTACCTGCGCATGTCCACCTCGTCGTTCATCCCGTGCATCACGGAACCGGCGCCGAGGAAGAGGCCCGCCTTGAAGAAGCCGTGCGTGACCAGGTGCATGATCGCGAAGATGTAGCCGATCGGGCCGAGGCCCGCCGCGAGGATCATGTAGCCGATCTGCGACATCGTGGACCCGGCGAGGGCCTTCTTGATGTCGTCCTTCGCGCAACCGACGATCGCACCGAAGAGCAGCGTGACCGCGCCGACGACCGTGACCACCAGCTGGGCGTCCGGCGCCCCGTTGAAGATCGCGGCCGAGCGGACGATCAGGTAGACGCCGGCGGTGACCATGGTCGCCGCGTGGATCAGGGCCGAGACCGGGGTCGGGCCCTCCATCGCGTCGCCGAGCCAGGACTGCAGCGGCACCTGCGCCGACTTGCCGCAGGCGGCCAGCAGCAGCATCAGGCCGATGGCCGTCAGCTTGCCCTCGGTGGCCCCGCCGACCGCTGCGAAGAGCGGCTCGAAGGCGAAGGTGCCGAACGTGGTGAACATCAGCATGATCGCGATCGACAGGCCGATGTCACCGACGCGGTTGACCAGGAAGGCCTTCTTCGCTGCCGTGGCCGCGCTGGGCTTGTGCTGCCAGAACCCGATCAGCAGGTACGAGGCCAGGCCCACGCCCTCCCAGCCGAAGTACAGCAGGAGGTAGTTGTCGGCGAGGACGAGCAGCAGCATCGCCGCGACGAACAGGTTGAGGTAGCCGAAGAAGCGGCGGCGGCGCTCGTCGTGCTCCATGTAGCCGATGGAGTAGATGTGGATGAGCGTGCCCACGCCGGAGATCAGCAGGACGAAGGTCATCGACAGCTGGTCCAGCTGGAACGCCATGTCCGCCTGGAAGCCCTCCACCGGGATCCAGGTGTACAGGAACTGGTGCAGGGTCCGGTCATCGGCGCTGCGGCCCAGCATGTCGGCGAACAGGACGACGCCGATGCCGAAGGAGACGGCGGCGAACAGGGTGCCGAGCCAGTGCCCGGCCTTGTCGAGGCGCCGGCCGCCGCAGAGCAGCACCACCGCTCCGAGCAGGGGCGCCGCGATCAGCAGCGCAATCAGATTCTCCACGGTGAGCGCCCCTTACAGCTTCATCAGGCTGGCGTCGTCGACCGAGGCCGAGTGGCGGGTACGGAACAGCGACACGATGATCGCGAGGCCCACCACGACCTCCGCGGCGGCGACGACCATCGTGAAGAACGCGATGATCTGGCCGTCGAGGTTGCCGTGCATCCGGGAGAAGGCCACGAACGCGAGGTTGCACGCGTTGAGCATCAGCTCGATGCACATGAACAGCACGATCGCGTTCTTCCGGATCAGCACACCGGAGGCGCCGATGGTGAACAGCAGGGCCGCCAGGTACAGGTAGTTGACCGGGTTCACTTCGAGGCCTCCTCACGGCCGAGGCGCTCCGCGGAGCGCTGCTCCAGCGCCTTGAGGTCGTCCAGGGCCTGGCCCGACACGTCGCGGACCTGCCCGCGGGCCCGCAGCGTCTTGCTGACGGTCAGCTCGGACGGGGTGCCGTCCGGGAGCAGGCCGGCCACGTCGACCGCGTTGTGCCGGGCGTAGACGCCGGGGGCCGGCAGCGGCGGGAGCTGCACGCCCTCGCGCACGCGCTTCTCGGCGAGTTCGCGCTGGGTGGCGGCCCGCTCGGTGCGCTCGCGGTGGGTGAGCACCATCGCGCCGACGGCCGCCGTGATCAGCAGGGCGCCGGTGATCTCGAAGGCGAAGATGTAGCGGGTGAAGATCAGCTCGGCCAGGCCCTGGACGTGTCCGGCGGAGTTCACCCGGCCGAGCCCGTTGAAGTGGGTGAGCCCGGCGTTGGCGATGCCGGCGATCAGCAGGATGCCGAAGCCGAGCCCGCACAGGACGGCGTACCAGCGCTGCCCCTTGAGGGTTTCCTTGAGCGAGTCCGCCGCCGTGACGCCGACGAGCATGACCACGAAGAGGAAGAGCATCATGATGGCGCCGGTGTAGACGATGACCTGGACGACGCCCAGGAAGTACGCCCCGTTGGCGAGGTAGAACACCGCCAGGATGATCATCGTCCCGGCGAGGCAGAGGGCGCTGTGGACGGCCTTGCGCATCAGGACCGTGCACAGCGCGCCGATGACGGCGACGGTGCCCAGCACCCAGAACTGCACCGCCTCGCCCGTGGAGGTGAGGGTGGCGCCGGAGGCGGCGAGGACGCTCATGCCTGCACCTCCTCGGCGGAGCCGGCGGCCGTCTCGCCCTTGGAGACCGCCACCTGCCGGACCGTGCCCGGGGCTGCGCCCGTCACCAGTCCCCGGTAGTAGTCCTGCTCGTCCGTCCCCGGGAAGATCGAGTGCGGGGTCTCCACCATGCCCTCGGTCAGACCCGCGAGGAGCTGCTCCTTGGTGTAGATCAGCGCCTCGCGGCTGGAGTCGGCGAGCTCGAACTCGTTCGTCATCGTCAGCGCCCGGGTGGGGCAGGCCTCGATGCACAGCCCGCACAGGATGCAGCGGGCGTAGTTGATCTGGTAGACCCGCCCGTACCGCTCGCCCGGGGAGTAACGCTCCTCCTCGGTGTTGTCCGCGCCCTCCACGTAGATCGCGTCGGCGGGACAGGCCCAGGCGCACAGCTCGCACCCGATGCACTTCTCCAGACCGTCGGGGTGGCGGTTGAGCTGGTGCCGTCCGTGGAAGCGCGGAGCGGTGGTCTTCTCCTGCTCCGGGTACTGCTCGGTGAGGCGCTTCTTGAACATGGCCTTGAAGGTCACGCCGAACCCGGCCACCGGGTTCTGCCACTTTTCCTCAGACACGTCTCAACCCTCCTCTCGGTCGCTGTCGGGGTTCGCCCCGCCGCTGACGATCAGCTCCCGCTCCGCGCGGGGCCGCCGGCGCGGTACGGGCGCCAGGTGCTGGCCGGGCTTGGGCGGTACGGGGAACCCGCCCGCCATCGGGTCGAAGGTCCCGGCCGCCGCGGCCTCGCCGGCCTCCTCGGCCGCCGCCTTCTCCCGCTTGTCGCGGAAGAGGTCCGCGACGAAGGAGAGCAGCAGGATCGCGACGACCGCCCCGCCCACGTAGAGGACGATCTCGCTGAAGTCGTAGCGCTCGTTGCGCAGCGCCCGGACGGTGGCGACCAGCATCAGCCACACCACGGAGACCGGGATCAGCACCTTCCAGCCGAGCTTCATCAGCTGGTCGTAGCGCACGCGGGGCAGCGTGCCGCGCAGCCAGATGAAGAAGAACAGCAGCAGCTGCACCTTGATGACGAACCAGAGCATCGGCCACCAGCCGTGGTTCGCGCCCTCCCAGAAGTGGCTGATCGGGTACGGGGCCCGCCAGCCGCCCAGGAAGAGGGTGACCGAGACCGCCGAGACGGTGACCATGTTGACGTACTCGGCCAGCATGAACAGCGCGAACTTGATGGAGGAGTACTCGGTGTTGAACCCGCCGACCAGGTCGCCCTCGGACTCCGGCATGTCGAAGGGGGCGCGGTTGGTCTCGCCGACCATCGTGATGACGTAGATGATGAAGGACACCGGCAGCAGCACGATGTACCAGCGGTCCGCCTGCGCCTCCACGATCGCCGAGGTCGACATCGACCCGGAGTAGAGGAACACCGAGGCGAAGGCCGCGCCCATCGCGATCTCGTACGAGATCATCTGCGCGCAGGAGCGCAGGCCGCCGAGGAGCGGGTACGTGGAGCCGGAGGACCAGCCCGCGAGCACGATGCCGTAGATGCCGACGGAGGCCACGGCGAGGACGTAGAGCATCGCGATGGGCAGGTCGGTCAGCTGCATCGTGGTGCGCTGCCCGAAGATGGACACCTGGTCGTCGGCCGGGCCGAAGGGGATCACCGCGATGGCCATGAAGGCCGGGATCGCCGCGATGATCGGGGCCAGGACGTAGACGACCTTGTCGGCCCGCTTGACGATCAGGTCTTCCTTCAGCATCAGTTTGACCCCGTCGGCGAGCGACTGGAGCATGCCCCAGGGCCCGTGCCGGTTGGGGCCGATGCGCAGCTGCATCCAGGCGACGACCTTGCGCTCCCACACGATGGAGAAGAGCACGGTCACCATCAGGAAGGCGAAGCAGAACACCGCCTTGACGAGGACCAGCCACCAGACGTCCCTGCCGAACAGGGAGAGGTCCTCGGCAGCGAGCTGTACCGCGTTCACGCGCCCACCTCCGCATCGGGGTCGCTGCTGTCGGCCGGGGTCGCCGGGCCGATCCGCACGAGGGTGCCCGGACGGGCGCCGGTGTCGGCGAGGACGCCGCGGCCGGTGGAGTTCAGCGGGAGCCAGACCACCCGGTCGGGCATCCCGGTGACCTTCAGCGGGAGTTCCACCGAGCCGGCCGGGCCGGTCACGGCGAGGACGTCGCCGTCCTTGACGCCGGCCTCGGCGGCCGTGGCGGCCGACAGCCGGGCGTTCGCCTCGTGCCGGGTGCCGGCCAGGGCGTCGTCGCCCTCCTGGAGCAGGCCCCGGTCCAGCAGCAGCCGGTGACCCGCGAGGACCGCCTCGCCCGCGCCGGGGCGGGGCAGCGGCTCGGTGGCCGTGGACTGCTCCGCCGCGAGCTCCCCCTCCCAGGGACCGAGCCGCTCCAGCTCGCGCCGTACGGCGTGTACGTCGGGCAGCGCGATCGGCCGGTCGGCCGCGTCGGCCAGCATGTGCAGCACCCGGGCGTCGGCGGGGGCGAGCCGGCGGGTCATCTGGTCGGGCTTGAGGGCGGCCTCGAACGGCCGGACCCGGCCTTCCCAGTTGATGAACGTGCCGGTCTTCTCGGCGACGGCGGCGACTGGCAGGACCACGTCCGCGTGGTCGGTGACCTCGCCGGGCCGCAGTTCCAGGGAGACCACGAAGGCCTCCTCCAGGGCGGTCCTGGCCCGCCGCGGGTCCGGCAGGTCGGCGAGCTCGACGCCCGCGACCAGCAGGGCGGACAGCTCGCGGGTGGCGGCCGCCTCCACGATCTGCCCGGTGTCCCGGCCGTAGCGGTGCGGGAGTTCGTCCAGCCCCCAGGCGGTGGCGACCTCGGCTCGGGCCCGCGGGTCGGTGGCCGGGCGGCCGCCCGGCAGCAGGGACGGCAGCGCACCCGCCTCGACGGCGGCCCGCTCCCCCGCCCGGCGCGGGATCCACACCAGCCGGGCCCCGGTCGCCGTCGCGGCCCGAACGGCCGCGGTCAGCGCGCCGGGCACGCCCGCCAGGCGCTCCCCGACCACGAGGACCGAGCCGGGCCGGCGCAGCGCCTCGGCGGCTTCGTCGCCGCCGGCCTCCAGCCCGGTCCGGGTCGCGAGGGCGTCCAGCCACTCGGGCTCGGTGCCGGGGGCGGCGGCCAGCAGGGTGCCGCCCGCCTTGGCGAGGCCGCGGGTGGCGAAGGGGGCCAGGGCGAAGGTCCGCTGCTTGTGCCTGCGGTGGGCCTTGCGCAGCCGCAGGAAGACCCCGGGGGCCTCCTCCTCGGCCTCGATCCCGGCGAGCAGCACGGTGGGCGCCGCTTCCAGGGAGGCGTACGTGACGCCCGTGCCGTCGAGGTCCTTGCCGGTGCCCGCCACGGTGGCGGCCAGGAAGTCGGCCTCCTCCGCGCTGTGCACCCGGGCCCGGAAGTCGATGTCGTTGGTGTCGAGCACGACCCGGGCGAACTTGGCGTACGCGTAGGCGTCCTCGACGGTGAGCCGGCCTCCGGTCAGCACCCCGGCCCGGCCGCGCGCGGCGGCCAGTCCCTTCGCGGCGGCCTCCAGGGCCTCCGGCCAGCTCGCCGGGGCGAGGACGCCGTCGGCGCCGCGCACCAGCGGGGTGGTCAGCCGGTCCGGGCGCTGCGCGTAGCGGAACCCGAAGCGGCCCTTGTCGCAGATCCACTCCTCGTTGACCTCGGGGTCCTCGGCGGCGAGGCGGCGCAGCACCTTGCCGCGCCGGTGGTCGGTCCGGGTCGCGCAGCCGCCCGCGCAGTGCTCGCACACGCTCGGGGAGGAGACGAGGTCGAAGGGGCGGGAGCGGAAGCGGTAGGCGGCCGAGGTGAGGGCGCCGACGGGGCAGATCTGGATGGTGTTGCCGGAGAAGTACGACTGGAAGGGGTCGCCCTCGCCGATGCCGACCTGCTGGAGCGCGCCGCGTTCCAGCAGCTCGATCATGGGGTCGCCGGCGATCTCGTTGGAGAAGCGGGTGCAGCGCGCGCACAGCACGCACCGCTCGCGGTCCAGGAGCACCTGCGTGGAGATCGCGACGGGCTTCTCGTAGGTGCGCTTGTGGCCCTCGAAGCGCGATTCGGCGTTGCCGTGGGACATCGCCTGGTTCTGCAGGGGGCATTCGCCGCCCTTGTCGCAGACGGGGCAGTCCAGCGGGTGGTTGATGAGCAGCAGCTCCATCACCCCGCGCTGGGCCTTGTCGGCGACCGGGGAGGTGAGCTGGGTCTTGACGACCATGCCGTCGGTGCAGGTGATCGTGCAGGAGGCCATCGGCTTGCGCTGGCCCTCGACCTCGACGATGCACTGGCGGCAGGCGCCGGCCGGGGGGAGGAGGGGGTGGTCGCAGAACCGGGGGATCTCGATGCCGAGCTGTTCGGCGGCCCGGATGACGAGGGTGCCCTTGGGGACCGACAGTTCGAGCCCGTCGATGGTCAGGGACACCGTGTTCTCGTCCTGCGGCCGGCCGGCGGCCTCTCCGCCACCGGCCGGAGCGTTCGTGGCGACGGTCATGCGTTCACCTCCGAGTCAGCCCAGAGGGTCGACTTCTTGGGGTCGAAGGGGCAGCCCTTGCCCGTGATGTGCTGCTCGTACTCCGCGCGGAAGTACTTCAGCGAGGAGAAGATGGGGCTGGCGGCGCCGTCGCCGAGGGCGCAGAAGGACTTGCCGTTGATGTTGTCGGCGATGTCGTTCAGCTTGTCGAGGTCGGACATGACGCCCTTGCCGGCCTCGATGTCGCGCAGCAGCTGGACGAGCCAGTACGTGCCCTCGCGGCAGGGCGTGCACTTGCCGCAGGACTCGTGGGCGTAGAACTCGGTCCAGCGGGTGACGGCGCGCACCACGCAGGTGGTCTCGTCGAAGCACTGGAGGGCCTTGGTGCCGAGCATGGAGCCGGCCGCGCCGACGCCCTCGTAGTCCAGCGGGACGTCGAGGTGCTCGTCGGTGAACATGGGGGTGGAGGAGCCGCCGGGGGTCCAGAACTTCAGCCGGTGGCCGGGGCGCATGCCGCCGCTCATGTCGAGGAGCTGGCGCAGGGTGATGCCGAGGGGCGCCTCGTACTGGCCGGGGCCGGCGACGTGCCCGGACAGCGAGTAGAGGGTGAAGCCGGGGGACTTCTCCGTCCCCATCGCCTTGAACCAGTCCTTGCCCTTGTTGAGGATCGCGGGAACCGAGGCGATGGATTCGACGTTGTTGACGACAGTGGGGCACGCGTAGAGCCCCTCGACCGCGGGGAAGGGGGGACGCAGCCGGGGCTGACCGCGCCGGCCTTCGAGGGAGTCGAGCAGTGCCGTCTCCTCGCCGCAGATGTACGCGCCCGCTCCCGCGTGCACCGTGATGTCGAGGTCGCGTCCGCTGCCGCCGATGTCCTTGCCGAGGTACCCGGCCGCGTACGCCTCGCGCACGGCCTCGTGCAGGCGCCGCAGTACGGGGACGGTCTCGCCGCGCAGGTAGATGAAGGCGTGCTCCGACCGGATCGCGTAGCAAGCGATGATCATTCCCTCGATGAGGGAGTGCGGGTTGGCGAAGAGGAGGGGGATGTCCTTGCAGGTTCCCGGCTCCGACTCGTCCGCGTTCACGACGAGGTAGTGCGGCTTGCCGTCGCCCTGCGGGATGAACTGCCACTTCATTCCGGTGGGGAAGCCCGCGCCGCCACGGCCGCGCAGTCCGGAGTCCTTGACGTAGGCGATCACCTCGTCCGGGGTCATCGCGAGCGCCTTGCGCAGGCCCTCGTACCCCTCGTGACGCCGGTAGGTCTCCAGCGTCCACGACTCGGGCTCGTCCCAGAACGCCGACAGGACGGGTGCGAGGAGCTTCTCCGGGCTGGTCCCTCCCCCAGCCTCCGGCTGGGAGGTGCCCCCGTGCGTTTCCTTCGGAGTGGACACGCTCATCACTCCCCTCCCTCTGCGGTGGCTTCGCCGCGCGCCTCGCCGCGGGGGTGCACGACCGGAGCGTGCGGAGCCTCGCCGCGGGCGATGCGCAGTCCGATCAGGGAGGCGGGGCCGGCGCCGCCGCTCGCGGCCACCGCGCCCTCGCGCTCGTCCGGGAAGCCCGCCAGGATCCGGGCGGTCTCCTTGTACGTGCACAGCGGAGCGCCGCGGGTCGGTTCGACGGGGCGGCCGGCCAGCAGGTCGTCGACCAGGGCCTTGGCGGATTCGGGGGTCTGGTTGTCGAAGAACTCCCAGTTGACCATCACCACGGGGGCGTAGTCGCAGGCCGCGTTGCACTCGATGTGCTCCAGCGTCACCTTGCCGTCGGGGGTGGTCTCGTTGTTGCCGACCCCCAGGTGCTCCTTGAGCTCGTCGAAGATGGCGTCGCCGCCCATGACGGCGCACAGGGTGTTGGTGCAGACGCCGACCTGGTAGTCGCCGGAGGGCTTGCGCCGGTACATCGTGTAGAAGGTGGCGACCGCGGTGACCTCGGCGGTGGTCAGGCCCAGCACCTCGGCGCAGAAGCGGATACCGGTGCGCGAGACGTGGCCCTCCTCGGACTGCGTCAGGTGCAGCAGCGGCAGCAGCGCGGAGCGGCTGTCGGGGTAGCGGGCGATGACCTCGGCGGCGTCGGCCTCCAGCCGGGCTCGTACGTCGGCCGGGAAGTCGGGGGCCGGAAGCTGGGGCATCCCCAGACTGACGTCTGTCATCGGTCGACGCCTCCCATCACGGGGTCGATGGAGGCGACGGCGACGATGACGTCGGCGACCTGGCCGCCTTCGCACATCGCGGCCATGGCCTGCAGGTTGGTGAAGGACGGGTCGCGGAAGTGGACCCGGTAGGGGCGGGTTCCGCCGTCGGAGACGACGTGCACGCCGAGCTCGCCCTTGGGGGACTCGACGGCGGCGTACACCTGTCCGGCCGGTACCCGGAAGCCCTCGGTGACGAGCTTGAAGTGGTGGATGAGGGCCTCCATGGAGGTGCCCATGATGTTCTTGATGTGGTCGAGGGAGTTGCCGAGGCCGTCGGGTCCCATCGCGAGCTGGGCGGGCCAGGCGATCTTCTTGTCGGCGACCATGACCGGGCCGGGCTCCAGCCGGTCCAGGCACTGCTCGACGATCCGCAGGGACTGGCGCATCTCCTCCAGGCGGACCAGGAAGCGTCCGTAGGAGTCGCAGCTCTCGGTGGTGGGGACGTCGAACTCGTAGGTGTCGTAGCCGCAGTACGGGTCCGACTTGCGCAGGTCGTGCGGCAGCCCGGCCGAGCGCAGGATCGGGCCGGTGGCGCCCAGGGCCATGCAGCCGGTGAGGTCGAGGTAGCCCACGTCCTGCATGCGGGCCTTGAAGATGGGGTTGCCGGTGGCGAGCTTGTCGTACTCCGGCAGGTTCTTCTTCATGGTCTTCACGAACTCGCGCAGCTGGTCGACCGCGCCGGGGGGCAGGTCCTGGGCGAGGCCGCCGGGGCGGACGAACGCGTGGTTCATGCGCAGGCCGGTGATCAGCTCGAAGATGTCCAGGATCAGTTCGCGGTCCCGGAACCCGTAGATCATGATCGTGGTCGCGCCCAGCTCCATGCCGCCGGTGGCGATGCACACCAGGTGGGAGGAGAGCCGGTTGAGCTCCATCAGCAGGACGCGGATGACGGTGGCGCGGTCCGGGACCTGGTCGGTGATGCCGAGCAGCTTCTCGACGCCGAGGCAGTACGCCGTCTCGTTGAAGAACGGCGTCAGGTAGTCCATGCGCGTGACGAAGGTGGTGCCCTGCGTCCAGTTGCGGAATTCGAGGTTCTTCTCGATGCCGGTGTGCAGGTAGCCGATGCCGCAGCGGGCCTCGGTGACCGTCTCGCCGTCGATCTCCAGGATCAGCCGGAGCACCCCGTGGGTGGAAGGGTGCTGGGGGCCCATGTTGACGACGATGCGCTCGTCGTCCGCGCGGGCCGCCGACTGGACGATCTCGTCCCAGTCGCCGCCGGTGACGGTGTAGACGGTGCCCTCGGTGGTCTCGCGGGAGGACGCAGGGTGCGATGCGTTCGGGGTGTTCATCAGCTGTACGACCTCCGCTGGTCGGGAGCCGGGATCTGGGCGCCCTTGTACTCGACGGCGATGCCGCCGAGCGGGTAGTCCTTGCGCTGGGGGAAGCCCTGCCAGTCGTCCGGCATCATGATCCGCGTGAGGGCCGGGTGGCCGTCGAAGACGATCCCGAAGAAGTCGTAGGCCTCGCGCTCGTGCCAGTCGTTGGTCGGGTACACCGCCACCAGGGACGGGAGGTGCGGGTCGGCGTCGGGGACCGACACCTCCAGGCGGACGAGCCTGCCGTGGGTGAGCGAGCGCAGGTGGTAGACGGCGTGCAGCTCGCGGCCCTTGTCGCCGGGGAAGTGGACCCCGCTGACCCCGGTGCAGAGCTCGAAGCGCAGCGCCGGGTCGTCGCGCAGGGTGGAGGCCACCCGTACGAGGTGCTCGCGGGCGATGTGGAAGGTGAGCTCGCCGCGGTCCACCACGGTCTTCTCGATGGCGTGGGCGGGGAGCAGGTCCTGCTCCTCCAGGGCGCCTTCGAGCTCGTCGGCCACCTCGTCGAACCAGGAGCCGTAGGGGCGCGCGGACGCCCCGGGCAGGGCCACGGTGCGGACGAGGCCGCTGTAGCCGCTGGTGTCGCCGCCGTCCTCCGCCCCGAACATGCCCTTGCGGACGCCGATCACCTCGGGCCCGGCCGAGGTGCGGGGAGCGGGGACGTTGTTGCCGTTCTCGACGGCCGGGTCGTCGCTCACCGGAGCAGCCCCTTCATCTCGATGGTGGGGAGGGCCTTGAGGGCCGCCTCCTCCGCCTCGCGCGCCGCCTCTTCCCGGTTCACGCCGAGCTTGGAGCCCTGGATCTTCTGGTGGAGCTTGAGGATCGCGTCCATCAGCATCTCGGGGCGGGGCGGGCAGCCGGGGAGGTAGATGTCCACCGGGACGATGTGGTCGACGCCCTGGACGATCGCGTAGTTGTTGAACATTCCGCCCGAAGAGGCGCACACGCCCATGGAGATGACCCACTTCGGGGCGGGCATCTGGTCGTACACCTGGCGCAGCACCGGCGCCATCTTCTGGCTGACCCGTCCGGCGACGATCATCAGGTCGGCCTGGCGCGGGGAGCCGCGGAAGACCTCCATGCCGAAGCGGGCCAGGTCGTAGCGGCCGGCTCCGGTGGTCATCATCTCGATGGCGCAGCACGCCAGGCCGAAGGTGGCCGGGAAGACGGATGACTTGCGCACCCAGCCCGCGGCCTGTTCGACGGTGGTCAGCAGGAAGCCGCTCGGCAGCTTCTCTTCCAGTCCCATGGAAAATTCAGCCCCTCAGTCCCATTCCAGGCCGCCGCGGCGCCAGACGTAGGCGTAGGCGACGAAGACGGTGAGCACGAAGAGGAGCATCTCGACGAGCCCGAAGATCCCCAGGGAGTCGAAGGTGACGGCCCAGGGGTAGAGGAAGACGATCTCGATGTCGAAGACGATGAAGAGCATCGCCGTCAGGTAGTACTTGATGGGGAAGCGACCGCCCCCGGCGGGCATCGGCGTGGGTTCGATGCCGCACTCGTAGGCTTCAAGCTTCGCCCGGTTGTACCGTTTTGGGCCGATCAGCGTGGCCATGACCACGGAGAAGATCGCAAACCCTGCGCCGATGGCGCCGAGCACGAGGATGGGTGCGTACGCATTCACGCTCCTCGCTCCTTCCAGTCGTCCTTGACCGTTGGACCGCTGCGCCGGCGACGGGTGAGCTCCGCCTCGTGAAGATCGCCCCGGGAGCCGGGGGACCGCATGTGAGGCAGTTCACAAGCCGGGCTGGTGCGCATCTTATGCCTGCCGGTCTGTGATCTGCGACACGGGTAACAACACCGAGTTTGTGATCTCCACCACCCGACGAACGATCATGAAGCCCGCCGAGGGGCGATCTTCGTACGCAAGGCATCCACATGATCACCAAAGGTGACATCCGGGCCCGTCATCCCAGGTGAAAGGCGCGTCGCCCTATCAAATGATGTCCGCTGCAGGCAAATTGGCCCGTCTCCCGCCCAGGTGATAAGGGAACCCGCGTCCCCCGGTCGGGGGGCCCGGGGGTACGGGAGTGGACGCGGTGGCCGAGAGTCGACGGTGAGGGAACGGGGTGGTCGATGCTGTGCATCCGTTCACGAACCGCACGGCAAGTTCACGGTCGGATCACGGACCGGCCACAGCGCCCTCACGACGGGAGGTAACTGTGACCTGCACCACACCGGATCGAGACCGTGAAAAGGGGGCTTGGCCATCTGTGCGCGTCGATGGTAGGCAGTGGATCAATTCGGACTTATTGCTGAAAACCCATGATCACAGCCTTGTGAAGGTGTGTCCGTTTCGCCCGTTACGGCGTCAATAAGAGTCGCGACGCGCCCGGTTCGCGCCCGGATTCCGCAACTGTGGCGCAGACCACGTTTCTTGAAGGAAACCCGGCACCCCTGATAGCGGTTGTCCCATGTCCCACACCGCTCACATACCCAGCCACCGGAAGCCGCGCCGTAGCGCCTCGAAGCTCGCGGTTCGCGCCGGAGTTGCCGGTGGCGTCCTCAGCACCCTCGCCATGGCCGGCACCGCGAGCGCGACCCCTTCGTCCCCCGAGCCCGTGGCCGAGACGACGCTCGAAATGCCGGTCCTCGACCTGAACCTCGGCGCCGAGGTCTCCAGCGCCGTCAACACGGCCGCCGAGAACACCCGCGTCGCCGCCGTAGAGGCCGCCGTGACCGGCGAGCTGAACGCCCAGGAGGAGAGCGCCCGTACGGGTGCCGCCGCCGAGGCGAAGCAGGCCAAGGAAGACGCCACCAAGGCCGCCGAGCAGAAGGCCAAGCAGGAGGCCGACCGCAAGGCCGAGGCCGAGCGCGCCACCCGCAGCTCCGGCCGCAGCTCGCTGACCAACGCCTCCGCGTCGGACGACAGCGGCTTCACCTCCAACGGCTCGGGCAGCGGCTCCGCCAGCACCGGTTCCTCCTCCAAGGCCACCGGTTCCGCCGCCGCCATCGTGAACTTCGCCCGCGCCCAGATCGGCAAGGCGTACGTCATGGGCGCCACCGGCTCCTCCGCGTACGACTGTTCGGGCCTGGTCCAGGCGGCCTACCGCCAGGCCAACATCAGCCTGGACCGCACCTCCCAGGACCAGTCGCTGGCCGGCTCCTCGGTCTCGCTGAGCAACCTGCAGCCCGGCGACATCCTCTACTGGGGCCCCAAGGGCAGCGCCTACCACGTCGCCATCTACGTCGGCGGCGGCAAGTTCGTCGGCGCGCAGAACCCCAGCACCGGCATCGTCGAGCGCAACCTCAGCTACGACATGCCGACGGGCGCCGTCCGCGTCCTCTGATCCTTCCGGTCGCCACGAGGGCCGGCACTCCCCCGCTCGGGGGCGGAGTGCCGGCCCTCCGGCACGCCCCGGCACCGCCGCCCGCGCACCCCGGCACCGCCGCCCGCGAGCCCGCCCGCACACCCCGGCCCCGCCGCCCGCGCACCCCGGTCGGTGACGCGGTACCCAAGCCCCCGGGGCCCTGAGAAGATGGGCGGGCGCCGGACCGAGACCTGGAGGTGGTGACCCGGTGAGCAGACGGTCCTACGAGGACCACGGCACCGGCGACGACCCCACCGCCGTCCCGGCCGCAGCCGGGCTCGCCCTCCTCGCCGTCGGCGGCTGGCTGTTGACCACCGCCCGCCCCTGGCACAAACCGGGGCATCCCCTCACCCTGGCCCTCGGCTGGACCCTCTCGGGCGCCCTGCTGGTGTCCGGACTGGTCCTGCTGACCCGCTGCGTACGCGCGGTACACGACGCCCAGGACGCCCCCGAGGGCCCCGGGAACGACTGAGCCGCCCCCCGGACCCCCGGGAGGCGGCTCGATGCGCCCCAGGCCCGGATCAGGCCTTCGGGGCCACCTTCGAGAGGCCGTTGATGATGCGGTCCATCGCGTCGCCGCCCGTCGGGTCGGTCAGGTTCGCCAGCATCTTCAGGGTGAACCGCATCAGCACCGGGTGGGTCAGACCGCGCTGCGCGGCGATCTTCATGACCGTCGGGTTGCCGATCAGCTTCACGAAGGCGCGGCCCAGCGTGTAGTAGCCGCCGTACGTCTCCTTCAGCACCTTCGGGTAGCCGTGCAGCGCCAGTTCCCGCTGCGCCGGGGTGGCCCGCGCGTGAGCCTGCACGATCACCTCTGCGGCGATCTGCCCGGATTCCATCGCGTAGGCGATGCCCTCGCCGTTGAACGGGTTGACGAGCCCGCCCGCGTCACCGACCAGCAGCAGGCCCTTGGTGTAGTGCGGCTGACGGTTGAACGCCATCGGCAGGGCCGCGCCGCGGATCGGCTGCGTCATGTTCTCCGGGGTGTAGCCCCAGTCCTCCGGCATCGACGCGCACCAGGCCTTGAGGACCTCGCGCCAGTCCAGCTCCTTGAAGGCGGAGGAGGAGTTGAGGATGCCGAGGCCGACGTTGGACGTGCCGTCGCCCATGCCGAAGATCCAGCCGTAGCCGGGCAGCAGCCGGTCCTGCGGGCCGCGCCGGTCCCACAGCTCCAGCCAGGACTCCAGGTAGTCGTCGTCGTGCCGCGGCGAGGTGAAGTACGTGCGCACCGCGACGCCCATCGGACGGTCCTCGCGCCGGTGCAGGCCCATCGCGAGCGACAGCCGCGAGGAGTTGCCGTCCGCCGCGACCACGAGCGGGGCGTGGAAGGTGACCGGGGTCTTCTCCTCGCCCAGCTTGGCCTGAACGCCCGTGATGTGCCCGGTACGGGGGTCGCGGACCGGCTCGCCGACGTTGCAGCGCTCGTACAGCCGGGCCCCGGCCTTCTGCGCCTGGCGGGCCAGGGTCTCGTCGAAGTCGTCACGCTTGCGGACGAGTCCGTAGTCCGGGTACGAGGCCAGTTCCGGCCAGTCCAGCTGGAGCCGCTGCCCGCCGCCGATGATCCGCAGACCCTTGTTGCGGAGCCAGCCCGCCTCTTCGGAGATGTCGATTCCCATCGACACCAGCTGCTTGGTCGCCCGCGGGGTCAGACCGTCGCCGCAGACCTTCTCGCGCGGGAAGGCCGTCTTCTCCAGCAGCAGGACGTCCAGTCCGGCCTGGGCGAGGTGGTACGCGGTCGTGGAGCCGGCGGGCCCGGCCCCGACGACGATCACATCCGCGGAGTGTTCGGAGAGGGGCTCGGTCACTGCGGGGTCTCCCGAAGGCTCGATAAGGGGTGCCCAACGGCACGGGACATGACGCAGTCTATGCAGCGAGAGAGATCGCGATCCCGAAGGGCTGCCCCGATGACCACCTCACCGACCCGGCCACTCCCCGACGTCACGCTGCGCGTGCCGACGGACGAGGACGCGCACGCCTGGCACCACGTCTTCGACGACCCCGACGTGATGGAGTTCCTCGGCGGCCCGGCCGAGCTGTCCCACTACGAGGAGATCACCGCCCGGCAGCGGATGCACGACGCGCAGCTCGGGTACTGCCTGTGGACGCTCCTGGACGCCGAGGGCGAGGTCCTCGGCTTCACCGGGGCGCAGCCGTGGCCCGCGCACAAGGAGTGGGGCCCGGTCGGCGAGATCGAGATCGGCTGGCGGCTCGGGCGCGAGGCGTGGGGGCGGGGCTACGCGTACGCCGCGGCGCTGGCGACGCTGGAGCGGGTGCGGGAGGCGGGGGTGCCGAAGGTGGTGGCGATGATCGACGACGCGAACGTCCGCTCGGCGGCGGTGGCGGAGCGGCTGGGCATGACCCTGGCCGCCACGTTCCCCCTCCCGGGCGGCCGCCGCAAGGGCCGCCGCTACGAACTCCCCCTCACGGAGTCGTAGGACCGGCCCGCTGACCGGAACGGTCAGTCGACGGGACGCAGGGCGCGCTCGGAGCGCAGCGCGGCCCAAGCGGCCACGGCGGCCAGGGCCGCGCCCCCGGCGAGGGCGAGGCCCCCGGTCAGGCGTGCCGGATCGGGCGGGGCCTGGTTCCACAGGTACAGCTGGTACTGGGCCTCGGCGGGCAGGTTCAGCAGGTCCGCGATCCAGCGGTGCGGCAGGAACGGCGCCGTCGGCAGCAGGACGAGCGGCGCGGTCACCAGCAGGGGCCCCACTCCGAGCGCGATGGTCCCGATGACGCTGCGCATCAGGGCCGCCGCGCATCCGGCCAGGGAGACGAAGAGGAGCTGGACGAGGAGGGCGCCGGCGATCGCGCCCACGGCCTGGCCCCAGGTCGCGGACTCGACGGGCACGGGCGGCGGGGCATGGACGGGCACGGCTGCGAACCCCGGCGCCACCACGCGGGGCCGCACCGGCCACAGCCTGGCGAGGGCCGAGGTCGCCAGCCACAGCAGCACGCCGGTGACGATCTGCGCGGCGAGCGAGAGAGCGAGCGCGGCGCCGACCTTGCGGGCCCACAGCACGCCGACGCGGTTCTCGAACAGGCGCAGGGCGCTCCAGGTACCGCCCTCCAGGGTCTGGCCGAGGCTGGTGGCCACGACCACGCCCGTGAGGACGAGCCCGAGCAGGGTCGCGAACTGCCAGGCCGCCGCCCGCAGCGCGGCCGGGAGCGAGGTCAGGGCCGAGACCGAGGGGTCGACCACGCCGTACGAGGCCCCGGCGATCCACAGCCGGGCGGCCAGCGCCAGGACCACCACCATCGCGGCGGCGGTCGCCCCCCACACGGGAGCGGTCCACAGGGTCCGCAGCTCGCCGGCCCAGGCGGTCCCCTCCCCGCGGGCCGGCCGGCGCCGGGTACCGGCCATCAGGCGCGGTCCCGCGTCCGGTTGAGACGGTCCAGCCATGCCCAGAGCAGGGCGATGAGGGCCAGGGTCGGCAGGAGACGGAGCAGGACGGGGGCGGTGGAAGGGTCCGTGGAGATCCAGAAGTGGTCCCAGACCCCATCGACGGCGCCGAAGCCGACGAGGTCCGCGAGCGCGCCGCCGGGCAGCCAGGCGCCCAGCCCGGGTGCGGCGGAGGTGCGGACCACCAGGACGAGCAGCAGCATCCCGGCGAGGAAGGTTCGCATCGGCTGGCGCAGCAGTGCGGCCACGGCGACGGCGACGGCTGCGGCCCCGGCCAGCACGGCGGCCCCGGCCAGTACGCCCAGCCCGGTGTCCGCGAGGACGGATCCGAGAGCTCCGGACGAGGGCAGCGGGTAGGCGTCACGGCCGTAGAGCAAGCCGAACGCGGCGGTCACCGCGCCGGATACGCAGAGCAGCACGAGGCTCCACAGCCAGACGGCCAGGGCCTTGGCGGCGAGCAGCCGGCCGAGACGGGACTCGTAGAGGAGCAGTGGCACGATGCTGCCCCGGCTCCACTCGCCGGCGACGGAGAAGGCCGCCAGCATGACGAGGAGCGCCAGTCCCGGGATGGACGTCAGCAGCCGTACGGTCCACAGCAGGGCGCCCACGGGGTGCTGAGCCTGCGCGGCCCGCACTCCTTCGGCGGTGAACCTGTCCTGGATCCGCTCCAGCCCGACGGCCTGCAGGGGCACTTCGGCGAGGCACTTGGCCTTCTGCTCCGGGGTGTTCTGCGCGGAATCACACGATCGGGGGAGGTAGTCGAGGTTGGCCTGCACCTGCGTGATGTTGTACGAGGCCATGTTCTGGCTCACCCAGGCGCAGTAGAGGGAGCCGAAGACGAACAGCGTGGCGAGGGTGAGGGCGAGCGGGTGCCGCAGCAGCCGCCGGGTCTCTGCCCGGACGAGGCGGTTCACTGGCTGCCGCCGTTTCCGACGAGCCCGAAGAACCAGTCCTCGAAGGCGGCCGGACCGCTTTCCGGGTCGTAGCCGAGCGCGTCGAGAGTGCCGGCGGCGACGACGCGGCCCTGGGCGAGCATGATCACGCGGTGGCAGATCCGCTGGATCTCGTCGAGCTGGTGGCTGGAGACGAGGACGGCGGCCCCGCGTGCGGCCTCCTCGGCCACGATTCGCCGCACCATGCGCAGTCCCTCGGGGTCGAGCCCGTTGGTGGGCTCGTCGAGGATCAGCAGATCGGGCTGCTTGAGCAGCGCTGCGGCGATGGCCAGCCGCTGCCGCATGCCCTGCGAGTACGTCCCGAGGCGGCGGTCGGCGGCGCCGGTCAGGCCGACGCGGTTGAGCGTACGGGCGATCCGCCCGCCGTCGGGAAGCCCGGCGGTGTCCAGCAGGGTGCGCAGCATGGCGCGTCCGGTGGACCACCGGTGGAAGGCGGGCGCGTCGAGCGCGGCACCGAGCCGGTCGAGCTGCCGCGGCCTCATGGGCAGGGCGTCCCCGAACAGCCGCACCTCACCGGAATCGGGGGTGGAAAGCCCGGTGATCACCCGCATGAGGGTGGTCTTGCCCGCACCGTTGAGCCCGAGGAGGCCGACGATTTCGCCGGCCTCCAGGCTGAGATGGACCCCTTCCAGCACGGAGTGCCTGCGGAAGCTCTTGGTCACTTCGTGACAGGAAAGGATGATCATCGTCTGAGATTACTTGCAGTTGTGGACGACCCGGCTCGGGGACGCCGGACGGAGCCGGCGCGTCAGAAGACGGACAGGCCCGTCAGGGTCGTGAAGCGGTCGAGGGCCGCGACGCCCGCGACCGAGTTGCCCTGGGCGTCGAGCCCCGGGCTCCAGACGGCCAGGCTGCAGCGGCCCGGGACGACCGCGACGATGCCGCCGCCGACCCCGCTCTTGCCCGGCAGCCCCACCCGGTACGCGAACTCGCCCGCCGCGTCGTACGTCCCGCAGGTCAGCATCACCGCGTTGATCTGCTTCGCCTCGCTGCGCGTCAGGAGCCGGGAGCCGTCCGCGCGCAGCCCGTGCCGGGCCAGGAAGCCGCCCGCCAGGGCGAGGTCGGCGCAGCTCATCTCGATGGAGCACTGCCAGAAGTAGTGGTCCAGCAGCGCCGGTACGGGGTTGTCGATGTTGCCGTAGGAGGCCATGAAGTGCGCGACGGCCGCGTTGCGGTCGCCGTGCTCGTGCTCCGAGGCGGCCACCTCCGCGTCGAAGCCGATGTCCGGGTTGCCGCTCTCCTCGCGGAGGAATTCCAGGAGTTCGCTGCTCGCGTCGCCGGTCAGGGTCTGCAGCCGGTCGGTGACGACGAGCGCCCCCGCGTTGATGAACGGGTTACGGGGGATGCCGTTCTCGTACTCCAGCTGGACAAGGGAGTTGAACGGGTTGCCGGAGGGCTCCCGGCCCACCCGCTCCCACAGGCTGTCGCCGCCCTCCGCGAGCGCCAGGGCGAGCGCGAAGACCTTGGTGACGGACTGGGCGGAGAAGGGGACGCGCCAGTCCCCCGCCCCGAAGACGTTGCCGTCCAGGTCGGCGAGCGCCATCCCGAACTGCCCGGGGTTCACGGACGCCAGTGCCGGGATGTACTCGGCGGGGGTGCCGCTGCCCACCAGCGGGGCGACGTCGGCCGCGACCCGCTCCAGCAGCGCCGCGTAGTCGAAGGGCCGGGTCTCCACCGTGCGCTACTCCTTGACCCCGCGGTGCAGCGCCACGATGCCGCCGCTCAGGTTGCGCCACGCGACCCGGCCCCAGCCGGCCTTCTGCAGCAGGGCGGCCAGCGCGGGCTGGTCGGGCCACTCGCGGATGGACTCGGCGAGGTACACGTACGCGTCGGGGTTGGAGGAGACCGCGCGGGCCACCGGCGGCAGCGCCCGCATCAGGTACTCGGTGTAGACCGTCCGGAACGGCGCCCAGGTCGGCTGCGAGAACTCGCAGATCACGACCTGTCCGCCCGGCTTGGTCACCCGGTACAGCTCGCCCAGCGCGGCGTCGGTGTCCTGGACGTTGCGCAGCCCGAAGGAGATCGTCACGGTGTCGAAGACGTCGTCCTTGAACGGCAGCTTCGTCGCGTCGCCCGCCGTCAGCGGCAGCCACGGGTTGCGCTTCTTGCCCTCGCGCAGCATGCCGAGGGAGAAGTCGCAGGGCACCACGTAGGCGCCGGTCGCGGCGAAGGGCAGCGAGGAGGTCGCGGTTCCGGCGGCCAGGTCGAGCACCTGCTGGCCGGGGCGGGCGGCGACCGCCTTGGCGACCTCCTTGCGCCACAGCCGGGCCTGCCCGAGGGAGAGGACGTCGTTGGTGAGGTCGTAGTTGGCCGCCACACCGTCGAACATGGAGGCGACTTCGTGCGGCTGCTTGTCCAGGGAAGCCCTTGTCACTGGCGTTGGCCCCTCGGTGCTCGGTGGATCTGCGGTTCGGCGGGTACGGGCCCATCCTCTCAGGCCCCCGCCCCGCCCGGACGGCTGCCCCGGGTCCGGCGCGGCCACAGGCCTGCCGGGCACACTGGACGGACATACCGAACAAAGGGTTTCAGGATGCCGACAGGCCAGTCACTCAGCGCGGGACGGATCGAGCGGCGCAGGCGGCTGCGCCGCACGGTCCTGTGGGCGGCGGCGTTAGCCGCCCTGTCGGTCGCCGCCTACCGGCTCGGGCCGGCGCACGACCGCCCCGCCGACGCACGCCCCCCGGCCCGCTCCGACCGGGGGAACGCCGAGGGGAACACCGGCGGCGGCGCCCAGGGGCCCGGCACCTCCCCCTCGGTGGGGTTCACGGCCTCCTCGGCAGGCGGGAAGGCCCAGGGCAAGGGGCCGGCGCTGCGCTGGCGGGTGGAGGTGGAGAACGGCAGCGGGGTCGACCCGGACGGCGCGGCCCGCGCCGTCGAGGCGATCCTCGGGGACCGGCGCGGCTGGATACGCGACCCCGCGTACGGCTTCCGGCTGGCCGGCCGCGGGGAACCCGTGGACTTCGTCGTCAAGATCGCCACCCCCGGTACCACCGACCGGCTGTGCGAGGTGGTCACCCCGGAGCTCGTCGGGGAGACGAACTGCCGGGTCGGCCACACCGTCGTGGTGAACCTCAAGCGCTGGCAGGAGGGTTCGCCCCAGTTCAGCGGATCCCCGCAGGAGTACCGGGCGCTGATCGTCAACCACGAGGTGGGCCACGAACTCGGCCACGAGCACGAGACCTGCCCGCGCCCCGGAGCGCCCGCCCCCGCGATGATGCAGCAGATCAAGGGCCTGCTCGGCTGCACCTCGAACGCCTGGCCCTACTCCGCCGACGGCACCTACCTGGCCGGCCCCCGCGTCCCCTGAGGACGGATCAGCGGCGGCGGTGCAGCAGCCGGCCCGCGATGACGGTGGCCACGCACGTGCTCGCGCCCCGCTCGGGCAGCTCCGCCGGCCCGGCGACGGCGAACACCGCGAAACGGGCCGCCGCGCCCTCCCGCAGCTCCCCGTGGAAGGCCTCCTGCGGGGTGCGGAGCCCCGTGAACGGGTCGAGGGACGGCGCGCCCCCGTACGGCACGGGAGGCACGACGGTGAGGCCCGAGCGGACCACCGCGGTGCGCACCGAGGGGATCGTGAACCGCCCGGCCACCGCGACGACCCCGCGCGCGAGCAGTTTCTGCGTGCCGCGCCGGGCGCTGTGGCCCCAGCGGGCCTCGGTCATCTCCAGGGCGGCGAGCGCCTCGGCGCCGGTGATCGGGCCGGCGCCGAGCTCGGTGGTCTCGGAGGGGTCGTCGGGGTAGTACGTCCCCTCCAGCAGGACGTCCGCCCCGCGGGCCAGCAGCCCCGGGGTGAGCACCCCGGGCCAGCGCCGGACCCGGGCGTGCGGGACGGCCGCGCCGAGCTCCTCGTACGGGCCGACGCGGACGATCCGGTCGCCCTCGACGAGGACCGCGCCGCCCTCGACGGGTGCGGATCCCGGTCCGGCGACGAGCAGCTCGGCGGTGTGCAGCGTCAGCATCGGCGGGCGTCAGTTCGTGGAGATGAGCTTCAGCTCGGGGTGCGCGGTGCCGCCCTCGATCGCGGTCGAGGAGATGTGCGAGACGACGCGGTCGTCGACGGGGTCGTTGGCCGGGTCGTCGTGCACCAGCAGGTGCTCGTACGTCGTCGCGCGCTGCGCGGGGACGCGGCCCGCCTTGCGGATCAGGTCGATGATCTCCTGGCGGTTCGAGCGGTGCTTGGCACCGGCCGAGGAGACGACGTTCTCCTCCAGCATGATCGAACCGAGGTCGTCGGCGCCGTAGTGCAGCGAGAGCTGGCCCGCCTCCTTGCCGACGGTCAGCCAGGAGCCCTGGATGTGGGCGATGTTGTCGAGGAAGAGCCGCGCGACCGCGATCATGCGCAGGTACTCGAAGACGGTCGCCTGGGTCCGGCCCTTGAGGTGGTTGTTCTCGGGCTGGTACGTGTACGGGATGAAGGCGCGGAAGCCGCCCGTGCGGTCCTGCGTGTCCCGGATCATCGCGATGTGCTCGATGCGCTCGGCGTTGGTCTCGCCGGTGCCCATCAGCATGGTGGAGGTGGACTCCACGCCCAGCCCGTGGGCGAGCTCCATGATCTCCAGCCAGCGCTCGCCGGACTCCTTGAGCGGGGCGATCGCCTTGCGCGGCCGCTCCGGCAGCAGTTCGGCGCCGGCGCCCGCGAAGGAGTCGAGTCCGGCGGCGTGGATGCGGCGGATGGCCTCCTCGGCGCTGACGCCGGAGATGCGGGCCATGTGGTCCACCTCGGACGCGCCGAGGGAGTGGATCACCAGCTGCGGGAACGCCTTCTTGATGGCGGAGAAGTGCTCCTCGTAGTACTCCACGCCGTAGTCCGGGTGGTGTCCGCCCTGGAACATGACCTGGGTGCCGCCCAGTTCGACGGTCTCCGCGCAGCGGCGCAGGATGTCGTCGAGGTCGCGGGACCAGCCCTTCTTCGTGTCCTTGGGGGCCGCGTAGAAGGCGCAGAACTTGCACGCCGTGACGCACACGTTCGTGTAGTTGATGTTGCGCTCGATGATGTACGTCGCGATGTGCTCCGTACCGGCGTAGCGCAGCCGGCGCGCGGCGTCGGCGGCCTGGCCCAGCGCGTGCAGCGGGGCGTGCCGGTAGAGGTCGAGGGCCTCTTCCTTGGTGATCCGGCCCCCTGCGGCGGCACGGTCGAGGACAGACTGGAGAGCGGCCTGGTCGGTCACCGGTGCGTCACCTTTCGGCGGTGTGTCAAGGGGTTCGGACCGATCCAGCCTACGCCAGGGGCGGTGCGCGGATGTCAGGGGCTACGGGTGAGGTCGCCCTCCGGGTTCCCGGCCCCCCTGTCGCCCGACCTGTAGTGCAGCGAGCCACCGGGGTTGAGGGTGAAGCGTTCGTCGGCGGAGCCGCCGGAGCAGATGCCGGGGGCGGGGTTGGGGCCGCCCGCGCTGTTCAGGACCAGGGTGCCGTCGGTGGCGGAGGAGAGCCTCCAGTCGCCGCTGCAGTCGGTGCCGAGGACCGGCAGGACCGACTTGTCCCGGGCGACGACCTCGCCGATCTTGCCGGCCTTGATGGTGATCTCGAACTCGGTGGTGGCCTTGATGCTGGTGGTGACGCTGCCCTTCCACGTGCCGATGAACTCCTCGGGCACCTCCTTGCGGCTCCCCTTCGGTGCGGAGGGGGAGGACGAGGGGGCGGAGCCGGCGGGGTCCGGGGCCGAGGTGGCCGGGGGCTTGGCGGCCGCCGCGTCCCGGGTGTCCCCCTGCCCGGGCAGCAGCCCCGTCCCGTACAGCCCGCCGGACACCGCCACCAGGGCGACGGCCGCGCCGAGCACCAGGGTGCAGCTGAAGCGGCGGCCCGCCACGCTGAGGCTCGCCCGGCCGCCGCCGGAACCGGCCGTCCGCTGCCCCGGGACCGTCGCGCCGGGGTGCGGGGTCGCGCCGCCCGCGCCGCCCGCCGTCTCGGTGGGGACCCCGTACATGCCGCCGTGTGCGCCGAAGGAGCCGTACGGACCCGCCGGAGCGGAGTACGGCGAGCCCTGCGGGCCCGGTCCCCCGTAGGACGGGTCGGGCGTGCCGAAGCCGACGCCCACGGGCCCCCCGACGGAGGACCCGGTGAACGGCACCGGCCCTGACGGGGCCTCCGGGAAGGAGCCGCCCCCGCTCCCGCCCCCGGCGGCGTCGGCGTCGGCGTCCAGGTCCAGCAGGGCCACGGCGGCCCGGCTCGCCTCCTCCACCAGCGGTCCCGGCAGCCACCCCCGGCCGCCCGGGGCCACGCCCAGGGCCGCCACGAGCGCCTCGGGCGCCGGCCGCTGCTCCGCCGGCTTCGCCAGGCAGGACGCGATCAGGTCGCGCAGCTCCCCGGCGGGGACCCCGTCCAGCTCCGGCGGCTCGTGGACCACCTTGTAGAGGAGGGTCGCGGAGTTGTCCCCGGTGAACGGCGCCCGCCCGGTCGCCGCGAAGGCCAGCACCGCGCCCAGCGAGAACACGTCCGAGGCGCCGGTGACGCCCTTGCCCAGGATCTGCTCCGGGGACATGTAGCCCGGCGAGCCGATGGAGACGCCGGTGGAGGTCAGCGAGGCGGTGCCGTCCGTGGCCCGGGCGATCCCGAAGTCGATCAGCCGCGGCCCGTCGAGGGTCAGCATCACGTTCGACGGCTTCACGTCCCGGTGGACGAGGCCCAGCCCGTGCACCGCGACCAGGGCCCGGGCCAGTCCCGCGCCGATGGCCCGTACCGACACCTCCGGCAGCGGACCGTGCCCGGCCACCGCCCGGTCCAGCGACGGCCCCGCCACGTACCCGGTCGCCACCCACGGCACGGCCGCGTCCGGATCGGCGTCCAGCACGGGCGCGGTCCACTCACCGCCCACCCGCCGCGCGGCCTCCACCTCGCGGCGGAACCGGGCGCGGAACTCCTCGTCGGCCGCGAAGTGCGGGTGCACGATCTTGACGGCGACCGTCCGGCCTCCGGCGCTGCGCCCCAGGTAGACCCGGCCCATCCCGCCGGCACCGAGCCGGCCCAGCAACCGGTACGCGCCTATGCCCCGGGGCTCTCCGGCTTCGAGCGGCTGCATCGTGTCCCCGTCCCCCGTCCCCCGTGTGTGTGGTGTCCCTGCATCCCCGGGGAACCGCGTCGGGTACAGGGCCGCGTTCAAGGCCGCGTCCGGTCGAACCGCCGGCGCCGAGCGCCGCACCCGAGCAGGCTACTCCCCAACTCGATCTCCCCACCCGCGCCTTCGCCAGACGGTCGTGGCGGCGGACGGCGCCGGTCCGCGGACGGCGCCGCACGGCAAGGGTTCGGGCCCCCGGGGCCTGCGGTCGGACGGGACGGTGCCATGGCGGGATCGGCTGCTGCGGGAGCTCCAGGACCTGCGCCGAGCGCGCGGAGCGTTCTCGCCCCGCTGGCGTTGGCCCAGTTCATCTGCAGCTTCGCGGGCTCGAACATGAACGTGATGATCAACGACATCAGCGAGGACCTGGACACCACGGTGCAGGGCGTCCAGATCGCCATCACGATCTCCTGCTCGTGATGGCCGCGCTGATGATCCCGGGCGGGAAGCTGACCGACAAGTGGGGCCGCAAGCGCTGCCTGGTGGCGGGTCTGGTGGTGTACGGGGTGGGGGCGGTGCTCAGCGCGGTCGCGCCGGGGCTGGGGGTACTGATCCTCGGGAACTCGATCCTGGAGGGGGTGGGGACGGCCCTGCTGATCCCACCGGTCTACATCCTGACCACGCTGCTGTTCACCGACACCGCGTCCAGGGCGCGCGCGTTCGGCTCGATCATGGCGATGGGCGGGATCGGCGCGGCGGCGGGCCCGCTGATCGGCGGACTGATCACCAGTGCGATCAGCTGGCGGGCGGCGTTCGTGTTCCAGGCGCTGGTGATCGTGGTGATCGTGGTGCTGAGCCGCGGCATCGCCGATCCGCTGCCGCCCGACCCCGCGCGCCCCTTCGACACCGTGGGGGCGGTGCTGTCGGCGGCGGGCCTGGTGCTGCTGGTGACCGGCATCCTCGCGGTGGACAACAACGGCTGGCTGGCGCTGGGCCTGCTGGCGGCCGGCGCCCTCGTACTGGCCGGGTTCTTCGCCTGGGTCCGCGCCCGCGAGCGCGGCGGCCGGGAGGCGCTGCTGTCGACCGGCCTGTTCCGCAACCGCACCTCCAACCTCGGCCTGGTCACCCAGAACACGCAGTGGCTGATGCTGATGGGCGTCTCGTTCACCGTCGCCGCCTACCTGCAGGTGGTGCGCGGCTACGACGCGATCCAGACCGGCGTGATCTTCACCGCCGCGACGCTGGGCATCCTCGCCTCGTCACTGGCCGCCGAGAAGCTGGCCCGGCGGCGTCCGCAGCGCACCCTGATCATGGCCGGCTTCGCCGTGACGATCGCGGGCGTCGCCCTGCTGCTGGCCCTGGTCGCCTGGACGCCCGGGGTCTGGGCCTTCGCCCCGGGTCTGCTGCTGATCGGACTGGGTCTGGGCCTGATGCTCACCCCCTCGGTGAACGTGGTCCAGTCGTGCTTCCCCGAGTCGCGGCAGGGCGAGATCTCGGGGGTGTCGCGCAGCGTCTCCAACCTCGGCTCCTCACTGGGGACCGCGGTCACGGGCACGATCCTGGTCTCCGGGCTCTCACAGGGCGCCTACGCCGCGGCGATGGCGGTCCTCGGGGTGATCGGCCTGGTGGGGCTGGCGGCCGCGGCGCTGCTGCCGCGGGGCTCCCGGCAGACGCCCGCGGAGACCGCGGGGGAACCGTCCGGCCCGCGGTGACGCCGGCGCGGCCGGTCAGTGGAACGGGCGTTCGGCGCGGTCGAGTTCCTCGTCGAGGGCGAGGGCCGCGTCGATGAGGGCGAGGTGGGTGAAGGCCTGCGGGAAGTTGCCGAGCTGTTCGCCGGAGGGGCCGATCTCCTCGGCGAACAGGCCCACGTGGTTGGCGTAGGTGAGCATCTTGTCGAAGGCGTAGCGGGCCTGTTCGAGACGTCCGGCGCGGGCGAGGGCCTCCACGTACAGGAACGTGCACAGGTTGAAGGTGCCCTCGGAGCCGCGCAGGCCGTCGGGCGACGCGGCGGGGTCGTAGCGGTAGACCAGGCTGTCGCTGACGAGTTCGGTGTCCATGGCGTCGAGGGTGGTCAGCCAGTCGGGATCGGTGGGGGTCAGGAAGCCGACCTTGGGCATGAGGAGCAGGGAGGCGTCGAGGACGTCCGTGTCGTAGTGCTGGACGAAGGCGCGGCGCTCCGCGCTCCAGCCCCGGTCGACGATCTGCCGGAAGACGGCGTCGCGGGCTTCCTGCCAGCGGGTGGTGTCGCCGGGACGGGAGCGGGCCGTGGCGAGCCGGACGGCACGGTCGAAGGCGACCCAGGTCATCAGGCGGCTGTAGGTGAAGTCCTGGCGGCCTCCGCGGGTTTCCCATATGCCCTCGTCGGGGCGGTCCCAGTGATCGGTGAGCCAGTCGACGACACCGGCGAAGACCTGCCAGCCGCGGACGCCCCCGATGTCCTCGGCCTGGGCGAGGGCGTAGGCCGCCTCGCCGTAGATGTCGAGCTGGATCTGGTCGGCGGCGGCGTTCCCGGCCCGCACCGGGGCGGAGCACCGGTAGCCCTCCAGGTGGGCGAGCGTCTCCTCGGTGAGGTGGGGCTCGCCGTCGACGCGGTACATGATCTGCAGCGGTTCGCCCGACGCCGTGGCGCCGGCGTCCAGGCGTTCGCGCAGCCACCGGCGGAACGCGTCGGCCTCCGCCGTGAAGCCGAGGTCGATCAGGGCCCTCACGGACAGCGAGCCGTCGCGGACCCAGGTGTAGCGGTAGTCCCAGTTGCGCTCGCCGCCGATCTGTTCGGGCAGGCCCATGGTGGCGGCGGCGACGGGAGCGCCGGTCGGGGCGTAGGTGAGGAGTTTGAGGGTGATGGCCGACCGGGAGACCATCTCGTGCCAACGGCCCCGGTAGCGGGAGGAGCGCAGCCAGTTCCGCCAGAACGCGGAGCACGCGTCGAACTCGGCGAGGACCGCTTCGACGGTGGGCAGCGGACCGCCGGGCCGGCCGCTGAGTCCGGCCGGACCGCCGCTCTCGCTGGTCAGGACGACCGCGGCACGTTCCCCGGCGTTCAGGGTGAACCGGGCGGAGACGTCGGTGCCCTCCTCGTGCAAGCCGACCGGGGCGGTGGCCTGCAGGTGCAGGTCGGTGCCGGGTCCGCGGAACAGGACGGACCCGTCGTCGAGGCGCTGGAGCTCGTGCGGGGCCCGGCCGTAGTCGAAGCGCGGCCGGCACACCAGCTCGAACGGCAGACTGCCACGCACCACCCGCGCGGCCCGCACCAGCCGGTGCCGGGCGGACGGCGTCGGGGAGGTGTCGGGCGGCATGAAGTCGACGACCTCGCCGACCCCGCCCGGTGCCATGAAGCGGGTGATGAGGACGGCGGTGTCGGGCAGGTAGAGCTGCCGGACGGTGCCCTCGTCACCGACGTCGGCACGCAGGCGGCAGTAGCCTCCGCGGTCGCTGTCGAGGAGCGAGGCGAACAGGCTGGGGGAGTCGAACCTCGGGGTGCACCACCAGTCGACGGTGCTGTCGGCGGCGATCAGCGCCGCGGTCTGCAGGTCGCCGACGATGCCGTGATCGGCGATCGCTGGGTAGTCGTTCACAGCGCCTCCTCGGCCACGGGCGCCGGCCGGCCGGGGGCCGGTGCTGGAGGCCATCAGGATCCGTGCGGCGGGCCCACGGCCCGCGCCGTGCCGTACGCGCGGTCGGCGCTTCGCCCGGCAGCCACCCGCCGCAGCGGGGTCGGGCGCCCGGCCACGCCTGCCCATCATCGCTGGCCCGGAGACCCCCGGCCACTCACGGGCGCTCCGTGCCCGCGTCCGCGCGCACGGCACCGGCCGGCCGGCCGGCCCGGTCGTCCGGGCCCGTCAGCGGCGGTCGCCTCCCCACACCTCGCTCTCGCGCAGCACCGCCAGTGCGAACGCCGGCCGGGCGTCGAGCGGGCCGTCCCGGTCCACCGTGTACCAGCGCGGGCCCTGGGAGGGCTGGAAGGTGAGCACGGTCCGGTCCCCGGCCCGCCAGACCACCGGCGCGAGGCCGCCGGCCGCGTCGCCCTCGGCCCCCAGGCTCAGCAGGCCGTCGACGACGCCGCCCAACAGCTTGCCGGCGCCCCGCTCCAGCGCCCGCCGGGGGCCGCCGTCGGCCCAGCCGCGCACGGCCACCGCCTCCGGCTGCCCGGGGAGCTCCAGCCACCAGCCGTGGCGGACCAGTCGCTGCGCGGCCGGGGTCCGGTGGACGGCGCCCAGCTCCCGCCCGTCGGGTCCGGTGACCCGGTAGGGGCCCTCCCCGGGCTCCGGACCGGCCGGGGTCACCGAGCACAGCGGGCGCAGACCGCCCTCGTCCGCGGACAACCGGAATCCCCGGCGCGGCGGAGCGCCGGGCACGGCCGGTGCGATGAACACGGCCGGAACCATGTCCTCCCCCAGCCGCCGCGGAACACGGATCGCGTACGGTCCCGCGCCGCGCCGGGAGGCGCGCACGGCGTTGCGCAGCGTCCGGCCGACGGTGAACCGGGTGATCTCTTCCCAGTACACCGGTTCAATCGGTTCGGCCGGCCGCTTACCACCGAATGCCATGGGGTCCCCCGTCCCTCGTTCGTATTCCGCTTCAGGGGGACGAGAATACGAAAGGGGAACGAATTCCCGGCAAACGGAACAATCACCGGTTTGGCGGCACCGGAGATCACCGGGATAAGACGGTCACCGCTCCGGGACGGTCGCCTTCAGGAGCTCTACGGCGACATCCGTCGGGTACCCGGTGTCGGCTCCCGTTCGGCGCGCGAATTCCCGTACGCCGGCCAGCTGCTCGGGGCCGAAGCGGAAGTCGAGGGTGGTGAAGTAGCGCTCCAGCAGCTCCGCGTCGAAGGCCTCCCAGCGGGCCGCCTGGTCGGCCACCTTGGTCACCTCTTCGAGGGAGAGGTCACGGGAGGCGAGGAAGGCCTCGTGGACCTCCCGGACCACCTCCGGCTCACGGGCGAGGTAGTCCTTGCGGGCTGCCCAGACGGCGAAGACGAACGGCAGTCCCGTCCAGTCCTTCCACATCTGCCCGAGGTCGTGCACGGTCAGGCCGAGCCGGGGGGCGTCGTGCAGCGAGGCGCGCAGCGCGGCGTCTCCGATCAGCACCGCCGCCTCGGCCTCCTGCATCATCAGCCCCAGGTCAGGGGGGCAGGAGTAGTAGTCGGGGCGGACCCCGTACTGCTCGGCGAGCAGCAGCTGGGCGAGGCGTACGGAGGTGCGCGAGGTCGATCCGAGGGCGACCCGGGCGCCGTCCAGTTGCTCCAGCGGGACCTGCGAGACGATCACGCACGACATGACCGGACCGTCGCAGCCGACCGCGAGGTCGGGGAAGGCGACGAGCTGGTCGGCGTTGCGGAGGAACTCCACGAGGGTGATCGGGGCGATGTCCAGCTCACCCCGCACGAGGCGCTCACTGAGCTTCTCGGGGGTGTCCTTGGTCAGGTCCATGTCCAGCAGCGTGCCGGTTCTGGCCAGCCCCCAGTAGAGGGGGAGGCAGTTCAGGAACTGGATGTGGCCGACACGGGGCCGGCTGCGATAGACGTCCACATCGCGAGACTAGCCCCCGGCTCTCCGTCAGCGATCAGGCGGGTCTCAAACGTCCGGGTGACGTGATCTTTCCCTCTGGTCTCGCCCCGAGGGTGCGTGCTAGGCTCGACGCAAGTTGCAGTTTGGTTTCCCTTGCAGTACGAGGCCTGCGGAGCATGTAACCCGCAGGCTTTTGTAGTTTTCAGACTTCTTAGCAGGTTCTGGAGCAGGGCGACCCTTTGGCCCATAGGAGGGCTCATGGCTACCGGAACCGTGAAGTGGTTCAACGCTGAAAAGGGCTTCGGCTTCATCGCCCAGGACGGCGGCGGCCCGGATGTCTTCGTCCACTACTCCGCGATCAACGCCTCTGGCTTCCGCTCCCTGGAGGAGAACCAGCAGGTGAACTTCGACGTCACGCAGGGTCCGAAGGGCCCGCAGGCGGAGAACGTCACCCCGGCCTAGTCGCCTGGCCGGCCGGATCGCGGCTGGATTAAGCAGTACCCAAGGAGCCCTGTCTCCCCCGCCCAGGCGGGGGAGACAGGGCTCCTGCCTGTGGCCCTCCGGCGCCCGCCGAGGGGGAACGACCGTGGCCCGGTCACCGTCCGGGAGGACGGTGACCGGGCCACGGGCCGTTCGTACGCGGGGCCGGACCGCCCGGGGGCGGTCCGGAGCCCCGGCCTGGCGGCCGGGGCGGTGGGGCTACTGCTTGGCGGCCGACGGGGCGGTGATCTTGATGTCCAGGATCAGTTCCGCGCCGTCCGCGGTGCTCAGACGGAGGTGGTAGGTGCCCGCGGGCACGTCCGTGGTGAGCAGCTCCGGCAGCTTGAACTTGCCGTCGGCGCCGGTCTTGGGCAGCTCCAGGGAGAACAGCTTCGCGCCGTCCTTGCCCGCGAAGTACGGACCCGTGGCCTTCTTCGCGTCCACCGGGGTCCAGGCGCCCGGCTTGCCCTCGACCAGTGCGGCGGTGACCTGCGCACCGGCCACCGGCTTCCCGCCCGCGGCGGCCAGGAACTCCAGGCCCTTCACCGCGGTGCCGGCCGCGGCCCCGACCGGGGCGGTGCCGTCGGTGCGGGTGAGGACGAGCGGCTTGGCCTTCTCCGTGACCTTTCCGTCAAGCGCCAGCGTGAGCTGGCTCTTCGCGTCGTAGGCCGTGGCCCGCAGGGTGAACGTGCCCGCCTCGGCGCCCGCCTTCAGCTTGGGCGCGGTGGCGATGCCCTCGGAGTCCGTACGGACGACCACGCTCGGCTCGTCGCCGAAGACGAAGCCGGTGCCGCCGGTGGTGTCCTTCTCCACGGCGACGACGACGGCCTGGTCCGCGGCCGGCTTGCCGTCGCTGAGCAGTGCCTTGAAGCGGACGCCCTCGGCGAACAGGCTCCCGGCCTCGGCCTCCAGCTTCGCGTCGCCGACCCGCTCCAGCTTGGCGAGGGTCGCGGGCGCCGGGGTCGGCTTGGTCGGCTCGCTCGGCGTCGGCGTCGGCGTGGGCGTCGGCTTCGGAGTCGGGGTGGGCGTCGGCTTCGGCGCGGGATTCGGCTTCGAGGCCGGCGGGTTCGGCGTCGGGACGTGCGGCGGGGTGGGCAGGGTCGGCGCGGGCGGCGTCGGGAAGGTTCCGACCGGCGGGTTCGGGACGCCCGTGGTGCCTTCCTGGTACTGGCGCATGTAGCCGAGGACGCTGTTCACGTACTCGCGCGAACTGTTGTAGCTGAGGACCGCCCTGTCCAGGTCGGCCGGGACCGACAGGTCCTTGCCGCCGGAGCAGAGGTAGAGACCGGCGCCGAGGGCCGCGTCGTAGATGTTGTTCGCGTCGCGCTGGCCGTCGCCGTTGCCGTCGGCCTTCCAGTCCTTCCACGTGGAGGGGATGAACTGGAGCGGGCCGAAGGCGCGGTCGTACTCGGTGTCGCCGTCCCACTCGCCCTTGTCGGTGTCGGTGATCTTCGCGAAGCCGTTGCCGTCGAGGCGGGGGCCGCGGATCGGGCGCTCGGTGGTGCCGTCGGCCTTGAGCCCGTACCCGGAGGCGTGGACGGACTCGATCCGGCCTATGCCGGCGATCAGCGCCCAGGACAGGTTGCACTTGGGCAGGGCCGCCTTCACGGCGACCTCGGCGCGCTTGTAGGCGTCGAGGGCGGTGGCGGGGATCCCGGAGGCCCCTTCGGCCGCGCCGCCGGCGCCGGCCGCGGGTGGCACCACGGGGTCGGCGAGCGGGGCCGGCAGGTCGAGGCGGGCGTCACCGCGGTCGGCGGCCTGCGGACTGTCCGGGGTCGGTTCGGCCTCTCCCGCACCGGCGACCGGAGTGTTGGTCACGACGGCGGCGGTGGTCAGGCTGGCCGCGAGGGCGGCCGTGCACAAGACCTTGCGCGAGGTGTTGACTACATGACGGTGAAGCGGCTTCACAGTGCGGCGATCCCCCCAAGGCGGCCGGCGAAGGCGTCGGCTGGTCGAGCCGTGATTCTTCTGTCTATCAGGTATTCGGATACGACTCGCCGTCACCCCCGCACATATGACGCACCATTCGTCTCGGCTTCACCCGCCTGTGGCCCAGGACGTCCAGCGTGCCTCGTCCGCGCCTCCGGTGAACCACCGGAACCGCCCAAGACCCGGACCGATACGCCCCATTAGCCCACTCTGGCACGGAACTCACCCTCATGTCCCGGGTGTCCGCGGCCTCCAGGTGGGCGGAGGAACCGGGACCCTCCGCCCCGGCTGGTACGTTCGAGCCACACGAGAGCACTGGCGTTCGGTTCCGCTCCTGCAGTGAAGGCACCCCTCCGGCGGGGGCCGCGGGCCGTCGTCCCGGCTGTTCGCCGCTCCCTGCCGTCCGCAGAACCCGAAGGCCCTCCCATGAGCACTCCCCCGCCCAACCCGTACTCGGGCGCGCCCGTTCCGCCCAACCCGTACGCCCAGGGCGCCGGTGCGCCCAACCCGTACGGCCCGCCGCAGCCCGGCGGACCGGTCCCGGCGCAGCAGCCCCCGTACGCGCAGCCGTACCCGCCGCAGCCCCGGCAACCGCAGCAGCCGCACCCCCAGTACGCCCACCCCCAGCACCCCCCGTACCTGGTGCCCGGCCCCACCGGCTGCCGCAACTGCGGGGCTCCCGAGGCCGTGAACTTCGCCGTCCGGGCCCACGTCGGCGTGCTCGTCGTGATGCGGTTCCACCGCCTCGACGGCCCCTTCTGCCGCCGGTGCGGGCGCGCCCTGGTGCGGATCATGACCACCAAGACGCTGTTCCAGGGCTGGTGGAGCCCCCTGTCCCTGGTGCTGTTCACGCCCTTCACCCTGTTCTGGAACCTGATCGCCGCGACCAAGTTCGCCAAGCTCGAACCGTCGGAGCCGGCCCCCGGCCGTCAGCAGCTCGACGAGGGTCCGCCGGTGCACGCGCGCCCGCTGGCGTACGTGGCGATCGTGCCGCTGCTCTGGGCGGTCTGGGTGATCACGCACATCATCGCGGACGTCAGCGGCTGACCTCCGGGGCGGCGGCGCCGGGCCGGGTCCACCGTCCCGGGACCGCCGCCCCTTCCCCCGCCGCCCTTCCCCCGCCACCCCTTCACAACCCCGCCCCGCACCCCTACCCTGACGCCCCGTCAGATCCATTGCCGGATCCAGCCGCCAGGGGGCGCGCCATGCTGCTGCGAGGGAAGACCGTCATCGTCTCCGGGGTCGGAGCCGGACTCGGGCACCAGGTGGCCGCGGCCGTGGTCCGCGACGGCGGCAACGCCGTGCTCGGGGCGCGGACCGAGGCCAATCTGGCCAAGTCCGCCGCCGAGATCGACCCCGACGGCGCCCACACCGCCCACCGGCCGACCGACATCACCGACGAGGCCCAGTGCCGGGCCCTGGCCGAGCTGGCCGTCGAGCGGTTCGGCGGGGTCGACGCCGTCGTGCACGTCGCCGCCTGGGACGCGTACTTCGGGGGCCTCCAGGACGCCGACTTCGGGACCTGGCAGCAGATCCTCGACGTCAACCTGCTCGGCACCCTGCGCATGACCCGCGCCTGCCTGCCCGCCCTCAAGGCCGCGGGCGGCGGCTCCGTCGTCATCATCGGCACCCAGTCCGCGGTGGCCGCCCCCAACGAGGTGCGCCAGGCCGCCTACGCCGCCTCCAAGGGGGCGCTGACCTCCGCCATGTACTCCCTCGCCCGCGAGCTCGGACCGGACCGGATCCGCGTCAACACCGTGCTGCCCGGCTGGATGTGGGGCCCGCCCGTCCAGGCCTTCGTCACCTTCACCGCCCACACCGAGAACGTCCCGGAGGCAGAGGTCCACGCCCGCCTCACCGAGCGGATGGCGCTGCCCGACCTCGCCACCGACGGGGACGTCGCCGACGCCGCCGTCTTCCTCGCCAGCGACCGGGCCCGGGCGATAACCGGCCAGTCCCTGCTGGTCAACGCCGGTGAGCTGATGCGATGAGGCCCTCCACTGGGTACCGGCAGACTCGTATGCTCGCCGTATGACCACTCCGAGCGACGCTCCCACCGACAACGCCATGCGCCGCGCGCTCCGGCGGGCCCGCGACGGCGTCGCGCTGGACGCGACCGAGGCCGCCGTACTCCTGCGGGCGCGCGGCGAGGCCCTCAAGGACCTCGCCGCCTCCGCCGCCCGCGTCCGGGACTCCGGGCTCGCCGCCGCCGGGCGCCCCGGCGTGATCACGTACTCGCGCAAGGTCTTCATCCCCCTCACCCGCCTGTGCCGCGACAAGTGCCACTACTGCACCTTCGTGACGGTGCCCGGCAAGCTCCGCAAGGCCGGGCACGGCATGTACCTCTCCCCCGACGAGGTCCTCGACATCGCCCGCCAGGGCGCGGCGATGGGCTGCAAGGAAGCCCTGTTCACCCTCGGCGACCGCCCGGAGGAGCGCTGGCCCGAGGCCCGCGAGTGGCTGGACGCGCACGGCTACGACGACACCCTCGCCTACGTACGGGCCATGGCGATCCGGGTACTGGAGGAGACGGGCCTGCTGCCCCACCTCAACCCGGGCGTGCTGTCGTGGGCGGAGCTCCAGCGCCTCAAGCCCGTCGCCCCGTCCATGGGCATGATGCTGGAGACCACCGCCACCCGCCTGTGGTCCGAGCCCGGCGGCCCGCACCACGGCTCCCCCGACAAGGAGCCCGCCGTGCGGCTGCGGGTCCTGGAGGACGCGGGCCGCTCCAACGTGCCCTTCACCACCGGGGTGCTCATCGGCATCGGCGAGTCCTACGAGGAGCGCGCCGAGGCCTTCTTCGAGCTGCGCCGGATCCAGCGCAGCTACCACGGCATCCAGGAAGTCATCGTCCAGAACTTCCGCGCCAAGCCGGACACGGCCATGCGCGGCATGCCGGACGCCGAGCTGGAGGAGCTGGCCGCCGCCATCGCCGTGGCCCGGCACATCCTGGGCCCGAGCGCCCGCATCCAGGCCCCGCCGAACCTGGTCGACGCCGAGTACGCCCTGCTGATCGGCGCCGGGATCGACGACTGGGGCGGGGTCTCCCCGCTGACCCCGGACCACGTCAACCCGGAGCGGCCCTGGCCGCACATCGAGGAGCTCGCGGAGCGCACCGCCGCCGCCGGCTTCGAGCTGCGCGAACGGCTCACGATCTACCCGGAGTTCCTCGGGCGCGGGGAGCCGTGGCTGGACCCCCGGCTGCTGCCGCACGTGCGCGCGCTGGCCGACCCGCAGACGGGTCTGGCCGACGCGGCCGCGACGGTGGAGGGCCGGCCGTGGCAGGAGCCCGACGAGGGCTTCGCCGCGTACGGGCGCACCGACCTGCACACCGCCATCGACACCGAGGGCCGTACCGGGGACCGCCGCGAGGACTTCGACCACGTCTACGGCGACTGGGAGGCCCTGCGCGAGGCCGCGGCCCCCGGCATGGTCCCCGAGCGCATCGACACCGACGTACGGGCGGCCCTGGCGCAGGCCGCCGACGACCCGACGCGGCTCACCGACGCGCAGGCCCTCGCCCTGCTGCACGCGGACGGCCCGGCGCTGGACGCGCTGTGCCGGATCGCGGACGAGCTGCGCGCCGCGGTGGTGGGCGACGAGGTCACCTACATCGTCACGCGGAACATCAACTTCACCAACGTCTGCTACACCGGCTGCCGCTTCTGCGCCTTCGCGCAGCGCCGTACGGACGCCGACGCCTACACCCTCTCCCTGGACCAGGTCGCCGACCGGGCCGCGCAGGCCTGGGACGTGGGCGCCGTCGAGGTGTGCATGCAGGGCGGCATCCACCCCGACCTGCCCGGGACCGCCTACTTCGACATCGCGCGCGCGGTGAAGGAGCGGGTCCCCGGCATGCACGTGCACGCCTTCTCCCCGATGGAGGTCGTCAACGGCGCCACCCGGACGGGGATGTCCGTACGGGACTGGCTCACGGCCGCCAAGGAGGCCGGGCTGGACTCGATCCCGGGCACGGCGGCCGAGATCCTGGACGACGAGGTCCGCTGGGTCCTGACCAAGGGGAAGCTGCCGACGGCGGACTGGATCGATGTGGTCACCACCGCGCACGAGCTCGGCATCCGGTCCTCGTCCACCATGATGTACGGCCACGTGGACCAGCCCCGGCACTGGCTGGGGCACCTGCGCACCCTGGCCCGGATCCAGGAGCGGACCGGCGGCTTCACGGAGTTCGTGACGCTCCCCTTCATCCACACCAACGCCCCGGTGTACCTGGCGGGCATCGCCCGGCCCGGCCCGACGGTCCGGGACAACCGGGCGGTCACGGCGATGGCCCGGCTGCTGCTGCACCCGCACATCACCAACATCCAGACCAGCTGGGTGAAGCTGGGGGCGGAGGGCGCGGCCGAGATGCTCCGCTCCGGGGCGAACGACCTGGGCGGCACGCTGATGGAGGAGACGATCTCCCGGATGGCGGGGTCGGGTTACGGCTCGTACAAGTCCGTCCGGGACCTGATCGCGGTCGCGGAGGCGGCGGGCCGGCCCGCGAAGGCCCGTACGACGCTGTACGGGGAGGTCCCGCGGGAACGGCAGGAGGCGGCGCGCGCCTCGGACGGCCACCTGCCGGAGCTGCTGCCGGTACTGGACTGAGCGGGAACGCGGGAGCCCGGCCGGTGTGGCGTCCGGCCGGGCCCGTGTTCCGCGGCGGCGGGGATCAGCCGACGAGGAGGTCCTTCCTGAGCTGCTTCAGCTCGCGGGCGTCGATGCCGAGGCCGTCCTTGAGGTAGCGGTCGAAGGAGCCGTACCTGGCCTTGACCTCGTCGTAGCCGGAGTTGAGGTACTCGGGGCGCACGTCGAGCATCGGCTTGTACACGGCGGCCTGCGGGGCGGGCAGGTGCGAGAGGACGGCGTCGTTGGCGGCCTTGCGGTAGTCGTTGCTGGCCAGGTAGTCGGCCATGACCGTCTCCTGCGGGACGCCGAGGGCGGTCAGCAGGGTGGCGTTCGCCCAGCCCGTGCGGTCCTTGCCGGCGGTGCAGTGGAAGAGGACGGAGCGGCTGCGGTCCTTCTCGATCCCTTCGAAGACCCGCGCGTAGGCCTTCTTGCCGCCGTCGCCGCCGACCATGGCCTTCTCGGCGTCGACCATGGCCTTGACGGCCTCGTCGGGGGTCTTCGGCAGGGTCTGGAAGGAACCGGAGCCGGCGAAGACGTCGGCGACGACGTAGGCGGCGCCCGCCGGGACCTTGTCGGCGTCCTTGGTGCGCTCGTCCTGCATGCGCAGGTCGAAGACCGTCCTGACGCGCAGCCGCTGGAGCTTGGCCAGGTCGTTCGCGGTGAGCTTGTTCAGGGCGTCGGAGCGGTAGATCTCGCCCATCTTGACCCACTGGCCGCTCGCGGTGCGGTAGCCGCCCGCGTCGCGGAAGTTGACCGTGCCCTCCAGCTTGACCAGCCGGTCGGCCAGGCGCAGGCCCTCGCCGCGCTCCGGCCGGAAGTCGAACCACTGGCGGTCGGCGGCGGGCAGGCCCTTGACCACGGCGCGGCCCTGGGCGCCGCCCTGGGCGACGACCTTGCCGTTGGCCTTGATCTCGACGCGCCCGGTGCCCTTGGCGCTCCACGCGAGGGTGTACGAGCCGTCGGCTCCGGCGGTGACCGTGGCCTCGGTGAAGGGGATGCCGGAGCGGCCCTGATGGCCGTTGTTCCAGGGGAGCTCCCAGCCGGCGGCGGTGGCGGCGGGGGCCGCGACCAGCGAGGCGGTGAGTGCGGAGGCGACGACGGTCGCGGCGAGGAGTGCCTTCGGGAGTGCCTTCTTCATGGCTACGAGGCTCTGGGCGGGCGGAGAACGCCGCGTGAACGAGGCATGGCCGGAACCGGCCGACTGGAAGGCAAGTGGCAAAACGTGCCATGCGCCAGGGTGGCGGCTGGAACCGTTCGCGATTCGGCCGTTCTCCGCCCACTTGGCGGCGAGGTGCCGAAGGCCTTCCGGATTCGGCCGGACCCGTCCACTACAGTGCCCGGGAGCCTGGGGGGAAACGACATGGACACGACCATCACAGCGGGCACGACGGCCACGCCCGAGCCCACGCACGCGCCCGAAGGCCGGACTCCACCGGCTCCCGCGACTTCCGCGGCTCCACCGGCGGCCGTGACTCCACCGGCTCCACCGGCTCCACCGGCTCCACCGGCTCCACCGGCTCCCCTGGCTCCACCGGCTGCCATGACTCCACCGACCCCCGTGGCTCCACCGGCTCCACCAACTCCCGCTGCTCCACCGGCTTCCGCCGCTCCCGTGGCTCCACCGGTTCCAGCGGCTCCCGTGGCCCCACCGGTTCCGTCGACCCCCGCCCCCATGGCCCCACCGGCCTCGGTGGCTCCCACCGCCCCCGCGGCGCTGTGGGGCCGGGCCGAGCAACAGGACTTCCGCAGCCGGGTGCGCGGCACCCTCCTCGGCTCCGCCCTCGGCGACGCCCTCGGCGCACCGCTCGCCGGACTCTCCCTCCACGCCGTCCACGAGGCCCACGGCCCGGCGGGCCTCACCGCCCCGGTCCCCGCCCACGGCCGCCGCAGCGCCGTCACCGCCGCCACCCAGCTGACCCTGTTCACGGTGGACGGCCTGATCCGCGCCCACGTCCGCCGGGACACCGGCGCCTGGCACCCGCCGACCGACGTCCAGCGCGCCTACCGCCGCTGGGCCGCGACCCAGCACGACTGGGGCCCCGACGAGCGCCGCGAGGACAACGGCTGGCTCGCCAACGAGGAATGGCTCTACGCCCGGCGCGCCCCCGAACGGGCCTGCCTGACCGGCTTCGCCGACGACACCCTCGCCACCCTGGACACGCCGAAGAACCCCACCGCACGGGACGCCGCCGCCACCGTCCGCTCGGCCCCCTTCGGGCTGCTGGTCGGCTGGGAATCCGCCCTGGTGCTGCAACTGGCCGTCGAATGCGCCGTCCAGAGCCACGGCCACCCCACCGCGTACCTCTCGGCAGGGACCTTCGCCGTGATCGTCCACGGCCTGACCCGGGGCGAGTCCCTGGACACCGCCCTCCGGCGCGCCCTCGCCCTGCTCGCCGCCCTCCCCGGCCACCAGCCCGTCACCGACGCCCTCCGGCGCGCGGTCGCCGCCGTCACCCGGGGCGCGCCCGGCCCCGCCGCCGTCGAGGCCCTCACCCCGGGGGACGGACGCGGGGGCCCCGGCGCCGAGGACGCCCTCGCCGTCGCCGTCTACTGCGCCCTGGTCGCCGAGGACGTCCCGCACGGGCTGCGCCTCGCCGTGAACCACGGCGGCGACTCCGCCGCCACCGGCTCCCTGTGCGGGGCCCTCCTCGGCGCCCTGCACGGCGAGACGGCCCTCCCGGCCGCCTGGCTGGCCGCACTGGAGGGCCGGGCCACACTGCTGGAACTCGCCGACGACTTCGCCCTGGAGATGACCCAGGGCCCCGCCCTGCACGGCCCCTCGGTCTCCGCCCCCGGCTGGCTCGCCCGCTACCCGGTCCCGACGGCCTGAACCCCGGATCCCCCCTGGCCCCAGCCGGCCGGCAGCAGGTCCCACGACCCGTGGCGCAGCCAATCGTCGAAGGTCGCCGGGTGGCCGCCGCCGGGGTGGTCGGGGGAAAGCGGCACGATCAGGTCGCAGGTGGCCCGGCCGTCCCACCACACCGTGCCGGCCAGCGGACCGGTGATCGCGAGCCGCGTGGAGAAGCCGCAGCCGTTGTCCTGGAGGACCACCGAGCCCACGGTCTTCGCGTCCTGGAAGACCTCGTACTCCCGGTCCCACGCCTGCCAGGCCTCCCCGAAGGCCCGCTCGTCGGCGAAGTCCTCCGGCAGGGGCTCGCGCCCGTCCAGGTCCGCCGTCGCGTCCACGTACGAGTCCGGGTGCGGGAACGGCAGCCGCAGCAGCTCCGCCGGCGCCGGGCCGTCGGCGCCCCAGACCCAGCCCCGTTCGTCACGGAAGGGCGGGTACACCCACCGCGGGTGCTCGGCCTCCTTCAGGTACGCGCGGTACGCGGCGGGGAAGGACACACCGAGCTCGCGCTCGGCCAGGGCCAGCTCGGCCTCGGTCAACGGCGTGGACACGACGGGATGCTGCATGGCGGCGAGCCTAGGACCGGCCCGCCCCGCAGCCCTCCACCGGCCCGCCCCGCACCCGCCCACCTGGCCCCCGCCGCCCGGCCCCGGCCCCGGCCCCGGCCCCGGCCCCGGCCCGGAACCTCCGCCGGACCGGCCCGGCCGCCCCGCCCGGAACCCGCGCGGCACCCCCTGCCCTCCTGACGCGGAACGCCGTACCTTGGCCCTCCCCACGACTCGGAGGTGCCCTCGCCCATGCGGATCGCCACGACCGTCTTCCTCACCGACCGCACCATCACCCCCGTCCGCCTCGCCCGCGCCCTGGAGGAGCGCGGCTTCAGCGGCCTCTACCTTCCCGAGCACACCCACATCCCCGTCAACCGCGCCACCGACGCCCCCATGGGCGGCGAACTCCCCGAGGAGTACGGCCGCACCCTCGACCCCTTCGTCGCCCTCGGGCAGGCCGCCGCCGTGACCGAACGCCTCCACCTCGGCACCGGCATCACCCTGGTGGCCCAGCACGACCCGATCGGCCTCGCCAAGCAGGCCGCGACCCTCGACCACCTCAGCGGCGGCCGCGTCACCCTCGGCATCGGTTACGGCTGGAACGTCGAGGAGGCCGCCGACCACGGCGTCGAGTGGCGCACCCGGCGCGACCGGGTACGCCACCACATGGCCCTGATGCGCGCCCTGTGGTCGCCGCTGCCCACCGCGTACGAGGGCCCGTACGGCTCCGTCCAGGCCAGCTCCGCCCACCCCAAGCCGGCGACGCCCCCGCGCGAACTCGGCCCCGGCCGGCCCCTGTACGGACCCCGCACCCTGATCGGCGGCTCCGCCGGCCCGAAGCTCTTCGCCGCCATCGCCGACCACGCCGACGGCTGGCTCCCCATCGGCGGCCGCGGCCTCACCGAATCGGTGCCGGTCCTGCGGCGGGCCTGGGAGGCCGCCGGACGCGATCCGAAGACCCTCCAGGTCGTCCCGTACGCCGTCCAGCCCACTCCCGGGAAGATGGGCCACTACGCCGAACTCGGCCTGGAGGAGGTCGTCCTGCAGCTCCCGTCGGCCCCGGAGCCGGAGGTGCTGCGCACGCTCGACGGGTTCGCGCAGTACCTCTGAGGCGGTGGCGCGGAACCGCGGGCGGGTTCCACCGCGTGTCCGGGGGTGCCTCTGCCCGCCGGACCGGCTGGTACTTTGGCGCGTTCCGTCGATCAACTCGCTTTCCCTGGGGGACTTCCCGTGCACAGCTACCTGCGCTTCACCGCCGTCGCCGCCGTCGGTGCCACCGCCGCCCTGACCCTGACCGCCTGCGGCAGCGACAGCGGCAAGGCCGCGGACAAGCAGCCCTCCGCCGCCGCCTCCGCCCCGGCCGCCGCCACCACCCCCTCGACGGGCGGGACGGGCGGCGCGGGCGGCGCGGCGAAGGCCGGCACCCTGGAAGGAGGCTGGATCTCCATGCAGAACCCGGCCAAGGGCGTGGTGCTCACGGTCAAGGGCCAGACGGCGTTCGTCGTCGAGGCCGCCACGGGCCTGACCTGCGAGGGCACCAGCAACGGCTCGGCCCTCGACCTGAAGTGCCCGACGGGCGCCACCCGTTCGAAGGGCAAGGTCGACTCGGTCGACGCCACCACCCTGAAGGTCACCTGGGAGGGCCCGGCCGGCACGGACACCTTCCAGCGCAGCGAGCCGGGCAAGCTCCCCTCCCTCCCGGCCCTGCCGACCAAGAAGTAACCGGAAGGCGGCCGGGGTGCCGGGCCAGCGCAAGCGGAAGGCGCAGCAGCGCAGGGAGTCCGAGGCGTGGAGGGCGGCCCGGCAGGACGGCCACTGGGAACGCCTCTTCGCGACCCAGGACCAGGCGGAGTTCAAGGCGTACGTCCGCGAGCTGCTGCGCGGCGGCGACCTGCGCCCGGAGGACGTCCGGCTGGACATGCTGTGCGGCCGCCTGACGCACCCGACGACCCACGTGGTGAGCGTCTGGGTCCGGGCGGACGGAGGTCAGGCCTGCCAGGACGACGTCTAGGACGACGTCCGCGACGGCCGCGACGGCCGACCGGCGGCGACTGTGAAAATCGCTGTCCGGTGACCGGAGCACGGTGATAGACATCCGGCGTGGAAAAGAATCTTGAGTTCCCTGACCTGCTGCGACTGATCGATGAGCGGTCGACCGCCTTCCGCGCCGCGGTCGCCGCCGCGCCCAGTCTCGACGCACCGGTGCCGACCTGCCCCGAGTGGACGCTGTTCGACCTGGTGAAGCACCTGGGTGGGGGAGACCGTTTCTGGGCGGCCATCGTCGCCGCGGGGCCTGCCGACGGCCCCCCGGCCGAGGCCGCCGCTGCGCGCGCCGCTCTGGAGTTGCCGCGGGAGCGTGAGGCCCTGCTGGCCTGGCTGGCCGCGTCGACGCAGCTTCTGCTGAGCGCCCTGCGCGAGGCGGGCCCGGACGCCGACTGCTGGGCGTGGTGGACTGGGTTGCAGACGCCGCGGACCTCTGGCGGAGTCGCCCAGCACCGGGTCCAGGAGAGCGCGGTGCACACCTACGACGCCCAGCTCGCCGCGGGCGCCCCGCAGCCGCTGCCGTCCGGGGTCGCCCTCGACGGTGTCGAGGAGTTCCTGTTCACCTGCGTGGCGTCGCCCAGCGCCTGGCCGCACAAGCCCACGACCTTCGACTTCCACGCCACCGAGGGCCGCTCCTGGCGCCTCACGGTCGACGGCGACGGCGCACGCTCCGCCCGCATACCCGCGCCCACGGCCACGGCCACGACCGGCGAGGACCCGGACGCAGCCGGCGTCTCCGTCCGTGGCACGGCCAGCGAGTTGGTCATCTACCTGTACGACCGCATCCCTGCCGAATCCCTGCACCTTGACGGAGACGCGGGGCTGCTCGACCTGCTCCGCGCCTGGGAGCCGGAGCACTAGGACGGAGCGGGGGCGAGCCGGCGAAGAGCCTCATCACCGCCCCCGTACCCGCACCCGTACCCGCACCCGCACGGCGTTCGCCGGCGGGACGGGCGGGGTCACTCCAGGACCAGCGGATCGCCGAGCCGTACGGTGCCCTGGGTCACGATGCCCGCGAGCATGTCGAGCCGGTTGTCGTGGGCCCGGGCGATGGTCTTCAGGACCAGTGGGGAGTGCGGGAGGTCCCGCTGGGCCTGGTTCGTCATCACGCACCGCTCGCTGGAGCGCACGAACTCCACGCACAGGCCGTCCCCCGCATGCGCCTTGCGTCCGGCCCACTCGTCCTCCACGAAGGGCGGGGTGCCGGGCGGGGTGCGCAGCAGCACGTTCGGCCGGAAGCGGCGTTCGTCCACCGGGACGCCGGGTATCTCCGCGCGGATCCAGTCGAGGGTGGCGGTGGTGAGGACGCTCAGCGGCAGCTGGTCGAAGTGCGAGATCCCGCCCTCGCGGGCCAGCTCGACGTCGTCGCGGCCGAGGTAGGTGCGCAGGTACGCCGTGGGGTCGGCCACGGGCTCCCCCTGAGGGTCGATCAGCTCCGGCCGCCCGCTCCCCTCCGGGTAGCGGGAGCTCAGGTGCAGCAGACCGTCCATGCGGCGGAAGCGCCGGGTGTTCTTGCCCGACCCGAACCTGCCCTCGCCGTCGCGCACCGCGTAGAGCCGGTCACCGACCAGCCCGCGCCCGTCGACCTCCGCGCAGCGCAGCCGCTCGCCGCCGGTCGACTTGATCGGGTACCGCCACAGCCGTTCGATCACGCCCACGATGTCCGTCATCGTCGTGACGGTAGTTCACGGGGGCGGAACGGGCCCCGGCGCCGGCGCGCCCGGGGCCGGACGCCAGAAGCGCCCGTCAGGCAGGGCCTGACGGGCGCCGAGGAAGTACTCCGCGTCGCGCTGGAACCGGACGTCCGGAACGGCGCCGCGCACGTGCCCCCAGACGCCGGGCGCCACGCGGTACTCGCCCGCCACCATCCAGGGATCGTCACCCAGCACGAAGAGGTGCCTGATCGCCAGGAACTGGTCCCGCGACAGGGAAACGGACTCGACTATCTCCTCGTCCGCATCACGGAAGCCGATCAGATCCCAGACGAGGTTGTAGCCGTCGGCGAATGGATAGTCGCTGCTCATCGACGCCACGCTAGGCCGCACCCCACCTGCCCGCACCTGCTTTTCAGGCGGAACGGGGCCTGAGGGCTGGGTGGTCGGGGGTGGGGGTGGGGGTGGGGTCGGCCGGGGTCGGGGGTGGGCGGTGCGCCCTTGGTCCGGGTCTGGGGAGGGCTGGGGGCGTCCCGCCAGTCCACTGTCCTTCCGTGTCGGGCCGGTCCCTCAAGGGCGCTCCTTCGTCGCGTCGCTTCGCGATGGCCTTCGGCCACCCTTGACCGACCGTCCCGCCCCGGAATGCCAAAGACTGTCGGGAAGCCCCCAGGGAAACGGCCGGGAGGAAACCGAGAGTCAGGGGGCCAGCCAGAGATGTACGAGCCCTACCCGCCTGGGCAGACCCGAGGCACGGGCCCCCTCGTTCTGATTCCGGGCCGGGTGCTGCCTGACCACCCCAAACGGCGACCAGACCGCCCGGCCATGCCTTCAGGACGGCACACGCATCGGATCGCTACGCGCTTCTCTTGGCATAGCGTCTGCGACCCGTCTGGGGCTGGACATAGGCCGCCCAAGACGGCCGGTAGGCGTGCTTGTCGGGCGGTTGGCGGCCGCCATGGCTCTTACCGGACTCTGAGGACGACAAAGTCGTCCTCAGAGTCCGACAGGCAGCACCAGCGCCCCTCCAGAGCCCATCCGGCACGCCAAAAGGCACAAATAAACCCGCGCTCGCGTGAGAGACCAAGACCCCCGGACCGTGGGCGGCTTATGTCCAGCCACAGGCAGGCGGCAGACGCTATGCCGAGTGAAGCGCGTAGCGATCCGATGCGCCTGCCGTCCTGAAGGCATTGCCGGACGGTCTGGTCGCCGTGTCGTGTGGGCTGGCGGCACCCGGCCCGGAATCAGGGGGATGTCGGCCCGTATCTCGGGTCCGCCCAGGCGGGGAGGGCTCGCGCATCTCTGGGATGCCCGCCCCTCGAAGATCTCCCCGTGGACCGTTCTTTTGGGGGTTTCCCGGCAGTCTTTGGCATTCCGTGGCGGGACGGGCTGTCAAGGGTGGCCGAAGGCCATCGCGAAGCGACGCGACCGAAGGGAGCGCCCTTGACAGCCCGGCCCGACGCGGAAGGACGATGAGACTGACGGGAAACCCCCAAACCCTCCCCGACACGGACCGAGTCGAGTCCCGCCGCCCCCCGACCCCGATCCCGTTCAGCCCCGCCCCCTCAGTCCCCCACCGGCCTGTACGTGCACACGTTGACGCCCGCCGGGCTCGTTGCCGTCGAGACGAGTTCGAGGGTTCGGCGGCCGCCGTCCGTCGGGAAGATCGACTTGCCGCCGCCGAGGAGGACCGGCATGACGATCAGGCGGAGTTCGTCGACCAGGCCCTCGGCGATGAGGGTGCGCGCCAGGGTGGGGCTGCCCATCACCAGCAGGTCGCCGCCGTCGGCCGCGTGCAGTTCGCGGAGGCGGGCGAGGGCTTCGGCGCCGGGGATGAGGGTGGTGTTGTTCCAGGTCAGGTCGGCGTCCGTGAGGGTCGCGGAGACGACGTGCTTGGCGATGGAGTTCATCTGGTCCGCGAAGGGGTCCCCCGCCCGGCCGGGCCAGGCGGCCGCCATCGTCTGCCAGGTGCGGCGCCCGAAGAGGAGGGCTTCGGCCTTGGCGGTGGCGTCGGCGAAGGCGCCGCCGACGACCTCCGGGTCGAAGAAGGGCTGCGACCAGCCGCCGTGGGCGAAGCCCCCGTCAGTGTCCTCCTCCGGCCCGCCCGGGGCCTGGACGACGCCGTCGAGGCTGATGAACTCGCTGATGACGATGCGCATGGGACTCGTTCCTTTGCTCGGGTACCTCGGCCACCTCAGGTGCCTCTGGTACCGCAGTTGCCTCAACTGCCTCGGTCGGGCTTACAGAAGGAGAGACTGCGGGGTCGCGCGGGAATCATCGCTCCGGACGCTGTGACCTGTCCCACACCGCCGTACGGTCCGGCATCTGACACATCACGGGGCGGGCGGGCCCGCCCTCGCGCCCGGGGCCGTACCCTCCGCGCATGATCGATTCACTCACCCACGTCCGCGTCGCCCGGCCGTCCCTCGACCTGGAGGCCGCCGAGCGGTTCTACGTCCAGGGCCTCGGACTGGACGTCCTGTGGCGGACGACCGGTCAGGTTCCCGGGGAGCACGACCTCGTCATGGTCGGGCCCGCCGGCGGTGGATGGCACTTCGAGCTGACCCGGGACCCCGAGAACCCGCTCGCGCCCACCCCGACCGTCGACGACCTGTTCGTCGTCTACCTCGGCGAGGCCCCCGACGAGGACCTCGTCAGCCGGCTCGTCGACCACGGCGGGACCCGGGTCCCCTCGCACAACCCGTACTGGGACGAGTACGGGGTCACGGTCGCCGACCCGGACGGCTACCGGCTCGTGCTCTGCTCCCGCACCTGGGGCTGAGCCCCCGCCGGTCCGGCCTCCGGGGCGTCGAGCACGTCCGGCGTTTCGAGGAGGGCGCCGGACCGGCTCGCCGGACGGGGTCAGCCGCCGACCTTGGGGGCCTTGGGCAGGCCGGAGGAGAGGGCGGTGCCGGCGCCCGTGAGGGAGGCGTCGGTGGCCTTGGAGGCGGTTCCGGCCGCCTGGGCGGTCACGCCGACGGCGGTCTTGGTGTCCTGCACGGCCTGCCCGGGGTGGTCGACGATCTGACCGACGCGCTTGGCGAGGGGCTTCACCGCGGTGGCGTTGCCGTCCGCGGCGTGGGCGGCGGGGGTGAGTGCGATTGCGGCGCCGCCGGACAGGAGCAGGGCGGTGAGGGTGCGCTTCATGGCCTTCATGCACGGCCCAACGACCTCACCGCACCCCGGGTCACCGGTCGCCGCGGGCGTTCCGCGCATCGGGCTACCCCGGCGCCGGCGGCCCGGCGCGTCCCGGCGGGCCCGCGCCCCGGGCCCGCGCCCCCGGCGTACTCCCGGCGCACCCCCGCCGGGGCGGGGTCAGTCCTCGACCACCAGGGCGGGGGTGGACTTGGTGAGGACCTCGCCGCGGAAGAAGGCGGGGCTGCGGCGTTCGGTGACGAACATGATGACCAGGCCGAGGGCGAGGAGGCCGACGCCGATGACGAAGACGCTGCCGACGCCGAGGCCGGGGATGGTCGAGCCGGAGCCGTAGGAGGGGTTCCAGGCGTCGGTGAGGGTCTTGAAGAAGACCGCGGCGAGGAGGAGGCCGCCGATCACCGGGAGGATGCCCTTGAAGAGCAGGTCGCGCACGGAGTCGCGCAGTTCGCCGCGGAAGTACCAGGCGCAGGCGAAGGCCGTCAGCGAGTAGTAGAAGCAGATCATCAGGCCGAGCGCGAAGATCGTGTCGGTGAGGACGTTCTCGCTGACCAGGGTCATGACCGTGTAGAAGGCACCGGTGGCGACGCCCGCCGTGACGGTGGCGCGGCCCGGGGTCTTGAACTTCGGGTGGACCTTGGCGTAGGAGGCGGGCAGGGCCTCGTACGTGGACATGGCCAGGACCGTGCGGGCCACCGGGATGAAGGTGGTCTGCAGGGAGGCGGCGGCCGAGGCGAGGACGGCGACGAAGAGCAGGATGCCGAGCACCGGGCCCATGACGGGGCCGGCGAGGGCGGCGAAGACGTTGGCGGAGGTCTCCGGGTTGCCGAGGCCGAGGCCGGAGGTGCCGGAGCCGACGGCCATCTGGGCGGCGATGCCGGTGGCCAGGTAGGAGCCGACGAGGACGACCATCGCGATGAGCGAGGCGCGGCCGGGGGTCTTGGAGGACCCGATCGTCTCCTCGTTCGCGGTGAGGCAGGTGTCCCAGCCCCAGTACATGAAGATCGAGAGGGAGAGCCCGGCGGTGAAGGCGGCCATGGAGCCGACCGCGAAGGGGTTCATCCACTCCCACGAGAAGCTGAGTCCCGTGTCGAAGGTGCCGGCGGAGGCCTTCTGGAAGGCCATCGCGACGAAGACCGCGAGGACGAGGAGCTGGAGGCCGACCAGGGTGTACTGGATGCCCTTGGTGGCGGTCATGCCGCGGTAGCTGATGGCGGTGGCGACGGCGATCAGCGTCAGGCAGGTGGTGATGTGGACGAGTTTGCTGTCGTCCAGCCCGGCGATCGACGGATTGTTCGTGATCTCGCCGGCCAGCAGCCAGAAGTAGGAGGTGGCGACACCCGCGAGGTTGGAGAGCACGATGATCGTGGCGATCACCAGGCCCCAGCCGCACATCCAGCCGATCCGCGGGCCGAAGGCCTTGACGGTCCAGGTGAAGGAGGTGCCGCAGTCCGGCATGGCCTTGTTGAGCTCGCGGTAGGCGAAGGCGACCAGCAGCATCGGGAGGAACCCGGCCAGGAAGACGGCCGGCATCTGGACGCCGACCTCACCGGCGGTGGAGCCGAGGGTGGAGGTCAGGCAGTAGACGGGGGCGACGGTGGAGATGCCCAGGACGGCGCTGCCCACCAGACCGACGGACCCCTTGCCGAGGCCCTTGCCGCGGACCTCGCCCTCGCCGCCGCCTTGGCCCTCGCCCTCGCCCTGGGCGCCGCCATTTACCGCGTCTCCGACCTTCTGCCGAACGTCCAGCTGTGTCATGGGTCAGGACGTTAGACGGTGCGGTTTCCACATTCGGAAGACTTAAGTCCGGATCTGAGGACCCAAAAATGCCTTGGAATCTTGAGGTCGAGAGAGTTAATGATCGCGCAATGAAAGGCTCACGGGCCCACCGGTCATCGTTTCGGCGGACCCGGAGCCCACCTTTCACCATGCGGAAACCGCAGCACTGTCCGTTTTGCGGCTTTTCAAACTTTCCAGATCAATTTTTGGTCAAGCCCATACGATCGACTGGATTTCGCTGTATGCGTGCAGCGCGTACGATCCCACGTCCCGCCCCACACCGCTCCGCTTGAACCCACCGAACGGCGCCTCCATGTTCCGGCCGATCGTGTTCACCCCGACCCCGCCCGCCCGCAGCCGCCGCGCCACGCGGAAAGCGCGGGCCGCGTCCCCCGACCAGACGTAGCTCAGCAGCCCGAAGTCGCTGTCGTTGGCCAGCCGGACCGCCTCCTCCTCGCCCCCGTCGAACGGAACGACCACCACCACCGGCCCGAAGATCTCCTCCCGGACCACGCGCATGTCGTTGGTGCAGTCGACGAGGAGGGTCGGCGCCACGTAGAAGCCGCGGCCGTCCCCGACCACCGGACGCTCCCCGCCGCAGGCGATCCGCGCCCCCTCCTTCCGCCCCAGCTCCACGTACGACTCCACGCGGTCCCGGTGCGCCCCCGAGATCACCGGGCCGACCACCGTGCCCCGCTCCCCCGGATCGCCCACCTTCATGAAGGCCAGGTAGCCCGTCAGCTTCTCCACCAGCTCCGCGTACACCGACCGGTGCACGATCACCCGCGTCGGCGCCGTGCAGATCTGGCCGGAGTAGAAGGAGAACGTCGTACCGATCCCCAGCACCGCCGCGTCGAGGTCGGCGTCCTCCAGGACGACCGCCGCGCCCTTCCCGCCCAGCTCCATCAACTGCCGCTTCATGCTCCGCCCGCACGCCTCGGCGATGCGCTGCCCGACGCCCGTGGAGCCGGTGAAGGACACCATGTCCACGGACGGGGAGTCCACCGCCGCCTCGCCCACCTCCACCGAGGCACCCGAGACCACGTTCACCACCCCGGCCGGCACCCCCGCCTCGTGCAGCGCCTCGGCCATCTTGAACACCGACAGCGGATCCTGCGGGGCCGGCTTGACCACCACCGTGTTCCCCATGGCCAGGGCCGGGGCCACCTTGCCCGCCGGGTTCGCCCACGGGTTGTTGTACGAGGTGATGCACGTGACCACCCCGACCGGCTGGCGCACCTCCAGCGCGCCCAGCACGCTCGCCCTCCCCATCGGGCCGGCCTCGGTCACCTGCGGCGGCAGCCCGCGCTCCACCGGCTCCAGCGCGCCGCGCGCGTACCGCCGGAAGCGGGACACCCCGACGCCCACCTGCATCCCGCGCGCGATCCCCGTCGGAGCGCCCGTCTCGGCCCGCGCGAGGGCCGCCCACGGTTCGAACTCCCGCTGCATGACGTCCGCGGCCCGGTCCAGGATCGCCGCCCGCTCCTCCGGCGCCGTACGGGACCAGCCCTCGAAGGCCCCGGCGGCGGCGCGGGCCGCTTCCTCGACCTGGGCGCGGGAGGCCTCGGGGGCGAGACCGACGACGGACTCGTCCGCCGGGTTCACCACCTCGTAGTGGCCGCCGTCCGGCTCCACCCACTCGCCGCCGATGTAGAGCCGCTGCGCCGCTTCACCACTCATCGGGTGCTCACCGTCCTCGTGTCCCGGCCCGAACGGAGCACGATCCCCGGGACCGCGCCCGTCACCTCGTCGTCGCGGATGGTCTCCACGCCGTTGACCCGTACCGAGACGATCCCGACGGCCCGGGCGTCCAGGCGCGGGCTGTCCCCCGGCAGGTCGTGCACGAGCGTCGCCGGACCCGCCTCGATCCGCTCCGGGTCGAAGAGCACCAGGTCCGCGTGGAAGCCCACGGCGATCCGGCCGCGTTCGCGCAGCCCGAACAGCTGCGCCGGGTCGTCGGTCAGCATCTTCACGGCCTGCTCCAGGGGGACCAGCCTGCGGCCGCGCAGACAGTCGCCGAGGAACCGGGTCGTGTACGGGGCCCCGCACATCCGGTCCAGGTGCGCACCCGCGTCGGAGCCGCCCAGCATCACGTCCTCGTGCCGCCAGGTCTCGGCGCGCAGGGCCCAGCTCGCCGGGTCGTTGTCGGTGGGCATGGGCCACAGCACCGTGCGCAGGTCGTCGTTGGCGCAGATCTCGACCAGGCACTGGAAGGGGTCCTGGCCGCGCTCGGCCGCGATGTCGTTCACGACCCGGCCGGACAGGCCTTCGTTCTCCTTGCTGTACGTGTCCCCGATGACGTAGCGGCCGAAATCGGCCAGGCGCCGGAAGACGCCGGCCTCCTTGCTGTCGGCGCGGCGCAGCATCACGGCGCGGACGTCCGGGTCGCGGAGCTTCTCGATCCGCTCGGGGACGGGGAGGGCGAGGACCTCGCCCCAGCCGGGGATGAGGTTGAGGGCGCAGAAGGTGCCGAGGGACATGTTCATCGGGGTGAGGATCGGCATCGTGAGCGCGACGATCCGGCCGCCGGCCGCGCGGGCTCGCTCGCTGGCGACCAGCTGGCGCGGGACGCGTTCGGGGACGGCGGCGTCGATGGTGAGGACGTTCCAGTTCAGGGGCCGGCCGGCGGTGGCGCTCATCCGGACGAAGAGGTCGATCTCGGCGTCGGAGAACCGGTCGAGGCAGCCGGCGACGATGGCCTCCAGCTGGGTGCCCTCGTGGTCGGCGACGGCCGCGGAGAGGGCGAGCAGCTCGGCGGGCTCCGCGTGGCGGGAGGCGACCGGGGCTCCGGCGCCGTCGGTGTGCGTGGAGGACTGGGTGGTGGACAGGCCCCAGGCGCCGGCGTCCATGGCCTCGTGGAGCAGGTCGACCATCTGCCGGAGCTGCTCGGGGGTGGGCCGGCCGCCGACCGCGGCCTCGCCCATGACGTGCCGGCGCAGGGCGCAGTGGCCGACCATGAAACCGGCGTTGACGGCGATGCGGCCGTCGAGGGCGTCGAGGTACTCGCCGAAGGTGGACCAGCTCCAGTCGACGCCCTCCTCCAGGGCGGCGAGGGCCATGCCCTCGACCTTGCTCATCATGCGGCGCGTGTAGTCGGCGTCCTCGGGGCGGGCGGGGTTGAGGGGGGCCAGGGTGAAGCCGCAGTTGCCGCCGGCGACGGTGGTGACGCCGTGGTTCATGGAGGGGGTGGCGTACGGGTCCCAGAAGAGCTGGGCGTCGTAGTGGGTGTGGGGGTCGATGAAGCCGGGGGTCAGGACCAGCCCGGTCGCGTCCTCGCTCGTACGGGCCGCCTCGGTGACGGTGCCGGGGTCGGCGACGGTGACGATGCGGCCGTCGCGGATGCCGACGTCGGCGGGGCGCGGGGGTGTGCCGGTCCCGTCGACGACGGTCGCTCCGCGGATGAGGTGGTCGAGCATGACGGTTCCCCTCCTGGGTGGTCCTGCGGGTGCCCTGGCCGGGCGGTTGCCGTTGCCCTGCGGGGCGGGGCGGGTACGTGGTCGGGCGGGCGGCTCCGGTTCCGCGCGGGGCGCGGGCCCTGCCCGGAGTGGGGCGGGGTCATGGCGACGCCCCGGCGGGGGGCCCTCCGGGGTGGTCCGCGTCGGGCCGGAGTGGGCGGCAGGCCGCTGCCGGGCCACTCCGGCCCTCGGCGATGCCCTGCCGGGGCGGCGGTCCGGGAAGACGCCGCTCCGGCGGGGGTCGGTCGGGGCCCGGGACGGGCGGGCCCTGCGGGGCTGCCCCCTACCCGCCCTTCCACCGTTCCCCGGGGCTCCGCCCCGGACCCCGCGGCGGCGGCCGGGGGCACGGGGCCTGCGGCCCCGACCCCGGCCGACACGAAGCCCACGGGTCCGGGCTCCGGTGCCGGGTCCGGGTGGGGCGGGTGGCCCCCGGAGGGTCAGGCCGACTGGCGGAAGCGGGTCGTGCGGTGGACCGGGTCCGTGTCGATGTGGGGGATGACGTGTTCGCCGATCAGCTTGATCGTGGTCAGCGTGTCCTCCTTCGACACCCCCGTCGGCAGGCCGAAGGACAGCTGGTCCGCGCCCGCCTGCTCCCAGCGCTTGCACTGGGCGCGGACTTCCGAGGGGTCCCCGCAGATGAGGAGTTCCTCCGCGATGAGGAGCTCGATGATCTCCGCGTTGTACTCGGGGAGGGTCTCCGGCCACTGCGGGATCGCCTCGGGGCGCGGGAACGTGTCGTGGTAGCGGAAGACCAGCGACTGGAAGCGGTTCATGTTCGCGTTGACCGCGATCTCCACCGCCTTCTCGTGGGTCTCCGCACAGATCGCCGTCGACGTGACCATGACGTTGTCGTTGACGAAGGCGCCGATGGCCTTCGCCTCCCGGATCGCCGTCTTGTACTGGTCGAGGACCCACTCCATGTCCGAGACCTTCTGGACGCTGAAGCCGAGGACACCGAGGCCCTTCCGCGCCGCCATCGCGTACGAGGAGGGGGAGCCGGCCGCGTACCACATGGCCGGGTGGGCCTTGCCGTACGGCTTGGGGAAGACCTTGCGCGGGGGCAGCGACCAGTGCTTGCCCTGGAACCCCTCGTACTCCTCCTGGAGGAACATCTTGGGGAACTCCGCGATGGTCTCCTCCCAGATCTCCTTGGTGTGGTTCATGTCCGTGATGCCGGGCATGAAGCCGAGGATCTCGTGGCTGCCCGCACCGCGTCCGGTGCCGAACTCGAAGCGGCCCTTGGAGAGGTGGTCGAGCATGGTGACCTTCTCGGCCACCTTCACCGGGTGGTTGACCGGGGCGAGGGGGTTGAAGATGCCCGAGCCGAGGTGGATCCGGTCGGTCGCGGCGGCGAGGTAGCCGAGGAAGACCTCGTTCGCCGAGAGGTGCGAGTACTCCTCCAGGAAGTGGTGCTCGGAGGCCCAGGCGTACTTGAAGCCGGACTGGTCGGCCTGGATGACGTACTCGGTCTCCTCAAGCAGCGCCTTGTGCTCCGCCTCGGGGTCGACCTTGGACCGCGCCTGGGGCACGTATCCCTGCACGAAGAGCCCGAATTCCAAGGGGGTTCACCGTCCTTAGGTTTCTGACATGTCGTCAGATTTGATGGGTCCGACTGTTCCACCGCGGGCCGGGACCGTCAATACCTCTACCTGACGGTCCATCAGAAACTCAGAGGATGCTCACTCCGGCCATCCAGCCCCCGTCGACGACGAACGGCTGGCCGGTGATGTACGAGGAGTCGTCGCCGGTCAGGAAGAGGGCCAGGCGCGCTATCTCCTCCGGCCGGCCGACCCGCCCCAGCGGGACCACCCGCTTGTACAGCTCCGCCATCGCCTCCCGGGCCTCGTCCGTCATCCCGGCGGGGTCCAGGAGCCCGGGGTTGGCCATCGGGGTGTCCACCGCCCCCGGGCACATGGCGTTGACCCGGATGTTCTTCCCGGCCAGCTCCAGCGCGGCGACCCGGGTCAGGCCCAGGATCGCCGCCTTGGTCGCCGCGTACGCACCCACGTACGCCATGCCCGTCAGCCCCGTGTAGGAGGAGGTGTTGACGATGGTCCCGCCGCCCGCCGCCTCGATCTCGGGGGCGAGCGTCTTGATCCCGAGGAAGGCGCCGACCTGGTTGACCTCGATCACCTGCCGGAACTCCTCCAGCGGGGTCGCGGTCAGCTCGTTGAAGCGCAGGATCCCCGCGTTGTTCACCAGGCCGCTGACCGGGCCGAAGGCCTCCTTCGCGACGGCCACCGCGGCCGCCCAGTCCTCTTCCCGGCTCACGTCCATCCGCACGTAGCGCGCGCGGTCCTCACCGATGTCCTCGGCGACGGCGGCGCCCTGCTCGTCCAGCACGTCCCCCAGCACCACCCGTGCGCCCTCGGCGGCGAAGAGGCGGGCCTCCTGCTCGCCCTGGCCGCGCGCCGCACCGGTGATCAGGACGACGCGCCCGTCCAGCTTTCCCATGGCCACTACACCCTTCAGTCGTTGAGGAGGGGGGCCACCTCGGCCCCGAAAGCGGTGATCTGGTCGGTCAGCTCGGCGCGGTCGCGGCTGCGGAAGCGGACCTGGATCTGGTCCACGCCCAGCGCCCGGTACTCCCGCAGCGACTCGGCGAGCGCTTCCGCCTTGCCGGTCAGGGCGCGGCGGCCGGTGTCCCACCCGGGCTCGCCGACGTAGAGGGCCTCGGTGATCGCGCCGAACTCGACGGGGCCGGTGCCCCCGGCCGCCGCGCGCAGCTCCTTGATCCGGGCGATCTGCGCCGGGAGCTTCTCGCGGGGATCGCCCTGCGGGAGCCAGCCGTCGCCGCGCTCGGCGGCCCGGCGGACGGCGGCGGGCGAGGACCCGCCGATCCAGACGGGGATCCGCTCCTGGGCGGGCCGCGGCCGCTGGCCGAGGTCCCGGAAGGAGAACCGCTCCCCCTCGAACTCCGGGTACTCCTCGGGACCCAGGGCCGCGCGCAGGGCGTCGAGGGTCTCGTCCAGCAGGGCGCCCCGGCGGGGGAAGTCCGCGCCGACGGCCTCGAACTCCTCCTGGACGTGCCCGGCGCCGACCCCGAGGATCAGGCGGCCGCCGCTGAGGTGGTCGAGGGTCGCGTACTGCTTGGCGGTGACGAGCGGGTGGCGCAGCCCGACGATCGCGACGTGGCTCAGCAGCCGGACGCGCTCGGTGATCCCGGCCAGGAAGGCCAGAGTGGCGACGGGGTCGTACCAGATGGTGCTCATGGGGCCGGCGAGGCGGCGCGGGATCGCCACGTGATCGCAGGTGGCGAGGTACCCGAAGCCCGCCCGGTCGGCGGCGCGGGCCACCTCGGCGAGATCGGCGGCGCCGGCCGAGGCCTCCCAGGGTTCGGCGTAGATGGTGCTCTGCGACTGGACGGGGAGCTGCATCCCGTACGCCAGCCGGCCTTCCGGAAACACGCGTGCCATGGCGGGCCCGCCTCGCCTTCGTCTGCCGGTTCGTTGTGCCGGTGCGGTGTGGTGCCGGTGCGGTGCACCCGTGCGTTGCGCCGGTGCCGGGCCATCGTCGTAGCTGACGGACCGTCAGGCAAGAGGCGGGGGCGATCCGCCCGGTCCGGCCCGCCCGCGCCCCGCGCCCCGTTCCGCACCCGGCCCGCAGCGCCTAGGGTGCGGCGCGTGGAACTGATGCTCACGCTCGTCAGCGGGCTCGCCTGGACCGTCGTCTACGTGGAGGCGATCCGTGTCGGGCTGCGGGACCGGACCTACGCGATGCCCGTCGCCGCGCTCGCACTGAACTTCGCCTGGGAAACCACCTACGCCGTGAACGAGTTCCGCACCGGTGTGTCCGCGCAGGGCGTGGTCAACGTGGTGTGGGCACTCGCCGACCTCGTGATCGTGTACACGTACCTGCGCTTCGGGCGCGCCGAGCTGCCCGGCTTCGTGACGCGGCCGCTGTTCGCCGCCTGGAGCGCGCTCCTGTTCGCCACCGGCTTCGCCGTGCAGTGGCTCTTCCTCGCCCAGTTCGGGACGCACGACGCGACCCGCTACTCGGCGTTCCTCCAGAACCTTCTGATGTCCGGGCTGTTCATCGCGTTCTTCGTCGCCCGGCGCGGTCCGCGCGGGCAGTCCCTGCTCATCGCCGTCGCCAAGTGGCTCGGCACGCTCGCCCCGACCGTGCTGTTCGGGGTGCTGGAGGGGTCCGGCTTCGTCCTGGGGCTCGGCGTGCTGTGCTGCGTGTACGACCTCGTCTACATCGGCCTGCTGCTCAGAAGCCGGGAGGCCCCATCGCGATGACCGGGTGCGCCGCCGGGTCCAGGGTCTCCAGGAGCTTGCGCATCGCCTCCTTCGGGAGGCCGACGCAGCCCTGGGAGGGGCCGTCGTGGTCCACGTGGAGCCAGATGTTGCCGCCCTTGCGCTCGCCGTCCGGCTTGACGGGGTCGAGCGGGGACACGCCCTGGCGGCGGTTGTAGTCGATCGCCACGACATAGTCGAAGGAGCCCTCCAGGGACTCCCCGTTGACCCCGCGGCCGGTGGCCACGAACGCCGCGTCCCGGTCGTACGGGAGCTTCGTGCCGGGCGGTGCGGGCAGCCGCCCGCCCGCGTCGGTGAGGGAGAACACCCCCTGCGGGGAGGTCAGGTCCCCGTACTCGCGCTCGCCGGACCAGCCCTTGGCGCCGTTGCGGGCGGGCCAGTGCCCGGCCGCCGTCCAGTCGGCGCCCGCCGTGGCCCGCATGTAGAGGGTGACGTCCGACTCCGAGGAGTCCTTCGCCCTGCCGGTGACCAGCACCAGTTGCCGGGACTCGGCGGGGATCCGGGCGCGGGCCGCGTCGCCGAGCGAGGCCGGCAGCCCGTGGCGGGCGTCGGGGCGGTGCGCGTCGCGCGCGGCCCGGTCGGGGGTCTGCGGGCGGGAGTCCGAGCGGGCCGGCGGGACGGGAGCCCCCGGCTGCTGGTGGAGGGCCTGCACCCAGCCGGCACCGAAGGCCAGCAGGCCGAAGGTGGCGACGGCGGTCAGCGCCCGCGGCCGGCGGGCGGCCGAACGGGAGCGCGTACGGGTGCGGCCCCGGGAACGGGAGCGGGCTCGGGCGTGCTTGCTCATTGACCCGACCGTACAGGAGGCGATCTCCGTTCCCGTCGACCCCGGACGCCTGCCGGGCGTCGACCGGGCGCCTGCCGGACACCGACCGGGCGCCGCGCGGCTGCCCCCGGCCCGCCGCCGGCCCGCCCCCGGCTCCGCCGGGACGGGGAGGTCCACCCCGGGAGGAACGTTTCGGTCGGCGTGCCGGTCGCATGATCAGATGGCAAAGGCCACCTGATCAGGGGAAATGGTGGCCGGAACGACCTCCCCGGGGCCGCGGGGCGATCTACTGGGCAGGCCGGCCGCACGGGGGTGCGCGCCGTCCCGAACAGGAGGATCTGTCATGCGGAAGTCCGCGACCGTGCTCGCCGCCCTCGCCCTCGCCCTCGTGGGGGCATCGCCCGCCAACGCCGCGGTGGACAGCCAGTGCGGTCAGTACATCTGCGTCATGACGGCACACCACAACCGGTTCGTGCAGGACATCACCGTCCAGACCCGCGACGGCAACCCGGGTGTCCTGCGCGCCTACTGGGGGGAGTTCCGCTCCGGGCGGGTCACCGCCGCCTCCCACCGCTGGGGCGTCGGATACGAACAGGCCGGCGCGAAGCTCGTCTGCGGCGGCCTGGAGCGCGACGGCCGCACCATCGAGGACGGCATCTGCGTCACCATCTGACCCCCTGGAGGGAGGGCGGGGCGGGGCGGACGGGGCGGACGGGGCGAGGGGGGCCGGGCGGGACCGGGCGGCCCGTCCCGCCGGTCCCGCCGACCCCGCCGAGCCCGCCGCCCCCTCCCGCCCGCAGGGGCCCGGACGTACCCTGAACTGATGAGAACTCCTCGTCAGGCAGCGCGCATTGTCGTCCTCTCTCCCAGCGGATCGGTGTTCCTGTTCCGGGAGAACAACGTCGAAGTCGGCATCCACTGGCTGCCGCCGGGCGGCGGGATCGATCCCGGCGAGAGCCCCGAGGAGTGCGTGCGGCGCGAGTTGCGCGAGGAGACCGGGTGGACCGACCTGGAGCCGCAGCGGCTGCTGTGCACCTGGGAGCACGACTTCACCCACCAGGGCGTCCCGGTCCGCCAGCACGAGCACATCTACGTCACCACGGGCCCGCGCCGCGAACCGCGCCTCGAAGCCCCCGACATCCACTGGCAGTGGCTCTCCCCGCAGCGCCTCGCCACCCTCGGCGAACCCCTCTGGCCCCCGCGCCTGCCCGAGCTCCTCGCCGACGCCCCGGCCGAACCGGTCCACCTGGGGCTCGTGACGTAGCCCCGGGCGGGGAGGGTCCGCGCAGCCGGCCGCCCCCGCACTCCGCCCGGATCACCCGGACCGGCGGCGGGTGTCCGTGAGGGTGTAGCCGCCCGCGGTCGTACCGGCGTCGGCGGGCCCGGCCGCGCAGGGCTCCAACTCGGGCGCACCGGCCGGGGGCGGCGCCGTGATCCCGATCCGGGTCTCCCCGGTCCCCGGCGCGGCGACGTGGAAACTCACCCCCATCCGGGCGGGCGGCGTACCGTGCAGGAACTCCTCCCAGTCCGGTCCGGCGTCGACGAGCCTGCCCGTCACGGCCACGTCGACGCCGTCGACGCGTACGCAGTCGACCCGGAAGTCACCCCAGTTGAAGCCCGGCCGCGGCCCGTCGGAGCCGTCGGAGGGGCCGCCCATGAAGTGCTGGATGCGGAACGTCCCCCAGGAGCGCGCCGCCACGGCAGGATCGCGGCCGTCGAAAAAGCCGTGCGCGTCGACGAGGATCCGGACGTCGTCCCGCGGATCCCCGTACGCCATACGGGCCCAGCCGCGGATGCCGGCGAGGCCGGGGGCGGATGAGGGGGCGGATGAGGGGGCGGGGGCTGAGGCCGTCGGGGCGGGGGCGGCAGCGGCGGTCGTGGCGGTGGCCATCGGCGCGGCCGCCGCCACGGCCAGGACGAGGACGAGCGGAACGGTACGGCGCAGGGTCGACTCGATCACGGTGGTTTCCCCTCCGGAAGCGGTGGTGCGGTCGCCTCCGATCCTGTCGGGCCGCCGCTCCCCCGCCATCGCGCCCGGGAGCGACCCACCCTCCCCCGGTTGGGGGAGGAAGGGTCAGCGTGGGGGTGGGTCAGCGCTTGGCGGTGGCCTTTGCGTAGAGCTGCGCCGCGTAGTCGCCGAGGACGGTGCTCGTGGACACGTCGTCCGTGTCCCCGCCCGTCAGGATGCCGATGATCTTCCCGTCGCGGCCGATCCAGGCACTGCCGCTGGTGCCGCCCGGGAAGTCGGAGCAGTCGAAGCGCTGTTCCGTCGGGCTGAGGCGGACGGAGACGGCCGTGCAGGTACGGGGGACCTTGCGGTCCGCGGGGTAGCCCGTCACCGTGACCTCCTCGCCCGCGCGGCCGGAGGTGTCCAGGGGGGCGCCGCCTATGACGTCCTCGATGTTGCGGCCCTTGGCGTCGGGGGCCACGCGGGCGAAGGCGAGGTCGTAGTCGTCGTCCGTGCCGTCGGCCCAGCGCTCGTCCTCGTAGACCTGCTCTATCTTCCAGGTCCCGTACGGGGCGACACCGTTCGCGTACGCGGGCGCGAAGACCGCACCGCCGTCGCGCGCCTGCTCGCCCTCCATGAGGCAGTGACCGGCGGTGATCAGCAGGTTCTTGCCGGGGCTGCGGACGACGGTGGCGGTGCAGAAGTGATCGCCGTCCAGGCCGCCGGTGAACAGGGCTCCGGTGAAGGCGGCGGGCCCGCCGGGCTTGGGGGTCGCGGCGGCCGGCGGCGGCGAGGCGAGCTGAGGCTTGGAGGCCTTCGACCGCGAGGGTCCGGTGGGAGAGCCTGACGGCGTGGCCGACTTGGCGTGCACCGGAGCGTCGGCCCCGTCGGGCGGCGGCACCAGCTCGGCCACCGCGGCCGAGGCGCCCAAGGCAGCCACCGCACACAGCACCGCCGTCACCACGGTCCGCTTGTCCACCGCCATGATCCCTCCCGCTTCGCCCTCGCGAAGCATGCCCCGGGGGCGGGGCGGGGTGCAAGGGGAGAGGGCGGTGGGCGGGTCGGGGGCAGGCGGGGGCCGGGGGGCGGCGGGACTTTGGCTGGTCCGTGTCAGGGAGGGTTTGGGGGTTTCCCGTCAGTCTCATCGTCCTTCCGCGTCGGGCCGGGCTGTCAAGGGCGCTCCCTTCGGTCGCGTCGCTTCGCGATGGCCTTCGGCCACCCTTGACAGCCCGTCCCGCCACGGAATGCCAAAGACTGCCGGGAAACCCCCAAAAGAACGGTCCACGGGGAGATCTTCGAGGGGCGGGCATCCCAGAGATGCGCGAGCCGTCTCCGGCCAAGCCGCTGATCCGGCCCCCTATGCGTGTCGGTCCAAAGCGTGGGCAAGCCAGACCTCCCGACACGACGACCAGAGCGTCCGGCAGGCCCCGCACGCGTCAGATCGCTACGCGCTTCGCACGGCATGGCGTCCGGCGACCGTCCGGGGCTGGACATAAGCCGCCCACGGCCCGGGGGCCTCGGTCTCTCACGCGAGTGCGGATCGTTCGTTCCTCTTGGGGTGCTGGATGGGCTTCAAAGGGACTGTGGCGGGGCCTGTCGGAGTGTGAGGACGAGTTCGTCGTCTTCAGGGTCCGGCGGGGGTTTGGTGGGCGGTGTCGTAGAGGAGTTTGGCGGCTACCCCTGCTCCGTCGGCTTGGAAGGCGGCGGCCACTTCGGTCGCTCGGGCGCTGGTCTCGGGGGTGAGGGCGGTCTTGAGTGCGGCGGACAGGGACTCGACCGTCGGGGTCGGGCCGTCGTGCGCCGCGCCGATGCCCAGGTCGGCCACGCGGCCGGCGAAATAGGGCTGGTCGGCCCCCTGGGGCACGATCACCTGGGGTGCGCCGGACCAGGTGGCGGTGGCCGTCGTGCCCGCGCCGCCGTGGTGCACGACGGCGGCCGTGCGGCGGAACAGGGCCTGATGGTTGGCCTCGCCGACGACGAAGCAGTCGTCCTGGTCATCGATCAGGCCCAGGTCGGCCCAGCCACGGGAGAGGACCGCGCGGCGGCCCTGCGCGCGGATGGCCTCGATGGCAACGCGGGCGACGTCCTGCGGATCGCGCATGGGGATGCTTCCGAAGCCCACGTAGACCGGCGGCGTACCGGCGTCCAGGAACTCCACCAGGTCAGCGGGCAAGGGGCGTTCGTCCGGAAGGACCCAGGCACCGGTCTGCACGACATCGAGATCCGCCGGCTGCCGCCACGGGGCCAGGGTCGGGTCCGTGGCCAGCCACGGCCGGTCGGTGAAGACGTGGTCGCGGACGTTGTCCAGCGGCGCCAGGCCGATCGACACCCGATGGGTGTTGATCGCCTCCCCGAACACCTCCTGCGCGTCGCGGGCGTCCTGTTCCCACAGCTCGCCGTTGTCCGTCACGTCCGGCGCGAGCGGACGTCCCGGGCGCGCCATCGGCGGATGGTGCGGGGACGGCAGGCTCACCGGCTGGTAGCTGGCGTAGACGTAGGGGATCCCCAGCTTCTCGGAGACGGCCTTCACGCCGGCCACGGCCGGCACGAGGCCAGTCGCCAGCAGTACGTCGCACCCCTCGGCAGCGACGCTCGCCTGCTCGTAGAACGCGGCGACCAGCTCGGCCGCCCGCCTCGGTACGCCCCCCGCCGAGGGCGGCGTCTTCCCGGTCACCAAGTCGCGCACCGACTGTCCGGTCGGAATCATCTCCACACCGATCGCCGCCAGTCGCTTCGCGAACTCCTCGTCCGGCGGCGCGCACACCCGCACCTCCGCACCGAGTTCCAGCAACCGCACCGCGAGTCCCACGAGCGGCTCGACTCCCCCGCGCGAATCGTACGCAGACAACAACACACGCATCCGTGACGCCCATTTCCCTTGACTGTGGCTCAGGTTGACGATTCTGCGGCACCCCCGGGGCCTTGCCGCAATCCCCCCTGCCCGCTATATCTTGAGAGTGGAAGGGCGTGACCACTCCCCCCTTTCCCCACACAGCCCATACTCGGCCCCCGGACCGTGGGCGGCTCATGTCCAGCCCCGGGCGGACCGCAGACGCTTTGCCGAGTGAAGCGCGTAGCGATCTGACGCGCGTGGGGCCCGTTGGTCACTGTGGTCGTCGTGTCGGGTGGTCTGGCGCACCCCGGGCCAAAGACCCATGGCCATTCGGTCCCGCATCCGGGACCGGGCGGAGATGGCTCGCACATCGCTGCGCTACCCGCCCCCCCAACCCCCTTTACATCCCCCCGCTTTCACGTATGCTCCCCCTCAACACAAAAACAGTATCCGGGGGAAACAGTAATGAGCGGCATCGCCACCACCACCGCCATCAGCGCCATCACCGCCGCCGCGTTCGCCGCGCCCGTCGTGGGTCTCTTCGCCCATCGGGCCGTGCGCCGGGTCGGCAACGCCCGGATGATGCGGATCGGGACGCCGGACGGCATCGACGAGCAGGGCTTCGTCCGGATCGGCGGGATCGAGCAGTGGATCTCGGTGCGCGGCGAGGACCGCGCCAACCCCGTCCTGCTGGAGATCCACGGCGGGCCGGGCGCGGCCAACTCCCCCTACGGAGCCCGCACCCGGTCCTGGGAGAAGCACTTCACCCTGGTCCGCTGGGACATGCGCGGCGCCGGTCTGACCTTCGCGCACGGTGGCGCGGACGGTCAGGGGGAGGTCACCTTCGAGCGGCTCCACGAGGACGCCGTCGAGGTCACCCGGCACGTCCTGGCGCGGCTGGGCGTGGAGCGGGTGGTGCTGATGCCGAGTTCCTTCGGCACGGTCTTCGGGCTGCGGCTGGCCCGCAACCACCCCGAGCTGTACTCCGCTTACGTCGGCACCGACCAGAACATCCAGGAGGCGGGCCGGGACACCTCCGCCTACGACGCCACCCTGGAGCGACTGCGGGCCGCGGGGAAGGCCAAGGACGTGGCCACCGTCGAGGCGATGGGGTCCGACCCCCGCCGGTGGACCTCGTCGCAGCGGTCCTCGTACGACAAGCTGTGCGCGGGCAGCGACCCGCTGACGCTGGACACCGTGAAGAAGGTGATCGTGGGCTCGCTGTGGCTGTCGCCGCTGTACTCGCTCGGGCGGGCGAAGGCCTACTTCAAGGGGCAGGGCTTCTCGGAGTCCGTCACCGAGGGGACGGGGGACTTCGACGACTTCGCCGACGGGACCCGCTTCGAGGTGCCGTTCTTCATCTTCCAGGGCGAGCGGGACGTGATCACGCCGGCGGCCCGCGCCCGGGAGTTCTTCGACGCGGTCGAGGCACCGGTGAAGGCGTTCGAGCTGATCGGGGACGCGAGCCACTTCGCGGCGCTGCGCCGCCCGGAGAGGTTCCTGGAGCTGCTGCTCCAGCACGTCCGCCCGGCGGTGACGGCGGGGCGGAACGCCACCGTCTGAGCGTCCCGGGGGCAGGTCAGTCGGCCGTACCCGGCGGCACGACCCATCGCGTCGGCTGGCCCGTGACCTCGGCGATCATGTCGTAGTCGCCGTCGTAGTGCAGCACGGTGGCGCCGTGCCGCTCGGCGGTCGCCGCGATGATCAGATCCGGAAGGGACACCGCCTTCCATTTCCCCGCCACGATGAGCTGCTCCTGCACTTCCAAGGCACGATCCCACGCCTCGTCCGGCGTCGAGAGCCAGGCGAAGGCCCCGAGACCCGCCCGCACCCGGTCCGCGTCCGACTTCGAACGGGCGCTGTAGAGCACCTCCAGCTCCACCGCTCCGCACACGGCCAGCACCCCCGCAGCGTGCAGCGGATTGACGACAGCGTGCACGGCCGGCTTGGGATAGCGCGCGAGGGCGGACTTGTCGATCAGGAAGCGCCCGTTCACGCTGCCCTTTCGTGCACTCGTTCGGCCTCGGCCGAAGACTGCTCCACCGGGCCCGTCAGGTCCGGCAGCCCGCCCTCGGCCAGCCACGTCAGGAACTCTTCCCGCTTACGCCGGTTGACGACGTCCTGGAGTGCGGCATTGACGGTGGCAACCTTCGTTTTCGTCCCGAAGAGCTCGGCGGCCTCCGCCAGCAGGGCATCGTCCACGTCGATCACGGTTCTGGCCATGGGAAACCTCCTCAGCGCGGGGCGACCTGCCCTGGTCACACTTAAACGATATCAAGACCGCCGCCGAGAGATATCGTTTCTACGGATCGAGGAGGTCCCACACTCCCCCTAAGCCCCCGCCCAGAGCCCCTCCCCCGTGAGACCGAGCAGGTCGATCGCGTTGCCGCGCACGATCCGGTCGACCACGTCCGGCGCCAGGTGGCCCATCTGGGACTCGCCCACCTCCCGGGACTTCGGCCAGGTGGAGTCCGAGTGGGGGTAGTCGGTCTCGTAGAGGACGTTGCCGACCCCGATCGCGTCCAGGTTCCGCAGGCCGAACGCGTCGTCGAAGAAGCAGCCGAAGACGTGCTCGGCGAAGAGCTCCGACGGCGGGCGGTGGACCTTGTCGGCCACGCCGCCCCAGCCCCGGTTCTCCTCCCAGACCACGTTCGCGCGTTCCAGGATGTACGGGATCCAGCCGATCTGCCCCTCCGCGTACATGATCTTCAGGTTCGGGAAGCGTTCGAACTTGCCGCTCATCAGCCAGTCGACCATCGAGAAGCAGCAGTTGGCGAAGGTGATGGTGGACCCGACGGCCGGCGGGGCGTCCGCCGAGGTGGAGGGCATCCGCGACGAGGAGCCGATGTGCATGGCGATGACCGTGCCGGTCTCGTCGCAGGCCTGGAGGAAGGGGTCCCAGTCGTCGGTGTGGATCGACGGCAGCCCCAGGTGCGGCGGTATCTCGGAGAACGCGACCGCCCGGACCCCGCGCGCCGCGTTGCGGCGGACCTCGGCGGCGGCCAGGCGGGCGTCCCAGAGGGGGACGAGGGTGAGCGGGATGAGCCGGCCCCGGGCCTCGGGGCCGCACCACTCCTCCACCATCCAGTCGTTGTAGGCCCGCACCCCGAGCAGTCCGAGCTCGCGGTCCTTGGCCTCGGTGAAGGTCTGGCCGCAGAAGCGCGGGAAGGTGGGGAAGCACAGGGCGGACTGGACGTGGTTGACGTCCATGTCGGCGAGGCGGTCGGGAACCGAGAAGGAGCCCGGGCGCATCTGCTCGTAGGTGATGACTTCCAGTTTGATCTCGTCGCGGTCGTACCCGACCGCGGTGTCGAGGCGGGTGAGCGGCCGGTGCAGGTCCTCGTACACCCACCAGTCGCCGATCGGGCCGTCGTCCCCCTTGGCCCCCATGACGGGGGCGAACTTCCCGCCGAGGAAGGTCATCTCCTTGAGGGGGGCCCGGACGATCCGGGGCCCGGTGTCGCGGTACTTCGACGGGAGCCGGTCCCGCCAGACGTGAGGGGGCTCCACCGTGTGGTCGTCCACCGAGATGATCTTCGGGAAGGTCTCCATGCCCTCCACGGTAGCGTTGATCTGACGAACCGTCAGCTATCTGTCCCACACTCGCCGTTGTGACGAGGAGTGACCGCCTCCGCTGCGGGCTGACGTGTGCGTGCAAGACAGGGCAGACTGACCCTTAAACCGACGGAAGGCAGGGGGGACGACAGATGGACGGCATACCGGCCATCCCGCACCAGCGGAACCACCCCGAGGCAGCCCGGTCCCGGAACTCCGCCGACGTGCCCGCAGCCCCCGAGCCCCCCGCCCCTCCCGAGAACCCCCCGGCCCCGCACGCCCCGGCCCCGCACGCCGCGGAGCCCCCGCACGCCCCACGGCCCCCGGAGCCCTCCCCCGCCGACAACCGGTTCGCCGTCCTCGGCCCCGTCCGCGCCTGGCGCGGCCCCGAGGCGCTGCCCTCCGGCAGCCCCCAGCAGCGCGCCCTGCTCGCCGTACTGCTGCTGCGCGACGGCCGCACCGCGACCGCCCCCGAGCTGATCGACGCCATCTGGGGCGAGGACCCGCCCCCGCAGGCCCTGGCCACCATCCGCACGTACGCCTCCCGGCTGCGCAAGGTGCTCCACCCCGGGCTGCTCGTCAGCGACGCCGGCGGCTACGCGATCCGGCTGCGCCACCAGGAGGCCCTCGACCTCGGCATCGCCCGCAGCCTCGCCGCCGACGCCGAAACGGCCCGCTCCGCCGGCGACCGCGCGCTGGCCCGCACCCTCCTCGCCCGCGCCCTGGACCTCTGGGACGGCGAACCCCTCGCCGGGGTCCCCGGCCCGCACGCCGACACCGAGCGGACCCGCCTCGCCGAGTGGCGCCTCCAGCTGCTGGAGACCCGCCTCGACCTGGACCTGGAGGTCGGCCACCACGCCGAGGCCGTCTCCGAGCTCACCGCCCTCACCGCCGCCCACCCCCTGCGGGAGCGGCTGCGCGAACTGCTGATGCTGGCCCTGTACCGCAGCGGCCGCCAGGCCGAGGCCCTCGCCGTCTACGCCGACACCCGCCGTCTCCTCGCCGAGGAGCTGGGCGTCGACCCGCGGCCCGAACTCTCCGCCCTCCAGCAGCGCATCCTGAACGCCGACGCCGAGCTCGCCCGCGCCGAGGACCCCGCCACCGCCGCCGCCCCCGCACCCGTAAGGCCCGCGCAATTGCCCGCCACAGTCCCGGACTTCACCGGCCGCGCCCCCTTCGTCAGCGAGCTCGGGGAGATCCTCGCGGGCGCCGGGGGACAGGTCATGGCCGTCTCGGCGCTCGCGGGCATAGGCGGTGTCGGCAAGACCACCCTCGCCGTGCACGTCGCGCACGCCGCCCGGCCCCACTTCCCCGACGGCCAGCTCTACGCCGACCTCCAGGGCACCGACCCCCGCCCCGCGCAGCCCGAGGCCGTCCTCGGCTCCTTCCTGCGCGCCCTCGGCACCCCCGACAGCTCCATCCCCGACTCGGCCGCCGACCGGGCCGCCCTCTACCGCACGGTCCTCGACGGCCGCCGCGTCCTGGTGCTGCTCGACAACGCCCGCGACGCCGCCCAGGTCCGTCCGCTGCTGCCCGGCACCGCGGGCTGCGCCGCCCTCGTCACCAGCCGGGTCCGGATGTCGGGCCTCGCCGGGGCCCATCTCGTCGACCTCGACGTGATGAGCCCCGAGGAGGCCCTGCAGCTGTTCACCCGCATCGTCGGCGCCGAGCGGGTCGGCGCCGAACGCCAGGCCGCCCTCAACGTCGTCGGCGCCTGCGGGTTCCTGCCGCTCGCCATCCGCATCGCCGCCTCCCGGCTCGCCGCCCGCCGCACCTGGACCGTCTCCGTCCTCGCCGCCAAACTCGCCGACGAACGCCGCCGCCTCGACGAGCTCCAGGCCGGCGACCTCGCCGTCAAGGCCACCTTCGAGCTGGGCTACGGCCAGCTGGAGCCCGCCCAGCAACGCGCCTTCCGCCTCCTCGGCCTCGCCGACGGCCCCGACATCTCCCTCTCCGCCGCGGCCGCCGTCCTGGACCTGCCCGAGCACGACACCGAGGACCTCCTCGAAGCTTTAGTCGACTGCTCCCTGCTCGAATCGGCCGCGCCCGGCCGCTACCGCTTCCACGACCTCGTCCGCCTCTACGCGCGTGCCTGCGCCGAACGCGACGAGCAGCCCTCCCTGGGGCAGGACGCCGCCCTCGACCGGCTCCTCGACTTCTACCTGGCCACCGCCTCCCGGGTGTACGCGGTCGAGCGTCCCGGCGACCGGCTCCCGGCCCACCTCTCCCCCACCCGCCACCCCGGCCTGATCCTGACCGAACCCCGCGCCGCCCTGGACTGGCTGTTCGCCGAGGCCGACCCGCTGCTGGCCTGCGTACGGCAGGCGGCCGGGCGGCCAGCCGCGCTGCGCAGGGCCGTGGACCTGCTGTGGGCGGCCAAGGACCTCGCCGAGTCCGGCGCCAACTCCAAGCAGTACGAGTCCGCCGCGCTGACCCTGCGCGAGGCCGCGCGGGCGGCGAAGGACCCTCGGGCCGAGGGCCGCGCCCGGACCACGCTCACCATGGTCCACCTCGTCGCGGGCCGCTTCACCGAGGGCGACGAGGAGGCCCGCCAGGCCATGGACCTGGCCCGCGAGGCGGGCGACCCGCTGCCCAGCTGCTGGGCGCCCAACGACCGCGGGATCATCGCCCTCTACCAGGGCCGGCACCGGGACGGCGAGCGCTACCTGCTGGAGGCCATCGAGAAGTTCCGGGCCGACGCGAACGTCATCGGCGAGGCCAGCGCCCTGTGCAACCTGTCCCGGATCCACGTCGAGCTGGGCCGCCTGCCCAGCGCCATCGACCTGGCGCAGCAGGGCATCGCCATCTACGACCGGATGGGCCTGACCCTGCGCCTGGCCAACGGCCGCTACGCGCTGGGCATCGCGCTGACCCAGGCCGGACGGCTGCGGGAGGCGCTGACGCAGCTCGGGGAGGCGCTGTCGCTGTTCCACGACAACCGCCAGCCCCTGTGGGAGGGCGTGACGCACTTCCGGCTGGCCGAGGCGCACCTGGCGGCCCGGCGGCCCACCCTGGCCGCCAAGCACGCCGAACAGGCGATCGCGCTGCGCGGGATCGGCGGGGAGTGGCGCCGGGCGACGGTACTGACCGTGCTGGGCAAGGCGCTGCGGCGGCTCGGCCAGCCGGACCGGGCGCAGGCCTGCTGGCGGGACGCGGAGACGGTGTTCACGCAGCTGGGCTCGTCCGAACTGGCCGAGGTTCAGGCCCTGCTGGCGGCGGAGCTGGCCGCCTGACGAGGGCGGATGCGGGTCCCGGTCCGGATGGACGGCCGCGTTCATCGTTCGTTTATCGCCACCCGCCACGATGGATGCATCGACCCGGTGCATCGGGGGACGCCCGGGCCGGCTGGAGGACTACCCGTTCGGCGGTCCGCGGGGGAATCGCCGAACGGGCCCGACTCATCCATCAGGAGATCCGATGACGACGAACGAGAACAGCCTGCCGCTCGACGGCGACATCAGACCGCTCGACAACCACGCTTCGGGCGTCGAGATCAATCCTCTGGATCCGCTCGACCCTCCGGCCCCGAAGCAGCCGGGTGAGAAGCCGCTCGACAACCACGCCTCGGGCGAGGAGATCGTGACGCTGGACAACCACGCGTCCGGCTCCCTCCCGTAGCACCACCGGCCTTCGGGCCGCACGGCACGACGTACGGGGGAAACGTACGGGGGACCCGCGGGCGGGCGTACAGGGGGAACGTACGGGGGCCGCTCGCGGGACGTACGGGGGAAGTACGGGGGAAGTACGGGGGATCCTCCCCCGGGGGAACGTACGGGGGACGTACGGGGGACCCGCGGGGGAAGACGTACGGGGGAGCAACACGGGGGAACGGCGGCCGCGGTGGCCAGGAGGGGGACCACCGCGGCCGTCGCACGCCCGCGTCCGGGCGCGGTACCGGGCCGGCCGGGGTCCGGGCCGGAAGGGATGATTCCTGCCGCACGGCGACAGAAGACCACTTCCGGGACGGCCGGACCCTCCCGGAAACCGGCCCCCGCGGCCCGCCGGTGACTACGCTGGCAGCGTGTTCACCTCCCAGGGCCCGAGCCTGCGCGAACTGGCCGTCCAGGCCCTCTCCTCCGTCGAGCACGGCTACGACCTGCTCGCCCCGAAGTTCGACCACACCCCGTTCCGCACCCCGGACCGGATGCTCGACGCCGTCGAGGAGGCCCTCGCCCAGCGGGAGGGTTCCTTCTCCGACGGCCTCGACCTGTGCTGCGGCACCGGCGCGGGCCTGCCGATGCTGCGCCGCCTGTGCCGGGAGCGGGTCACCGGGGTCGACCTCAGCGCGGGCATGCTCGCCGAGGCCGCGCGTCGGCACCCCGAGGGGGTGGACCTCCTGCGGGGCGATGCGCTGGCGCTGCCGGAGGCGCTCACGGACTCGTACGACCTGGCGGTGAGCTTCGGGGCCTTCGGGCACTTCCTGCCGGCCGAGCGGCCCGCCCTGTTCGCGGGCGTGCACCGGGCGCTGCGGCCCGGAGGGGTCTTCGCCTTCCCCGTGGGCGCCCCGATCCCGCTCTCCTCGCCCCTGTGGTGGGCGGTGGCCGGGTTCGACGCGGCGATGCGGGTGCGCAACGCCGTCTGGCGGCCGCCCTTCGTCATGTACTACCGCACCTTCCCGCTGGGCCCCGTCCGCGCGGACCTGGCGGCGGCGGGCTTCGGTGTGGAGACGGTCCCGCTGGAGCACTTCGGGTACCGGGAGGACGGCAGCCCGCGCTGGCGGCTGCTGCTGGCCCGGAAGTCCGGCCCGGCCGGCTGATCACCGGATCGTGTCGAAGGCGAGCCGGACCCGCTCCTGGTCGGTGACGTCGCTGCCGTCGCGCAGCCGGGCCGTGTCGTTGCCGGACAGGGCCCGCCCGTAGATCCGTACGTCGTCCAGGGCGCCCGCGTAGAAGGCCTTGTAGTCGGGCTGCGTGCCGATGTGGATCGTGAAGGCTCCGGTGGGCCGGAAGTCGGGCCGGCCGGGGCCCAGCGGCGCGGTGGCGGCCCGTCCGCCGTCCACGGACAGTTCGAGGCGGTCGCCCTTGCGCTGGAAGACCACGTGGTGCCAGGCGTCGTCGTCGGTCCGGATCGCGGCGGCCACGGAGACGGGTCCCGTCCCGTCGTTGGCGGTGGCTTCGAGGCGGCCGGTCTCCGGGTCGGCCTCGATGCGCAGCTGTCTGGCGGTCGGGCCCTGGCCGTAGGCCCACAGCAGCGGCTGGCGCAGGCCGCTCTCCCGGTCCTGGCCGCGGGTCTTGTACTTGACCCAGGTGGCGACGGCGAAGTCCCCGTCCCCCACGCGCAGTGCCTCCGGGCAGTCGGTGAGGCGCAGGAAGTCGTCCTTGCCGTCGAAGCGCATGGTCTTCCCGCCGTCCGGCCGGTTGCCGAGGCGGGGCGCGCCGTGGACGACGGCGTCGTGGTGGCCCGCGCTGGTGTCGGGGGTGTGCCGGGGGGTGAGGTCCTCGGCGGCGGCGCGCAGTTCCTGGGGGCCGAAGGCGGTGAACTTGATGTAGCCGTGCGGGGTGCCGTTGGCGGTCTCGTAGAGCATGCCGATCCGGCCGCCGGGCAGGACGGCCATGTCGGAGTAGCCGGCGCGTTCGCGCAGGACGACGGCGCCGCTCTTGGACCAGGTGCGTCCGCCGTCCTCGGAGGTGCGTACGGCCAGGGTCCAGCGGTCGGAGAACTCGGCTCCGGGACGGCTGGGCGCCGACAGCAGGAGGGGGCCGCCGGGCAGCTGGAGGAGGGATCCGGAGGCGGGCGGTGCGATCAGCCCGGTGACGGGTGCGAAGCCGGGGGCGGGGAAGGCGGGGGCGGCGGCGTCGTCGACGAGGGCGGCGATGCGGTGGTCGTCGGTGCCGCAGGTGGCGGTGGAGCGGGCGTTGACGTAGATCCGGCCGTCGGGGAGCTGGGTGAGGGCGGGCTCGTTGGGGGCGGGGGTGCCTTCGGGGGCGCCCCAGCGGGCGCCGGCCTGCCAGGTGACGCCGCCGTCGTCGCTGTAGAGGAGCTGGGCTCCGGATTCGTTGGACTCGGTGCGGTAGTCGGCGCCGACGACGAGCCGGCCGGGGCGGTCGGGGCGGGTCGGGGTGAGCTGGATGCCGTGGCCGGGGCCGACCGAGACCCAGGCCCAGTCGGCGCCCTTGAGCTGGGGCTGGGGGGCGGGTTCGGAGGTCCAGTGGGCGCCGTCGTCGGTGCTGTGGGCCAGGCGCAGTTCGCGGGGGCCGCGGACGCGGTTGCCGGCGGCGTCGGGGGCCCAGGTGCTGTAGGCGTAGAGGAGGGAGATCCGCCCGGAGGAGGAGTCGACGACGGGGGCGGGGTTGCCGTAGGCGCCGGGATCGCCGGTGCCGCGGATGATCTCCATCGGGCCCCAGGTGCGGCCTTCGTCGGTGGAGCGCTTCATGACGAGGTCGATGTCGCCGATGTCGTTGCAACTCGCGGTGCGGGCCTCGGCGATGGCCAGCAGGGTGCCGTCCTTGGTGGTGGTGAGGGTGGGGATGCGGTAGCAGTCGTAGCCCTCGGTGAAGGCGCTGAAGGGCGCGGACACGGCGGCGGTCAGCCCGCGGCGGCCGCCCCCGCCGCCGTCGCCGTCGTCGCCCGGACCGTCAGGGCCGGCGGGCGTGCCGGGCAGGAGGGCGAGGAGCAGGACCACGGCGAGGGCGGCGACGGCCCCGGCCGCCGCCCACAGCCGGGCCCGGGGACCTCGGGGAAATCGGACAACCGGCTGGTTCGCGCTCACCCGTGCAGGCTAACGCGGGTGCGATCACCACAACCGCCCCGGGGATGTCACCCCGGGGATGTACGGCCGGTACGGACGTAGATCCACAGGCTGATGGCAGACGCGCCCGCCCGCCCTAGCGTTCGAGGTGTCGGCCCGGACCGGGCCGGACTCCACGGAACACGGACGGAGAGAACGTGAAGCGACGCTCGTTCCTGGCGGGCGCGGCCGTGGCCGCCGCCCTGGCCGGCACCCTCGGCACCACCACCGCCCACGCCGACACCCGGGCCGACACCCGGGCCGGCACCCGGGGCGGCACCCTCGCGGCACAACCGGCTTCGGGCGCTCCGGCGTTGCCCGCGCCCTCCGGGCACCAGCCGGTCGGCAGGACCACGGTCCACCTGAAGGACGAGGGCCGGCCCGACCCGTGGGTTCCCTCGGAGAAGCGGGAGCTGATGGTCTCCCTCTGGTACCCGGCCGTCGCCCCCTCGGGCACGCCCGCGCCGTACATGACGTCCGGGGAGTCCGAGCGGTACGTCGAGGCCGGTCGACTGGGCGTGCCGAAGGACCTGTTCACCACGGTGGTGACCCACGCGTCGGCCGACGCCCGGCCGGAGCGGGTGCGCGGCGGGCTGCCCCTGGTCATCCTGTCCCCGGGCTTCGGCATGCCGCGCGCCACCCTGACGGGCCTGGCCGAGGAGCTCGCGAGCCGCGGCTACGCCGTCGCCGGGATCGGGCACAACTACGAGGCCGACGGCATCACCTTCCCCGACGGCCACACGACCTCCTGCGTGGCGTGCGAGGAGAAGGACCGGGACAAGGTCTTCGAGAAGGCCGGCGCCGTCCGCGCCGAGGACATCTCCTTCGTGATCGACGAGCTGACCGGGAAGCGGGCGGCCCGGGACCACGGCGTGGCCCTCGACCCCGGCCGGATCGCCGTCGTCGGGCACTCGGCCGGCGGTTTCAGCACCGTCCCGGCCATGCTGAAGGACCCCCGGGTCAAGGCGGGGGTCAACATGGACGGCAACTTCCGCTACCCGGACCACGAGACGCCCGTGAACCGGCCGCTCCTGATGCTGGGCAACCCCGGCCACGTACCCGGCGGCGGCGACCCGACCTGGGACAGCACCTGGAAGCAGTTCACCGGCTGGAAGCGCTGGCTGAGCGTCGACGGCACCGAGCACCTGTCCTTCACCGACCTGGCTCCGCTGGCCAAGCAGCTCGGCAGGCCCCTCCAGGCGCTGGACGGCGACCGCGCCGACACCATCACCAGGTCCTACGTGACCGCCTTCGTCGACACCCACCTGCGCGGGCGCGGCGCACCGCTGCTGGACGGTCCGGCAGCCGCCTTCCCGGAGGTCCGCTTCCACCGGCCGTAGGCCGGGTACGCCGCCGCCCGGCGGACCCCGGTCTCCGCCCCGGCCCCGGTCTCCGCCCCGGCCGTGGTCACCGGCCCCAGACGACGACGTCGAACGTGCCGTTGGTGTCGCCGCCCCCGCCGCCGAACTGCTTGACGGTCAGCCGGACGACCCGGCCCTCCTTCGTCTTGCCGCAGAAGACCCTGCCGGTCTTGAGGTCCATGTCCTTCGTGGTCCCCAGCGTGTCGACGACACCGGCGCAGTCCTCGTACGAGGGTGTCTTCGACGAGTCCTCCCACACCAGCGCCTTGGCCCCGCCCTCGGGGCGCAGCCGCTGGTTTCCGAACGAGAAGACGGAGAAGTCGTTGTCGCTGTTGACCTCGGACTCCACCGGCGGCGCCACGTCCAGGTCCTTGGGCTTCGCGTACTCGATCGCGAGGGCGCCCTCCCACTGGACCGTGCCGGGCGGCTTCCCGGAGGGGGTCCGGGGGGCCGACGCCGCCGGGGACGGCGAGGACTGCGGCGGGGCGGGGTCCGACGGGCCGGCCGCGCCGGCCGGGGTCTGCGCCCCGGGCGTGGCGGCGGTCACGGCCGGGGCCTTCGCGGCGGGGGCCGGGCTGTTGCCGCCGGCCGCCAGGTAGGTGCCGACGACGCCGATCACGGCAGCCACCAGGGTGGCTCCCGCGCCGATCCAGGCGCCCCGGTGCGAGGAGGCGCTCGGCGGAGTGACGGGCGGGGCCGCCGGCGGCGGGCCGCCGGGAGCTCCGTACGCCGGACCGGACGGCGGGTACCCCGGAGGTGTCGGCCAGCCCTGACGGGGTTCTTCGCTGTTCATCCTGCCCATCCTCATACGATGTGATCTTCGAGGGGACAGGGTACTGACGAATCCTGAAGAGCTGTCATGACCGTTTCAGAACCGCCGAGTCGGGTGCCTCCTACACCGGTCGGCGGCGGGAGCGGAGTTCGGTCTTGAGGACCTTGCCGCTCGCGTTGCGCGGCAGGTCCGCGACGAATTCCACCTCCCTCGGCACCTTGTAGTTGGCCATCTCCCGGCGGGACCAGGCGATCAGGTCGTCGGCGGTGAGGGTGGAGCCGGGGCGCCGGACCGCGTACGCCTTGCCGACCTCGCCGAGGCGGGGATCGGGGATGCCGACGACGGCGACGTCGGCGACGTCCGGGTGCAGACCGAGGAGCTGCTCGATCTCGGCGGGGTAGGCGTTGAAGCCGCCGACGATGAACATGTCCTTGATCCGGTCGGTGATGCGGAGGTTGCCGTCCGCGTCGAGGACGCCCACGTCGCCGGTACGCAGCCAGCCGTCGGGGGTGATGGCGCCGGCGGTGCCGTCCGGGTCCTCGAAGTAGCCCCGCATCACGTGGTGTCCGCCGACCCACACCTCGCCGGGGGTGCCGACGGGCCGTGGGGTGCCGTCGGGGGCGGCGATCCGCAGGCGGGTGTCGGGGATGGGGCGTCCGGAGGTCTCGGAGACCACCTCGGCCGGGTCGCCCCGGCGGCACATGGTGACGATGCCGCTGGCCTCGGAGAGCCCGTAGGCGGTGAGCACGGTGGCGATGTGCAGTTCGGCGCGGAGCCGCTCGACGAGCCGGAGGGGGACGACGGCCGCCCCGGTGACGACCAGGCGCAGGGCCGACAGGTCGTGGTGGTCGCGCTGGGGGTGGTCGAGGAGGGACTGGTGGAGGGTGGGCGGGCCGGGGAGTACGGAGATCCGCTCGGCGGCGACGTTGGCGAGGACGGTGTCCACGTTGAAGACGGGCTGCGGGACCATCGTGGCGCCGCGCATCAGGCAGGCGATGATCCCGGCCTTGTAGCCGAAGGTGTGGAAGAACGGGTTCACGATGAGGTAGCGGTCGCCCTCACGGAGGCCTGCGAGTTCGCTCCAGACGGCGTAGCAGCGCAGGGTCTGGGCGTGGGTGATGACGGCGCCCTTGGGGCTGCCGGTGGTGCCCGAGGTGTAGATGATGTCGGAGGGGGCGTCGGACGGTATCGCCTCGGCGCGGGCGCGGACGGCCTCGGCGGGGACGGCGTCGCCGGCGGCGAGGAAGTCCTTCCAGGTGCGGAAGTCCTCGGGGGCGTCGTCGGCCAGGACCACGACCTGTTCCAGGTGCGGCAGGCCGGGCAGGGGTCCGGTGCCGGTGCCTTCGGCGGCGGCGCGGCGCAGGGAGGCCACGTAGGAGGTGCCGAGGAAGGTGCCGGTGACGAAGAGCAGGCGGGCGCGGCTGCGCTGGAGCACGTAGGCGGCTTCAGCGCCCTTGAAGCGGGTGTTGAGGGGGACGAGCACCGCTCCCGCGCTGACGGCGCCGAGGGCGGAGACGATCCAGTCGAGGGTGTTGGGCGCCCAGACGGCGACGCGGTCGCCGGGTTCGACGCCGGCGGCGAGGCAGGCGGCGGCTGCGCGCTCTACCCGTTCGCCGAGCTGGGCGTAGTCGAGGCGCAGGCGTCCGTCGACGACGGCCTCCCGGTCGCCGTAGCGGGTGGCGGCGTCCCGGACGAGGCCGGCGATGGTGCCCCAGCGGAGGTCGCCGCGGGGGTCGGGGACGTCGACGTGACGCCCTCCCCCGGCGTCCGCCGCCTCCCCCGCCCCGGCCCCGACCCCGACCGCCTCCGCCGCCCCGGCTCCGGCCCCCCGGTCGTGCCCGCACCCCTCCGCACCCGCGACTTCGCCCATCGCCCGCCCCTCCCCGCGATCCCAGTAGCTGACTATCCGTCAGATTAGCTGTAGCCTTCGCGGCTGTCAGTACTGGCACACCCCGGAGGTGGCGATGGCGGCAACGCTCAAGGACGCTACGGCAATCGTCGGCATCGGCCAGACCGCCTTTGCCAAACAACTGCCCCAGTCCGAAAAGGAATTGGCCTGCCGCGCCATCCTCGCGGCGCTCGCCGACGCCGGCATCGCCCCCGCCGAGGTGGACGCCTTCGCCTCCTACACCATGGAGGAGACCGACGAGGTCGAGGTCGCCAAGGCGATAGGCGCCGGCGACGTCACCTTCTTCTCCAAGGTCGGCTACGGCGGCGGCGGCTCCTGCGCCACCGTCGGCCACCTCGCCGCCGCCGTCGCCACCGGCCAGGCCACCGTCGGCGTCGCCTGGCGCTCCCGCAAGCGCGGCTCCGGCCCCCGCCCCTGGAAGAACACCGCCGTCCAGCTCCCCACCCCCGGCCAGTGGACCCGCCCCTTCGGCCTGCTGCGCCCCGCCGACGAGATCGCCATGCTGGCCCGCCGCTACATGCACGAGTACGGCGCCACCCGCGACCACCTCTTCAACGTGGCGATGGCCTGCCGCAACCGGGCCAACGAGAACCCGGCCGCGATGATGTACGAGCGCCCGCTGACCCGCGAGATGTACATGACCTCCCGCATGATCAGCGAGCCGCTCTGCCTCTTCGACAACTGCCTGGAGACGGACGGCGCCCTGGCCTGCGTGATCGTCTCCGCCGAGCGGGCCCGCGACTGCCGCCAGAAGCCCGTCTACGTGCACTCCGTCGCCCAGGGCCTGCCCGCCCAGCACCACGGGATGGTCAACTACTGGAACGACGACCCCCTCTCCGGCCCCGCCTGGACCGCCGCCCGCCACCTGTGGAAGCAGGCCGACTTCGGCCCCCAGGACATCGACGTCGCCCAGATCTACGACGCCTTCACCCCCCTGATCCCGCTCTCCCTGGAGGGCTACGGCTTCTGCGGACGCGGCGAGGGCGCGGCCTTCACCGAGGGCGGCGCCCTGGAGATGGGCGGCCGGCTCCCGATCAACACCGGCGGCGGCGGCCTCTCCGAGGCGTACGTGCACGGATTCAACCTGATCAACGAGGGCGTCAAGCAGCTGCGCGGCATCTCCACCGCCCAGGTGCCGGACGCCGCGACCTGCCTGGTGACGGCGGGCGAGGGTGTCCCGACGTCCGCGATCCTGCTGCGAGCCTGAGGAGCCGACCATGACGACGACCGCGCCCGCTGACGGGCTGCTCCTGCCCGTCCCCGACGAGGACGGCGCCCCCTTCTGGGAGTACGCCGCCCGGGGCGAACTCCGCGTCCAGGCCTGCGCCGCCTGCGGCCGCCTGCGGTTCCCGCCCCGCCCCTGCTGCCCGCACTGCCAGTCCTTCGAGAGCGAGTGGCGCCCGATGAGCGGGCGGGGCCGGATCTGGTCCTACGTACGGCCGCACCCCCCGCTGCTGCCCGCGTACGCCGCGCAGGCCCCGTACAACGTCATCCTCGTGGAGCTCGCCGAGGCCCCCGGGATCCGGCTCGCCGGGAACCTGGTCACCTCCGCCGACGCACCGCTGGACTCGGTGGACCCGGCCCGGCTGCGCATCGGGGCCAGGGTCCAGGTCGTCTTCGCCGAGACGGGCGGGGTGACCGTGCCGCGCTGGATCCTGGAGAAGGCGTGACGGTACGCGTGGAGCGGGAGAAGGAGGCCGGGGTCGCCGTCGTCACCCTGGACCGCGAGCACCGGCACAACGCCATCGACCTCGACACGGCCGCCGAACTGGTGGCGGTGTGGCGGGAGTTCCGCTCGGACGAGGACGTACGGGCGGTGGTGCTCACCGGTGCGGGGACGGCCGCGTTCTGCACCGGCATCGACCGCTCGGCGCGCGTGCCGCAGCCCGCCTCCCCGTACTCGGTGGACGACCCGCTGCTCACCATCGGGCCGAAGGCCTGCGACCTGTGGAAGCCGGTGATCGCCGCGGTCAACGGCATGGCCTGCGGCGGGGCCTTCTACCTGCTGGGCGAGGCGGAGTTCATCGTGTCCTCCACCGCGGCCACCTACTTCGACCCGCACACCTCCTACGGGATGGTCAGCGCCTACGAAGCCGTGTACATGGCGCAGCGGATGCCCTTCGGGGAGGCCGCCCGGATGTCCCTGATGGGCACGGCGGAACGGCTCTCCGCGCGGCGGGCCCACGAGATCGGCCTCGTCTCGGAGCTGGCGGAGCCTGGGGAGCTGCTGGAGGCGGCGCTGCGGTCGGCGCGGACGCTGGCCGGGTTCCCGACGGAGGCCGTACAGGGGACGGTGCGGGCGCTGTGGTCGGCGAAGCGGGCCGCACTGGCGCAGGCCCTGGACCAGGCGCCGGCGCTGATCGCCCTGGGGAACCTGTCGCCGGAGCGGCAGGCCGAGCTCTTCGGGTCCCGGCGGGCGGGGGCGGGGTTCCGGCTGCGCTGATCAGGGGCGGGTGGTGGCGTCGGTCTTGCCGGTGACCTTCCGCGTGGGCTTCGGGGTGGGCTTGGAGCCGGGCTTGACCGGGCCGGACACGGAGGTGGGCGTGGGGCCGGGCGTGGCGCTCGGGTCCGCGACGACGTGCACGGAGCTGATCCGGCACGCCGCGACGGCGCCGGCCCGGGCCGGGTTCTTCATGGCGATGACGGTCGTACCGGTCCCGCGCGCCTTCAGGGTGATCCTGCCGGTGGCCGTCTCGATGACGGCGCCGCCCGCTTCCTCGCGGTACATCGACACCTCGAAGGTGGCCGCCCGGTCGAGCAGGGAGGTCACCTCGATGGTGGTGGACGGCTGGGTCACGTCACCGCAGGAGATCAGGGTGGTCGTGGCGGGGGGTCCGGTGGGCGAGGCCGAGGCGGCCGGGGTGGCGTCGGTGCCGCCGCCGTAGCTCTTCTTGCCGGTGGTCTTGCCGGTGGTCTTGCCGCTGGTCTTGCTGCCGCTCTTGCCGTCACCGGAGCTCTTCGAGCTGGAGCAGCCGCCCCCGCCGCTGTTGCCACTGCTCCCGCCATGGGTGGAGAACCCGGTCAGGCTCAGGACCACCACCGCGAGCACCGTGCCGAACCTGATGCGGCGCGCCGTTCCAGCCAGCATGACGTGGACACTCCCCCTGAGACCGATGGCGGGTCACGCTATCAAGCCCGGACGGGAACGGTTCGAACGCCCGCCCGACGTATCGGCACACACCCACCCCAGAACCGGAGCGCCTTTCTCCACTCTCTGCGCCACCAGCGAAGACGCCCCCGAGAGGCTCCTCCCCACCCCGGAAACCGTGGTTCCATCCCGGGACACCCGAACCCGGCGGCACCCGCACCACCCCGCGTCCCTTCGGTGAGCACCGACCACCACGAGGAGCACGGCACCAGTGCGCACCATCGCCACCGAGATCACCATCGACGCGACGCCCGAAGAGGTCTGGGCGACCCTGATCGACCTGCCCCGCTACTGCGTCTGGAACCCGTACATCCGCCAGGCCGTCGGCGAGGTGGTGCCCGGCGCCCGGCTGGAGCTGACGGGGTACCCGGAATCGGGCAGGCCGACCACCTTCCGGCCGACCGTCCTGCTGGTCGCGCGCAACGTCGAGTTCCGCTGGGCCCGCCGCCTCCCGGTCCGGGGGCTCTTCGACCGCCAGCACTACTTCCGCCTCGCCGAGGGCCCGAACCGCAGCACCCGCCTGGAACACGGCGAACGCTTCCGCGGCCTCCTCGTCCCCTTCCGCACCAAGACCCTGAACTCCACCGCCCGCAACCTCACGACGATGAACGAGGCCCTGCGCACCCGCGCCGAATCGGCCCGCAGCACCCCGTAACGGCGACGGCTACGCCACCGTGGCCACGGCGAGCATGTGCGAGCTCGCGGCGAGCAGGTCGGGGTGGGGCTCGGCCAGGCGCGCGGCGGTCAGGGCCGCGTCGAACAGCTTCGATCCGGCCAGGCCGTCCCCGCTGTGCTGTTCGGCCGCCTTCAGCGCGGACCAGGCCGGGCCCTCGACGCCGTACACGACCGGCGTCCGGAGTCCGGCCTCGCGCATCTCCCCGTGCAGGCTCTCGCCGGTGTGGAAGTAGGCGCTGGTGAAGCCCTTGCGGCCCGCTTCGTGGATCCCGCTCGCGAGGACGTCGGCGACGGCGTCCCGTACCGCGTCGATCGCCAGCCTGGTGGTGGCGACGTGCTCGAAGAGAGACGCGTAGCGGCCGATGGCGGCGGCCGCCACGGTCCCGCCGGGCCGTACGACGCGGGCGGCCTCGCGCAGCGCCCGGATCCGGTCGCCGTGGTCGATCAGGTGGTACAGCGGGCCCAGCACGAGCGCGACGTCGTAGGTGTCGTCATCGGCGGTCAGCGCACGGGCGTCGCCGATGACGCTGCGCAACCCTGCGGCCGTGGCCTCCTCGACGTGCCGCGGCACCGGGTCGACGAGGTCGACGGCGTACCCGTCCTCGACCAGCCACCGGGCGTGCGCGCCGGGGCCTGCCCCGATGTCGATGATCCGGGCGGGTGCGGCGGGGAGATGACGCCTCAGGAGTTCTTGGGTACGGACCATTTCGAGCACTCCGTCCGCACTGGTGCTCAGCCGGTCGGATTCGTCGATCGTCTCGCTGTAGAAGGCGATGATCTCTGGGCCAACGGAGTAGGGAGGCATGTCCCGATTCTCGACGCTGGCCGCAAGGCGCGGTACCCCCTAGCCTGACCGGTCAACCGGTTGGCCCTTCGCATCGAGGAACGCACATGCCTCTTCTGAAGTACGAACACATCGCGGAAAGCCTGCGACGCCGGGTCGCTGACGGCGAGTTCGGTCCCGGGGACCTCCTCCCGTCCAGCCGTGACCTGTGCGAGCAGTGGGCGGTCTCGCGGGCGACGGCCATCAAGGCCATGGAGGTGTTGCGAGCCGATGGGCTCGTGGTGCCGCACCAGGGCCGCGGATTCGTCGTGACGCAGGCGCCGCTGGCCCGGCCTGCGGGCGGCCGGGGCACGGGAACCAGCCGGCTCCAGGGAGCCGCCCCGTACCGTCGGCTCGGTACGCCGGAGATGCTGGTGCCGCCGTCCCACGTCGCCGATGCCCTCGGTCTGGCACCGGGCCTGCGGGCCCTGCACCGGGCCCGGCTGATCCTCACCGAGGACGGCGGGCCGCATTCGCACGTGGCCGCCTGGTTCGCGCCGGAGATCGCGGACGCCTGCCCGCGCCTGCACCAGAACGGGCCGATCGCCGAAGGCACGACCCACTACGTGCGCCGCTCCACGGGACGGCTGCCGGTCAGCGGGACCGATACGACGTCGGTGCGCCTGGCGACGACCGCGGAGGCGGAACTCCTTCAGGTGAAACGCCCCTGCGCCGTCGCGGTGGTCCTGCACACCGCCCATGACGCAGCAGGAGGGGTCCTGGTCTGCGAGGAAGGCGTCACTCCGGAGGGCCTGTGGGAGCGCACGGACAACTATGCGATGGGCCAGGGGGGTTGACTGGACCGGTCCACCGGTCCAATCTCTCGATGCACGGATAAACCCCCGCGACCGCGCCAACGGTCCGGGGGCATGGCCAGCGCTTCGAAGGAGCGTCAGCATGGAGAATTTTATCGGTTTACCGGTGGGGCACGTCGAAGTGGTACGGCGATGGCGGCGCGAGACGCGGTGCGTACCGCTGGCACGGGCCGAGCTCCGCAAGGCTCTGGCCGCCTGGGGACTCTCCGAGCTGGAGGGAGATGCGCTGCTGGTGGCGTCCGAACTGCTCACCAACGCGGTACGGCATGCCACCACACCGCGGGACCGGGAGATCGAGACCCGTTACGTGCGGCGGAGCGACGGAGTACCACGACCGGATGCCGGGAGGGCGGCATCCGCGGATCCGCCGCCCCCTCACCGCCCTGAAACGGCGACGGCCCCGGCCCCCCGGTGAGGGGGGCGGGGCCGGCCGGGGAGGGGTGGGGTCAGGCGGCGTCGACGACGCCGGAGGCCGCGATCTCGACCTTGCCCTTGGGGGCGCCGGACTGGGAGCCCAGGGCCTCGATCTGGTCGACCAGGGCCTGGCCCTCGACGACCTCGCCGAAGACGACGTGCTTGCCGTCCAGCCACGGGGTGACGACGGTGGTGATGAAGAACTGCGAGCCGTTGGTGTTGCGGCCGGCGTTCGCCATCGACAGCAGGTACGGGCGGTCGTGCTTCAGGTTGAAGTTCTCGTCCGCGAACTTCTCGCCGTAGATGCTCTTGCCGCCGGTGCCGTTGTGGTTGGTGAAGTCACCGCCCTGCAGCATGAACTGCGGGATGACGCGGTGGAAGCCGGAGCCGGCGTAGCCGAAGCCGTTCTGGCCGGTGGCCAGCTCGCGGAAGTTGCGCGCGGTCTGCGGGACGACATCGTCGAACAGGTTGAAGACGATGCGGCCGGCCGGGGCGCCGTTGATGTTGATGTCGAAGAAGACGTTGCTCATGGGGTCCATCCTGTCACTCCTGGTGCCGTGCGCTACCTGGAGGGGGGCGGGTCGCCTTACGCGCACCGCGTAAGGCGACCCCGTCGGACCCGCCGGGAGCTCAGGAGGAGGTACGGGTGCCCGTGCCCTTCGCCGCGTCCAGGGCGTACACGCAGCGGTCCTTGCTGCACGCGTACACCACGCCCGCCTCCGCGACCGGGGCTCCGGTGATCTCGCCGCCCGTGGCCAGCTTCCAGCGGAGCTGGCCGCCCGCCGCGTCCAGGGTGTAGAGGCAGTGGTCGGCGGAGCCGAAGTGGACCCGGCCGTCCGCGACCGCCGGGGAGCCGGTGATCTCGCCGCCCGCCGCGAACCGCCACTTCGGGGTGCCGGTGACCGCGTCGAGGGTGTACAGGGCGCTGCCCGCGCCCAGGTGCACGTTGCCCGCAGCGACCAGCACCGGGTCCGCGGCCTGGCGCGGCTCGGTGGCGATGCGCCAGCGGTCCTTGCCGGTGGCGGCGTCGAGGGCGTAGACGGTGCCCAGGTAGTCGGCGAGGTAGACCCCGCCGCCCGTGACGGCCGGGCCGGGGGCGAAGGCCGGGGGCGCCAGGAAGACGGCCGGGGCCTCGAAGTGCCAGCGGACCCGGCCGGAGGCCCGGTCGACGGACAGGACGCGGGTGCCGGCGCTGACGTAGACGTTGCCGTCGGCGGCCGGGGTGACGCGGACGGGGACGTTGCCGCAGGAGGCCGCGTCGCCGACCGGGTAGGACCAGGCCTCCTGGCCGGAGCGGGCGTCGAGGGCGCGCAGCCGGGCGTCCTGCCAGACGTAGACGGTGCCGTCCCGCAGGACGGGGGCCGCCTCCGGCGTCTCGAAGTCGGACTGCGCGCCGGTCAGCTCCCACAGCTTCTGGCCGTTGGAGGCCTCCCAGCCCTGTACGCCGCCGCCGCGCGTGGCGGTGATGACGGTGCCCCGCTCGGCGCGCAGGGCGTACACCCAGGCGTCGGTGGACAGCCGCCACCGCTCGGAGCCGTCGGTGGCGTCGAGGGCGTAGAGGGAGGGGCCGTCGGAGGCGTGGATGCGGCCCTCGGCCACGGCCATGGACCAGGCGACGTCGCGCGTCTTGAACTGGCGGCGGCCGCTGCCGACGTCCAGGGCGTGCACCTCGAAGGAGGTGACGTAGAGCAGGTCGCCCGCGACGGTCGGGGTGCCCCACACCTCGTTGGACATGCGGAAGCGCCACGGGCGCCAGCGGCCGCTGTCCGGGGACGGCCCGGGGGCCGGCACCGAGGCCGAGGAGACGGGCGCCTGCGAGGCGGCGGCCGGGGTGCCCGCGGGCGGCCGGACCCAGCCGGTGGCGGAGTCGGCGCCGGTGTGCGCGGCCGGGGCGGAGGCCGCGGCACGCGGGCCGGGCCCGATCGGGACCGGGGAACCCCCGACCAGGACGGGCGCGCCGGGCGCCGAGGAGGCGGCGACCGGGGCCATCGGCGGACGGTCCGGGCGCGGCGGGAGCGCCTGCCCGGTGCGCGGGTCGACCCAGGGGTCGGCGGCGCCGCGCGGCCGGCGGTGGGTGGCGCCCTCGGACCCCTGCCCGGACTGCGGACCGGGCTGCGGGCCGGAGCGGAGCCCGGACTGCGGACCGGAGCGCGGCCCGGCCGGGGGCTGTGCCGGGACGGCGGGCGCGGTGGCGGCCGTACGGTGGCCCGCGCGGCGGGCCTCGATCATCGCGACGGCCCGCTCCGGGAGCCACGCGGAGGCGGTGCCGCTCTCGTCGCCGCCCTCGAAGAGGTGCGGGGCCAGCTGCGCCTGGAGGTCGGCGGGGGTGGGACGCAGGGTGGCGTCCATCTGCATGCAGGAGTCGATGAGCGGTCGCAGCTCGTCGGGGAGGCCCTCCAGGTTGGGACCCTCGCGCAGCAGCATGAACACCGTCTCGACGGGGTTGGCCCCGTGGTACGGCGGGTGCCCGGTCGCGGCGAAGACGAGGGTGGAGCCGAGCGAGAAGATGTCGCTGGCGCCCTTGACGCTGCGCGAGTCCTTCGCCTGCTCCGGCGACATGTAGGCGGGGGTGCCGACGGCCACGTTCGTCATGGTCAGGCGGGTGTTGGAGACCCCGCTCGCGATGCCGAAGTCGATCACGCGCGGGCCGTCCTCGACGACGAGCACGTTGGAGGGCTTCAGGTCGCGGTGGACCAGGCCGGCGCCGTGGATGGACTGGAGGGCCTCGGCGATGCCGGCCGCGAGCCACCGTACGGCCTGGGCGGGCATGGGCCCGCACTCGTTGACGATCTCCTCCAGGGAGGGCGCCGGGACGTACGCGGTGGCCAGCCACGGGACGGCGGCCCGCGGGTCGGCGTCCACGACGGCGGCCGTGTAGAAGCCGGAGACGGCGCGCGCCGCCTCCACCTCGCGGGTGAAGCGCACCCGGAACAGCTGGTCCTCGGCGAGCTCGGTGCGCACCGTCTTGATGGCCACCCTGCGGCCGGATGCCGACCGTGCGAGATAGACCAGCCCCATGCCGCCGGCGCCGAGCCGTCCCAGCACCTCGAAGGGGCCGATCCGTCTCGGGTCGTGCTGCGTCAGCTGCTCCACCACTCGCCTCCACACCTCCCCGTACGGGTCACCTGCCGGACCCGCTCCACCTCACCGCGGGCGGGGCCCGCGGTCGCGCATGCTCGATTCTGTCAGGCCCGCGCCCGGTCCGGCCCCGGCTCCCGCCCCCGCCTTCACGCGCCGGTCTTCACGCGGGGCTCCGAGAGCAGTCCGAACACGGCTCCCTGATTGTCGGCGACGACCGCGATCCGCCCGTACGGCGTGTCGAACGGGTCGGCCGTGACGCGTCCGCCGAGCCGCTGGACGGTGGCGACGCTCTGGTCGCAGTCGGGGACGGCGAAGTAGGCGAGGAAGTGCGCCGGCATGATCTCCGGGAACGCGTCGGTGATCAGGGTGCGGCCGAGGACGGCCGTGTCGGAGCCGGGGGCGGCGCCGGGCGGGGACCAGACGCGGTAGGCGATGCCGGTCTCGGGGTCGTCCTGGTCCTCGGGGACGTAGCCGAAGACCTTGGCGTAGAAGGCGTCGACGGCCTCGCGGGCCCGGGTGTAGACCTCGGACCAGCAGTACGTGTACGGCTCCTGCTGGGCGTCGAAGCCGTGGTGGGTGCCGGGCTGCCAGAGGCCGAAGACGGCGCCGCCGGGGTCGGCGGCCATCGCGGCCGTGCCGTAGGGGCCCACGGGCTGGGGGTCCATGACCATCTGGCCGCCGGCGGCGCGGATGCGCTGGGCGCAGGCGTAGGCGTCGGTGGTGTACAGGTACACGCCCCACACGGTGGGCATGCGGCCGTCGGGCTTGGGGGCGAGGGCGGCGATGTTGCGGCCGCGGCTGTAGGCCTGGGTGTAGTGGCCGTACGCGGGTCCCGCGCTGTCGCCGAAGGTCCACCCGAAGAGCTCACCGTAGAACCGCTTGCCCGCCTCGACGTCCGGGAGCGAGGCGTCGACCCAGCAGGGCGAGCCTTCCGCGAATGCGGCCATGGGGCGGATTCCCTTCCGTTGCCGGGATCGTACTGTTTTCGTGCGTATCAGACATGATCCGCACGAAAACTTGTCCACAGCCTGTTGATAAGACTATTCGGGGGATACGCCACGATACGGGTGGAGCCGTACGGGCCGCACGCCCGGGTCCGGCCGCCCGCACCGGCGGACCACCTCGGCCGGAATTCGCCGCCCGGCGCTCCACCCGGGCACATCCCACCAGGTCGGCGGGTGCGTAACCCCATTTGCAGGCGGCCGAATAGCGCGCCGATCCCCCCTCGGTAAGCTGACGGCATGACAGGACAAGTACGCACCGTCGACGGGCGTGTCGCCGGCCGGCGCGGCCAGGCGACGCGGCAGAAGCTGCTCGACTGCCTCAGTGAGATGCTCAGCTCCTCGCCGTACCGCGACGTCAAAGTGATCGACGTCGCCCGCAAGGCCGGTACCTCCCCCGCGACCTTCTACCAGTACTTCCCGGACGTCGAAGGCGCCGTCCTGGAGATCGCCGAGGAAATGGCCACGGAGGGCGCGCAGTTGACCGCGCTCGTCGAGGGCCGCAACTGGGTCGGCAAGGCCGGCTGGGCGACCGCCGAGGAACTCGTCGAGGGATTCCTGGAGTTCTGGCGTCGCAACGACGCCATCCTGCGGGTGGTCGACCTGGGCGCGGCCGAGGGCGACAAGCGGTTCTACAAGATCCGCATGAAGATCCTGAACTCCGTCACCAACTCCCTCACGGAGTCGATGAAGGAGCTCCAGGCCAAGGGCAAGGTCGACAAGGACCTCAGCCCGGCGGCCATGGCGGGGTCACTGGTCGCAATGCTGGCCGCGGTCGCCTCGCACCAGAAGGGCTTCCAGACCTGGGGCGTCAAGCAGGCCGAACTCAGGCCCAACCTGGCGCTGCTCGTGCACCTGGGCATCACCGGGAAGAAGCCCACCAAGTGACGGCGGACCCTCACCGAGGGTCCGCCGGCCTTGCCCGCCCGTCCTCCCCGTCCTCCCCGTCCTCCCCGTCCTCCCCGTCCTCCCCGTCCTCCCCGTCCTCCCCGTCCTCCCGGTTCTCCCCGTCCTCCCGGTTCTCCCGGTAATCCCCGTCCGCGATCAGCGCCGTCAGCGCCGCTCCAGACGGAACAGCCTGATCTCGCGCTCGATGCGCGCCTGGTACGTCGCGTACGGCGGCCAGAACCTCAGCACCGCCTGCCACGCCGCCGCGCGCTCGGCCCCCTCCAGCAGCCGCGCCCGCACGGCGATGTCCCGCCCCTGCCAGTTCACGTCCGCGTCCGGATGCCTGAGCAGGTTCCCGGTCCAGGCCGGGTGGCCGGGGCGGCCGAAGTTGGAGCCGATCAGCAGCCAGCTCACGCCTCCGTCCTCCGGCATGCACGCGAGCGGCGTGGTCCGTGGTTCACCCGTCTTCGCACCCTTCGCGGTGAGGATCACCCCGGGCAGCATCCGGGCGCTGAGCAGGACCTTTCCACGGGTCAGGCGGTGCACCGCCTTGTCCATGGCCGGGATGAAGTGGGGTGCGATCCTGGCGAACAGGAGGGTCGAGGAGACCTTCTGGATCAACTTGACGCCGGGAGCCATCAGACGGCCACCTTTTCGTTGCCGGTCATGCCGGAGGTCGGGGTGAAGAGCCCGGACCGCTGCGCGGCGTGGGCGCGGAGCCGGTGGACGGGGCCGAAGAGCAGGTCGTCGGCTGCCGCCCGCTTGAAGTACAGGTGGGCGTCGTGCTCCCAGGTGAAGCCGATGCCGCCGTGCAACTGGACGGCCTCGCCCGCCGTGGCCCGCAGGGCCTCCAGGGCCTGGGCCAGGGCGAGCGCGCCCTGGTCCGGGTCCCATGCGGCGTAGTAGGCGGCGGAACGCGCCGCCTGGATCTGTACGTAGAGGTCGGCGAGGCGGTGCTTGACCGCCTGGAAGGAGCCGATGGGCCGGCCGAACTGCTCGCGCCGGCACACGTGCTCGACCGTACGGGCCAGCGCCCGGTCCGCCGCGCCGACCGCCTCGGCGGCCAGGACGGCGGCGGCGGTGCGTCCGGTGGCGGCGAGGGCGGGCAGCGGGTCGGCGTCTTCGTCGTCGCCGAGCAGTTCCGCCGGTACGTCGCGCAGTTGGACCCGGCCCTGGGGGCGGGTCTCGTCGAGGGTGGACTGCCGGGTGCGTACGAGGCCGGGCGCGTCCGCCCGCACCAGGAACAGCAGGGTCCGGCTGCGGGCGAAGCCTCCGGTGTGCGCGGCGACGAGCAGCAGGTCGGCGCTGTGACCGTCGAGCACCTGGGCGACCTCGCCGTAGAGCCGCCAGGCGGGGGCGGGGCCCGCGGGGCCGGCCGGTCCGGGGGCTCCCGGTGGGGCCGTCGTTGCGGCGCGCGCCTGGACCCCGCCGGCGCGGCCCCCGCCCGCCCAGTCGCCCGGGGCGTTCTCGCCGGTCAGCGCCAGGGCGGTGGCCAGGGCGGGGCCCGCGACCGCGAGCGCCGCCGTCCGCTCCCCCGCCGCGAGCGGGGGCAGCAGCGCGGCGCGCTGGGCCGGGGTGCCGAGGGCCGCGATCAGCGGGACGGCGAGCCCGGCGGTGGCGAGCAGGGGTGAGGGCAGCAGGGCGCGGCCGGTCTCCTCGCAGGCCAGGGCCAGGTCGGCGGGGGTGCAGCCGACGCCGCCGTACTCCTCGGCGACGGCGATGCCCGGCAGGCCGAGCTCCCGGGCGAGCCGCTGCCACAGCTCCCCGTCGTATCCGGTGTCGGTCCGGGCGGCGGCCTTGACCTCGTCGGGGCCGCAGCGTTTGCCCAGGATCTCGCGCAGGGTACGGCGTATCTCGTCCTGCTCCGCGGTGAAGGCGGCGTCCATGGTCGGGCTCCTCCCGGGGGCGCCTCCCGGCGGTGACCGGGGGGCGTATCTGACGGGGCGTCATGTTAGGGCGCCGGGATCGAGAAGCACAGGGGTCGGCCGGCCCGGACGCGGATCGGGCCGGACGGCACACGGTCTAGCATCTGACGTACCGTCAGATGTACCGTCCCCCCATGCCTGGACCCACATCCGGACCCGCCTCCGGCCCCCTGTCCCGCGCACCCGAACCCCGCCCCCGCCGCCGGGTCGCGGTGGCCGGCGTCGCGCTCTCGGAATGCGGCCGGGTCGACGGCCCGACCCCCTACGCCCTGCACGCGCAGGCCGCCCGGCGGGCACTGGCCGACTCCGGCCTGGACCGCTCCGTCATCGACGGCTTCGCCTCGGCCGGCCTGGGCACCCTGGCGCCCGTCGAGGTGGCCGAGTACCTGGGCCTGCGCCCCACCTGGGTGGACTCCACCTCGGTCGGCGGCTCGACCTGGGAGGTCATGGCCGCCCACGCGGCGGACGCCATCGCGGCGGGGCACGCCAACGCCGTGCTGCTGGTCTACGGATCCACCGCCCGCGCCGACATCAAGGCCCGCCGCCGCACCTCGAACCTCTCCTTCGGCGCCCGGGGGCCGCTCCAGTTCGAGGTCCCGTACGGCCACACGCTGATCTCCAAGTACGCGATGGCCGCGCGCCGCCACATGCACGAGTACGGGACGACCCTGGAGCAGCTCGCCTCGGTGGCCGTCCAGGCCCGCGCGAACGCGGCCACCAACCCGGACGCGATGTTCCGCACTCCGCTGACCGTGGACGAGGTCCTCTCCTCGGAGATGATCGCCGACCCCTTCACCAAGCTGCACTGCTGCATCCGCTCGGACGGCGGCTGCGCGGTGCTCCTGGTGGCGGAGGACCTGGTGCCCGACACGGCGAAGACCCCGGTGTGGGTGCTGGGCACGGGCACCTCCGTCTCGCACACCACGATGTCGGAGTGGGCGGACTTCACCGTCTCCCCGGCGGCCGTCGCGGGCCGGCTGGCCTTCGAACGGGCCGGCCTGACCCCGGCGGACGTGGACCTGGCGGAGATCTACGACGCCTTCACGTACATGACCCTGGTGACCCTGGAGGACCTCGGCTTCTGCGCGAAGGGCGAGGGCGGGGCCTACGTGGAGAAGGGCCGCCTGCTGCGGGAGGGCGAGCTCCCCGTCAACACGGACGGGGGCGGACTGTCGGCCTGCCACCCGGGGATGCGCGGACTGTTCCTGCTGGTCGAAGCCGTACGCCAACTCCGCGGCGAAGCGGGCCCGGGCCGCCAGGTCACCAAGCCGGGCGGCCGACTGCCGGAGGTGGCCCTGGCGTCGGGCACGGGAGGCTGGTTCTGCTCCTCGGGCGCGGTGATCCTGGGGCGGGGGTAGGGGGCGGGGGTAGGGGGCGGGGGTAGGGGGCGGGGTCTGCCGGGGGGCCTGAGGGCTGGGTGGTCGGGGTCGGGGGTGGGCGGTGCGCCCTTGGTCCGGGTCTGGGGAGGGCTGGGGGCGTCCCGCCAGTCCACTGTCCTTCCGTGTCGGGACGGTCCCTCAAGGGCGCTCCTTCGTCGCGTCGCTTCGCGATGGCCTTCGGCCACCCTTGACCGACCGTCCCGCCACGGAATGCCAAAGACTGTCGGGAAGCCCCCAGGGAAACGGCCGGGAGGAAACCGAGGGCCTGGGGGCCAGTCAGAGACGTACGGCCCCTACCCGCCTGGGCAGACCCGAGGCACGGGCCCCCTCGTTCTGATTCCGGGCCGGGTGTTGCCTGACCACCCCAAACGGCGACCAGACCGCCCGGCCATGCCTTCGGGACGGCACACGCGTCAGATCGCTACGCGCTTCTCTTGGCATAGCGTCTGCGACCCGTCTGGGGCTGGACATAGGCCGCCCAAGACGGTCGGTTGGCGGGCTTGTCGGGCGGCTGACGGCCGGCAGGCCATCACCCCCGCCCCCGAAGGGGCCTATCGATGTCCCCGGGTGTCCTGTCGGACTCTGAGGACGACAAAGTCGTCCTCAGAGTCCGACAGGCAGCACCAGCGCCCCTCCGAAGCCCGCCCATCACCCCAAAAGGGACAAACGGCCCGCGCTCGCGTGAGAGATCGAGGCCCCCGGACCGTGGGCGGCTTATGTCCAGCCCCAGACGGCCGGCGGACGCAATGCCGTGCGAAGCGCGTAGCGATCCGGTGCGTGTGGGGCCCGCCGGGCGGTCTGGTCACCCTTTCGTGCGGCCTGGACGCCCCGGCCCGTGGGCCGATGGCCCTGCGGGCCCCGAATGCGGGACTGGGCGGAGATGGCTCGCGCATCTCTGGGATGCCCGCCCCTCGAAGATCTCCCCGTGGACCGTTCTTTTGGGGGTTTCCCGGCAGTCTTTGGCATTCCGTGGCGGGACGGGCTGTCAAGGGTGGCCGAAGGCCATCGCGAAGCGACGCGACCGAAGGGAGCGCCCTTGACAGCCCGGCCCGACGCGGAAGGACGATGAGACTGACGGGAAACCCCCAAACCCTCCCCGACACGGACCAGCCAAAGTCCCGCCGCCCCCCGACCCCGATCCCGTTCAGCCCCGGTGCCCGCCCCCACCCCTGCAACCACCCGCTCGAAATCCGCGTCCCCATCGTTGAACGTGTTCGAAACGATCTAGGGGGAGCCATGCAAGAACCTCACCTCTCCACATCCCCCGGGCCGACGCCCGCCCCTGGCTCCGTTCCCTGCACGGCGACCGGCGCCACTCGTACTCGCGAGCTGGGTCCGACGGCATCTCCGAGTCGGCGGAGGGGCTCGCCCTCTCGATCGTTCCGCCTTCGTACGGCCGGATCGACGACGTCGACGTAAGCGTCCACTGGGAGGGGACGGACGGGGCCGTCGTCACGTTCGAGACGCACAACGGGTAGGACGTGCAGGAGTGCGCCCCGGCGCGCGCCCGGCGCGCCGTCCGGTACCCGGGTCGGCGGTGTCTCGTTCTGGCCCCTTCGGTCGCCCCTCGTGCATCATTGACGGCGGCTGCTTCTTCATCTGCGACCGAAGTCGTTCTGCTCCAACACACCTTCTGGCTGCGGAGGTTCGCGATGGCGGTACGGACTCGCGTCCATCTCGTCCTGGTGCACGGCCTGTTCTCCTCGGCGAAGGTGTGGAAGGCCTTTCAGGCACTCATCGCCTCCGATCCGGACCTCTGCGACTGGGTCAGCGTCCACCCCTTCCAGTACGACTCCCCCTTCGTGCGTCTGCGTCCTGACCGCCGGGTCGCCGAGACGGACGACGTCGCCGACCAGCTCGGGACCTTCCTGGAGACCGAGCTCGCCGACGCCGAGCGGATCGTGCTGGTCACCCACAGCCAGGGCGGCCTCGTCGTCCAGCGCTTCCTGGCCCGCAAGCTCTGGACCGGCGAGGGCCGCGACCTGGCCCGCATCAAGCACTTCACGATGTTCTCCTGCCCCAACACCGGCTCAGGCTTCTTCCTCACGGTCCGCAAGGCCCTCAAGCTGTGGCGCAATCCGCAGGAGAAGCAGCTGCGGCCCTTCGACCGGGCGGTGACCGAGGCGCAGCGCACCGTCCTGAGCGCGGTGGTCCACGGCCGCGAGTACGGCGACCAGGAGTGCCCGATCCCGGTCCGCGCCTACGGGGGTTCCGCCGACGACGTCGTGCCGCCGGTCGTGGCCCGCGGGGTCTTCCCCAAGGGCGGGGTGGTGACCGCGGACCACTTCTCGATCATCCAGCCCGAGGACCGCTCCGCCGCCTCCTACATGGCCGTGCGCGGCGCCCTGCTGGAGGTGGCCCGGGCGGCTGCCGAGGAGGAGAAGGAGCAGGGGGGGCCGGGGGGCACGGGCATCGTGCTGCCGTCCGCCCGTTCCCCCCGCGGTGCGGGCGGGGATTCCGGGCGGCCGCGGCTTCCGGCGCCCGCCGCCGGGGAGGCGGACCTGGCGCCCTTCCCGCCGCCTCCGTACGGGCAGTTGGAGGAGGGGCAGTTCAAGGGGCAGGACCGGCTGAGCCTGGTCGCCGAGCTGCTGTCGGGGCAGGCCCGGCAGCAGGTGCACGTCCTGGCGGGCCTGGGCGGCTCCGGGAAGAGCCGGCTGGCCCTGGAGGTCGCCGACCGGGCGCAGCGGGCCGGGCACCGGGTGTGGTGGGTGTCGATGCCCGAGCTGAGCCTGCGCATGCGGATGATGGCCCACGACCTCGGCGCCCCTTCGATCACCGTGGAGCGGGCCTGGCTGCTGGGCAGCGCCATGGACCTGGTGTGGAAGCTGCTCAACGACTGCCCCGACCCCTGGCTGCTGATCTTCGACAACGCCGATGACCCCGCCCGGCTGGGCCCCCGTGACGGCCTGGTCTCCGATGGGACCGGCTGGCTGCGCAAGCCGCAGAACACCAACGGCACGGTGCTGGTCACCAGCCGGGTGGGCAACCGGCAGAAGTGGGGCGACTGGGTCGGCGTCCACAAGGTCCTGCCGCTGCACGAGGACGACGGCGCCTCCCTGCTGCTGGAGCGGACCGGGGGGCTGGGCGGCACGAACGAGGACGCCCGCAGGCTGTCGCGGGAGCTGGGCGGACTCCCGCTCGCCCTGCGGCACGCCGCCGACGCGATCAAGGCCGTCAACCACGTTTCCCTGGACAGCGAGATCCGGGACTTCGAGACCTTCCGCCGGGCCTTCGCGGCGCGGGTGGAGACCACCGAGGACCGCACCGGGCCCGACCTCAGCGAGCTGCTGGGCCGGGAGATCGTGGACAAGGTCTGCGGGATAGCGCTGGACCTGCTGGTCGAGCGCCGGCTGAACCAGTCGGCGACGCTGCTGAAGGTCCTGGCCTGCCTGAGCATCTCCCCGATCCCCTACCGCTGCCTGCTCGCCGGTCCCGTGCTCGGCCAGTCGCCGCTGTTCCCGGGAGCCACCCCGGCGCAGACCGACGCCGCGCTGGCCGGGCTGGAGGACTTCGGGCTGGTCGACGCCTACGAGCGCGAGGGCGTGGCGGAGCGCGACCTGGCCCACGTACTGACCCTGCACCCCGTGGTGCACGGGGTGCTGCGCGAGAACGTGGAGGTACGGAACCGGTCCGCGGACTACTACGGGCTGGCCGTGCGGATGGTGCTGTCGGCCACCCTCCACCGCAATCCCGACCACCCCGCCAACTGGCCGCTGTGGTCCGCGCTCGCCCCGCACGCGCTGGAGGTCTCCCGGGCCATCCTGCTCGGCGAGCAGCGGCCGGACGACCGCACCGTGCGCACCGCGGCCCTGGAGCTGGCCCGGCTGACGGCGCGCTACCTGATCGCGATGGGCCTGCTGGTGCCCGCGTACGACCTGGTCCAGTCCCTGATCACGGGCTGCGGCTCCTACGGCTTCGACGTCGACGACCGGGAGATCCTGGGGCTGCGCCACGAGAAGGGCCGCATCCACCTGGACCGCGAGCAGCTGACGGAGGCCGAGGAGGAACTGCGGCTGGTGGTGGAGGCGCGCACCGGGATCCTGGGCGAGAACGACGCCGACACCCTGGCCAGCCGGCACAAGCTCGCCCGTGCGATCAACGAGCAGAAGGGGGACAAGGACCAGAAGGAGCGGGTCGAGCTGATGCTGCGCTCGATCGTCGAGGCGGAGACCCTGGTGCGCGGCCCGGAGAACTACGACACCCTCGTGGTGCGGCACACGCTGGCGCGGGCGATGCTGGCCCGCGACCGGTACGAGGACGCGGAGGCGGAGGCCCGGCAGATCCTCGACATCAGCCGCCGCAACCACTGGCCGCCGTCCACGCCCGAGATCCTGCGGGTGGGCGAGACGCTGACGCACGCCCTGCTGGGGCAGGCCCGCGAGGACGAGGCGGAGCAGGTCATCCGGGAGGCGCTGCGGGACGCGTCGCAGCCGGCGGACTCCAATCTGGTGATGCGGTTCCGGTTCACCTACGTCCTGGTGCTCCTCGGGATCCGTGGGCGCACGCCGGAAGCCGTGAAGCGGCTTCGCGCGCTGGTGCACGACCTCGACCGGGTGGTGGCTTCGGAGCATCCGCTGTCCGTGCAGGCCAAGGCGCTGCTGGAGAAGCTGGAGCGGGAGATGCCGGGCTGAAACCTCCCTCTTTCGTGGGCAGTCGTGCCGAATTCCACCGGCCGTTGCGGGCTTGCGCGTAGCCTGGCCGTGCCTCACTCTGTGTGACGCGTCCCACACCGAAATGCTCGGAGGTCCGCCGATGAACGCTCTCCCCACCGATACGAACGACGACCAGTCCCTGCAGTGGGGTGCCCCGGGGAGCGACCTGGAGGAGATGCAGGCGGAGGTCGGCAGACGCATCGCGTTGGAGGCGCTGGAGGCGGGGCGGCAGGCGCTCGAACTCGACGCCAAGACCGCGTTCCGCGCCACCAGCGGGGCGCATCCGGGCTAGTCGTACATCCGTAGGGTCGTCCAGTCGTATCCACCGCACATCCGTACCGCCGCTGCTTCCTGTTCCGTTCTCTTCATCTGTTCTCGATGACCGGGGGGCGATCGAATGACGTCAGCGCAATCCACGGACCACCTGTTACCGACTCCACCGCACGACCCCTTCTTCCGGGCCGTCACCGCCCCGGTGTTCTCGTACGAGCTGCTGGCCGGCCTCGCCGCCGGCCGGTACGCGGCGGTCCGGGTGCCCGGCTTCCTGTCGCGGGAGCGCTGCGAGGAGGTGCTCGCCGCCCTGAAGGAGCGGGAGTTTGACTCCTACGGGACGAACCGCATCCACCCGCCGGTGATGCGGTTCGGGGTGGGCGTCAGCGACCACATGGCGGACGGCGGGGTCGCCGACGGCTACTGGAAGGCCCTGGAGGGGCACCGCGAGGCCTGGCAGGGGCTGGGCCTGTCCTTCGACCCCTTCCGCACCTGCCGCGAGGGGATCGCCACGCACTGGCCGCCGGGCGTGGCGGTGGGCCGGCGGGGCGGCCGGGAGATGGGCGACGGGGTGGCCCGGGAGCCGAACCAGGGCTTCCAGGTCCATTTCGACGACGCCTTGCGCGAGTACGCGCAGGACCTGCTCGACACCCCGCTGATCGGCCAGTTCGCCTTCAACCTCTACCTCAGCGTGCCGCCCTCGGGCGGTGAGACGGTGCTGTGGCGGCACCGCTGGCAGCCGGAGGACGAGGCGTACCGGCTGCCGAACGCCTCCTACGGGTACGACGAGGCGGTGGTGCGCGGCGCCGAGTCCATCGAGCTGACGCCGGAGGTCGGCGAGGGCCTGCTGATCGACCCGCGCTTCTTCCACGCGGTACGGCCCAGCCACGGGGACCGCAGGATCGCACTGGGGTTCGCGGTGGGGGTCTCCGCGTCCGGCCGACTGCTCACCTGGGCCTGAAGCGGTCCGCCGGACCGGCGCACCGACCGCCCGGCGCACCGACCCTGCGGAGGACCGGCCGTCCGGCCGCACGGCCGTCAACGTGAACGCCTGCACCGGATTTTGACGGTCCGTGGCCGGACGGCTACGTTCGGGGGATGGACCTCTTGCGCTACGTGGCCTTCAGCACCGACCCCCGGGGCGGCAACCCGGCGGGGGTGGTGCTGGACGCCACCGGCCTCGACGAGGCGACGATGGCCGCCACCGCGGCGGAAGTCGGGTACTCGGAGACGGCGTTCGTCGTTCCGCGCCAGGACGGCGCGTTCGACATCCGCTACTTCAGCCCGAAGGCCGAGGTGCCCTTCTGCGGGCACGCCACCATCGCCACCGCCGTCGCCCACGCCCGTCGGCACGGCGCCGGTGACCTGCTGCTGCACACCCAAGCGGGACCGGTCCCGGTGACCACCTCGGTCGGCCCGGACGGCGCCGTCACGGCCACGCTGGTGAGTGTGGAGCCGCGTACGGAGGCCCTCGCGGAGGCCGACCTGACCGAGCTGCTGGCGGCGCTGCGCTGGTCCCCCGCCGATCTCGACCCGGCCCTGCCGCCGCGGGCCGCGTACGCGGGTGCCTGGCATCCGGTGATCGCGGCCGCGAGCCGGGAGCGGCTCGCGGACCTGGACTACGACCGGGCGGCGCTCGCCGAGCTGATGACGCGCCGGGGCTGGACGACGATCACCCTCGTGCGGCGCGAGTCGGAGTCCGTCTTCCACGCCCGCAACCCGTTCCCGCCCGGCGGCGTGGTCGAGGACCCGGCGACGGGCGCGGCGGCCGCCGCCTTCGGCGGCTACCTGCGCGCCCTCGGTCTGATCGCCACGCCGGCCCGCCTGACCGTCCACCAGGGTGTGGACATGGGGCGCCCGAGCCTGATCACGGTGGGCGTGCCGGTGGATCCCGCGGCGGGCATCGAGGTCACCGGCACGGCGGTCCCCATCTCCTGACGGGACGCCGGACCGGCGGGGCGCCCGTGCGGGCGCCCCGGCCGCACGCGCCCCTACGCGGGGTCCCCGTCTCCGGGCGCGATCTCCACGACGATCTCGATCTCCACGGGCGAGTCCAGCGGCAGGACGTCCACCCCGACCGCGCTGCGCGCGTGCCGGCCGGCGTCGCCGAACACCTCCACGAACAGTTCGCTCGCCCCGTCCACCACCCCGGCCTGCCGGATGAACCCGGGCGCCGAGGACACGTACCCGACCACCTTCACCACCCGCGTCACCGATTCCAGCGGTACCACCGAGTCCACGGCCGCCAGGGCCGCCAGCGCGCACTGCTGGCTGAGTTCCCTGGCCCGCTCGGGCGACACCTCGGCGCCGACCCGGCCGGTCCGCGTCAACTCGCCGTCCGTCAGCGGGATCTGCCCCGCGACGAAGACGTACCTCCCGCTGCGCACGGCCGGCACGTACGCGCCTTTGGGCGGACTCACCTCCGGCAGCCGCAGCCCGAGTCCGGCAAGCCTCTTGCGTACGTCGTCGCTCATGGCACCCCCTGGTGGCCTCGTCCAGCCGGCCCATGCTCCCACCGCCGCGGCCGCACCGGGGCGGTCTCGGCCCTTGCGCTGACGCCGGGGGGCCCGGTCTGCTACGTACCCCCGCGGACCACGCCCCGCCCCGCCCCGCCCGCCCGGCCCCGCCCCGCTACCAGGTCAGCGGGTCCAGCGGGCGGCCGTCGGGGGTGACGCGGAGGTCGTGGTGGGTGTGGTCGAGGTCGATCAGCCTGATGTGGGAAGGGTCCGTCCAGGTGGCCTCCAGGACGCCCCGGGGGTAATCGGCGGCGTACTCGGCGACGGGGTACCGACGGGTGTTCGGGAAGCGGCCCGCGTCCACGTAGATCCGCCAGACCGGGTCGGTCAGGCCGATGCCCCGTTCCACGACCAGGCGGCGGGCGGATCCGTCGGGGGCGGGGACGTCCCACTCGCGGTCCGGGAAGGGGTCGGCGACCACCGCGTACGCGGGGACGGCGAGCACGCCCAGGACGGCCGTCCCGGCCAGGGCGAGGCCGGCGCCCTTGCGGACGCCGGGCCGGCGGGAGGCGAGCAGGGCCGCTCCGGCGAGGAGGACGGCGGCCAGGCAGGCGAGCAGGACGGGGTGGTTCAGTTCGGCCAGCAGGGCCAGGCCCCCGGGCCGGTCGCAGAAGGGGACGGCGGCCGCCGCGGCGCCCGCCGTCACGGCGAGGGCCAGCAGCCCCCGCGCCGCAACTCTGTGCATGTCCATGGCCGAGCACCCTAATGCCAGGACCCGGCCGGCCCACCGGGTCACGGCCTTAGCCTGGCCGCATGACCAGCGACTTCCACACCACCCTGCACTCCCTGCGGGTATGGGACACCGAGCTCCCGGCCTTCGACCCGGAGGCCGCTCCCGACGGGCCGCTGGCCCTGTTCCGGGAGTGGTTCGTCCAGGCCGCCCGGTCGGGGCAGACCGAGCCGCACACCATGAGCCTGGCGACGGTGGACGCCGAGGGGCGGCCCGACGTCCGGATCCTGATGCTGCACGACGCCGACGAGCGCGGCTGGCACTTCGCCTCGCACGCCACCAGTGCCAAGGGGCGCCAGCTGGCGCGGCACCCGCAGGCGGCGCTCTGCTTCTACTGGCCCGCGGTGGGCCGGCAGGTCCGGATCCGCGGCCGGGTCGGGGCGTGCGGGCCCGAGGAGAGCAGGGCGGACCTGGCGGTGCGCTCGCGCGGGGCGCTGGCGGCCGCGCTGACCGGGCGGCAGAGCGAGGTGCTGGACTCGGCCCAGGAGCTGGCGCGGGCCTCGGCGGCGGCGTGGGAGCTGGCCGGAGCCGAACCGGACGCGCCCGCCCCGACCTGGACCCGGTACGTACTCGATCCCGCCGAGGTGGAGTTCTTCCAGGGGGACGCCGCCCGGCGCCACGTCCGCCTGCGCTACCGGCGCGCGGCCGGAGGGACGTGGGAGCGCGAGCTCCTCTGGCCGTAGACGCCCTCCCGCGGTACGGGGTCAGGCCGCGCGGAAGACGGCCACGCGGACGCCTTCCGCCGCCTCCCGGAAGGTGACCTCCAGGGGCATGCCGATGCGGAGGGCGTCGTGCGGGCAGTCGACGACCTCCGTCATCATCCGGGGCCCTTCCGCGAGGTCGACGACGGCGGCCACGTACGGGACGCGCCCGCCGAAGGGCGGGAGGTCGTTGCGGTGGACCACCGACCAGGTGTAGAGGCTCGCCCGGCCGCTCGCCTCCTCCCACGCGACCCGGTCCTCGCCGGCCCAGCAGAAGGGGCAGAACTCGCGCGGGTAGTGGTGGGCGCGCCCGCAGTCGGCGCAGCGGCGCAGCAGGAGCCGGTCGGCCGCGGCGGCGTCCCAGTAGGGGCGGGTGAACTCGTCCGGCTCCGGGAGGTCGTGGCGCGGGGTGCTCACAGGAGGATTCCGATCGTCGCGTCGAGGGACCAGGCCTGCCAGGCCATGGCGAAGAGGGCGACGAGCGAGATGAGCGCCATCATCGCGTTCTGGCCCTGCTCGGCCCAGTCGTGGATCATCAGCACCAGGTAGAGCAGGTTCAGCAGCAGTCCGCCGATCAAGGCCACCGGGGTCAGGAAGCCGAGCACCAGGCCCAGACCCAGGGCGAGTTCGGCGTAGACGACGATGTAGGCCATCAGTTTCGGGCGGGGCCGGACGACCTTGGCGAAGCCGCTCCTCACGAAGGGCCAGCGGTGCTTCCCGGCGACGTCGGCGGCCCAGGCGATGCCGGTGCCGCGCTCGAACCAGCCCTTCTTGTCCTTGTGGCGCCAGCTCTCCAGCCACCACAGGCCGAGCCCGATGCGCAGCACGGCGAGCCATTCGGCGCCGCTGAGCCAGATGGTCTGCATCCCTCACCCACCCCCACTCGACCCACTGATCTGACGGTACGTCAGTTCAGCGGATCGGCGGCGATCCCGCAAGGGGGCTGCGGGGCGCGGGCGGCGGACCGTGCGCGGCGGCCGGGCTCAGGGGTGGGCGAACAGCCGCCCGTACCCGGCGATACCGCCCGCCCGCGCGCCCGCCGCGCGCAGCGCGGCCCACAGCAGGACCTGGTTCGCGCTCAGGACCGGCCGGCCCAGGGTGGCCTCCAGGGCCCCGATCGCCCCGACGGCGCGGAAGCCGTTCCCGCCGATCACCACCGCCTCGGCGGCGTCGGGCACGCGCGACGCCACCCAGTCGTGCAGGGCCTCGGGGCCGATCAGCGTCTGGCCGCTGGGGAGCCCGCACGGGGCGGCGTACGCGACCTCGAACCCGCAGTCCTCGTAGTAGCCGCGCCCCAGGTCGGTGAGGGTGTCGTCGAACCACGGCGGGTCCACGAGGGCGATCCGCCCGGCCCCCAGCGCCCGCAGGGCCTCGACCGCGGCGGCGCAGGTGGCGACCACCGGCAGGCCGTGGGCCCGCTCCCCCAGCCGGGCCAGCATGTGTCCCTCGCCGCGCGGCCCGATGACGTAGGCGGAGGAGGTGAAGGCGAAGGCGATCGCCGCCACCGGCGCCGCGGCGAGCAGAGCGGCGGCCTCGTCCACGCCCGGGGGCTCGGCGAAGGCGCGCACGGGGGCCAGCGGAAGGACCGGGTCCATCGCACCCCCGCGCCCCATCGCCGCGAACGGCACCCGGGCGGTGTGCAGGCCCACGTCGGCCGGGGCCATGGCGCGCAGCTCCGACTCGGGGCCGACGTCGGCGTGCGGGGTGAGGATTCCGAGGCGGACGCGTACGTCCCACCCGTCGGGCTGCCACATCGCGCGTTCCTCTCGGGGACGGGCCGGGGCCCTCCACTGTGGCAGTGCGGCGGCCCGGCGGCCGCGCAGCAACGCCGGGAGGGACGTCCGGGCGGCCGTGATCGATCCGCAATCGATTCCCTCCTCGTCCGAGACCCATCAACGCTGTGTGTCGATACGATCACTGCTCATGTCCGAGCCCGACCTGACCCTCACCGAGCCCCGCCCCGTGTACGTGATCGGCGCGGGCCCCGGCGGCCTCGCCGTCGCCGCCGCGCTGCGCGCCCGGGGGGTGCGCGCGGTGGTCGTCGAGAAGTCCGGCTCCGTCGGCGCCTCCTGGCGGGGGCACTACGAGCGGCTGCGCCTGCACACCACCCGGCGCCTGTCGGCCCTGCCCGGACTGGCGATACCGAGGCGGTTCGGGCGCTGGGTCGCGCGGGCGGACGTGGTCCGCTACCTGGAGAAGTACGCGGAGTTCCACGCCCTGGAGCTGGTCACGGGCGTCGAGGTGACCCGGATCGAACGGGCCGCCGACGGGGAGGGCTGGACCCTGCACGCCTCGGGCGGGCGGATGCTGGCCGCCGGGGCCGTGGTCGTGGCCACCGGCTTCAACCACACGCCGGCGCTGCCCGACTGGCCGGGCCGCGAGGAGTACACCGGGCGGCTGCTGCACGCCGCCGCCTACCGGGAGCCGGGGCCGTACGCCGGGCAGGACGTGCTCGTCGTCGGGGCCGGGAACACCGGCGCCGAGATAGCCGTGGACCTCGTGGAGGGCGGGGCCGCGCGGGTGCGGCTCGCGGTGCGCACCGCCCCGCACATCGTGCGCCGCTCGACGGCCGGGTGGCCGGCGCAGCGCACGGGGATCCTCGTACGGAGGCTGCCGGTGCGGTTCGTGGACCGGCTGGGGGCGCTCGTGGCGCGGACCTCGGTCCCGGACCTGTCGGCGTACGGGCTGCCGCGGCCCTCGACCGGCCTGTACAGCAGGGTGCGGCAGGGGGCGATCCCGGTACAGGACGCGGGTCTGATCGACGCCGTGCGCCGGGGCGAGGTGGAGCCGGTGGCGGCCGTCACCTCCTTCGACGGGGCCGGGGTGGTGCTGGCGGACGGTACGCGGATCACCCCGGACGCGGTGATCGCGGCGACGGGTTACGGGCGGGCCCTGGAGGGCCTGGTGGGCCACCTCGGCGTACTGGACGGGCGCGGACGCCCCCTCGCCCACGGGCCCCGCACCCCGGCCGGGGCCCCCGGCCTGTACTTCACCGGGTTCACCAACCCCATCAGCGGCATGCTCCGCGAGCTCGCCCGGGACGCGGAGCGGATCGCGAAGGCCCTGTCGCGGCGGCGGTCCTGCGTCTAGGCCGAAACGGGCCTGGACCGCACGCGGAGGCCTCTGTCACGGTTCAGGCACACCACCTCCACCACCTTTCCTGCGCATCCCTGTTCCTGACGGCGCGTCAGTTCAGTAATCTGACAACGCGTCAGCTATGGATTTCATCGAGGTTCATCGAGCAGGAGCGGGCGGAACGATGCTTGGATCTACTCACGGCACCCTCACCACCGACTTCCGCGCACGTGTCGAGGCCTGCGGGGAGACCCCCAGGACGGCCGTCCACTCCACGGCGGCACCGTCCGACGGGGACACGGCCGAACTGGACGTCAGCGGACGGCCCCTGCACTCCGATGTGCCCGACCTGGACCGGTTCTTCCGGCCCGAGTCCGTGGCGGTCGTCGGCGCCTCCGACGCCGACGGCAGACCCAACACCGGCATCACGCGGCAGCTCATCGCCTGGGCCGGGCGCGTCGGCGCCCGCATCCACCCCGTGCACCCCACCCGCGCCACCGTCTTCGGGCTGCCCTGCCACGCCTCCGTGGCCGACCTGCCCGAAGAGGTGGACCTCGCCGTCCTCCTCGTCTCGGACCCGGCCCCCGTCATCGAGCAACTCGCCGACACCAAGGTGAAGTTCGCGGTGGCCTTCGCCTCCGGCTTCGCCGAGACCGGCGAAGCGGGCGCCGCCGCCCAGGCCCGCCTGACGACCGCCGTCCAGCGCTCCGGCCTGCGCCTGCTGGGGCCGAACACCAACCTCAACGCCTTCGAGGAGTTCCGCGAGGACCTCGAAGGCCCCGCCATCGCCCTCATCACCCAGTCCGGCCACCAGGGCCGCCCCGTCTACACCCTCCAGGAACTCGGCATCCGCCTGTCCCACTGGGCGCCGACGGGCAACGAGGCCGACCTGGAGACCTCCGATTTCATCTCGTACTTCGCCGAGCAGCCCGAGGTAGGGGCCATCGCCTGTTACGTCGAGGGCCTCAAGGACGGCCGCCAGTTCCTCCTGGCCGCCGACCGGGCCGCCCGCAACGGCGTCCCCGTCGTCGCCGTCAAGGTGGGCCGCACCGAGACCGGCGCCCGTACGGCCGCCTCCCACACCGGCAAGCTCACCGGGGCCGACACCGTCGTGGACGCCGCCATGCGGCAGTTCGGCGTGATCCGCGTCGACGGGCTGGACGAGCTCCAGGACACCGCCGCCCTCCTCGCCCGGGCCCGTGCGCCCCGGGCGGACGGGGTGGTCGTCTACTCCATCTCCGGCGGCACCGGCGCCCACTTCTCCGACCTCGCCACCGAGGCGGGCCTGACCCTGCCCACCCTCTCCGAGGCCAAGCAGCGGGAACTCCACCAGTGGATCCCCGAGTACCTGGGCGTCGCCAACCCCGTCGACAACGGCGGCCACCCCGTCGGCGACTGGCGCGGCCGCAAGATCATCGACGCGATCCTCGCCGACCCCTCCGTCGGCGTCCTGATCTGCCCGATCACCGGCCCCTTCCCCCCGATGAGCGACCGGCTCGCCCAGGACCTGGTGGACGCGGCCGAACAGACGGACAAACTCGTCTGCGTCATCTGGGGCTCCCCCATAGGCACCGAGGAGGCCTACCGCACCACCCTGCTCGGCTCCTCCCGCGTGGCCACCTTCCGCACCTTCGGCAACTGCATCACCGCCGTCCGCGCCTACCTCGGCCACCACCGCTTCACCGCCTCCTACCGCTCCCCCTTCGACGACGCCCCGCGCACCCCCTCCCCGTCCTTCCGCAAGGCCCAGGCCCTGATGCGGCCCGGCCAGCAGCTCAGCGAACACGCGGCCAAGCAGCTCCTGCGCGCCTACGGGATCCGGGTCCCCCGCGAGCAGCTCGTCACCAGCGCGGCGGCGGCCGTCCGGGCCGCCGGCCTGGTCGGCTACCCGGTCGTCATGAAGGCCTCGGGCCCCCAGCTGGGGCACAAGACCGAACTGGGACTGGTCAAGATCGGCCTCACGTCGGCGAGCCAGATCCGCGACGCGTACCGGGAACTCACCGACATCGCCCGCTACGAGAACATCCCTCTGGACGGCGTCCTCGTCTGCCAGATGGTCGAGCGGGGCGTCGAGATGGTCGTCGGCGTCACCCAGGACGACCTCTTCGGCCCCACCGTCACCGTGGGCCTCGGGGGCGTCCTGGTGGAGGTCCTGCACGACGCGGCGGTACGCGTACCGCCCTTCGGCGAGGACCAGGCCCGCCACATGCTCACCGAACTGCGCGGCCACCCGCTCCTGGAGGGGGTCAGGGGCGCCCCCCCGGCCGACGTGGACGCACTGGTGGAGGTCATCCTCCGGGTCCAGCGGATGGCGCTGGAACTGGGTGACGTCCTGTCCGAGCTGGACATCAACCCCCTGATGGTCCTCCCCCGGGGCCAGGGGGCGGTGGCCCTGGACGCCCTGGCCGTCTGCCGCTGACCTGGCCGGTCGTTTCCCGGGGCCCCGCGCCCACACCCCGGGGGCCGGCCCCCGGACCCCCGCGCCTCGAACGCCGGCGGGGCTGGATTTCACCCGGCCCCGCGCCCCGGAAGCCCGCCCGGCCATCGCCTCCGACCCGCCAACCCCCCGAACGGAGCCCCCGTGGACGAGGTCCTGCACCGCCTGGAGGGCGGCGTCTCCTGGATCACCCTCAACCGCCCCGAGGCCTTGAACGCCGTCACCTGGGAGCAGCGCGAGCACGTCATCGCCCTGCTCGCCGAGGCCTCCGCCGACCCCGCCGTACGGGCCGTCGTCCTCACCGCCACCGGCAAGGGCTTCTGCGCGGGCGCCGACCTCCGCAGCTCACCCCCCGCCACGCCCACCGCGCCGCAGGCCCCCCGTACCGCCGGCGACGTATCCCGCATGATCCGCCTCGGCGCACAGCGCCTGATCACGGCGGTGCTGGACTGCGAGAAGCCCGTCATCGCCGCGGTCAACGGCACCGCCGCCGGCATCGGCGCCCACCTCGCGCTCGCCTGCGATCTGGTGATCGCCGCCGAAGGCGCCCGCTTCATCGAGGTGTTCGTCCGCCGCGGCCTCGTCCCCGACGGTGGCGGCGCCTACCTCCTGCCCCGCCTCCTCGGCCCGCAGAAGGCCAAGGAGCTGCTGTTCTTCGGCGACGCCGTCCCCGCCGAGGAGGCGGCCCGCCTCGGCCTCGTCAACAAGGTGGTCCCCGCCGACGGGCTGGAGGCCGCTGCCCGCGCCTGGGCCGAGCGCCTCGCCCAGGGCCCGACCCGCGCCCTGGTGCTGACCAAGCAGCTGGTCAACGCCTCCCTGGACAGCGACCGGGCGACCGCGCTGGCCGCCGAGGCCACCGCCCAGGAGCTGAACATGACCACGGCCGACGCGAACGAGGGCGTGGCCGCCTTCAAGGAGCGCCGCACGCCCGAGTACCGGGGCCGCTGAGACCCCGCCTACATCTGCGGGTCCGGCCTCAGCAGGGCGAACACCGCCCCGGCCGGGTCGGAGGCCCACGCGATCCGCCCTACCGCCGGCACGTCCACGGGCGGCATCAGGACCTCGCCGCCCCCGCCCTCGACGGCCGTGACGGTGGCGTCCACGTCGGCGACGTTGAAGTAGGGCACCCAGCGCGGCACGATGTTCGATCCCCCGCCGGCGCCCTCGCCCTGCGGGGCGACGCCGCCGAAGGAGCCCTCCTGCTGGTCGCCGTCGGCGACGCTGAGCACCCGGTACAGCATGCCGGGGGTCCGCATCTCCGCGGCCCGCCACCCGAACAGGCCGCGGTAGAAGGCGACGGCCGCGACCGGGTCCGGCACGTGCAGCTCCACCCACACCAGGGAGTTCACGTCGGAGGCCAGGCCCAGACCACCGGTCTTGCCGGGCTGCCAGCAGGCGAACTCCACGCCCTGCGGGTCGGTGAACTGGGCGAGCCAGCCCTCCCCCATGACGTCCATGGGTTCCATCCGTACGCTCCCGCCCCCGGCCCGGACGGCTTCGGCGGTGGCGCGGGCGTCGGCGGTCTGGAAGTGCACCATCCAGGCGGACCGGGCCCCCTCCTCGGTGAGCGGGCCGAGCGCGGCGACGGTCTTGCCCTGGAGCTGGAAGAAGCCGTACCCGCCGGCCTCGGGCCCGGCGGAGACGAACTTCCAGCCGAAGACCCGGGCGTAGAAGGCGGCGGCGGCCGCGGTGTCGGGGCTGCCGAGGTCGAGCCAGTTGGGGGATCCGGTGCGGAAGTCGGTGCCGAGCATGGCTTCTCCTCCTGGAGTACGGGGACGCCTGTACGAGTCCACCCGCCACCATGCCGAGCCCCCGCGCGCGGGGGCCCGTACGGGCCACGAGGGCCGGGGCGTTTCACCCGTTCGGGCGCCCCCCTTCCTATCTGACGAACCGTCAGGTTCAATCGGTGGCGTGATGGGACACGCAGGGATGGCGGCCACCGTCGTCCGATACCTCAGGTCGGTCGGCTCCCCCACCTCCACGGGGGCGGAGCCCGACCGCGTCGACGCCCTGCCCCGCCCCGACCTGCGGGCCGTCGGGGAGGACGAGCGCGCGCCCGTCAGCCCCGCCGAGTTCCGGGCCGTCCTCGGGAACTTCGCGAGCGGGGTCACCGTCATCACCGCCCCGGCGGCGGAGGGGGAGGAGGGCCCGGCCGGCTTCGCCTGCCAGTCCTTCGCCTCGCTCTCCCTGGACCCGCCCCTGGTCACCTTCATGGTGGCCCGTACGTCGACCACCTGGCCGCGGATCGCCCGCGCCGGGGTGTTCTGCGTCAACATCCTCGGGGCCGAGCAGGGCGAACTGTGCCGGTCCTTCGCGGTGAGCGGCGCCGACAAGTTCGCCGGGATCGCCCACCGGCCCGCGCCCGTCACCGGATCGCCCCAGCTCGACGCCGTGCCCGCCTGGATCGACTGCCGGATCCACGCCGTCCACACCGGCGGGGACCACCTGATCGTGGTGGGCCGGGTCGAGGCCATGGGCGCGGCCGGCGAGGGCGACCCGCTCCTCTTCCACAAGGGCCGCTTCGGCCGCCTGGCCGACTGACGTTCGCGGGTGCCGCGGAGGGCGCCGCCGTCCCCGTACGCGTCACCCTGGACAGCGGGGCCGCCCCGGAGGGCGCCGCCCTGCCCGGTGCCGCGCCCGTCGACGCGCTGTGGGGCGGGCCCGCCCGGCACCGGATCGTGGTGACGGGCGGGCTCTCCGAACGGTCCCTCGACGCCCTGGGGTGGCCGGCCGCGTTCCTCGCCGAGGGCTGCGCCGCGCAGGGCGTGACCGGCCCCCTGCTGCTCACCGCCACCCCGTACGGCGCGCCTAGAAGGTGAGCACCCCGCGCGCCACCCGTCCGTGGTGGGCATCGTCGACGGCCTTCGCGAAGTCCTCCACCGGGTAGGTCTCCGTCACCAGTTCGTCCAGCAGCAGCTTCCCCTGCCGGTACAGCTCGGCGTACAGGGCGATGTCGCGCTGGGGGCGCGAGGACCCGTACCGGCAGCCCATGATCGTCTTGTCCAGGTACATGGACGACACGAGGAAGGACGCCTCCTCCTTGAAGCCGGGCACGCCGAGCAGGACGGCCTGCCCGTGCCGGTCCAGCAGGTCGATCGCCTGCCGGATCAGCTTGACACTGCCCACGCACTCGAAGGCGTGGTCCGCGCCCGTCGGCAGGATCTCGCGGACGGCGGCCGGGGTGTCCGCCACCGCCGAGGCGTCGATGAAGTGGGTGGCGCCGAACTGCCGGGCCACCGCCTCCTTGGCCGGGTTCGCGTCCACCGCCACGATGGTGGTGGCTCCCGCGATCCGCGCGCCCTGGAGCACGTTGAGCCCGATGCCGCCGGTGCCGATGACGACCACCGACTCGCCCCGGTCCACCTTCGCCCGGTTCAGGACGGCCCCGACGCCCGTGAGCACCCCGCAGCCGATCAGCGCGGCCGAGGCCGGCGGGATGTCTGCGGGGATCTTCACCGCCTGGACGGCCCTGACGATCGTGCGCTCCGCGAAGGCCGAGTTGGAGGCGAACTGGTAGAGCGGCTTCCCGCCGCGGGAGAACGGCTGCTGCGGCATCCCGATCGCCTTGCGGCACATGGTGGGCCGGCCCCGGTCGCAGTCGGCGCACGCCCCGCAGTTCGCGAGCGTCGACAGGGCCACGTGGTCGCCGGGCGCCACGTGCGTGACCCCGGCGCCGACCGCCTCCACCACCCCCGCGCCCTCGTGCCCGAGCACCACCGGCGGCGGGAACGGGATCGTCCCGTCGATCACCGACAGGTCGCTGTGGCACAGCCCCGCCGCACCGATCGCGACGAGCACCTCCCCCGGCCCCGGATCCCGGATCTCCAGGTCCGCGACCACCTGGGCCTGCTTGCCGTCGAACACGACGCCTCTCACCTGGGCTCCTTAGGCAGGCCGAGCACCCGCTCGGCGATGATGTTCCGCTGGATCTCGTCCGAGCCGCCGTAGATGGTGTCGGCGCGGGTGAACAGGAAGAGGCGCTGTTCCTCGTCGAGCCCCGCCCCGTACGGGACCTGCGGCGACCACGGGCCGGGTCCGGCGGTCGCCGCCGCGCCCCGTACGGCCACGGCCAGCTCGCCGAGCCGCCGGTGCCAGCGGCCCCACAGCAGCTTGGCCACGCTCGGCGCGCCCGCGTCCCCGGCGGTCCCGAGGGTGCGCAGGGCGTTCCACCGCATGGTCCGCAGCTCGGCCCACTGGCGTACGAGGTCGTCGCGCAGGGCGGGGTCGGGGGCTGCGGAGGCCACGTAGGCGTCGATCACCCGTTCCAGTTCGGCCGCGAAGCCGATCTGCTGGACGAGGGTGGACACGCCCCGTTCGAGGGCGAGCAGGCCCATGGCGACGGTCCAGCCGTTGCCCTCCCCGCCGACGACGTCGGTGGCGACGGCGCCGTCGAAGAAGACCTCGTTGAACTCGGCGGTGCCGGACATCTGGCGGATGGGCCGGACCTCGATCCGGCCGGGCTGGTCCATGGGCACGAGGAGGAAGGACAGGCCCCGGTGGCGGCGCGAACCGGCTTCGGTGCGGGCCAGGACGAAGCACCGGTCGGCGTCGTGGGCGAGGGAGGTCCAGATCTTCTGCCCGGTGACGCGCAGCAGCCCGTCGGCCGGGTCGCGCACGGCGGTGGTGCGCACCCCGGCCAGGTCGGATCCGGCGCCGGGTTCGCTGTAGCCCTGGCACCACAGTTCCTCGCCGCGGGCGATGGCGGGGAGGTGGCGGGCCTGCTGTTCGGGGGTGCCGTAGGCGATCAGGGTGGGGGCGAGGAGGTTCTCGCCGATGTGGCCGACCCGGCCGGGTGCGCGCAGCGCCGCGTACTCCTCGGCCCAGACGACCTGGCCGGTGAGGGAGAGCCGTTGCTGCCCGTAGGTCCCGGCGGGCAGGTCCCAGCCCGTGCCGATCCAGCCGCCGCGGCCGAGTTCCCGTTCCCAGGCGCGGCGGGTGGCCACCTCCTGGTGCTCGCTGCCGGGCCCGCCGAGGCCGACGGCCCGTTCGTAGGGGCCCGTGAGGTGCTGTGCGAGCCAGGCGCGGGCGCGGGGCCGCAGCTCCCCGTCCTCGGTCCCGAAGCTGAAGTCCACCGGCTCCCCCTCACGCGTTGGGGCGGTCCTTGGCGGCCGCCGCCCTTGCCATGGCCTCCAGTTGCGCGAGCATCGGCATCGGGTCGGTGCCGACGGTGCCGGGCAGGAAGTCGGCGATCTTCTCGGGGGTCCAGGAGCCTTCGGCGTAGCCGGCGCGCAGTTCGCGGGGCTGCGCCCAGACGGCGATCTTGGGTCCGGCGATCGTGTAGACCTGCCCGGTGATGCCCTCGTCCTTGGCGCGGTCGCTGAGGAGGTAGGTGACGAGGGCGGCGACGTCCTCGGGCTCGCCGATCTCCTTGAGTTCCATGGGGACGTTCGCGGACATGCGGGTGCGGGCGACGGGGGCGACGGCGTTGGCGGTGACCCCGTACTTGTTGAGGCCGAGGGCGGCGCTGCGGACGAGGGAGATGATCCCGCCCTTGGCGGCGCTGTAGTTGGCCTGGGCGACGGAGCCCTGGTGGTTGCCGCTGGTGAAGCCGATGAGGGTGCCGGTGCCCTGCCTGCGCATGACGGCGGAGGCCGCCCGGAAGACGGTGAAGGTGCCCTTGAGGTGGGTGGCGACGACCGGGTCCCATTCGGCTTCGGACATGTTGAACAGCATCCGTTCGCGCAGGATGCCGGCGACGCAGACGACGCCGTCGATGCGCCCGTACTGGGCGAGGGCGGTGTCGACGATGCGCTGTCCGCCCTCCATGGTGGAGATGTCGTCCGCGACGGCGACGGCCTGCCCTCCGGCGGCGGTGATCTCCTTGACCACGGCCTCGGCGACCTCGCTGGTGGGCTCGCCGCCCTCGATCCCGACGCCGTAGTCGTTGACGACGACCCGGGCGCCCTCGGCGGCGGCGGCGAGTGCCACGGCCCGCCCGATGCCCCGGCCCGCGCCGGTGACGGCGACGACCTTGCCTGCCAAGAAGTTCCCCACGTCCGGCCCCTTCCCGCGTTTTCTGACGGTCCGTTAGATTCTATGACCAGTCAGATCCCTTCGCACAAGCCCCCGTTGCCCCCGCACCTCCAGGAGCTGATGAAAACCATGAGCAGCCTGCCCGCCGAGTTCCACGACATCGCCAAGCGCGTCAACAACTGGGGCCGCTGGGGCGCCGACGACGAGATCGGCACCCTGAACCTGATCACCGGGGAGGTCGTCCGGGCCGCCGCCGCCGAGGTCCGCACGGGCCGCCGCGTCCCGCTCGCCCTGCCGCTCAAGGAGGACGGGGTGCAGGCCGGGATGATCCCCGGGCGGATCAACCCGCTGCACACGATGGTCCAGATCAACCAGGAGCTGTTCGGGCCGGGCACGGTGGCGTGCAGCGACGACGCCGTGACGATGGGGCTCCAGTCGGCCACCCACTGGGACGCCCTGACGCACGTCTCCCACTCCGGGCGGATCTACAACGGCCGCCCGGCGTCCACGATCACCGCGCACGCGCGCGCCGAGTTCAGCGGCATCGACAAGGCCACCCCGATCGTCTCGCGCGGGGTCCTCCTCGACGTCGCCCGCGCGAAGGGCCTGGACCGGCTGCCGGGGGGCCACGCCGTCACGCCGGAGGACCTGGCGGAGGCGGAGGAGTTCGCGGGGGTGGAGGTCCGCGCGGGCGACGTCGTCCTCGTCCGCACCGGCCAGATCCAGGTCTACCTGGCGGGCGACAAGCACGGCTACGGCTTCCCGTCCCCCGGGCTCTCGGTGCGCACCCCGCAGTGGTTCCACGCCCGCGACGTCGCGGCGGTCGCGAACGACACCCTGACCTTCGAGATCTTCCCGCCGGAGATCGAGGACCTGTGGCTGCCGGTGCACGCCCTCCACCTGGTCGAGATGGGCATGCACCAGGGCCAGAACTGGAACCTGGAGGAACTGTCCACAGCCTGTGCGGAAGCGGGCCGGCACTCCTTCCTCCTGTCCGCGATGCCGGAACCCTTCGTCGGCGGGACCGGCACCCCGGTGGCCCCGGTGGCCATCCTCTGACCCCCGCGACAAGGGGCCCGCGGCCGATATTGCGTGGTGCGCGGCGACGGCGGGCCCTATCGTCCCGGCACGTGACCGACTGGACAGAGATCGAAGCCGCCGGCTGCCCCGCGCCCGCCGACCGCCCCCTGGAAGAACTGGTACGAGAGCTCTCCGAGGCCTTGGCGGACCCTGATCCGCGGATCCGGGACGGAGCCCCGTACTCCGTCCTCGCGTCCTGGATAACGGGCGGGGTGATCGGCGCGTCCCGGCGGCTGGAGCTGGGTGACGAGATGGCCGCCCGCTTCCGCCACCCGCAGGTCCAGGCCCGCACCTTCGCCCCCCTCGTCCTCGACATGCTCGTGGCCAGGGGGGACTTCAGGGCCGGCTGGGTGGACGCGTTCGAGCGCTGGTACCCCGCGGAGCAGGACCTGCGCGGCCACGACCCGGAGCTGGGCTGGCTCCACGCCGTCGCCCACGGGGCCGACCTGCTGGGCACGCTCGGAGGTCACCCCGAGGTGGACCCGGCGCGGATGCTGCACCTGGCCGCCGCCCGGCTGACGGCACCCACCGCCCACGTGTACGACCAGCTGGAGGACGACCGGCTGGCGCGGGGCGTCGCCCGCGTCCTCATCCGGCCGGACCTGGGCGAGGGCGACGCGACGGCGTGGCTGGACCCGATCGCCGCCGCGTTCGGCGCCGACAGCATCAGCACCCCGGTCCCCGCCCACATCAGCAACTGCCTGCGCACCCTGCGCCTGCTCTACGTCCTCGCGGACCGCGGCGCCCGCCCGGACCAGACGTCGCCCCGCACCCCCCTGCGCCACCGCGAGGCCCTCAAGTCCCGCCTCGCCGACACCCTCGACCGCATCGTCAAACGCTGAACCCGCGCGGGGCGCGGTCAGCACGGGGGCGAGCACGATCGGACCCCACGCCATCACCGGGCCGAAGAAGAATGCAGTCGGCACCGCTTTCCAGACGGATTTCAACTGCCGCCCCTCCCATTTCGGCCACGCCTTCCCACCAACCCGTTTCTCCTTTGGCGCTCACGGAATCCGGCAGGTAGACATGGCATCGGTCAAAGCGATCAATTCCCGGGGGGCGGGGCAGAAGTGACGGATCACGTACCGATCAATCCGTGCACGATTCCGCAGTTCACGGGTGACCTGGACGCGTTGGAGCAGGACAAGAACGCGATCACGACGGCGGCGGGGACCTTCCGTGACGCGGGGTCGAACGTGGACTCCGAGTTCCAGGGCCTGTCGGCGTTCTACTCGGCGCCGGAGGCGGCGCAGTTGTTCGCGACGACGAAGCCGGTGAAGACGGACAGTGATTTCTTCGCCGATCAGCTGGAGTCGGCGGCGACGGCGCTGGGTGAGTACATCACCGAGGCGCGGCCGATCGTGGCGCGGCTGAAGGAGCTGCAGGCGAAGGCGTCGACGTTCAGCAACAAGATCAGTGGTGACAAGCACTGGAAGGACGACGGGGACAAGATCGATGAGAACAACGATCTGATCCACGACGTCAACGCGGCCGTGTCGGCGTTCTGGGCCGCCGAGCGGACGTGTGCGAACAAGATCCGTGCCCTGTACTGTGCGGCGCCGCTGACGGCGGATGACGGTTCGCACGGCGCGAACATGTACGGGTACAAGGGCGAGGACCTGAACAAGGCGCAGGACCTGCCGTGGGGTTCGCAGCTGGAGGAGACCCATCGGGCGTGGGAGATCGGTTACTGGGCGAAGTCCTTCGTCTGGGACGGTCTGATCGTCGACGGGATCTGGGGCACGATCCGTGGCCTGGGAACGCTCATCGGTGTCGACGGGTGGGACAAGGCCGGTCAGGCCTGGACGGGGCTGGCGAAGCTCGCCACAGGCCTGGCCCTGACCACCTACCCGGGAGTGGGCACCGCGTTCTGGATGGCCGACGACAAGCAGCTCCCGTCGTGGCTGCGTGACTCGCGTAATGCGATGAAGGAGACGGGCAAGGCGCTGGTCGCCTGGGACGAGTGGGGCAAGAACCCGGCCCGCGCGGCCGGTGCGGTCACCTTCAACGTCCTGACCACCGTGTTCACCGGCGGTGGCGGTACGGCCGCGAAGGCGGGCACGGTGGCGAAGGTCATCAGCGTGGCCGGGAAGGCGGGCCGCCTCATCGATCCGATCACCTACATCGGCAAGGCCGGCTCGCTGGCGAAGATGAAGATCGGTGACCTGTTCGCGAACCTGGGCAAGGCCGACGGGGCGTTCCCGAAGATCGACGACGTGATCTGGAAGGACCTCCCGAAGGCCGACGCGCCCGGGATCACGTTCCCGCACCCCGAGGACACCGTCCGTCTCCCCGACGACGCGCTGGGCCGTCCGCAGTACTTCGACAAGACCTCGAACCAGCTCCTGGACCACAACGGGCTGCCCAAGCAGGACCTCACCGCGGTCCCCAAGGGCGTCGACCACCCGCTGGCCGAGGTCCCCAAGCACGAGAACGTCCCGGTCGGCGTCGGCGCCCACACCGCCGACGTCACCTCCCACACCCCCGGCGCCACGCCCTCCCGCACCCCCGGCGGCGCAGCCGACAACACCGCCCACAACAGCCACACCGAACCCGGCGGGGGCACAAGCACAGGCGGCCAAGACACCACCCCCACCGGCGGCACCCACCACAACGACACCCCGTCCACCGGCGACCACGACAACGGCCACGGCCCGGCCGTCCCCCACCAGGGCGCTGACCCGATCGGCGGTGGCGATCTTCCTTCGGGTGGCCATGGCCACCCGAACGAGACGAACGGGCCCGCAGGCTGGGAGCGGGCGCAAGGATCAGGCCCCCTCGAACGCGGAGGGACGCTGGAGCGGCAAATCCGGGAGCAGATTCGGGGCACCACGACCAAACACAGCGATCTTCCCGCAATCCTGGAAACGCTGGAAAATAACCCCGCCGGCCGCGAGATGGCGGACACCATCGCCTCGGGCCGCTTCAAGGACTCCGAAGGATTCGGGTACGTGGTCTCGAACCTCTCTCGCCCGGACGAAGCGTCCGGCTGTCTTGAGCAGATCCGCCTGGCCAACAGACTGCACGAACAGGGATTCACCGACCTCTCATTCGAAATCAAGCAGGGTGGACATGAGATCAAGCCCGGGGTGTTCACAGGCCCGAAGACCGACCTTGACCTGATGGTGCGAGAGGCAGACGGCACAGTTCACGGTTGGCAGTTCAAAGACATGACGGGACCCAAGTCGCCAGATGCGCCGGCCACGGTCGTCCGCAACATTTTCAAGAGCATGCATCAGCTCATCGACTCCCGTGCGGATGTCCAGACCTTCGTCGTCGAAACGAAGGCGTCGAAGGCTGAGATACTGACGCAGATCGACCGAATTCAGGAACGCTTCGACGCGAAGAACGTTCAGTTCGTCATCCGCACGCCGGACGGGGTCATCTTCGTGCCTCGTGATGGTCACTTCACACCGGAGGTAACGCCGTGATCGCCAGTACGCCCGTTGCCCGGTGGACCTGGGGCAGGGATACAGAGACCGCCGATTCCGTCCTGAGCTGCATCACCGACCTCGTGGCCGCCTACTCGGTCCTTGCCGATCACCGGTTGGCCGTGGGCGGGACAACCGTACATCTGGCCGTTCCGGAGTGGGGAAGTCCGCAGAGCTACCTCTTCGAGGGCGACCTCACGCTGTCTGCGGGGCGGGAAGAGGAGCAGTCCGCCGAACGCCTCGCCAGGCAGATCCAGCAGGCGCTTCGCCCCGGTCGCATCGGATCCGTCGACGCCCAGGCGATCTGCTCGGGAATGCGCGACGGTAAGACGGGCGGGCTGGAGAAGGGCATGTTCCTCCTGGGGGCCTCCGCGTTCGACGGGTTCGTCACCGTTGAGCTGATCACGTACTCGGACATCTGGATGAGCCATGACCTCAAGGGCCGCGCTCAGCCGACCCTCCACGACGCGAACGCACCGAGGCTGTCAGCAGCCCTCCGAGGCCTTGCCGAGGTGCTCGACTCGGAGACGGACCCGGAAGAGCCCACCTACTTCGCCAAGGCCACGGAGACGGGCGTCGAGAACTTCTTCGGCAGTGACGGGCGCGCCTCCGACGTGTGGGCCAGCTACGAAATTCCCTACAGGAAGCGAGCCTTCCGCAATGCCCCCGCCTTCGATGCCGCGTACAAGCGCTCTGCTGCTGGCCCGGTGCAGTGCATCCCCGTTTCAAACGCGCACGAAGTGGTCGTGGGGTACGCATGGGCCTCTGATGGCGAGGGGGCAGCGAGCTTCGAACCGCGAGACGCCGTCGGCGAGGAGGGGATCGAGGCGGGTCACCTCTGGTTGGAGCGCTTGGGCGCCGCCTATGAGCGTGGTCTATCCCCTTCACAGGCTCTCGCCGAATTCGCTGGGCGGACGGCGGGCGACGAGCCCTGGACTCTGGATCTGACTGCTCTTCGGGAGCTTGCGAGCGAGGGCCCGCCCGGTAATCACGTACGAACCGTGGGCGACTGATTCCCAGAGCCACCCTTCCAGCTCCCATCTCAGGCGGGAGCATTTACGGCGGGCGGCACTCTGGGTTTCACGAACTCCGCTCTTCGACCTCGTCGCCAGTCGCGTCCGACTGGACCCCTGGGAGGCACATACGGCGGCGGAGCCGCTGGTGTGGCTCGACAGAACAGCCTTCGACGCCATTGATCAGGCAGGAATTCGACACGAGCCGCGCCGAGCGCGACCCTTGAAGTCGGGACCAGGCGGTGGGCCGGGGACCGCGTGCCCGTCAGTTCGCGGACCAGAAGGTCCCAGCGGAGGCTGTGAACATAGGGCAGGCAGTCGAGGAACGCGCGCAGCAACTCCATGCCGCCCGGCTCCCACCTCGCCGTGACATCTACTACACCTCCCGACCCCTTCGCCCTGTTTTGCGCCATGCGGCGTGAGCGCCCGGTCTATGCGGATGAACACGCACGCCAGCGGGGGAAGAATCATTGCCGTGTACACCGAGATGCGTACGTCCGTACGAGATGGCTGGGGCCGGTGGTGCTGGGCAACAGCGGTGATGGGTGCACAAAGGAGTCACAGCGACTGATTCCACCCTTCATGCGACGCGTGGGCTTCGAAAGGATGGTCCCGACAATCCGGGCCGCCCGCACGGACGGGCGGCCTCCGGTCGCCGACCCAGAGGGGAACCACCATGTCAGCGCGCAAGACCCTGGCGATCACCGCCGCCACCGCGGCCCTGATCGCGGGCCCCGCCCTGTCCGCCCACGCCTCGACCGCCACCCCGACCGACCAGCAGACCGTCTACGCCGGGCAGGCACGGGCCGCCGGCCTCTCCGGCCGGCAGGCCGGGCAGCTCCAGCGGCGGGTCGACGCCGTCCTCGCGAAGGACCCGCAGGCCCGCCAGGTCTCCGCGAACACACTCGCCACCGCCGGCGGCACCGTGACCGTCGCCGTCCCCGGCCGCGCCGAAACCCGCGACCTCGCCTCCCCCGAAACGGCCCTGGCCTGCAACAACGGCCACCTGTGCATCGTCGACGGGCGGGGTTACGCCTACGACTTCTACCGCTGCGGCTACTACGACTTCGACGGCGTCGGCGACGGCACCTTCAACAACAACCAGACCTCCGGCACCCGGGCCCGCTTCTACAACTCCGACGGCAGCGAACGCTGGTCGAACGTGGCCAAGTCCACCGGCACGGCCTCCTGGACCCCCGTCTACCACATCCGCCCCTGCTGACCGGACCCTCCGAAGGCGCCCCCGCCCATCCCGGGCGGGGGCGCCGCTCACGCGTCCGGGAACAGGCGGAACCAGACCGCCTTGACGCAGGATCCGGCGGCGGCCGTCACCGCCCACTCGTCGGCGTACACGGCGACCAGTACGAGCCCCCGCCCGCCCGTGACCATCGGGCCGGCCACACCGCCGCCGGGCGGTCGGCGCTCGGGTGCGCAGTCGTAGACGTAGACCGTCACCCGGCCGTCCAGCAGGGCGACCTCGACGGTGATCTCCGGCGTATCGGTGTGCCGGTACGCATTGGTCACCACCTCGGAGGTACAGAGCCGCGCCCGCTCCCGCAGGGCGTCCCCCCATCCGGGCCCACGCAACAGGGACACCACCCAGTCCCGCGCGATCCCCGGAGTCCGCGCCCGACTCGGCGCGGTCATCCGATAGCTGAGCCCGGACGATCCCCCCGCGTGGGTCAAAGCTCCCGTGTTCTTCATCCCGCTCATCTCCCAAGGCAGTCGGGTGCCGTCCCGAGACCCCCCAGCCCGTGTCCCTGGTCATGCGCGCCGCCCCAACAGGCTTCACGTCGACTGCACTTCGGGCTGAGCGGAACGGATTCCACTGCCCGGAACGTAGGGCGCAACATTGGGACGGCGCAACAGTGGGACACCCGTACCATCCGAATGAGTGGACCCTCGACCCCGTCGAGCGGCACACTCGTATCCGGAAGAGAGGGAGGGCCCCATGCCGCCGAGGAGCTACCCGACCGCCCGCCAGAAACGGCTGGGCGCGGAACTGCGCAAGCTCCGCGAGAGAGCCGGCATGAACGGCGCCACCGCAGCCGCGTACCTGGGCGGCGAACGAGCCCAGATCAGCCATATCGAATCAGGTCGTTACGGCGTCAGCGACGAGCGGGTGCGCCGCCTGGCTGCCCACTATTCGGCCACCGACAAGCACCTCGTCGACGCGCTCGCCGCCATGGCGATGGAACGCGGCAAGGGCTGGTGGGACGAGTACCGGGGCGCCCTCTCGCCGGGCTTCCTCGACGTGGCCGAGCTCGAATTCCACGCCACGCACATCCGCGTGATCCAGATGCTGCACGTCCCCGGGCAGCTCCAGACCGACGCCTACGCCCGGAGCCTGATTCGCAGCGGGATGTCCGACCTTCCGGCGGCCGATCTCAACACCCGTGTCGAGCACCGCATGAGACGTCGCGTCATCTTCGAGCGCCCGCGACCCACCCCCTTCGAGGCGTTCATCCACGAGGCCGCCCTCCGCATGCGCTACTGCGACGCGGACACCATGCGGGAGCAGCTCGAGTTCTTGCACGAGATGTCGCACCGGCCGTCGGTGACCGTCCGCATCGTGCCCTTCGGGCGCCAGATCACCGGCTCGGTGCATTCGGTGCTCTACGCGGGCGGCGCCATTCCGGCGCTCGACACCGTCCAGATCGACAGCGCTTTCGACGGCGGCTTCCTGGACGCAGAGGCTCAGCTCACCAAGTACCGGGGATTGCTCGCATCCATCGAGTCGATCTCCCTCGGAACGGAAGAGTCGAGAGAACACATTCACCGCATCGCTCAGGAAGTGTGAGTCAAGGCGCATGGCCGACGGAATCAAGTGGCAGAAGTCCTCTTTCTCGGGACCGGACGACAATCAGAGCTGCGTTGAGCTGGCGCCGGTCGCCGGCGCGATCAAGATGCGGGAGAGCGACGACCCGGACGTGGTCGTGACCACGTCGGTGGAGAAGCTCCGCGCGTTCATCCTCGGAGTCAAGGCGGGCGAATTCGACCACCTGATCTGACGAACCCCGCGCCCAGGCGCCCCCACCTACGCAGGTGAGGGGCGCTTGGCATATGCCGGTACAACTTTGGGACGTCACACTGTTGCGACGCTCCAGCCCGTGAGGATACGGTCGCCGTACGTCACCACGGCGGCTGGTCCGCCAGACCGGCTCCGGTGGCGCAACTCTGCCCAGCCATGCGCCGGCTGGGCAGAGCCCCTCCCGTTCCGCGGCACGGCCCGGAGGGAGCGGAAGGTCCCCACCCGGCAGGAGGCCCCATATGCTCACCCGCCCGCAGGGCGCGAACCCACCAGCCATCCGGTCCAGGACCCGGGACCTCACGGCGGCCATCCTCACGGGCTACTGGTTCGAGGCCCTCTGCCACCGGGACGCCTACGACGGGCCGCCCGAACTGCTCTACCGCGTCATGCTGGACGCCCCCGCGGACGCCGTCCGCCTGATCCGCCTCCAGATCCGCACCACACACCCCTTCGCCCTGACCCCCGCCGAGGTCGAACGGGCCCTCGCCTGGGCCGACGGCGACGGCCGGATCCAGGCCCTGGCCGCCCTCCACCGCGGCGAACCCGCCGGCTTCAGCATCGTCCTGCGCGACGGCACCCGCCCCGAATGGCGCGTACGCCCCGTCAGACACCTCTCCCTCACTGCCCCACACCGCGCCGCCCGCTGACGCCGTGCCCGTCGGCGGTGGGTCGACGGCGGTGGGTCGACGGCGGTGGGTCGACGGCGGCCGGGAGCACGGGTGCGCACCTGATGGCCGGGCCCGCCTAACGTGGCCCCATGGCAGAGATGCGCGGAACCGCGTACGGGTTCCTGGTCGCCGGGCGGCCGGGAGCCGGGGAGTTGGCCCGGGTGCTCGGAGCGGTGCTGGGGGTGGGCGCCGCCGGGGTGGAGGTCGGGCCCGAGGGGGAAAGCGACGGCTGGCGGTGGGACACCCCCGTCCAGTGCGGGATCCGGTGGCACGCGCGGGGCGACGTCCCCTGCTCCCTGGAGGTGTACGCGGGCCCCGCCGTCCTCGGGGCGCCCGGCACCGCCGAGGTGGGCCGGGCCCTGGCGTCCGGGCTGGGCATGACCGTGCTGACCGGCTTCGGCGACGTCCTGCCCTGGATCGCCCGGGTGCTGACCCCCACCGGCGGGGCGACCTTCGCCCGCGTCGAGGAGCCCGACGACCCCGGGGAGGACGGGGAGGACTGGGCGGGTCGGGTGACGGCCACGCAGGCCCGGGTCGACGCCTTCCCGCACGCCGAGGTGCGCGGGCTGCCCGAGCTGGTCCGGGCGGCGCCGGCCGCACCGGCCGGTACCGACCGGCGGCTGTGGGGCTGGGCCGACCTGATCTGCCGCATGGAGGCCGACTGGCCGCCCCTGCGCTGGTACGGGCTGGACGAGTACCGCGGGGACCTGGCGGGCCGGGACGGGCTGGCGGATCTGGAAGGGAATCCGGAGCTGGGCGCGCTCGACGCGCGGTTCCGGGCCGTGACCGTGGAGGACGGCGGCGAGGAGATCGGCCCCGGGCCGGCGGACGGCGCCTGGTACTGGCACCGGCGCCCCGCTGTCCTGCCCTGGCGGGTGCTGCCGCCCGCCGACCCGGAGGCCGCAGACCGGCTGTGGGAGTGGGTGCGGGAGGGCGCCGGGGCCCACGGCGGCACCGACATGGCGGGGCTCGACCTCGGCGGGGCGGTCCTGGACGGCGCCGACTTCGCGGAGTCCTGGTTCGCCGGGACCCGACTCGCCGGCGCGCGGCTGGTCGGCACCGAGTTCCACCGCGCCCACCTCGCCGGGGCCGACCTCAGCGGCGCCGACGCCACCGGGCCCTGTTTCGTACGGGCCGACCTGGACGGCGCCGACCTGCGCGGAGCCGTCCTCGACGGGGCCGACCTCGTCCGGGCGGAGCTCTACGGCACCGACGCCCGCGGGGCCCGCCTGCGCGGCGCCCGCATCCTCGGCGCCTCGCTGCTGGACACCGACCTGCGCGGCGCGGACCTCAGCGGCGCGGAGCTACGGGAGAACTCCTTCCGCGCGCTCCTGGACGACTCCACCCACGTGACGGGCCTGACGGGAACGGTGTTCGGCCCGGCCACCCTCGTGACCCCGGACGGCAGCCGGAACTCCCTGGGCGGGCGGGACTTGGAGGACTGGCTCCGCGCCCGCGGCGCCGACGTGCGGGTCATCGCGCCCTGTTGACCGCCCGACGGCGACGGTGGTACGCGTAGGTGAGGGCGACCACCATCGGGCCCCACGGCCTCGGCTGTCGCCCCGAGCTTTCGGCTGCACGTTGCCACCGACCCGTTTCCCCTTTGGCGTTCGCCGGGTCCGGGAGGTAGACATGAGAGTGCGGCAACAGGATCGATCTTCCGGGGGCGGGGCAGAAGTGACGGATCACGTACCGATCAATCCGTGCACGATTCCGCAGTTCACGGGTGACCTGGACGCGTTGGAGCAGGACAAGAACGCGATCACGACGGCGGCGGGGACCTTCCGTGACGCGGGGTCGAACGTGGACTCCGAGTTCCAGGGCCTGTCGGCGTTCTACTCGGCGCCGGAGGCGGCGCAGTTGTTCGCGACGACGAAGCCGGTGAAGACGGACAGTGATTTCTTCGCCGATCAGCTGGAGTCGGCGGCGACGGCGCTGGGTGAGTACATCACCGAGGCGCGGCCGATCGTGGCGCGGCTGAAGGAGCTGCAGGCGAAGGCGTCGACGTTCAGCAACAAGATCAGTGGTGACAAGCACTGGAAGGACGACGGGGACAAGATCGATGAGAACAACGATCTGATCCACGACGTCAACGCGGCCGTGTCGGCGTTCTGGGCCGCCGAGCGGACGTGTGCGAACAAGATCCGTGCTCTGTACTGTGCGGCGCCGCTGACGGCGGATGACGGTTCGCACGGCGCGAACATGTACGGGTACAAGGGCGAGGACCTGAACAAGGCGCAGGATCTGCCGTGGGGTTCGCAGCTGGAGGAGACCCATCGGGCGTGGGAGATCGGTTACTGGGCGAAGTCCTTCGTCTGGGACGGTCTGATCGTCGACGGGATCTGGGGCACGATCCGTGGCCTGGGAACGCTCATCGGTGTGGACGGGTGGGACAAGGCCGGTCAGGCCTGGACGGGGCTGGCGAAGCTGGCGACGGGTCTGGCGATCATGTCGGTGCCGGGTATGAGCACCGCGTTCTGGATGGCGGACGACAAGGACCTGCCGCCGTGGATCCGTGATTCGCGTACCGCGGTGAAGGAGACGGGCAAGGCGCTGGTCGCGTGGGACGAGTGGGGCAAGAACCCGGCCCGCGCGGCCGGTGCGGTCACCTTCAACGTCCTGACCACCGTGTTCACCGGCGGCGCCGGTACGGCGGCGAAGGCGGGCACGGTCGGCAAGATCCTCAGCGTGGCGGGCAAGGCGGGCCGGATCATCGACCCGATGACCTACATCGGCAAGGCCGGCAGCCTCGCCAAGATCAAGATCGGTGACCTGTTCGCGAATCTGGGCAAGGCCGACGGGGCGTTCCCGAAGATCGACGACGTGATCTGGAAGGACCTCCCGAAGGCCGACGCGCCCGGGATCACGTTCCCGCACCCCGAGGACACCGTCCGTCTCCCCGACGACGCGCTGGGCCGTCCGCAGTACTTCGACAAGACCTCGAACCAGCTCCTGGACCACAACGGGCTGCCCAAGCAGGACCTCACCGCGGTCCCCAAGGGCGTCGACCACCCGCTGGCCGAGGTCCCCAAGCATGAGAACGTCCCGGTCGGCGTCGGCGCCCACACCGCCGACGTCACCTCCCACACCCCCGGCGGCACGGCCGGCCACACCCCGGGCGGCGCAGCCGAACACACCCCCGGCGGCGCGGCGGACCACACCCCGGGCGGCGCCGCGGACAACGGCGCCCACAACAGCCACACCGAACCCGGCGGCACCACCCCCGGCCACGGCGGCACCGACACCACCCCCACCGGCGGCACCGCCCACGGTGGCGACGGCGGCGGAGTCCCGCACCAGGGCGACGGCGGTGGCATCCCGCACCAGGGCGGCGGCGGTCTCCCGCACCAGGGTGGCTCCGGCCTCCCCGACAACCTCGGCCACGAGCCGGGCCACGGCGCCGACGGCACCGGCCCGGTGGCTCCCGGGCACGGCGAGCGCCCGGAGCTCCCGCCGCACCGGGACAACCCGCACGACTACACGACCGCCGAGCGCAAGCAGATCATGGAGTACCAGGTCCACCGGGCGAACGACCCGGCCGACGGGTACCGCCAGCAGTACTACAACAAGCTCGGACACCGGCTGAGGGTCGTTCCGGACCACACCGGACTCGTCCCGCCGCAGTTGGTCGAGGTCGAACCGGGCAAGTGGATTCCGAAGTCGGAGCTGCCGCCGCCGATCCCGCCGGACTACCTGGCCGACGCCAAGACGGTCGGCCATGACCACCCCACGGTCACCAAAGAGATGACCGACAAGCTCGACAGCGCGGCGAAGGACCGCTGGGACGCCATGCAGGCGGACCGCAAGCCGCACACGGACTACGCCGACGCCAAGGCGGCGCACAAGGCGGCGGGTACCGACGAGACCCTGGCCGCGATGGAACAGGCCAGGGCCGACCACAAGCCCTTCCACGAGGCGCTCTCCAAGAAGAGCGAGGCGTTCGGCGAGGCGATCGCCCGCGAGCACGCGATACCGAAGGAGTTCCCGGGCGCCAAGGAGGAGAAGGTCTTCGGTCCGGCGAACGGCAACGACCAGTTCGACCAGGTCTACAAGCACGGCGACCGGTATGTGGTGGTCGAGGCCAAGGGCAACGTCGGCACCGAGCTCGGTGAGCGGCGCATAGGCGGCGACCGGGTGTCGCAGGGCACCCGTGCGTACTTCGAAGACATCCTCGCGCAGATGGAGAAGCGGGGTAGAACGAACCCGGCGGAGAAGGCGCTCTTCGACAAGCTCGATGCCGCACTGAAGGCAAACAAGATCGACTACGTGGTGGTCAAGGGCGCCGACAACGCCGGTACGTACACCGGGCATACGATTCAGCGCTTTGACATCGGCAAGTGACAGGGGAAGAGATGACGGTCATCGTGGAGAGCCACGCCGGCCCCCAGCCCGAGAGCGCGGACTGGGTCAGGGGCCAGGACGAGCGGCTGGTCGCGAACATCGACGAGCTCGCCGTGCTCCCGGGTCAGCTCGGGCGGGTCTGGAGTCAGGCTGACCTGCACGTGCAGTCCCGGACGCTGGTCGATCCGACGGCCGAAGAGCTGACGACGTGGGAGACGGTGGTCGACGCCGCGCAGTTGGGGGCCGCGCTGTTCCGTACGGCGGGAATGACCGAGGGTGCGACGCAGGTGCGCATCCACCACGAGATGCGCACCCTGCCCGCGACGGGTCCGAACCACCACGCGCGCGCCTCGGCGTGGGTCGAGGCGTTCTGGTACGCGATCATCACGCGTGACCAGGCGCGGATGACGGAGCTGTGCGAGTTGCCGGTCGACGTCCTGCGGGCGTCGGGTGCGGACCACGACGACTACCTGTACCACTGGGTGGCGACGTTGCAGGCGTACTGGCTCAAGCGGCCCGAGCTGGTGGAGGAGCTGACGGCCACCTTCGACAGGTCGCACCCGGACGTCGCGCTGATCGCCGGACGCGAGTACATCCAGCAGGTGGCGTACCCGCCGATCAACCTCTTCTACAAGTTCCTGCGCAAGGACGAGGAGGGCTTCCACGCGGCACTCGTGGAAGCCCTGGAACTCCACAAGCGGTACTGGACGGCCACCCCCGAGCGGGCCGAAGACATCGAGGGCAGGGTGCCGGTCGCGCTCCTGGCCGTGGCCTGTCTCGCCTACGACGGCGGGATCCCGGTCGACGTCGAGTCCCCGTACCTGCCCGTACACCTGCTGAAGCGTTCCTGGCTCGGTGAGTTCGAGGTGTGACATGAGCCCGGCGCAGGTCTGCCTTGACGTCTACCTCGACGGGATCAGGAACGGCTTGTCCCAGAGACCGTCTGGGACGACGAAGGTCGCCTTGTCCGCGACTGGCATCGCGCATAGGGCCGGGGTGCACGGGGGGGGTCCCTCCCCTGATGGTCCCGCCGGCGCCACGATGACGGGTTCGAGCCGACCGGTAGCCGCCTTCGCGGAGGCGGAGGCGGCAGCGGCAGCGGCAGCGGCCGGTCGGGGGACGTGCTGTCAGGCGAACAGGTCCGCGAGCATGGCCGGGCTGATCGCGATCGGGGCCGGGCGGTAGGCGGGGGGCTTCGTGTCCGTCAGTTCGCGGACCAGGAAGTCCCAGCAGCGCTTGCGGACGTAGGACAGGCAGTCGAGGAACGTGTGCTCGGCGCCGGGGACGATGAGCAGCTCGAAGTCCTTGTCCGCGGCGAAGAGCCGGTCGGCCAGGCGCAGGGTGTGGTCGGGGTGGACCTGGTCGTCCATTTCGCCGTGGATGAGGAGGAGTTTGCCTTCCAGCCGGTCGGCGAGGTCGACGTTGGAGGTGCGGGCCCAGGCTTCGGGGTCGTCCGCGCCGTCGTAGGTCTCGACGAAGCCCAGGTTGAAGTGGCGGGCGTCGTGCGGGCCGGAGAGGGCGACGCCGGCCTTGTAGACGTCGGGGTGGTCGAGCATGGCGCGGGCCGCGGCGAAGCCGCCGCCCGAGTGGCCGAGGACGCCCGCGCGGTCCAGGTCCATCCACGGCCGGGTCCGGGCGAGCTGCCGCAGTGCCGCCGCGTGGTCGGCCAGGGAGCCGGCGTCGGCCAGGTTCCCGTACGAGGCGTCGTGGAAGGCCTTGCTGCGACCCGGGGTGCCGCGGCCGTCCAGTGCGATCACCACGAAGCCGAGTGCGGCGAGCGGCTCCGCGTCGAGGCCCATGCCGCCGGGGTCGAAGCACGGGGCGACCCGGGTGACCTGCGGGCCGGGGTAGAGGTGGTCCACCACCGGGTAGTGGTGGGCGGGGTCGAAGCCGCGGGGGCGGTAGAGGATGCCGTAGATGTCCGTCACGCCGTCGGCGGCCTTGACGCGGAATCGTTCCGGCGCGGTCCAGCCGGTCGCCGTGAGCCTGCTGACGTCGGCGCGCTCCAGCTCGGTCAGGACGCGGCCGGACCAGTCGAGGACGCGGGTCACCGGCGGGGTGTCCACGGTGGACGCGGAGTCGATGAAGCAGTCCCGGCCGGGCGCGAGGGTGACCACGTGGTCGAGTTCGTCGTCGGTGACCTTGGCGAAGCCGGAGCCGTCGAGGGCGGCTCGGCAGACCGTGCGCCGGTACGGGTCCTCTTCGACGAGCCCGGAGGCGGTGAAGTACACCACCCGCTCGGTCTCGTCGACGTGCAGGATCTGCCGCACGACCCACTCGCCGGAGGTCACCTGCCCCAGGAGCGCGCCGGTGCGCAGGTCGTAGCGGTAGAGGTGGCCCCAGCCGTCGCGCTGGGAGTACCAGAGCACCTCGTCGGCCAGGATCTCGACGATGGGCGGTTCGTACGCCCACTGGTTGGGTTCGACGCGGGTGGTACCGCTTTCGCTGAGGACGGTGGTGACCTCGCCGGTGGCCGGGTCCATCCGGTGCAGGGTGAGGGTGCGCAGGTCGCGGGGCCGGTCCAGGTAGTACACGGCCGAGCCGTCCGGGGCCCACCGGGCCCACTTCGTCGCGATCGGCGACAGCTGCGGCATGAGGAGCGGGTCGGCCTGGGCGCGGACGACGGTGCCTTCGGCGACGTCGAGCACGACCAGCCGGGCGAGCGGCACGTGCTCGTCGCCGGGGTAGGCGTAGCGCTGGGTGTGCAGGAGGGGCGCTCCGCCGTCGGCGGGCCGGGCCTGTACGAGGTGGGTCTCGCGGACGTCGCGTTCGTCGGTCTGGTGCGCCAGTACCTTCGTGGAGTCGGGCGACCAGGCCAGCGCGGGCGGCAGGTACGGCAGGCCGATCTTGGCCAGCAGGGTGGTGTTGGCGGTGCATTCGGGGCCGGGGCCATACTGGTTGCCGGGCTCGCCGTCGGTGGTCAGCGGCCACTCGCGGCCGTCGGACAGCGAGCGGGCCCACAGGTCGTGTCCCCGCCGGGACACCGCGACCTTGCCGTCGGGTGAGGGGACTTCCAGGGGGCTGCCGGGCGGGGTGAACCCGGCGCGCTCGCAGACGTAGCCGTCCAGGCCGCAGCGCCAGTACTCGCCCAGCGCGAAGAACTCGACCGCGTTCGCGGCCGGCTGGAGGTCGATGGCCGCGAACGGCAGGGCCTCGGGGTCGACCGGCTGACCGGAGGCGTCGGCCAGCGCGGCGGCGAGCCGCGCGTGGTCGAAGGCCGGCTCGCGGGTGCCCGCCGTCGGGTCGACCAGGACGAAGCGCCTGCCGGCGCCGTCGCTCACGGCGTACCAGAACCGGGCGCCCCCGTCGATCCACTGCGGCCTGACCTTGTCGGCGGTGACGAGCTCGCCGGGGCGGGCGGGGCGGCTGAGGAGCTGTTCGGCGGCCCGGTAGTCCTGATCGGTGGTCATTCTTGGTGCCCTTTGCCTGAGTTGGAGTCGCTGAAGGGGGGAGAGGGAGTGGTCGTCACAGGCTGCGGGCGGTGATGTCCCCGTAGTCGGTGGTCGCGCGGATGGTGAGGCCGGCGGTGCCCTCGGTGTTCTGGAGGCCGTTCTGGATGCGGCCGTGGCCGGTGCCGGCGTCGAGGGAGGCGGAGACGCCCCGGGCGGCGCCGACGCTCACGTCGCCGGCGCTGGTGCGCAGGGTGAGGGTGCCGTCGTGGGCCTCCGCGACGCGGATGTCGCCCTTCTGGGTGCTGATGTCGGCGTCACCGCGCAGGCGGCCGACGGAGATGTCGCCGGCCAGGGCGGCGAGGCGGGCGCCCGCGGCCTCGTCGAGCTCGATCGAGCCCTGGGAGACCTCGAAGGCGACCTCGCCGAGGGGTCCGACACCGCGGAGTTCGGCGGCGGCGGCCTTGGCCTCGACGCGGGAGCCGGCGGGCAGCTGGACGGTCACCTCGATGGAGCCGGTGGCGCCCAGGACCTGGTTCTTCGGCGCCGGGGTGGCGATCCGCAGGACGCCGTCGCGGAAGTCGACGGTGGTCTGCTGCGCGGCCTTGACGTCGCGGCTCCTGGAGGCGTGCGAGGGCAGGATCTCGACGGTGGTGTCGTCCCGGTCGGTGGCGATGAAACGGACGCTCCCGGCGGGGACGTCGAGGACGGTGGAGATCGGGGCGGGGGTCTGGAACTTCTGCATGATGTTTGCTTCCTTCGACCGACTGCGTTTTCTGACATCGCAAAAGCTACGTTGCGTTCGCATGTCAGGCAACAGGTTCGTTGCGAAGTAATGGTATATCTGCAGGTCAGATACCGAATATCGTTGCAATGATCTGGAGTTTAACGCAACAGTCATGGCCATGAACGTTGCAATGAATTGGACGCGAACGCTATGCTGGAGGCACCGGGGCCACGAAGGGCCGCCGAGGGCCGCCGCAGGCCACGCACGAAGGAGACCGCGATGCCGGGAGGCAGGCTCACCCAGCAGGAACGCCAGCAGATCGCGCTGGGGGTGGCCGACGGCCTCGCCTACGCGGAGATCGCCCGGCGCCTCGACCGCCCCACCTCGACGGTCACCCGCGAGGTCATGCGCAACGGCGGCCCCACCGGCTACCGCGCCGACCTGGCCCAGCGCGCCACCGAACGCCGCACGCACCGGCGCGGCCAGACGACGGCCCGGAGCCCCCAGACTCCCCCGCCGGCGCACGGGCGCGACCCCGAGGCGCTGCGCGCGTACGAGGAGACGTTCACCACCGTCCTCGTACAGTCGGGCATGCCGACGATGATGGCCCGGGTGCTGACCTGCCTGTTCACCACCGACGAGGGAAGCCTCACCGCGTCGGAACTCGTCCAGCGGCTCCAGGTCAGCCCGGCGTCCGTCTCCAAGGCGATCAGCTACCTCGACGGCCAGGGCCTCGTCCGCCGCGAACGGGACGAACGGCGGCGCGAGCGCTACGTCGCCGACAACGACGTCTGGTACCAGTCCATGATGGCCAGCGCCCGCGGCACCGCCGTGCTCGCCGAAACCGCCCGCCAGGGCGTCGGCGTCCTCGGCCCCGACACCCCCGCCGCGGTCCGCCTCGAAAACATCGCCCGCTTCGTCGACTTCGTCTCCGAGAGCATCTCCCGCGCCGCCGACCAGGCGCGCGACATCCTCCACCCGAAGCCCGAGGGCACCCCGGCCGACGCCTCCGACACGTCCGCTCCCGGCCCGGACCGCGGATAGCCGGCGGCCGGCGGCCCGCCCGCGCGTGCGGCCGAGGCCGCGGAACGCGGGCCGCCCTAAGGGGCGTCCCGTTCCGCGGCCTCGGCCGTCTCCGCGAGGAGCTTGATGCGTGCCAGACGGCGGTCCCAGTCGGCCGCGAGGGCGGCCATCCAGCGGGCCGTCGCGTCCAGCGCCGCGGGCCGGACCGCGTACCGCACCTCGCGCCCCACCCGTCCCCCGCGCACCAGACCGGCGGCCTCCAGCACCGCGAGGTGCTTGACCACGGCCTGGCGCGAGACGGGGACCCCCTCGGCGAGGGCGGTCGCGCTGGCCTCGCCCCGCGCGGCGAGGAGGTCGAGCAGCAGGCGCCGCGTGGGGTCGGCGAGCGCGGCGAGTACGGAGTCCACGCCCTCCGCGCCGCCCGGCCTCGGGTCCGTCACGCCGAGGACTCCTCGGCCCGCTTCTTGAACGCGTCGAGCACCTGCGGCCAGCCGCCGGTGTTGTCCTCCAGTGCCTTGGCGCGCAGTTCCTCGGCCCCGGGGAGCTCCGCGAAGCCGCTCTCGACGACGCGCAGCCGCGTCTTGTCCCCCTCGGGCGTCAGCGTGAACTCCACGAGGGTGGTGTTGTCCCCGCGCAGCTCCTCGCCCGGGAAGGCGCTGGCCCAGCGGTACGCGACGTACGTCGGCGGCTCGACCTTCTCCACGCGCACCGGGAAGTCCCCGTACTGGGGGTTCTTCGCCAGCATCGACTCGCCCTCCCGGGCGACGGTCCCGGCCACGCTCTCCGGTTCGGCCACCCAGAACCCGGGTTCGGTCACCAGCGACCAGACCCGCTCCAGCGGCGCTTCGATCAGGGTTTCGCGTTCGATCCTGTCCTGGATCATGACGAGCCTCTTTCCTCGACACCATTGATGCAACTCCAGGGTTGCACCTGACCCCCCTCTGACGCAACCGGAGAGTTGCACTTCCCGTGGCGGATACCCTCGTCCGGACGACGGGCGGGCCACAGCCAACAGGGGGTTGCCATGGAATTCCGGGCCGCCGACCCCGAGGCCGCCCACTGGCTGGCGCGCTGGCTGGCGGACGGGAGCCCCTACGGGGCCGACATGACCGAGCTCGACTTCGGCGGCGCGGACCTCGCCGGGGCGGACTTCTCGGGCGCCCTGTTCATCGGCGCCCGCCTCGCGGGCGCCCGCCTGACCGGCACGGACTTCTACCGCTGCCGCCTCCAGGACGCCGACCTCACCGGAGCCGACGCCACCGGCGCCTGTTTCGTCCGGGCCGTGCTGGACGGGGCCGACCTGCGCGGAGCCGTCCTCGACGGGGCCGACCTCGTCCGCGCGGAGCTCTACGGCACCGACGCCCGCGGCGCCCGCCTGCGCGGCGCCCGCATCCTCGGCGCCTCGCTGCTGAACACCGACCTGCGCGGCGCGGACCTCAGCGGCGCGGAACTCCGGGAGAACTCCTTCAAGGTGCTCCTGGACGACGACACCCGCGTGGCGGGCCTGACGGGAACCGTGTTCGGCCCGGCACGACTGGCCGACGGCCCGGACGGGGCGTCAGGGACCCCCCTCGCCGGAGCCGGACTGGAGGACTGGATCCGGGAACGCGGGGGCGACGTACGGGTCATCGAACCCCTGGGTCCGCCCCGCCCCTGACGCCACCGCCGACCGGCGCCCCGCCCGCCGACCGCTCCGGGTCCCCCTGGACGTGCACGTCCGCCCGGGCCCACGGCGCCCGGATCCGGGCCGCGCGGGTCGCGCGACCGGGCGGGAACCTGCGGGTGGCGGCGTGCGTTCGTGCGCACCCCGAGCGCGGCACGGCAGCCGCCACCCCACGACCCGCACTCGTCAAGGCAGGAAACACTCCCTTGGCGTCCCCTCGCGACGAATCGCTCAACACAAGGGTGATCAACAGGTGACGAACCGTCAACACCTCGTTAGAGGTACACGCGCGGTTCCCGCCTCCGGGCAAATTCTTGGTCGGGGCGCACGGCGGGGGCCGCCGGTTCCGCCCGGTCGATCTCGCACCAGATCCGTTTGCCCGCACCCTCGCGCTGCCAGCCCCACCGGTCGGCGAGCCCGTCCACCAGCTCCAGCCCGCGCCCGCCGGTGTCCTCGCCGCAGGCCTGCCGGCGGGCCGGCGCCCGGTCGCTCGTGTCGGCGACCTCGACCCGCACGCCCGGCCCGCCGAACAACATCCGCAGCACGGCCGGACAACCCGTGTGCACGACCGCGTTCGTGACCAGCTCGGAGATCAACAGGACCAGCGTCTCGGCGAGCGGCTCGTCGTCCCCTATGCCGGACCACGCCAGCCTGGACCGGGCCCACCGGCGGGCCCGGCCGACCTCGGCGGGATCCGGTCCTACCTCCAGCTGCACCTGAAGCACCTGCACCGCTCACACCATCCGAACCGGCGGACACTTCGCCTCGCGACGGGGCGGGATCACCGCTCGTGATCCCCTTGCCGAGCAGCATGGTTGACATACAGTCACCACAACAAGCGCTTCGGGCATATTCCAGCGCGAAGGAGTAGGCGTGGTGCATACTGTGCGACGCTCACGCCGCTCAACCGCTCGCATTCGTGGGAGCGTACCGGAGCACACCCCTGCCTCCGGCCCGGATCGGGGCGGCCGAAGGACACAAACCGATATCAACTCTCTGTAATCGGACATGCGTCCCACGTCGTTCCTCCCGTGCCCAGCCCCGGCCGGCCCCGGCCCGACCCGGCCCGCGCGGCCCCGTTCCCGTCACAGCCTGCTACCTACGGCACCACCGCCTCCTCCAGCAGCCGCTCCGCCAGGAACTCCTCCGCCCGCGCCGCCGTGCCCCACTGCCGCGCCCGCACCCACGCCCGTTTCAGGTGCAGGTGCACGTCCGCCTCCCAGGTGAAGCCCATCCCGCCGTGCACCTGGAGACAGTCCCGGGCGCCCCGCAGCGCCGCCTCGTCCGCCAGCAGTTTGGCCGCCGCGACCTCCGCGCCGTCCGCCGTCACCGCCGCCGCGTAGACCGCCGTACGGGCCACCTCGGCGCGCACCAGCATGTCCGCGCACAGGTGCTTGACCGCCTGGAACGCCCCGATCGGCTGCCCGAACTGCTCGCGCTCCCCCGCGTACCGCACCGCCAGCTCCACCGTCCGCAGCGCGCTCCCGACCTGCAGGGCCGCCGTCAGCAGCGCCCCCTCCTCCCGGTACGCGTCCACCTGCGCGCCCCCGGCCGGCTCCGCCCGCCACAGCGGGGTCAGCGGGTCCGCCGAGCGCACCGGGGTCCCGGCGGGGAGCGGGTCCTCCCCGAGCACCGCGTCGGCGTCGCCCAGGTGCGCCACCAGCGGCCCGTCCAGGTCGAAGGCGGTGACCACGGCCGTCCCCTCCGCCGCGCCGGGGACCGCCCCGGCGGCCAGGTGGGTGGCCACCAGCGGCCCCGGCAGCAGGGCCCGCCCGGCCTCCTCGAAGACGAGGACCGCCTCGGGCAGGCCGAGCCCGACCCCGCCCCGCTCCTCCGGCAGGCGCAGCGCGAACAGGCCCGCCCCGCCCAGCTCCCGCCACAGGTCCCGGTCCAGGGCGCCCCCGGCGTCCACCGACGCCCGCAGGGCCTCGCGCCCGTACCGTCCGGCGAGGAGGTCCCGTACACCCGCCCGCAGGTCCCGCTGGTCCTGCGTCGGCTGGAAGTCCACGGCGCTCACCGCCCCTTCGGAAGGCCGAGGATCCGCTCGGCGACGATGTTCCGCTGGATCTGCGAGGTGCCCGCCGCGATCGTGTACGAGAGGGACGAGAGCCGGTCCAGGGTCCACTCCTCCTCCAGCGAGAGGGAGTCCGCGCCCAGCACCTCCGCGGCCGCGTCGTAGAGCTCCTGGCGGGCGTGGGAGTACGCCAGCTTGAAGACGCTGCCGCCCGTGCCGGGGACGCCGCCGGAGCGCTGCGCCTCGCTGACGTTCCACTGCGTCAGCCGCCACAGGGCCCCGAACTCCCCGTTGAGCCTGCCGAGGGTGCGCCGCAGCACGGGGTCGTCCCAGCGGCCGTTCGCCTTCGCGGTACGGGCCAGCAGCGCCAGGGTGCGCCGGCAGGCGACGACCTCGCCGACGAAGGCGGTGCCCCGTTCGAAGGAGAGGGTCACCATCGTCACGCGCCAGCCGTCGTTCTCCTCCCCGACCCGGTTGGCGACCGGGATCCGCACCTCGTCGAGGAACACCTCCGCGAACTCGGCCGACCCGGCGAGGGTGCGCAGCGGCCGGACCGTGATCCCGGGCGCGTCCATCGGCATGGCCAGCCAGGAGATCCCGCGGTGCTTGGGGGCCTGCGGGTCCGTGCGCACCAGCAGCTCGCACCAGTCGGCGACCTCCGCGTGCGAGGTCCAGATCTTCGATCCGGTGACGACGTACGCGTCCCCGTCGCGCACCGCCCGCGTGCGCAGGGAGGCCAGGTCGGAGCCGGCGCCGGGCTCGCTGAAGCCCTGGCACCACACCTCGTCGCCGCGCAGGACGGGCGGCAGCCAGCGGGCCCGCTGCCCGGCGGTGCCCTCGGCGGCGATGGTCGGTCCGGCGTGCAGCAGGCCGACGAAGTTCGCGCCGACGTAGGGTGCGCCGGCGCGTTCGGTCTCCTCCAGGAAGATCAGGTGCTGGGTCGGGGTGGCGCCGCGCCCGCCGGCGTCGACGGGCCAGTGCAGGCCCGCGTACCCGGCGTCGTGGAGGCGGCGCTGCCAGCCCAGGTCGTAGGCGCGGCGGCCGGGCCAGTCGTCCGGGGAGGGCCTGGCGGGCAGCTCGGGCAGGGTCTTGCCCAGCCACTCGCGCAGCCGGGCCCGGAAGTCCCGTTCCTCCTCGGTGTAGGTGAGGTCCATCAGGTGAGGTCCAGGCCGAGCATGCGGATGGCGTTGCCGCGCATCAGTTTGTGGACGGTCTCGGCGTCGAGGTCCTTCACGTGGTCGAGGGCGACCTCCCTGGTGTGCGGGAAGGTCGAGTCCACGTGCGGGTAGTCGGTCTCGAAGGTGGCGTTGTCGCGGCCGACCACGTCGAGCGAGGCGATCCCGTGCTTGTCGCGGAAGAAGCAGCAGTAGATCTGCCGGTAGTAGTACGTGGACGGCGGCTCGGGGATCAGGTCGCGGACCCCGCCCCAGGCGCGGTGCTCGCGCCAGACGTCGTCGGCGCGTTCGAGGGCGTAGGGGATCCAGCCCATCTGGCCCTCGCTGTAGGCGAGGGTGAGCCGCGGGAACTTCACGAGGACGCCGCTGAAGAGGAAGTCCATCATCGAGGCCATGGCGTTGTTGAAGCTCAGCGAGGCCTGGACGGCGGGCGGGGCGTCCGGGGAGGCCGCGGGCATCTGGGACGAGGACCCGATGTGCATGTTCACCACCGTGCCGGTCTCCTGGCAGACGGCGAAGAAGGGGTCCCAGTAGCCGGAGTGGATGGACGGCAGCCCCAGGTGGGTGGGGATCTCGGAGAAGGTCACCGCGCGGACGCCGCGGGCGGCGTTGCGGCGGATCTCGGCGACGGCCAGGTCGATGTCCCAGAGCGGGATGATGCAGAGCGGGATGAGGCGGCCGCCGCTGTCGCCGCACCACTCCTCGACCATCCAGTCGTTGTAGGCGCGCACGCAGGCGAGGGCGACCTCCTTGTCGTGGGCCTCCGCGAAGGTCTGGCCGCAGAAGCGCGGGAAGGTCGGGAAGCAGAGCGAGGCCTCGACGTGGTTGAGGTCCATGTCGGCGAGGCGCGCCTTGGGGTCCCAGCAGCCGCGCCGCATCTCCTCGCGGGTGATGCCCTCCAGGGTCATGTCGTCCCGGTCGAAGCCCACGGCGGCGATGTTGCGCTTGTACGGGAACTTCAGGTCCTCGTAGATCCACCAGTCGGTCGGCGGGCCGTCGGGGTCCATGGAGATGACGTACTTGCCGCCGGTGTAGACGAGCTCGCCGATGCCCGCCGTGAGGGCCTTGGGGCCGCGGTCCCGGTACTTGGCCGGCAGCCACACGTCGAACAGGTGGGCCGGTTCGATGACGTGGTCGTCGACGCTGATGATCCGAGGCAGTTCCATGGTCTCCCCAATCCGATCTGATGGATCGTCAGAAACAAGCTAGCCCCGCCACCCCTGGACCGACAAGCGTCCGAGGCCTACGCTCTGCGCTTGATCTGACTATCCGTCAGACTCCTTGCCCACCGTCCACTGCCACGCCCAGGGGAGGTCCGGGATGACGGACACCGTGACGGATCCGAGCAGCAGCGCCACCCTGTGGGACCTGGTCTCCCGGCGGGCCGCCCGCACCCCGGACGCACCCGTCCTCATCGAGGCCGCCGACGACCCCGCCGACGACCGCGTCCTGACCTTCGGCGCGCTGCGCGAGCGCGCCGAACGCGCCGCGGCCGGCCTGTACGGCCTGGGGGTGCGCCCCGGCACGGTCGTCGCCTGGCAGCTGCCCACCCGTATCGAGACGGTGTTGCTCTCGCTCGCCCTGGCCCGGCTCGGCGCCGTCCAGTCGCCGGTGATCCCCTTCTACCGCGACCGCGAGGTGGGCTTCGCGCTGCGCGAGGCCAAGGCCGAGTTCTTCGCCGTGCCCGGCACCTGGCGCGGCTTCGACCACAGCGCGATGGCCGCCCGGATCGGCGCCCGCGGGGTCTTCGAGGCCTACGGCTCCCTCCCCGACGGCGACCCCGCCGTCCTGCCCCCGCCGCCGGCCGACGGGACCTCCGTACGGTGGATCTACTGGACCTCCGGCACCACCTCCGACCCCAAGGGCGTCCTGCACACCGACCGCTCGCTCATCGCGGGCGGCACCTGCCTCGCCGACGCGCTGCGGCTGACCCCCGCCGACGTCGGCTCGATCGCGTTCCCGTACGCGCACATAGGCGGCCCCGACTACCTGGTGATGCTGCTGCTGTACGGGTTCCCCGCGGTGCTCTTCGAGAAGTTCGCGCTGCCCGACGCACTGGACGGGTACCGGCGCCACGGCGTCACCGTCGCGGGGGGCTCCACCGCCTTCTACTCCCTGTTCCTGGCCGAACAGCGCAAGGACCCGGGGACGCGGCTCATCCCCACCCTGCGCCTGCTGGCCGGCGGCGGCGCCCCCAAGCCCCCGGAGATCTACCACGCGGTGGTGCGCGAGCTGGGCTGCCAGCTCACCCACGGGTACGGCATGACCGAGGTCCCGATGATCACCATGGGCTCCCCGGACGACACCCCGGAGAACCTCGCCACCACCGAGGGCCGCCCCCCGCGCGCGATGTCCGTCCGCATCACCACCCCGGACGGCGCACCCCTGCCCGCGGGAACCGACGGAGAGGTGCGGCTGCGCGGCGAGGCCGTCTGCCGGGGCTACCTGGGCCGCGAGGACTCCGCGGAGTCCTTCGACGCCGACGGCTACCTGATCACCGGCGACCTCGGCCACCTCACCGCCGACGGCCACCTGGTCCTCACGGGCCGCAGCAAGGACGTGATCATCCGCAAGGGCGAGAACATCTCGGCGAAGGAGATCGAGGACCTCCTGCACCTGCTCCCGGCCGTGGGTGACGTCGCCGTCATCGGCCTCCCCGACCCCGAGCGCGGAGAGCGCGTCTGCGCCGTGATCGAGCAGCCCCCGGGGGCGGCACCCCTGACCCTGCCCCAGCTGACGGCCCACCTCCGGGCCCAGGGCCTGTCCCCGCACAAGCTCCCCGAGCAGCTGGAACTGGTCGACGCGCTGCCCCGCAACGACGCCCTGCGCAAGGTCCTCAAGTACCGGCTGCGGGAACGCTACGCGCGCCCCTGACGAGCCCCCGGCCGGGCCCCCTGACGGGTTCCCGGCCGGGTCTTCCGCCGGCCCTGCTGACACCAAAGTGCCAGGCCCTTTGGTGCCGGTCGAAAGGCCTTCCCCGGGGCTTCCGGGCCCAGCAGGATAGTGATCACCGGAACGGCGGCGGGAAACGAAGACCCGAAGCCGAGGCCCACGAAGGCCGGCCACCCGCCTCCGGGAAATCCATCCACCCACACGTCGGAAGCCCCGGGGCACAGCCATGTCGAAAACCGCTCGCACACACACCAGCAACCCCGCCGCCGGCGACGTCATCGGCTGGGACTGACCCCGTGCTCCTCGTCCGCATGCCCCTCCACAGCGACACCGGGGCACCGGGAACCGAGAGCGGAGCGAGCCTCCTCCAGGACGCCCTCTGGGCCCACGCCGCCCCCCACCACGCACTCGAACACGCCCGGGTCCGCCCCGCACCCCACGGCCTGCACGTCGCACTGTTCGTCCGCGCCGAGAACACCGCCGCCGCCACCGCGAAGGCCCACGACCTCCTCACCCTCGCCCTCGCCACCGGCGCCGCCCGCGGCTACACCCCGGACCCACTGATCCACCACTGAACCACCGCCACACCGCCACACCGCCACACCGACGCACCACCCGACGGCCGCGACCGACCGCTGTTCCTGCAGGGCAGCTGTCCACCGGCACCGGTGCGCCCCACTTCTTCGGCCTGCATCAGGCCTGCCCGCGGAAACCCCGCGCGGCCCCCACGCCTTCCCTTCACGCCCACAGGAGCTCAGCCATGTCCCGGAACCTCAAGGCCACCGCCATCCGCGTCGCCTCCGCCTCCGCCCTCGCCGCGACCGCCGCCACGATGGTCTTCGTCTCCCCGGCCAGCGCCTCGCCGCTGAGCGACGGCATCTCCGCGACGGCCCGCGCCGAGCAGGGCAACGGCGCCTGTGCCCACGGCGGTTACGTGGGTGGCTCCGAGCAGAACAGCAGCTGCAGCGGCGGTCAGAGAACCCACGCCTGGTGCGCCGACTTCGCCGGCTGGGTCTGGGCCCGCAACGGGGTCACCGGCCTCTCCACGCTGTCCGACATGGCCGACAGCTTCTACGACTACGGCGTCAAGTACGGCACCCTGTCCAACCAGCCGCACGTCGGTGACGCCGTCGTCTACAACCACGGCGGCAGCTACTCGGACGACCACGTGGCCATCGTCACCGGGATCTCCGGCAACTCCGTCACCATCACCGGCGGCAACCAGGGCGGCTTCCCCGGCATCGTCAGCACCCACAGCACCACCGACTGGAGCGTGGGCTCCTCCCCGTGGGGCCAGCGCATCAGCGGCTACATCTCGCCGGCCGGCACCACCAACCCCCAGTTCCCGAACCCGTCCTCGCTGCCCGCCGGAACGCTCGTGAAGTCGCCCAACGGCCCCGACGTCAAGGTGATGATCGACGGAGCGGGCGTCCCGGTCGCCGGCTCCGACGTCACCCCCGACAAGTACGACCTCAGCAAGATCGTGCTGATCGACGACCAGGCCTTCCGTTCGCTGGCGAGCGCCCCGCCCACCGGCACGGTCGTCCACGACCAGGCCGGCGGCAACGCCCGCTACGTGATCATCGACGGCGCGGCCCTCCAGATCGGCGCGGCGGACTGGACCGCCGGCGGCTACAACATCCGTCCCGACATGGGCGTGCCGACCGCCTGGCTGCAGGGCGCCGCCCAGCGCAAGGTGGCGACCGGCATCGTCGTGATGGACCAGAGCGGCAAGGACCCGGCCCGCTACGTGATGGTGGACGGCGCGGCCCTGCACATCTCCGCCGCCGAGTGGACCGCCGACGGCTACAACGAGCAGATGCTGATGGGCGTCCCCGGCGAGTGGCTCAAGGGCGCCGCCGCCAAGGCTCCGGGCAACGGCACCGTGATCATGAACCAGTCGGGTGCGGACAACAACCGCTACGTCCTCGTCAACGGCACGGCCCTGCACATCTCGGCGGCCGAGTGGACCGCCAACGGCTATGACAAGCGCTCCCTGATGGGCGTCCCCGGCGAGTGGCTGACCGCCGCCGTCGGCAAGCAGCTCGCCAACGGCACGGTCGTCAAGGACGCCTCGGGCAAGGACTCCACGGTCTACGTGATGGCCGGCGGCAAGGCCGTCTCCCTCACCTACGCCGACTTCACCGGCCTCGGCTACGACAAGCGCCCGCTGGAGGGCCTGCCCGCCGAGTGGCTGACCGCCGCCGCCGCGAAGGCCGTACCCGCCGACGGCACGATGCTCCTCGCCCAGGGCAACAACACCGTCTGGCAGGTCACCGGCGGCAAGAAGCGCGCCATGACCGCCGACGAGTTCGGCGCCGGCAAGGCCAGCTTCGACGACGTGGTCAGCGTCCCGGCCGCCCTCATCAGCGCCCTGCCGACCGCCTGACCCACCGGGTCGGCACCGCCCGACCCACTCGGCCGGCGCTGCCCGAGCACCGCCTGAGCACCGCCCACACGAGCCGCCCGGTCCCCACCGGCCGGGCGGCTCGGGCCCGCTCCGCCCGGCAGCCGCCTTCGCCGCCCGCCGCCCCGCCGCCCCGCCGCCCCGCCGCTTCCAGACACCCCGAGGACACCGTCATGAGCTCCGCCGCCCGCAAGAAGTCCGTACTCGCCGTCACCGCCACCGCCCTCCTCGCCATCGCCGCCCCGCTCGCCGCGGGCAGCACCGCCTCCGCCGCCTCCGTCTCCACCTGGGACAAGGTCGCCCAGTGCGAGGCCAGCGGGAACTGGTCGATCAACACCGGCAACGGCTACTACGGCGGACTCCAGATATCGATGTCGACCTGGCGGGCCTTCGGCGGCACCCAGTACGCCTCCCGCCCGGACCTCGCGAACAAGCAGCAGCAGATCCTGACGGGCGAGAAGATCCTCGCGGGCCAGGGCCAGGGCGCCTGGCCGTCGTGCGGCCCCGCCGCCGGCCTCGGCGCCGACCACGCCGACCCGTACCCGTCGGCCCCCTCCTACCCGAACCCGGCCTCGCTGCCGGTCGGCACGCTCGTGAAGTCCCCGAAGGGCGCGGCCGTGAAGGTGATGATCGACGGAGCGGGCGTCCCGGTCGCCGGCTCCGACGTCACCCCCGACAAGTACGACCTCAGCAAGATCGTGCTGATCGACGACGCCGCGTTCAACGGCCTGCCGAGCGCCCCGCCGGCCGGCACCGTGGTCCACGACCAGGCCGGCGGAGCCAACCGGTACGTGGTCATCGACGGCGCCGCCCTGCCGATCTCCGCCTCCGACTGGACGGCCGACGGCTACAACGTCCGCCCCGACATGGGGGTTCCGACCTCCTGGCTGCAGGGCGCCGTCCAGCGCACCCTGTCGAACGGCCGCGTCGTCATGGACCAGACCGGCAACGACCCGGCCCGCTACGTGATGGTCAACGGCACGGCCCTGCACATCTCCGCCGCCGAGTGGACCGCCAACGGCTACGACCAGCGCTCCCTGCTCGGCGTCCCGACCAGCTGGCTCGCCGGCTCCGCGGCCCGCCAGGTCCCCAACGGCACCATCGTCAAGGACGCCTCGGGCAAGGACTCCACGGTCTACGTGATGGCCGGCGGCAAGGCCGTCTCCCTCACCTACGCCGACTTCACCGGCCTCGGCTACGACAAGCGCCCGCTGGAGGGCGTCCCCGGCACCTGGCTGACCGACGCCGCGGCCAAGACCGCTCCCGCCGACGGCACGATGCTCCTCGCCCAGGGCAACAACACCGTCTGGCAGGTCACCGGCGGCAAGAAGCGCGCCATGACCGCCGACGAGTTCGGCGCCGGCAAGGCCAGCTTCGACGACGTGGTCAGCGTCCCGGCCGCCCTCGTCAGCGCCCTGCCGACCGCCTGACCCACCCGGCCTCGAAGGTCCGGTCGCCGCGCCCCACGGGAAGCGGTGACCGGGCCTTCGGCGTTCCGGAGCCCGGACGAGCCCCTGAATCCGGACCCCTCAAGTACCGCTCATGAACACGCTGTTCGAGCTCCAGACAGACCCCCGGCCGGGTCTTCCGCCGGCCCTGCTGACACCAAAGTGCCAGGCCCTTTGGTGCCGGTCGAAAGGCCTTTCCCGGGGCTTCCGGGCCCAGCAGGATAGTGATCACCGGAACGGCGGCGGAAACGAAAACCCGAAGCCGAGGCCCACGAAGGCCGGCCACCCGCCTCCGGGAAATCCATCCGCCCACACGTCGGAAGCCCCGGGGCACAGCCGTGTCGAAAACCGCTCGCACACACACCAGCAACCCCGCCGCCGGCGACGTCATCGGCTACACCCCGGACCCACTGATCCACCACTGAACCACCGCCACGGCCCCGGGCCGTGCGCTCCGGCCGCCGGCCGTCCGACCGCTGTTCCTGCAGGGCAGCCGTCACCACCGGCGACCAGGCCACCGCGCCGTCCGCCCCCCACCCGGGCTCCGGACGAGAACGCGAACCGGCCCACACCACTTGGCAACACCCGCAGCACCCTTCGTCCTTCTTCCCCGGCCCTGACGCCTCGGGCCGCCCTGTCCTCACGGAGACACCACCATGACCGCGCGTCGCTCCTCCCGCATGCTCACCGTCGCCCTCACCACCTTCGTCGCCGCGCCGATGCTGGCCGTCGCCCTGCCCGCCGTCTCGGCGCAGGCCGAGTCCCAGACCGTCGCCTCCATCGCCCGTGGCCAGGTCGGCGGCACGTGCGGCGACTACAACTGCCAGTACCCCGGCGCCTGGTGCGCCGAGTTCACCCGCTGGGTGTGGAACAAGGCCGGCGCGAACACCTCCGGCATCAGCGCGGCGGCCGTCAGCATCTACCAGTACGGCAAGAACAAGGGGACGCTCCACGGCAGCCCGCAGGTCGGCGACGCGGTCCTCTACGACAAGGACGGCAGCCTGAACGACGGCGACGCCGACCACGTCAACATCGTCGTCGCGGTAGACGGGGACAACATCCAGACCGTCGGCGGCAACGAGAGCGGCGGCGTGCGCTTCCGCAGCTGGTTCAACTGGAAGACCAACTCCAGCCCGGTGGGCGCCGGCCGGGCCCTGGCCTTCGTCGGCCCGTCCGGTCTGGCCGAGACCCCCACCGCCCCGGTCAGCAAGGCCGGTGACATCTTCCACGCCACGCGTCTGGTCGACGGCAGCTGGGAGGGCTTCGCCCCGCTGAACGGCGCCAACGGCGCGTCCTTCTTCAACGCCTCGCAGGAATCGATCGCGGCGACCCCCGACGGCTCCACCCAGACCCTGGCCACCGGAAACGACGGCAACCTCTACCACACCATCCGCTACGCGGACCGTACCTGGCAGGGCTGGGGCAAGGTCGACGGCTACGGCGGCGGCGCCGGCTTCGCCGCCAGGGACCAGGCCATCGCCGGCATGTCGAACGGCGACGCCCAGGTCATGGCCATCGGAAACGACGGCAAGATCTACCAGAACGCCCGCTTCCAGAACGGCACCTGGCAGGGCTGGTCCCCCGTCGGCAACTGGCAGGCCAAGAAGATCGCCGTCGCCGGACTCCCCGACGGCAGCACCCAGACCCTCATCATCGGCAACGACGGCAACCTCTACCACGCCATCCGCTCCACCGACGGCACCTGGACCGGCTGGAACGCCGTCGACGGCATCGGCGACGCCACCTTCCAGGCCGGCAACATCGCCATCGCCGCCCTCCCCAACGGCGACACCCAGGTCCTCGCCACCGGCAACGACGGCCTCGTCTACCACAACATCCGCAACGCCAACGGCACCTGGCAGGGCTGGAACAAGGTCGACGGCTACGGCGGCGCCCCCGGCTTCGCCGCCAGCAGCCTCGCCATCACCGGCATGCCCAACGGCGACACCCAGATGCTCGCCGTCGGCAACGACGGCAAGACCTACCACGCCGCCCGCTACGCCAACGGCGGCTGGCAGGGCTGGTGGGCCACCGGAATGGGCGCCCAGAAGGTCGCCATCGCCGGCCTCACCGACGGCAGCGCCCAGATGCTCGCCACCCGCAACTGATCACCGCACCACCCCGTACGCGCGTGCCGCTACAGCCGGCTCAGCGAAGCCGCCGCGAACAGGACGTCGCGGATCGCCTCGCGGTCGCCGGTCTGCCCGACGGCGGCGTCCTCCGGGGAGATGTGCCCGGCAGCGAGCTGGCAGAACTCGACGCCGTCCAGCGCGACCTCCGCCACCGTGTGCTCCCGCGACGGCTTCGCCGCCGGGGAGTCCAGGGCGATGTCCCAGGAGCCGCCGCCCGCCCCCTCGATCTCCAGGTGCAGGGTCCGCCCCGGAGCGCCCGCCGCGACCAGGCCGCGCGGCGGCGCCGCCAGTCCCGAGCGGCGCCGGCCCGCCAGGGCGCCGGGGAGCAGCCGCGCCGCGAGGTCGATCATGCGGTGCAGGTGCGGCCCCGACGGCAGCCCGTACGGGTAGTCCACGGCCTCGGCGATGTCCGAGGCGTGCACCCAGCACTCGAAGGCCCGCTCCAGGAACGCGTCGGCCAGCGGCAGCGCGAAGGCCCCGTAGTCGACGGCGAGTTCGGCGGCGCCCCGGCCCGCGAAGGAGACCGTACGGACCAGGGTGTGGCCCTGCTCCCGCCAGGGATCGCGGACCGCTCCGGTGCCCGGATGGGCGCCGGAGCTCCAGAAGTGCTCCGTGCGCCCCTCGGGTCCGCCCGGGGGTGCGTGCGGCCCCAGCGGATCGTCGAGGCCGAGGGCGGCGGCGACGAGGCCGTCCACCGTCAGCAGGTGGCCGATCACCCCGGACACGGTGGTCCGGCGGGTGCGGCGGCGCTCCTCCTCGAACCACTTCAGCCGGACCGGGGTGTCCCACTCCGCCTCGCCGAAGTCCCTCAGCAGCGCGTCGAGGCGTGCCGTCTCGGTGTCGTACGGGCCCGCCCACACCGGTACCGGGATGCGTGCGGGGCGCTTGCCCAGGCAGTCCTCCAGCACGCGCGAGCGCAGCAGCGGCTTGAGGTCGAGGGTGTCCTCGGGGTGCAGCAGCCCCACGGCGTCCCGCAGCCGCAGCGCCTCCTCCGCGCAGGGCGCGCACTCGGTGAGGTGGTCCTCCACGGCCTGGGTCTCCTCGGCGGAGCAGGCGGCGAGCGCCCACGCCCCGAGCAGGGACTTCAGTACGCCGTGCGGGGGCGGCGGCGCGGGCACGGACGTCGTGGTCGGCGCCGGCGCGGCCTCGGGAGCGGGGGCCGGCGGTTCGAGGTCGTCTCCGGCGGGGCGCGGTCCCGGTATCCGCGCCGCGCGGCCCGCGGCGTACTCGTGGGCGTCGTCGGGGGTGTCTTCGGAGGGGCCGGTCATCAGGTGGTTCCGTATCCGCGAGGGGCAGGGTCCTCCCGGGGGAGGACGTTGGCGGTCGACAGCAGCTGGAGGCCGAGCCGCAGCCGGCGGCGCGCCTCGTCCTCGCTGATCTGCAGGTCGGCGGCGGCCTGCCGGTAGTCGCGCCGCTTGAAGTAGGCGAGTTCCAGGGCGGCCCGCAGCGGCGCGGGCATGGAGGTGACGATGTAGTCGGCGCGGGCGGCGGCGTTGGCGCTGCGCACCTTCTGCTCCAGCTCCTCGTGGGAGCCGCGGCCGAACTCGACCTGGCGCAGCCGGGCGACGGCCTGGCCCTGGGTGATCCGGGCGACCCAGGAGCGCATGGAGCCCTGCTTGGGGTCGTAGGCGTCGGGGTTCTCCCAGATGTAGCCGAAGACCTCGCGGGTGATCCGGTCCGCGGCCTTCTCGTCGCCGAGCACCCGGTGCGCCAGGCCGTGCACGAGGGAGGCGAAGCGGTCGTAGAGCTCGCCGAGCGCGGCGGCCTCACCGCGGGCGAGGCGCTGTTGCATGCGACGGTCCCAGCGCGGTGGAACGTCCTTCGCCATGCTTCCTCCCGCCGTGTGCCGACCCGTCAAATGTAGTGCGCAACCGATGGAACGCGCCTGTTTTGGGGGAACCCCGTCCGTGGACCGCGGCCCACGTGCTAGGGGCGCTGTGGGCACTGGTGTACGCGCCCTGCCGCGCTCCCCGTGCGCGGGTTCGATGCGGCCACCTCCTTGACCGCTTCGCTTAACGCTCAGGCCACCGAGGCCTTACGCTCCTGCCTGTCTTGAACTGCACTCCCTCGCACACGTGAAGGCGGAACTCCGCATATGGACAGCGCAGAATACGAGCGCAAGATCGCCGCCCGATTCGCCACTTTCGACCAGGACGGATCCGGCTACATCGATCGGGAGGACTTCAGTACGGCGGCCAGGGCCGTACTGGCCGAATTCGGCACCACCGCGCGGTCGGACAAGGGACAGGCCGTCTTCAACGGCGCGGAGGCGTTCTGGCAGGGAATGGCCGGGATCGCCGACGTGGACGGGGACCAGCGGGTCTCCCGGGAGGAGTTCGTCACCGGGGCGGCGAAGCGGCTGCGGGACAGCCCCGACCGGTTCGCGGAGATCGCGCGCCCGTTCCTGGCCGCGGTGATCGCCGTGGCGGACGAGGAGGGCACGGGCGCCGCGACGCCGGCGGCCGCGGCCCGGGTCCTGCGGGTGCTCGGCACCGCGCCGGACCTGGCCGGCCCGCTGGCGCGGGCACTGGACGCGGACGGCGACGGCCGGATCTCCGAGGACGAGATCCTGGCGGCCTTCGCGGGCTACTGCGGGGTGGAGGCACCCGACGCGTGACACCGCGCGGCGGGCCGGGCGGACGACGCCCGGCCCCCGCGGGTGCGCCGGAGCGACGGCGGGCCGGTCCGGGGCGCGCGGCCGGCCGGGACCGCGCGGCCCGGCGCCGCCGGGCCGGGGCTCAGGCGAAGACGACGGTGCGGCTGCCGTTCAGCAGGACGCGGTGCTCGCTGTGCCACTTCACCGCACGGGCGAGCGCCTGGCACTCCACGTCGCGGCCGATGGCGACCAGCTGGTCGGGGGTGACCTCGTGGCCGACGCGCTCGACCTCCTGCTCGATGATCGGGCCCTCGTCGAGGTCGGCGGTCACGTAGTGCGCGGTGGCGCCGATGAGCTTCACGCCACGGGCGTGCGCCTGGTGGTAGGGCTTGGCGCCCTTGAAGCTCGGCAGGAAGGAGTGGTGGATGTTGATGATCCGCCCGCTCAGCTCCTTGCACAGGGTGTCGGACAGCACCTGCATGTAGCGGGCGAGGACGACGAGCTGGACGTCCTGCGCGCGGACCAGTTCCAGCAGCTGCGCCTCGGCGTCCGCCTTGGTGTCCTTGGTGACCGGGATGTGCACGAAGGGCACGTCGTACGAGCCGACCAGCTCGGCGAAGTCGGTGTGGTTCGAGACCACGGCCGCGATCTCCACGGGCAGCGCGCCGATCCGCGAGCGGAACAGCAGGTCGTTCAGGCAGTGGCCGAACTTCGACACCATGAGGACGATCCGCATGCGCTCGTCGGAGCGGTGGATCTGCCAGTCCATGCGGAAGGAGTCGCCGATCGCGGCGAAGCTCGCGCGCAGCTTCTCGACGGTGACCGCAGACTCGGCCTCGAAGTGCACCCGCATGAAGAAGAGCCCGGTCTCCCGGTCTCCGAACTGCTGGCTGTCCACGATGTTGCAGCCGGTCATGAAGAGGTAACTCGACACGGCGTGCACGATGCCCTGCTTGTCGGGGCAGGACACGGTCAGGACGTACTGGGGCTGGGCAGTGGCCTCGGGGTGCGGGTCGCTCATGACGGCATAGCCTTTCACACCGCGCGGGTGAGCATCCTCAGTACGTCGACCGAGGTGGGCGGCTCGTCCGGATCCTCCCCGTCCGCCGCCGCCATCCGTACGTGCGCCTCGCGCGCGGCCCGTACCGCCTCGGGCCAGGCGTGGTGTTCCAGGTACGTGGACACGGGCGCGTCGGGCCCGGCCTGGTGCAGGATCCGCAACACCCGCAGGACGGCGAGGTCCACGAGGGCGGCCTCCTGCGCGTCCCGGAAGATCGTGCCGACGTACTTGTCGGCGGACCAGCTGTCGAGCCAGGTGTCCTCGACGAGCCGGTACACGGCGTCGGTGACGTCCCCGTAGCCTTCCGCGCCGGTCAGCCAGACCTCCTCCTGGAACACCGGGTCGGAGAGCATGTGCAGCGCCGAGCGCACGTTCGCGCGCCAGCGCCACCACGGCATGTCGTTGAGGGGCATGCCGCCCATGGTGGAGGAGCGGCCGCCGCGGCGGGAAGAGTTCTTCGAACCTTGGGCGAATGTCACGCTTTCGATCGTACGTTCCCCCGTGGTGCGATCTTGAAGCGCCTGCGGACGGTTGCCCCCCGGCAATTCACCTGGGCGTCACCCGATGTTGTGTACACCTCACCATCCAGTTCCCCGGCGAGCGGAATGGTCGGTGGACATGACCAATCGCCGACGCGCAACTGCCCTATCCCGCCTGCTCCTTGCCTCGGCGGTGGGCGCGTGTCTCACCACCGCGTGCGGGGTGCTCCCCGGGGGCTCGGGGGGCTCCGGGGGCACCCTCACGGTCATGACCTTCGCCCCGATGGGCACCAAGGCGACCAACATGCCGGGAATGCCCGGGATGGCCAAGGCCTACGAGCGCTGGGTGAACGCCAACGGCGGCATCCACGGCCACAAGCTGCGCGTCCTGACCTGCAACGAGAAGAACACCCCGACCGGCGCCGCCGACTGCGCCCGCCAGGCCATCGCCGAGAAGGCCATCGCCGTCGTCGGCTCGTACAGCCAGCACGGACGCGCCTTCATGGCCCCGCTGGAGGCCGAGGGCATCCCCTTCATCGGCGGCTACGGGGTCTCCTCCGAGGAGTTCCAGAGCCCCCTGTCCTACCCGGTCAACGGCGGCCAGCCCGCGCTGCTGGCCGGCGCCGGGCACCAGCTCGGCAAGGCCTGCGCCCAGGTGTCGCTCGTGCGCCCGGACACCCTCGCCGGGGACTCCATGCCGGTCCTGCTGAACGCGGGGCTGCGGGCCAACAAGATGCCGGACGCCTCCGACATCCGGGCCGCCGAGGACTCCGCGGACCTGACCCCGCAGGCGCGCGAGGCGCTGGCCGACGGATCGGCGGGCGGACCGGCCAAGGACACCAAGGAGGCGCCGAAGGGGGGCTCCAAGGACGGCACGGCCAAGGACGCCGGAGCGGGGGCAGGGGCCGGGGCCGGGGCCGGGGCCGGGGCCGGCGCCAAGGATTCCGCCCCCAAGGAGGGCAAGCCCTGCGTCACGGCCGTCCTCGGCGAGCGCACCGAGACCTTCTTCGACGCCTTCCGCCGCCTGGACACCCAGCACCGCGACCCGCAGATCGCCTCCGTCCTCGGCAGTGTCAGCCAGGCCCTCGTCGACCGCACCGGCGGCAAGGAGAGCCCCTTCGAGGGCTCGTTCGTCACCAGCTGGTACCCGGTCTCGACCGACCCTCTGTGGGCCCCGATGCGGAAGGTGATCACCGAGCAGGCGTTCGGCGACGACACCGTCGACCCCGACGACAGCGGGGCGCAGACCACCTGGATCGCGTACACCGTGCTGAACGAGGTCGTGCAGCGCTTCAAGAAGGACGAGGACGTCACGGCCCGCAAGCTGGCCCACGCGCTCAACGAGTCCCAGGGCGTCAAGACGGCCGGCCTCACCCCCGACCTCAGCTGGCGCTACCAGGACATGCGGGCCGTGGCCGGCTTCCCCCGCCTGGTCAACGGCCGGGTCAGCTTCCAGATCGTCCGGGCGGGCCGCATCGTCGACCAGCCCGGCGAGCCCGCCCAGGACATGACCTCGACCCTGGAACAGGCTCCCCGCTCGGCCTGATCGCCCGGTCCGGTCACAGCTCGGACGTGTCGCGGCGGGTGAGGCCGTACTTGACGGCGATCGGGTTCCACAGGGCCGCCGCCGCCACCTTGGACTTCGTGGCCTCGCCGCTCGACTTGTTGCCGTCGGAGGCGTTGTCGGTGGCCTTGGCCTTGCCGTCCTTGCAGCCGCCCTTGTCGTGGCCGGCGTCGTCCGCCCAGTCCGCATAGCTGTTGTCGGCGTCCGCGGAGGCCTTCCAGGCCTTGGTGAGGGCGGCCGAGAGCTTCGCGTGGTTCGGGAGCAGGTCCGTCTTGAGCTCCTGGAGCCGGGTGACCAGTTCCTCGCGCTGGCGGGCCGCGTCGCGCAGGTCCTGGGCCGCCTGACCGAGGTTCTTGCAGTCCTTGATGTCGTCCACGGCCTTGATCACCGAGGCCCGGCTGTCGTTGCTGTCCGCGAGGAGCTTGTCCAGCTGGACGGCCTGTGGGCGGGCCGGGTCCACGGGGGCCTCCCCCACCGGTGCGCCCGAGGCGCCCGAGCCGGTGCTCGCGGGGGCCACGGCGCCGGGGTCGCTGTTCGAGGCCTTGCCGTCGCTGAGCAGCGCACCCACCCCGAGTCCCACCACGGCCAGTCCGACGACCCCTGCCGCGATGACGGCGGGCGGCACCCGGCGCGGGGCCGGGGCGGAGGGCGGCGGGGGCGGGGGCGCGTACTGCTGCTGCTGGTGGTGGTGGGGCGGCTGGGGCTGCTGCTGCCGGCGTGGCGCGTACTGCTGGGGCGGCGCGGGCGGCGGCGTACGCCGGGGAGCCGGACTCTGGACGGGGGACATCTGCTGGGTGGGCGCCGCGGCGATGCCCTCGTCGGCCCGGAACAGCGCGTCGAAGCCCTCGACGGGCGGGGGCCCCGGTGCCGCGGGGACGGGCGGTATGAACTGGGTCGCCGCCTCGCCCGGGTGCGCGCCGTCGGCCGGGACCGGCGGTATGAACTGGGTCGCCGCCTCACCGGGATGCCCGCCCGTCGCGGGGACGGGCGGTATGTACTGGGTCGCCGCCTCGCCCGGGTGCGGACCGGCGGCCGGGACCGGCGCGATGTACTGGGTCGCCGCCTCACCGGGATGCCCGCCCGTCGCGGGGACGGGCGGTATGTACTGGGTCGCCGCCTCGCCCGGGTGCGCGCCGGCCGCCGGGACGGGCGCGATGTACTGGGTCGCCGCCTCTCCCGCGTGCGCGCCGCCTGCCGGGACCGGCGGGATGTACTGGGTGGCCGCGTCGGGCAGCGGCGGGTAGCCGTAGCCGTGCGGCTGCCCCGGGCCCTCGAAGCCCGGACCCACGACGTGCCCCGCGGACGGGTACCCGTAGCCGGGCTGCCCCTGCGGCGGGTAGCCGTACGCGGGCTGCCCCTGGGGCTGCCCGTACCGCGGCTCCCCCTGCTGCCCCTGCCCCTGCTGCGGCTGCCCTCCGTACTGCTCCTGCCCGTACGCCGCAGGCTGCTGCTGCGGCTGCTGCCCGTACGGCGCGGGCGCGCCCCACGGCTCCCCCGCGCCCGGACCCGGCTGCGCCGGGTACCCCGGGTCCGCGTCGGGGCCTGCCGCGTCGGGCCGTGCCGGATCCGCCGCCCCGGGCCGGGGGACGCCCCCTTGTCCGCTCTGCGTCGTCACCGGGACTCCTCTGCCTTCTCCGACTTCCCGAACCAACGGAACGTCGGACCACGCTACCCGGTCCCGGCACGGGCACGTCAGGCCACCTGAACCTCCAGCCGCGACCCGAACACCCGGACGGCCGCTTCCTCCCGGTACGGCTCCAGCCGCGTGCGGAAGTCCTCCAGGTACTCCGCACCCCGCCTCGACCTGAGCGTGCCCAGCAGTTCGGCGGCCGTCGTCGCCGTCTGGCAGGCCTGCTCCACCTCTCTCTGCTGTACCTGCGCCGCCGCCAGCAGCAGCAGCCCGATCGCCCGCCGGCGCGCCTTGCCCGCGGGCAGCCCGCGCAGGGCCTCCTCCGCGCGCCGGCCCGCCGCCTCGGCCTGGCCGAGGTCCCGGTGGCAGTGGGCGAGCTCGTCCGCCAGGTAGGCCTGGTCGAAGTGCCGGATCCACACCGGGTCGTCCCCCGACTCCGGCTCGGCCCGCTCCAGCGCCGTGATCGCCCGCCCCGACAGCACCGCCGTGGCGCGGGCGTCGCCCAGCAGCGCGTGCCCTCGCGCCTCGGCGGCGTAGAACATGGCCTCCACCCTCGGGGTGACCTGCCCCCGCGTGCCCTCCTGCGCGGCCCGCGCCAGCTGCGCGATCTCGCGCGGGTTGCCCAGCTCGGCGGCGAGGTGGCTCATGGACGCGGCCAGCACGTAGCCCCCGTACGCGCGGTCGCCCGCGGCCTGGGCCAGGCGCAGGGCCTGGATGTAGTAGCGCTGGGCCAGGCCGGGCTGGCCCGTGTCCACCGCCATGTACCCCGCGAGTTCGGTGAGCCGGGCGACGGCCGCGAACAGGGCCCGCCCCACCGGCTCCCGGTAGGCGCCGCCGATCAGCCCGGAGACCACGGAGTTGAGGTAGTGCACCACCACGGGGCGTACGTGCCCGCTGCCGAAGCGGTGGTCGAGCTCGGTCAGCGCCTGCGTCGTCGCGCGGACGGCCTCCACGTCGGACAACCCCACCCGGGCCCCGCCGTTGCGGGCCACCTGCGGGTCGGCTCCGGTGATCAGCCAGTCGCGGCTGGGCTCGACGAGCGCGGAGGCGGCCACGCTCGAACCGGCGAGGAAGTCGCGGCGCCCGACGTCGCTGCGCCACAGCTCGCAGACCTGCTCGATGGCGCCGACGACGGTCGGGGAGAACTGCAGGCCCACCCCGGAGGCTAGGTTCTTGCCGTTGGCCATGCCGATCTCGTCGATGGTGACGGTCCGGCCGAGTTTGCGGCCGAGGGCTTCGGCGATGATGCCGGGCGCCCGGCCGCGCGGCTGCTGGCCGCGCAGCCAGCGGGCCACGGAGGTCTTGTCGTAGCGGAGATCGAGGCCGTGCTCGGCCCCGCACATGTTGACGCGCCGGGCTAGCCCGGCGTTGGAGCACCCGGCTTCCTGGATGAGCGCCTGCAGCCGTTCGTTCGGCTGACGGGCGACGAGAGGCCTGGCTGCCATTGAAAACCCCCTGAAGCCACGGGAGAGCGTTGGAATGATCACTTCCCGCCTGATGTGCGGAGAATCTTCGTCTCTGCGTCGTGTCGTTACCCAACGGCCGCGCCCCGGCCTCCTACGCGCCCCCGTACATGCACCGGTGCGCCCCACGTGCAGGATCGATGCACCGCCCACCGGCTGGTTTACGCCCGTAACCCCCGGTGACGGCGGGAGTTGTGATGGGCGTGGAAGAGACCATCGGAGTCACGGAGACCGCACCCATCCCCAAGCAGCGGGGGGAGCAGCTGGTGGACCATGCCGTGCGGTACGCGGAAGAGCGGCACTGGGACGTCTTCGCGGGTACGTGGCTGGAGCCCGGCGACGGCCGTGAACTGTGCTCCTGCGGAGCGGCGGACTGCCCGGCACCCGGCGCGCACCCGGCGGTGAAGGACTGGGCGGGGCTGGCCTCGGGCAGCGCGGTCGGCGTGCGCCGGATCTGGGCGAAGCACCCGAGCGCCTCGATCCTGCTGCCGACGGGCCGTACCTTCGACGTGCTGGACGTCCCCGACTCCGCCGGTTTCCTGGCACTGGCGCGGCTGGAGCGGATGCAGCGCACCCTCGGGCCGGTCACCCTCACCCCCGGTCACCGGATGCTGTTCTTCGTCCTGCCCGGAGCCGGGGCGAAGGTGGCGGACCTGGTGCGCAAGCTGGGCTGGCTCCCGCACGCCATCGACCTCGCCGCGCGGGGCGAGGGCGAGTACGTGGCCGCGCCGCCCACCCGCTTCGGCGGGAAGGGGCCGGTGCAGTGGGCCCGTAAGCCCACTCCGGCGAACCGGTGGCTGCCGGACACCGAGGAGCTGATCGACGCCCTCGCGTACGCGTGCGGCAGCGAGGCCGCGGCCGCCCGGGGGCGCCGCCAGGCCTGACACCTGACATTCGTGTCCGTCGGTTCATGACATACGTAACTGCCGCCCTCTCCCCCCTCCTCCTAAGGTGAGGAAAGTAGGACCAACGGGGATGAGAACGAGAGGCAGGCGCATGCCGGACCAGGGCTATGCGGCAGGCGGCACGAACGGGACGGACGGCGCGCGACCCGCGCCGTCCACCGCGGCGGTACGCGTGGAGGGACTGTGGAAGCGCTTCGGCGAGCAGGTGGCGGTCGGGGGGATCGATCTGGAGCTGCCCGCGGGCCGCTTCATCGGACTCGTCGGCCCCAACGGCGCCGGCAAGACCACCACGCTGTCGATGATCACCGGGCTGCTGCGCCCGGACATGGGCCGGGTGATCGTCGCCGGGCACGACGTGTGGGCCGACACGGTCGAGGTGAAGAAGCGCATCGGCGTGCTGCCCGAGGGCCTGCGGATGTTCGAGCGCCTCTCCGGCCGCGAGCTGCTGGGCTACATGGGCCGGATGCGCGGGCTCCCCGGCGAGGAGACCGACAAGCGGGCCACGCAGCTCCTCGACGTCCTTGACCTCGCGGGCTCACAGCACAAGCTGGTCGTCGACTACTCCACCGGCATGCGCAAGAAGATCGGCCTGGCGGCCGCGCTCCTGCACAACCCCGAAGTCCTCTTCCTGGACGAGCCGTTCGAGGGCGTCGACCCGGTGTCGGCGCAGACCATCCGCGGGGTGCTCGAACGGTACACCGCCTCCGGTGCCACCGTCGTGTTCTCCTCCCACGTGATGGAGCTCGTCGAATCGCTCTGCGACTGGGTGGCCGTGATGGCCGCCGGGCAGATCCGCGCCGCCGGCCCGCTGGCCGACGTACGGGGCTCCGCGCCCTCCCTGCAGAGCGCCTTCCTCGAACTCGTCGGCGCGCAGAACCGCGGCTCCGGGGAATCCCTCGACTGGCTCGGCGGCGCACGATGAGCGCCACCGGCACCCTGACCACGACGGCCCCCGTGAGCGGAGCCTCCGAGGTCCCCCTCACCCCGCTGTTCGTCCGGCTGAAGCTGTCCCTGCTGCGCAACGGCCTCAAGGGCTCCTCGAAGCGCAAGGCCGTCTGGATCAGCAACCTGGTCTTCTGCCTCGTCGTCGGCCTCTTCGCCGCCCTGGGCCTGTCCATGCTGCACGGCCACGCCCACGCCGGCACCGCCGTCGTGCTGCTGAGCGCGCTCCTGGCCCTCGGCTGGACCTTCATGCCGCTGTTCTTCCCCACCGGGGACGAGACGCTCGACCCGAGCCGGCTCGTGATGCTGCCGCTGCGCCCGCGTCCGCTGGTACGGGCCCTGCTGGCCTCCTCGCTCGTCGGCATCGGCCCGCTGTTCACGCTCTGCCTGGCCGTCGGCTCGGTGGTGGCGGTGGCCCGCGGCGCGGCCGGCGCGGTGGCGGCGGTGGTCGCCGTACCGCTGCTGCTCCTCGGCTGCGTGGCGCTCGCCCGCGCCGTGGCCACCGCGAACGTACGGCTGCTGTCCAGCCGCAAGGGGCGCGACCTCGCGCTGCTGAGCGGGCTGCTGATCGCGGTCGGCGGGCAGGCGGTCAACTTCGGCAGCCAGCGGCTCTTCCAGCAGGGCGGCCTGGGCCAGCTGGAGCCGGCCGCGGCCGTGGTGCGGTGGCTGCCGCCCGCGACGGCCGTCGGCATGGTCGACTCAGCCGGCCGGGGCGCGTACGCGGAGGCGGCCGGCCAGCTGGTGCTGACCCTGGCCGCGCTGGCGGGGCTGCTGTGGTTCTGGGAGCGCAGCCTGACCAAGCTGATGGTCACCCCCGACGGCTCGACCCTCGCGGCCGCGACGCCGCGCAAGGAGCGGGACGGCGCGGGCGGCGTCTGGTCCTTCCTCCCGGGCGGGCGCACGGGCGCGGCCATGCAGCGCACCCTGCGCTACGTGGTGCGCGACCCGAAGACGAAGTCCGCCTGGGTGACCGGGCTGGCGGTCGGCCTGATCATTCCGGTCTTCAACGCCCTTCAGGGCACCGGGTCCGTGTACCTGGCCTGCTTCGGCGCGGGGATGCTCGGGATCCAGATGTACAACCAGTTCGGGCAGGACACCTCCGCCTTCTGGATGGTCGCCCAGACGATCTCCGGCCCGCGTGACGCGTACGAGGAACTGCGCGCCCGCGCCGCCGCCCTGGCCCTGATCACCCTCCCGTACACGGCCCTGGTCACGGCCGTCACCGCCGCCCTGCTCGGCGACTGGGCCGGCTTCCCGGGGGCCCTGGGCCTCTCCCTGGCCGTGGTGGGCGCGATGCTCTGCACGGGCGCACTGGCCTCCGCGCACTACCCGTACTCCATCCCGTCGGACGGCGCCTTCAAGAACGTCGCCCCGGGGCAGGCCGGCCTGGCCTGGATGGGCATCTTCAGCGGCATGTTCGCCTCGGCGGTGATCTGCTCCCCGGTGATCGTCCTGTCGGTCTGGCTCAACTTCGCCGACGACATGCACGGCCTGCGGTGGATCCTCCTCCCGGTCGGCATCGCCTGGGGCACCCTGTCCACCTGGGCGGGCCTGCGCCTGTCGGCCCCGCGGGTGGCCCGCACCCTCCCGGAGATCCTCACGGCGGTCAGCAAGGGCTGACCCCCGCTCCCGCCCGCAGGGGGGTGGCAGGCCACACGGCCCGCCACCCCCCTGCGGCGTTTCACGGGACGCCCCGCCTGGCCGGATGTACTCATCGCCGAACCACGACATTTGCCCCTCCCACCCCGTCATGCAAAAGTGCGTTCGATTCGCATGGGTTCGGGGGGAGTTCGGGTGGGGTTCGAAGAAGAGTGGGACGCACTGCGCACCGAGGCGGCGGCCTCGCGTCCGGTGGCGGCCGATCCGGTGGCCGAAGCGCGGCAGAGCGCCTGGCGGCAACTGGCCGAGTTCCGCGACCGGGTGGTGCTCGTACCGCTCGACGAGCCGGGCGGTCTGTGGACGGCAGGGCTGGGCGGCCTGGACTGGATCTGCGCGTTCTCGGACGAGGACGCGCTGTCCCGGTTCGCGCAGGCCCGCGGCGAGGCGGACCGCGAATGGGCCTTCCGCCGGGTGCGCGGTGCGCGACTGCTGGACGAGGTCGTGGGAGCGCTGGACTCCCCCTGCGGGTGGCGCTGAATCCCGCGAGCCCCGACGGAACGGTGTTCCCGCCGGTGCGGGGCATCGTGCCGGACGCGGTGGCGGTCGACCAGAAGAACTCGACACCCTCTACCACTACACAAACAAGGCAGGGTATGACGGGATACGCGAAAGCGAGGAATTGAGAGCCTCAATACAGGCACAGAACCCCAAGGATGCCAGATTCGGTGATGGTCAACACTTGTCAGACATAAAGCCTGGAACAAAGACACTCGGCCAACTGTCATCCGCATTCATCCGCGCCCCTTGGGGAGGTCAAAGATTCACCCACTACATCGAGGTCGACGTGAGCGACCTGACCGTCATGCGCTCCGTCGAGCGCCCCGACGTCTACGTGATCTTGAATGACGGCCCGCTGAATATCAGTGGACGCATCATCAGCCACGGGGAGAGTTAGGCCATGGAGTACTGGAGAGTTGAGTGGCTGCACGATTCAGCAGAGGATCCGACGACCATTTACAGCGAGATCGGCTCGGATGGATATGAGACCAGAAAGGTACACACGTACACCGACGGGCGCCTCCTGAAGAGTGACGAATGGCACGAAAGTAGAGACATCGGGCTGAGCAAGGTGCCTGTCGGGAGGATTGAAGACGTCATGCTGCAGCCGGAGTTCCTGGCCTCTCGAGTATCAGCAGCCAAATTCGAAGAGATGTGGAGAATGGCGAGCTGGCCCTCCACGTGACCGCTTCCTCTCGTCGGCGGAGACCTGCGGCTTAGGCCCGCGATGCAGCCCCGACTTGCCATGGCAGCTGGAACTCCCAGCGAAGGAGTGGGCAGTGGATCCTGGGGGGGGGGAGCCACGACACTGGCCCCACCAGGGAAATCATCCGAATGCGGGGAGTTATGCCCCTTCCTGATCTCCTGACACGCTCCTCGGCAACTACGCCTGACGAAAAGGCGAAGCTCAGAGAGTGCAGCCACACCCGTGGAAGCACCAGTAGAAAATATGACCTAGAGGAACTCCTGCGCTACGAAGATGCTGTCCGTGACATTCGTCCACGCCGACCGAAAGAGGGTGTGGAAAAAGCCGGAGAAGTTCCACACGATTCGGCAACCGGGCGGCAGCTGAGTCTGATAGGAGATCTGTCCCGGGGAGCCATCTCCCCGCCGGCATTCACCAAGGCGTGGCTGGGTTGCCGGAGAAGGGCGCTGAACGAAGGAGATCGGGTCGTGGAGGCCCTGTCGCGCCGACTGGATCAGGTCTTCTACGCCTTGGACGACTACCCGATAGACCCGGCGTTCCGGGAAGCCGGTGATGTGACGGACGCCGAGCTGCTCTCGGTAGTGGTCAACGCGCTCGATCAGTTCCGGCACGACGAAGAGCCCCGGACGGACGGTACCTGAGCATGCTCATACGAGACGAAAACGACGCCCCGAGAGATCGGACCCGGTACGCACTGACAATCCTCAGGCGTTTTGCCCCGCTCGCCTGGTACCGGATGCCTGTCGAGCGTCATGAATTCGGGTACCTGCAGGTGGCACACCTGGGCTGGCGTTTCATCGAGCCTCATGACGAGTTCAGGCCCGTCTTCGAGGAAGCGGTGCGCGACGCGCCCCGCCAGCTCGACTGGCGGTTCAAGGTCAAGAGGAACTGGCTGATCCTTCCCGTCCGCCTCACTGAGGAGACGGCGCGGTGCGGGGACAATTTCAGCGAGGCGCAGTCCCGACTCTTGGCGGATCAGGAGTTCTGCCTCGCCACGTGTGCGGACCTGGAACTGATCCTGCAGGCGTTGGATGCCGCCGCGCCTGCCGCTCCGGCTGCCCCGGAAACGCCCTAGGCCGGGGCCGGGCCGGTAGGTAACGTGGGGATCTTCGGGTGCCGTTGGGGCCCGGAGTACTTCGAGGTGTGCGGCTGTGGTTGTGCGTGAGTTGGCTGCCGTGTGGAGTCTGCCGGCCGGGGATGCGCGGGCATTGTGGTGGAGCGTCGGGGCTCGGGGGGAGCTCGGCGTGGTGCGGGTGGATGGGCGGGGGCTCAAGCGGTCGGACTACATCGCCGGGTGGGTCGGGTGGGGTGCCCCGGAGCCGTTCGACGCCGAGTTGGAGGTGTTCGGCGCCGACGGGCGGCTCCAGCGGCGCGCGGCCGTGCGGGGCGTGCCTCCGCACATCAGCCATCTCGCCCTGCTGCCCGGCGACCGGTTCCTCCTCGTGTCGGGCCGTTCCGGCCAGGACCGGAAGGGCCGTTGGGCCGACAACGCGTACGTGTACGACCGCGACGGGCGCCACGAGGGCGCGTTCTGCATCGGTGACGACGTCCAGGTCGTCGTCGGCGGTCGCCGCGGCGGGATCTGGACCGCCTACGGCGACGAGGGCATCTTCGGCCACCACCCCGAGTCCCGCGGCGCGCTGGCCGGCTGGAACAGCCTGGGCGACGCCGTCTGGACGCCCCGTACGCCCTTCCCCGCCGGCCCCGTGGAGGGTCTCACCGGCTGCACCGAGGGCGCCCGGGTGTGGCTGGCCTGGTACTGCCGCGAGGGGACCTTCCTGAGCCGGATCACGCCGTCCACCGGCGAAGTCACCACCTTCCGCAGCCCGGCGGCCCGGATCGACGGCTGCGCCGTGCGCGGCGACCGCGTCGTGCTGAGCTGCCGTGATCACGACCGGCCCACGGTCAGCCTGACCCGCGCCGTCCTCGTCGGCGGGGCTCTGGAGGCCGTCGCCGAGGAACGGGTCACGGTGCCGGGCCCGGTGGTGAAGCACTGCGGTCAGGGCCGGGACGGGGTGTTGTGGCTGCGGGCCGGGGACTCCTGGGTGCGCGTGGAGGCCTGAGACGGGCGCGGGCGGCCGGTGTCAGTGGGGGTCGCTACGTTCGGGGCATGTCGATCTCCGTACATCTGCGCGACTCCGTGGTGCTGCCGGGTGGGGGCGCCCTCGTCAACGGCTACGGCTTCGAGAGCCGGGCGGGCGGCCCGCGCCGGGCCCTGCTGCCGCACGGGCACGAGCTGGAGGTGCACGACCTGGACGGGCTCTTCGCGGGCGGGCGCGCCCCGGTCGCCACTTTCCCGCTGCCCTGGCCCGGCTGGGACCGCGGGGTGCACTCCGTGAGTCCGGACGCCTCGTACGCCGTGTTCTCGGGCCAGCGCGCCGTCCGGGCCGTCGGCGCGGAAGGGGAGACCCTCTGGGAGTACCGGCACGACTGCTGGGGGCCCGAGCTCGGTCACCCGCACACCGGGGACGAGCAGGAGGTGTGCCGGGGCCTCGAACACGGGTCCTGCCGGGTCTCGGACGACGGCCGGACCGTCTGGGCCCACGTCGTGATCGGCGAGCAGGAGCACTGGGTCGTCCTCGACGCCGGGGACGGCCGGGAGCTGGCCCGCCTGCCCCTGGACAGCGCCGCCGCCGGCTCGCACCACCTCTCCCACCCCGACGGCGTGCACATGGGCCTGTCCATCGGCATGGGCCAGGACGGCATCCTGCTCCACTGGGCCCGCTGGGACGGCACGCAGCTGGTCGACTGGGACCTCAACGAGTCGATGGACCGCATCCTGATGGACGTCCACCCGGGCCACCGGGGCTTCCTCACGGTCGAGCACTACGGGACCGACCTGCGCCTGCACACGCTGGACGGTGACGTCCTCGCCACGGGAACCCCGGACCCGGCCGACGCGGGAGAGGACCAGCCCTGCTGGGACTACGGCTGCGGCTTCGTCGACGCCGACACGGTCATCGCCTCCACCGTCGACTGCGACGACGAGGAGGACCCGACCCTGTCCCGCCACTGGCTGCTCGACGCCCGCACCCTGGAGGTCCGCGACCGCGTCACCTACCCCGGCACCCCCGCCACCGGCTACCTGCTCCCCCTCGGCGACGGCACCTGGCTCACCCACGACGGCGAGACCCAGATCCTCAACCGCTGGACCGAAGCGACGGCGTGACGGACGTCACATGCAACGGGTGGGCGGCTGCGGACACTACCCAGTGTGGACCACCAACTGTTCGCGGAAATCTACGATGCCCACGCCGGAGCCGTGTACGCCCACGCCATCCGCATGACCGCGGACCGCGCCGGGGCCGAGGACATCGTCTCCCTCACCTTCCTTGAGGCATGGCGGCTCCGCGATTCGTTCGACCGTGTGATCAGCCATCGGGCATGGCTCTTCGGGATCGCCACGAACGTCATACGGAACACTCGCCGGGCGGCACGTCGCCACAGCGATGCCATGGCCCGCTTACCTCCGCCCGGCACCGTTCCCGATCCGGCGGACACGGTCGTGTCCCGCATCACCGATGCCGATCGGGCTTCGGCCGCCCTGGCGGTCCTGAACCGGCTGCGGCGCGCGGACCGCGAAATCCTCGTTCTCCACGTGTGGTCCGGTCTCAGCCATGACGAGGTGGCGCAGGCCTGCGGGGTATCGGTGGGCACCGTGCGCTCCCGCCTCTCCCGTGCCCGCACACGCCTGCGCAAACTCGCAGCCGCCCACCTCGCTGAGCCGCGGGCCTCCCGAGGCGCCCCCGCGTCTCGAACCGCTCGGGAAGGAAACCTGTGACCGCCGACGACGCACGCCCCGTCCCGACCGACCGCACGGAGACCCTCGGGCGTCTGACCGGGCTTTCCGACGCGGACCTGCCGTTCCACGGGCGTCAGCGGATCAAAGAACACCTCATGCGCGAAACGACGAGCGGCACGCTCCCCGCACGGGCCCGCTCGCGTCGCCGACTGCCGCTGTTCCTCGCGGCCGGGGCCGCCACCTGTGCGGCGGCCCTGGCCGTCGCCCTCGGCGTGAGCGGCTCCGACGAGCACCACGCCAGCGCCCGGCCGGAACCGGCGGCCGTCCGGCTCTTGGACCGCGTGGCCGTGGCAGCCCAGGCGGTGCCAGCGCCGACCATCCGGGACGGTCAGTTCCTGTACACCAGGACGAAGGGACACTCCACAGCCCTCTCCGAGAGCGAGGGGGGCGCGATGAGAGCATCCCGAACAGATGAATCGGCCGAACGCTGGGTCTCCGTCGACGGATCGGTCGGCACGCTCACGCGCACCGCACGGGGCGAGAAGAGCGACCCCGCGCCGGGAAGGGACACGGCCACCCTCAACGGCCCCACCTACCGCTTCCTGGAGTCCCTTCCGACCGATCCCGGCCGGCTGCTGGAGAGGATCTACGCAGACGCCCGCCTCGACCACGGCTCGGACTCGGGATCGACCACCGGCCCCGATCAGGAAGCGTTCGTCGCCATCGGTGACCTCCTGCGGACGGTCGAAGCACCGCCCGGCGTGAGTGCCGCGCTCTACCGCGCGGCAGCCCGCATCCCCGGCGTCGTGCTGGTACCCGAGGCGACGGATGCCACGGGGCGCCCGGGAGTCGCCGTCGCCCGCGTCCACAACGGCGAGCGCACCGAGTGGATCTTCGACAGGCAGAGCCTGCGCCTGCTCGGCGAACGCACCGTGATGCTCAAGGACAGCGCCTGGGGAAAGGCCGGCACACCGGTGACGTCCGTAGCCATCATCGGCCGGGGCGTCACGGACGCGGCCGGGCGGACACCGGTGCCCGGCGGATGACCGGTCGGCACCGACTCGATGGGCCGAGGCGCTCGCCGCGTGCGGTCCACACCCGGGATCAGAGGGCTGGTGGAGCGCACTCCACCCAGAGCAGCTTCCCCGCGTGCGCCCCGCTCAGGCGGTACGAGCCGTAGCGGTCCGCGCAGAGCCGTACGAGGACCAGGCCGCGGCCGCCCTCCGCGTCCCGGTCCGGTTCCGGGCCGAAGGGGGACGGGATGTCCGGACCGGTGTCCCAGACCCCGACCCGCAGCCGCCCGGCGGCCATCGCCCGCAGCCGGAGCGCGCAGGGGCCGCGGGTGTGGCGGTAGGCGTTCGACACCAGTTCGCTCGTGAGCAGTTCGGCGGTGTCGGCGAGACCGGTCATGCCGTGGCGGTGGAGCACGGCCCGCAGGGTGGTCCGGGCGATGCCCGCGGCGCGGGGATCGTGCGGGAGGTGGAGGGTGTAGGCCCAGGACGGAGTTACGGTAGCGCCCATGGAAGTCTCCGATCGAGGAGGAGAGTTGGACCCTGTGCATGCGGTGCCCGGTGACCAGGTCGCTCCGTCGAGCGGGGTTCTTCCAGGCGGTGGCCTGACAGCAACGATAGAGAGGTTCGCTTAATGAGTTAGGCGCTTCGCGCTAAATGCAGGCAACGCCCACTCGTGTGGGTGACACTTCCTCGCGGAGGAACGCACGATGCCCATTCGCAGCAGCCCCACCGCGCGTCAACTGCGCTTCGCAGCCGAGCTGCGCCGGATGCGCGAACGCGCCGGGCTCACGTCCGCCGAGGCCGCCGGGCTCCTCGGCATCAAGCCGAACCAGGTCAGCAACATGGAGGCCGCACGGTTCGGCGTCAGCCCCGAGCGGATCCGCATCCTCGCCCGCCACTACGACTGCTCCGACACCGCGTTGGTCGACGCGCTGATCGCGATGACCGGCGAGCGCAAGGGAGCCGGCTGGTGGGAGGAGTACCGTGACCGGCTGCCCGCGGCCTGGCTGGACCTCGCGGAGCTGGAGCACCACGGGCGCATGCTCCGGGACGCCATCACCGTGCACGTCCCCGGACTGCTCCAGACGCCCGAACACGCACGCGAGGTCTTCCGGCAGGCCGTTCCGGCGCTCTCCCCGCCCGGCATCGAGGACCGCGTCTCGTTTCGCGTCCGACGGCAGCGGGTCCTCTACGAGGACGACCCGACCCCGTACCGGGCGACGATCCACGAGGCCGCCCTGCGCATCGCCGTGGGCGGTCCGGCCGTCTTCGCGGCCCAGTTGAAGCACCTGCTCGACATGAGCGAGCGCAGCCACATCACCCTGCGCGTGATTCCGTTCTCGGTGGGCACGTTCCCCGGATCCGGGCAGTCCGTCTACTGCGTCCACGGGACGGTGCCCCGGCTCGACACCGTCTACCTGGACCAGTCGCACGGGCTCGCCTTCCTCGACGCCGAGCCCCAACTGGCCAAGTACCGCATGCTCTTCGACCGGCTCGACGCGGTCGCCCTGCCACCGGGGCGGACCCGCGACCTGATCCATGACATCGCCCGCAACCTGTGAGGGGAAGCCCGTGCCCGAACCCGACTGGCAGCGGTCCTCGTACTGCGCCGAAGGCAGCTCCTGCGTATACGTGGCCAGGCCCCACGAAGACCGGGTGCTCATAGCCGACAGCCCCGCCCCCCGCACCACCCTCGCCCTCTCCCCCGCCGCCTGGACCGTCTTCCTCGGAGCCGTCCGGAGCAACGGGGCCTGAAAACGCCGACGGGGCGGCGTCTCCCGCGTCGGTGGCGGGGTACGCCGCCCCTGGGGCGGGACGGGGTGCGGGGCGTGGCCCGCGCTGTCACGGCGGTTACTTCGGGTCGGTGTTGAACCTGGCGGTCGACCAGAGGTAGCCGAGGACCGTGAGGCCGACGCACCAGGCGACGGCGAGCCAGCCGTTGTTGCCGATCCCGGTGCCGAGGAGGAGGCCGCGGAGGGTTTCGATGGCGGGGGTGAAGGGCTGGTACCGGGCGATGGGCTGGAACCAGCCGGGCATGGAGTGGACCGGGGTGAAGGCGCTGGAGAGCAGCGGCAGCAGGATCAGCGGCAGCGCGGAGTTGCTGGCGGCTTCGGCGTTGGGGCTGACCAGGCCCATGCCGACGGCGATCCAGGTGAGGGCGGTGGCGAAGAGCACGAGCAGTGCGAACGCCGCCAGCCATTCCAGGAGGGTGGCGTCGGTGGAGCGGAAGCCGATGGCGAGGGCGACGGCCCCGACGAGGACCACGCTCGTCACGCACTGCAGGACGCTGCCGACGACGTGCCCGACGAGCACCGAGGGGCGGTGGATGGCCATGGTGCGGAAGCGGGCGATGATCCCTTCGGTCATGTCGTTGGAGACGGAGACGGCGGTGCCGATGGTGGTGCTGCCGATGGTCATCAGGAGCAGGCCGGGGACGACGTAGGCGATGTAGGCGGAGCGGTCGGGGGTGCCGCCTGCGATGCCCGCGCTCATGGTGTCGCCCAGGATGTAGACGAAGAGGAGCAGGAGCATGACGGGGGTGAGGAGGAGGTTGAGGGTGAGGGAGGGGTAGCGGCGGGCGTGCAGGAGGTTGCGGCGCAGCATGGTGGAGGAGTCGCGCAGGGCGAGGGTGAGGGTGCTCATCGGGTGGCCTCCGTCGGCTGGTGGGGGACGGTCGCGCCGTCGGTGAGGGCGAAGAAGACGTCGTCGAGGTCGGGGGTGTGGACGGTGAGTTCGTCGGCTTCGATGCGGGCGGTGTGCAGGTGGTCGAGGAGGGTGCGCAGTTCGCGCTGGGTGCCGCCGCTGGGGACCTGCAGGGTGATGAATTCGTCGTCCCCGGTGGCCGTGGGGAGGGCGAGGGTGGCGGCGCGGTAGGCGGTGGGGTCGGTGAAGCGCAGGCGTACGTGTCCGCCGGGGACGAGGCGCTTGAGCTGTTCGGCGGTGCCTTCGGCGGCGATCCGGCCGCCGTTGAGGACCGCGATGCGGTCGGCGAGCTGGTCTGCCTCCTCCAGGTACTGGGTGGTGAGGAAGACGGTGACGCCGCCGGTGACCAGTTCGCGGATGATCTGCCACATGGTGTGGCGGGAGCGCGGGTCGAGGCCGGTGGTGGGTTCGTCGAGGAAGATGATGCGGGGGCCGCCGACCAGGGTCATGGCGATGTCCAGGCGGCGTTTCATGCCGCCGGAGTAGGTGGAGGCGGGCTTGTTCGCCGCGGCGGTGAGGTCGAAGCGTTCCAGGAGCTCGGCGGCGACCCGCCGGCCCTCGTGTTTGGGCAGGTGGTGCAGGTCCGCCATGAGGAGCATGTTCTCCTCGCCGGTGATCAGTCCGTCGACGGCGGAGAACTGGCCGGTGACACCGATGGTGGCGCGGACGGCCTGGGGGTCGGTGGTCAGGTCGTGGCCCCCGACGCGGGCCTGCCCGGAGTCGGCGGTGATGAGCGTGGAGAGGATCTTCACGGCGGTTGTCTTGCCCGCGCCGTTCGGCCCGAGCAGGGCGAAGACGGTTCCTTCGGCGACGGCCAGGTCGACTCCGTCGAGGACGGTCTTGTCGCCGTAGGACTTGCGCAGCCCGTTCGCCGCGATGGCCAGGTCGGTCATGAGAGCTGTTCCCTTCGGGGGCTGCGGATCAGAGGCTGCGGGCGGTGATGTCGCCGTAGGAGGTGGTGGCGTGGATGTCGAGGACGGCGTGGGCGCCGTCGGCGTTGCTGAGGGTGTTGTGGATGCGGCCGTAGGCGGTGCCGGCGTCGAGGGTGGCGGAGGTCCCGCGGGCGGCGCCGATCGCGATCTCGCCGTGCTCGGTGCGCAGTTCGACGGTGCCGCGGCGGGCCTCGGTGATGCGGAGGTCGCCCTGGCGGGTGCTGATCCGGGCGGGGCCGGTGAGGCGGCCGACGGTGATGTCGCCGGCCTGGACGGTGAGGCGGGTGCTCGCGCTCTCGTCGAGCTTGACGGTGGCCTGGGCGCCTTCGAAGGTCACGTCGCCGAGGCGTCCGACGCCGCGGAGTTCGGCGGCGGCGGCCTTCGCCTCGACGTGGGAGCCGGCGGGCAGCTGGATGGTCAGCTCGACGGATCCGGAGTTGCCGAGCAGCCGGTTCTTGGCCGGTGCGGCGGCGACGTGCAGGACTCCGTCGCGGAACTCCACGGTGATCTGCTCGGCGGCCTTGACGTCGCGGCTCTTGGTGGCGTTCGCGGGCCGGACCTCGACGGTGGTGTCGGTCCGGTCGGCGGCGATGAGCCGGATCTGTCCCGCGGGGATGTCGAGGACGGCGGCGACCGGGGCGGGGGTGGCGAACTTCTGCATGATGCTTTCCTTCGGCTCGTTTTTTCCGATGACCGAAAGCTACGTTGCGTTCATGGATCGAGCAACAGACTCGTTGCACAGAATCAGCATTCATGCAGGTGAAGGGCGGTAAATCGTTGCAACGGCCTTGAATCTAATGCAACATCAAGCCACCAGCTCGTTGCAATGGATTGACCGCGAACGCTATTCTGGGCGCGGCTGGAAAGATCGTTCCGCCTGTCGCCGCATGATCGGCTCCTCGGTGAACCTCGACACCCGCATCCGGGACGTGGTCGGCGTCCTCGCCGAGCAGCAGGTCACCGACGCCTGCCGTTCCGGGGCCGGGCCAGGCCGGGCGGCGCCCGCCCCGGCCCGCCCCGGCCCCGGAACGCCGGGGGCGCCCGGCTCAGGCCGTGGTGCGGCTCACCGGGATCCACAGCTGCGCGTCGGACCAGGTCGGGTCGTCCTGCGACGGCCGGGTGCGCAGGATCTCCGGCCCCGGGCGGTACTCGTACGGGTTGGACGGGATCCACTGGGCGGCCACGTCACCCCACATCTGCTGCAGCGCCTGCGGGAACGGCCCGGAGTTCTCGAACACGGCCCAGGTGCCCGCCGGGCACTCCAGTACGTCGAGGTCCTCGGGCAACTCGGCAGCGGTGGACACCACCGCGTGGTAGTAGTCGAGTTCGCTCCCCTCCTCGAAGCCGTCCGACAGCCGCACGGTCGCCGACACCACGCCCTCCGGGTCCTGGTCCGAGAGGCCGGCGATCCGCAGCATCGCCTCCGGCGGGATGCTCTGGATGTGCTCGGCGATGTGCGGGTTGACCCCCTGGTAGATCAGCGGGACGCGGGCCTTCTTGCCCACGACCCGGAACGCTTCCTTCTCCACGATCCGGTACCGCATGGTGCTGTTCCCTTCGACGGTGAGGCGGAAGGACAGCCGGGGCTGCGCGTTCAGAGCCGCTCCGGTACGCCTGGCTTCACCGGGACCGACGCCGTGCACGGCACGGAACGCCCGGGCGAAGGCCTCCCCCGAGGTGTAGCCGTAGCGGATCGCGATCTCCAGCAAGGTCGGTTCCCCGGCCAGCACTTCGGCCGCCGCGACGGTGAGCCGGCGGCGTCGGACGTACTCCGACAGCGGCATCCCCGCCAGCGACGAGAACAGCCGCCGGAAGTGGTACTCCGACGTGACCGTGATCCGGGCGAGCGCGGACACGTCGACCTGCCGGTCGAGGTGACCCTCGATGTGCTCCATGGCCTGGTTCAGCCGATCCAGCAACCCCGGCCTCCTTCCCTTTCGCCCACCACGCTAGGAAGGAACAACCCTGCCGCACCCGACATCCTGTGCCCGCTCCGGTCGGGTGCGGACGGCCCGCGACGCCGGCGGCGCTCGTGACCGGCATCCCCGGGCCGCGCGGCCGACCCGTCGCGGGGCCGTCGTCCCCCGCCACCGGCTCCGGCTCCCCCGGCCCGCTCGCCGGGGGAAGCCGTGGAGTGACGGAGCTCAGGGGGCGGCGGCCGTGACGGACTCCAGGAACGGTTCCAGGGCGGCCCGCCAGGCGGCCGGCTGGTCGTAGTGGAGGTAGTGGCCGGCGTCGGGGATCTCGGCGTACCGGCCGGCCGGGAGGACGCGGACCATCTCCTGGGCCTCCGCACGGCCCAGCTCGCCGTCGAGACCGCGGACGACCAGGGTGGGGCAGCCGACCTGGGCCAGCTCCTCCCAGTGGGCGTCGTGGACCCAGGTCGCGCGGGCCGTCAGCATCTGGTGGCGGGAGAACAGCGGGCGCCAGCCGTCCGGGGCGCGGTGCATGACCTCGGCGAAGAAGGCGCCGCGGCCGGGGTCGGGGCGCTCCACCCGGGGATCGTCCTCGCCGAACCAGCGGCGGGCGGCGTCCTGGGTGGGGAAGGGCAGCGGCCAGCGCCGGAACCATTCCTCCCACTCCTGCTGCGAGGCCTCGCCGAGCGCGGAGGCCCGCATGTCGCAGATGACCACGGCCTGGACGAGATCGGGGCGGCGGGCCGCGAGCTGCCAGGCGGTGAGGGCGCCCATGGAGTGGCCGATCACGACCGCGGGGGCGAGACCGAGCCGCTCGATGACGGCCTCGGCATCGGCCACGAAGGCCTCGCGGCCCAGGGCCCCGCGCAGATCGGTACCGGCGGGCGGCCGCTCGCTGTGGCCGTGCCCGCGCTGGTCCAGGGCCACGACCCGGCGGTCCTCGCCGAGCCAGCGCGCCGTGCCGGCCCAGTGCAGGGCGCGGCCCATCAGGCCGTGGAGTAACAGGACCGGCGGATGCCGGGGCTCCGCGGGCGGTTCGCGGAACTCCCAGGCGGCAAGGCGGACGCCGTCGGCCCCCGTCACATCGATGCGCTGTACCACCGCAGATGCACCCCCTTCGCTCCCGGCCAGACTATCGAACCCGTATTCGAAACCGGGTGTCTCGCCGACAACACCGCTCTTTCGAGTGACCTTGCTCAAGGATTGGCGGCCGCTGCCGATGGAGATCCTTTCCACAGGGAGGCGGGCCGCTCGGGGAAGACGGTCCGAAGGGGATGACCTTGAGAGCTCGGGGCTCCAGGTCAACCGGGGGAGGACGGGTCCCGGCGCCGTGAGGCGCCGGGACCCTTCACACGACCCCGCCCCGTACGGCGGATGTCAGCGCTTGGCGACGAAGACGTGCGAGGCGATGTCGGCGTCCAGCTCGGCGGCCTCGCCGCCGCTGCCGACCAGCACCCCGCCCGGGGACTCCGTCACGCTCACCACCGAGCCGGGCTGTACGCCCGCCCGGCGCAGCGTGTACATCAGCTGGGCGTCGGTCTGGATCGGCTCCCCGATCCGGCGGACGACGACCGTCTTGCCCTCGCTGCCCGGGGCCAGCTCCGACAGGCTGACCATGCCGTCCTCCAGGAACGGATCGGCCTCGGCCTTCTCCCCCAGCTCCTCCAGCCCCGGGATCGGGTTCCCGTACGGCGACTCGGTCGGGTGGCGCAGCAGTTCCAGCACCCGCCGCTCCACCGCCTCGCTCATCACGTGCTCCCAGCGGCAGGCCTCGGCGTGCACCTGCTCCCATTCCAGGCCGATGACGTCGACGAGCAGACACTCGGCGAGGCGGTGCTTGCGCATCACCCGCGTCGCCAGCTTGCGGCCCTCGTCCGTCAGCTCCAGGTGCCGGTCGCTGGCGACGGCCACCAGGCCGTCGCGCTCCATGCGCGCCACCGTCTGGCTCACCGTCGGGCCGCTCTGGTCCAGCCGCTCGGCGATCCGGGCGCGCATGGGGACCACACCTTCCTCTTCCAGCTCCAGGATGGTGCGGAGATACATCTCCGTGGTGTCGATCAGTCCGGACATTCGTGCCCCTCGGATTGCGTGCGCTGGCCCTGTCCCCAATTCTGACGCATCGGGCCGACAACCGTCCCGCGCCTAGCGTCAAGGCATGTACGGGACATCTCCCGGGAAGCCCTCCCGTACTCCCCTGGAACGGCGCACGCACGGGTACCGGGCCTTCGGTCCACGGATTGACGTCCGTATTGACAGGCCCTTGGTCCAGACCGCACGGTGAGCGGCGGACACCGACGACGCATCCACCGCACCCCACCCTGGAAGGGCCTTCGGCGTATGAGCGAGAGCAAGCTGGCCGGGCAGTTCTTCGACGCCGCCATCGGCCTGCTGGAGCGGGTCCGGGACGAGGAGGGGGCCCGGATCGCCGAGGCCGGGACCGTGATCGCGGAGGCCGTCGCGGGCGGGAAGCGGCTGTTCGCGTTCGGCGCCGGACACTCCTCGCTGCCCGCGCAGGACGTGGTCTACCGGGCGGGCGGCCTCGCCCTGATGAACTTCCTGGCCGTCCCCGGAACCAGCGGCGTCGACGTCATGCCCGCCACCCTGGGCAGCGCGCTGGAGCGGGTCGACGGCCTGGCCGGCGCGGTCCTGGACAGCAGCCCCGCCTCCGACGGCGACGTCCTCGTGATCATCTCCCTCTCGGGCCGCAACGCGCTGCCGGTCGAGATGGCCATGAACGCGCGGGCGATCGGCCTCACGGTCATCGGGGTGACCTCGGTGGCCTACGCGACGGGGACCAAGTCGCGGCACGTGTCGGGCACGTACCTCAAGGACCACTGCGACATCGTCCTCGACAGCAAGATCGCGGTCGGCGACGCCGAGCTGACGGCCGACGGCATCGACGCCCCCTTCGCCCCCGCTTCCACCGTGGTGACCAGCGCGATCATGCAGGCGGTCATGGCGGCGGCGGCCGGCGAGATCGCCGCGCGCGGCCTGGAGCCGCCGCTGCTGCGCTCGGGCAACGTGGACGGCGGCCACGAGTGGAACGGCCGCGTGATGCAGGAGTACGGCGACCGGATCTTCTTCCGCCACTGAGGGGCCGGCCGAGGGCGGGCGGGGGCGTCACCGACGCCACGGACTGGAACCCGTCCTGGGGCTGGGCCGCCGGGGCGATGGTCTCCGGCTTGGAGGACCTGCGGGCGTGGGTGCCCGCGCTGCTCGGCGGCCGGCTGCTGGGCCCGGCGACGCAGACGCAGCGGCTGCGCGTCCGGCCGACGGGCGTCCCCGACGTCTCGTACGGCCTGGGGATCGCCGAGTTCAACGGCTGGGTCGGACACAACGGCGAACTGCCCGGCTACGAGACGGTCGCCGTCGGACTCCCCGGGAACGGGGCCACGCTCGTGATCCTGGTCAACTCCGACATCGACCGCGGCGGCTCGCTCAGCGGCCAGGTCGCGCACGCCGTGACGAAGGTCGCCACCCCGGACCACGTCTGGGGCCCGCCCACCCCCGCCCCGACGGGCGCGAGCACCCCTTAGGGGGTGTGGGCCGCCGCCAGGTCGAGGTCGGCCGCGACGCGGGCCGCCACCTCCTCCGCGTACAGGGCGTCCGTACGGTCGAAGGCGGGGCGGGAGGGGCCCCGGAGGAAGGTGAGGGTGCCCAGGGTGCGGCCCCGGCTGCGCAGGACCGTGCACAGCGCGTGCGTCGCCCCGGCCGGCCACCGGCGGGTCCGGGCCCAGTTGCCGTCCGGGTCGGCGCCGGGGGCGGGGGCGCTGGCCCGGACCGGGCCGATCCGGTCCAGGGCCTGGAACGCCGGGTGCGCCGCCTCGTAGCGGACCGGGACCGCTCCCGGTCCGGGCAGCAGCAGGGCCAGCCCGGACGGGGACGCGCCCGACCGGACGAGCCGTCGCCGCTCGGACCCGTCCGCTTCCAGTACGTCGACCAGCGCGTGCTCCGCGAAGCCGGCCAGGGCGAAGTCCAGCCGGACGGCGGCCGCCTCCGCCGGGTCCTCGCACTCGCCGGCGGCCCGCCCGGCCCGGTGCAGCTGGTTGGCCCGGAAGCGCAGCTGCCCGGTGTCCAGCTCGGCCTGCCGGGCCTCGGTGACGTCCTGGAACAGCCAGCCGACCCCCAGCGGCACCGGCTCCTCCGCGAGCGGTGAGGCCAGCCGCAGGAACCCGCAGCGCCAGCAGCGCCGCCGTACGCCCTCCGGGGTCTTCACCGACACCCACAGCTCCAGCGGGGCCGGCGGCGCCCCCTCGGCCAGGACGTGCTGGAGCGCGCCCTCCAGCTCCTCGACGCCCTGCGCCAGCAGGTCCCCGAGCGGCCGGCCGAGCAGCGCGGTGCGCCCGGAACCGAAGGCGCGCGCGGCGTGCGTGTTGACCACCGCCGGGCGCAGGTCGACGTCGACGAGGACGACGCCCCAGGAGGCGTCGTCCATCAGCGCCTCGCTGAGGGCGATGGACCGTTCCAGGTCGATCTGGGCGTGCACCTCGCTGAAGGCGCAGTAGACGCCCGCCGGTTTCCCGTCGGCGCCCGGCACCCCGGCGGACTGGGTCCGTACGAGGATGCGCCCGCCGTCCTTGGTCAGCAGGGCGAACTCGTGGACCTGGCGGCCGGGCACGTGCTGGGCGGACATCAGCCGCTCCTGCACGTCGTCCGCGTCGGCGGCGCGCGCCGCCCAGCCGGCGAACCCCCGGCGGCCGACGGCCTCGGCGGCGGTCCAGCCGAGGATCCGCTCGGCCTCGCGGTTCCAGTGGGTGATCACTCCGTCGGTATCGAACGCGCACAAGGCGGCGTCCATCCCGTCGAGCAGCGCTGCGAGCAGATCGTCGGCTGTATCGGAGCGTCCGGAAGCACTCACCTGGCACCCCCTGCAGGTGTTCGCGTGTGCGGCACGTCAGATCATTGAACTGGAACGTGACCCACACCACACCCACTTCCCGGAATCATCCCGGAATGTCCGGTCGGGCGGCCCGGCCGCCCGACCGGGCCCGTCAGCCGCCCGTGATGACGAGGACCATCACGACGACGAAGGCCACGAAGAAGATCCCGCAGCCCCAGAACACCCCCGCCATCATCCGGCCCTCACGGACCACCTGCCGCTCCATGCGGGCCAGCGCCTGCGGATCGGAGGTCCAGTCCGCGCCGCGCAGCTCCTCCCAGGCGGCCCGCATCAGGCCGATCTCGCGCGCGACGTCGACGTGGTTGTCGTCCACGTACATGAGCTGGACGCGGCGGCCCGCGGAGTCGTAGACGTACGAGATCACGCCCGGCTGGTTCTTGTTCATGCCGGCGCTCGGATTGGGCAGGGCCCGGATCTCCTGGATCTCCTCCCAGGCCAGGCGGCGGCTCCCGGTGAAGCGGCGGACCCGGACGCCCTTGAGGTCGACGGAGGTCGCGCAGCGCTTCGAGGCCCACACCAGCCAGCCGAAGAGCACCAGGACCACCGCGATGAGCAGCAGTTTCACCCCTGCGGGCACGTCGTCCAGGTTGAGCACGGACAGGACGACGCCCGGCGTACCGATGCCGACCGCGACGTAGACGGCGGACATCTGCTGGGACCGGATCCGGTAGTCGCGCGGCAGCAGCTCGGCGCTCATGCACACCCCTCCCCCGATGGCGGAGAGCCAGTGTAGGGAGTAACCACCCCTGGAAACAGGGTGGTTGAGGGGGTCGATCGGGGTCCGATAAATAGGGTTGAGGACCTCCGGCAGGAGGCCTAGGCTCTGCCGTACACGAGAAGGGAGGTGGTTCCCGAAATGTACGGAAACCGGACGCGTGAGGTGGCTGCGGGCTAAGCGCCCGTCGTCGCACGCACCCAGTGCGGTGCCCGGCGGGATCGCCGAGCGCCAATCCCAAGCAGTCACCCGACCCGCGGGCTCGCCGGTACGTCCGGCCGGCTCCTCTCACTGCAGGAGAGGAACCCGAGCCCGCGGGTCGTCTGCGTTTTCCACGCCTTCCCCCGTCCCGGTGTCCCGTCCCGCCCGGGTGCGCCGCCTCAGGGGCAGAGGCGCTCCACGTGCCACTTCCCGCCCTCCAGGGCGTAGCGCAGGCGGTCGTGCAGCCGGTTCTCGTGGCCCTGCCAGAACTCCACCGCGTCGGGCTCCACCCGCAGCCCGCCCCACTCCGTCGGCACCGGGACCTGCTCGCCCTCCGGGTAGCGGGCCTCCAGCTCCGCGTACCGGCGGTCCAGCTCCGCCCGCGAGCCGATCACCCGGGACTGCTCGCTCGCCCAGGCGCCCAGCTGGGAGCCGTGGGGGCGGGAGCGGAAGTAGGCGGCCGTCTCGTCGCGGCCGACCCGGGAGGCGGTGCCGGTGACGACGACCTGGCGGGCGATCGGATGCCAGGGGAAGAGCAGCGAGACGTACGGGTTCGCCTCGATCTCGCGGCCCTTGCGGGAGCCGTAGTTCGTGAAGAACACGAAGCCCCGCTCGTCGAACTGCTTCAGCAGCACCGTGCGGGAGCTGGGGCGGCCCTCGGGGGTGGCCGTCGAGACGACCATCGCGTTGGGTTCGAAGACGTGCGCGTCCGCGGCCTGCTGGAACCAGCGGGCGAACTGCGCCATGGGGGTGTCGGCGAGGCTCCCCTCCTCGACGATCTCGGAGCGGTACTGCTTGCGCATGACGGCGGGGTCAAGGTCCTGATCGGTCACGCGGGCCATCCTGCCGCAGGACGGCACCCGGGGGTGTGCCGTATGTCACGCTTCCGAACCCCCGGTGGAACGGACAAAATCTTGGGGCCGGTCCGAGGGTCCCCGCACGGATGACCATCGGCCGTGCCGGGCATCAACGGGGATGACCGCGCCGGACCGCGAATCACGCCGGGAACCGCGCGTGTTCGCACTATCTGAGGAGCCGCCTGATGTCCGATTTCGTACCCGGACTCGAAGGGGTCGTCGCGTTCGAGACGGAGATCGCCGAGCCCGACAAGGAAGGCGGATCGCTCCGCTACCGGGGGGTGGACATCGAAGACCTGGTCGGCCACGTCTCCTTCGGGAACGTGTGGGGCCTGCTGGTCGACGGAGCGTTCAACCCCGGCCTGCCGGCCGCCGAACCCTTCCCCATCCCGGTGCACTCGGGCGACATCCGCGTCGACGTGCAGTCCGCCCTGGCCATGCTCGCGCCCGTCTGGGGCCTGAAACCGCTGCTGGACATCGACGAGCGGACCGCGCGCGACGACCTGGCGCGGGCCGCCGTCATGGCGCTGTCCTACGTCGCCCAGTCCGCCCGCGGCCAGGGCCTGCCGATGGTGCCGCAGCGCGAGATCGACAAGGCCGAGTCCGTCGTCGAGCGGTTCATGATCCGCTGGCGGGGCGAGCCCGACCCCAAGCACGTCAAGGCCGTCGACGCCTACTGGACCTCGGCCGCCGAGCACGGCATGAACGCCTCCACCTTCACCGCACGGGTGATCGCCTCGACCGGCGCCGACGTCGCCGCGGCGCTGTCCGGCGCCGTGGGCGCGATGTCCGGGCCGCTGCACGGCGGGGCGCCCTCGCGCGTCCTCGGCATGATCGAGGAGATCGAGCGCACCGGCGACGCCGTGGCCTACGTGAAGAAGGCCCTGGACAAGGGCGAGCGGCTGATGGGCTTCGGCCACCGCGTCTACCGCGCCGAGGACCCCCGCGCCCGCGTGCTGCGGCGCACCGCCAAGGAGCTGGACGCCCCGCGCTACGAGGTCGCCGCCGCCCTGGAGAAGGCCGCCCTGGAGGAACTGCACGCCCGCCGCCCCGACCGGGTGCTGGCGACCAACGTGGAGTTCTGGGCCGCGATCATGCTGGACTTCGCGGAGGTCCCGGCGCACATGTTCACCTCCATGTTCAGCTGCGCCCGTACCGCCGGCTGGTCGGCGCACATCCTGGAGCAGAAGCGCACCGGGCGGCTGGTGCGGCCGTCGGCCCGCTACGTCGGGCCGGGGCGCCGCAACCCCGCCGACATCGAGGGCTACTCGGACATCGCCGAGACCGCCTGATCCGGTCGCACCCGGGTCACCGGGACCGCCCGATCCGGTCGTACCGGTTCGCGGAGGGCGCCGCACCCCGGTCGGGGTGCGGCGCCCTCGTGCGTCACGTGAGCGCGTCCTCGATGATCCGGGACCACTGGGCCACCACCCGGGCCCGGCGGGCCGTGTCGTCGGTGAGGACGTTGGCCAGGCCGAGGCCCCGGGCCATGTCCAGGAGGCCCTGCACGGTCTCCCGTACGCCGGGCACCGACTCGTCCGCGCCCAGCAGCTCCACCGCGATCCGGTGCGTCTCACGGCCCACGCGGGCCTCCAGCTCGGTGACCCGGGGGCGCAGCTGCTCCTCGTTGGAGGCCGCGACCCACAGCTGGAGCGCGGCCCGGAAGAGCGCGCCCGTGTACAGGTCGACCAGGGCCTCGACGACCGCATGACGCGGGGCCGGGGCCGAGTGGAAGAGCTCGCGCAGGGCGGTGGAGCGCTCCTCGGAGACGTACTCCACGGCCGCCGTGAAGAGGACCTCGCGGGTCGGGAAGTGGTGCTGGGCCGCGCCGCGCGAGACACCGGCGCGTTCGGCGACCACACCGACCGTGGAGCCCGCCCAGCCGTGCTCCGCGAGGCAGGAGACCGCCGCCTCCAGGAGGTGGCGGCGGGTGACCCTGCTGCGGGCCTGCTTGGGTTCCTGGCGGACGGGCCGGGGGGCTTCGGGGGTGCCGGGGGTGCCGCCCTGAGGGGTGTCGGTCATCGTGCCCATGACGGGTCCCGGCGCTCGAAGCGGGCGGTGATGCCCTCGCGGGCCTCCGCGGAGGCGAAGAGGCGTGCGGAGAGGTCCGTCAGGCGTGCGCCGTCCCGCTCCAGGGTCTCCCGCAGCCCGGCGGTGACCAGGGCCTTGGTCTCGGCCAGGGCCTGCGGGGAGGCCTTGCGCAGGCCGTCCAGGACGGGGCGCAGCGCCGTGTCCACGTCGTCCGGGGTGTGGAGCGTGAGCAGGCCGATGCGGGCCGCCTCGGCGGCGTCGAAGGGCTCGGCGGTCAGGAAGTAGCGGGACGCGGCGCGGGGGTCGAGCCGGGGCAGCAGGGACATCGAGATCACGGCGGGGGCCAGGCCGAGGTGGGTCTCGGTGAAGGCGTACGAGGATTCCGGGCCGGCGGCGGCGATGTCGCAGGCGCCGAGCAGGCCGAGGCCGCCGGCGCGGACGTGGCCGGTGACGCGGGCGACGACGGGCTTGGGCAGCTCGGCGAGTTCGCGGAGCAGGGCGAGGAAGTCGGCGGGGTCGCAGGGGGACTTGAGGTCGGCGCCCGCGCAGAAGGTGGTGCCGGTGTGGGTCAGGACGACCGCGCGGGTGCCGGGGTCGGCCGCGGCGGTGGCGAGGGCCGCGCGGAGGGCGGCGACCAGGTCCGTGGAGAGGGCGTTGCGGTTGGCCGGGGAGTCGAGGGTGAGCGTGGTGATGCCGGTCGCCTCGGCGGCGTGCACGAGTGGGGCCATGTCTCCTCCGGAGGGGTCTGCGGGTGCCCTGGCCGGGCGGGGATGTGGGCGAGTCGGGGGCTGGGGCTGGGCGGGGTCGGGGCTGGGCGGGGTCGGGGGGCCGGGGGCGGGGCCGGGGCGGGTGCCGTCCGGGACTGCATGATTCATGGCGCCCTCTCCGCGTCCGAGTGTGCGGGCGGCACCGCGCGCCAACAAATCACGTTTTACGTCCCGGACAACACCCCGCCCCGTACCCGCCCCCGGCCTGCGTGACCCCGGCCTGGACACAACGACCCCGGCTCGGCCAGAACAACGCCGGCCCGGTCAATACGGCTCCGGCCCGCCCTGGTGAGAACGACTCCGGCTCGGCCAGGTTGTCCCCTGCCCGGTCATGTCGGGCCCGCCCCGGGCAGGGCCGCGGCTCGTTCGGGTTGGTGGAGCGGTCAGTAGGACTTGGGGAGGCCCAGGGTCTGGTGGGAGACGAAGTTGAGGATCATTTCCCGGCTGACCGGGGCGATGCGGGAGACGCGGGACGCGGTGATGAGGGAGGCCAGGCCGTACTCGCGGGTGAGGCCGTTGCCGCCCAGGGTGTGGACGGACTGGTCGACCGCCTTGACGCAGGCTTCGGCGGCGGCGTATTTGGCCATGTTCGCGGCCTCGCCCGCGCCCAGGTCGTCGCCCGCGTCGTAGAGGTGGGCGGCCTTCTGCATCATCAGGCGGGCCAGTTCCAGGTCGATGTGGGCGGCCGCCAGGGGGTGGGCGATGGCCTGGTGGGCGCCGATGGGCTGCTTCCAGACCTGGCGGGTGCGGGCGTAGTCCACCGCTTTGGAGAGGGCGTGGCGGCCCATCCCGATGGCGAAGGCGGCCGTCATGATCCGCTCGGGGTTGAGGCCCGCGAAGAGTTGCAGGAGGCCCGCGTCCTCGTCGCCGACCAGGGCGTCCGCCGGCAGGCGGACTTCGTCCAGGGTGAGCTCGAACTGCTTTTCCGCCGCCTGGAGTTCCATGTCGATGACCGAGCGGCCGAAGCCGGGCGCGTCGCGGGGGACGATGAAGAGGCAGGGTTTGAGGCTGCCGGTGCGGGAGTCCTCGGTGCGGCCCACGATCAGCGTGGCGTCGGCTATGTCCACGCCGGAGATGAAGACCTTGCGGCCGGTGAGGATCCACTCGTCGCCGTCGCGGCGGGCCGTGGTGGTGATGCGGTGGGAGTTGGAGCCGGCGTCGGGTTCGGTGATGCCGAAGGCCATGGTGCGGGTGCCGTCGGCGAGGCCGGGGAGCCAGGCCCGCTTCTGGGCGTCGGTGCCGAAGCGGGCGATGACCGTGCCGCAGATGGCGGGTGAGACGACCATCATGAGGAGGGGGCAGCCCGCGGCGCCGAGTTCTTCGAGGACGAGGGAGAGTTCGACGATGCCGCCGCCCCCGCCGCCGTACTCCTCGGGGATGCTGACGCCGAGGTAACCGAGCCGGGCGGCGTCCGCCCACAGCTCGTCGGGGTGGCCGCCCTCGCGGGCGATACGGGCGAGGTACTCCCGGCCGTACTTCTGGCCGAGGGCGGCCACCGCCGCGCGCAGGGCCTTGTGTTCCTTGGATTCGAGGGTGGAGCTCATCGTGGCGTTTCCTCCTGGACTACGGCGAGCAGGGCGCCGAACTCGACCTGTTGGCCGGTGGCGGCGTGGAGCGCGGTGAGCGTGCCGGAGGCCGGAGCGAGGATGCGGTGCTCCATCTTCATGGCCTCCAGCCAGAGCAGGGGCTGCCCGGCGGTGACGGCGGTGCCGGGGGCGAGGCCCTCGGCGACGCGGACGACGGTGCCGGGCATGGGCGCGAGCAGGGAGCCCGGTTCGGTGCGGTCCTGGGGATCGGGGAACCGGGGGACGGGGACGAGGGCGTGGGCGCCGAGGGCAGAGTCGACGTAGACCGTGTTCGATTTACGTTTCACGTGGAACACGCGGCGCACGCCGTCGACTTCGAGGGTGACGCGCGTGGGCGTGGTGGCCAGGACGCGGACGCCGGGGTGGTTCACGGGGTGGTACTGGACCTCGTGCTCCATGCCCTCCGAGGTGTAGCGGCGGGTGTGGGGCCGGGAGCGGAGGTTGCGCCAGCCGCCCAGGCGGGAGGCCAGGGGGGCGTCGGCCTCCGGGGCCGCGTCGGCCAGGGCTGCGGCGAGGGCGGCCAGGGTGGCGTCGGGGGCCTTCTCGGTGAGGGCGGCGAGGTGGCGGTCGTAGAAGCCGGTGTCGATCCGGCCGGAGGTGAACTCCGGGTGGCGCAGGGACCCGACGAGCAGTTCGCGGTTGGTGGTCAGGCCGTGGATGCGGGCCCCTGCCAGGGCGTGGGCGAGGATCCGGACCGCCTCGGCGCGGGTCGGCGCGTGCGCGACGACCTTGGCCAGCATCGGGTCGTAGTGGACGCCGACCGGGTCGCCCGCGGTGAAGCCGGTGTCGACACGGACCCCGGCGGGGAAGTCGAGGGTGTGCAGGACCCCGGTCTGCGGGCGCCAGTCCCGGGCCGGGTCCTCGGCGTAGAGGCGGGCCTCCACGGCGTGGCCGGAGGGCTCCGGGGGCGTCACGGGCAGGGCCGTTCCCTCGGCGACGCGCAGTTGGAGGGCGACGAGGTCGAGTCCGAAGACGGCTTCGGTGACCGGGTGTTCGACCTGGAGGCGGGTGTTCATCTCCAGGAAGTACGGGCGGCCGTCCTCGGTGACGAGGAACTCGACGGTGCCGGCTCCCCGGTAGGAGACGGCGCGGGCGGCGGCGACGGCCGCGGTGTGCAGGGCCTCGCGCAGGGCGGCGGGCAGGCCGGGGGCGGGGGCCTCCTCGATGACCTTCTGGTGGCGGCGCTGGAGGGAGCAGTCGCGGGTGCCGAGTGCCCAGACGGTCCCGTGGGCGTCGGCGAGGACCTGTACCTCGACGTGGCGGCCGCGTTCCACGTAGGGCTCGGCGAAGACCTCGCCGTCGCCGAAGGCCGACAGGGCCTCGGCGGACGCGGCGTCGAGGGATTCCTTGAGGGAGTCCAGGTCGCGTACGACGCGCATGCCGCGGCCTCCGCCGCCCGCCGCGGCCTTGAGGAGCAGGGGGAGGTCCGCGACGGTGGCGCCGGCCGGGTCGACGGGGTCGAGGAGGGGGACTCCGGCGGCGCGCATCAGCTCCTTGGCCCGGGTCTTGGAGGCCATGGCCTCGATGGCCTCCGGCGGCGGACCGATCCAGGTCAGGCCGGCCGCGCGGACCTGCCGGGCGAAGCCGGCGTTCTCGGAGAGGAAGCCGTAGCCGGGGTGGACGGCGTCGGCGCCCGCGGCGAGGGCGGCCTCGATGATCAGGTCGGCGCGCAGGTAGGTGTCGGCGGGGGCGGCGCCGGGCAGGCGGACGGCCGTGTCGGCGTCGCGGACGTGCAGGGCGTCCGCGTCGGGGTCGGAGTGGACGGCGACGGTGGCCAGGCCCAGGGTGCGGGCCGTACGGAAGATCCGGACGGCGATCTCGCCCCGGTTGGCGACGAGGAGGGAGGTGATGGTCATCTGCGGGCTCACATCCGGAAGACGCCGAAGCCGCCACGGACGCCCTCGACGGGGGCGTTGTGGACGGCCGAGAGGCACAGGCCGAGGACGGTGCGGGTGTCGCGCGGGTCGATGACCCCGTCGTCGTACAGCCGCCCGGAGAGGAAGAGGGGGAGGGACTCGGATTCGATCTGGGCCTCGACGAAGGCGCGCATCCCGGCGTCCTGTTCCTCGTCGTAGGGGAGCCCCTTGGCCGCGGCGGACTGCCGGGACACGATCGAGAGCACGCCGGCGAGCTGGGCGGGGCCCATGACGGCCGACTTGGCGCTGGGCCAGGCGAAGAGGAAGCGGGGCTCGTAGGCGCGTCCGCACATGCCGTAGTGGCCGGCGCCGTAACTGGCGCCGATGAGGACGGACAGGTGCGGGACGCGGGAGTTGGAGACCGCGTTGATCATCATCGAGCCGTGTTTGACGATGCCGCCCTGCTCGTACTCCTTGCCGACCATGTAGCCGGTGGTGTTGTGGAGGAAGAGCAGCGGGATGTCGCGCTGGTTGGCGAGCTGGATGAACTGGGCGGCCTTCTGCGACTCGGCGCTGAACAGCACCCCCTGGGCGTTGGCGAGGATGCCGACCGGGTAGCCGTGCAGGGTGGCCCAGCCGGTGACCAGACTGGTGCCGTACAGGGGCTTGAACTCGTCGAAGTCGGAGGCGTCGACGATGCGCGCGATGACCTCGCGGGGGTCGAAGGGGGTCTTCAGGTCCGGCGGGACGATGCCCAGCAACTCCTCCGGGTCGTGGAGGGGTTCGGCGGCCCGCGGCGGATCGGCGTACGGCTTGCGGTGGTTGAGGCGGGCCACGATGCGGCGTGCCTGGCGGATGGCGTCGTACTCGTCGAGGGCGTAGTGGTCGGCGAGGCCGGAGACGCGGGCGTGCATGTCGGCGCCGCCGAGGGACTCGTCGTCGCTCTCCTCGCCGGTGGCCATCTTGACCAGCGGCGGGCCGCCGAGGAACACCTTCGAACGGTCCTTGATCATGACGGTGTGGTCCGACATGCCGGGGATGTAGGCGCCGCCGGCGGTGGAGTTGCCGAAGACGACCGCGACGGTCGGGACGCCCTCCGCGGAGAGCCTGGTCAGGTCGCGGAAGACGGCCCCGCCCGGGATGAAGATCTCCTTCTGCGAGGGCAGGTCGGCGCCGCCGGACTCCACGAGGCTGATGCAGGGCAGCCGGTTGAGGCGGGCGATCTCGTTGGCGCGCAGGGCCTTCTTGAGGGTCCACGGGTTGCTGGCGCCGCCGCGCACGGTCGGGTCGTTGGCGGTGATCAGGCACTCGACGCCCTCGACGGTGCCGATGCCGGTGACCATCGAGGCGCCGACCGGGTAGTCGCTGCCCCAGCCCGCGAGCGGGGACAGCTCCAGGAAGGGGGTGTCGGGGTCGAGGAGCAGTTCGACGCGCTCGCGGGCCAGGAGCTTGCCGCGGTCGCGGTGGCGGGCGGTGTACTTCTCGCCGCCGCCGGCCAGGGCCTTGGCGTGTTCGGCGTCGAGTGCGGCGAGCCGTTCCAGGGCCTCGGTACGGGCCAGGGCGTGCTCGGGGGAGCGGGGGTCGACGGTGGTGCCGAGACGGGTCATGGGCGGGTCCCCTCCGGGGCGGGCGGCGGCAGGAGGTGCGTCGGGATGTCCAGGTGGCGGGCCCGCAGCCACTCCCCGAGGGCCTTGGCCTGGGGGTCGAAGCGGTGCCCGGAGGCGACCCCGGCGCCGAGGAGGCCGGGGACGGTGAAGTTGAGGGCGCGGAGGTTCGGCAGCTCGTGCCGGGTGACGGGGAGGGCGGCGGTCTCGGGGAGCAGGGTCTGGAGCAGCTCGGTGGTGAGGGTGTCCCGCAGCCACTCCCAGGCGGCGTCGCCGCCGACCCAGACGCCGATGTTGGCGTCGCCGCCCTTGTCGCCGCTGCGGGCTCCGGCCAGTGCCCCCAGAGGGGCGCGGGTGGTGGGGGCGGCGGGCCCTGCCGGTGGCCCTGCGGGCCCTGCCGGGGCGGTCGGCCCTGCGGCGCTCTCCCCCGCCCCGCCCCTTCCCGGAACCGGGGGCCGCGCCCCCGGGCCCCCGTCCCGGGGCTCCGCCCCGGACCCGTCGGGGGCTCCGCCCCCGGACCCCCGCGCCTCAAACGCCGGCGGGGCCGGAAGGGCCTCGCACGCCGGCGGGGCCGGAAGGGGTACCCGGGTGCCGTCGGGGAGGACCGCGGTGTGCGGTACCCGGGCGGCGGGGACCGCCCCCGAGGTGAACACCCCGTACGGCTGGGCCGGTCCCGGCGGGGCCGTGACGTGGAAGCCTGGGTAGCTGCCGAGGGCCAGTTCGACCGCCGACGAGGTCAGGGCGCGCCCGACCCGGTCGGGGGACGGGTCGCGGACCACCAGCCGCAGCAGGGCGCTGGCGGTCTCCTCGGTGGCGGCGTCCTCGTGGTCGGTCCGGGCCAGGGTCCAGTCGGCGGACTCCACCCCGGCCAGCGGGCCGGCCAGCTGCTCGGTCACCAGGGCGGCCTTGGCCTCGACGTCGAGGCCGGTCAGGACGAAGACGACCTCGTTGCGCCAGCCGCCGATGCGGGTGACGCCCACCTTGAGGGTCGGCGGCGGGGGCTCTCCGAGGACGCCGCTGATCCGGACCCGGTCCGCGCCGTCGGAGTGGAGGCGGACGGTGTCCAGGCGGGCGGTGACGTCGGGGCCGAGGTAGCGGGGGCCCTGGGTCTCGTAGAGGAGCTGGGCGGTGACGGTCCCGGGGGTGACGGCCCCGCCGTTGCCGGGGTGCTTGGTGATGACGGCCGAGCCGTCCTCGGAGACCTCCGCGAGCGGGAAGCCGGGGCGGCGCACGTCGTGGGCGGTGAAGAAGGAGTAGTTGCCGCCGGTGGCCTGGGTGCCGCACTCCAGGACGTGCCCGGCGACCACCGCCCCGGCCAGCCGGTCGTACGCGTCCGGCGCCCAGTCGAACCACCAGGCGGCGGGCCCGCTGACCAGGGCCGCGTCGGTGACCCGGCCCGTGACCACCACGTCCGCGCCCGCCCGCAGGCAGGCGGTGATCCCGGCGCCGCCGAGGTAGGCGTTGGCGGTGAGCGCGCCCTCCTCGTAGGGCATGAGGTCGTCGCCCTCGACGTGGGCCACGGCGACGGGGACGCCCGCCTTGGCCGCCAGTTCCCGTACGGCGTCGGCGAGGGCGGCCGGGTGGAGTCCGCCGGCGTTCGTGACGATCCGTACGCCCTTCTCGTGCGCGAGGCCCAGGCAGTCCTCCAGCTGCCGCAGGAAGGTCTTGGCGTAGCCGCGGCCGGGGTCCTTGAGGCGGTCGCGGCCGAGGATCAGCATGGTGAGCTCCGCCAGGTAGTCCCCGGTCAGGACGTCCAGCGGGCCGCCGGTCAGCATCTCGCGCAGGGCGCCGAGCCGGTCCCCGTAGAAGCCGGAGGCGTTGCCGATGCGCAGCGGGCGGCGGTTCACCGGTCTTCCCGCGGGGCGCGGCCGGAGCCGGCGGGGCCGGCGAAGGCCTGGGCGATGTCGAGCCAGCGGTCGGCGTCGGGGCCGGTGGCGGTGAGGGCGAGGTCGGCGCGGTGGGCGCGCTGGGTGACCAGCAGGCAGAAGTCCAGGGCGGGGCCGGTGACGCGCTGCGGGGCGTCGGCGGGTCCGTACGCCCACACCTCGCGGCCGGCCGGGGCGGTGAGTTCCACCCGGACCTCCGCTTCGGGCACGGGCAGTCCGCGCACGGCGTAGGCGTAGGCGCGGGCCCGTACGCCGATCCGGGCGACGTGCCGCAGCCGGGCACCGGGAGTGCGGCGGACCCCGAGGGCGTCGGCGACGTCCTGGCCGTGCGCCCAGGTCTCCATCAGGCGGGCGCTGGCCATGGAGGCGGCCTTCATCGGGGGCCCGTACCAGGGGAAGCGGGCGTCGGGCGAGGCGGCGGTGAGGGCCGCGTCGAGCGCGCGGCGGCCCTCGCGCCAGCGGGCGAGGAGGTCGGCGGGGGCCAGCCGGGCCCCTTCCTCGGCGCCCTCGTCGACGAAGGAGTCGGGGGCCTTCAGGGCCTCTTCGACCCTGAGCGCGAAGGCGTCGGGGTCGGTGAGGGCGAGCAGCGCGGCCTGGTCGGTCCAGTGCAGGTGGGCGATCTGGTGGGCGATGGTCCAGCCGCTCGCGGGGGTGGGAGCGGCCCAGCCGGACGCGGGCAACTCCCTCACGAGGGCGTCTAGTTCCCCGCTCTCCTCCCGTAGATCGGTGAAGACGGCGACGGCGGACGGATCGGGCACGGTGTGCTCCCCTCTCGGCGTGAGGGGAAGCCTGGCAGCCTCCGTTTAAACAATCAAGCATGCTTGCATGATTTTTGCAGCGCCCGTCCGGTTCCCGCCACCACCCCCAAACCCGTTCGGGTGAGACCGAGTTGGCGCATTGACCGCGCCACCCGCCCGCTCCCCCGGCCGCCCCCGCACCCGGCCGGGGAGGCTTTCGGCCGTCCGCCGGGAAGCCCCCGGACAGCGCCGTCCGGCGCGCCGATACTGAAGGTTCCGCCGCCCGCTCGCGCAGCCGCATCCGAACACGTCCACGCCCATCGACGAAGAGGATGAACGCCTTGAACCCGGCATCCCTACCGCTGAACCCAGCATCCCTGCCGCTCCATCCCGAACTCGACGTGACGGCCCTCGGCGCCTTCGCCGCCGCCCTGGAGAGCGGCGATCCCGCCGGGCTGCCGCCCGCCCGCGCCGCCGAGGTGGCGGCCGTCCGGGCCGTCGCCGTCTTCAGCCGGGGCAAGGTGGCCGGCGCGGGCGGGGACCTGCTCGACGCCGCGCTCTGGCGGCACACCGGACCCGGGCCGCGTCCGGTGGTGGTGGTACCCGCCTCGTGGACGGACCAGGGCTGGGTCACGTACGCCGTGCAGGCGAGCCTCTTCGCGGCGCGCGGCTACGACGTCCTCGCCTACAGCGCCCGCGGGTTCGCCGCCTCGGAGGGCCACGTGGACGCCGCCGGGCCGCTCGACGTCGCCGACGCCGGGCACGCCCTGGACCACCTGCTGGAGCGCACGGCCGGGCCGGTCACCCGGATCGGCTTCCTGGGCCACTCCTACGGCTCGGGCATCGCCCTGCTCGCCGCCGCGCACGACACCCGGGTGGACGCGGTCGCGGCGCTCGGCGCCTGGGGCGACCTCGGGGAGGTCCTCTACGAGAACTCCACCGCCCGCGCCTCCGCCGTCCAGGCCCTGTACGCCGCGGCGGCCCGCGCCCGGCTGGGCCGGCGGACCGAGCGGGTGCTGGAGAACGTCCTGGCCGGCCGGGACCCTGAGGAGAACCTGCGGTGGGCGCGGGAGCGCTCGCCCTTCACCCACCTCAAGGAGATCAACCGCCGCCGAGTACCGGTCTTCCTCTCCCTGGCGTGGCACGAGACCCTCTTCCCCGCCAACCAGACCCTGAAGCTGTTCGGCGAACTCACCGGCCCCAAGAGGCTCGACGCCTCCGTCGGCGACCACGCAGGCCGCGAGACGACCGGCCTGCTCGGCCTGCCGAACCGGATCTGGACCGATGCCCACCGGTGGTTCGACCACCACCTCCGAGAGGTCGACAACGGCATCGCCGACGAGGGACAGGTCCTCGGCGAGGTGATGTGGACCCGTGCCCTGGAACGCCACCCCACCTGGAACTCCCTCACCCGCCGCACCCGTCGCCTGCACCTCACCGGCGGCGGGGAGCTCGCCGAAGCGCCTGAGCCGGGCTGGACGGCCGGGGTGGTGTGCGGGGTGGAGACCCGGGTGCGGGTCGCCGACGAGGTCGTGCGCTCCGGATCCGCGGAACTGGCCGGCCTGCCCGCGGTCTACCGGGCCGACGCCGTCGACCGTACGGTGGCCGCCGTCTGGACGTCCCCGCCGGTCCCGGAGACCGCCCGGCTGCGCGGCACTCCCCGGCTCCGGGTGACGTACCGCGCCGCGAACCCCGGGTCGACGTTCGTGGCGTACCTGATGGACCTGGCGCCCGACGGCTCCGCGCACCTGGTCACGCACGCCCCGTTCAGCGACCTCCACTCGGCCCCGGACAGCCTGATCGGCGCGGACATCTCCCTCCAGGCCACGGCCTACGACGTCCCGCCCGGCCACCGCGTGATGCTGGTGCTGGCCGCCCGCGACCCCTTCTACGGGGACGCCAACCTCCCCCGCGCCACCCTCGCCTTCACCTCCCCCGAGCCCACCCCGTCCTTCCTGGACCTGCCCCTGTCCTGACCCCCGTACAGGTCAGGGAGCGAGGTCGGCGACGGTGGGGACGACGACGCCGAAGACATCGGCGATGGTGGTCAGGGCCGCCGCCTGGAGGGCGGCGGCGGGAAGGACCGTGCCGTCGGGCGCGGCCAGCGAGCGGGTGGCGGTCGCCTCGGCGACGACGGTGGGCCGGTAGCCCAGGTTGAAGGCGCCCTGGGCGGTGAAGGCGACGCACATGTGCGTCATGAACCCGGCCAGCACCAGGTCGGGGCCGGCGCCCAGGTCGCGCAGGACCTTCTCCAGGTCGGTGGCGTGGAAGGCGTTCGGCACCTGCTTGACCACAACCGGCTCGCCGTCCGCGGGCGCCACCTCGGCGCTGATGGAGCCGGCCTCGGACGCGAGGTCGTAGCCGGCGTCGGCGACGTGGACGACCGGCGTGCCGGCCGCACGGGCGGCGGCGAGCAGCCGGGCCCCGGCGGCCAGGGCCGCCCCGGCGCCGTCGAGGGCCATGACGCCGCCGCGGTAGGTGTTCTGGAAGTCGATCAGGACCAGGGTGCTCTCGGCCAGGCGGGGCGGCGTGCTGTCGAGGCCGATGACGTCGCGCAGGCTCACGGAGGCGGTCATGGTGGGGTGTTCCTTTCGGTGAGGAGGCACGGCGGGGCCACGGGGCCCGCGCGCCGGGGATCGGGAAGGTCGCGAAGCGGTGTGCGGAAGCGGTACGGGGCGTGCGCGCGGTACGAGGGCCGGACGCGGTACGAGGGGTGCGGACGCGGTACGAGGGGTGCGGACGCGGTACGAGGGCCGGACGCGGTACGAGGGCGTGCGGACGCGGTGCGGGGGTGGTCAGGAAGCGGTGCGGAAGCGGCGCCGGTAGGACGCCGGGGTGATGTCGAGCTGCTTGCGGAAGGCGCGGTGCAGCGTTTCCACCGAGCCCATCCCGGTGGCCGCCGCGACCCGCTCCAGCGGCTCGTCGGTGCTCTCCAGCAGCCTGCGGGCCGCCTCGACCCGGGCGGCCTCCACGTAGGCGGCCGGACTCGTGCCGGTCTCCTGCCGGAACACCCGGGCGAAGTGCCGTTCGCTCAGGCACATCCGCCCGGCCAGCGCGGCCGCCGACAGTTCGCCGTCGAGGTGCTCGGTGATGAACAGGCGCAGCTCGTCGATGTCCCTGCGGGCCGCCGCGGGCCGGCTCAGCGGCACGCTGAACTGGCTCTGGCCACCCTGTCTGCGCAGGTACATCACCAGCTGCCGGGCCACCGCGAGCGCCAGCTCCTCGCCGTGGTCCTCGGCGACCAGCGCGAGCGCGAGGTCCATGCAGGTGCTGATGCCGGCCCCGGTCCACACCCGGCCGGACCGGACGAAGATCGGGTCGGCGTCGACCCGTACCCGCGGGTGCTCGGCCGCGAGCTGGGCGGCGGTCGACCAGTGCGTGGTCGCCCGGCGGCCGTCCAGCAGCCCGGCCGCGGCGAGCAGGTGCGCGCCCACGCAGACGGAGGCGATCCTGCGGGCGTGCGGCGCGGTGGCCCTCACCCACTCGACGACGTGCTCGTCGACCCGGGCCACCGGCCCGTCCGGGCCCGTCCGCACGGCGCCGGGCACCAGCAGGGTGTCCACGGCGGCCCCGACCTCGTCGAAGGTCAGATCGGCGACCAGACGCACCCCGGCCGCCGTTCGCACCTGGCCGGCGCCGGGAGCCGCGAGCCGGACCTCGTAGCCCGCGCGGCCCCCGCTCTCCCGGTTGGCCAGGGCGAACACCTCGGCCGGGCCGGTGACGTCGAGCAGGTCGACGTCCGGGAAGACCGCGATGACGACGCGGTGGGAAGGGGACATGCGTCCATGGTCACGGGGCCGCCGGACGGCCGCAATGACGGCTCCCTGTCACATCCGGACACGAGCCGGCCGGCGAGGGGCCCGCACATCGCGGTCCGCCTACAGCGCCGCGCGTGCCTTCCTGCCGATCTGGGAACGCACCGCGCCCATGCTGGCGGCGATCACCAGGGCGATCGCGACTCCGTCGAGCACCGACATCTCCTGCCCCAGCACCAGCAGCCCGGCGCTCGCCGCGATGGCCGGCTCCAGGCTCATCAGGATCGCGAAGGTCGGGGCGGCCAGCCGGCGCAGGGCGAGCAGTTCCAGCGTGTACGGGAGTACGGAGGACAGCACCGCCACGCCCAGCCCGAGGGCGAGGGTGCTCGGCACGAGCAGGGCGGAACCCGCCTGTGCGACGCCCAGCGGCAGTGAGATGACGGCAGCCACCGCCATCGCCAGGGCGAGGCCGTCGGCCTGCGGGAAACGGCGGCCGGTGCGGGCGCTGAAGACGATGTACGCGGCCCACATCACGCCCGCACCGACCGCGAAGGCCGCGCCGGCCGGGTCGAGGGAGCCGAAGCCGAAGCCGCCTCCGCCGTGCCCGGACAGCAGGACGACGCCGGCGAGGGCGAGGCCCGCCCACAGCAGGTTCACCAGGCGGCGGGAGACGATCACCGAGAGGGCCAGCGGGCCGAGGACCTCCAGGGTCACGGCCGGGCCGAGCGGGATGCGGTCGATGGACTGGTAGAAGAGGCCGTTCATGCCCGCCATGGCCACGCCGAAGGCGAGGACCGTGCCCCAGTCCGAGCGGGTGTAGCCACGCAGCTTCGGCCGGCACAGCACCAGCAGCACCAGCGCGGCCGCGGCGAGGCGCAGGGTGACCACGCCCGCGGCGCCCACCTGCGGCATCAGCGTGACCGCGAGCGCCGCGCCGAACTGCACCGAGACACCGGCCGAGACCACCAGGGCGACCGGGCCGAACCGGTTCCGGGCCGAGGCCGAGGCCGAGGCCGGGGCCGACGCGGCGGGGGCCGACGCGGCGGGGGCCGGGGCGGCGGGGGCCGGGGCGGCGCCGGCGGTGCTGGTACTGGCGGCGCCGGTGCTGGTGGTGGTCGTCGGGGACGAGGATGGTGCGGGCATGAATCCAGACTAAGGGTATGTAAGGACCGTAACTCCGTGTTTTGCCTTACGGTCACGCGGTTTTCACAGTGCGTCCCCTCACAGCGCCTCCGCCAGGAGTTCCGCCAGGTGGCGGGCCCGGTGGCCGTCGGACAGCTGCGCGATCTGGGTGCGGCAGGAGAAGCCGTCGGCGAGGACGGCCGTGCCCGGGGCGGCCGCCCGCAGGGACGGCAGCAGCTGTTCCTCCGCGCACGCCACCGAGACGGCGTGGTGGCCGGGTTCGAAGCCGAAGTTGCCCGCGAGCCCGCAGCAGCCCCCGCTGAGCTCCCCGCTCAGCCCGGCGCGCCCGCGCAGCCGCCGGTCGGCGGCGTCGCCGAGGACGGCGTGCTGGTGGCAGTGGGTCTGGCCGGCCACGGGCCGGTCCAGCCGGGGCGGGCTCCAGTGCGGGGCGTACTCCTCCAGCGTCTCCGCGAAGGTGCGCACGGCCGCCGCGAGCCGGTGCGCCCGGGGGTCGTCGGGGAGCAGGGCCGGGAGGTCGGTGCGCAGGGCGGCCGCGCAGCTGGGTTCGAGGACCAGCACGGGCCCCCGTACCTCCCCGACGGCGTCCAGGGTGCGGCGCAGCACCGTACGGGCCCGGTCCAGGCGGCCGGTGGAGAGGTACGTCAGCCCGCAGCACACCCGGCGGGCGGGAACGGCGACGGCGAGGCCCGCGGCCTCCAGGACCCGTACCGCCGCGCGGCCGGCCTCGGGGGCCAGGTACTCCGAGAAGGTGTCGGGCCACAGCGTCACCGTCACGGCCTGCTCCCCGGCAGCCCGCTCCCCGGCCGTCACCGCCGTCCGCCCGCGCCACCACCGGGTGAACGGCACCGGCGCCAGCGGCGGCAGGGCCCGCTCCCGGGCCAGCCCCGGCAGCGGGATCCGGCGGGCGGCCGCGTTCGCGGCCCGGGTCGCGCGCAGGGCGGTGATCATGCGGAGCCAGTCCGGCAGGCCGCCCAGCAGGTAGTGGGAGGCGGGCCGCAGCCGGCCCGCCCAGTGGCGGTGCAGGAACTCCGCCTTGTACGCGGCGACGTCCACGCCGACCGGGCAGTCGCTGCGGCAGCCCTTGCAGCCCAGGCACAGGTCGAGGGCCTCGGCGACCTCCGGCGAGCGCCACCCGCCGGTGATCGTCTCCCCGGCCAGCATCTCGTGCAGCAGCCGGGCCCGGCCGCGCGTGGAGTGCCGCTCCTCGCCGGTGGCCCGGTACGAGGGGCACATCACCCCTGCCCCGCCGACCTCCGTGGAGCGGCACTTCGCGACGCCGACGCAGGTGGCCACCTCCCCGGCGAAGGGGGTCCGGGGCAGCACCGCGAAGCGGAGGTTCTCGTCGAGGCGGGCCGGGCGGACCAGGATCCCGGGGTTCATCCCGCCGGCCGGGTCCCACACGTCCTTGTACGCCGCGAAGAGCGCGATGACCCCGGGCCCGTACATGCGCGGCAGCAGCTCCGCCCGCGCCTGGCCGTCGCCGTGCTCCCCCGAGAGGGACCCGCCGTGGGCCACGACCAGGTCGGCGAGCTCCTCGGAGAAGGTCCGGAAGCGGGCCACGCCCTCCCGGGTGACCAGGTCGAAGTCGATCCGGACGTGGACGCAGCCCTCCCCGAAGTGCCCGTACGGGGTGCCGCGCAGCCCGTGCGCCGCCAGCAGCGACCGGAACTCCCTCAGGTACGGCCCCAGCCGCGCGGGCGGCACCGCGCAGTCCTCCCAGCCCGGCCAGGCCATGGTGCCGTCCGGCATCCGCGTCGCCGTGCCGGCCGCGTCCTCGCGCAGCCGCCACAGGGCCCGCTGCCCGGCCGGGTCGGTGACGAGCGCCGCGTCCAGGGCGTCGGCGCCGCGCAGCAGGGTGCGGGCGGCCCCCTCGTCGGGCATCTCCACGAACAGCCAGGCGCCGCCCCGGGGGAGCCCGGCGGGGCTGCGGACCAGGTCCTCGGCCATGCCCTCGACGGTGAGCGGCCGGTGGGGCAGCAGCCCGGCGGCCGCGTCCGCCGCCGCGCCCTCGTCGGCGTAGCCGAGGACGACGAGCACGGGCGCGGCCGGGAGTTCCACCAGCCGGACCACCGCCTCGGTGACCACGCCCAGGGTGCCCTCGCTGCCGCAGAAGGCACGGGCGAGGCCGGTGCCCCGCTCGGGCAGCAGCGCGTCCAGCCCGCCGTAGCCGGAGATCCGGCGGGAGAAGCCGCCGGCCATGCCCGTGCGCAGCACCGCGAGGTTCCCCTCGACGAGCTCCCGCAGGCCCGCCGGGGCGCCCGCCCAGCCGCGCGCGAGGCGGTGCGCGGTGCCCCCGTAGGCGGTGACGGAGAGCTCGGCGACGTTGTCGGCGGTGGTGCCCCAGGCCACCGAGTGGGCGCCGCAGGCGTTGTTGCCGATCATCCCGCCGAGGGTGCAGCGGGAGTGGGTGGAGGGGTCGGGTCCGAAGGTCAGCCCGTGGGGGCGGACGGCGTCGCGCAGCCGGTCGAGGACCAGTCCGGGCTGGACGACGGCGGTCCGGGCGGCCGGGTCGACGGCGAGCAGCGCGTCCATGTGCCGGGTGAGGTCGAGGACGACGCCCGTGCCGGTGGCCTGTCCGGCGATGGAGGTGCCGCCGCCGCGCGGTACGACGGGCACGCCGGCCTCCGCGCACAGGGCGAGGGCGGCGGCCACGTCGTCGGCGTCGCGCGGGGCGACGACACCGATGGGGACGCGCCGGTAGTTGGAGGCGTCCATCGTCGTCAACGCCCGCGCGGCGGCTCCGAAGTCCACCTCCCCGCGCAGGTTCGCCCGCAATGTCCGTTCGAGTTCCCCGGGTGACGTCACGGCGCCCAGCCTGCCACCGCGCGGGTGCGTCTCATCGGGTGGACGCGCCTCCGACAGCCGGTCGGGGACCCGATACGCTCCGCTCGTGGCCGAGATCCAGATTCCCGCTGACATCAAGCCCGCCGACGGACGCTTCGGCGCGGGCCCCTCCAAGGTGCGGACCGAGGCGCTGGACGCCCTCGCCGCCACCGGTACCTCCCTGATCGGAACATCCCACCGCCAGGCTCCGGTCAAGAACCTGGTCGGTTCGGTGCGCCAGGGACTCCGGGACCTCTTCTCCCTCCCCGAGGGCTACGAGGTGATCCTGGGCAACGGCGGCTCCACCGCCTTCTGGGACATCGCGACCGCCGGTCTCATCGAGCGGAAGTCGCAGCACCTCACCTTCGGCGAGTTCTCCTCGAAGTTCGCCAAGGCCGCGAAGCTCGCGCCGTGGCTGGACGAGCCGTCGGTGATCTCCTCCGAGCCGGGCTCGCACCCCGAGCCGGTCGCCGAGGCGGGCGTGGACGCGTACGCGTACACGCACAACGAGACCTCGACGGGCGTGGCGGCGCCGATCAAGCGCGTCGCGGGCGCCGACACCGGTTCGCTCGTCCTGGTGGACGCGACCTCCGGCGCCGGCGGACTTCCGGTGGACATCACCGAGACCGACGTCTACTACTTCGCCCCGCAGAAGGCCTTCGCCTCCGAGGGCGGCCTGTGGCTGGCGGCGTTCTCCCCCGCCGCCCTGGAGCGTGCCGCCCGCGTGCACGCCTCCGGCCGGCACATCCCGGAGTTCTTCTCGCTGCCGACGGCGATCGACAACTCGCTGAAGAACCAGACGTACAACACCCCGGCGCTGTCCACCCTGTTCCTGATGGACGAGCAGCTGCGGTGGATGAACTCCCAGGGCGGCCTGGAGTTCACGACGGGCCGTACGGCGGCCAGTGCGCGCAACCTGTACGGCTGGGCCGAGGCCTCGAAGTACGCGAGCCCGTTCGTGCAGGACGCCGACAAGCGTTCGGCCGTCATGGGAACGATCGACTTCTCGGACGACATCGACGCGGCGGCGATCTCGAAGGTGCTGCGCGCCAACGGCATCGTGGACACCGAGCCGTACCGCAAGCTCGGCCGCAACCAGCTGCGCATCGCCATGTACCCGGCGGTCGACCCGGCGGACGTGCAGGCGCTGACCGCGTGCATCGACTACGTGATCGAGCAGCTCTGACCCGGCGCGGCCGGATCTGACCGGCGTCCGGAGCCCCCGGCGACCACGTGTCGCCGGGGGCTCCGGCGTTCGCGGGGCGGGGCTCTCGGGGCGGGGTGGCGCGGGGCGGGGTGGCGCGGGACGGGACGGGCACGGCGTAGGGGGCGTCCCCGCACGCGATACCTTCAAGGCGTCCGGGCAGGAGGTTCCCAGGCCCAGCACATCTTGGAGGCAGCGGCGTGAACGTGCGAGTGACGGCGGCCCAGAGCGGCATGGACCCTTTCAGCACGGCCCGGCTGCGGCGCTCGGTGCTCGACGCGTGGGGCTCGGGCCCGGCCCGCTTCCGCGAGGACGCCAACGCCGAGGAGGACCTGGCGCTCGGTGGCTACCGCGACCGGCTCGTCGTCGAGCTGGCCCAGAACGCCGCCGACGCCGCGGCCCGCGCCCGGGTCCCCGGCCGGCTGCGGCTGACCCTGCACCCCGCCGGCCCGCACGGCCCGGCCGTGCTCGCCGCCGCCAACACCGGCGCCCCGCTGGACGCGACGGGCGTGGAATCCCTCAGCACCCTGCGCGCCTCCGCCAAGCGCGAGGAGGCCCGGGACTCCGTCGGCCGCTTCGGCGTCGGCTTCGCCGCCGTCCTCGCCGTCTCCGACGAACCGGCCGTCCTCGGCCGCCACGGGGGCGTGCGCTGGTCGCTGGCCGAAGCCCGCGAAATGGCCCGCGAGGCCTCCGCGTTCAGCCCCGGACTCGGCGACGAACTGCGGCGCCGCGACGGACACGTCCCCCTGCTGCGCCTGCCGCTGCCCGCCGAGGGCACCGCCCCCGAGGGCTACGACACCGTCGTCGTCCTCCCGCTGCGCGACAGCGCCGCCGAGGACCTCGCACAGCGGCTGCTGTCGGGCGTCGACGACGCCCTGCTCCTGACCCTGCCCGGACTGCGCGAGATCGTCGTCGAGACCCCGGCCGACGGCGCCCGCACCCTGTACCGGCGCACCGAGGGCCCGTACACCGTCATCGAGGACTCCGCCTCCGGCACCCACCGCTGGCGCACCGTCCGCCACAGCGGCCCCATCGAGCGGGAACTCCTCGCCGACCGGCCCGTGGAGGAGCGGCTGCGGCCCGTCTGGACCGTCACCTGGGCCGTGCCCGTGGACCCCGACGGCGCGCCCGAACGCCCCCGTACCGCCCCCGTCGTCCACGCGCCGACCCCCACCGACGAACCCCTCGGCATCCCCGCCCTGCTCATCGCCTCCCTGCCGCTGGACACCTCCCGCCGCCACCCCGCGCCGGGTCCGCTGACCGACTTCCTCGTCGCGCGCGCGGCGGACGCGTACGCCGAACTCCTCGGCGCCTGGGACCCGGTGGGCACCGGCCTGGTCGACCTGGTGCCCGGCCCGCTCGGCAAGGGCGAACTCGACGGGGCCCTGCGCGCCGCCGTCCTGACGCGCCTGCCCCGCACCGCCTTCCTCGCCCCGGCCGCCCCCTCCGAGGAGCTGACCCGGCTGCGCCCCTTCGAGGCCGAGGTCGTCGAGGGCGCGGGCGCCGACACCGTACGGGTCCTCGCCGAGGTGCTCCCGACCCTGCTCCCCGCCGGCCTGGAGCGGCGCCCCGAGCTGCGCACCCTGGGCGTGGGCCGGCTGCCGCTCGGCGACGCCATCGAGCGGATCGCCGGCATCGAGCGCACCCCGGACTGGTGGCACCGCCTGTACGACACCCTGGCCGGGGTGGACCCCGACCGGCTGTCCGGGCTGCCCGTCCCCCTCGCCGACGGCCGCACCACGATCGGCCCGCGCCACGTCCTGCTGCCCTACGCCGACACCCCCGCGTCGCTGGCCCGCCTGGGGCTGAAGGTGGCCCACCCGGACGCCGCGCACCCGCTGCTGGAGAAGCTCGGCGCCCTCCCCGCCACCGCGCGCGCCGTCCTGACGACCCCGCAGGTCCGGGCCGCCGTGGCGGGCTCGCTGGACGCGGGCGAGATCTGGGACGAGGACGCCGACGCCCTGGACGCCGAGGAACTGGCCGAGGTGGTCCTCACCCTGGTCCGCGACTCCGCCCTGGCCCCCGGCGACGAGCCCTGGCTGGGCGCGCTGGCCCTGCCCGACGAGGACGGCGAACCGACCCCGGCCGGTGAACTCCTCCTCGCCGGCAGCCCGCTGGCCTCCGTACTGCGCGAGGACGAGATCCCGTACCTGGACGCCGACCTCGCCGAGCGCTGGGACGCCGACGTACTGGCCGCCTGCGGCGTGCTGACCGCGTTCCAGCTGGTCCGCGCCACCGACGTGGTCCTGGACCCGGACGAGCTGGAGCCCCGCGACGGGGACTTCGCCGAACCGGACGACGCGGGGCTGCTCGACGCGGTCGACGTGTGGTGCGAGGACCTCCTCGACCAGCTGCCCGAGACCCCGGTGCCCCCGGTGGCCACCGAGCTGATCGCCGTGCGCGACCTGGACCTCGTCGATGACGACCACTGGCCCCGGGCCCTGGCGATGCTCGCGCAGCCCCCGCTGCGCGACGCCCTGACCCAGCCGGTGCGGATCCTGCTCCCGGACGGCACCACGCAGTCCGTGCGCCCGTACACCGCCTGGTGGCTGCGCGACCACCCCGTGCTCGACGGCCGCCGCCCCGCCGGACTGCGCGCCGCCGGCGGCGACCCGCTCCTGGAAGGGCTCTACACCCCGGCCGACGCCGCCGGCTTCGAGGACGAGCAGGTCCTGCGCGCCCTCGGCGTGCGCACCACGGTCACCGCGCTCCTGGACGAGCCCGGCGGCGCCGCCGAGCTCCTGTCCCGCCTCGCCGACCCGGACCGCGAGGTGACCGGCCGCCAGCTGCACGGCCTCTACGGGGCCCTGGCCGATCTGGATCCCGAGCAGGTCACCCTCCCCGACGAGCTGCGGGCGGTGGTCGACGGGGAGGTGGTCGTGGTGGACGCGGCCGACGCCCTCGTCGCCGACGCCCCGGACCTGCTCCCCCTCGCCGGGGGCCTGCCGCTCCTGCCGGTCGCCCCGGCCCGCGCGGCCGACCTGGCGGAGCTCCTCCAGGTGCGCCGCCTCTCGGACACCGTCCCGGCGGAGGTGACCACCCCGGGCGAGGAGCACGAGGTACCGGAGGCCGTACGGATCCTCCTGGGCCCGGCCACGCCGCCGACGTACGTCGAGCACGAGGAACTGATCGCCGGCGGCACGGAACTGGACTGGCGCCGCACCCCGGACGGCACCCTCCACGCGGCCACGCTGGAGGGCGTGGCGGCCGGCCTCGCCTGGTCCGCGGGCCAGTGGCCCCGCCGCTTCGAGGTGGCGGCCCTCCTGGAGGACCCGTCCCGCACGGCGGAACTGGCCCGCGACCGGTGGTTCGACTGACGGGCGGCCCCGTCAGGCCGGGAACCTGCGGCCCACCCACCGGAAGGTGAACTCGATCAGGGCGGCCGCGGCCGCCGCGATCGCCACCGCGATCCACGGCATCGTGACGCCCACCAGCTTGAGCTGGAAGAACTCCTGGAGCCACGGCACGACGAGGACGATCAGGAAGGCCCCGCCCATCGCGCCGACCAGCGCCACCCGCCACCAGGTGTACGGGCGGGCGATGATCGCCAGCACCCACATCGAGGTGAGGAACAGGGTCAGCGTCGCCGCGCTGGTCTCGGCCTGGAGGGCGTCCGGGCCGCTGTAGTGGGCGCGGGCGATCAGGTAGGTGACGAAGGTGGCGACGGCCGCGATCACCCCGCCGGGGATCGCGTACCGCATGACCCGCTTCACGAAGTTCGGCTTCGCGCGTTCCGTGTTCGGCGCCAGGGCCAGGAAGAAGGCGGGGATGCCGATGGTGAGCGTGGACAGCAGGGTCAGGTGGCGGGGCAGGAAGGGGTACTCGACCTGGGAGCAGACCACCAGGACGGCGAGGAGGACCGAGTAGACCGTCTTGGTGAGGAAGAGGGTCGCGACGCGCGTGATGTTGCCGATGACGCGGCGCCCCTCGGCGACCACCGAGGGGAGGGTGGAGAAGCTGTTGTTGAGGAGGACGATCTGCGCGACGGCGCGGGTGGCCTCCGAGCCCGAGCCCATCGAGACGCCGATGTCGGCGTCCTTGAGGGCGAGGACGTCGTTGACCCCGTCGCCGGTCATGGCGACCGTGTGGCCCCTGGACTGGAGGGCGGCGACCATCTCCCGCTTCTGCTGCGGGCTGACGCGGCCGAAGACGGCGTTCTCGTCGAGGACGGCGGCCATCCCCTCGCGTTCGGCGGGCAGCTTGCGGGCGTCGACGGTGTTCTGGGCGCCCGGCAGCCCGAGCTTCCCGGCGACGGCGCCCACGGAGACGGCGTTGTCGCCGGAGATGACCTTGGCCTTGACCTCCTGGTCCGCGAAGTAGCGCAGGGTGTCGGCGGCGTCGGGGCGCAGCCGCTGTTCCAGGACGACGAGGGCGGTGGGTCTGCTGCCGGTGGCCACGGCGGCGTCGTCGAGCTCGCGGGCCGAGCGGGCCAGCAGGAGGACCCGCAGGCCCTGCTCGTTGAGGCCCTCGATCTCCTCCAGCGCCGGGTCCCCGGCGGGCAGCAGCACGTCGGGGGCGCCGAGCAGCCAGGTGTTGTTCTCGCCGTCGCCCTCGCTGAAGCTGGCGCCGCTGTACTTGCGGGCGGAGGAGAAGGGCAGGGACTCGGTGCAGCGCCACTCGGCGCTGTCGGGGTAGGCGTCGATGATGGCCTGGAGGCTGGCGTTGGGGCGCGGGTCGGACTCGCCGAGGGCGCCCAGCACCTTCCTGACGTAGGCCTGGTCCGCGCCGCCCAGGGGGCGCAGCTCGGTGACGTCCATGCCGCCCTCGGTGAGGGTGCCGGTCTTGTCGAGGCAGACGACGTCGACGCGGGCGAGGCCCTCGATGGCGGGGAGCTCCTGGACGAGGCACTGCTTGCGGCCGAGCCGGATGACGCCGACGGCGAAGGCGACGGAGGTGAGGAGGACGAGCCCCTCGGGGATCATCGGGACGATGCCGCCGACGGTGCGGGCGATGGCGTCCTTGACGTTGTTCTGCTTGACGACGAGCTGGCTGACGATCAGGCCGATCGAGGTCGGGATCATCATCCAGGTGACGTACTTGAGGATGGTGGAGATGCCGCTGCGCAGCTCGGAGTGGACGAGGGTGAAGCGGGAGGCCTCTTCGGCCAGCTGGGCGGCGTAGGCCTCGCGGCCGACCTTGGTGGCGGTGAAGGCGCCGCCCCCGGCGACGACGAAGGACCCGGACATGACCTGGTCGCCGGGCTTCTTGAGGACGGGGTCGGCCTCGCCGGTGAGCAGGGACTCGTCGATCTCCAGTCCGTCGGCCTCGCCGACGGTCCCGTCGACGACGACCTTGTCGCCGGGGCCGAGTTCGATGACGTCGTCGAGGACGATCTCGGAGGTGGAGATCTCCGCCGTGGCGCCGTCCCGGCGGACGCTCGGTTTGGCCTCGCCGATGACGGCCAGCCCGTCGAGGGTCTTCTTGGCGCGCATTTCCTGGATGATGCCGATGCCGGTGTTCGCGACGATCACGAAACCGAAGAGGCTGTCCTGGATGGGCGCGACGATGAGCATGATCACCCAGAGGACGCCGATGATGGCGTTGAAGCGGGTGAAGACGTTGGCGCGGACGATCTCGGCCGTGGAGCGGGAGGAGCGGACGGGCACGTCGTTGACGTCGCCGCGGGCGACCCGCTCGGCTACCTCGGCGGTGAGGAGGCCGCCCGGCTTGAAGCGGGGGGCGGGGGGCTTCACCGGGTGGACGGGATCCAGCTCCGCTCCCGCGTCGATGGCGGGGCCGGCGCCGGAGCGCTCCGGCCCGTCATGGTCGATCTTCGCCCGCTGCGTCATGCTTTCGACGGTAAAGGGCGCCGGGACGGTTCACCCGCCGAGAAGTCGGAAGATCCGACTTCAGGATGAGTGGAATCGTCCCTTGGTCGGGGTCGGGGTCGGGGTCGGGGTCGGGGTCGGGGTGGAGGCCGGGGCCGGGGTCCGGGCCCGCGCCGACGCCGGGGCCGGCGTCCGGGCCCTAGCCCTCGGAGCCGGGCGCACCACCGGGCGTGCCGGGGGACGCGGGGTCCGCTCCGGCGCCCCGGGCGGCAGCAGCGGCCGCCTGCTCGGCGGCGTGGCGCTTGAGGGCGGCGTCGCGGCCCCGGACGTACCAGATGCCGATGAGACCGAGCCCGCCGCCGGCCGCGCAGGTCCACACCCACCACAGCAGGTCCCGGTCCGAGAACCACCCGTAGAAGGGCAGCTGGACGAGGAACATGGCGAACCAGAGGATCGTGCCGCCGGTGATGGTGGCGACCACCGGGCCCTCAAGGGGCTCGGGCGCCTCGTGCTGAGCAGTCCACTTCGCCATGGGGACCAGTCTAGGTGGCCGGATTTGGGGTCTACGCGCGGAGATGGACTGCCTCTCGTTCATGTGTTCATACTGAAACGGTTTGCCTACGGCCGGTTTCGTTCGTATGAACCACCCAATCAACCCGTTTGAGGACCGCATGAGCACCTCGGCACCCGCCGCGGCCCCCACCACCAGCCTCGACCGCTACTTCAAGATCTCGGAGCGCGGTTCGACCGTGGCCCGGGAGTTCCGGGGCGGCTTCGCGACCTTCTTCGCGATGGCCTACATCATCGTGCTGAACCCGATCATCCTGGGCAGCGCGAAGGACATGTACGGCCACCAGCTCGACAGCGGCCAGCTCGTCACGGCCACCGTGCTGACGGCGGCCTTCACCACCCTCCTCATGGGCGTGATCGGCAACGTCCCGATCGCCCTCGCGGCCGGCCTCGGCGTCAACACCGTCGTCGCCCTCCAGCTCGCCCCGCGGATGAGCTGGCCCGACGCCATGGGCATGGTGGTCCTGGCGGGCTTCGTGGTGATGCTGCTGGTCGCCACCGGCCTGCGCGAGCGGGTCATGAACGCGGTCCCGCTGGGGCTGCGCAAGGGCATCGCGATCGGCATCGGCCTGTTCATCATGCTGATCGGCCTGGTCGACTCCGGCTTCGTCACCCGCATCCCGGACGCCGCGCACACCACGGTCCCGCTCCAGCTCGGGAGCAACGGCCACCTGCACGGCTGGCCGGTCCTGATCTTCGTGGCCGGGGTCCTGCTCACGCTCGCCCTGCTGATCCGCAAGACGCCCGGCGCGATCCTGATCTCCATCGTGGTCATGACCTTGATCGCCGTCGCCGTACAGGCGGTCGCCGACCTGCCGGACCTGGCCTGGGGCCTGACCGTGCCGCAGTGGCCCGGCAACCCGGTGGCCGCGCCCGACTTCGGCCTCGTCGGCCAGGTCAGCCTGTTCGGCGGCTTCGGCAAGGTCGGCGTGCTGACCGGCGTGCTCTTCGTCTTCACCGTGCTGCTGTCCTGCTTCTTCGACGCGATGGGCACGATCCTCGGCGTCGGCGACGAGGCCAAGCTGACGAAGCCGGACGGCACCTTCCCCGGCATCAACCGGGTCCTGCTGGTGGACGGCCTGGCCGTCGCCGCCGGCGGCGCGACCTCCTCCTCGGCCACCACCTGCTTCGTGGAGTCCACCGCGGGCGTCGGCGAGGGCGCCCGCACCGGTCTGGCGAACATCGTGACCGGCGGCCTCTTCACCGTCTCGCTCTTCCTGACCCCGCTGGCCACCATGGTGCCCTCGCAGGCCGCCACCCCCGCCCTCGTGGCGGTCGGCTTCCTGATCCTGGCCGGCTCGGTCAGGGACATCGACTGGAACGACTTCACCATCGCCGTCCCGGCCTTCCTGGCCATGGTGATGATGGCGTTCACCTACTCGATCACCAACGGCATCGGCATCAGCTTCATCAGCTTCAGCGTGCTGCGCCTGGCGACCGGCCGGGGTCGCGAGGTCCCGGCGGCGATGTACGTCGTCTCGGCGGTGTTCGCCTTCTACTACGCGATGCCGGCCCTCGGCCTCACGTAGCCGCCCCTTCACCGCGGGCGGTCAGGTCAGGTCAGGTCAGACCGTAGAACTTCTCCGTCTCGTCGACCGCGGTCTTGAACCGCTCGTCGAAGTCATCGCGAATGAGCGTCCGGACGACATAGTCCTGGACGCTCATTCCGCGTTTGGCGGCATGGTTCCGGAGCCGCTCCAGCAGCTCCCCGTCTATGCGCACGCTCAGCACATGTGTCCCCATGCCGAAAGGGTCGGGCCAGACGGCGTGGACGCGTGTCACTTTCCGCCGCCGACTCACCCGTACGAGTGACGACCCCCACCCGGTGTTCCTTAGGAAAAGTAATGAGTTATTCTAAGTACATGCCTGACCTCTCCCATGGCGACGACGCTGCCGCCGTGAACGACCTCCGCTCCGCCGTCATGCGGCTGGGCCGGCGCCTGAAGCACCAGCGCGTCGACGAATCGCTGAGCCCGACCGAGATGTCGGTCCTCGGCACCCTCGCCCGCTGCGGCCAGGCCACCCCCGGTGAGCTGGCCCGGCGCGAGCACGTCCAGCCCCCGTCGATGACGCGCATCGTCGCCCTGCTGGAGGCCAAGGGACTGGTCAGGCTGGAGCCGCACCCCGAGGACCGCCGCCAGAAGGTGGTCAGCCAGACCGAGGAGGCCGAGGCGATGCTCGAAGAGAGCCGTCGCAAGCGCAACGCCTTCCTGGCCGGGCTCGCGGCCGAGCTCACCGAGGACGAATGGGCCAAGCTCCGCGAGGCCGCACCCGTCCTGGAGAAGCTCGCGCACCTATAGGAACGACGCCAGGAGGCGAACGCTTTTGAGTACGGGAACCGGAGCAGACTCCGCACCCGGCCACACATCCACCCCCTCCAACGCAGTCCCCCCGGGCAGGAACCCGGGAACGCCTCCCGGCGCCGGCCGGGGGATGTTCAGCTCGCTGCGGATCCGCAACTACCGGCTCTTCGCGGCCGGCCAGGCAGTCTCGAACACGGGCACCTGGATGCAGCGCATCGCCCAGGACTGGCTGGTCCTCTCCCTGACCGGCTCGGCCTCCGCGGTCGGCATCACCATCGCCCTGCAGTTCCTGCCGATGCTCGTGTTCGGCCTCTACGGGGGCGTCCTCGCCGACCGGCTGCCCAAGCGGCCGCTGCTCCTGGCCACCCAGGGCGCCATGGGTCTGACCGGCATCGCGCTCGCCGTCCTCACCCTGGCCGGACACGTCCAGGTCTGGCACGTCTACCTCGCGGCCTTCCTGCTCGGCCTGGTCACCGTCCTCGACAACCCGGCCCGGCAGACGTTCGTCTCCGAGATGGTCGGTCCCGCGCAGGTCGCCAACGCGGTCAGCCTGAACTCCGCCAACTTCCAGTCCGCGCGGCTGGTCGGCCCGGCGATCGCCGGCGTGCTCATCACCGCCGTCGGCTCCGGCTGGGCCTTCCTGCTGAACGGGCTGTCCTTCGCGGCGCCCATCGCGGGCCTGCTGATGATGCGGACGCGCGAACTGCACCCCGTCACACCGCAGCCGCGCGCGAAGGGACAGCTGCGGGAGGGCCTGCGGTACGTCGCGGGCCGGCCGGAGCTGGTGTGGCCCATCGTGCTGGTCGGCTTCATCGGCACCTTCGGGTTCAACTTCCCGATCTGGCTGTCGGCCTTCGTCGGCGACGTCTTCCACGGCGACGCCGACACGTACGGACTGTTCAACACCCTGATCGCGGCGGGCTCCCTGGTCGGCGCCCTGCTGGCCGCGCGCCGGGGCCAGGCCCGGCTGCGGGTGCTGGTGACGGCCGCGGTCCTCTTCTCCGCCCTGCTGCTGGTGACGGCGATCGCACCGTCCTTCTGGCTGTTCTCGGCGCTGCTGGTGCCCGTCGGGATGTTCGGCCTGACCGTGAACGTGGTGGCCAACTCCAGCGTCCAGATGGCCACCGACCCCGAGATGCGGGGGCGGGTCATGGCGCTGTTCATGATGGTCTTCACCGGCGGCACCCCGGTCGGGGCGCCGCTCGTGGGGTGGATCACCGACACCTACGGAGCCCGCCTCGGCATGGCCGCCGGCGGCCTGGTCTCCCTCGCGGCGGCGCTCGGCGTCGCGGTGGTCCTCTCCCGGGTCGGCAACCTCCGCCTGAGCGTGAACCGCCACGGGATCGCTTTCGTCCCCGCCGCCCGCACCGACCGCGCCCGCGCACTGGTCAAGGCGGCGTAGCCCTTCCCCCGGCCGGGGCCCGGTCGGGGCCCGGTCGGGGCCCGGCCGGGGCCCGGTCGGGGGCCGCGGAGCCCGCGCGCGGGGATATCGTCGGGGCATGAGGCTGTTCGCCGCCGTGTTGCCGTCCGACGGGGCCGTCGAGGAACTGCGGGCCGCGCTCGCCGGGGTGCCCCGCGGGGACGGGCTGCGGTGGACCGCCGAGGAGGGCTGGCACTTCACGCTCGCCTTCCTCGGCGAGGTCCCCGCCCGGCTCCTCCCCGACCTGCACGCCCGCCTCGCCCGCGCGGCCACCCGTACCGAGCCCTTCGCGCTGCGCCTGCACGGCGCGGGCCACTTCGGCGACCACGCCCTGTGGACCGGAGCCGCCGGCGGCCTCGACGCCCTGCGGCTGCTCGCCGAGCGGGCCGACGCCGCCGCCCGGCGGGCCGGGATCCCGATGGAGCAGCACCGCCGCTACACCCCCCACCTCACCCTCGCCCGCAGCCGGGGCGCCGCCGACCTGCGGCCGTTCCTCGACGCGCTCGCGGGCTTCGAGGGCACGCCCTGGCGGGTCGACACCCTCAGCCTCGTCCGCAGCAACCTCCCCACCAGCGGTGTCCCCGGTGAGCAGCCGCGGTACGAGGTCGTCGAGGCCTGGCCCCTGACGGGCTGAGCGGGCCCCGTCCCCTGGCGCCCCGTCCCGCCCGGCCCCGTCGCGCCCCGTCGCGCCCCGCCCCACCCCCGGGCCGGTGAAGCGCAGGGTTCCGGGACGGTTCATGTTCCGGTGGCCCGGACTTCGGGGCGCGGAATCCGGATTCCGGTGAAAAAGGAGCAGTAGAGGCGATCCCGGCATGCTCACGCCGAGTACCCGCCCGCCTCCGCCCGCTGACGCACCGTGCCCCGATGACGGCCGCCCACCCCATCCCGTGGGCGGCCCGGCCCCTCCAGTCACCCTTGAAGGAGTCCCCGTGCCGTTCACCGAGCCCACCGCCACCCTCCCGGTCCCGTCCCGCGTCGCCACCCGGCGGAGGCTGCTGATGTGCCGTCCCCAGCACTACGACGTCACGTACTCGATCAACCCCTGGATGCACCCGGAGCAGCGCACCGACACCGCCCTCGCCCTCCGCCAGTGGGAGCGGCTGCGCGACCTGTACCTCGACCTCGGCCACCTCGTGGAGGAGATCGACCCGGTCGGCGGCCTCCCCGACATGGTGTTCGCCGCCAACGGCGCCACCGTGGTCGACGGCAAGGTCTACGGGGCCCGCTTCCGGCACGCGCAGCGCACCGCGGAGGGTCCGGCGTACCTCGACTGGTTCGAGCGCCGGGGCTACCGCGAGGTGCTGTGGCCCGAGTTCATCAACGAGGGCGAGGGCGACATCCTCACCGTCGGCCGCCGGCTGCTGGCCGGCACCGGCTTCCGCACCGATCCGCGCTCGCACGCCGAGGCCCAGGAGTTCTTCGGCCTGCCGGTGACGAGCCTGACCCTCGTCGACCCGGAGTTCTACCACCTGGACACGGCACTGGCCGTGCTCTCCGACGACGAGGTCATGTACTACCCGGCCGCCTTCTCCGAGGGCAGCCGGTCCGTGCTCCGCACGATGTTCCCCCGGGCGATCCTCGCCACCGCCGAGGACGCCGCGGTCTTCGGGCTGAACGCCTTCTCCGACGGCCGCCACGTGCTGCTGCCGGAGGCGGCGACCGGTCTGCGGGCCCAGCTCAGCGAGCGCGGCTTCGAGCCGATCGGGGTCGACCTCTCCGAGCTCCTCAAGGCGGGTGGCAGCGTCAAGTGCTGCACCCTGGAGCTGCGCGACCGCTGAGTCACCGCCAACGAAGTTTCCGGAAAGGACCGTTGTGACCTCTGCGACCGCGATCGCGGACAGCTACACCCGCCTGCTCGACCTCCTGGGCGACGGAGGGGCCGACTACCGGCTGCTCCACCACGCCCCGGAGGGCCAGACCGAACTCGCCAGCCTCATCCGCGGCCACCGCCTCGAAGAGGCCGCCAAGTGCCTGGTCATCAGAGTCGCGCTGGGACGCAAACGACGCCGCTACGTCATCGCCGTGGTGCCGGGGCACCGGCGCGTCGACCTGGAGGCGGTGCGGGCGGCGTACGGGGGCACGAACGCCTCCTTCGCCGTGCGGGCGGTCGCCGAGGAGCTGACGGGCTGCGCCAGCGGTTCGATCATGCCGGTGAGCTTCGACCCGTCGGTGGAGGTGGTGGTCGATCCGGAGCTGCTGGAGCGGGAGGAGATCTGGTTCAACGCGGGCCGGCTCGACGTGTCGGTGGCCCTGCGCACGTCGAGCTACGTCGCGTTGGCCCGGCCCCGGCCGGCCCGGATCACCGAGGAGCCCGCACTGGTGACCGCGGCCGGCTGAGCGCGCCCGGCCGGGTCGGGGGCGTCGCCGCCCCGGTGGCTGAGGGTGACGTACAGGTACTCGTCGAGGACCTTGGCCAGCGGGAGTCCGGGCCGGCCCAGCCAGGCGGTCAGCGCGTCCTCGTCCAGGCCGCTCCCGGCGAGCGCGGCCTGCGCCCAGGCCCTTCCGGTGCGCAGGTGCCGGTCGAAGGCGGCGGCGTCCCGCGCGCCGTGCATGCGGGTCGCGATCGCCGCGTCCCAGGGCATCACGGTGCGCGGCCGCAGCGCGAACAGGGCCTTGGCGGCGGCGGTCGGCCCGAGGGTGCGGCGGCCGAGCGGGAGCGCGGCCAGGTCCCCGTACGCGGCCGCGAGCCGGGCGACGTCCCGGTCGGCCAGCGCCGCGAGCGGGGCCCCGGGCAGGCTGTGCCGGCCCCACCAGGCGTCGAGCCCGGTCCCCAGCGGGTCGGGCTCGCCGTCCCGGGGGTAGCGGATGCGGCAGCCCCAGGCGTTGAGCCAGCGGTGCAGGGCGGTGCGGTGCGCGGCCCGGGACAGGTCGAGGCCGGGGGCGGTGTCGGCGACCAGCGCCCGCCAGCTGCGGTCGACTCCGGGGAAGGCCCCGAACACCGCGGCGGCCTCCCGCAGCCCGTCGAGGCCGGGCGCGGGCGGCAGCCCGCCCTCCAGGTGGGCGCGGGCCACCTTCGCCGGTACGCACATCCGCCAGGCGTCGGTGACCAGCTCGGCCAGCTCCCCGTGGCCGAGGGCGGACATCCGGGCGTGCACCCAGTTGTAGCGCAGGTCACCGGCGCCGGGCAGGGAGAACTTCGCCGGCTCGGACGCGACCAGCGCGGCCCGCTCCTCCTTGGGAAAGGCGAACCCGAGCTCGCTCTCGTCCCGGGAGAGGGCGAGGTAGACGATCCGCCCGATCCGGAACTTCACCCGGTCGCGGACGAGGTGCTCCTCGGTGCGCGGCAGCGCGAGCGCGAGCCGCCGTACGTCTTCCACGGTCACCACCATGGCGAAAGTCTCGCAGCCCCCGGCGCCGGGGGCGGGGGCGGTCACGTTAGTCTCGACGGGTGGACCCGAAGACCAGAAACCGTGTCATGGCCGGTGTGCTCGTGCTGATGTTCGTCGTCGTCGCCGTGGCGGCCGCCGTCGGACAGTAGGACCCGCCCGGCGGCCGCCCCGGCCGGCCCGCTACCAGGCGAAGGCCTCCGGCGAGGCCCCCGGCCCCGGGAAGACCTCGTCCAGGGAGGCGAGGAGTTCCCCGGAGAGTTCCAGCTCCACCGCCCGCAGCGCGGAGGCGAGCTGCTCGGCGGTACGGGGACCGACGATCGGTCCGGTGACGCCGGGCCGGGTCAGCAGCCAGGCCAGGGCCACTTCGCCGGGCTCCAGGCCGTGCTTGTCGAGCAGGTCCTCGTACGCCTGCACCTGCGCCCGTACCGAGCTGTTGGCCAGCGCGTCCGCCGACCGGCCGGAGGCACTGCGCCCCGACTCGGCCGCCTTGCGGATCGCGCCGCCCAGCAGGCCCCCGTGCAGCGGGGACCAGGGGATGACGCCGAGTCCGTACGCCTCGGCGGCCGGGATGACCTCCATCTCGGCGCGCCGCTCGGCGAGGTTGTAGAGGCACTGCTCGCTGACCAGTCCGAGCCGACCCGTGCGGGCGGCGGTCTCGTTGGCCTGCGCGATCTTCCAGCCGGGGAAGTTGGAGGAGCCCGCGTAGAGGATCTTGCCCTGCTGGACGAGGACCTCGATGGCCTGCCAGATCTCCTCGAAGGGGGTCTGCCGGTCGACGTGGTGGAACTGGTAGACGTCGATGTGGTCGGTCCGCAGCCGCCTGAGGCTGTCATCGACGGCGCGGCGGATGTTCAGGGCCGAGAGCCGGTCGTAGTTGGGCCACGCCGCGCCCTCGGGGGCCATCGAGCCGTAGACCTTGGTGGCGAGCACCGTCTTGTCGCGGCGGCCGCCGCCCTGGGCGAACCAGGTCCCGATGATCTCCTCGGTGCGGCCCTTGTTCTCACCCCAGCCGTACACATTGGCGGTGTCGAGGAAATTGATGCCGGCGTCGAGGGCCGCGTCCATCAGGGCGTGGCTTTCGGCCTCGCCCGTCTGGGGGCCGAAGTTCATGGTGCCGAGGACGAGTCGGCTGACCTTGAGTCCGGTGCGTCCGAGCTGCGTGTACTTCATGGGCCCCAAGCCAACTGCTTCGAGTCCACTCCAGGCAAGACCCCGCCGGTGTCGGCGTGTTACGGCTCGCGGGCGGGGCGGTAGGGGCCGCCGATGCCCCAGGCCTGGTGCAGGACGGCCGCGAACTCGCCCGCCAGGCGGTGTTCTCCGGAGGCGTTGGGGTGGGTGCCGTCGTAGGTGTCGTGGGCGATCTCGTACGCCTGCGGGCGCGCGGCCAGCAGGACCGGCGAGGCGTCGGTCGTGAGGTCGGCGACCGCCTTGGCGAGCAGTTCGTTGAACCGGGTGACCTCCGCCGCGAAGGGCGGGTCCTCCTGGGCGCGGACGTTCGGGATGACGGGCAGGAACACCATGCGGATCCCGGGGCGCGCCCGGCGCGCCGCGTCGACGAAGAGGCGCACGTTGGCCGCGGTCTGCTCGGCCTTGGTGTAGAAACCGAGGTCGATCAGGCCGAGGGAGACGAGCAGGACGTCGGCGCGGCCCTCGTGGGCGGCGGGGCCGATGAGCGGGGCCATGTGCTGCCAGCCCTCGCCCCAGCCGGCGAGGTGGCGGCGGGCGTCGGCGGGGAAGCCGGGGGCGGCGTAGGCGTGGCTGGTGCCCGCGCCGGTGGCGGCGTCGTAGAGCGCGGTGCGCGGGCCGACGATCTCGAAGGGGCCGTCCAGGGTGGCGGCCAGGTGCTGCCACATCCGGTAGCGCCAGGTGTAGTCGCCGGCGCGTCCGATGGTCATGGAGTCGCCGACGAACATGAAACGCATCCGGTCATCATCGCGGATCACGCGACAGGTATTCCTGTGATGCCGGACACGCCGGACGGGCTGGCAGGCTGGGGGAATGCGCCTGTTGCCCGTACGGACCGCCCTTCCCTCCGTCCCCGCCGTTGCGGCCGCCCTGCTGTGCGCGGCCCTGCTGGCGGGGACCGCCGCCCCGGCCGTGGCGGCCCCGGCGGACGACCGGCCCGGCGCGTCCGGGTTCACCATCACCGATCCGCGGATCACGGAGTCGAGCGGACTGGCGGCGAGCCGGATCCACCCCGGCGTCTACTGGACGCACAACGACAGCGACGACGGCCCGTACGTGTACGCGGTGGACTCGGCGACGGGCCGGACCGTGGCCCGGGTGACGATGAGCGGCATCGGGACCCCCCGTGACGTCGAGGCCATCTCGCTCGGCCCCGACGGGCAGTTGTACGTCGGGGACATCGGGGACAACCGGGACGGCACCTGGGACCACGTGTGGATCTACCGCTTCCCGGAGCCGAAGGAGCTGCGCGACACCACCGTCAAGGCCGAGCAGTTCACGGTGACCTACGCCGACGGGCCGCGCAACGCGGAGGCCCTGATGGTGCATCCGGTGACGGGCCGGGCGTACATCGCCAGCAAGAACGAGCAGCGGGGCGGCCTGTACGAGGGTCCGGAGCGGCTGTCGGCGGACGGTCCCAACGTCTTCCGGCGGGTCGCGGACGTGCCGTGGGTGACGGACGGGGCGTTCTCGCCGGACGGCGGGCGGCTGACGCTGCGCGGCTACTTCACGGCCCGTACCTACCCGTGGAAGGACGGCCGGCCCGAGGGCGGGGGCGAGCGGGTGGACGCGCCGTGGCAGGGGCAGGCGGAGTCGGTGACGTACACCCCGGACGGGAAGACGCTGATGTTCGGGGCGGAGGGTGCGAACAGCAGGGTGGTGGCCGTTGCGGTGGTCCCGCCCGGACCGGCCGCCGGGGGCGGTCCCTCCGCCTCCGGTCCGGCCCCCTCCGGTGCGGCGGGCGGCGGGAACGGGGACCGGGCGGACGGCGGGCCGGCCGGCCGGGGCGGCGGCTACGGCAAGGGCGTGCTCGTGCTGGCGGCGGCAACGGCCCTGGCCGTCGGGGGAAAGCGGCTGTTCAGGCGGCGGTCCGGCAGCTGAACACGAGGGGAACCGGCGGGAGTCGGGCCGCGTCCCTGCCCACGGAACGGGACTGGTCATGTCCATGGCCGCCGTGACGTGGTGGGAGGGGTACCGGAAATGAGAGCGGCGATGTCCTCGGCCGCCGTGGCGCCGCGGGACAGGTTCGACCGGTTCACGGACGTCGTGGCGCGCTCCCTCGCGCCGACCGCGATCCGCTGCGTGGACCCCGGCGGTTTCCGCGCCGACGCCGCCGTTCTGGACCTGGGCCCCGTCCGGGTCTCCACCTTCCACTACGCCCCGCTGCGCTCGCGCCGCACCCCGGGCCACATCCGCCGGGGCGACCCCGGGCAGTACCAGCTGGCCCTGGTCACCGGCGGCCCCATGTGGGTCGACCGGCACCGGGCCGACTCGGGGCCGGTCGACGGAGACCTGGTGCTGTGGGACACCTCCCACCCCTACGAGGCGGGCGCCCCCGGCGAGGACGACGCCCTGGTCCGCGCCGTCGTCCTGCAGATCCCCCGCACCGCGCTGCCGCTGCGCCCCGACCGGGTGGACCGGCTGCTCGCCCAGCGGATCCCGGCCGGCCGGGGCACGGGCGCGGTCCTGGCCCGGTTCCTCGGCTCGGTCGACGCCCACGCGGAAGGCTGCGGGGAACGGGAGCTGGCCCACCTGGGCACCGCCGCCCTGGGGCTCGCGGCGGCCTGCCTCGCCGAACGCCTCGACGTGCACGACGACCTCCCCGCCGAGGCCCGCGAGGAGGTGCTGCTGCGGCAGATCGACGCCTTCATCGAGCGCAACCTCGGCGACCCGGAGCTCACCCCCGGGATGGTCGCCGCCCGCCACCACATCTCGCTGCGCCGCCTGCACCTGCTCTTCCAGGGGCGGCCGGAGGGGGTCGCCGCCTCCATCCGGCGCCGCCGGCTGGCGGGCTGCCGCGCCGACCTGCTGCGGCCCGCGCTGGCCGGGCGGCCCGTCCACGCGATCGCCGCCCGCTGGGGGTTCACCAGCGCGGCCGTCTTCAGCCGGGCGTTCCGGCAGGCCTACGGGACCAGCCCGTCGGAACTACGCCGGACCGGCCCGGCCGGACGGCTGCCGTGACGGGGCCAGCGGCTGATCGGGCAGGGGGCGTTGCGCGCAAGGTCAACGATCCTTGCGCGCAGCGCACGGGCCGGTGCCCGGCCACGCCCTAAGCTCGATTTCCGGCCACCGCCGGGGCAACCCGGCAGGTGCCGCCCGCCGGGCCCCAGGGGCCCCGGGCATCGCGGCCCCGGGCCGGGCCGGGTTCAGGCCCGGTCGTCGATCGGGATCTGCTGGTGCGGGCCCTTGCCGTTCACGGGGGTGACGGCAGGGGCTTGCGGGGCTTCCGGCGCCTGCCGGGGCTCCGGCGACGGCTGGGCCATCGAGGCCAGCATCTGCCGGGCCATGCCCAGGCCCGCGCCGCCCATCGTGAGGGCCTTCGCGAACATCTCGGACATCCCCTCGGCCCCGTTGAGCAGCACCATGTGCTCGACGTTCCCGAACGCTCCCGCGCCCGCCTCGACGATCGCCGGCCAGTTCTCGGCGAGCTGCTGCGCGACCACCGCCTCCTGGTTCTCCGCCAGCGCGGCGGCCCGCGCCTTGATCGCCTCGGCCTCGGCGAGGCCCTTCGCCTTCGCCGCCTCCGCCGCCGCCAGGCCGTTCGCCCGCGCCGACTCGGCCGCCGCGAGGCCCTTGGCCTGGGTGGCCGCCGCCTCCGCCTCACCGCTCGCCCGCGTCGCCGTCGCCGCCGCGAGCCCGCGCGCCTCGGTGGCCTGGGCCTCGGCGGACGCGGCCGTCCGCACCCGGGTCGCCTCGGCGGCCGCCGCCAGCTCCGTCTCCTTCGCCTTGGCCTGCGCCGCCGAGATGCGGGCGTCGCGCTCCGCCTCGGCGAGGGTCCTCGTCTGGTACGCCGCCGCGTCCGCGGGCTTGCGCACGTCGGCCTGGAGCTGCTGCTCGCGCCGGTGCGCCTCCAGCTCCGCCACCCGGGTCTCCTGGACGACGACCTCCTGCTTGGCCGCGGCCTCCGACAGCGGGCCCGCCTGGCGGGCGGTGGCCGCGGCCTTGTCCCGCTCGGCCTGGTAGCCGGCCTGGAGGATCTCGCTGTCGCGGGTGGCCTCCGCCATCCGCGCGAAGGCCGTCTGCTCGGCCTCGGTCGCCAGCCGGTTCGCCTCGGCCTGCGCGATGCGCGCGTCCCGCTGCACAGCGGCCGCGTGCGGCATGGCCAGGTTCTTGATGTAGCCGGTCGGGTCCTCGATCTCGTGGATCTGCAGCGAGTCCACGATCAGACCCAGCTTCTCCATCTCGGTCCCGCAGGCCGCCCGCGTCTGCCCGGTCAGCTTCTCGCGGTCACGGATCATGTCCTCGACCGTCAGGCCGCCGACGATGGAGCGCAGATGGCCCGCGAAGACGATGTGCACCCGCTCCGGCATCATCTTCTGCTGGTCCAGGAACCGGCGCGCGGCATTGGCGATGGACACCATGTCGTCGCCGATCTTGAAGATCACGACGCCCTTCACCCGCAGGGGGATGCCCTGGTGGGTGACGCAGTCCACGTTCAGCTGGGTCTCGTTCAGATCCAGCGAGAGTTTGCGGACCGCCTGCACCCCGGGCAGCACCAGCGTTCCGCGCCCGGTGACGATCCGGAAGCCCATGCCCTCGCCGATGCCCTCGGTCTTGTGCGTGGAGCCGGAGATGACGAGCGCCTCGTTCGGTTCGGCCACCCGCCACATGAGCTTGAACAGGCCGATCAAGGCAATGATTGCGGCGAGTACGATTCCCGCCACGACGCCGATAGCCATCGGCAACGCCCCCTTATCGCGGTGCCGTTCGACACCGACGAGGGCGAGTCTGCGCCTGGTGGGGCCGCCGGAGAAGTGGCGGGATCATTCTTGTCGCCATCTTGATACGCACGGGTGCCGCGGACCGGACCGGCCGGTGGACATGACAGGGTGGACGGATGACGGCGCACCCTTCCCGGCCCCCTGCCGACCTGCTCGCAGCGCGTGAGCGCGTCTACGTTCCCTGCGGGTTCGACTGCTCGCCGCCGGTCCCCGAGGCCGAGAGCGCCGCGTACGACGCGTGCGCGTTCACCCTGGACGGCCTCGCCGTCCGCTTCCGGTCGGCCAGGACGACGCCCACCAAGGCGGGCCAGTTCGTCACCGTCTGGAAGAGGGCCCCGGGCGGAGGACCCATCGCGCCCTTCGACGTGTCGGACCCGGTCGACCTCTTCGTCGTCAGCAGCCGGGACGGCGAAGGCTTCGGCCAGTTCGTCCTGCCCCTCGGCGTGCTCCGCCGCCGGGGCGTCGTCTCGGTGGACGGCGCCGGGGGCAAGCGGGCCTTCCGGGTCTACCCGCCGTGGGTGACCACCACCAGCCGGCAGGCGGAGCGTACGCAGGCCTGGCAGCTGGAGCACTTCCTGTCGCTGGACGGCCCCGTCGACACCGCCCGCGCGCGGGAGCTGTACCGCGCTCAGCCGACCGGATAGGCGGCCATCACGTACACCGTGCGCGGCGGAAGGTGCTCGACGACCGTCACGAGGGTTCCGACCGTCAGCAGGCCCTCGCCCGGGGCCGGATGGGCGAGGAAGTGCTCGGCCCCGCCCCGGATCCGCACGATGACCTCTCCGACCAGGCCCGGCCCGACGGTCCCGGTCACCCGGCCGGTCATCCCCACCATGTCAGCGTCCGTCTCCCCCATTCCCCGAGCGTACGCGGGGAACGGGTCCGGGGGACGGGTCAGGAGTGGCCGAGGTCGGCGGACGGGAGGTCGGCCTCCGGGACCGAGCCGGTCCCCGCGGCGGGCCGCAGCGGGAACTCGTCCGTCGCCATCGAGTCGAGCACCGGCGGCGCCGGCCGGAGCGGCTTCGGCATGACGGCGGCCTCCGAATGGCCCCCGCACCCGTAGGAGAGGGACACCAGCCGGCCGTCGGCCGGTCCGAACTCGTTCGCGCAGATCCCGAAGGCCTGGCCCAGCGACCCGCCGATCGCGACGAGGAAGCCGCAGGAGACGCACGACGCGGGCGCCGCCTGCGCCATCGGGGTCTTCGCGCCGAAGGACTCGTCCCAGCGGTCGGCCGCGCTGTGCAGCCCGTACCGCGAGAGCACCCGTGCCCGCCGCATGCCCAGTTCCTCGGCGACGGCCGTGATGGAGCCGCGCGCGGGGACGACCACCCGGTCGGTGACGTCGGCGTCCTCGGCCTCGACCAGTTCGGCCATCTCGGTGGAGACCACCGCGTTCGGCGGCGGGGCGTCCTCACCCGAGTAGCCCGGCTCCAGCCGCAGGTCGTCCGCGTCCGTGGGGAGCAGGTCGCCGGGGCCCATGTCCCCCGGCCGCAGCCGCTCGCTCCACGGCACCCACTCGGGTGCCTGCAGGGCGTCCTCGCCGGGCAGCAGCACCGTTTCGTTGAGGGTGACGTTCTTCGCGCGGGAGGCGCGGGTCACGGTGACGGCCCAGCGCCAGCCGCGGTAGCCCGGTTCCTTGCACTCGAAGAAGTGCGTGACGACCCGGTCGCCCTCCGCGACGGCGGAGACGTGCTCGCCCACCACGCCGGGGAAGGCGGCCTCCTCGGCCGCCGCGCGGGCGAGTTCTACCGCCTCGACGCACAGGCGGTCAGGGGTACGCGGGGTACGGCTTCGCGTCGTCGTCGCAGCACTCACAGGTCTCGTTCTCTCCTACGCCGTCTCACGAGTGCGCCGTCCGTACTGTCGTCCACAACGACCCGTCGGTCTCGTCCGTACGTAGCGCGGGCGGAGCGGACCAGAGGGCCGCGTCGACGTCCGCGCCCGATCGGCCTCGGGCGCACCCCACTGCGATCCATTCTGCGGGATCGCGAAGAGGCGCGCGGCCAAGAGCAACCGCCGGTGGCGCGCTACGCACGCTACCTCCTCCGAAGCCTTCGGCCCACATGCGAGGTCCGATTCGCGGACATCCCGGTGGCCCGCGACGCGCCGGGGCGGCCCCGGGAGGGCCGAGTGGGGCACTATGGCCACGTGGCACCCGTACGGTCGTCCGTCGACGGCTCGGGACCGGCCAGACGGGCCGGCCGGGCCGTCGGGCGTGCCCTGCACCTCCCCATCACCGGTACGGCGCGCGGAATCCGGCGCGCCACGCACGCCCACGGGGCGGGTGAATCGGGCCTCGGCCGGCTGATCGAACTGCACGCCATCAATGGCGCCGGCGATGTGATGATCACCGTCGCGCTGGCTTCCACGGTGTTCTTCTCCGTTCCCACGGACGAGGCGCGCGGCCGGGTGGCCCTGTACCTGGCCATCACCATGGCCCCTTTCACCCTGCTGGCCCCCGTGATCGGGCCGCTGCTGGACCGGCTGCCGCACGGGCGGCGCGCGGCGATGGCGTGCGCGATGCTGGCGCGGGCCCTGCTGGCGGTGATGATGTCCGGCGCGGTGGCCACCGGCGGCCTGGAGCTGTACCCGGCGGCGCTGGGGGTGCTCGTCGCGTCGAAGGCGTACGGGGTCGTGCGCAGCGCCGTGGTGCCGCGGCTGCTGCCGCCGAAGTTCTCACTCGTCAAGGCGAACTCCCGGGTCACGCTCGCCGGCCTGCTCGCGACGGGCGCCGCCGCGCCGGTGGCGGCCGGGCTGCACGCGATCGGACCGCCGTGGCCGCTGTACGGGGCCTGCGCGATCTTCGTGTGGGGGACGTTCGCGGCGTTCCAGCTGCCGCACAAGGTGGACGAGGCGAAGGGGGAGCGGCGGGCACGGCTGTCCACCCACGAGGCGCACTCGAAGCGTCCGGGGCTGCGGACGGTCAGCCGGCCGGTGCTGTGCGGGCTGCTGGCGAACGCGGCGATGCGCGCCCTGTCGGGGTTCTTGATCTTCTTCCTGGCGTTCCTGCTGCGCGAGCACCCCCTGGCGGGGCAGAGCGCGGCGGTGTCGCTCGGGATCGTCGGCGTGTCGGCGGGAGTGGGCAACGCGGCGGGGACGGCCGTGGGCGCGTGGCTGCGGGCCCGGGCCCCGGAGGCCATCATCGCGGCGGTGCTGGCGGTGACGCTCACGGTGGCGGTGCTGGCGGCGGTGCTGTTCAGCGGGCTGCTCATGGCGGTGCTCGCCGGGACGGCGGGGTTCTGCCAGGCGCTGGCGAAGCTGTCGCTGGACGCGATGATCCAGCGGGACGTGCCGGAGGCGGTGCGGACGTCGGCGTTCGCGCGGTCGGAGACGGCGCTGCAGGTGGCGTGGGTACTGGGCGGCGGGATCGGGATCGTGCTGCCGCTGAACGGGGTGCTGGGGATGGCGGTCGCCGCCACGATGGTGGCCGCGGGCACGGTCATGGCCTTCCGCGGCCTCCTGGCGACCCCGCGCCCGCACCGTCCGGGCTCCGCCCGCACCCGCGTGGCGTAGCGCCCGCCGCCCGGCGGAACCCGGCCACGCCGTCGTGTGGGGCGCGGGGCCCGGGGGCCGGCCCCCCGATCCGGCGCCGCACACGAACGCGCCGGTGCGGGGGCCCGGCCAGGGCCCCGAGGGGGTCGGGGCGGCTGCGCGCGCGTGGTCCCGTACCGCCCGGCCAGGGCCGCGGCGTGGCCGAAGACCCCCCGTGCGGCGGCGCGGGCCGGTGGCCCGATAGCCTTCGGCTCATGACCGCACCGCTTTTCCCGGGTAGGGCCCGCCGCAGCGTCGCGGCCCTCGGAGCCGTCTCTGCCGGCCTCCTCCTCCTGTCCGCCTGCGACAAGCCGACGCCGCTCGCGACGGTGACCGTCGGCAGCTCGTCGGTGTCCGCCGAGTCCGAGTGCCGCGGCGACGGCAAGGACCTCTCCATGGACAAGGTCCAGGAGTGCCTCACCGGCGTCAAGAACGCCAAGACCATCGAGTACGGCCGTGGCGACACGCTGCGCCTGGGCGTCGAGCCCGCCGTCGTCGAGGACGGCAAGAAGTGGCAGGCGGTCCTCGACGGGCAGCCGATCACGGAGCCGTCCGGCAACACCTACCGCAGCTTCCAGGGCGCCGACGTCTTCGCGACCGGCGGCCAGGGCGAGGCGCCGGCCTCGAAGATGCTCGGTTTCGTCCAGGTCGGCGAGGACGGCAAGCCGCTCGCCGTCTGGTCCTTCAAGCTCAAGCTGAAGTAAGCCGGGACCGCCGTGCGCGCGCTCGTCGTGACCGCGGTGGCCGCGGAGGCCGACTCCGTGGCCACCGGTCTGACCCCTCATCCGGACCCGGTCACCCCCGAGCCGCGCCGGCTGCGCGGCGGGTACCTCATCACCCGCCGTGACCTGCCCGGCGCCGCCGTCGACGTGCTCGTCGGCGGTGTCGGCCCGGCCGCGGCCGCGGCCGCCACGGCCACCGCGCTCGCGCTGGCCGACTACTCCCTCGTCATCTCCGCCGGCATCGGCGGCGGGTTCGTGCCCGCCGCCCCGCTCGGCTCCCTCGTGGTCGCCGACGCGATCGTCGCCGCCGACCTGGGGGCCGGCACCCCCGACGGTTTCGTCCCCGTCGACGCGCTCGGCTTCGGCCGGAGCGTGCACCTGCCGCCCGCCGAACTCGCCGCCCGGGCCGCCGAGGCCGCCGGGGCTCTGCTCGCGCCCGTGCTGACCGTGTCCACCGTCACCGGCAGCGCCTCCCGCGCCGCCGAGCTGGCGGCCCGCCACCCGATGGCCGGGGCCGAGGCCATGGAGGGGTTCGGGGTGGCGGAGGCCGCCGCCGCGTACGGGCTGCCCGTGCTGGAGGTCCGCGCCGTGTCCAACGCCGTCGGGCCGCGCGACCGGGACGCCTGGCGGATCGGGGACGCGCTGGGCGCGCTCGCCGCCGGATTCCGCGCGCTGGGCCCCGTACTCGTCTCCTGGGGAGAACGCCATGAGCACCGTTGAGCCGATCGCGATCGCCTACTCGCCCTGCCCGAACGACACCTTCGTCTTCGACGCCTGGGCGCACGGCCGGGTCCCGGGCGCGCCCGCCCTCGACGTGACCTTCGCCGACATCGACATCACCAACGGCATGGCCGAGCGCGGCGAGCTGGACGTGCTGAAGGTGTCCTACGCGGTGCTCCCCTGGGTGCTGGAGGAGTACGCGCTGCTCCCCTGCGGCGGCGCCCTGGGCCGGGGCTGCGGACCGCTGGTGCTGACGCGCGAGCCGGGCCTGGACCTGGGCGGGAAGACCGTCGCGGTGCCGAGCGAGCGCTCGACGGCGTACATGCTGTTCCGGCTGTGGGCGGCGGACGTGCTGCCCGCGGGGGTCGGCGAGGTGGTCGTGCTGCCGTTCCACGAGATCATGCCGGCGGTGCGCGACGGGCGGGTGGACGCCGGGCTGGTCATCCACGAGGCCCGGTTCACCTACCAGGACTACGGGCTGCACTGCCTGGCCGACATGGGCGAGCACTGGGAGTCCACGACCGGTCTGCCGATCCCGCTCGGCGCGATCATCGCCAAGCGCTCCCTGGGCGCCGAGACGCTGCGCGCGCTGGCCGGGTCGGCGCGGGCGTCGGTGCGGATGGCGTGGGAGGACCCGGAGGCGTCACGGCCGTACGTCCGCGCGCACGCGCAGGAGCTGGACCCGAAGGTCGCCGACCAGCACATCGGCCTGTACGTCAACGAGTTCACCGCCGACCTGGGCGAAGCCGGGTACGCGGCGGTCCGCGGGCTGCTGACCAGGGCCGCCGCCGAGGGGCTGGTTCCGGCCATCGGGCCCGACGCGCTGCGCTTCCCGTAGCGCAACGGCACGGCCGGCGCCGGACGCGCGCGTGCCCCGCGGCTCCGGGGAGCGGCGGGGCACGCGCGGACGCGACGGGATCAGACGTCGAGCTGGTCGGCCACCGCGCGGAGCAGGCCGGCGATCTTCGTGCCGTGCACCTTGTCGGGGTAGCGACCGCGCTCCAGCATCGGGGTGATGTTCTCCAGCAGGGTCGTGAGGTCCTGCACGATCGAGGCGAGCTCGTCGGGCTTGCGGCGCTGGGCGGCCGCGACCGAGGGTGCCGGATCCAGGACCGTCACCGAAAGTGCCTGGTCACCGCGCTGTCCTGCGACGACTCCGAACTCGACGCGCTGCCCGGGCTTGAGGGCCTCGACCCCGTCGGGAAGCACCGACGAGTGGACGAAGACATCGCCGCCGTCGTCGCGGGAGAGAAAGCCGAAGCCCTTCTCGCTGTTGAACCACTTGACCTTGCCGGTAGGCACGTCCGTCCTCTGTCCTTGTGCTCGTCGGGTCCGGTGGGCCGGGATGAACGGCTCCGGATAGCAGTGCAGCGGGTCCTTCGACCCGCCCCCTCCAGGCTAGTGGTCCGGAAACGGGTGACAAGACGTTCCCCGGTCCTTCCCGCTTCACGGCTTCGGCCAGGGAACTACCCTGGTGGGGTGACTGTTACTCCTCATCCCGACGACGCGCGGCCCGGCGACGGCCTCGTCAAGGCCGGCGGCATCGTGTTCGCCGTCGGCGCCGTGGCGACCCTCGTGACGATGGCCCCGCTGTTCCTCGGCACCGATCCGTTCCCCTCGTACGCGTGGGCCGTCTGCATGCTCATGGGCGTCGGGTTCGCCGTCTCCGCTGCGGGCGTGCTGCGTTCCGCCGCCGCGCAGCGCAAGGCGGCCCGGGCGTCCCAGGCCGCCTGACGGCGCGTACGGTGCTCAGACCTCGCGGGTGGCGACGTACTCGGCGAGCCACTGCGGCAGCGCGGTGAGGTCGGGCAGCACCACGTCGGCGCCGGCGGCGCGCAGTTCGGCTTCGGGACAGGGGCCCGTGGGAACCGCCACTGAGAGCGCTCCCGCGGTGCGGGCGCCGCGGACGTCGCCGACGTGGTCGCCCACGTAGATCTGGGCTCCGTGCTCGCGCAGGGCGCCCGCCTTGGCCTCGGCCCACAGCCAGCCGATGACGGCATCGGGTTCGATGCCGAGGTGTTCCAGGTGGTGGATGGCGTTCGGGGTGTTCTTGGCGGTGACGACGATCGCGCGGCCGCCGAGCGCCTGGACGGCCTTGATCGCCTCGCGGGCGCCGGGCATGGCCGGGGTCGGCTCGATGGCGTGCGAGGGGTACATCTGCCGGTACCGGTCGGTCATCTCCGGGATCTCCTCGGGGGTGAACCAGTACGCGAGTTCCTCCTCCAGCGGCGGGCCGAGGCGCGTGATCGCCTGGTCGGCGTCGATGAACCTGCCGGTGGCGGCGGAAAGGGCCTGGTAGGCGGCCTTGATGCCGGGCCGGGAGTCGATGAGCGTCATGTCGAGGTCGAACCCGACGGTCAGCTGCGCGGGGACGGTGGGCTCTGGGGGGGTGGAAGTCATGGTTCCCATTTTGCAGAGGCCCGGCAAAGTCCAGGGAACCTACATTGATTCGCTTCTTGCCGGGCGGTGAAATTTAGCGAAATGTCAGCTCGGCGCTTGGTGATTCCTCCAGGCAGTCTCCAACGGCGCGTAGGACCGTCTCGACGGCAGGGACCACCCGGACGGTCCGGAAGGCCCCGACGGGACTGCCCGGACGGTCCGGGAGGCGCGGAGGGCACTGCCCGGACGGTCCGGGGGGGGATGGCCCGGACCGATCCGGACGGGACGGCCGGGCGCCACTGTGCGGACAGGGCCTAGCGGCGGCGGGAGCGCCAGGCCAGGTAGGCGGCCGTGGTGATGCCCGCCGTACGGGCCAGGGCGGGCCACAGGTCGCGGAAGGCGGCGCCCATCTGCTCGCGCGGCAGCTGCTCGCCCCAGTTGCCGGCGGCGCGGCCCCACACCCACAGCATCCCGGCCGTGAAGACGGCCGCGGGCAGCCCGAGGACGACCCACTTGCGCTCGGCGGGGCCGAGGACGCGGGAGGCGTAGGCCAGCAGCACGCCGGCTCCGAGCAGGGGCCAGTACGCGGTGATCGTCCCGGCGACGAGCAGCAGGGCCGCCAGCAGCAGGAAGACGTGCGGGCGCCGGCGGGCCGCCGCCGGGGCGGGGGCCTCCTCCGGCCCGGCCGCCGCCTTCCGCCGCTCGTTCCGCTCCCGCAGGAACCGCACGAGCCGACGGCCCGGGGAGCCCTCCGGCGCGGGGGCCGTCCCGGGGGCCGGCGGCTCCTCTTCCGCCCCCTTCTCCGGCTCCTTCTCCGGCTTCCTGAAGAGGTCCGGGATCTCGATGCCGCCCGCGAAGCCCTCCACCTGCGGCCCCGCCCCCGACGCGCCCGGGGCGAAACTCCACCAGTCGGGCTCGACGCCGTCGGCGGGGCCGAGTTCGTCGAGTCCGGCGAGGTGGGGCGGGACGTTCTGCGGCTCCTTCGGAGGCGTCGGGGCCGGCTTGCGCCACAGTCCGCCGCCGCGCTGCACCGGGACCGCGGGGACCGACGGCGCCGAGGGGGCCGAGGGGGCCGCCGCCGGGGCGGGCGGGCGGGCGGGGCGGGTCAGTTCGCCCAGGGTGTCCAGGACCTCCTCCGGCGTGCCGATCCGCTCCAGGATCCGCCGCACGGCCGCCGGCGTCTCCGGTTCGTACTTGGCGCGCCGACGGTCGATCTCGTCCCGCAGCCCCGACACCAGCCTCATCCGGTCGCCCGACGACAGCTGCCTGCGCTGCGCCAAGTCCCCGACCCGGCTCAGATATTCGTAGACCAGATGGTCGCTCTCGATCCCCACGCCCCGGCTCCTCACGTCCCGCCTGACAGGAAGGTAGCGCGTGCGTCCATGGAGCAGCCGACGGCACAGCGGATACCGTTGACCGGATGGGGACCGGCCGACGACCGGCCGACGTGACCAGGAGGCGACCACCGTGCCCGAGGCAAGCACCGGCAGTGCTACGGCGAACCCCCCGCGCTCCCTCGCCGAGGCGCTGCGCGCCCGCGACGACGTGGCGCTCGCCGCCCTGCTGCACGCACGCCCGGACCTGCTGAACCCGGTGCCCGGCGACGTCACCCAGCTGGCCACCCGGGCCGGCACCCGCGCGTCGGTGGTGCGGGCCCTGGACCGGCTGGACCGGTTCGCGCTGCAGACGGCCGAGGCCCTCGCGGTGGCGCCCGACCCGTGCCCGTACCCGGTGCTGGAGTCGCTGCTGACCGGCGGCGAGGACGAGGCCGCCCGCGCCGCCCTCCCCCGGGCGCTGGGCACCTTGCGCGACCAGGCCCTGGTGTGGGGCGACGAGGAGCGGCTGCGTCTGGTCCGCACCGCCCGCGAGTTGCTGGCCCCGTCCGCGCAGCGGCCCTCGCCGACCGGGCTGGGGCCCACCGTCGCCGAGGCCACCGCCGGGATGTCGCCGACCCGGATCCAGGAGATCGTCGCGGCGGCGGGGCTGCCCGCCACCCATGACCCGGTGTCGGCGGTGACGGCCCTGACCGGGCTGTTCACCGACCCCGTGCGGATGTCGGCGCTGCTGGACGAGGCCCCGGCCGAGGCCCACCAGGTGCTGGAGCGGCTCGTGTGGGGGCCGCCGTACGGGGAGGTGACCCCGAATCCGACGCCGCCGGTGCGCTGGCTGCGCGACCGGGGGCTGCTGCTGCCCGCGACGGCCCGGACGGTGGTGCTGCCCCGCGAGGTGGCGCTGCACCTGCGCGGCGGGCTCGCGCACCGGCGGACGGCGCCGCTGGCCCCGGAGGTCGGCGCGCACCGGGAACACCGTCCACAGCTTGTGGACGCGAACGCCGCCGGGCAGGCACTGGCCGCGCTGGGGACCGTCGAGGAGCTGGTGAAGTCCTGGGAGCACGCCGGGCCGCTGGTGCTGCGGGCGGGCGGGCTCGCCGTGCGCGACCTCAAGCGGGCGGCGTCCACGCTGGACACCACCGAGGCGTCGGCGGCGTTCTGGGTGGAACTGGCCTACGCGGCCGGGCTGCTGGCCGGCGACGGCGAGGCCGACGAGCGCTACGCGCCCACCCCCGCCTTCGACGACTGGTGCGAGCTGCCGCCCGCCGAACGGTGGTCGGCGCTGGCCTCGGCCTGGCTGCCCGCCACCCGTACGGCCGGGCTGGTCGGCGAGCAGGACGCCAAGGGCCGCACCCTGTCCGCGCTCGGCCCCGACCTGGACCGCTCCGCCGCGCCCGAGGTCCGCCACCGGGTCCTGGACCTGCTGGCCGACCTGCCCGAGGGCGGCTCCCCCGACCCGGACGCGCTCCTGGACCGGCTCGCGTGGGAGCGGCCCGTGCGCGGGGCGAGCGACCTGCGGGCCAGGCTCGCGCACTGGACCCTGACCGAGGCGGAGGTCCTGGGCGTCACCGGCCGGGGCGCGCTCAGTGCCTTCGGGCGGGCCCTGCTGCGCCGCCTCGACCCGGCACCGCTGCTGTCCCCGCTGCTGCCGGAGCCGGTGGACCACGTCCTGCTCCAGGCCGACCTGACGGCGGTCGCGCCGGGGCCGCTGAGACGGCCGCTCGGCGACACCCTGGCGGTCCTGGCCGACGTCGAGTCCAAGGGCGGGGCGACGGTGTACCGCTTCACGCCCGGGTCGGTGCGCCGGGCCCTGGACGCCGGGCACACCGCCGTGGACCTGCACGCCTTCCTCACCGAGCACAGCCGGACCCCGGTGCCCCAGCCGCTGGCGTACCTGATCGACGACGTGGCCCGGCGGCACGGGCACCTGCGGGTCGGGGCGGCCTCCTCGTACGTGCGCTGCGACGACGACGCCGTGCTGGGCGAGATCCTGGCCGACAAGCGGTCGGCCGGGATGGGGCTGCGCCGCCTCGCGCCGACCGTGCTGGCGGCCCAGGCCGAACCGGGTGCGCTGCTGGAGGGGTTGCGGGCGATGGGCTACGCCCCGGCCGCGGAGTCCCGTACCGGCGACGTACTGGTGGCGCGGGCCGACGCGCACCGGACCCCGGCGCGGTCGGCGCCGGTGCCGGTCCCGGACGGGCCGCCGGTGCCGGACGCCACGCTGCTGGGCGCGGCGGTACGGGCGATCCGCGCGGGCGACCTCGCGGCGACGGCGGTCCGCAAGGAACCGGCCCCCGCGGGCGGCGCCGACGTGCCGGCCCCGGGTGAACTCCCGCGCACGAGCTCGGCCGAGACGCTGGCGACGGTGCAGGCGGCGGCGCTGACCGGTTCGGCGGTGTGGATCGGGTACGTGAACGCGGAGGGGGCCGCGAGCCAGCGGGTCATCGCCCCGGTGCGGGTAGAGGGCGGCTTCGTCACCGGTTACGACCACACGGCGGACGAGGTGCGCACGTACGCCCTCCACCGGATCACGGGGGTCGCGGAGCTGGCGGAGGACCAGGTCTGAAATCCGCTGGCCGACGGGCCTGCGGGCAGGGCAGTCTGACGGCATGTCCGCACTTCCCGCCGCCCCGGGCACACGCGGCGCGCCCGGCACGCCCGGCACGCCCGCGCCGGCCGCCGAGCCCGCGCACCGGATCCGCGCGGCCCACACCGACACCACGATCACGGTCTACCAGGCCTACTCCCCCGCCCTGGGCCTCCCGGCGGCCCGCGACGGCCGCTTCCCGCCCGCCTGGAAGCGCGAGCGGATGACGTGGATCAAACCGTCGTTCCTGTGGATGATGTACCGCTGCGGCTGGGCCACGAAGACCGACCAGGAGACCGTGCTCGCCGTCGAGATCACCCGCGCGGGCTTCGACCGGGCCCTCGCCGGCGCCTGCCTCTCGCACTACGTCCCCGGCGTGCACGCGGACCGCGACGCCTGGAAGGAGTCGGTGCGCAGCACGTCGGCCCGGGTCCAGTGGGACCCGGAACGCGACCCGCACCTGAACCCGCTGCCGTACCGCTCGCTCCAGCTCGGACTGTCGGGCCCCCTCTCGCGGGCCTACGCCGACGAGTGGACGGTCTCCATCCGCGACGTCACCCCGCTGGCCCGGGAGATCCACGGACTGCTCCGGACCGGCGACACCGGCGCGGCCCGGGCCCTCCTGCCCGTCGAAACCCCGTACCCGGCGGGCCCGCTGCCTCACCTGGGCGCGTAGTCGACCCGCCCGGCGTCGAAGGGCCACGCCTCGGCGAGCCAGCGGGACACCGTCCGGTACACCTCGGCGTCGAGGTGCGCACGGTCCTCCCGCACCCAGGAGCTGACCCGCACCCGCTCGGGGTCCTCCTTGCCGGGATGGATGTAGAGGCACCCGATGACCTCGTCCGGCCCCTCCAGCACGCTGTACGCGAACGCCTGCCGCTCGGCGAACTCCCGTGCGTGGCGCTCCAGGTCCGCGAGGTTGGCCGCGGCCGACATGCCCTCCACCGGCGGCCACCCCCGCCCCACGAAACCGGGCGTGGCCCGCACGTGCGCGATGCTGCCGGTCCAGGCGGCCAGATCCCTCGCGTTGTGCTCCGCCCCGAGCGGCTCCAGCCGGAACCCGCCCGCGTCCAGTCCCACCGGCACGACGAACCCGTCCGGCACGAAATCCCGCTGATCATCACTCATGCCCCGGACGGTACGCACCGCCTCCCCGGCCGCGCACCGCTTTTCCCCGCCCGGAGCCGGGCGGGCACCGGGCGGGCACCGGGCGGGCACCGGGCGGCCGCCGCAAGGGCGCCGGGCGGGCGCCGGGCGGCCGCCGCAAGGGCGCCGGGCCGTCCGCGCGGCGCAGAACCCTCCCGCCCGCCCGGCGATACGGCAGACTGGAGGTTTGCCCGTCCTCGTCCGGACGGGCACCCACGCCGGAAAGGGGCGTTTGTGAACGGGCCTCTCATCGTCCAGAGCGACAAAACCCTCCTGCTGGAGGTCGACCACGAGCTCGCCGGTGCCGCGCGCCGGGCCATCGCGCCCTTCGCCGAGCTGGAGCGGGCGCCCGAGCACATCCACACCTACCGGATCACCCCGCTCGGGCTGTGGAACGCGCGGGCCGCCGGGCACGACGCCGAGCAGGTCGTCGACGCGCTCGTCGAGTTCTCCCGGTACCCCGTCCCGCACGCCCTGCTCGTCGACGTCGCCGAGACCATGGCCCGCTACGGGCGCCTGACCCTCTCCAAGCACCCCGTCCACGGACTGGTCCTGACCAGCACCGACCGGCCCGTGCTGGAGGAGATCCTGCGGTCCAAGCGGATCGTCCCGCTGGTCGGGGCCCGGATCGACGCCGACACCGTGGCCGTGCACCCCTCCGAGCGCGGGCAGATCAAGCAGACCCTGCTGAAGCTGGGCTGGCCCGCCGAGGACCTCGCCGGGTACGTCGACGGCGAGGCCCACGCCATCGACCTCGTCGAGGACGGCTGGGCGCTGCGCCCGTACCAGCAGCAGGCGGTCGAGGGCTTCTGGCACGGCGGCTCCGGTGTGGTCGTACTTCCCTGCGGCGCCGGAAAGACCCTGGTCGGCGCGGGGGCCATGGCCAAGGCCAAGGCGACGACGCTGATCCTGGTGACCAACACGGTCTCCGCGCGCCAGTGGAAGCACGAGCTGATCAAGCGGACCTCGCTGACGGAGGAGGAGATCGGCGAGTACTCCGGCACCCGCAAGGAGATCCGCCCGGTCACCATCGCCACGTACCAGGTCCTCACCACCAAGCGGAAGGGCGTCTACCCCCACCTGGAGCTCTTCGACTCCCGGGACTGGGGGCTGATCCTCTACGACGAGGTGCACCTGCTGCCCGCCCCCGTCTTCAAGTTCACCGCGGACCTCCAGGCCCGCCGCCGGCTCGGTCTGACCGCGACCCTGGTACGGGAGGACGGCCGCGAGTCGGACGTGTTCTCGCTCATCGGGCCGAAGCGGTTCGACGCGCCCTGGAAGGAGATCGAGGCGCAGGGCTACATCGCGCCCGCCGACTGCGTGGAGGTCCGCGTCAACCTCACCGAGTCGGAACGGCTCGCGTACGCGACCGCCGAGACCGAGGAGAAGTACCGCTTCTGCGCGACGACCGCGACGAAGCGCAAGGTCACCGAGGCGCTGGTGCGCAAGCACCAGGGCGAGCAGACCCTGGTCATCGGCCAGTACATCGACCAGCTCGACGAGCTGGGCGAGCACCTGGACGCGCCCGTCATCAAGGGCGAGACCTCCAACGCGCAGCGCGAGAAGCTCTTCGACGCGTTCCGCGAGGGCGAGATCAGCGTGCTGGTCGTCTCGAAGGTCGCCAACTTCTCCATCGACCTGCCCGAGGCCACCGTCGCCATCCAGGTGTCCGGCACCTTCGGCTCGCGCCAGGAGGAGGCACAGCGCCTGGGCCGGGTGCTGCGGCCGAAGGCGGACGGGCACGAGGCGCGGTTCTACTCGGTCGTCGCGCGCGACACGATCGACCAGGACTTCGCCGCGCACCGCCAGCGGTTCCTGGCCGAACAGGGCTACGCCTACCGGATCATGGACGCCGACGAGCTGCTGGCGAGTGACTGACCTCCCGCTCCAGGGGTGAACGCGGCCCGGGGAGCGCGCCCGCGGGGAGCGGCCGCGGGCGCGTACGCCCCGGCCGCCGCCGTCGGGCGGCCGCCCCGGTCAGGACGGCGAGCAACGGTACGCACCACACCCACAGGTGCGGCCGGTCCAGCAGCAGGGCCCGCCCGGCCGCCGACAGGTGGCGGGCCCAGAAGTCGGCGGAGGCCTGCGGGAGGACCAGCAGGCCGAGCAGCGCGGTCCCGGCGAAGCCGGCCAGAGCGGTCAGCCCCGCCCGGACGCGGCCGGTGAGCAGCAGGTACGGGATGAAGACCGCCGGGGTCAGGGTGATCCCGGCGGCGGTGCCCAGCGCGAAGCCCTTGCCGAGCGCGGCGCGCGGCCGGCCCAGGTCCCAGACCGCGAGGCAGGCGAGCGCCAGGTTGATCTGGCCGGGCAGCGGGCTCTGGAACAGCGGCTCCAGCCACAGACCGGCGATGGTGGCGGCGAGGACGGCGCCCGGCCGGGCCCGCAGGCCCGCGAGGCGGCAGGAGAGCAGGACCAGCAGGGCGAGCAGGCAGCCGTTCCCGAGGACGAGCACGGCCTTGAGCACCCCGGCGGGCAGCCAGGCGGCGGGCGTGAACAGGATCGCCGCGAACGGCGGATAAGCGGCGGGCGGACGCCATTCGGCCCCGGAGAAGCCGTACAGCAGGGCGTCGGCGGTCGGGATGCGCAGGACCACGCACAGCACGCCCAGCGCGAGCAGCGAGCCCGTGACCAGCACACCGACCAGGGGCGACGGCGAGCGGACGGAATCGGAGCTGCGGGTCACGCGCGTGACCCTAGTGGATCAGCGCAGAGGTGCCGCCGGTATCAGGCCATCGCGGGCCGACCGGTCAGCGGCGTATGACGCCGGCGTCCTCGGAGTACTCGCCCAGCACGACGACGCTCACGGCGGTCGTGGCGAAGACCTTCGCGGCGCGCAGCACGTCGCCGAACAGGTGACGGTGCCGGGATTCGGAGGTGGCGGTGGCGCCGCTCGGACGGCCGCCCTGAAGTGGGGTGAGGGTTGCGGTGCTCATGTATCCATGGTGCGCCTGCGCCTCCCGCTCCACATCGCCCTGCGGGCGGAACCGCACGGGCCCCGGCGTCCTCCTCACGGCCCATGCCGAACCCTGATGTCACCCCCGAGGTCTGACACTCCCCCGTATGACACCCGTACGGAGGTCCTGCCCCCACGGGACCTCGGACCCGGTAATCCGTTCGCGCCGGCCCGCCCCGCTGACTACAATCGCCGCTCTTGCCGCCTCCCGCCGCCGTACCGGGGAGAGCCACCCGCCGGACGGCAACCGGCGGGCTTCTGTTGCCGCACAGCTGGAGGCAGTCCCGTGTCCGCGCACGCCCCTGAAACCACCCCCGACGCCGCAGCCGACCCGCTCGGCCGGGAACGCGGCCACCTGAGCGCCTCGCGCGCCGCCCTGCGCGCCATGCGCGAGGACGTGGAGGCCCTCGACATCCGCGACGTCACCGCGAACTGGGTCAACGCCGTCGTCCTCCAGGCGCAGATCGACGACCGCATCAAGGCACTCGCCGACCTCACCCACACCCCGCTCTTCTTCGGCCGCCTCGACTACCTGCACGCCCCGGGCGCGGACCTGGCCGAGGGCGCGGAGGGCGAACAGTTCTACATCGGCCGCCGCCACGTCCACGACGCCGACGGCGACCCGATGGTCATCGACTGGCGCGCGCCCGTCTCGCAGCCCTTCTACCGCGCCTCCAAGAAGGACCCGCAGGACATCGCGCTGCGCCGCCGCTTCGGCTACACAGGCGGCGAGCTCACCGCGTACGAGGACGAGCACCTGTCCGACCCGGCCGAAGCGGCCGCCGTCAGCAAGCTCCTCCAGCAGGAGATCGAGCGCCCGCGCGTCGGCCCCATGCGCGACATCGTCGCGACGATCCAGCCCGAACAGGACGAAATCGTCCGCTCCGGCCTGTCCGGCTCGGTCTGCGTCCAGGGCGGCCCCGGCACCGGAAAGACCGCCGTCGGCCTGCACCGCGTCGCCTACCTCCTCTACGCGCACCGCGACCGCCTGGCCCGCACCGGCACCCTCGTCATCGGGCCGAACCGTTCCTTCCTCCACTACATCGAGCAGGTCCTGCCGGCCCTGGGCGAACTGGAGGTCAAGCAGGCCACCGTCGACGACCTCGTCGCCCGCGAGGGCCTGGAGGTACGCGGCGGCGACACGGCCGAAACCGCCGTGATCAAGGGTGACGCCCGGATGGCCACGGTCCTGCGCCGTGCGGTCCGCTCCCACGTCACCGAGCCGGCCGAACCCCTCATGGTGGTCCGCGGCTCGCGCCGCTGGCGCGTCCCGGCGTACGAACTCGCCGAGATCGTCGCCGAACTCCAGGAACGCGACATCCGCTACGGGGCGGCCCGCGACGCCCTCCCGCAGCGGATCGCCCACGCGGTCCTCGTCCGCATGGAACAGGCGGGCGAGGCCCCCGACGACCGGGTGCAGGACGCGGTGGCCCGCAACGCGGCGGTGAAGGCGGCCGTCAAGGCGGTCTGGCCGCTGGTGGAACCGGCGAAGCTGGTGCTGCGCCTCCTGTCGGACCCGGAGTTCCTGGCCGCACACGCCGACGGGATCCTCACCGCGGACGAACAGAAGCTCCTGCTGTGGCCGAAGCCCTTCCGCAGCGTGCGGTCGGCGAAGTGGTCGGCGGCGGACCTCGTCCTCATCGACGAGGCCTCCGACCTGGTGGAACGCACCCACTCCCTGGGCCACGTGGTCCTCGACGAGGCCCAGGACCTGTCCCCGATGCAGTACCGGGCCGTCGGACGCCGCTGCACGACCGGCTCCGCGACCGTCCTCGGCGACCTCGCCCAGGGCACCACCCCGTGGGCCACCCGCAGCTGGGACGAGGCCCTCACCCATCTCGGCAAGCCGGAAGCGGCGGTGGAGGAGCTCACGGCGGGCTTCCGCGTACCGCGCGAGGTGATCGCGTACGCGTCGCGGCTGCTGCCGTCGATCTCGCCGGGCCTGGCCCCGGTGTCCTCGGTCCGCGAGACCCCGGGGTCCCTGGTGGTCTCCGAGACCGCGGACCTGACGGCGGCCGTGGTGACGGCCTGCCGGGACTCCCTCGCGCACGAGGGCTCCATCGGCCTGATCGCGGCGGACGCGCGGATCCCCGTACTGGCGGAAGCCCTGCTGGCGGCGGGGCTGCCGTACCTGTCTCCCGGTGAGGAGACGACGGCGCAGTCGCGGCTGACGCTGGTACCGGCCTCGCTGGCCAAGGGCCTGGAGTACGACTACGTCGTCCTCGACGAGCCCGCCGCCATCGTCTCCGGCGAACCGGACGAACGCACCGGCCTGCGGCGCCTCTACGTCTGCCTCACCCGAGCGGTCTCAGGCCTCACAGCCCTCCACACGGCCCCCCTCCCCCCGTCCCTGAGCTGAAAGCCCCTGGGGCTCCGCCCCAGACCCCGCGCCTCAAACGCCGGCGGGGCTGGGGTCGGCTGCGATGCCCCGGCCGGGGGCGGGGACGGGGTGGGGTGGGGCAAGGGCTAGCCCAGCGCCTCCCGCCACCGCGCCACCGCCGCCGCCGAGACCGGGTGGTCCCAGCCCGACGGCCGCGCCGCGCCACCGATGTGGAAGGCGTCGACGCCCGCCTCCCGCAGCACCGGCACGTGCGCGAGGCCCAGCCCCCCGCCGACCAGGATCCGCGCCCCGTACCCCGGCTCACCCGCCCGCGCGGCCTCCGCCAGCAGCACGGGCAGCCCCTCCGAGACCCCGGCCGCCGACCCCGCCGTCAGGTAGGTGTCGAGCCCCGGCAGGTCGGCGAGCGCCTTGCGCAGCTGGTCGCGGTCCGCGGCCCGGTCGATGGCCCGGTGGAAGGTCCAGCGGCAGCCGTCCAGCTCCGCCACGACCGCCTCGACCGCCGCCAGGTCCGGGCCGCCGTCCGGGTTCAGGAACCCGAGGACGAACTCCGTCGCCCCCTCCGCCCGCATCCCCCGCGCCGCCTCCACCAGCCGGGAGACATCGCCGGCCGCGAACCCGTCGGCCTTGCGGAGCATCACGCGCAGCGGGATGTCGACCGCCGAGCGGATCGCCGCGAAGGTCTCGCGCGACGGCGTGAGCCCGTCGGCGGCCATATCGGTGATCACTTCGAGTCGGTCCGCCCCACCGGCCTGCGCGGCGACCGCGTCCGCCGCGTCGAGGGCGATCACCTCCAGGAGCGCACGGTTGCTCATTCGATGCCGTCCTTTGTTCCGCTTGTTCGGATATGGAAAATAGGTCTAGTCCAATATCCAGGGTACGGGCCCACCACCGCACTCCACCAGCGCTATCACGCCACCCCCACAATGTGCGCATGAACGCAGCCACCCCGCACAGCGGCGCCGCCGCCGACACCACCGCCCTGCGCGCCCGCTGGCGGGCCACCGCCACCGCCGCCGGAGCCGCCCACGACCCCGACCCCTACGCCGACCGCCTCCTCGCCGCCTGGGCGGAGCCCCACCGCCGGTACCACACCACCGCACACCTGGCCCACGTACTGGACCGCGTCGACGTACTCGCCCCGCACGCCGCCGACCCCCGCGCCGTCGAGCTCGCCGCCTGGTTCCACGACGCCGTCTACCGCCCCGACCGCTCCGAGAACGAGGAACGCAGCGCCGCCCTCGCCGAGCGCGCCCTCGCGGAACTCGGCGTGGACCCCGCCCGCACCGCCGAGGTCGCCCGCCTGGTCCGGCTCACCGTCACCCACGACCCCGCCCCCGGCGACACCGACGGCGAGGTCCTCTGCGACGCCGACCTCGCCGTCCTCGCCGGCGCCCCGGAGGCCTACGCCGCGTACGCCGCCGCCGTCCGCGAGGAGTACGCGTTCGTCCCCGACGAGGCCTTCCGCACCGGCCGCGCCGCCGTACTGCGCCAGCTGCTGGCCCTCCCCCGCCTCTTCCGCACCCCCCACGGCGCCGAGCACTGGGAGGCCCCGGCCCGCGACAACCTCACCGCGGAACTCCGGCAGCTCACCTGACCCGGCCGGGCCCCCGGCGCCTCCCCCGACCTGACACACTCCGCCCGGCCGGGAATGCGCCCTCCGCCCCGACGGTTCGTGACTGACATGCCCGCAGCCCCCGTACGCCCCCGCATGCCCGTTGCCGTCTACGTCCTCGGCCTGTCCGTCTTCGCCCTCGGGACCAGCGAGTTCATGCTGTCCGGGCTGCTGCCGCCCATCGCCGAGGACATGCACGTCACGATCCCGCAGGCGGGACTGCTGATCTCCGCGTTCGCGATCGGCATGGTCGTCGGGGCCCCGCTGCTGGCCGTCGCAACCCTCCGCCTGCCGCGCCGCACCACCCTCGTCGCCCTCATCAGCCTCTTCGGCCTCGGGCAGGTCGCGGGCGCGCTGGCCCCCACGTACGGGCTGCTCTTCGCCTCCCGCGTGGTCTCCGCCCTCGCCTGCGCCGGGTTCTGGGCCGTCGGCGCGGCCGTCGCCATCGCCATGGTGGACCGGGACCAGCGGGCTCGCGCCATGGCCGTCATGATCGGCGGCCTCTCCATCGCCAACGTCCTCGGCGTCCCGGCCGGCGCCTTCCTCGGCGAGCGGTTCGGCTGGCGGGCCGCGTTCTGGTCGGTCGGAGCGGCCTCCGCCATCGCCCTCGCCGGCATCCTGGCCCTGATCCCGAAGATCCCGCTGCCCGCCGAGAAGCCCCGCCTCGGCCGCGAGCTGCGCATCTACCGCGACCGTCAGGTGTGGCTGTCCATCGGCATCACCGCGCTGGCCGCGGGCGGCGTCTTCTGCGCCTTCAGCTACCTGTCGCCGCTGCTCACCGACGTGGCCGGGCTGGACGCGGCGTGGGTGCCGTGGATCCTGGCCCTCTTCGGCGTCGGTGCGCTCGTGGGCACGACCATCGGCGGGCGGATCGCCGACGCGCACCTGTTCGGGGTGATGATCTGGGGCATCACCGCCTCCACGGTGTTCCTCGCGGCGCTCACGGTCCTGGCCTCCAGCGCGGCGGCCGCGATCGCCCTGTCGTTCCTGCTCGGCGTCTCGGCGTTCTTCACCGCCCCCGCCCTCAACGCCCGCATGTTCAACGTCGCGGGCGCCGCCCCCACCCTCGCCGGAGCCACCACCACCGCCGCGTTCAACCTCGGCAACACCGGCGGCCCCTGGCTCGGCGGCACCGTCATCGACGCCGGACACGGCTTCGCGAGCCCCGCCTGGGCGGGCGCCGCCATGACCCTCACCGCGATCGCCCTCACCGTGATCGCCCTGCGCCTGGACCGACGTACGCCGCCCACCGCCAGCACGGTGATCGCCTCGGGCACCGCCACCCCGGCCACCGCGCCCCAGCCGGCCGGGGCCTGACCGACCCCGGCCGTCCCGGCCCGCGGCCCGTAACGGCGCCGGGCCCGGGGCCCGGCCTCAGGCCGGGCGGCCCTTCGGTCGCCGCAGCCCCGCATCCGTGAGCCGGCGCACCAGCTCCTTGCTGCCGATCTCCACCGCCCCCGCCCCGACCGCGTCCGCGTACCGGTGCGAGGGCACGTCGTAGTGGTCCCGCTCGAAGGCCCGCGGCGGGCACCCGATGCCCGCCGCGAAGGCGTGCAGCTCCTCGTACGAGACGTCGCTGACCAGGTGCGACCACATGCGGCCGTGCCCCGGCCAGACCGGCGGGTCGATGTACACCGTCACGGGCGGCTCACCGGCCCGGGTGGAAGACGGGTCCGAGGCCGCCCACCGCCGCCACCCGTACGCCCGCCTCGGAGCACACCCAGTGCGGATCGGGCCCCAGCTCCGGCTCCACGTCCAGCGCGTGCGGCTCCCCGTGCGCGCACACGGGGCACAGCGGCCAGCGCCCGTACTTCTCCAGCAGCGCGTCCTTCACGTCCTGCGCGACGAGTCCGGCAAGGTAGTCGACCCCCTCGGGCCACTGCTCCACCCACCACCGGCGGTGCGTGACCGAGTCCTCGACGAGGGAGACGACGTCGGCATCGGCGACCTCGCCGGCGGCGAGGTCGGCGAGAACAAGTGCACGGGCGACATGCAGCGCCTGTTCCAGGGGGGTCGCGTGGTCCATGCGCCCATTGTGGACCCGTACCGGGCCAGTGGCTAAGGCCCTTCTCCCGGGGGTCCGAAGTCCCGGCGCGCCGGGACCCCATGGCACCTTGACGCCCACAGCCCGCGAAAATAGCTTTCAAGGGTGAGCCAGAACGCGAAAGAAACCTTCACCTCCGCACCGGCACCCTCACCGGCCAACGATCCGGCCCCCGAAACGGCCCCCGCGCCCGCGCCCACCCCCGCCGCCCTGCGGGCCCGGATCCGCGGGCTCGGAGCGTCCATGACACCGTCCGCGCAGGTCGTCGCCGAAGCCGTCGCCGCCGATCCCGCCGGGTGCTCCCGGCTCACCGTCACCGCCCTCGCCGAACGCACCGGCACCAGCGAGGCCACCGTCGTCCGCACCGCCCGCCTCCTCGGCTACCCCGGCTACCGCGACCTGCGCCTGGCGCTGGCCGCGCTCGCGGGCCGGCAGGAGTCCGACGAGGCCCCCGCCGTCACCGCCGGCATAGCCGTCGACGACCCGCTCTCCGACGTCGTCGCCAAGCTGGCCCACGAGGAGGCGCAGACCCTCGCCGACACCGCCGCCGCACTCGACCTGGCGCAGCTGTCCGCCGCCGTCGACGCCCTCACGACCGCCCGCCGCATCGACGTCTACGGCGTCGGCGCCTCCGCCCTCGTCGGCCAGGACCTCGCGCAGAAGCTGCTGCGCATCGGCCTGATCGCGCACGCCCACCCCGACCCCCACCTCGCCGTCACCAACTCCGTCCAGCTCCGCCCCGGGGACGTGGCCGTCGCCGTCACCCACTCCGGCGGCACGGGCGACGTCATCGACCCGCTGCGCCACGCCTTCGAACGGGGCGCGACCACCATCGCCGTCACCGGCAGCCCCTCCTCCCCCGTCACCCACTACGCCGACCTCGTCCTGGCCACCTCGGCCGCCCGCGAGAGCCGGCTGCGCCCGGCCGCCATGTCGAGCCGGACCAGCCAGCTCCTCGTCGTCGACTGCCTGTTCGTCGGCGTCGCGCAGCGCACCTACGAGACGGCCGCGCCCGCGCTCGCCGCGTCCTACGAGGCCCTCGCCCCCCGCCACCGCGCCACCGCGCCCCGTACCACCCGCCAGGAGTCCCGCCCATGACCGCGTACGCCGCCCTCCGCGCCCAGCTCGACAGCCTGACCACCGAGGCCTTCCGCCCCGAACTCGCCGACATCGACCGGCTCCCCACCCTGGAGATCGCCCGCGTCATGAACGCCGAGGACGCCACCGTCCCGGCCGCCGTGGCCGGCCGGCTGCCCCAGATCGCCGCCGCCGTCGACGGGATCGCCGCGCGCATGGCCCGTGGCGGGCGCCTGGTCTACGCGGGCGCGGGCACCGCCGGCCGCCTCGGGGTCCTGGACGCCAGCGAGTGCCCGCCCACCTTCAACACCGATCCGGAGCAGGTCGTCGGCCTGATCGCGGGCGGCCCCACCGCGATGGTCAAGGCCGTCGAGGGCGCCGAGGACTCCGCGGAGCTGGCCGCCGCGGACCTCACCGCCCTCGGCCTGACCGCCGACGACAGCGTCATCGGCATCTCCGCCTCCGGCCGCACCCCGTACGCGGTCGGCGCCGTCGAGTTCGCCCGCTCCCGCGGCGCGCTCACCGTCGGGCTGTCGTGCAACGCCGGCTCCGCCCTCGCCGCGGCCGCCGAGCACGGGATCGAGGTCGTGGTCGGCCCGGAGCTGCTCACCGGGTCCACCCGGCTGAAGGCGGGCACCGCCCAGAAGCTCGTCCTGAACCTGATCTCGACCGTCACGATGATCCGCCTCGGCAAGACGTACGGGAACCTCATGGTCGACGTGCGCGCCTCCAACGAGAAGCTGCGCGCCCGCTCCCGCCGCATCGTCGCCCTGGCCACCGGCGCGCCCGACGCGGAGATCGAGGCCGCCCTCACCGCCACGGACGGCGAGGTCAAGAACGCCATCCTGGTGATCCTCGGCGGAGTCGACGGCCCCACCGCCGCCACCCTGCTCACCGCCTCCGGCGGCCACCTGCGCGCCGCACTCGCCGCGACCCGCTGAACCCCACCCGTACCGCTGGACCCTGCCCGCTCCCCCGACGCAAGGCGAACCACCACCATGTCCACTGACAAGAACCGCGCCACAGCCGCCGCGATCCTTCCTCTGGTCGGCGGCCCGGACAACATCACCTCCATCGCACACTGCATGACCCGCCTGCGCATCGCGCTGCGCGACCGTTCGCTCGTCCGGCACGAGGAACTCAAGGCCCTCCCGGCGGTCATGGGCGTGGTCGAGGACGACACGTACCAGATCGTGCTGGGGCCGGGAACCGTCGCCCGCGTCACCCCCGAGCTCGAGGCCCTGGTCGCCGAGGCCCGCACCGAGGCCGCCCCGGGAGCCGCCGCGGCCCCGCACCCCTCCGTCACCTCGGCCGAACTCGCCGACCGGGGAACGGCGCTGAAGGACGCCCAGAAGGCCCGCAACGCCACCCCGTTCAAACTGTTCCTGCGCCGCGTCGCGAACATCTTCGTCCCGCTGATCCCCGCCCTCATCGGCTGCGGGATCATCGCGGGCCTGAACGGCATGCTCACCAACCTCGGCTGGTTCCCGGCGCTCGTCCCCGCCCTCGCCGCGATCGCCTCCGGCTTCATGTCCCTGATCGCGGTGTTCGTCGGCCACAACACCGCCAAGGAGTTCGGCGGCACCCCGGTCCTCGGCGGCGCGGTCGCCGCGATCATCGTCTTCCCCGGGGTCGCGAAGATCGACGCCTTCGGCCAGCACCTCTCCCCCGGCCAGGGCGGCGTCCTCGGCGCGCTCGCGGCGGCGCTGCTCGCCGTCCAGGTGGAGAAGTGGTGCCGCAAGCGGGTGCCCGAGGCCCTGGACGTGCTGGTCACACCCACCCTCACGGTGCTGGTCTCCGGCCTGGTCACCCTCTTCGGCCTGATGTTCCTCGCCGGCTCGGTCTCCAACGCCATCGGCACCTTCGCCACCTGGCTGCTGGCCACCGGCGGCGCCTTCGCCGGGCTGGTGCTGGGCGGGCTCTTCCTCCCCCTGGTGATGCTGGGCCTGCACCAGGCCCTGATCCCCATCCACACGACCCTCATCGAGCAGACCGGCTACACGGTGCTCCTGCCCATCCTGGCCATGGCGGGCGCGGGCCAGGTCGGCGCGGCCATCGCCGTCTACTGCCGGCTCCCGCGCAACCGCTCGCTGCGCACCACCATCAAGTCCGCGCTCCCGGCCGGTTTCCTGGGCGTCGGCGAGCCGCTGATCTACGGGATCTCCCTGCCGCTGGGCCGCCCCTTCATCACCGCCTGCGTGGGCGGCGCGGCGGGCGGGGCCTTCGTGGGCCTCTTCAACCAGCTCGGCATCGGCTTCGGCTCCACCGCGATCGGCCCCTCGGGGTGGGCCCTCTTCCCGCTGCTGGACGGCACGGCGGGCATGGGCGCGACCGTCGCCGTCTACGCGGGCGGCCTCGCCGTCGGCTATCTGGTCGGCTTCGCCGCGACCTACTTCTTCGGCTTCACCCGGCAGATGCTGGCCGAGCTCGACACCGACCCGGACCAGGCGGCGGACACACCGGCCGCCGGTCCGCAGAAGCAGCCGGTGCCGGCGTAGAAGGGGCGCCGGGGCGGCGGCGTTCATGCGCCGCCGCCCCGGACGTTCAGGACCGCGGGCTGCCGGGCGTTGTTCGCCACCCAGTCGAAGCCCGCGATGATCCCCGACCAGGCTCCGCGGTTGTCACAGCCCAGGACGCGGACGCTCACCAGGTTCACCTTGCGCGCGACCCCGAAGGTCGTGCCGCCCACTGTGCCGGCGACGTGCGTGCCGTGGCCGGCGCAGTCCGCGCCGTTGCGGCCGTCGCCGACCGCGTCGAAGCCGCGCACCGCACGGCCCCCGAAGTCGGGGTGCCCGAAGTCGATGCCGCTGTCGACGACGTACGCCGTCACGCCCTGGCCGCTGGTGTTGGCACTGAAGTCGTTGCCGAGCGGCAGGCGGCGCTGGTCGATCCGGTCCAGGCCCCAGGAGTGCGCGGGATCGGCGGGGTGGGCCGCGCCCGGCACCGGCGGGAGTTCCCGGGGGGCGGCCCCCGGTTCATCGGGTCGCCCCCCGGAGCCGGCTTGAGCCGCCCGCCTCCGCGTGGCCGAAGGCCCGCGCCGCGCGTCACGGGCCCGCCGCACCGACTGCCGCAACGATCATCCGCCGCCGTCGCCCCCCGTCCGCGCCCGCGCGCACGGCCCTGAAGAATCCACCCGTACGGGCGACCCGGAGCACCCTGTGCCGAGGTCACGGCCCGCTCCGGCGCGGTGGTCCCCGCGCGCACCGGGTCCCGGCACCGGACGCCCCTACGGGTCCGCGTTCCCCGCCTCTTCAGCCCCGGTACACCTGCAGCTGCGAGACCTCGTAGGACATCCGCGTCAGCTCCGGGCCGGGCGCCGGGTGGTACCGCCCGGCGGACACCGACAGGTTCACGATGAGGTACGCGCGCCAGCTGCGCCCCACGCCCCGGCGGTCGGAGAAGACGCGCGTGCCGTTGACCCACCAGACGACCGAGGTCCTGCCGAACTCGACCTTCAGGTCGACCCAGGCTCCGGGCCGGACGGCGGGGTCGCGGTAGTAGCGGTGTGCCTCGCGGACGTGGTTGGAGAGTTCGAGCAGGTCGGGGTTGTCCGGGTGGTACTCGAAGACGTCGATCTCCTGGCCGCCGTCGCGCCAGGTCCAGATCGCGGGCCAGGCCCCCGTCTCGGCGGGCAGCCGCACGCGTGCCTCCAGCACGTCGCCGGTGCGGACCATGAACCCCTCGTCGCTGCCCTCGGTGGTGAGCAGTCCGGTGTCCCAGTTCCCGTCGGGGCGCAGGGTCGCGAGGAAGGTCCCGCCGCGGCTGTAGGCGGGGTCGGCGACGAGGTGGTCGAGCTTGTTGTCGCCCGGGTTGACCGGGCCGCCGTTTGGATAGGCCCAGGAGCGGCCGGCCACCCACTGGGTGGTCGAGGTGAAGTCGGCGGTGAAGGCGGGGGCACGGCGCGGGGCGAGCCCGGGCAGCCCTCCGCCTCCACCTCCGGGAGCGAGGCGGCGCGTCAGGCGCCGCAGCCATCCGAACGTTTCCGGTTCCATACAGGCGTTGTGCCCGCTCAGAGGCAACTCACACTGGCATTCTCACGCAGAGTAATCATACGATCGCACTGCGCTGATGAATTCGCGGACCAACTCCGGGGACTTCACCCCGCGCTCCGCCTCGACCCCGCTGGAGACGTCCACGCCCCAGGCCCCGGTCGCCGCCACGGCATCGCGCACGTTGCCCGGGTTCAGCCCGCCGGCCAGCAGCCAACGGCCCTCGGGGGCCGCGAACTCCGCCGAGCCCCAGTTCCAGGGCTTGCCGGACCCCGGGTCGGGCGCGTCGATCAGCAGCAGGTCCTCCCCGTACTCGCCGCAGCGCTCCACCCGCGCGGCCGTGGCCCGCAGCAGGGTCCGGCCGGGCGCGCGCAGCGCCTCGTAGTGCGCCGGCGGCTCGTCCCCGTGCAGTTGCACGCCGCGTACGCCGCTCTCCTCGGTGAACCGGCGCACCTCCTCGACGGACTGCCCCCGGAACACCCCGACGGTGAGCACCCCGGCGGGCACCCGCGCGGCCAGCTCGCGCGCCGCGCCCGCCCCGATGGTCCGGGGGCTGCCGGGCGCGAACACGAACCCGACGGCATCGGCCCCGGCCTCCACGGCCACGTCGACGTCGCGGGCCGTCTTGAGCCCGCAGATCTTCACGAAGAGATCGCTCATACCCCCAGTCAACCAAAGCCCCCCGATCGGCGGCGCCCCGTCTCGACACCCGGGCGCGACCCGGCCACGCCCCACTAGGGGGTGTCTGACGCCCAGTGCACGGCCTCGCACGCGGAGGAGAACGGTGACGACCATGACCGAACGGGCCACGCCGATACAGCGGGCGGCACCGCAGACGTTCGAGACGCTCCTGCGCACGGTCGAGGAGATGGACACGCCGGACGGCTTCAAGGCCGAGCTCATCCGCGGGAAGATCATCGTGTCGCCGTGGTCCAGGCTGCGTTACCTACGGGGCATGCGTTCGTTGCGGGAACAGCTCCAGATCCACGCACCCGACCGGCACGTCGCGGAGACCGCGCCCTTCCTCTTCCGCTTCTCGGCAGCGGAGCGCGCCTACGCACCCGGCCTCTTCGTGGCGGACGAATCGGCCTTCGAACCTGGTCGTCACCATGTAGGACTCCGAGATCACCTGCTTCCGGGATCCTTCCCCGCCGGATACCGCTCCCGTAGGACGGTGACCTTCGGCGAGGCCCTGCCCGTACCCCGGCCGTTCGGCTTCGCGATCGACACGAGCGGCTTCCAGGCCACCGGGAAACGCCCGAGGGCGGCACCCCCCGCAGGGAGTGCCGCCCTCGTTCGAGAACAGCCGATCAGCCGGGGGCCGATCAGAAGTCCATGTCACCGCCCGGCATGCCGCCGCCCGCGGGGGCACCGGCCTTCTCGGGCTTGTCGGCGATGACGGCCTCGGTCGTCAGGAACAGCGCGGCGATCGACGCGGCGTTCTGCAGCGCGGAGCGCGTGACCTTCGCCGGGTCGATGATGCCCTCGGCGATCATGTCGACGTACTCGCCGGTGGCGGCGTTCAGACCGTGGCCGACGGCCAGGTTGCGCACCTTCTCCACGACGACGCCACCCTCGAGACCACCGTTGACGGCGATCTGCTTCAGCGGGGCCTCCAGCGCGAGCTTCACGGCGTTGGCGCCGGTCGCCTCGTCACCGGTGAGCTCCAGCTTCTCGAAGACCGAGGAGGCCTGCAGCAGGGCCACGCCACCACCGGCGACGATGCCCTCCTCGACGGCCGCCTTCGCGTTGCGAACGGCGTCCTCGATGCGGTGCTTGCGCTCCTTGAGCTCGACCTCGGTCGCGGCACCGGCCTTGATGACGGCCACGCCGCCGGCCAGCTTCGCGAGGCGCTCCTGGAGCTTCTCGCGGTCGTAGTCCGAGTCGGAGTTGTCGATCTCGGCGCGGATCTGGTTGACGCGGCCCTGGACCTGGTCGCTGTCACCGGCACCGTCGACGATGGTGGTCTCGTCCTTGGTGATGACGACCTTGCGGGCGCGGCCGAGCAGGTCGAGACCGGCGTTCTCCAGCTTGAGTCCGACCTCCTCGGAGATGACCGTGCCGCCCGTGAGGATGGCGATGTCGCCGAGCATGGCCTTGCGGCGGTCACCGAAGCCCGGGGCCTTGACGGCGACGGACTTGAAGGTGCCGCGGATCTTGTTGACGACCAGGGTCGACAGGGCCTCGCCCTCGACGTCCTCGGCGATGATCAGCAGCGGCTTGCCGGACTGCATGACCTTCTCCAGGAGCGGCAGCAGGTCCTTGACCGAGCCGATCTTGGAGTTGACGATCAGGATGTACGGGTCGTCCAGGGACGCCTCCATACGCTCCATGTCGGTCGCGAAGTAGGCCGAGATGTAGCCCTTGTCGAAGCGCATGCCCTCGGTGAGCTCAAGCTCCAGACCGAAGGTCTGCGACTCCTCGACGGTGATGACGCCTTCCTTGCCGACCTTGTCCATGGCCTCGGCGATGAGCTCGCCGATCTGGGTGTCGGCGGCGGAGATGGAGGCCGTGGAAGCGATCTGCTCCTTGGTCTCGACGTCCTTGGCCTGCGCGAGCAGGGCGGCGGAGACGGCCTCGACGGCCTTCTCGATACCGCGCTTGAGGGCCATCGGGTTGGCACCCGCGGCCACGTTGCGCAGACCCTCGCGGACGAGGGCCTGGGCGAGGACGGTGGCGGTGGTCGTACCGTCGCCGGCGACGTCGTCCGTCTTCTTGGCGACTTCCTTGACCAGCTCGGCGCCGATCTTCTCGTACGGGTCCTCGAGCTCGATCTCCTTGGCGATGGAGACACCGTCGTTGGTGATCGTGGGGGCGCCCCACTTCTTCTCAAGGACGACGTTGCGACCCTTGGGGCCAAGGGTGACCTTGACGGCGTCGGCGAGCTGGTTCATGCCACGCTCGAGACCGCGCCGGGCCTCCTCGTTGAACGCAATGATCTTGGCCATCTGAAGTGGTCCTCCCGGACAGGGGTGGATTGCTCCGGACCGCGCCCGCGCCCGCGACGGACGGCCTGCGGAGCCGGCGGTTCCTTCCCGCCGGACCCGTCGGGCCTCACCGACCCGGTCCTCGTCTTAGTAGCACTCTCACCGGGAGAGTGCTAACGCCAATGATTAGCACTCGACCCCCGCGAGTGCAAGCGGCTTCGGGCAATGCCGGGCGGCTTCCGGCCTGGTTCGCGGGGCGACGCACGAGGGGCCCGCATCCCGTGTCCGGGATGTGGGCCCCTCGTGCGTCTGTTGCGTCGGTGGTCGATCGCGCTCGGTCTCAGCCGGCAGCAGCGAGCTTGACCATGTCCGCCTGCGGACCCTTCTGGCCCTGCGAGATCTCGAACTCGACCCGCTGACCCTCTTCAAGGGTGCGGTACCCGTCCATCTGGATGGCGCTGTAGTGGACGAACACATCCGCACCACCGTCGACCGCGATGAAGCCGTAGCCCTTCTCCGCGTTGAACCACTTGACGGTGCCCTGAGCCATGCCTAACTCCCCTATTACTGGCCCTTGCGCGGTACCGCACTTCGCGGTCCCGGGTCAGAACTTGCGCCGGAACGCCTCGACCGGGGCTGAATGTATCCGCACCGCTGCTGTCTGCAACAGGTCAATCCGACGAGAATTCTGGACACGCGGAAACATAGAAATAGAGTGAAAATTTGGCATATGGCCGGGCAACTCGGGCCAGACAATCTTCGCCAAAGCCCCAAAGGGCGCACGCATGTTGACTCAATGTCAACCCTCACGGGGCCGGCTCATATGCGGCGGGCAAGAGCACCGGAGGGGACTTCCCCAACTCTACCGCGCCCAATCAAGCAGAATTGCCCCCTCCGCTTATTAGCGGAGGGGGCAATTCTGCTTTTCGGGGTCTCAGCCGCCCGCGACGGCCGGAATGATCGAGACGCCGGCGCCGTCCGGCGTCGCCGCCTGCAGTCCGCCCTCGAAGCGCACGTCGTCGTCGTTGACGTAGACGTTCACGAAGCGGCGCAGCTTGCCCTGGTCGTCCAGGACGCGCGCGGCGATGCCCGGGTGGTTCTTCTCCAGGGACTCGATGACCTCGGCCAGGGTCGAGCCCTCGGCCGGGACCTCGGCGACGCCGCCGGTGTAGGTGCGCAGGATGGTGGGGATGCGGACGTTGACGCTCATGGCGCTACCGCCTTTCCGGGAGTCGTGGGAAGGGTCAGGCCAGGCCGGCGGCGCGGAACGCGTCCAGGCTCGGGCGGATGGTGGCGGTCTGACCGCTGTCCGCGGCCACCGCCTCCAGGGTCTTGAGGCCGTCACCGGTGTTCAGGATCACGGTGGTCAGCGCCGGGTCGAGCTGCCCGTTCTCGATGAGCTTCTTCGTCACGCCGACGGTCACGCCGCCCGCGGTCTCGGCGAAGATGCCCTCGGTCTGCGCCAGGATCTTGATCGCCTCGACGACCTGGGTGTCGTCGACGTCCTCGACGTAGCCACCGGTGCGGCGGGCGATGTCCAGGACGTACGGGCCGTCCGCCGGGTTGCCGATGGCCAGCGACTTGGCGATGGTGTCCGGCTTCTGCGGGCGGACCACGTCGTGGCCGGCCTTGAAGGCGGTGGAGACCGGGGAGCAGCCCTCGGCCTGGGCGCCGAAGATCTTGTACGGCTTGTCCTCGACCAGGCCGAGCTTGATCAGCTCCTGCAGGCCCTTGTCGATCTTCGTCAGCTGGGAGCCGGACGCGATCGGGATGACGATCTGGTCGGGCAGCCGCCAGCCGAGCTGCTCGCAGATCTCGTACGCCAGGGTCTTGGAGCCCTCGCCGTAGTACGGGCGGAGGTTGACGTTGACGAAGCCCCAGCCCTCGCCCAGCGGGTCGCCGATGAGCTCGGAGCAGAAGCGGTTGACGTCGTCGTAGTTGCCCTCGATGCCGACGAGGTCGCCACCGTAGACACCGGCCATGACGACCTTGCCCTGCTCCAGGTCGTGCGGGATGAACACGCAGGAGCGGAAGCCGGCGCGGGCGGCCGCGGCACCGACGGCGCCGGCCAGGTTGCCGGTGGAGGAGCAGGACAGGGTGGTGAAGCCGAAGGCGCGGGCCGCCTCGACGGCGATGGCCACGACGCGGTCCTTGAAGGAGTGCGTCGGGTTGCCGGAGTCGTCCTTGACGTACAGCTTGCCGGTGACGCCCAGCTCCTTGGCCAGGTTCCGGGCGTCCACGAGCTTGGTGAAGCCGGGGTTCAGGCTGGGCTTGGAGGCCACGTCGGCGGGGACGGGCAGCAGCGGGGCGTAGCGCCAGATGTTGTTCGGGCCGGCCTCGATCGCGGCGCGCAGCGCCTCGGGGTCGCCGAGCGGCAGGTCGTAGGCGACTTCCAGCGGGCCGAAGCACTCGACGCACGCGAAGATCGGGCCGAGCTCGAAGCGGGTGCCGCACTCGCGACAGGAGAGGCCGGTGGCGGGTCCGAGATCGACGGAACCGAGGTCGGTAGAGGTGGCGACAGTCTGTGCAGCCATGACGGCGAGGCCCTTTCTCCTCATCTTCCCCATGGCGCACTTCGCCATGAGACGGAATTGGCACCTTCCCTAGCCGGGGACCTCGCGGGGGTGCGTGTGAAAACGCATCGCGAGAACCGACTGGAGGGTTGCCGGGGCTTCAACGGGCCGTGTCCCTCTGCCCCTCTGGATGAGCGGTATGGCACCGGCACACGCGCTCTGAGGCGCGCCGGTGCGTTTGTGCGCGGGGACCCCGGCATGCCGTGGTCCGTCGCGTTGTTCAAGACTGTAACCGAAGGGCAGGGCGGTTGAGACAGCCGTCCGAACCGCGAGATGGATCGCATATCGGCCGATATCGCCGAGGGCCACCGAGGAACCAGGGAGTGCTGAGGGTGCTGGATGAGGTGGAGCGCTGGCTGGCAGACCGCTCCTGGTCCGCCGCCGACCGACCGCTCGACCAGCTGCTCGACCGGAAACGGGCGGCCGGGACGACGGTCAGCGTGGTGCTGCCCGCGCTCGACGAGGAGGCGACGGTCGGGGAGATCGTGGAGGTGATCCGGCGCGATCTGATCGACGGCCTGCCCACTCCCCTGGTCGACGAGCTGGTGGTGGTCGACTCCGGATCCACCGACCGTACGGCGGAGGTCGCGGCCAAGGCCGGTGCCCGGGTCGTGCACCGGGACGCGATCCTGCCGCGGATCCCCGCGCTGCCCGGCAAGGGCGAGGTGCTGTGGCGTTCGCTGCTCGCCACCACCGGTGACGTGGTCTGCTTCGTCGACGCCGACCTGCGGGACTTCTCGTCGTCTTTCGTCTCCGGGATCGTCGGCCCGCTGCTGACCGATCCGCAGGTGCAGTTCGTCAAGGCCATGTACGACCGCCCGCTCGCGGACGCCCCCGGCCAGGGCGGCCGGGTGACCGAGCTGGTCGCGCGCCCCCTGCTCAACCTGCACTGGCCGCAGCTGGCCGGCTTCGTTCAGCCGCTCGGCGGCGAGTACGCCGTACGGCGCTCCCTGCTGGAGCGCCTCCCCTTCCCCGTCGGCTACGGCGTCGAGCTGGGCCTGCTGGTGGACGCGCTGCACACGGTCGGGCTGGACGCGCTGGCCCAGGTCGACGTCGGGGTCCGGCTGCACCGGCACCAGGACGGGCGGGCGCTGGGCCGGATGGCCGCCGCGATCTACCGGACGGCGCAGGTCCGGCTCTCGCGCGCGCACCTCGTGCGGCCGGAGCTGACCCAGTTCGAGCGGGGGCCGGACGGGTTCGTTCCGCGCACCTTCCCGGTGGACACCGAGGAGCGGCCGCCGATGGCGGAGATCAAGGAGTACGCGGGCCGCCGCGTCGCTTGACGGCCGCCGGAGCGGTGCCGCACACGAGTTTGAGCAGGGGCGGGCCGGGCTAGGTTCGCCCCATGGCTTCTCAGGTACTCGTCGCCGCGAACCGCGGCCCGCTCTCCTACGTCCTCTCCGACGACGGCACGCTCAGCGCCCGGCGCGGCGGGGGCGGGCTCGTCTCCGGCCTGTCGGCGGCCCTCGCGAAGCAGCCGGAGGCCCTCTGGATCTGCGCGGCCCTCTCCGGCGCCGACCGGGAGGCGGTGCGCCGGGGCACCTCCGAGCCGGGGGTGCGGATGCTGGACATCGACCCGGCCGTGTACGACGGCGCGTACAACGGCATCGCCAATTCGGTGCTCTGGTTCACCCACCACCACCTCTACGACGTCCCGCGCGAGCCGGTCTTCGACGCGGCGTTCCGCCGGCACTGGGAGGCGTACGTCGCCTACAACCGGGCCTTCGCCCGGGCGCTGGCCGAGGAGGCCGCCGAGGGCGCGCGCGTCCTGGTGCAGGACTACCACCTGGCCCTGGTCCCGGGGCAGCTGCGCGAGCTGCGCCCCGACCTGCGGATCGCGCACTTCACGCACACCCCGTGGGCGTCTCGCGAGTTCATGGACATGCTCCCGGACGACATCCGCTCCCAGCTGGTGTGGGGCATGCTCGGCGCGGACCAGCTGGGCTTCCACGCCTGGCGCTGGTCGGTGAACTTCATCACGGGGGCCAACGCGGACGACGCGACCGGCATCGCGGAGTCGTCCCTGCCCAGCGGGGTCCCGGAGCGCGGGGTCTGGCACCGCAGGGCGGTCGCCGACGGGCGCTACGGCCCGAAGCGGTTCACCGAAGTCCGGCAGTACCCCCTCGGCGTGGACGCGGACGACCTGCGCGCGCTCGCGCACCGGCCGGTCGTGGACGAGAGGCTGGCCGCGCTGCGGGCGGAGGTCGCGGGCCGCATGACGATCGTCCGCGTGGACCGCACCGAGCTGTCGAAGAACATCCTGCGCGGGCTGCTGGCCTACCGGGAGCTGCTCGTCACGCACCCCGAGTGGCGGGAGCGGGTGGTGCACCTGGCCTCCGCGTACCCGTCCCGGCAGGACCTGGCGGTGTACCGGGCGTACACGGACTCGGTGCGGGAGCTGGCGGCGGAGATCAACGAGGAGTTCGGGACGGCGGACTGGCAGCCGGTGCTGGTGTCGGTCGAGGACGACTTCGCGCGCTCGCTGGCGGCGTACAGGATGGCGGACGTGGCGCTGGTCAACCCGGTGCGGGACGGCATGAACCTGGTCGCGAAGGAAATCCCGGTGGTCTCGGAGGACGGCTGCGCGCTGGTGCTGTCGACCGGGGCGGGGGCGCACGAGGAGCTGAAGGGCGACGCGATCACGGTGAACCCGTACGACGTCACCGCGACGGCCGAGGCCCTGCACGAGGCGCTGTCCATGCCCCGGGCGGAGCGGGCGGAGCGGACGAAGCGGCTGGCCGCGGCGGCCACGGCGCTGCCCCCGGCGGCCTGGTTCGAGGCTCAGCTGGCGGCGCTGGCCGGGGCCTGAGCGGGGGCGGGCGCGGTCGCGGGCCGCGGGCCCGGGAGGCACAGGGCGAGGGCTCCGAGGAGGAATCCGTAGCAGGAGACCAGGCCGTGGCCGTTGGCCTGGGCGAACCACAGGACGAGGCCGAGGACGGGCACCCCGGCGGCGAGCAGCAGCTCCTTGGCGCGGCCGGCGCCCGCAGCGTCCGCACGGCGGGCGCGCAGGGCGCGGAGCAGGAGGGCGGCGGCGAGGGTGGCACCGAGGAAGTAGGTGGCGCCGGAGCTCCCGGCGAAGTTGCGGGGGTCGGTGCTGTGGTGGCCGCCCACGCCGAGCAGGGCGTCGAGGTGCTCCGGCAGGAGGATCCCGGCGAGGAACAGGGCCAGGGTGCGGGGCGCTCCCCAGAACCAGTCGGCCAGCGCGGCGACGGCGGCGAGGGTGGCGATGTTCCAGGCGCCGCCGAGGAGGCCGCCGTTCTGCATGAACACGGCGGTGACCACCCGCCACCACCCGCTCTTCGCGGGGTCGTCGTCGACGGCGTCCATGGCCCCGGACCAGCACAGCTGGGTGAGGACCCCGGCGAGGGCGAGTGCGGTCAGGGCCACCGCCGCCCAGGGGGTACGGCGCCCGCGCAGGGTGTCCCGGCCCAGGAGGTCGAGGCCCCCGTTGAACATCATCACCATCAATGCCGCCGTGGTCGCGTTGAACACGATCGCGCCCATCGCCGCCACCCCCCTCCGGTCGTCGTGGGATGACAGTAGCGCTCCGGACGGGCACTTTCAAACAGTGTTAGAAAATGGGCGTAGGCTGTCCCCGTGAAGCTGACGAAGGAACGCATCATCGACGCGGGCATGGCGGAGTTCGCCGAGTCCGGCTACCACGGCCTGTCCATGCGGCGCGTGGCCCAGCGGCTCGACGCGAAAGCGGGCAGCCTCTACTACCACGTGCCCAGCAAGGGCGTCCTGGTCCGGCTGATGGCGGACCGGGTGGCGCGGCAGGCCTACGATGCCGGCACCGCCGCACTGGCCGCGCTGGATCCCGGCGCGGGCTGGCAGGAACGGGTGGAGGCCCAGGCCCTCACCTTGCGCGACGGCATCCGGCGCCACGCCGGGGGCGCGGTGATGTTCGCCGACAGCCCGAAGGTGCTCAGCACCGGGGCGCTGTCGGTGATGGAGCGGCTGCTGGAGACCCTGCGCGCGGCCGGCGTGCCGGAGGCGGACTGCGCCGTCGGGGCCGACGCGCTGCTCAGCCACCTCACGGGCTTCGTGCTCCAGGAGCAGAGCGAGTCCCCGGAGGCGCCCGTCGGGCCCGAGGACGTCGCCGCGCTGCTGGAACGCTTCCCGCTGACGGTGGCCGCCGCCTCGGCCCACGGGGAGGACGAGAAGTTCCTGCTCAGCGTGCGCCTGATCTGCGCCGGCCTCGCGACGCTGATCCCCTGATCCGCCGGTCCCTTGGTCCCCTGATCCCCCCGATCCCCTGGTCCCGTACTGCCCGCACGGGCGGCTCCCGGGCCCGGCGGGTCAGGGGGTGGGGAGGGCCCCGGCGAGGGTCGCGAGGAAGGCCGTCACGGCGGCCGGGCCCGGGAGGACGAGGTCGGCGCGTGCGGCGAGTTCCGGGACCTCCGCGGAGCCGCTGCACACCAGCAGCCCCGGCAGCCCGTCGGCCCGGCGCTTCTCGACCGCCGAGAACGCCGCGAGGTCCCCGAGGTCGTCCCCCGCGTAGAGCACGGCCCCGGCCTGCCGCTCCTCCAGGAACTCCGTCAGGGCGACGCCCTTGTCCATGCCCGGCGGACGCAGCTCCAGCACGGCCCGGCCGGGCTCGACCATCAGCCCGTGGCGGGCGGCGAGCTCCGCGAGGGGCTCCCGCAGGGCGGCGAACGCCGCCTCCGGGTCCTCGGCCCGCCGGGTGTGCACGGCCAGCGCGCGGCCCTTCTCCTCGATCCAGGTCCCGCGCCACGCGCCGATGGCGTCGAGGAAGCCCGGCAGCTCGGCCCGTACGGCGGCCACTCCGGGGTGTTCGGCGGGGGCGTGCACGATGCCGGTGACGGCGTCCCAGCGCTCGGCCCCGTAGTGGCCCAGGACGACGAGGTGTTCCAGACCGGGTACTCCGGCGAAGCCGCCGTAGCGGACGGCGACCCCGGCCGGGCGGCCGGTGACCACGGCGACGGCCTCGACCCGCGGGGCGAGCGCGGCGAGCGCCGGTACGGCGTCCGGGTGCGCGCGGGCCTGGTCCGGGTCGGGGACGATCTCGGCGAGGGTGCCGTCGAAGTCGAGGGCGACGACGGCGTTGCGCGGTGTGCGGAGGAGGGCTTCGAGTCCCTCGCGTCCGGCTGCGGTGGCGGGCACGGGCATCGGCAGGTCGTGCGGATGGCTCCCCATGCAGACGACCCTACCGGCGACGCCCGGACGCGCCCACCCCTTCGCGGACAGTCGCCTACCGCCGGGCCCGCTGGGCCTCGCGGATCCGCCGGAGCCGGTTGACGGTGCCCGGTGCGTGTTCGAGCGCCCGTGGATCGTCCATCAAGGCGTTGAGCAGCTGGTAGTAGCGGACGGGGGTCAGTCCGAGCCCCTCCCGTATCGCCCGCTCCTTGGCGCCGGGCCCGGGCCAGGTGCGGCCTTCGTACGCGAGCACGGCGGCCTCCGTGGCCGTCAGCCGCCCGTCGTCCGTCATACGGCCAGATTAACGCCGCCCGCCGACAGCGCCCCCGCGCGGCCCCGCGCGGGGGCACCGGTGGCGGGCGGCGCCGGCTCAGTGGTCGCCGTCCGCCTTGCGCGCGCTCGTCGCGATGTCCTCCAGGACCTTCTCGGGCTGTCCGCCCGGCTGGACGACCTGTCCGATCTTCTGCTTGATGTCCTCGCTGACCCCGGCCCAGGACTTCTTGCCGACCGGGTAGAGGCGGGACGTCGGCAGGGCGGTCAGGAAGGTCTTCAGCTGGGCCGCCGAGCCGCCCGTGCTCGCGTCCATGGCCCGGTAGCCGCTGGTGGTGACGGGCAGCAGGTCGTACATGGACGTGAAGGCGGTCACGTTCTTCGCCGAGTACAGGTGGTCCAGGAACTTCCCCGCCTCCTTCTTGTGGCCGTTCCTGAAGGCCATCACCCAGTCCGCGACGCCCATCGCGGAGTGGTCGGCGCCGTCGGTGGTCGGCATCGGCACCATGCCGAACTTCACGCCCTTGCCCGCGGCCTGCTTGAGCAGGGTGGGGTGGCCGTTGAGCATGCCCACCTCGCCGCGGGTGAAGGCGTCGAAGGCGGCCTGGCGGTCCAGCTTGCCCGGCTCGACCGGGCCGGTCAGGCCCTGCCCGACCATCTTGTCGCGCAGGAACTCGAAGGACTTCACGTTCTCCGGGGAGTCGATCGCGTACGCCTCCTCGTTGTCGGTGTAGCCGCCGCCGCCCGCGAGCATCCACATCATCGACTCGGCCTGCGCCTCCTCGCGGCCCAGCGGCAGCGCGAAGGGGGTGGGCACGCCCGCGCCCTTGAGCTTCTTGGCGGCCGCCTCCAGGTCCGCCCAGCTCTTGGGCTGCCAGGGGGTCGAGCCGTCCTTGGGTATCACTCCGGCGTCGCCGAGCAGCTTGGTGTTGTAGAAGAGCAGCCGGGTGCTGGCCACGAAGGGCATTCCGTACTGGACCCGCTTGACCTTGCCCGCGTCGGCGAGCGGTGCGAGGAAGTCGGCCTCGGTGTTGACGGAGAGCAGCTCGTCGGCGGTGTAGAGCTTGCCCGCCTCGGCGTAGTCGGCGTAGGCGCCGATCTGCGCGATGTCGGGGGCCTTGCCCGCCTTGACCATCGCGGCGACCTTGGCGTCGACCTCCGACCAGGAGTAGACGCTGACCTCGACGTGCACGCCGGGGTTGTCCTTCTCGAAGGAGGAGGCGAGGCCCTTCCAGTAGGTCGCGGAGGAGTTCTGCGGATTGTCGCCGTAATCGGCCGCCACGACCCGCAGGGTCACCTCGTTGTCCCCGCTGAGACCCGACACGGTTCCACAGCCCGTCAGCGTCGCCGTCAGGCACAGTGCGGCCCCGGTAGCGGCCAGGCTCAGGTAACGGCCCTTCACGGTTCTCGATCCACCCCTTTTTGTACGTACGATTCGACGTAAGGTCTACACCACTTTGACGGCTCCTCCACATCCGGAACGGCGTGGCGCCCGGACTGTGTCCGGACCGTATCCGGACCAAGGTCCCGAATTTGTATGGCGGCTCAACAATCCCCTCAATGGACTAGACCTTTCCCTCCCGAGCACGCGAGACTGTCTCCTGTGAAACCCGTGAAACACGTCATCGCCCTCGATGTGGGCGGCACCGGGATGAAGGCCGCCCTCATCGCCCGGGACGGCAACCTGCTGCACGAGGCGCGCCGCGCCACCGGCCGCGAGCGGGGCCCCGAAGCCGTCGTCGAGACGATCCTGTACTTCGCCGACGAGCTGCTGCGCCTGGGCCTCGAACGCTTCGGCACGACCGCCTCCGCCGCCGGAGTGGCCGTCCCCGGCATCGTCGACGCCGAACGGGGCATCGCCGTCTACGCGGCCAACCTCGGCTGGCGCGACGTCCCGCTGCGCGCGCTCCTCGGAGCCCACCTGGGCGGCGTCCCCGTCGCCCTCGGGCACGACGTCCGCACCGGCGGGCTCGCCGAGGGCCGCATCGGCGCGGGCCGGGGTACCGAACGCTTCCTGTTCGTCCCGCTCGGCACCGGCATCGCCGGTGCCATCGGCATCGCCGGCCGCATCGAGGCCGGCGCGCACGGCTACGCGGGCGAGATCGGTCACATCGTGGTCCGTCCCGGAGGTCCCGCCTGCGGCTGCGGCCAGCACGGCTGCCTGGAGACCCTGGCGTCCGCCTCCGCCGTCTCCCGCGCCTGGGCCGCCGCCTCCGGCGACCCGGCGGCCGACGCGGCCGACTGCGCCAAGGCCGTCGAATCCGGCGACGCGCGCGCCCGCGAGGTCTGGCTCACCGCGATCGGCGCCCTCGCCGACGGACTGGTCACCGCGATCACCCTGCTGGACCCGAGCACGCTGATCATCGGTGGCGGGCTGGCCGAGGCGGGGGAAACCTTGTTCACACCACTTCGGGCGGCCGTCGAGGAGCGCGTGACGTTCCAGCGGCTGCCCGAGATCGTTCCGGCTGCCCTCGGGGACACCGCCGGATGCCTGGGCGCAGGGCTGCTCGCCTGGGACCTACTCGCCACGGAGGTACCTGCCTGATGTCCGGAAGCGCACACAGCACCGTTCTCTCCGGCGCCAGGGTGGTGCTGCCCACCGGGACCGTCGCGGGAGGCCGGGTCATCGTCGAGCGCGACCGCATCGCGGGCAGCGCCCCCGAGGGCGCCGGGATCGTCGACGTGTCCGGGCACTGGATCGTCCCCGGCTTCGTGGACATGCACAACCACGGCGGCGGCGGGGCCTCCTTCACCTCCGGCACCCCCGAGGAGGTCCTGCGGGGCGTACGCACCCACCGCGAGCACGGCACCACCACCCTCGTCGCCTCCACCGTCACCGGCGACCTCGACGAACTGGCCCGGCGCGCCGCCCTGCTCGCTGAGCTCACCCAGCAGGGCGAGATCGCCGGCGTCCACTTCGAGGGCCCCTTCATCAACCCCTGCCGCAAGGGCGCGCACAAGGCGGACCTGCTCCGCGACCCCGACCCGGCCGAGGTCCGCAAGCTGGTCGACGCCGCGCACGGCACCGCCCGGATGTTCACCCTCGCCACCGAACTGCCGGGCGGACTGGACTCCGTACGGCTGCTGGCCGAGCACGGGGTCATCGCCGCGATCGGCCACACGGACTCCACGTACGACCAGACCCGCCAGGCCATCGACGCCGGCGCGACCGTCGCCACCCACCTCTACAACGCGATGCCCGGCCTGGAGCACCGCGCCCCCGGGCCGATCGCCGCCCTGCTGGAGGACGAACGGGTCACCGTCGAGCTGATCAACGACGGCACCCACCTGCACCCGGCGATGCTGGAGCTGGCCTTCCGCCACGCCGGCGCCCACCGCGTGGCGCTGATCACCGACGCCATGGACGCGGCCGGCTTCGGCGACGGCACCTACCACCTCGGCCCGCTGGAGGTCGAGGTCAAGGACGGCGTCGCCCGCCTCGTGGAGGGCGGCTCCATCGCGGGCTCCACCCTGACCCTGGACACCGCCTTCAAGCGGTCGGTGACGGTCGACCGGCTGCCCGTCGAATCCGTGGTCCAGGCGATCTCGGCCAACCCGGCGAAGCTCCTCGGCCTCTACGGCGAGGTCGGCTCGCTGGAACCGGGCAAGTACGCCGACCTGGTCGTCCTCGACGCCGCGTTCGACCTCAAGGGCGTCATGCGGCGCGGCGAATGGATCGTCAACCCGCTGTCCTGAGCGGCCTTCCGGCGGTACGGAGCACGGCGGCGGGCCCTCGGGACTGGGCCCGCCGCCCGGTATTTGGCATGATCCCGGCATTCACCGAGACCGGGGCTGGCCATGATCCTCACCGTGACGCTCAACACCGCACTCGACGTCACCCACCGGGTGCCGCGACTGCTCCCGCACGCCTCCCACCGGGTCACCGGTGTCGCCGAACGCCCGGGCGGCAAGGGCCTGAACGTGGCCCGGGTGCTCGGCGCGCTCGGCCACCCGGTGACGGCGACGGGCTTCGCGGGCGGACCGGCCGGCACGCTCGTACGCGAACTGCTCGCCGGCTGCCCCGGGGTCACCGACGCCCTCGTCCCCTGCTCGGGCACCACCCGGCGCACCCTGGCCGTCGTCGACGAAACCACCGGCGACACCACGCAGTTCAACGAACCCGGCCCGCAGATCACCGCCGGGGAATGGTCCGCCTTCCTGGACCGCTACACCGAACTCGCCGCCCGAGCACGCGCGGTGGCCCTGTGCGGCAGCCTCCCCCCGGGCGTCCCGGTCGGCGCCTACGCGACCCTCGTACGGACGGCCCGCACCGCCGGCGTCCCGGTCCTCCTGGACACCAGCGGCGAGGCCCTGCGCCGCGGGGTCGCCGCCCGGCCGGAGATCATCAAGCCGAACTCCGCCGAACTGGCGGAGCTGACCGGCTCCCGCGAGCCGCTCCCCGCCACCCGCGACGCCCGCCGCCGGGGCGCCCACGCAGTGGTCACCTCCCTGGGCCCCGGAGGGCTCCTCGCCGCCACCCCCGACGGCACCTGGCAGGCGGCCCCGCCCCGCCCGCTGTCCGGCAACCCCACCGGCGCGGGCGACTCCGCGGTGGCGGGCCTGCTCTCCGCCCTCACGGAGGGCCTGGACTGGCCGGCCCGGCTCACCCGCGCGGTGGCCCTCTCGGCGGCCACCGTCCACGCCCCGGTGGCGGGAGAGTTCGACCCCCGCACCTACGAGGAGGTACGGGGGTCGGTGAAGGTCACGCCGCTCCAGTAGCGCGTCGCGAGGGGGCGGGCGCGAGGGGTGCGCCCCCGCGCCGTCGCCGCGCATCAGCCCTTGGTGTGCCCCTGGCCCAGCCTCAGCTGGTCGAAGATCACGTCGCACTGGTTGCCGGCCTCGCACGAGATCTTCATCGCGTTCGAGCCCTTCTTCAGGGTTATGAACGCGAACGTGCGGGTCCACCCCTTGTCCCACGCCCCGGCCTCGGCCTTCGCGAAGTTCGCCAGGTTCAGGGACTGGTTCGGGCTCTGCCCGTTGACCGTGAGGGTCGTCTTCGCGTCCTTGCCGGGCACCGCGTAGTTCACGAACAGCGTGTAGTCACCGGCTTCGGGGACCTCGACCGTCCAGGTCAGCGCGGCACCCGGCGTGTTGAAGTTGCCGACGTACTGGCCGCCCGAACTCTTCGACCCCTGCACCGCGCTCTGCAGCACCGCACCACCGGTGAGCGCCATCCCCGCGCCGGCGGCCTCGCCCTTCGGCAGCGGGCTCTGGGAGGGCTCCGGTGAACCGCTGGGTTCGGTGCCGCCGGTGTTCTGCTGGGGCGCCGACGGCTTCGGGGACTGGGACGACGCCTGGTTGCCGCCCTTCTTGTCGTCGCCCTTCTTGCCGAAGACCAGCGCCGCGCTGATGCCGATCGCCACCGCGGCGACCACCGCCACCGCGGCGATCAGCAGGCCCTTGCGGCTGGAGCCGCCGCCCCCGCCGTGGCCGCCACGGCCGCCGGGGAGGGGGGACTGCTGGGTGTGCTGCTGCTGCGCCGGAACGCCGTAGCCGCCCGCCTGGAGCGCCTCGGGAGCCTGGTACTGGGCCTGGTAGGCCGGGGCCTGCTGCTGCGGCGGGACCGCGCCGCGCTGGCCGCCGTACGTCCGCTCACCGACCGTGCGCACCTGGTTGTACGAGGTACGGGGGACGCCGGGCTGCGCGCCGGACGGGCCACCGACCGCGGGGCCGGGGTAGCCGTATCCGCCGCCCTGACCGGGCGGGGTGGCTCCGGCGGCCTGGCCGTCCGCGTAGAGGTAGCCGAACGGGTCGTCGTCCTCGGGCTGGTTCGCCCCACCGTGCGGGCCGTTGTGCGCGGGCGTCGTCATCGCAGGTCACTCCTTTCGACCCACGGGAGCCTACCCCGAACACGTGCGCCCACGAGCGGCCGATCAGGTTACCCGGCCCGCCGGTGTGCCTTGGAACGGGACCTTTTCTCGATGTACATCCGCTGGTCGGCGGAGCGCAGCACCTCGTCCGCCGACATCCCGCAGCTGGCCCAGCCGATCCCGAAACTCGCCCCCACGCGAACCGCCCGGCCGTCCACCCGGATCGGCGGAATGATCGCGTTGCGCAGCCGTACGGCGAGGTCGGCGGCGTCGGCGGCGCCCAGTCCGTCGGCGAGGACGACGAACTCGTCACCACCGAGCCGCGCGACGGTGTCACCGTCCCTGACGCACGTCGTCAGCCGCCGGGCGACCTCGATCAGGACCGCGTCGCCCGTGTGGTGACCGAACCGGTCGTTGATCGACTTGAAGCCGTCGAGGTCGCAGAAGAGGACGGCGAGCCCCTTCGTCCCGTCGTCGACGTCCGTGGCGGGCGCCACGATGTGGACGTGGTGGTCGTACGGGCCGTCCGCGTGGGACGTGAAGGCGCCGGAGAAGTCGAACGGGTCCGTCCCCGGCGCCGCCCCGGAGCCCGGAACGGCGCCCGCCCCGGCCGCCCCCGCACCGACGCCGGGGGCCGGGAAGCCGTAGTCGGAGCCGTCGTGCCCGTCGGGGCGAAACCCGTGCTCCCCCGCACCACCCGCCTCGGGGCGCGTCTCGAAGGCCGCGTCGAGCGCCTCCACGGCGGTGGCCCGCACCGACTGGGGCCGCCGGCACAGCCGGGCCCCGAGCCGGGAGCGCAGCTCGGCGCTGTTGGGCAGGCCGGTGAGGGAGTCGTGGCTGGCGCGGTGCGCGAGCTGGAGCTCGTGCCGCTTGCGCTCCTCGATGTCCTCGACGTGCGTGAGCAGGAAACGGGGACCGTCGGCGGCGTCCGCGACGACGGAGTTGCGCAGCGAGACCCACACGTAGGTGCCGTCGCGCCGCCCGAGGCGCAGCTCGGCGCGGCCGCCCTCGGCGGAGGTGCGCAGCAGGGTGCCGATGTCCTCGGGGTGCACGAGGTCGGAGAAGGAGTAGCGGCGCAGGACGGAGGCGGGCCGGCCGAGCAGGCGGCACAGGGCGTCGTTGGTGCGCAGCAGCCGGCCGTGCTGGTCGCCCCCCATCTCGGCGATGGCCATGCCGCTGGGCGCGTACTCGAAGGCCTGGCGGAACGACTCTTCGCTGGCGCGCAGCGCCTGCTGCTCGCGTTCCAGCCGGACCAGGGCCCGCTGCATGTTCGCCCGCAGCCGTGCGTTGCTGATCGCAATCGCCGCTTGGAAGGCGTACATCTGGAGCGCTTCGCGCCCCCACGCGCCGGGGCGGCGCCCGTTGCGCGGTCTGTCCACCGAGATGACACCCAGAAGTTCCCCTCCGGTCGCATACATCGGGGCGTACAGCCGGTCCTCGGGATGCCACTCGTCCTCGAAGCGCGGATCGGGGCCGTCGGTGTGCCACTGGGGGACGTCGTCCTCGATCAGGACCCAGCCCTCGGTGTGCGGGATGAAGCGCAGCCCGTCCCAGTCCTCGCCCATCGCCAGACGGCGCTCCCAGGAGGGGCGGGAGCCGACGCGACCGGTGATCAGGGCCTCGGCGGCCGGGTCGCCGGCGAACGCGGCGACGACGAGATCCCCGTCAGGGCGTACGAGATTGACACAGGCGAGCTCGTAGCCGAGGCCGCGCACGATGCCGTCCACGACGGTCTGCAGAGTGTCCGCCAGGCTACGGGCCGTGTTGAGTTCGGCCACCACCTGGTGCAGCTGCCGCAGGGTCGCAAGACGGACGTACGGCTCCGACTCGGTCTCCATTGCTCGCTCTCCCCGAGACCTCGACAGCAACTCCAGGTTTGTCATCGGCGTTTCGTTGCGGTGTCCCGTCCACTGAATCACAGTGAGCTGTGCGGCAGGTACACAGGGTCAACAAATCTTGCCCTCTGTGACTCAAGTCACATGAGATGAATAACCGTGCACTCTGGGCACGTTGGGGAGTGGGAGCGCTCCCGCTCCTTTTCGTGAGCAAACGATACGCCCAGGCCTAGGCCGGGGGGCGGGGACGCGGCTCGGACCACCGCCCGATGTGCGCCGCACGGCGGCGGGACTAGCGTTCGGGTCGTGCCGAAGACGACCCTTGTGACCGCCCCGACCGCCCCGACCCCTCCGACCCGGGTCGGACCCGAACCGTCCGCCACCCCTCATCCTGAGGGGGTGAGCAACGACGAGTTCCGGGCGGCCATGTCCCGGCTGGCGGCGGGCGTGTGCCTGATCACCGCACACGAGCCCCCCTCGACCGCCGACGGGCCGCGCGGCGAGGACGTCGGCATGACCGCCACCGCGTTCATGTCGGTCTCCCTGGACCCGCCGCTGGTGCTGGTGAGCCTGCGCGAGGGGTCCCGGATGGACGACCTGCTGACGGAGCAGCCGCTGTGGGCGGTGTCCGTCCTCGCGGACGGGCAGCTCCAGGTGGCGGGGCGCTTCGCCATGAAGAACCGGATCAGCGACCGGCTGCTGTTCGAGGGCCTGCCCGCGGTACGGGGGGCGCTCAGCGGGGCGCCGCTGCTGTCGGGGGCGCTGGCCACGCTGGAGTGCCGCACGGAGTCCCGCGTCGAGGCGGGCGACCACACCCTGGTCATCGGGCGCGTCCTCAGCGCCGCCCTGCCGAACCCGGACGCACCGCCGCTGACGTACTTCCGGGGGCGCTACCGGCACTTGGCGCCGTAGCCCCTGCCCTGGCCGGGCGGTTTTCGGGCGGGCCGGGGTCGGGGCGGGGCGGGGCGGGGTGCCCTTCAGCCCCGGCCGGCCAGAATCCAGCCCCGCCGGCGATTGAGGCGCGGGAGTACGGGGCGGGGCCCGGTTACCAGTCCCGGCCCGTGCGGCCGCGCTTCGTCTCGCCGCGGGCCTTCTTCTCCCGCAGACGCCGCTCGTTGATCCCCCGGGGGATCTTCGTGGCGCGGCGCGCCTTCGGCGGTGGGGCCGTGGCCTCCGCCAGGAGCGAGGCCAGCCGGACCAGGGCCATCTCCCGGTTGCGGAACTGCGATCGGTGCTCGGAGGCCCGTACCGTCACCACCCCGTCCACCAGCCGGGACGCGAGCCGCTCCAGCGCCCGTTCCTTCCACACGTCCGGCAGCGCCTTGGTCGCCGCCACGTCGAAGAGCAGCTCCACCCGCGAGTCCGAGGTGTTGACGTGCTGGCCGCCCGGCCCGGAGGAACGCGAGAAGCGCCAGGCGAGCTCCGCCTCGGGGAGCACGACCGAACCGCGGATGACATAGGGACCAGGCATGCCCCTATGATCGGCCCCCGCCGCGGCCTCCGTCACCCCGATTTCGGGGCGCCCCGGGCGGTTCGGAACCTACCGGACCCCTCCCTGCGTTATGAAGGACAGCAGTAACGTGACCACGACCACTGAGCGCGGTCATGTGACGAGGAAGGGACACCAGTCAAAATGGCAGTAAGCCTGTCCAAGGGCGGCAACGTTTCGCTCACGAAGGAGGCCCCCGGCCTCAGCGCCGTCACGGTCGGCCTCGGCTGGGACGTCCGTACGACGACCGGTGTCGACTTCGACCTGGACGCCTCGGCCATCGCGGTCAACGCGACCGGCAAGGTCGTCTCCGACGGTCACTTCGTGTTCTTCAACAACAAGTCCACCCCGGACCAGACCATCGTGCACACCGGTGACAACCGCACCGGTGAGGGCTCGGGCGACGACGAGGCCATCAACGTCAACCTCGCCGGCCTGCCCGCCGACGTGGACAAGATCGTCTTCCCGGTCTCGATCTACGACGCCGAGTCCCGCAGCCAGAACTTCGGCCAGGTCCGCAACGCCTACATCCGCGTCGTGAACCAGGCCGGCGGCGCCGAGATCGCCCGCTACGACCTCTCCGAGGACGCCGCCACCGAGACCGCCATGGTCTTCGGCGAGCTCTACCGCAACGGTGCCGAGTGGAAGTTCCGCGCGGTCGGCCAGGGCTACGCCTCCGGCCTCACCGGCATCGCCCAGGACTTCGGCGTCAACGTCTGATCCGCGTCCGGCCCGGTGAAACCCCCTTCCCCGAGCCCGGGGCAGGGGGTTTCGCTACCGTTCGACGGGTGATCCTGCAACCGCTCGTGCCCGTGGACGGCGCCCTGCCCGGCCCGGTCCTCACCGAGATCGCCGCGCTCTACGCGACGAACCGCGCGTTCTTCGAACTGAGCGGCGACTTCCCCGACCCGGCCCGCATCACCGTCGAGCAGGTCGCCACCGCACTCGCCGACGAACTCGCCACCGACAGCGCCGAGGTGTTCCTGGCCCGCTCCGCGGGCCGGCTCGTCGGCCTCGTCGTCACCCTCGCCCACCACCCCGACCCGGCCTCCGGGGACCCGGACCCGTGGATCGGCCTGCTCCTCATCGACTCCACCGCGCACCGCGAGGGCCACGGCCGCACGGTGGCCGGCCTGGTCGAGGACCGCTTCCGCACCGCCGGGCGCGCGGGCGTACGGCTCGCCGTACTGGAGGACAACGCGGCCGGCCTCGCCTTCTGGCAGGCCCAGGGCTACACCGTCCTGCGCCGCGCCAAGGACCGTGAACGGGGTCGCCCGTGCCGGGTGATGCGCAAGGAACTCTGAGGGCCTCAGGGCGCGGTGGGACGGTCCTCGCCGTGGAGCCAGACGTCCCACACGGCCTTCAGGTCGTGGCCCGTGCGCCGCTGCGCGTACGCCGTGAAGTCGGCCGTGCTCGCGTTCCCGTGCCGGTGGTCGGCGGCCCAGCCGCGCAGCAGGTCGAAGAACGCCGGGTCACCGACCTGCTGGCGGATCCGGTGGAGCACCATCGCACCCCGGTAGTACACCGGATCGTCGGAGATGTGCTCCGGTCCGGGCGGGGAGGCCGGCGGGAAGGCCGCCCAGTCGCCGTCCGCGTGCGGATCGACCGAGGTGTCGCCGGCCAGGAAGGCGTCGAAGCGCCGCTGCGCGCTCACCCCGCCGTGTTCCTCCGACCACAGCCACTCCGCGTACGTCGCGAAGCCCTCGTTGAGCCACATGTCCTTCCAGGACTTCGGTGACACCGAGTTCCCGAACCACTGGTGCGCCAGCTCGTGCAGGACCGTTTCCTCGTCGGGAGCGCCCGAGTAGACCGGCTTCGTCTGCGTCTCCAGCGCGTACGTGAGGGTCTGCGCCGGCATCACGATCGAGCCGACGCTGCCGAAGGGGTAGGGACCGAACTTCGCGGTCCCCCAGTCCACGATCTGCGGCAGCCGGGCCAGCGCGGCCTCGCTGCCCGCCGCCTCGCCGGGCGCGACCGCGTCGTAGACCGGGACGCCCGAGGGGGTCCGGCCCGTCGTCACCTTGAACCGTCCGATGGCGACGGTCGCGAGGTAGCTCGCCATCGGCTCGGGGCTGTGCCACGCGAACTCGGTCTGCCCGTCCGCCACTTCCCTGCGGGAGCGCAGCTCGCCGTTGGACACGGCCTCGTAGCCGTGCGGGACGGTGACGGTGATGTCGTACGTGGCCTTGTCACCGGGGTGGTGGTTGCCGGGGAACCAGCCCATCGACCCCACGGGCTCGCCGACCGCCACGGCGCCGTCCCCGCCCGCGATCCAGCCCTCCTTGGAGCCGTCCGGGTCGACGACGGGCTTGGGGCGGCCGCCGTAGTCGATCTCCGTACGGAAGACCTCGCCCTTCTTCAGGTCCTTGGCCGGGCGCACCGTCAGCTCGTTGCCGGTCCGGTTGTAACGGGCGCCGGTGCCCTGGACGTCCACGCTCTCGACCTTGAGGCCGCTCAGGTCCAGGTTGAAGGAGCTGAGGCCCTGTTCGGCACGGGCGGTGATGACGGCGGTGGCGTGCAGCAGACCGTCGGCGGGGTCGTAGGCGAGGTCGAGGGCGTAGTGCTCGACCTGGTAGCCGCCGTTGCCGGCGCGGGGGAAGTACGGGTCGCGCAGCCCGGACGCGCCGGGCCGCCCCTGCACGGTGGCGCCCGTACATCCCGTGGCCAGGGCGGCGAGGGAGAGGAGGGCGGCGAGTGCGGGGGCGGCGAGGCGGGTGAGGCCGGTGCGGCCGGGGAGCGCGGGGTGTTCCACGGGTTCGATCCTAAGCGGGTGCCCCGGACGGGGGGCGGGGCCGCGGTCGGGTGCCGACGGAGCCACCCGGCCGCTGATCCCTACTTCTCGCCGAGGGCGTCGGCGCCGGCCTTGGCGAACTTCTCGTCCAGGTCGCCGCTCGGGGCGCCGGCCACGCCGATGCCGGCGACCGGGGCGCCCTTGGCCTGCACCGGGGTGCCACCGGCGAGGAAGAGGGTGCCCGGGATGTCCTTCAGGTTCGGGGTCTGCGCGAGGCGGCCCGCGAGCACCGAGGTCGGGGCGTTCCAGGACACGGCGGTGAAGGCCTTGCGCTCCGCCGACTCGTACGACTGCGGGCCCGCGCCGTCGCCGCGCAGGGTGACGAGGGTGTTGCCGTTGCGGTCCACCACCGCGACCGTCACCTTCTGGTTCTCCTTCTCCGCCGCGTGGAGCGCGGCCTGGGCGGCGCGGGTGGCGGCGTCGACGGTGAGGTGGGTGGAGGTGGTGAAGTTCCGGTCGTCGTCCTTCTTGGCCGCGGCCTGGACGGGGGCGGGGGTGGCGCTCGCGCTGACGGCGCCGAAGGTCCCGGCGCCGAGGGCGACGGCGAGGGCGGTACCGGTGAGGACGCGGGTGCGGGTGTTCATGGCTGCTGCTCCTGGTGGTCATCGGCTCGACTGGCTGCTCCAAGCCTCCGCCGGAACCACCCCCGCTCCCGTCCCCGTACCGGCTCGCGGCGACGAGCGCACCGGTTGACGCGGGGGTCATCCGATCGGTCGATGCGGTGGCCCCGGCCGGGCGGTTCTCCTGGGGGCGGGGCTCGGCCCGGCCGGTCCCTTGCCCTGGCAGGGCGCGGCGGGACCGGGCACCGCCGGGTGTCTTCCGGCCCCGCCGGCAGATCCGGCCCGCCGGTGATCGGGGCGCGGGGAGCCGGGGGCCGGCCCCCGTCGAGCGGACCCGCACCCGCACGGCTACGTCGCCACCCGTCCGGCCCCGGCCGGCAGGTCCCGCCCCGCCGGCGATCGGGGCACGGGATCCGGGGGCGACCCGCCCTCGCCCGGCCGACGGCCCGGCCGGGGCGACGTCACAATGGATACCGCCCTTCCAGCACCAGGAGCCCCACCGTGCGCAACCCCCCGCGGCCGCACCCCACCGCCTCCGACGACACCCGCGGCCTGGCCACCGTCATGCACGTGGCGTTCTTCCTGCTCCTCGGCGCCTCGGTGGCCCGCTTCCTGCTCCGGCACCCCGGCGAACCCCGTACCCCCTGGGTCATCGCCCTCAGCATCGCGCTGGCCCTGCTCTACGTCCTCGGGCCCGCCGTCGGCGCCACCCGTACGCTGCCCGCCACCGCGCCCCCGACCCCCCTGCGCCGCCGGCTGTGGCTCGGGCTGGTGGTGGCCACCTGGGTCGTGCTCGTCGTACTCGCGCCGAGCTTCGCCTGGTGCGCCGTCCCCCTCTTCTTCACCGCCCTGCGCACCCTGCCCCCGCGCGCCGCCGTGGTCCTCGTGGCCCTGCTCACCGTCTTCGTCGTCGCGGCCCAGCTGAGGCTCTCCACCGCCTTCGACCCGAACCTCCTGGTCGCCCCGCCCGCCGTCGCCGCCCTCGCCACGGCCGTCTTCGTCCACATGGAACGCCAGGCGCAGGAGCAGCGCGCGCTGATCGACGACCTGATCCGGACCCGCCGGGAGCTCGCCGCCACCGAGCGCCGCGAAGGCACCCTGGCCGAGCGGCAGCGCCTGTCGATGGAGATCCACGACACCCTGGCCCAGCACCTGTCCAGCCAGCAGATGCTGCTCCAGGCGGCGGACCGCACCTGGGAGAGCGACCCGGGCACCGCCCGCGCGCACGTCCGTACCGCCACCGACATCACCGCGCGCGGCCTGGCCGAGGCGCGCAGGCTCGTCCACGACCTGGCTCCGCCCGAGCTGGACAACGGCACCGGCCTGGCCGAGGCCCTGCGCGCGCTGGACGCGGGTCCGGGCATCGAGGTCCGCTTCCACCTGGAGGGCGCCCCGGTGCCGCTCCCGGACCGCGCCGAATCGGCCCTCCTGCGCATCGCCCAGGGGGCCCTGGCCAACGTCCGCGAGCACTCGGGCGCCCGTACGGCCGCCCTGACCCTGAGCTTCCTCGGCGACCAGGTCGTCCTGGACATCGCGGACGACGGCGCCGGCTTCGCCGAAGCCCGTCCGGCCTCCTCCGGCCGCGGGCACGGCCTCCCGGCGATGCGCGCCCGGGTGCGCCAGCTGGGCGGAAGCCTGACGATCGAATCCACCCCGGGCGAGGGCACCGTCCTCTCGGCCGTGATCCCCCTGGAGCCCGCCCGATGACGACGATCCTCCTCTGCGACGACCACGTGGTGGTCCGGGCCGGCCTGCTCGCCCTGCTGGGCAGCGAGCCGGACATCGAGGTGCTGGGTGAGGCCGGCAGCGGTGAGGAGGCGGTCGCGCTGGCCGCCAAGCTCCGCCCGGACGTGGTCCTGATGGACCTCCAGCTGGGCGAGGGCATCGACGGCGTCGAGGCCACCCGCCGCATCACCGCCCTGCCGCAACCGCCGCACGTGCTGGTCCTGACCACGTACGACACGGACGCGGACATCACGCGGGCCATCGGCGCGGGCGCGACGGGCTACCTCCTCAAGGCGGAACGCCCCGAGGAGCTGTTCGCCGCCATCCACTCGGCGGCGGCGGGCCGCACCACCCTGTCCGCGCCCGTCGCGAGCCGGGTCATGGCCCACATGCGGGGCACCCGCCCGACGCTCACGGACCGCGAACTGGACATCCTGGGCCAGCTGGCCCGCGGCCTCGGCAACCGGGACATCGCCCGCGCCCTGTTCATCAGCGAGGCGACGGTCAAAACCCACCTGGGCCGCATCTACGACAAGCTCGGCGTCGACACCCGCGCGGGCGCGGTCTCGGTGGCCAAGGAGCAGCGCCTCCTCCCCTCCTGACGGGCTCCCCGTCAGCGACCGTGACCGTGACCGTGGCCGTCGGGGTGGCCGCCGCCGGGTTGGCCGTCGTCGTGGTGGCCGTCGTCGTGGTGGCCGTCGGGGCCGACGATCGTCCACGGCCGCATCAGGTCGTCGTCCTCGTGTTCGAGGATGTGGCAGTGGTGGACGTACGTGGCCGGCAGCTCGGCGCCACTGCCCGGAATCCCCGCGATCGTCTCCGTCGGCGGGGTGAACTCCCGGATGACGATCCGGGTCACCGTCTCCGGATACGACTTGACCGTGTCCTTGTCGGACCGCGCCTCGTCCGGATCCGGCGGGATGGGCGGGCCGGTCAGATGGTTCGCCAGCACCGGCCGGTCCTCCGGCTTGCGGCCGCCGTCAATCCACTTCTCGTAGTCGTCCTGGTAGGCCGCCGCATCGATCGGCTGCCTGTTCAGCACCTGGAAGTTGACGAGGTGGACGTGCATCGGGTGGGCGTCGTGATTGGGATTGATGTACTCCCAGATCTCGGTCGAGCCCGCCTCGATGAAGTCCTGGGACGGCTCCATGAAGGGCACCGCGTTGAACGTCATGGTGCTGAAGAGTTTGTGCTGGTAGAGGACCCATTCCCGCCTACGGGTGTGGGGTTTAACCTCGATCCTTTCGACCTCCGGCAGCGCGAGTTCCCTGGGCGGCGTCGTCCTGTCCGCACCTCCGGACGGCGGTTTGACGACATGGAATTCCATGACGTCCGTGATGTCCGGGCCGTCGCCGCCGGGGAAGTGCACCGGGGCGTTGTAGTTCATCAGTTTGACCTTCGTGCCCACCGGCATCCGGCTGAAGTCGACGATCAGGTCGTACCTCTCGGCGGGCGAGATCAGGAAGTTCAGCATCTGCAGCGGAGCGCGGAAACCGCCGTCGGTGCCGATCAGCCAGAACGGCAGCGTCGGCTGCGGCAGCACGTCCCTGGGCACGCTGAACATGAGCCGCCAGAAACGCTCGTTCGAGGCGTTGAGCACGCGCAGCCGGTAGCGCCGCTGCTCGACGGCCAGGAAGGGGTACGCCTTCCCGTTGACGACCGGGGTGTCCTCGCCCTGCTGCGCGGTCATGGTGTAGGCGAGCGAGCCGTCCGCCTTGAAGGTCCGGTCCTGGAGGACGATGGGGACCTCGTATTCGCCCCGCGGCAGCCCGAGCCGGTCGTCGGCGGGGTCGCGGACGACATAGAGGCCGGCCAGACCCGCGTAGACGTTGACGCTGGTCATCCCCATGCCGTGATCGTGGTACCAGAGCAGGCACGAACGGTCGTGGTTGGTGTAGGCGCAGATCGCCTCGTTGGGCTTGACGCGGCTCGGGTCCAGGGTGGTGTAGGACTCGGCGTGGAAACCGTCCGGGCTGTACGACTGCAGCGGCATCCCGTCGGACTGCGGTGCCGTGAAACCGCCGTGCTGGTGCACGACGTTCCACACGTTGAGGTTCCGGGGGAAGGGCGCTCGGCTCTCGTAGGGGGGCGGAGCGATCGGGGCGAGCTGGGGGTCCCCGTTGTGGATCTTGTCGATCACGTCCTGGAACAGGTGCGTGGTCGGCAGGTGGTTGCGGTACTTGACGACCGTCGGGCGGTCCCTCGTCACGTCGAGGGTCGGCCCGAGGTAGCCCATGCCGATCGGCTTGCGGGGGTCGTGCGGGTTCGTGGCCCAGTAGCCCCACACGGTCGCCGGCCCGAGATCCCGGTGGAAGCGCCAGGAGCCCTGCCGCATCGTGATCTCGTAGTAGTCGGCGCCCGGATAGGCGGACGGATCCGGGACGGCCGTCAGCGGCCTGGGCAGCGGGTCGACGAACTTCGCCAGCGGAGGGGTGTGCGGCACCGCGGTGTCCGCGGCCGCCGCCCCGTGACCGTCCGACGCGTACGCCTGCGCTCCCAGAACACTCCGCGGAAGCGCGACCGCGCTGCCCAGGGCACCGGCCATGAGGAATTTCCTTCGCCCGAACATTTCTCCCGCTTTCCCTCGCCACGCGCAAGCCCCCAGGGATACAGGGACGGTTCGGCGCGCCGCCACAAAATTCCGCCTTGGTCCGGGAAAGCCACTCATTCGAGCCGGTCCGGGCGATAATTCTACGGGCTCCGAATTCGGGTCGAACGATTACCGCACATCCGAATACACATAAACCCATCACGCCCGGTGCGGCCCTTTATGAATACCGGCGGGCCCGGCGGCCCGGCACCCCGGCGGCTCCGCGCGGCGGGAGCGTCCCCGGCGGGGCCGCCAGGCCCTGTCCCCGGCGGGGCCGCCAGGCCCTGGGTCACCGGCGACCGCCCGCACGCGGAATTGACGGGATCCGGACACCCGGGCCCGGTCTTCGGACAACCCGGCCCGGTTTTCTGTCGCAGGCCTGCCGGACCGGCTCCCCCCGATGGCACGCTCACTCGCGCCACCCCCACCCGCGAAGGAGTTCCCGTGCCCCACCCCACGCCCTCCCGCCGCGCCCGCCTCGCAGCCGCCGCCCTCCTCGGCGCCGCCCTCGCCCTCACCGCCGGCACGGCGACGGCGAACACCACGCCCACGGCACCCACCGCCACCGGTACGGGCACCGGCACCGCCACCGGCACCGGCACCGGCACCGGCACCGGCACCGGCCAGTACTCCGGCACCGTCCCCCTCGGCACCACCCCCGCCGGCGCCACCTACCAGCTCCGCGACCCCTCCCGCGGCGACCAGCGCACCCTCGACGCCCTCAACCAGACCTCCGGCCCCGGCGTCCTGTTCACCGACTCCGACAACGTCTGGGGCACCGGCCTGCCCTCCAACCGCCAGACCGCCGCCGTCGACGTCCACTACGCCACCGCCGTGACCTGGGACTTCTACCGCGCCGCCTTCAACAGAAGCGGCGTACGCGGCGACGGGGCCGCCACCACCTCCCGAGTCCACTACGGGACCAACTACGGCGGCGCCTTCTGGGACGCGAGCTGCGCCTGCGTCTCGTACGGCGACGGCACCACCCCCGGCCGCCCGCCGACCTCGCTCGACATCGTCGGCCACGAGCTCGCCCACGGCCTGATCGGCTCCACCGCCAACTTCACCGCCGCCGGAGAGCCCGGCGCCCTCGGCGAGGGCACCGCCGACATCCTCGCCACCGCCGGCGAGTTCTTCGCCGAGAACAAGGCCGACGTCGGCGACTACCTCCTCGGCGAGCGCGTCTACGACGGCCCGCCCCGCCGCATGGACCGCCCCAGCGCCGACGGCGTCTCCCGTGACTACTGGTCCGCGGACATCGGCAGCCTCGACCCGCACGCCGCCTCCGGCCCCGCCCGCCACTTCTACTACCTCCTCGCCGAGGGCAGCGGCCCCAAGGAGATCAACGGGGTCGCCTACGACTCCCCCACCCACGACGGCTCCAAGCTCCTCGGCATCGGCCGCGACCGGGCCACCCGGATCTGGTACCGGGCCCTGACCCTGCACATGCGGTCCTCCACCAACTACGCCGCCGCCCGCACCGCCACCATCCAGTCGGCCATCGAGCTCTACGGCGCCGCCGCCCCCGAGGTCGCCCGCGTCGCCGCCGCCTGGAAGGCCGTCAACGTCGGCTGACCCGGCCCACGGCGCCGGGAGGGGCCCACCCGTGACACCATCGGGGACGTGCTCGACATCGGCTACTCCCTCTCCCGGCGCTTCCCGGACCCCCCGCAGACCGACTACCGCTCGGCGGACGTCCGGACCCTGCGACACGACCTGTTCTGCGGCGACGTCTACCTCGCGGACACCGTCAAGGACACGGAGGTGTCCACAGCCTGGGGATGGGTGCCGGTCCTCGACTTCGCCTGGGCCCTGTGCGACATCGTCGAGAAGCTCGACGAGGACCCCCGCGGCAGCCGCTCCGCCAACCGCCAGTACGCCGAACTCGACTTCACCGAATCCGCGGACCGGATGCTCTTCGAGCGCCGCTTCGGCTGGGTCGACATCGAGGCCGACTGGATGGACCCGGAGGAGCCCCCGCTGACCTTCAGCCACCGCCTGCTGCGCCGCGAGGCCCGCGACTTCCTCCACGACCTGATCGCGGACCTCATCGACATGCACGACGGCCTGGCCGACAACCCGGTCATCTGGACGCTCCAGTCCCGCTTCCCCCGCGTCCCGGCGTAACCCCGACCGAGCAGGCCGACGGGGACCCCCGGGACGCCCGGCGCCCCCGGACCCCGGCACCCCCGACGCCCGGGACCCCGGCACCCCCGGCGCCCGGGAGGCGGCGCAGTCACGCCCCGTCTACCCCTCCACCCGGAGCCCCAGCTGCGCCGCCAGGGCCGGGGCCAGGTCGAACAGCTGCGCCGGGCTGATCACCGCCCCGGACAGGGCCTCCACCCCGCGCGCGATCCCCAGCTCCGACGCCGCCCGCAGGTCCACGTCCGCCATCCGCGCCCCCGTGAAGTCCGCTCCCCGCACCACGCAGCCCCGGAACTCCACCCGCTCCAGCACCGCACCCCCGAAGTCCGGCTCCACCAGCACGCACCCGTCGAAGACCACGTCCTTCAACCGCGCCGTCCGCAGGTTGAGGTAGTCGATCTTCCCGCCCCGTACGAGCACCCGCTCCAGCACCGCCCCGTGCAACTGCGCCCCGCCGAGCCGCGCCTCCACCAGCTCCACGTCCCGCAGCGACGCCCCCGCCAGATCCGTCCCGACTCCCCGGACCCCCTCCAGCACCGAGTCCAGGATCCGCGCCTTCGCCAGCCCCGCCCCGTCCAGCGCGCACCGGCGCAGCGCGCAGTCCATGAACCGCGCCCCGACGCCCTCCTGCCCCGCCAGATCGAGGTCCGCGAACTCCAGTCCGTCGTAGTCCCCGTCCGGCTCCAGTCCACCGCCCTCCCACGCCACCAGCTCCGGCAGCCGGACCTCCGCCCGCCTCGCCGCCCTGACCGCTCCGGCCGCCTGCCCGCGCACCCGCTCGTTCCGCACCATCCCCCCATCGTGACCCACGGGACCGACAACGGGACGCCCTTGACCTCAACCACGCTTCAGGTCACAGGCTGGCCGCATGGACACCATGCGCGCCATCCGACTCCACGCCTTCGGCCCCGCCGAGAACCTCTCCTACGAGACCGTCCCCCGCCCCGTCCCCGGCCCCGGCCAGGTCCGCATCGCCGTCGCCTCCGCCGGCGTCCACCTCCTCGACGTCAACCTCCGCAAGGGCATCGAGGGGCCCCCGGCACCCCTGCCCGCACTCCCCACCACCCCCGGTCGCGAAGTCGCCGGCACCGTCGACGCCCTCGGCCCCGGCACCGATCCCGCCTGGCTCGGCCGGACCGTCGTCGCCCACCTCGGCTTCGCCCCGGGCGGCTACGCCGAGTACGCCGTCACCGACGCCGGCCGCCTCCACCCCGTCCCCGAGGGCCTCGACACCGCCCAGGCCGTCACCATGATCGGCACCGGCCGCACCACCCTCGGCATCCTCCAGTTCGCCGACCTCGGCCCCGGCTCAGTCGCCCTGATCACCGCCGCGGCCGGCGGCATCGGCACCCTGCTCGTCCAGTACGCCAAGAACGCCGGCGCCACCGTCGTCGCCCTCGCCGGAGGCCCCGCCAAGACCGCCCTGGCCACCGCCAACGGCGCCGACCTCGCCGTCGACTACACCACCGACGACTGGGCCGACACCGTCCGCGCCCACCACCCCGACGGCGCCACCGTCCTCTTCGACTCCGTCGGCGGCGCCACCGCCCGGACCGCCCTCGGCCTCCTCGCCCCCGGCGCCCGCCACCTCGTCCACGGCCGCTCCTCCGGCCCCCTCACCCTCACCGGAGCCGAACAGGACGACCTCACCGCCCGCGGCATCACCACCCGGGGCGTCCTCGGCCCCGCCATGCTCGAAGCCGTCGGAGCCCCCGACCCGATGCGCGTCCTGGAAACCCGAGCCCTCGAAGAAGCCGCCACCGGCCGGCTGCGCCCCGCCGTCCAGCGCTACCCCCTGGCCGAAGCCGCAGCTGCCCACCACGCCCTCGAAACCCGCGCCACCACCGGCAAGGTCGTCCTGGAGCCCTGACCCGCCTGCACACCGTCCCCCGCCGGATCCCGCCCGATCCCGCCCGGCCCGCCGGGATCCGCGGGGAGCGCTCACCCCTCCCCGCCCAGCTCCGCCAGCTCCCCGCCCGTCAGCCGGTACACCGACCACTCCTCCTGCGGCCGCGCGCCCAGGGCCTCGTAGAAGGCGATCGACGGCGCGTTCCACTTCAGCACCGACCACTCCAGCCGCCCGTACCCCCGCTCCCCGCAGATCCGCGCCAACTCCCGCAACAGCGCCTTCCCGTACCCGCCCCCGCGCGCACCCGGCCGTACGTACAGGTCCTCCAGGTAGATCCCGTGCGCCCCGAGCCACGTCGAGAAACTCAGGAACCACACCGCGAAGCCGACGACCTCGCCCTCGGCCGTCTCCGCGACGTGCGCGAACGCCGCCGGGCGCTCCCCGAACAGCGCCTCCTCCAGCTGCGCCTCCGTCGCCCGCGCCTCGTGCGGCACCCGCTCGTACGCGGCGAGTTCGCCGATCATGGCGCGGATGACGGGCACGTCGGCGACTTCGGCCTCTCGAATCAACATGCCCGCAGCCTAGGCACGCCCCGTCGGCGCCCCCCACGACCCGCACCCCCACGACTCGCACCCCCACCGGCCGCCGCCCATCCCGATCGCCACACACGACCCGCTCACCCTGCGCGACCCACTCACCCCACTCACCCCACTCACCCCGCGCACCCGATGCGCCCCGCACGCCCCAACAGCACCTCCGCCACCGCCACTTCCCGCTCCGGCAGCGCCACCTCCCCGTCCTCCACCTCCCACAGGCCGTTCTGCAGCACCCGCCCGAGCGTCCACGCCCGAGCCCGCTCCCGGTCCAGCCCCACCACCTCCGTCAACAGGTCGAACCGCCACCCGACCTCCTCCACCCGGAACCCGTTCACCAACGCCGGCAGCAACTCGAACCCCGGGTCCCCCGCCAGCGGCTTCGGATCGATCGCCAGCCACGGCTCCCGCTCCGCCGCCAGCACGTTGTCGAAGTGCAGGTCCCAGTGCAGCAACCGGTCCCCCGGCTCCGCCGCCACCTCCGCCAACGCCGCCGCGCAGTCCCGCAGCAGCCGCCGCTCCCCCGCGTCGGCCAGCCGCCCGGCCGCCTCCGGCACCCCCGCCAGCAGCCCCTCCGCGACCTCGCCCAGCCCCCGCAGCCCCTGCGGCGCCCGCACCGACGTCAGCCGCGCCAGCAACTGCGCCACCACCGTCACCGCCGCCCGCGGCTCCCGCTCCACCAGCCCCGACAGGTGCCGCCCCGCGTCCAGCCGCTCCAGCAGCAACGTCCCCGTCGGCCCGTCCCACTCCAGCAGCCGTACGCAGCCCCGCCCGTCCCACGCGCGCAGCGCGACCGGCTCCCCCGCGCTCTCCTCGTCCGGGACCAGCAGCTTCAACGCCGCCTCCGTACCGTCCGCCCGCACCACCGGCAGCACCAGGGCCGTCATCCCGTGCATCGCGGGCCCCGCCACCCGCAAGCCCCACCGCTCCAGGAACTCCGCCACCCGCCCCGGCAGCCCCTCGACGAACTCCCGTCCCGCCGCGCCGCCGTACCGCAGCTGCACCTCGACCAGCCCCGCCGGAATCTCGACCCCGGCCCCGTCCCTACGCGGCAACGCCCGCCTCCTGGAGGGTCCGCGCGAACCCGGCCGCGTCGAACATCGACCCGTCCTTCGCCCCCACCGGCTTCCCGTCCACCAGCACCGCCGGCGTCCCCCGCATCCCCGTCGTCTCGAAGGCCTCCTCCGCCCCGGCGACCCACCCCGTGTGGGTCCCCTCGGCCACGGCCCGGTCGAAGGCCTCCCCGCGCAGCCCCGGCACCCGGTCGGCGATCCGCAGCAGCAGCTCGTCGGTGAACCTCCCCTGCGGCTGGCTCGCGAAGACCGCCGCGTGGTACTCGGCGAACTTCCCCGCGTCCACCGACGCCCGCAACGCGTTCACCGCCTTCACGGAACCGCTCGCCCCGCCCTGGTCGAGGAAGGAGGCCAGCAGGTACTCGATCCTCACCTTGCCCTCGTCCGCCAGCTTCAGCAGCGTCTCCCCGCCCTCCGACTCGAACTTCGCGCAGGCCCCGCACCGCGGGTCCACCAGCACCTGAACGGTGCGCGGCGCCCCGGGCCGCCCCACGACGACCTTCGCCCCGTCCACGGCGGCGGGCAGCCCCGCGAGCCGGTCCGCCATCGGGCTGGTCCGCACGGCCGACAGGTCCGACGCCGCCGTGTCCGAGGCCGCGCCGCCCCCCGCTCCGCAGCCCGCCACCGCGCCGCCCAGCAGCGCCGCCGCCGCGACCGCCGCCAGGACCCGTCCCGCGCGCCCTGTCCTCCGTACACCCAGCTTCACCCGACGACACCCTCTCCATAAAGAACTCATAAACCGTAAAACCGACAAACCCCCCTCGACACCCTACGCAACGCCCCGCACCCCCCACATCGGCCATCCGGCCTGCCAACGCCCTCCGAAACACGACACCCCGCCCCTGGACACCCCTCGAACAGCCCGTGTACCAACTCCCCCATGACGATCAACGGCGGTATCTCCTTCTGGTACGCGACCGACACCACCGCCCCCCAGCCACCCCGCGCCCCCCTCACCGCCGACGCCACGGCAGACGTCGTCATCGTCGGCGGCGGCTACACCGGCCTGTGGACGGCCTACTACCTCAAGCGCGCCGCCCCCGACCTCCGCATCACCCTCCTGGAGCAGAAGTTCTGCGGCTACGGGGCCTCCGGGCGCAACGGCGGCTGGCTCTACAACGGCATCGCCGGACGCGACCGCTACGCCGCCCTCCACGGCCACCGGGCCGCCCTCCGCCTCCAGCACGCCATGAACGACACCGTCACCGAGGTCATCGACACCGCCGCCAAGGAGGGCATCGACGCCGACGTCCACCGCGGCGGAGTCCTCGAAGTCGCCCGCACCCCCGCCCAGCTCACCCGCCTCAAGGCCTTCCACGCCGCCGAACTCGGCTTCGGCGAGAGCGACCGGGTCCTCTACGACGCCACCGACACCCGCGCCCACATCGACATCGCCGACGCCGTCGGCTCCAGCTGGACCCCGCACGGAGCCCGCATCCACCCGCTGAAGCTGGTCCGCGGCCTGGCCGCCGCCTGCGAACGCCTCGGCGTGGTCATCCACGAGTCCACCCCCGTCACGGAACTCGCCCCCCGCCGGGCCGTCACCCCGTACGGCACCGTCCGCGCCCCGTACGTCCTGCGCTGCACCGAGGGGTTCACCGCCGCCCTCAAGGGCCAGAAGCGCACCTGGCTCCCCATGAACTCCTCGATGATCGTCACGGCGCCCCTCCCGCGGTCCGCCTGGGACTCCCTGGGCTGGTCGGACCGGGCCGTCCTCGGAGACATGGCCCACGCCTACATGTACGCCCAGCGCACCGCCGACGACCGCATCGCGATCGGCGGCCGCGGCATCCCGTACCGCTTCGGCTCGCGCACCGACAACGACGGCCGCACCCAGCCGGCCACCATCGCCTCCCTGTCCTCCCTCCTCTTCTCCTTCTTCCCGCAGCTCACCGGTACGGAGATCACCCACGCCTGGTCGGGCGTCCTCGGCGTCCCCCGCGACTGGTGCGCCACCGTCACCCTGGACGCCACCACGGGCCTGGGCTGGGCGGGCGGCTACGTCGGCTCCGGCGTGGCCACCGCCAACCTCGCCGCCCGCACCCTGCGCGACCTGGTCCTCGGCGAGACCACCGACCTGACCGCCCTCCCCTGGGTCCACCACCGCGTCCGCCGCTGGGAGCCCGAACCCTTCCGCTGGCTCGGCGTCCACGCCCTCTACGCCGCCTACCGCGAGGCGGACCGCCACGAATCGACCACCCACCGCCCCACGACAACCCCCCTGGCCCGCCTGGCGGACCGCATCTCGGGGCGCGGCTGAGGCACGCGAAAGGCCCCGGACCAAAGCGGTCCGGGGCCTTCGGAAGCAGAGCCCCCTGTCGGATTCGAACCGACGACCTACGCTTTACAAGAGCGTTGCTCTGGCCAGCTGAGCTAAGGAGGCAGGGCCGCCATCACTCTACACAGCGCCCTCTCCCCCAGGCCATCGTGTTGATCCCGCCGATACCCGCCACCCCGCCCGCGATCCGGCCCGTCAGATTGCTGACAGGAGGCGTCCGGGCGGGTAGCGTCGGGCGGAGTCCAGTCAGCTGGACTAGACCTTCCACTCGGATCGTCCGGCACGTTCCTGCCGGTAGAAGGGATTCACCACCATGGCTTCTGTGACTTTCGACCGCGCGACCCGGCTCTACCCGGGCGGCGACAAGCCCGCCGTCGACCAGCTGGAGCTGGAGATCGAGGACGGCGAGTTCCTCGTCCTCGTCGGCCCCTCCGGCTGCGGCAAGTCCACCTCCCTGCGCATGCTCGCGGGTCTGGAGGACGTCAACGGCGGCGCCATCCGCATCGGCGACCGCGACGTCACGCACCTGCCGCCCAAGGACCGGGACATCGCGATGGTGTTCCAGAACTACGCGCTGTACCCGCACATGACCGTCGCCGACAACATGGGCTTCGCGCTCAAGATCGCCGGCGAGGACAAGGCCACCATCCGCCGCAAGGTGGAGGACGCGGCGAAGATGCTGGACCTCACCCAGTACCTCGACCGCAAGCCCAAGGCGCTCTCCGGCGGTCAGCGCCAGCGCGTCGCGATGGGCCGCGCCATCGTCCGCAAGCCGCAGGTCTTCCTCATGGACGAGCCGCTGTCGAACCTCGACGCCAAGCTCCGCGTGTCCACCCGCACCCAGATCGCCGCGCTCCAGCGCGACCTCGGGATCACCACCGTCTACGTCACCCACGACCAGGTCGAGGCCATGACGATGGGCGACCGCGTGGCGGTCCTCAAGGACGGTCTGCTGCAGCAGGTCGACACCCCTCGCAACATGTACGACCGGCCGGCGAACCTGTTCGTGGCCGGGTTCATCGGCTCCCCCGCCATGAACCTCGTCGAGGTCCCGATCACCGACGGCGGCGTGAAGTTCGGCGCGAGCGTCGTCCCGGTCTCCCGCGCGGCGCTGTCGGCGGCCGCGGACGCCGGCGACCGCACGGTCACCGTGGGCGTGCGCCCCGAGCACTTCGACGTCGGTGACGCGGGCGGTCTGACGATCACCGTCAACGTGGTCGAGGAGCTGGGCGCCGACGGCTACGTCTACGGCAGCGCCCTGCTCGGCACCGACAAGACCCCGCAGGACATCGTGGTCCGCGTGGGCGGCCGCCAGGTCCCGGAGAAGGGCTCGACGATGCACCTGGTGCCGCGCGCCGACGAGATCCACGTGTTCTCCACGTCCACCGGTGCCCGCCTGTCCGACTGACGCGCGCGCACTCACGCACGCACGCGCAGGAGGGGCGTCCCGCCAAGGGGCGCCCCTTCGGCGTCAGTTGTGGACCGCGGTGCGGGCCGGCGGCGCGGAGCCCGGCACCGGCAGCCGCACGGACGGGGGCACGAACCGCGGCAGACCGGGCCATTCGGCCGCACCCGTCAACCCTTGATTCGAAAAGCCGCGTCGAACCATCCCCCGACCGGGTGACTAAATGTCGCCAAATCCTCACCGAGCGCTACTCTCGCCCTCGTGACCCACACTGCCCGCCGAATCGGCCGTTCCCTCGCCCTGGTCCTGCCCGTCGTCCTGGTCCTGTCCGGGACCCTCGCGGTCACGATGGTCCCCTGGGCGGACAACTCCCCTTCCCAGATCCTGACCGCCTCCGCCGAGGACGTCTCCGTCCCCGCGAAGCCGCGCGCCGCGCAGGACGTGCTGCGCGACCGGCTGCTCGGTGAAATCCGGCAGGGCGAGGAGCCGGGTGACGTCCTGACCCACCTCCAGCAGGAGGTGGACAGGCGTCCTTCGCTCGCCGACCACTGCGTGGGCATCGCGCGGGCCCTGGGCCGGGCCGCCGTGGACGCGTACGGGCCCACGAAGGCCCAGTCGTTCGCGCGCCCGGTGTGCGACACCTCGTACGCCTCGGGTGTCGCCTCGATGGGCTGACGCCCGCCGCGCCTGCCTCCGCCGGGGCAGGGGCCGTCCCTACGCTGGCGGCCATGAGCGATGTTCCCCCCGCACCTCCCGTTTCATCCCAACCCATCGACCGCGCGGCCGCGTTCCCGGCCTCGCCCACCCAGGCGGTCATCCTGGCGGGCGGCCAGGGATCGCGGCTGCGGCCGTATACGGACGACCGTCCGAAGCCGATGGTCGAGATCCCCGGGACGGGACTGCCGATCATCGGGCACCAGCTGGCCTGGCTGGCGGCGGAGGGGGTCACCGACGTCGTCGTCTCGTGCGGGCACCTCGCGGACGTGCTCCAGGAGTGGCTGGCCCGCGCCCCGTTGCCGCTGCGCGTGACGACGGTGGTCGAGGAGGAGCCGCTGGGGCGCGGTGGCGGCCTCAAGTACGCGGCCCGGCACCTGCCGTGCGGTGACCGGCCGTGGTACGCGACCAACGGGGACGTGTGGACGCGGTTCCCGCTGCGCGAGATGGCGGCCTTCCACGAGGAGCGGGGGGCGACGGCGACGCTGGCGCTGGCCCGGCCGCGGATCCCGTGGGGGGTGGTGGAGACGAACGAGTTCGGGCAGGTGCTGGACTTCATCGAGGCGCCGCCGTCGCCGTACCTGGTCAATGCCGGCGTGTACGTCTTCGCCCCCGAATTCACGGCGCTGCTGCCCGATTTGGGGGACCATGAGCGGACGACGTTCCCGCATCTGGCGCGCGAGCGGCGGCTGGCGGGCTTTCCGCTGCCGCAGGGGGCCTACTGGCGGGCGATCGACACGGCGAAGGACCTGACCGAGGCGGCACGGGAGTTGGCGGCGCAGAACGCCGCCTGAGCCTCCTGAGCGCCGTGACCCGCCCGCACCGTCCGCGCGCCCTCGCAGCCCGGCCCCCGCGTCCTGCCCCGACCGCGCGTCCCCGTATGCGCGTCCCCGTATGCGCGTCCCCGTACGTGGCCCTCGCACCCGGCCCTCGTACGCGGCTCCCGTACGGCGCTCCGCTGCCCGGCCCCCGACGCGGAAGGGCCCGGCGCGCTCGCGCCGGGCCCTTCGGGGCGGGTGGGGTCAGCCGAGGAGGCCGCCGACGAGGCCGGGCTTCTTGGCCGGGGTGTCCCCGCCGCCGCCCCGGCTCCCGGAGGAGGAGACCGGCGGCTGCTGCGGGCTGGACTGCTTCGGGGTGCTGCTGCGCGGGGTCTGGCCGCTGCCGCCGCTCCTGGTGGCGCTGGGGGCCCCGGAGCCGGTGCCGGTGCCGGCGGTCTCCCGGGTGGTGGAGCCGGTTCCGGTGCGGCCCGGCTTGGCGGAGGGTGTGGGGGCGGACGCGGAGGGGGTGGCGGCCTGCTTCGAGGGCTGCTGCTGCCTGACCGCGGGCCCGGACGGCTGGGCGGGGGCCTGGGGCAGCGGGCTGCCGGGGAGGTAGTTGCTGGGGGCCTGGCCGGGGCCGGGGACGGTGACGACGGTGCTGGAACGGACGGCGCCGCCGAGGACGGAGCCGATGAGGAGGGTGAGCCCGCAGACGACGGTGGCCATCACCGCGCCGCGGCGCAGGACGCGCCGGCGCAGCCGCCAGAGTTCGGCGCGGGGGCCGAGGGTGCGCCAGGCCTCTCCGGAGAGCCGGCCGTCGAGGGAGTAGACGGGCGCGCCGGCGATGATCAGCGGGCTCCAGGCGGCCAGGTAGATGATGTCGGGGGCGTCGTAGGCGGGGACGGTCTTCCAGCTGACCGTCATCAGCAGGGCGGCGGAGAGCAGGGCCCCGATGCAGGCGGCGAACCGCTGCCAGAGGCCGAAGACGGTCAGGACGCCGACGATGACCTGGAAGAAGGCGACGCTGAGGCCGGCTCCCACGGGGTGGGCCAGCGCGAAGTCGCGCAGCGGTTCGGCCAGGGCCCAGGGGTGCAGGGTGTGGAGCCAGCTGACCATGGAGCCGCGTTCGCCGCCGTCGAAGTAGACGGGGTCGCACAGCTTGCCCATGCCGGCGTAGATGGAGATGAAGCCGAGGAAGACGCGCAGCGGGAGCAGCACGACGCCGAGGTTCATCCGGCGGCCGGGGTAGTAGGAGGCCTGGGCGCGGGGGTCGGCGGGACCGCGCCGGGAGTCGGTGTCGGGGTACTGCGGGGGGTACTGCGGGGGGTACTGCGGGGGGTGGTGCGGGTCGTGCGGCCGGTGGGGCAGGTCCCGTACGGCGGACAGCGGGCGGGTCTCGTCCCCGTAGGTCCGCTGGCCGATGACGGTGGGGGTGGCGAGGGTGTCGTCGGCGAGGTCGTGGGCGAGGTCGACCCGGGGGATGGTCTGGGTGGCGCCGCCGTCGTATTCGTCGTGTCCGCGGCCGGCCTCCCGCACGGCCTGGAGGAGCCCGCCCGTGGCCGCGGCGTCGCCGGGGGCGGACTTGCCGCTCCAGACGACCGGGGCGCGGCGGCGGGTGGCTCCGGCGGCGGCGACCACGGCGGCGCCGAGTACGGGCGCGCGGCCGGGGGCATTCGCGGGCTTGGAACGCGCGCTCGGGCTCGGTGCGAGCCGCACGCGGAAGCTGGCGTGGTTGACGATGACCTGTGCGGGGTCGCACGGCACCTTGACCATGCTCAGCGCGGGCTGGTCGTCGAACCCTGACGTTCTGGTGTCCACACTCATCTAACCGAGTGATCAGTGTTTAGGACACTGCCTTGACGGCAGGGATCTGTCCGAGGCCCGTCAAGATCAAGTCACCCCGCCCGGAACGGGCGGGGTGACACGCTCACGGGTGACTCCCCGTGAGGCAAGTGGATCAAGCGGCGGGGCGGGCGGGCCCTGCCCCGGGGCCGCGGGAAGTGCCCGGCCCCGGTCCTGGCGCCGTCAGACGCGGCTGGCCTCGGCGCGGCGGCGGGCGGCCTCGTAGAGGACGACGCCCGCGGCGACACCGGCGTTGAGCGACTCGGCGCCGCCCGGCATCGGGATGCGGACGAGGTAGTCGCAGTTCTCGCCGACGAGACGGCCGAGGCCCTTGCCCTCGGAGCCGACGACGATGACGACGGGACCGGAGAGCGCTTCGAGGTCGGCGACGGAGTGCTCGCCCTCGGCGGCCAGGCCGACGATGGCCAGACCGGCCTTCTTGTAGTCCTGGAGGGCCCGGGTCAGGTTGGTGACGCGGGAGACCGGGGTGCGGGCGGCGGTGCCGGCGGAGGTCTTCCAAGCTCCGGCGGTCATGCCGGCGGCGCGGCGCTCGGGGATGACCACGCCGTGGCCGCCGAAGGCGGAGACGGAGCGGACGATCGCGCCGAGGTTGCGGGGGTCGGTGACGCCGTCGAGGGCCACGATCAGCGGGTCGTCGCCGTTGTCGTAGGCGTCGGCGGTGAGGTCCTCGGGGTGCGCGTACTCGTACGGCGGGACCTGGAGGACCAGGCCCTGGTGGTTGAGCCCGTTGGTCATGCGGTCGAGCTCGGGGCGCGGGGCTTCCATCAGGTTGATGTTGCCGCGCTCGCCGGCGAGCTGGATGGCCTCGCGGACGCGCTCGTCGTTGTCGATGAACTGCTGGACGTAGAGGGTCGTGGCGGGGACGCCGTCGCGCAGCGCCTCGAAGACCGGGTTGCGGCCGACGACCATCTCGCTGGTGCCCTTGGGGCCACCGCGGCGCGGGGCCGGGCGGCGCTTGGCGGCCTGGCGGGCCATGGCGCCCGCGATGCGGTTGGCCTTGTGCTTCTTGCGGTCCTCGGCCTTGGGCGTGGGGCCCTTGCCTTCCAGGCCCTTGCGCCGCTGGCCACCGCTGCCGACCGTGGCGCCCTTCTTGTTGGACGTGCGGCGGTTCCTGCGCTGGCTGTTCCCGGCCATGACCTCTACCTGTTTTCGTTGATGCTGCGATATGTACGTATGAAGAGTGTGCCGCCCGGAAGGCCGGGCGGCACAGTCGGACTGCTCCGGAGGGCCCTGTCGGTGCTGCGCGCCTAGCGCGGGCCGAGGGTCCAGCGGGGTCCGGTGGGGCTGTCCTCGATGACCAGGCCGGACTGCTGGAGCTGGTCGCGGATGGCGTCGGCGGTGGCCCAGTCCTTGCGGGAGCGGGCGGACTCGCGCTGCTCCAGGACGAGGCGCACGAGGGTGTCGACGGCGCCGTGCAGGTCCTCGCCCCGGTCGGCCGCCTCACCGGCCCAGTGCGGGTCGAGCGGGTCCAGGCCGAGGACGCCCAGCATGGCGCGCACCTCCGAGAGGCGGGCGATGGCCGCGTCCTTGTCGTCGGCGGCGAGGGCGCTGTTGCCCTGGCGGACCGTGGTGTGGACGATGGCGAGCGCCTGCGGGACGCCCAGGTCGTCGTCCATGGCCTCGGCGAAGCCCGGCGGGACCTCGGCGGCGGCCTCGACGGGCCCGCCCGCCTTCTCGATGACGCGCTGGTAGAAGCCCTCGATGCGGGCGAAGGCGGATTCCGCCTCGCGCAGGGCCTCCTCGCTGTACTCGATCATCGAGCGGTAGTGCGGGGTGCCGAGGTAGTAGCGGAGCACGATCGGGCGCCACTGCTTGACCATCTCGGAGACGAGGACCGAGTTGCCGAGGGACTTGGACATCTTCTCGCCGGACATGGTGACCCAGGCGTTGTGCACCCAGTACCGGGCGAACTCGTCGCCGAAGGCCTGGGCCTGGGCGATCTCGTTCTCGTGGTGCGGGAAGATCAGGTCCAGGCCGCCGCCGTGGATGTCGAAGGCCTCGCCGAGGTACTTGTGCGCCATGGCGGAGCATTCGAGGTGCCAGCCGGGACGGCCGCGGCCCCAGGGGGTCTCCCAGGAGGGCTCGCCGGGCTTGGCGGACTTCCACATGGCGAAGTCGCGCGGGTCGCGCTTGCCGGTCTCGCCGGTGGACTCCGGCTGGCGGATGTTGTCGAGCTCCTGGCGGGAGAGCGAGAGGTAGCCGGGGAAGGACTTCACGTCGAAGTAGACGTTGCCCTCGGACTCGTACGCGTGGCCGCGCTCGATGAGCCCGCGCATCATCTCGATCATCTCGGGGACGTGACCGGTGGCGCGGGGCTCGTAGGTCGGCCGCAGGCAGCCCAGGGCGTCGTAACCGTTGTTGAAGGCCAGCTCGTTGTCGTAGCCGATGGACCACCACGGGCGGCCCTGCTCGGCGGACTTCGCGATGATCTTGTCGTCGATGTCGGTGACGTTGCGGATGAAGGTGACGTCGTAGCCGCGGTACGCGAACCAGCGGCGCATCACGTCGAAGTTCAGGTAGGACCTGATGTGCCCGATGTGCGGGGCGGCCTGCACGGTCGCGCCACAGAGGTAGATCGAGACGCAGCCCGGAACGAGCGGGGTGAAGTCGCGGATCTGCCGGGCGCTGGTGTCGTACAGGCGAAGAGTCACGGCATCCAGGGTAGTGGGCCTCTAGCAGTGCCCCGCGACCCTTTCGGCACCCGGGGGCGGGTTTGTTGCCGAAGAGGCGCGGACGCGGGCCCCGCGGGGTCCCGTACGGGCGGTTTACCCGCCTTGCCCGGCGCCTTCCGGCGACGTGCGGCGCCCCGGGCCGCCCCGGGCCGCCGCGCGGCCTCGACCGGGCCACGAGGCCCCGGCCCGGCGGGCCGGGGGTGCCCGGGACGGTCGGACGCGGTAGGGACGGTCAGACGCGGTAGACGAGTGCCGTGGCGATGGCGGCGAGCCCCTCGGCACGGCCCGTGAGGCCGAGGCCGTCGGTGGTGGTGCCGGAGACGGCGACGGGGGCGCCCGCCGCCGCCGCGAGCGCCTTCTGCGCTTCTTCGCGCCGCTTTCCGATCTTCGGGCGTACGCCGATCACCTGGACCGCGATGTTGCCGATCTCGAACCCCTCGGCGCGCACGATCCGGGCGGCTTCCGCCAGCAGGGTCACGCCCGCGGCACCGGACCACTCGGGCCGGTCGGTGCCGAAGTGGGCGCCGAGGTCGCCGACCCCGGCGGCCGAGAAGAGGGCGTCACAGGCGGCGTGGGCCGCTACGTCCCCGTCGGAGTGACCGGCGAGACCGTCCTCGCCCTCCCACAGCAGCCCGGCGCACCACAGCTCGCGCCCGGCCTCGAAGGCGTGGACGTCGGTCCCGATCCCGACGAGCGGGATCAGCGGGGCGGAGCCGGCAGCGGCCCGCGCGGCCCGCTCTTCGGAATCAGTACGCATCGTTGGCCCTCCTGCGGGCGAGTACGGCCTCGGCGAGGACCAGGTCGAGCGGACGGGTGACCTTGAAGGCCTCTTCGTGGCCGGGGACGACCACGACGGTGACCCCGGTGCGTTCCACCATGCCGGCGTCGTCCGTGGCGCCCTCGCCGCTGACGGCGATGGCCTCGTGGGCGCGCAGCAGGGTGGCGAGGTCGAAGCCCTGCGGGGTCTGTACGGCGCGCAGCCGGGCCCGCTCGGGCGTGGCGACGACGGGCTCGGGCCGGCCGGGCGCGGCGGGCTCGACCTCCTTGACGGTGTCGGCCAGCGGCAGGGCGGGGACCACGGCGGGGGCGCCGTCGCGGACGGCCTCGACGACGGAGTCGACGGTGTCCACGGGGACCAGCGGGCGGGCCGCGTCGTGGATCAGTACGGAGGTGATGTCCGCCGGGAGCGCGTCCAGCCCGGCCCGCACGGACTCCTGGCGGGTGTCCCCGCCGGGGACGACCAGGATCTCGGTGCGCTCGGGCAGCGCGTGCTCGTCCAGGAGGTTGCGCACCTCGGCGGTCCCGTCGGACGGCGCGACGACCACGACGAGGGACACCGCGCGGGAGCGGGCCATGGCGCGGACGGCGTGGATCAGCATCGGCGTCCCGCCGAGGGCCCGCAGGGCCTTGGGCGCGCCGGGGCCGAGGCGTACCCCGCGTCCGGCGGCCGGGATCACCGCGGCGGTGCGGTGGGGGCGCGTTTGGTCAGACATCAGTAGTAGCTCCGGGCCAGGTTTGTGACTTCGGCCGACATGGGTATGGCCTGAAGGGTGCCGGGTGCGACGCCCTCGCCCCTTCCGTGACGACCGGTCGAGCCGGCTGGCCGGGCCCGGCACGCCAGAAGCAGGCCTACGGGTCCGTGGATGCGGATGCAGACATGCCGCAGCGCCCGGCAACGACCCCCTCGTCGAGGGGGTCCGTCATCGGGCACCGCGGCACACTGTGGTTCGGTTCGAGCGTCAGGACGCGAGAACCTCGTCGAGGAGGGCCTCGGCCTTGTCCTCGTTGGTGTTTTCGGCGAGCGCGAGCTCGCTCACCAAAATCTGACGCGCCTTCGCGAGCATGCGCTTCTCACCCGCGGAAAGCCCGCGCTCACGCTCACGACGCCACAGGTCACGCACCACTTCGGCGACCTTGATGACATCGCCAGAAGCGAGCTTCTCCAGATTTGCCTTGTAGCGCCGGGACCAGTTCGTCGGCTCTTCTGCGTACGGTGCGCGGAGCACCTCGAAGACCCGGTCCAGCCCGTCCTGGCCGACTACGTCGCGAACGCCGACGAACTCCGCATTGTCCGCAGGCACACGAACCGTCAGGTCGCCCTGGGCGACCTTGAGCACCAAGTAGGTCTTGTCCACGCCTTTGATCTGGCGAGTTTCGATGGCCTCGATCAGCGCGGCCCCGTGATGGGGATAGACCACGGTGTCGCCAACCTTGAACGTCATGTGACAGGTACCCCTTCCGTGGCTATCCAGGGTAACACGAGAACTGACTGTTATGAATGGCGTTTTCGCAGGTCAGGGCACATCTCGGGGCTTGACAACAGCGACACGAACGTGCTGCGAAGGGCTTCCGGAAGGGGGTATTCGCAGGTCGGAGGCGCTGTACGGACCGGCCGAATCGACCACGTTACACCTGGCGAAGGAGCCCACGAGTGTGACGTACGTCCCGTTTTGCCGGGTTCTGAGACCGGAAACGGAAGTACTCCGTTCGACTGGCGGGCATGCGTACGGAGCGGGTTCCGGCCCAATCCCGAATTGATCACGGATCCACGTTCGGGGGAATCCGGAAATTGATCACCGCGCGGCGTCCGGGGGTTATGGGAATGCAAGATCGCGGGGCGGGGGCGGCACGGGGCGCGCGGAGCGGAGGGTCGGGTGCGGGGGCGGGGCGGCGGCTCGGTAACCTAAGCGCGCTGACACACCCTTAGGGCGGCTTTACCTCGGCCGTCCCGAGAGCCCACCCTCCCGTCCGTACGTCCTAGGAGTTGCCGCAGCCGTGAGCCGCAGCCTTCGACGCGGCGCCCTCGCCGCTACCGCCATCGTGTTCTCGATCGCCTCGCTCGCCGCGTGCGGTGCCGGCAACGACGCGCAGACTCTCCAGATCAAGCCGGACAACGCCGCCGCCACCAAGGGCGACATCAAGGTCCAGAACGTACTGGTGATCAGCCAGGGCGAGAAGGGCAAGAAGGGGCCGGCCTCCGTCTCGGCGACCGTCTTCAACACCGGTGAGAAGCCGCAGGTCCTCAGCGGCATCACCCTGCCGGCCACCAAGTCCAAGGTGGTCCTGAAGGGCGCCGGCGGCGCCGACAAGATCATCGTGCCCCCGAACGGCTCCGTGGTCCTGGGCGGCAAGGGCAACGCCTCCGCCTCCATCGAGGGCGGTGTCGCCTCCGCGGTGGAAGCGGGCAACGTCGAGGAAGTCGTCTTCCAGCTGAGCAGCACCGGTGACGTGCCCGTGGGCGCGCAGGTCGTGCCCGCCGCCGGCATGTACGCCGGCTTCGGCCCGACCGAGGCCCCGGCCGCCGCTCCCGCGGCCCCGGCGGGCTCCCCGTCCGGTTCCCCCTCGGGCTCCCCGTCGGGCTCCCCCTCCGGTTCCCCGTCGGGCGCCGCGGGCGCCTCGGCCTCCGGTACCCCGTCGCCGTCGGGCAGCGCCTCGCACGCCGCCGGCCACTGACGCCGGGAGACACGAAGGGAGGGCCCCGGCCGCTGATGCGGCCGGGGCCCTCCTTCGTTCGTACGCCCGCCGGTCTACGGCTCGAACTTGTAGCCGAGGCCGCGGACGGTCACCAGGTAGCGCGGAGCGCCCGGGTCGGGTTCGATCTTGGCCCGGAGGCGCTTGACGTGGACGTCCAGGGTCTTGGTGTCGCCGACGTAGTCCGCGCCCCAGACCCGGTCGATCAGCTGCATGCGGGTGAGCACGCGGCCGGCGTTGCGCAGGAGCATCTCCAGCAGGTCGAACTCCTTCAGCGGGAGGTCCACCTTGGCGCCGGCGACGGTGACCACGTGCCGGTCCACGTCCATCCGTACCGGACCCGCCTCCAGGGCCGCCGGGGTGACCTCCTCCGGCTCGCCGCGGCGGCGCAGCACCGCGCGGATGCGGGCGACGAGCTCGCGGGAGGAGAAGGGCTTCGTGACGTAGTCGTCCGCTCCTATCTCCAGCCCGACGACCTTGTCGATCTCGCTGTCCTTGGCGGTCACCATGATCACGGGGACGTTGGAGCGGCCGCGCAGCTGCCGGCAGACCTCGGTGCCCGGCAGACCGGGCAGCATCAGGTCGAGGAGGACGAGGTCGGCGCCGTTGCGCTCGAACTCGTCGAGCCCGTCGGGACCCGTCGCGGCGATCGCGACCTCGAAGCCTTCCTTGCGGAGCATGTAGGACAGGGCGTCGCTGAAGGATTCCTCATCCTCGACGACGAGCACTCGGGTCACGGAAGGACCTCCGGGGCAGGGATGGGTGTTTCGGGTTCGGGCTGGGGCTGGGGTCGGGCGGGTGCGGGGGCGTCCGCCGGGATCTGCACGGCCGCCTCGGGCAGGCGCAGGGTGAACGTGGAGCCCTGGCCCTCGGAGCTCCACACCGACACCTCCCCGCCGTGCGAGGCCGCCACGTGCTTCACGATCGCGAGGCCCAGTCCGGTTCCTCCCGTGGCGCGGGAGCGGGCCGGGTCCACGCGGTAGAAGCGCTCGAAGACGCGCTCGCGGTCCTTCTCCGGGATGCCGATGCCCTGGTCGGTCACGGCTATCTCGATCAAGTCTCCACCCGGCGCGGTCACCCGGCGCGCAGCGATGCCGACGCGGGTGCGGGCGGGGCTGTAGTTGACGGCGTTCTCGACCAGGTTGCCGAGGGCGGCGGCCAGCTGCCCCCGGTGACCCCATACCCGCAGGTCGGCGGTGCCGCCGGCGGCCATGGTGATCTGCTTGGACGTCGCCGTGTGGCGGCACCGGTCGATGGCCTCGGCCACCAGGGTGTCCACCCGCACGGGCTCGGCGTCCTCCAGTGCCTCGTCGTTCTGCACCCGGGAGAGGTCGATCAGCTCCTGCACGAGGTTGATCAGACGGGTGGACTCGATCTGCATGCGGCCCGCGAAGCGGCTGACCGCCTCGGGGTCGTCGGCGGCGTCCATGACCGCCTCCGAGAGCAGGGAGATCGCCCCGACCGGGGTCTTCAGCTCGTGCGACACGTTCGCGACGAAGTCGCGGCGGACCGCCTCGATGCGGCGGGCCTCGGTGAGGTCCTCGACGAGCAGGAGCACCAGGCGGGAGCCGAGCGGCGCGACGCGGGCGGAGACCGCGAGGGCCTCGCCGCGGCCGGTGCCGCGCCGGGGCAGGTCGAGCTCGATCTGTCGTATCTCCCCGTCCCGGCGGGTGTCGCGGGCCATGTGGAGCATGGGCTCCACGGCCAGCTTGCCGCCGCGGACCAGGCCCAGGGCGTACGCCGCCGAGCTGGCCTTCACCACCGCGTCTCCCTCGTCGAGGACGACGGCGGAGGAACGGAGCACGGAGAGGACGGTGTCCACACCGGGCGGGAGCACCGCGTTGATGTCGGGGCGCATGGAGCTCCGGGTGGGGCGGGCCTGGTCGCGCTCGCTCCAGCGGAACGCCAGCATCGCGATCACACCGGTGCACAGACCGGCGATCGCTGCAGCTGCGGCGACCGCCGCGTTCACGTCCATGGATCCAGGTTAAGCAGGCAGAACGACACTTCCACAGCCGTTCGGGTGGCAGCTCGAACACTCGTCGCCCAGAGTTCACCCTGGCGACGGGGTTGATTCACTTGTGATGCCGGAGTCGGACGCGTTGGCACCCGAACGTGTAGAACGTGGGGCCAGGAGCCACGCAGCAGACGAGCAGGCAGTAAGAGCGGCAGGAGAGGGACACCACCATGCGCGACGCGTACCACGAGGAACTGGACTCGATCGGAGAAAGCCTGGTCGAGATGGCCCGGCTCGTCGGTTCCGCGATCGGGCGGGCGACGACCGCGATGCTGGACGCCGACCTGAAGCTGGCCGAGAGCGTGATCGCCGCCGACCAGAAGGTCGACGACCTGCAGCACGACCTCGAAGCCCGTGCCATCGCGCTGCTGGCCCGCCAGCAGCCCGTCGCGACCGACCTGCGCATCGTGGTGACCTCGCTGCGCATGAGCGCCGACCTGGAGCGCTCCGGCGACCTGGCGCAGCACGTGGCGAAGCTGGCGCGCCTGCGCTTCCCGGACCGTGCCGTCCCGCGCGACCTGCACGCGACCATCCTGGAGATGGGGCAGCTGGCGCAGCGGCTGATGGCGAAGGCGGCCGAGGTCATCATCACGAAGGACGTCGACCTCGCGCTCCAGCTGGAGCAGGACGACGACGAGATGGACCAGCTGCACCGCACCCTCTTCCAGCACCTGATGGACGACCGCTGGAAGCACGGCATCGAGACGGCCGTCGACGTGACCCTGCTGGGCCGCTACTACGAGCGCTTCGCGGACCACGCGGTGTCGGTGGCGAAGCGCGTGGTCTACCTGGTGACGGGTGAGCACGCGGACGAGCTCCAGCAGCCGACGCAGGTCGACGGGGTCTGACCGTCCGCTCCCGAGCCCCAATGCGCCGTTGACGCGCCGGTGTGGCTGGGCATGAATGAGGCGAAGGCGCTCCGTCACCGGGACGCCACGCCTGTGCGCCCACGAGGAGGATCCATGCCCGATTCCCCCGTCCCGATCACCCCGGAGCAGGACCAGCAGCCGTCGTCCCGTCCGGAGCCCCTGCGCCTCCCCCTGCTCGCGGCCTGCGGCTGCGGGTCGGGCTGCGGCTGCGGCTGCCAGTCCGGAGCACCCTGCCAGTGCGGGGGCTGACACCAGCCCGTCGAGCACGCCCGAAGGGCCCCGCCGGACCGCGTCCGGTCCGGCGGGGCCCTTCGCCGTGCCGCAGCGGTCAGTCGCCGGTGTTGGTGGCCCAGACGGGCTGGTTGGCGCTGTTGTAGACGACGGCGTTGCCGTCGTCCTGGACGGACAGGTAGTGGCCCTTGTGCCAGGTGCCGGCGGCCCAGACGGGGTTGCCGTTGCTGTCGTAGACGACGAAGTTGCCGTCTTCCTGGAAGACGGCGCTGTTGGCCTTCGGCCAGACGCCGGGCGCCTGCCAGGCGGCCTTGCCGTCCTTGTAGAGGACGAAGTTGCCGTCGCTCTGGACGCGCAGGACGGTCCGGCCGTTGCCGGAGGTCCACGCCTGGTTCTTGTGGAGGGTGGAGCCGCCGTAGAAGTGGGCGTCGCTGCGGGCGGTGGAGGCGGCGGCCCGCGGCGCGGACGAGGCGTCGGCGGCCGGGCCGGAGGCGAGTACGGGCAGGAGGGCGAGGGCGAGCGCGGGGAGACCGCGCCTCACGAGGTTCTTGATCATGACCAGGAGTTGTAGCCGGGCGGCGCTCGGGCCCGACAGCGCAGAAACGACGCACTCACCCGTCCGGCCCACCACCTTCAGCGCCGAAACGCCACTTCACACCCGCTCCGCACCCTCCTTTCCCATCTCAAACCAACGAAAAAGCCCCACCCCGGCGCGAAACCACCGCCCTGCTCCCCCACCCCGCGAAAAAGCCCCCACCCACGGAGAAACCGCTGGTGGGACGGGTGGGACGCTGGGCCGCAGGTGGGCGACCTCGCGGGACCCCCGGGCCACCCTCCGCCGGCGAAACCCGGCGGCGCCCGTCGCGGAGTTGTGCGATCTTGCTGCCATGAGCGACCCCTCCACACCCTCCACGACGGTGGCCGACGCCGACATCCTCGCCCGCCGCCCCATACCCGCCATCAAGGCCTTGCGGGCACACCTCGGCTGCTCCCTCCAGGACGCGGTGACCGCCTACGAGGACCGCTACGAAGCCCTGCGCCTCGAACACCCGGACGTCCTCCCGAAGCTCCTCGACGACCCCGACGAGGACTCCTGACCCACACACGGCCCGGGACGACGAAAAGGCCCCCCACCCACTGGAAACCAGCGGGCGGGGGGCCCTTCACGTGATGGGGGTTACTTCTTGCCCTGGTTCTTGACGGCCTCGATGGCGGCGGCCGCGGCGGCCGGGTCGAGGTAGGTGCCGCCCGGGTTGAGGGGCTTGAAGGAGGCGTCCAGTTCGTAGGCGAGCGGGATGCCGGTGGGGATGTTGAGGCCCGCGATGTCGGCGTCGGAGATGCCGTCCAGGTGCTTGACCAGCGCGCGCAGGGAGTTGCCGTGCGCGGCGACCAGGACGGTGCGGCCCGCGAGGAGGTCCGGGACGATGGCGTCGTACCAGTACGGGAGCATGCGGACGACGACGTCCTTGAGGCACTCCGTCCGCGGGCGCAGCTCCGGCGGGATGCTCGCGTAACGCGGGTCCTCGGACTGGGAGAACTCCGTGCCGTCCGCGAGGGCCGGCGGCGGGGTGTCGTAGGAGCGGCGCCACAGCATGAACTGCTCCTCGCCGAACTCGGCGAGGGTCTGGGCCTTGTCCTTGCCCTGGAGGGCGCCGTAGTGGCGCTCGTTCAGGCGCCAGGAGCGGTGGACCGGGATCCAGTGGCGGTCGGCGGCCTCCAGCGCGAGCTGGGAGGTGCGGATCGCGCGCTTCTGGAGGGACGTGTGGACCACGTCGGGGAGGAGGTCGGCGTCCTTCAGGAGTTCGCCACCGCGGACCGCCTCCTTCTCGCCCTTCTCGTTGAGGTTGACGTCCACCCAGCCGGTGAACAGGTTCTTCGCGTTCCACTCGCTCTCGCCGTGACGGAGGAGGATCAGCTTGTACGGTGCGTCGGCCATGCGTACGAGCCTAATGGACGGGCCGGTGCGCCCGCGCGCGGCACCGGAGGGCCGCGGAGGGGCCCTCGATTGACGCGCGGCGTCAATCGAGTGGCGGCCCCGAGGGGCGTCCTCGTAATGTGCCGAGAGCCGGAGCGGCGCTTACATCACCGGGGGGAATCCTTATGTCCGTTGGCAGGTTGAGACAGGCCGCGCGGGAGAGCGTGGCGGGTCTGCCGAGTGCCTTCTGGTGGCTGTGGGCGAGCACGCTGGTGAACCGGCTCGGGGCCTTCGTCGCCACTTTCATGACCTTGTACCTGACTCTGGACCGGGGCTACTCGGCCTCCTTCGCGGGACTCGTCGTGGCCCTGCACGGGCTGGGCGGGGTGGTCTCCTCGCTGGTGGCCGGGGTGATGACCGACCGGCTCGGGCGGCGGCCGACGATGCTGGCGGCGAACGTGTCGACGGCGTTCTCGGTGGCCCTGCTGGGATTCATGGAGCATCCGGCGGCGATCGCGGCGGTGGCCCTGCTGGTCGGGATGACCTCGAACGCCTCGCGCCCGGCGGTGTCCGCGATGATGGCCGACATCGTCCGGCCGGAGGACCGCGTACGGGCCTTCGCGCTGAACTACTGGGCCATCAACCTCGGCTTCGCGATCAGTTCGGCGGTGGCGGGGCTGGTGGCGGAGTACAGCTACCTGGCCGGTTTCCTGGGCGAGGCGGCGCTGACGCTGGTGTGCGCGGTGCTGGTGTTCGCGAAGCTGCCGGAGTCGCGGCCGGTGCGGGACGCGGCCCAGGAGGAGGCGGCCGGGCCGGAGACCAGGCTGGGGGACGTGCTGCGGGACGGGCGGTTCATGGGCGTCGTCGGGCTGTCGTTCCTGATCTCGCTGATCTTCACGCAGGGTTCGGTGGGGCTGCCGGTGGCGATGGGCGCGGCGGGCTTCTCGCCCGGTGACTACGGGCTGGTCGTCGCGGTGAACGGGGTGCTGATCGTGGCGCTCCAGATCCCCGTGACGCGGTTCATCGAGCACCGGGACCCGCAGAAGCTGCTGGTGGTCTCGGCGCTGCTGGCGGGGTACGGGTTCGCGATGACGGCCTTCGCGGGGCCGCTGTGGGCGTACGCGCTGACGGTGACGGTGTGGACGCTGGCGGAGATCGTGAACTCGCCGACGCAGATGGGACTGGTGGCCCGGCTGTCGCCGGTGCACGGGCGCGGGCGCTACCAGGGGATGTACACGATGTCGTGGGCGGTGGCCGCGCTGGTGGCGCCGCTGATGGCCGGGTTCGTGATCGACCACCTGGGCGCGGCGTGGCTGTGGGGGGCCACGGGGGTCCTGGGGACGGTGGCGGCGCTGGGGTACTGGCTGCTGATGCGGAGCCTCCCGGAGGGTGGACCGGGGGCGCCGGTGGCGCCGGTGGCGGGCAGCAGGGCCGGCTCGGGAGGTTCGGCCGGATCGGATGCCGGATCGGATGCCGGATCGGATGGCTCCGCTGCCGGATCGGGCGGATCGAGTGGCTCCGCCACCGCGGCCGGGCCGGTCCCTGCCGGGGCGCGGCCGGTGGCCGCCGCCGAGGCGTAACGCCCCGGTGGGGCCGCGCCCGGCGCTGCGGGGCAAGGGGCGCGGGCCCGTAGGCCGGCCTCGGGCCGAGGCCCCGGCCGCCTCAGGCCGAGGGGCGCGTCAGGTGCTTGAAGGCGTCCAGGTTGCGGGTGGACTCGCCGCGCGAGACGCGCCACTCGTACTCGCGCCGGATCGCGCTCGCGAAGCCGAGCTCCAGGAGGGTGTTGAAGGCGCCGTCCGCCGCCTCCAGGACGGTCCCGAGGAGACGGTCCAGGTCCTCCGGGGTGATGACGGACAGCGGGAGCCGGGCCGTGAGGTAGACATCGCCGAGGGGGTCGACGGCGTAGGCCATGCCGTACAGCTTGAGGTTGCGCTCCAGCAGCCAGCGGTGGACGCCCGCCTCGTTCTCGTCGGGGTGGCGGATGACGAAGGCGTTCACCGAGAGGGAGTGCCGGCCGATCCGCAGCGAGCAGGTGGTGCTCAGCTTGCGGGTGCCGGGGAGCTGGACGACGTAGCTGCCGGGCTCGGGGCTCTCCCAGCCCAGCTCGGCGCCGGCCAGCGTGGACTCGATGATCGCGGCGGTGTCAGCCATGGTGGGAGCGTACGCGACGGCGGTGGTCGTGCATGGCCGCGGTGTACACGTCCGCCGTTCCGCTGGCGGCGGTGTCCCAGCCGAAGAACTGCGCGTGCCGGGCGGCCTCGGCGCCCATCCGGTCCGTGAGACCGGGTTCGTCCACGAAGCGGCGCAGTTCGCGCGCGTAGTCGACGGGGTCGTGGCCGGGTACGAGGATGCCTGTCACCCCGTCGTTGACGGCGACGGGCAGCCCGCCGACCGAGGCCGCGAGGACGGGCGTGCCGGTGGCCTGGGCCTCGATGGCGACGAGCCCGAAGGACTCGCTGTACGAGGGCATGACCAGGACGGAGGCGGCCCGGAACCAGTCGGCGAGCTGGTCCTGGCGCACGGGCGGGTGGAAGTGCACGAGGTCGGCGATGCCGAGCGTGGCGGCGAGCTTCTGGAGCTCCTCGGGCTTGGCGAGGCCGCTGCCGCTGGGGCCGCCGACGACGGGGACGAAGAGGCGGGTGCGCAGCGAGGGGTCGCGGTCGACGAGCTCGGCGATGGCGCGGAGCAGGATGTCGGGGGCCTTGAGGGGCTGGATGCGGCCGGCGAAGAGCGGAATCACGGCGTCCTGCGGCAGCCCGAGGCGGGCGCGGGCGGCGGCGCGGCCGTCGCCGGTGGTGAAGCGGTCGAGGTTGACTCCGGGGTGCACGACGGCGACCTTGCCCGGGTCGGCCTCGTAGTGGCGGACGAGCTCGTCCGCCTCCTCGGCGGTGTTGGCGATGAGCCGGTCGGCGGCGGCCACGATCTGGGTCTCGCCGATGACGCGGGCGGCCGGTTCGGGGGCGTCGCCCGCGGCGAGGGCGGCGTTCTTGACCTTGGCCATGGTGTGCATGGCGTGGACGAGCGGGACGCCCCAGCGTTCGGCGGCGAGCCAGCCGACGTGGCCGGAGAGCCAGTAGTGGGAGTGCACGAGGTCGTAGTAGCCGGGGCGGTGACCGGCCCAGGCCTGCATGACGCCGTGGGTGAAGGCGCACAGCTGGGCCGGGAGCTCCTCCTTGGCGAGGCCCTCGTACGGGCCCGCGTCCACGTGCCGGACGAGGACGCCGGGGGCGAGCTCGACGACGGGCGGCAGGCCGCCGGTGGTCGCGCGGGTGAAGACCTCGACCTCGATGTTGATCGCGGCGAGGCGCTTGGCGAGCTCGACGATGTACACGTTCATGCCGCCGGCGTCGCCGGTGCCGGGCTGGTGCAGCGGTGAGGTGTGCACGCTGAGCATGGCCACGCGGCGCGGCTTGCGGTGGTGGCCGACGGCCGGGAGGCGCAGGCGGGGCGGGTCGTGGCGGGTGCCGCGTGCGGCGGCGATGCGGCCGCTGATGCTGCCGCCGAGACGGGACACGTACTGGCTCAAGGGAGCAGTTCCTCTCGCTCGGATCGCTCGGACGACGGGCGGGCAGCGCATGCGGGGCGGCATGGCTGCGGGAGCGCGGTCGGCGCCCTGCAAGGAGTGCAACCCGGATGGCGGTCCCCCGCATTCCGGGAGGCCCGGACTTCCTGCTCGGTTTGCCGGTTTTTTATCTTGCCGGGCCGCTCGGCATACGCTCGGCGCATGGTCTCCCGCAGCACTCCGCCGCCCCCGAAGCGCCCTGTCGGCACCGTGACGCGCGGGACCACGAACCCGAACCGGCTGCGGCGCATGGACCGCTGGATCGCGGCCTCGCACGGGGCGGCGCTGCGCCGCGCCGACGCTCCGGTGGCGGTCGACCTCGGGTACGGGGCCGCGCCCTGGACGGCGGTGGAGCTGCTGGCGCGGCTGCGGGAGGCGGCGCCGCGGGTGCGGGTGGTCGGCATCGAGATCGAGCCGGCCCGGGTGACGGGGGCGAAGCCGTACGAGCGGGAGGGGCTGAGCTTCCGGCACGGCGGCTTCGAGGTGCCGCTGGAGGGCGGGGAGCGCCCGGCCCTGATCCGCGCGGCGAACGTATTGCGCCAGTACGACGAGGAGCAGGTCGCGGAGGTCTGGCAGCGGCTCTGCGCACGGCTGGCCCCGGGCGGGCTGCTGGTGGAGGGGACCTGCGACGAGATCGGGCGGCGGCACGTGTGGGTCGCGCTGGGGCCCGAGGGGCCGCGCACGGTGACGTTCGCGACCCGGCTGGGTTCCCTGGAGCGCCCCTCGGACCTGGCGGAGCGGCTGCCGAAGGCGCTGATCCACCGGAACGTGCCGGGTGAGCCGGTGCACGCCTTCCTGCGGGACTTCGACCGGGCGTGGGCGGCGGCGGCCCCGTACGCCTCGTACGGGGCGCGGCAGCGGTGGATCCGTACGGCGCGGGCGCTGGCGGCGGACTGGCCGCTGGCGGACGGTCCGGGGCGGTGGCGGCAGGGGGAACTGACCGTGCGCTGGGAGGCGTTGCGCCCGGCGGGGTGAATGTCGGCGCGCGGGGAACGGGTGGCGGAAGCCGTCCGTTGAGTCGTCCGGGGTGGGCGAGACGTGGGCGGTCATGATCGGAACGGCATCCGGAGGGTGTTGGAATTCACCGAGTCGTGGCACCATCCCGGTGACAGTGCCAAGTTACTGATGAATAGTCAGATCTGATGTCGGGTGATGTCCGGTCTGGCGCGGGGCGGCTGGGGGAGTCATGGGGACCGCGAAGCGAGCTTCGTCGCGCGTGCAGGGAGTGTCCGCTCTCGCACTGCTGTGCGCGATGGCGATACTGACGGCCCCGGGGCTGGCGGTCGGCAGCGCGTACGCCGCGCCGGCGGCTCCCGCGGCGCCGGCGGCGCCGGCTCCCGAGCCGGAGGGCAAGTCCCTGGACCAGGTCCGCAAGGAGATCGAGGACCTCTACCGGCAGGCCGGGACCGCCACGGACGCGTACAACCTCGCGGTGGGCGAGACGAAGGCGCAGTCCGAGCGGATCGTCGAGATCGCCAAGCTGGTGGTGGCGGGCCAGGACCGGATCACCGGCCTCAAGGACCGCGCGGGCGCCGCCGCCCGCGCCCAGTACCGCTCGGGCGGGCTGCCGCCGGGCGCGGCGCTGGCGCTGAGCGACAGCCCGTCGGCGTACCTGGACGGCGCGGGCCGGCTGCGGCAGGGCGAGAAGGCCACGACGGACCTGCTGTCCGAACTGAACCGGACCCAGACCGACTTGGAGCGGTACGCCAAGGACGCGGGCGCGCTCTGGCAGAAGATGGAGGAGAACCGGGTCAAGCAGGAAGCCGCCAAGAAGGAGATCGAGGACAAGATCAAGGCGGCGGAGGCCCTGGAGAGCCGGCTGGCGGCCGAGGAGAAGGCCCGGCTGATCCAGCTGGAGCAGGAGGCTCAGTACAAGGCGCAGACGGCGTGGCTGTCGTCGGGCGCGATGAAGGACGTCAAGGGCGCGGCGACGGACGCCGGGAAGCGGGCGGTGCAGTTCGCCACGGCGCAGATGGGCAAGCCGTACGAGTGGGGCGCGGCCGGACCGGGCTCGTTCGACTGCTCCGGGCTGACCTCGCAGGCCTGGCTGGCGGCCGGGCGGCCCATCCCGCGGACCTCGCAGGAGCAGTTGCGGCTGTTGCCGAAGGTGGCGCTGAAGGACATGCGGCCCGGCGATCTGATCATCTACTTCGACGACGCGAGCCACGTCGGCATGTACGTCGGTGACGGCGCGATGGTCCACGCCCCGCGCCCCGGGCGCACCATCACGATGGCGGGCGCGGGCTCGATGCCGATCAAGGCCGTGGTCCGCCCCGACGCGTAAGCCCTGGCCGGGCGGTCCCGGATCCGGGGGCACACCCCCGGACCGGTCCGCGCCCCCGCGAGGCCCCGGGCCGGTGTCACGCCCCCGGGCCGGTGTCACGCCCCCGGGCCGGTCCGCGACCCCGGGGCGGGGCCGGCGGCCCCGGGCTCCGGCCCCGCCTGCGCTGCGGTCCGGTCCCGGACGGGCCCCGTCCCAGGGGTAGGCCCTGCCGGGGTGGCGGGGTGGCGGGGTGCCGGTGGCCGTAGGGGCCGGTTCCGGGATCGGTGGTGGGGGTCCCGGCGGGCGGACGGGGGTGGTGACGTTGGTCATCCCGGGAACCCGGCATCCCCCGCGATAAGGGCATATGACGGAGGCCCTCCCCCACCCCCGCCCCGATCGCCATTCCGCTCGCCGCCACCCGCCCGCTAGGGTCTGCGCATGAGCGCACCCTCGGGGGGAGGGAAGGAACCGGAAACGATGGCCGTACCCGTACCGCGGCAAAGGGAGATCCCGGTCGCGGAGAGCGGTGCGGCGGCCGCGCCGCCGGTCACCGCCACCGCACCCCCGGCGTCACTCACCCTGCTGGTGATAGAAGACGACCCGGCGGGCGGACTCACCGTCCCCGAGATCCTCGACGCCGACGGCCACCGCATCCGGCTGCGCAGCGCCCGCAACCTCACCGAGGCCGCGCGGCTGCTGACGCCCGACGTGCACTGCGTCCTGCTGGACCTGGGCCTCGCCCCGTCCGGCACGGGTTCCGGCACGGGTTCCGCCGCCGGTTCCGCTACGGGCTCCGCCGCCGACGCCGAGGACGACGGCCTCAGCGTCGTGCGCCAGGTCCTGCGCCTCGCCCCGCGGCACGCGGTCCTCGTCCTGACGGCCGAGGCGGACGCCGACCGCGCCGCCGAGGCGGTCCGCGTCGGTGCCCAGGACTTCCTCTTCCGCGACGAGCTCGACGGCCGGCTCCTGAGCCGGGCCATCCGCTACGCCGTGGAGAGAAAGCGGGCGGACATCGCCCAGTACAAGCTCGCAGAATCGAAACTGCGCGCCCAGGAGAACGCCCGTCTCGAACGCGGCCTGCTCCCCACTCCCCTGCTGGAGGGCTCCGACCTCCGCTTCGCCGCCCGCTACCGGCCCGGCCGCAGCCGGGCCCTGCTGGGCGGGGACTTCTACGACGCCGTCCGCACCCCCGACGGCACCGTCCACGCGATGATCGGCGACGTCTGCGGCCACGGCCCCGACGAGGCCGCCCTCGGCGTCGAGCTGCGCATCGCCTGGCGCGCGCTGACCCTGGCCGGGCTGTGCGGCGACGACCTGCTGGCCACCCTCCAGGAGGTCCTGGAGGTGGAGCGGCCCTGCGAGGAGATCTTCGCGACGCTGTGCACCGTGGACATCTCCCCCGACGGCCGCCGAGCGGGTCTGTGCCTGGCCGGCCATCCGGCCCCGCTCATATCGAGGCCGGGCCGCCGCGCGGAGCTCCTCCCGTACGAGAACAGCGGCCCGGCGCTGGGACTGCTGCCCCGGGCCCGCTGGCCCCGCCGCCAGGTCGACCTGGGCGGCACCTGGAGCCTGATGCTCTACACCGACGGCCTCATCGAGGGCCGTATCGGGGAGGGCCGCGAACGGCTGGGCCAGGACGGGATGGTCGAGATGATCAACCGCCACCTGGAGCGCGGCCTGAGCGGCGAGGGCCTCCTGGAGGCCTCCGTCACCGAGGCCCGCCGCCTCAACGGCGGGGAGCTCACCGACGACGTGGCGGTGGTCCTGCTCTCCCGCGCGGCGGGCTGATCCGCCCGGTCGTCAGGGAGCGGACGGATCAGCGGCCGCCGTTGTACGGGCCGTACGGTCCGTCGCTGCTGCTGCCGCCCCGGCGACGGCCGCCACCGGACACCTGCTTGAGGGCGGGGCGCACGTCGACCATGAACACGATGCTCGCCACCAGGCCCGCGATCTGCAGGAACAGCATCCCGAGGAAGAAGTCCACCAGGAGCGTGACGCCCAGGATGACGCACCAGAACGTCTTGGTCTGCTTCTCGGCGGCCCGGTAGGCGTCCTCGCGCGCCATCACCGCGAAGACGAAGGCCACCACGGCGATCGCCAGCATGGCGTAGCCGAGCAACGGCAGCACCCCGTTGTTGAACCCCTGCATCAGCATCGTCCGGACCGCCTTCTCACCTCGGGCACACCTGACTCCACGCTACCGCCGGAGTCCCTTTCCCAAACGACAACGAACCGGGCACCGCTCGGGTGCCCGGTCCGCGGTGCGTCGATCAGCTTTCGTCGCCGGACGTGGCGGCGGCCTTCTTGGCCGTGCCGGACGTGCCGCGGCGCGCGGTGGTCTTCCTCGCGGCGGGCTTCTCCTCGGCCCCGGTGGACGCCTCGGCGGACGCCCCGGTGGACGCCCCGGCGGCCGGCTCGCCCTCCGTCGCGGCCTGCGGCTCGGACGCCTCGGGCTCCACGGCCGCGGCGATGTCCACGATCTCCTCGGCGACCTCGCCGCGCCAGGACCGTACGGCCTGCTCACCGTGCTCGGCGACCTTGTCATAGGTCTCCTTGGCCCGTACGGCGTACTCGGCGGCCACGCCGACGCCGCGCAGCGCCAGGTCCTGGGCGGTCTCGCCCAGCTTCTTCGGGTCGATCGCGCCGAGGACCTCGGTGAACTTCGCGGTGACCGCCTCCTGGGCGACCTTGGCCTTCTCCTGCACGGCCTTGGTGTCCGCGTTCTTCACGGCCTCGATGCGCGCGGGGGCCTCGGCGCGCAGCTGCTCGATGAGGCCGGGCACCTTCTTCGCCTGCTGGACGGCGAGGTCGGCGGTACCGGCGGCGAAGTAGAGGGGGGTGGGGTCGGTGAGGGTCTTCTTCAGGTCATCGGCGATGGCCATGTGCTGGTCCTCCCGGATCACAGTCAGTTCGTAGGGGGCACCGCGGTGGTGTCGGAGTCGGCGCCGGGTCCGGATTCCGTGCCCGGAGCGGGAGCGGAAGCCGGAGCGGAACCCGCGGCGGCGGCGGAGCCGTCCGTCCCGGTCCCGTCCTCCTCCAGGGCGTTCTCCCTGCGGAACGCGTCGTAGATCTGGAGCAGCACCTGCTTCTGCCGCTCGTTGATCGACGGGTCGGAGAGGATGACGGCGCGCGTCTCCACCTCGTCCCGGTCCCGCTCGTCGAGGATCCCGGCCTGCACGTACAGCGTCTCCGCGGAGATCCTCAGCGCCTTGGCCAGCTGCTGGAGGATGTCCGCGCTCGGCTTGCGCAGCCCGCGCTCGATCTGGCTCAGGTACGGATTCGACACCCCGGCGGCGTCGGCGAGCTGCCGCAGCGAGAGCTGGGCCTGCCGCCGCTGCTCGCGGAGGTATTCGCCGAGGTTTCCGACGTTGAGCGATGCCATGCCACGATCCTGCCGCACCTTGCTAACTATTGCAAGCGGATGCTTGCAATAGCTCCCAGTGTCCCCGGCACCCACTTTTTTGTGGGTACTTGGCCGCGCCCGCCGTCCGGGCGAGGCTTGTCACGAGCGGCCGGCCCGGACGCAGAAAGGAGAGGGAGCCGGGCCGGGATCCAACGGGCCAGGGGTCCAACCGGGCCCAGGAGGCCGAGCGGCCCTACGAGGCCGAGCGGCCCTACGAGGCCGAGCGGTCCTCGGGGGCCTCGGTGAGCCGCTCCAGGCGGCGGTGGCCCCAGTCGGAGACCGGGCCCAGCGCCTCGGAGAGTTCGCGGCCGAACCCCGTCAGGGAGTACTCGGTCTTCAGCGGCAGCACGTCGTGCACCTCCCGGTGCACCAGGCCGTCGGTCTCCATCTCGCGCAGCGCCTGGGTCAGCACCTTCTCGGTCAGCCCCGGCAGCAGCCGGCGCAGCTCGCCGGGCCGCCGCGGACCGGATTCCAGCAGCCACAGCAGCGCGGTCTTCCACTTGCCGTCGATCACGGCGATCGCCGCCGTCACCCCGCAGACGTTCGGGTCCGAGGCCCGGCTGCGCGTCATCTTCGCCCCTTTTCCTGTCTGTTCCCGTTGCTCCAGAGGGAGTTCCACCATGCAGTCTGCCGTCACCGTCCTCGGCCTGGGCCCGATGGGCCGGTCCCTGGCCCGCGCCTTCCTGGACGCCGGCCTGTCCGTCACCGTCTGGAACCGGACCCCCGGCCGCGACCAGGAGCTGGTCGAACGCGGGGCCGTGGGCGCCTCCTCGGCAGAGGAGGCCGTCGCCGCCGGCGCGCTGAGCGTCATCTGCGTGGTGAACTACGACGCGGCCGACGCCGTCCTGCGGGCCGAACCGGTCACCCGCGCCCTCAAGGGGCGCACCCTCGTGAACCTCTGCGCCGACACCCCCGACCGGGCCCGGGAGACGGGCGCCTGGGCGGACCGCCACGGCATCCGCTACCTGGACGGCGCGATCATGACCCCGACCACCACCATCGGCACCGCCGCCTCGGTGTACATCCACAGCGGCCCGCGGGACCTCTACCTGGAACACCGCCCCCTGCTGGAGGCGCTGGGCGGCACCCACACCCACCTCGGCGAGGACATCGGCCGGGCCGCCGCCTACGACATCGCACTGCTGGACGTCTTCTGGACGGCGATGGCGGGCTACGCGCACGCCGTGGCGCTCGCGCGGGCCGAGGGCGTCACCGCGCGGGAACTCGCCCCCTTCGCCCAGGGCATCGGCGCGATCCTGCCGCCGCTGTTCGCGGAGACCGCGGCGGACTTCGACGACGGCGGCTTCTCCGGGAACGGCAACCCGCTCACCTCGGCGGTGTCGAGCATGGCCCACATCGTCCACGCCTCGGAGGCGCACGGCATCGACGCGGGCGTGATGCGCGCCGCCGAGGGAACGGCCCGGCGGGCCATCGGGCTGGGCCACGGGGCGGACGGGTTCATCCGGGTCGCCGAGGTCCTCGGCCGCCACCGCTGACCGGGCCGGCGGGTGCCCCGGAAGACCCTCCGGCGTACCCGCCGGGGCACCCGCCGAAAGTTTTTCCGGGAAGCTGTCACATCCGTACTTCGGCGCGGGTCAAAGGGATGTCGAACGAACGAGACACCGCCCCGAAGGAGCCCCCGATGTCCACCACCGCCACCGTCGTCACCCTGATCGCCGCCTTCATGGCCGGATTCTCCGGGGCCTCGGTCTTCTTCCGCGCCAAGTTCGTGGTCGAGCCCCTCGCCGAGTACGGCGTCCCGCGCAGCATCTGGAACCTGCTCGGCGCCGCCAAGGCCGCCGGGGCCGTCGGCCTCCTCGTCGGCTTCGCCGTCCCGGCCATCGGGATCGCCGCCGCCATCGGCCTCGTCCTCTACTTCACCGGCGCCGTCATCACCGTCCTGCGGGCCCGCGCCTACGCCCACGCCGTCTTCCCGATGATCTACGCGGCCCCCGCCGTCGCCGTCCTCGCCCTGGTCGCCTGAGACCCGGGCGGGGACGGCGGGCGGCCCGTCCTCAGCCCTGCGGGTCCAGGGCCGTCAGGTCCAGCAGGTCCAGCCGCTCCGGGTCGGACAGCACGTCGATCGCGACGATCTTCCCGCCGACGACGGTGAAGGCCATCACCGACACGGCCCGGTCCTTGCGCACCACCACGACACCCGCGGCGCCGTTGATCAGCGCCGGGCGGACGAACGGGACGAGCGAGGCGTACGTGACCGCCTGGCCCGCGACCGTCCGCGCACCCGTGAGCACGACGGTGAGGGCACCGCCCGCACCACCGTCGGAACGCAGCACCACGTCCGGGTCGAGTACGGACACCAGCGCCTCGAACCGCCCGTCCCGCGCTGCGGCGAAGAACGCGTCCACCGCCTCCCGCTGGCGCGCGAGGTCCGGATCGGGAGCCGGAGCCTGCCCCTGCACCTTGCGCCGGGCACGGGTGGCCAGCTGCCGGGTCGCCGCCGAGGTCTTCTCGATCAGCGGGGCGATCTCGTCGAACGGGACCGCGAACATGTCGTGCAGGACGAACGCCAGCCGCTCGGCGGGCGACAGCGACTCCATCACCACCATCAGCGCCAGCCCGACCGAATCGGCCAGCAGCACCTCCTGCTCCGGGTCGATCCGCCGCTCGGAACCGATCAGCGGGTCCGGGATCCGGGTCTCCGCCCGCTCCATCGGGTCCTCACGACGCTGCTCGCGCGAACGCAGCAGGTTCAGGCACAGCCGCGAGACCACCGTCGTCAGCCACCCGCCGAGGTTCTCGATCTCGGTCGCGCCGGTACGGTCCAGCCGCAGCCACGCCTCCTGGACCGCGTCGTCGGCCTCGCTCAGCGAGCCGAGCATCCGGTAGGACACCGCTCTCAGATGACTGCGGTGCTCCTCGAAACGCTCGGCCAACGAGGCCGCCACCGGGGGCATCACCGGGGGCGTCGGCGAAGAACTTCCGTCCACGTGTCACATTCCTTCCTCACTGCGGGTCAGTGCAGTAGACCCCACTCACCCGGACGGGGTTGTAGCCGGGAGGCCAACTCCCGGTCCACCGATCGGAGATGAACCGGATGACCGAGACGAACGCACCCCACGGCCCGCTGCTGGTCACCGGCGGCACCGGCACCCTCGGCAGCCTCGTCGTCCCGCTGCTGCGCGCGGCCGGACACCCCGTGCGCGTGCTGACCCGTACCGCCCGCGAGGCCGCGGACGGGGTCGCGTACACGAGCGGGGACCTGGTCGCGGACCGGGGCGTCGACGCCGCCATGGAGGGCGTGGAGACCGTCCTGCACCTCGCGGGCGGGGCCAAGGGCGACGACATCGCCGCCCGCAACCTGGTGCGCGCCGCGAAGGCGGCCCGCGTGCGCCACCTCGTCCTGATCTCGGTGATCGGCGCGGACACCGTTCCCCTGGGCTGGTTCCGGGCCAAGCTGGAGGCCGAACGGGCCGTCTCCGGCTCCGGGTTGCCGTGGACGATCCTGCGCGCCGCCCAGTTCCACGAGCTGGCCTTCACCGTGGCCGGGAAGCTGGCCGGACTGCCCGTGGTCCCGGTGCCGGGCGGCCTGCGCTGGCAGCCCGTCGACTCCCGCGACGTCGCGGAGCGGCTCGTCGAGCTGGCCCTCGGCAAGCCCGCCGGGCTCGTCCCCGACCTGGCCGGACCCGCCGTCCTGGGCCTCGGCGACCTCACCCGCGACTACCTCCGGGCCCACGGCCGGCGCCGCCCGACGCTGCCGGTGCGGATGCCCGGCAAGGTCGGCCGCGCCTACCGCGCCGGGGTCAACCTCTCCCTCGACGGCGCCGTCGTGGGGGAACGGACCTGGGAGGCCTTCCTCGCGGAACGCGTGGGCTGAGACGCGGGAACCGAGGACCGGAAGAGGCCCTGGGGCCGGGACCCCGGGACCCCGGCCCCGGCCCCCGGCCCCCGGTACCCGGCCGCCGTTCAGCCCGCCGCCCCCGGTCAGCCCGCGGCCGGGGCCGTCCCGATGACCACGGTCGCGTACCGCTCCTCCGAGGTGACCGCCCGCACCGCCAGCCCGCCCGACGTCAGGGCGGACGCCGTCAGCGGCGCCTGCCGGGCGCTGGTCTCGATCAGCAGCCGGCCGCCCGGGGCCAGCCACCGCACGGCGTCCGCGGCCACCCGCCGGTGCACGTCGAGCCCGTCCGCGCCCCCGTCGAGGGAGACCAGCGGCTCGTGGTCGCGGGCCTCGGACGGCATCAGCCCGATCTCCTCCGTCGGCACGTACGGGGCGTTGACCACGAGGACGTCCACCCGCCCGCGCAGCTCCGCCGGGAGCGCCCCGTACAGGTCGCCCTCCCAGACCGCGCCGCCGTACGGGGCCACGTTGCGCCGGGCGTACGCCAGCGCGGCCGGGTCGATGTCGGCCGCGTGCAGCTCGACCCCGCCCGGCACCTGCGAGGCCACCGCCGCCCCGAGGGCGCCGACCCCGCAGCACAGGTCCAGCACGACCGCGCCGGGCCCGGCCAGCGCCACCGCCTCCTCGGCCAGGAACTCGCTGCGCCGGCGCGGCACGAAGGCCCCCGCGCCCACCTCCACCCGCAGCCCGCAGAACTCCGCCCAGCCCACGACGTGCTCCAGCGGTTCACCGCCCGCCCTGCGGGCCACCAGGTCCGCCAGGTGGCCGTCGTCGGTGGCGGCCGCGACCAACAGGTCCGCCTCCTCCTCGGCGAACACGCAGCCCGCCGCGCGCAGCCGTTCCACGATCGTCAACACGTCACTCTTCTCCTGGTTTCTCACGATGGTGTCAGAGCGGAGGATCAGAAGATGTCCGGGCACCAGGGCCTGCGCGCGGTGCGGAAGACGGCGTCCGCGAGCTCCACGGCGCCCGGCCGCTCCCCGGCCACCCGGCCCAGCTCGGCCAGCCTGACCGCCGAGGCGTCGCCGAGGTACAGGGCGCCCAGCGCGGACACGTCGAGCCGCAGGTCCGCGGGCTCCTCCGTACGGACACACGTACCGGCGCCCGCGTCGAGCCGGTAGCGCCCGCCCGCCGGGCCGTCCGGGTCCGCGACCTCCAGGACGAGGGTCCCGGGCACGGCGTACGTCCGCGCGGACAGGGCCCGTACGACGTCCAGCACGCGCACCCACAGGAAGTCGGCGGCGGTCACCAGCCGGGCCGCGCGCGGGTCGGGCAGCAGGTCCGGCACGAGGCTGTCGGGGGCGCGGTAGCCGGTGCGGACCTTGAGCACCCAGTCGATGGAGCACAGGAAGTGCCACAGGGCCCGCTCCGCCCGCGGGGTCACGGCGATCAGGTCCGTGACGTACAGGGTCTGCTGCGGGACCTTCGCATCGGTCCAGTGGTCGTCGGCCCGGTAGGCGGCCAGTCCGGCCACCTCGCCGTCCGGCGTCCGGTACACCGCGAACATCTTCTGCTTGTAGGGGCGGTGGGACATCTGGGCGAGCCCGGTCACCAGGTCCCACCAGCGGTCGTCCCGCCCGATCGTGCCGTGCGCGGTCGCGCGCAGCCGCTCGTGCAGGGCGGGCCCCACCCGGCGCGCCTCCGCGGCGTCGACGAGGTCGATCCGGCTCCCGTCGGCGGGGAGCGGCCGGTGCCGGTCCAGCCCGGTGCGCGGGACGTCGATCTCCCACTCGGCGAGGGAGGCGGCGGGCCCGAAGCCGTAGCGCCCGTAGATCGGGTACTCGGCGGCTATCAGGGTGGCCAGGACGTCGCCGCGGGCCTGGGAGGCGGCGAGTTCGGCGGCCATCATGCGGGTCAGCAGGCCCTGGCGGCGGTGGGTGGCCAGCACGGTGACGTTGGAGACCGCGCTGCACGGGACGGTGGCCCCGCCGGGCACGGTCAGCTCCTGGGTGAAGGAGCGGAAGGTCGCCACGCAGCGGCCGGTGACGGGGTCGAAGCCGCCCTGCACGCGGGCGAGGTCACGGTGGGCGGCGCGCTGCGCCACATCGGATTCCGTCGGGGTGGCCGGGGTGAGGAATCCGGTGTTGAGGGTGGTCAGCCAGTCGGGAAGTTCGGATGCGGCGATCGGCCGGACGTCAGCACTCATAACCGGCCACGCTAACGGCCGTACCGCGCCGGGTCGCCCGAATTTCCGCTGGTGGGGCGGAGGGTGCCGACGGGGTGCCCGGGGGCCTGCCGGGGGGGGCCGGGTCCGGCCGCTACGCCAGCAGGTCGTCCACCTGCGCCTCGCCCTCCCGGTAGCGGCGGGTGATCTCCGCGCTGGAGTCGTCCGCCGTGCGCTGGAGCTGCTGCCGGCGCCGCGAGACCTGCTGTTCGTACCCGACCAGCCGGCCCATCGCGTCGTGCAGTTCGGCGTCCGTGCGCGCGGCCAGGTCCGACAGCTCGACCTCGGACAGCATCTCCGCCGCCAGCAGCCGGAACTCCTCGTTGTGCGGGGTGCCGAGCGTGACGTGCCGGGCTGAGGCGCTGCGGCTGGAGGGGGCGTCGGCCAGGATCTCCGACAGCCGGTCCACCACCGGCGCCTCGGGGTCCGTACGGCGGGCGAGCTCGGCGCGCAGGATGTCGATGCGGCCCTGCAGGAGTCTGCGCACGTAGCTCAGGTCCGCCTCGTCGCGCTGGGCGTCGCGGCGCAGGGCGCGCAGTTCGGGCAGGCCGAGCGCGGTGGCGGGGGTGGTCGGCCCCGGGTCGCCGGTCCGCTGCGCGGGTGGCCGGGCCGCCGGTGCGGCGGCCTGTGGCACGGGTACTGCGGGTGCTGCGGGTACAGGTACGGAGGTACCAGGGATATTCATGTGAACGTGTCCGTCCCCTCGACCGGTGCTGGGGGCACCGCCTGCGTGCATGGTGCCACTCCGTGTGGTGTGGACGCAGTCCCACTCCACCCGATCGGCCCCGGACGGGTGCACGCCTGGTACACAGGTGGTATGCGAGCAGTGGTGCAGAGGGTGGACGGCGCGAGCGTCGTCGTGGCGGGCGAGACGGTCGGCGAGATCGTCGGCGAGGGCTTGTGCGTGCTGGTGGGGGTGACCCACGACGACACTCCGGAGAAGGCGGCGCTGCTGGCGCGCAAGCTCTGGTCGGTGCGGATCCTGGAGGCGGAGAAGTCCTGCAGCGACGTGGGCGCGCCGCTGCTGGTGATCTCCCAGTTCACGCTCTACGGGGACGCCCGCAAGGGCCGCCGCCCCACCTGGAACGCGGCCGCGCCCGGCCCGGTGGCGGAGCCGCTGGTCGACGAGGTGGTGGCGCAGCTGCGGGCGCTGGGCGCGACGGTGGAGACGGGCCGGTTCGGCGCGGACATGCGGGTCTCGCTGACCAACCACGGCCCGTTCACCATCGTCATCGACATCTAGGACGCTTCCCGGCGCACGGCCCGGCGCGCCACGCCACACGCCACGCGGCGCTACGGCGCTACGGCGCTACGGCGCTACGGCGCTACGACGACCTCCTGCGCGGCGGCCGTGTTCCCGGCCAGCAGCGGGGCGTCGACCGGAACGTTCCGCTTGACCAGCGCGAGGGCGATGGGCCCGAGCTCGTGGTGGCGCACGGCGGTGGTGACGAAGCCGAGCTGACGGCCCTCCTCGCCGTCGGCCGCGAGCCGTACGGGCGCGCCGTGCGGCGGGAGCAGCACCTCGGAGCCGTCCAGGTGCAGGAAGACCAGGCGGCGCGGGGGCTTCCCCAGGTTGTGGACGCGGGCCACCGTCTCCTGGCCGCGGTAGCAGCCCTTCTGGAGGTGGACGGCGGTGCCGAGCCAGCCCAGCTCGTGCGGGATGGTGCGGTGGTCGGTCTCCAGGCCGAGCCGGGGCCGGTGGGCCTCGACGCGCAGGGCCTCGTAGGCGAGGAGTCCGGCGGCGGGGCCGTGCGCGGCGGCGAAGGCCTCCAGTCCGTCGCGCGGGAGGAACACGTCACGGCCGTGGGCGGTCTCGCGCACGGGGTGTTCCGCGGCGATCTCGGCGATGGAGCCGGCCGGGAGGTGGACGACGGCGAAGGCGTCGGTGCGATCGGCGACCTCGACGCGGTAGAAGAACTTCATCGACTCCAGGTAGGCGATGAGCGCCTCCTGGGTGCCGGGCTCGACGTGGGCCCACACGGTCTCGCCGTCGTCGACGAGGTAGAGGGCGTGCTCGATGTGCCCGTTGGCGGAGAGGATCAGCGCCTCGGTGGCCTGGCCGGCCGGGAGGTCGCTGACGTGCTGGGTGAGCAGCAGGTGCAGCCAGGCGAGGCGGTCCGGTCCGGTGACGGTGACGACCCCGCGGTGGGAGAGGTCGACGAAGCCGCGGCCGTCGGCGAGGGCGCGCTGTTCGCCGTAGAGCTCTCCGTAGTGGGCGGCGACGCCCTCGTCACGGCCTTCGGCCGGTACGGCGCCGCTGAGGTGGAGCAAGGGGCTGCTGGTCATGACACCCAGCCTACGACCCCGCCGGTGTCCTCACTGAGGGCGCTCGGCGGCGCACTTCGCGCACCGGCCGAAGATCGCGAAGTGCTTCATGTCGGTCTCGAAGCCGAAGGTGGTGCGCAGCTTCGCGGTGAACTCGGCGGCGACGTCGAGGTCGGCCTCGATCACCTCGGTGCAGTCGCGGCACACCAGGTGGATGTGGTGGTGCCGGTCGGCGAGGTGGTACGTGGGGGCACCGTGCCCGAGGTGGGCGTGCGAGACCAGTTTCAGCTCTTCGAGCAGCTCCAGGGTCCGGTAGACGGTGGAGATGTTGACCCCGGAGGCGGTCTTGCGCACCTCGACGAGGATCTCGTCGGGGGTGGCGTGTTCGAGGGCGTCGACGGCTTCGAGCACGAGCTGGCGCTGCGGTGTCAGCCGGTAGCCGCGCTGCCGCAGGTCGGTCTTCCAGTCGGTGGTCGCCACCCGGCCAGTGTAAGCGCGGGAAGGGGACCGCGGGCCAGGCCGCGGTCCCCTTCCTTCATCATCGTGCGCAGCGGCTCAGCGGGCTCAGCGGAAGAAGGCGATGCCGTCCTCGGGGAGCTCCGGGAGGTTGCGCGCCATGTCGGCGATCTCCTCCGGGGTGACGACCTTCTTGAGCTGGGCCGACATGTAGGGGCGCAGCTCGACCTCGGGGGTGGCCTTCTCCCCGACCCACATCAGGTCGCTCTTCACGTACCCGTAGAGGCGCTTTCCGCCGCTGTACGGGCCGGAGGCGGCCGTACGGGCCACCGCGTCGGTGACCACGTCGATCTGGGGCTTCTGGTCGGCGAGCTCGCCGTACCAGACCTCGACGACGCCCTGGTCGCGGACCATGACGATCTCGACCTTGCGGTCGGCGTCGATGCGCCAGTAGCCCGACTCGGACTCCAGCGGGCGCACCTTGTTGCCCTCGGCGTCGAGGACCCAGGTGTGGGAGGTGTACTCCAGGAAGTCCCGGCCGTCGTGGCTGAAGACGACTTCCTGGCCGAAGTTGCACTTCTCTTCACCGGGGAAGTCGAAGACGCCGGCGCCTTCCCAGTTGCCGAGGAGGAAGGCGAGGGGGACGAGGCCCGGGTTCAGGTCGGACGGGATCTGGATCATGGTTGGCTGCTCAGGCGATCTGTGGGAGGGGTTCCGGGGCGGTCGGCCGGTCGGCTGCTGCTCAGCGCTGACCCTGGTACAGCTTCTTGACGGCCAGGCCGGTGAAGGCCGTGACGCCGACGCAGACCAGGACCAGCAGGGAGGTGAAGACTGCCTCAAGCACGGTGTGCTCCTCGGAGGATTCGGTGCGGTGTACGGGCCGGTCCCCAAGCCTACTGGCCCGGGAACCGGCACACCGTAGGAGGTAGGCCGTACCGGCCCCGCCCCCGGATGGTCAGCCCAGCAGCTGGCCCTGGAGGATCACGGCCTGGTGCAGGGGGACGGCCGGCGCCGCGCCCTTGCGGCTCTGCAGGATCACGGCCTGGACGTCACCCGACTGCACGCAGCCGGCCCTGATCTGCTCGTCACCGAACGGGACGGATTCCTCCAGGACCTTCACGCCGTCGGCCGGCGGGGCACTGTTGGCGGTGCGGGCCTCGTCCCAGGCGTCGTCCCACCGCATCTGGCTGACGCCGTTCAGGTTCATCCCGGTGCCACAGCCCTTGAAGGTGTCCGCGAAGCCCGACGCGTGGAAGCGCAGCAGGTAGACCCGGGTCCGGACGCCGTCCGGGGTGGTCCAGCCACGGCCCACGATCTGGCGCAGCCCGTCGTCGGTGAAGTCCTGCTTCATCTTCGCGCGCGCGTCGGCCGCGTACTCCTCCAGGAAGGTGTCCACGGTCACGGCCGAGTCCTTCTCCGGCTTCAGCGCGGGGTCCGGGGTGGATCCGAGCGGGGCGGGCAGGAGCAGCTGGGTCAGGCCCGCATAGTGGATGCCGTCCGCGTTGTCCGGGGCGAAGGGCACCGGAGCGCCGGGGGGCAGGGTGGGCTTGCCCAGCGCCGGGTAGGCCCAGCGGCCGTCGGACCGGGTCGACAGGCCCGGGATGTCGGTGCGCTCGGGCTGCACCAGGCCGTAGGCGGCCCCCGTGCCGGCGACGCCGAAGGCGAGGACGGCCGCGCTCCAGCGCAGGACGGCGCGCAGCACGCGGCGGTCCTTGGGGGGCGCGGGCGCCACGGGGCCCTCGGTGGGGGCCGGCGGGGGCTCGGGTGCCTCTGGGGCCGCGGGGGCTCCGAGGGCGTTCTGCTCGGTCACACGGACTCCCCGGGGGACTTCAGGTGGGTCAGCTGGTTCTTGAGGAACGTCGCGGCGTCGGACTTCGAGAAGCTGTCCTTGGGTCCGTAGGCGCGGAAATTGACCATCACGTCGCCCTCGACGGCCACGCAGTAGAGGGAGTCGATCCTCTCCTGCTTCTCCTCGCCCACGGCCAGCAGAGAGCACTTGGCGTCCGGGAAGCCGTCCACCTTCGGCGCGTCGCGGTCATCGCCGATGAGGTCGAGGAGCTTCTTGGAGACCTCGGCGAACGCCCCCACGGCCCGCGGGTCGGCCTGCATGATGCGGATCTCCACCACCAGCCCTCTGTCACCGGTGTAGCTCCGCCCGGCCAGGCCCTTGAGCTTGAGGTCGGCCAGCATGTCGTCGCGCTTCTTGCGTTCCGAGTTCGACAGGCCCTTGCGGGCTTCCTTGAAGCCCTCGGTGGCCTTGTCCCCGGAGACGAAGAAGTTGTTCCCGTCGCCCGCGAGGTCGGGCCCCGGAGCGAAGCCGGAGGGAACGGGGAGCAGCTTGCCCGAGAAGGCGCTCTCGGGCACCGGTTCGGGCTTCTTGACCTCGGGCAGCTTCCCGCCCGCCTCGACCCAGTAGGCGGTCGGCGCGGTCCGGTCGGCGTCCGCGAGGGCGGAGGACGCCCAGACCCCGCCGCCGACGAGGGCGAGCGCGGCCACAGCCACGGCCGTGAGAGTGACCGTCGTCCTACGGCCACCCGTCCGCGGGGTTCCGGCCGGGTCGGCCGGGGCCTCGGGTGCCGGGGTCGTCCCGGTCTGCGGCTCGGTCACAGTCGCTCCAGCTGTCGCTTGGCCAGGTCGATGACATCGCTCTCGGCTATCCGGCCGCCGCGCGTGTCGACGTAGAAGAGGTCCAGAACGATGTCACCGCGACGGACGATGGCCCGGCCCTCGCGGATCGGGGCGGAACCCGGCTCCTCATGGGTTTTCGACGCCACCCAGACGTGCCCGAGCTCCGCGGGGACGCCGGGGATGGCTACGCCGTCGTTGCCCGCGTTCCTCTCGAAGCGCATGTAGCCGCTCTGCGCCCTCTGGTAGCCGTTCGCGCCGGAGAAGTCGCGGAACTGCACCAGCCGCACCTCGACACGGATGTCGTCCTGCCTCCAGACGGTCGTCGCGAGGCGCCGGAAGCCGTCCTTCGACAAGTTGCGCAGGGCGCCGTCCGGCGTTCCGAAGGTTGTCGCGAAGGAGTCGAGGCTGTCGTAGCCGCTGTCCTCGGCCTTCGCCCCGGCCGGCACCTCGATCAGGAGCTCGGTGAGGTCGCCGTCGGTCTTGTGCCAGCGGTTGGCGTTGACCGTCTTCCACGTCGTGGTGTCGTCCGGCGCGAGCGCCTTGGGCGTGTCCAGCTTTTGCTGGGCCAGCGGGGGCAGCGGGGTGGGGTCTCGGTCGTACTGGACCGCGTAGCCGGTGGCGGTGCCGGCGAGGGCGCCGAGGACGACGGCGGCAGCGATCAGGAGGGTCGTGCGGCCCCGGCGCCGGGGCGGGCACGCGTCAGGAGCCGGATCGTGCTCGTGTTCCAAAGGGGTCCCCCACAGGACTGGAGGCGTCGGGTTCGTTTACCCGCGCACACCGGAGACACCTTCGAGGGGGGAGCAGTTGTGCGCATCTTTATTACGGTCTTGTCTCCGGACGCGTTCAGTCCTCGCGGCGCCGTTTTCCGTCCAGTTCGTCCCACCACTCGTCCGATTTCGGATCGCCGGACGGGTCGTCCCACCAGCGGTCGTCGGGGCCCCGGCGGTTCGCGACCATCGCGGCGACCGGCGGGATGACCATGGCGACCACGCACATCGCCACCGCCGCCTCCACGGAGAACAGGCGCACGAAGGACCAGGCGGAGACGAAGAGGAACAGGCATCCGCCCATCAGCAGGAAGTAGGCGCGCCGGCGCCGGGCGTACATACCTCCAGCGTAGGGCCGTCCCCCGCCGGTGCAAGGGTCCGGACGGCACGAAGGGCCGCACCCCGGTCCAGTGGCGTCCAACCCCCGGGGGTGCGGCCCTTCGGCCGGTTCAGCTGGCGGTCGTTCAGACCGCGATCGCGACGTCCGTCACGCCGCCGGCCTCGGCGACCACGACGGCACGGTCGGCCTGGGCACCCGGGACGAGCGCGCGCAGCGTCCAGGAGCCGGTCGCCGCGTAGAAGCGGAACTGGCCGGTCGCGGAGGTCGGGACCTCGGCGGTGAACTCACCGGTCGAGTCCAGCAGGCGGACGTATCCGCTGACGGGCTCGCCGTCCTTGGTCACCTGGCCCTGGATCGCGGTCTCACCGGGCTTCAGCGTCGCGAGGTCGGGCCCGCCGATCTGTGCTCCACACATGTTCTCTGTCCTGTCCTAGAGAGGTTCTGCTGCTACGGGGCGCCGGGCGTCGCGTGCCCGGGCCTCCGGCGGGATTACTTGTTGGGGCCGAGCTCGATCGGCACGCCGACGAGCGAGCCGTACTCGGTCCAGGAGCCGTCGTAGTTCTTGACGTTCTCCTGGCCCAGGAGCTCGTGCAGCACGAACCACGTGAGCGCGGAGCGCTCACCGATGCGGCAGTAGGCGATGGTGTCCTTCGTGTCGAGGTCGACGCCCTCCGCCTGGTACAGGGCGGTCAGCTCGTCGTCGGACTTGAAGGTGCCGTCGTCGTTGGCGTTCTTCGACCACGGGATGTTGCGGGCGCTCGGCACGTGGCCGGGGCGCTGCGACTGCTCCTGGGGAAGGTGCGCCGGGGCGAGCAGCTTGCCGGAGAACTCGTCGGGCGAGCGGACGTCGACCAGGTTCTGGACGTTGATCGCGGCCACGACGTCGTCGCGGAAGGCGCGGATCGAGCTGTCCTGCGGCTTGGCCTTGTACGCGGTGGCCGGGCGGTTCGGGACGTCCTTGCCGTCGACCAGGTCGCGGGAGTCGAGCTCCCACTTCTTGCGGCCGCCGTCGAGGAGGCGGACGTCCTGGTGGCCGTAGAGCTTGAAGTACCAGTAGGCGTAGGACGCGAACCAGTTGTTGTTGCCGCCGTAGAGGACGACGGTGTCGTCGTTGGAGATGCCCTTGGCGGAGAGGAGCTTCTCGAAGCCCTCCTGGTCCACGAAGTCGCGGCGGACCGGGTCCTGGAGGTCGCTCTTCCAGTCGATCCGGACGGCGTTGGTGATGTGGTTCTTGTCGTACGCGGACGTGTCCTCGTCCACCTCGACGATGACGACGTTGGCGTCGTTCAGGTGGGCCTCGACCCAGTCGGCGTCGACGAGGACGTCGCTGCGGCTCATGGTGTTCTCCTCCGGGGCAGTGTGCGGCGGGGCGGTGCTGGTGCAGTGCAGCTGCGGGGCGGTGCTGGTGCGTACGTGCCGTTCCGGGTGGCGCGCTCGGGACCTGCGCGGGGAGCGACAGGGGGCAGGAGGCGGGAAGCGGGGGCGGTCACGCCGCGGATGAAGGGCCGTCGTCCGGCCGGTGGAGCGGAAGGCTCACACCGCTCAAATGGAGCGACAGAGCATGGCGGCGACGCGACACAGGTCTACTGCCCGCCGCTTCGTGAGGTCCGCCTGCTGATGCTTCATAGCCATGGATCGTAGGGACGAATCAGCCGCCCTGTCACCGGCGTGTCATATTCCGAGACAGGATCGTCCGCATGGCGGGATGAGAAAGCCCCGGACGGCCGCCTCGCGGCCCCCGGGGCTCTTCGCACGGCCCGTCCTTCTGCAGGTCGGACCGGGTCGTCTCACTATCCGGCCAGCACCACGTCCGTGCCGCTCAGCGTGACGTGTACGCCCTCCGCGTCGGAGGTCAGCCCGGTGAGGCCGAGCCCGGACGGCAGACCCCCGTCGATGCGGCGGTCGAAGTCGGTCCGCTTGCGGACCAGGCTCTCGATGCCCGGTATCCCCTCGCCCGGCACGGACTCCGCGCGGACCCTGACGACCTTCCCGTTCTTCCCGTCGTTCGCGTCCACCAGCGTGACGGTCGACACCACGTCACGGGTCAGGCGCTTGCCGAGGACCTCCACCGTCGCGGTCACCTTCACCTTGCCCGGCGCGCCGCCGTAGGTGAGGTTCACCCCGCTCTGGGAGGCCTCGGTGAGGTCCGCGTAGGAGATCAGCGCGGTGCCCTCCGCCCGCTTGGCGGTGCCGCCGCTGTAGCCGGCGTTCAGCTTCACCTCGCGGAAGCTGGCGTCGAGCTCCGTCAGACGCGTCTTGCGGCCGTCGGCGGCGGCGTCGACGCCCTTCAGCTTCAGGTCCACCCGCTCCAGGTCGTGGCTGAGCGCCTGGGTCAGGAACGGGAAGCCGTGGATGTTCACCTCCACGCTCCCCGCGAGCCCCTGACGGGCCTGGAGGCGGTCGGCGAGCCGGTTCTCGGCATAGCCGACCGCCCAGCGGTCCGCGCCCACGAACAGGGCCCCCAGAACCACTCCGACGATCAGTACGAAGCGCAGGAAACGCAACGGACCCTCCCCCTACTTATCGGTACGTGCGTTCTAGTGGACCATGGTCCGCCGTCGGGACCCCGTCAGCCCACCACCCGGCCCAGCAGGTAGACGGCGGGCGCGGCGACCGCCAGCGGCAGCGCGACACCGGCCGTCATGTGGACGAACTTCGACGGGTAGTCGTACGCGGCCACGCGCAGACCCACCAGCGCGCAGACCCCGGCGGCCAGGCCGAGCAGCGCCCCGCCCGCCCCGATGCCGGTCAGTCCGCCCACCGCGATGCCCGCACCGGCCGCGGCGGCCAGCGAGACGCCGACGGAGGGCGCGGTCGGCAGCGGCAGGGCCCGCGCGAACACGGCGACGGCGACGGCGGCGGCGCCGACGCTCACCGCCTCCCCGTCGGCGGCGAGGAAGCCCGCGCACACGATGGCCAGGGCGGCGGAGGCCACCGAGGCCATCAGTCCGTACATCCGCTCGTCGGGGTCCGCGTGGCTGCGCAGCTGGAGCACCAGCGTGAGCAGCACCCAGGCCCCGATGGTGCCGATGATGGCGCCGGGGCCGTACGGCCGGTCCACCGCGAGCACCGCGCCGTCCGCGACCACGGCCCCGGCGAAGGCGAGGGCGATGCCCTGGCGGGCCGGCCACATGCCGTTGAGGCGGAACCAGCCGGCCGCGGTGAGCGCCTGGAGGGCGATCAGCGGCAGGAGCAGGGCGTACGGGCCCAGCACGGCGGCCCCGGCCAGCAGCAGCCCGAGGCCGGCGGTCAGCAGGGCCGACTGCGGACCGGGGTCGATGATCGGCGACCGGCCCTCGGCGCGGGCCTGGGCCGGGTCGACGGCGCGCAGGGTGTTCCCGCCCAGCGTGGGCGGGGAGTACTCGGCCTCCGGGCCTCCGGGCACGGACGCGGGAGCCTGCGGGGCCGCGGCGGCGGAGGGCACGGGCGGCAGGTACGCCGTCCGCTCGGCCGCCGCGTCGGGGGCGGGCGGCTGCGGCGGCAGGTAGGCCGTCCGCTCGGCGGCGGCCTCCGTCACCGGCGGCAGGTACGCCGTCCGCTCGGTGTCCCAGGCCTGCGGCTGCGGCGCCTGGGCCTGGACGGGGGGCAGGTACGCGGTCTGCTCGGCGGCAGTGTCCCGTACCGGCGGCAGGTACGCCGTCTCGGCGGCGGCGTCGGCTCCGACCCCCGGACCACCCGGCCACGGAGCCTGCGGCGCGGCCGCGGGCTCCCGTACCGGCGGCAGGTACGCCGTCTCGGCGGCGGCGTCGGCACCCGGAGCACCCGGCCACGGCGCGGCCGCGGGCTCCCGTACCGGCGGGAGGTAGGCCGTCTCCGCTGCGGCGCCGGGCACCGGGGACTGCTGCTGCCACGGCTCGGCCCGCTGCCGGTCCGGCGCGGCGTGCCGGCCGTGGGACTGGGCCTGCGGGGCCTGGGCCTGGGCCTGCGGGGCCTCGTCGCGGAACCAGCCCTCGGGCGCCACCGGCTGCGGCTGCACCTGGGGCTGCTGGAACTGCGGGGACTGCTGCTGCTGGTGCTGCTGGTGCTGGTGCTGCTGGTGCTGCTGCTGGTGCTGCTGCACCGGCGGCAGATACGCGGTCTGCTCGGCGGCACCGCCACCGGCACCCACGCCGGCCCCCGTGCCGTCCGGCCACGGTACGGCGCCGGACGGAGCGGCCCACTGCTGCGCGGGCGGGCCCTGGGGAGCGGGCTGGGGCACGGCCGGGGCCTCGTCGCGGAACCAGCCCTCGGGCGCCACCGGCTGCCCGGGCACGGCGCCCAACGGCGGGTGCACCGGCTGCTGGACCGGCTGCTGGACCGGCTGCTGGACCGGCTGGTAGCTGGTGTCCCAGGTGTCGGACTGCCAGGTCTGGGTCCCGTACGGGTCCTCCTGCGCGGCCCGCTGCTGTTCTTCGGGAGTGCTCATGGTCTCCGCTCACCCGCCCGCGAACGGCGGGAGCACCTCGACGGTGCCCCCCTCGGTCAGCAGGACGGCATCGTGCGGGCGCTTGCCCACCGGCTCGTCGTTCACGAGGAAGGAGCAGCGCAGGAGCACCCGGGTCAGCTCCCCCGGATGGCGTTCCCGCACTGCGTCGAGCGCCTCGGCCAGGGTGCGCGCCGAGTACGGCTCCTCCGCCGTCTTGGCCGCGGCCTTCGCCGCCGCCCAGTAGCGGATGGTTCCGGTTGCCACTGCAGCTCCTCTCGTGGTCGGCTCCGTCGGCTCTCTACCGTCGGCCTCCATGATGACCCCTCCGGGTCACCACCCCGGCGTGCGCCAGCGCGCCCCGGGTGCGCCCGGGGATCCCTCCGGGGGTCCACCGATCCGGTGAAACCAGGGCATACGCAGGGGGAAGGCGTGGCAGGAACCACAGAATGCGGTGCACGGCAGCCCTCGGCCCCGAAAGGGAGGGTGGGCTATTCTGGCGGCGTAGAGGATCCGGGCAACGTAGCCCCCGGGTCCTTTTGTGCTTTCAGCACGTTGAACGAACCGAGAACAGTGGTATCCATCCGGACCCCAGGGCGCGGGGGCCGGGCCGGACGCCAGGCCAGTCGTACGAAGCAGTACCACGCACGTCCTCGACGGGACCGAGGAGGAACCGACGTGATGGACCAGCGAACCGTGCACCCGCACGTGCACGACCACCCGACGCGGGCAGGTGGTCGGGCATGAGTTCTCTCCTGCTGCTGACCAATGCCCTCCAGCCGTCGACCGAGGTGCTGCCCGCCCTCGGCCTGCTGCTGCACAACGTCCGGGTCGCCCCGGCCGAGGGTCCGGCCCTGGTGGACACCCCCGGCGCCGACGTGATCCTCGTGGACGGCCGCCGCGACCTGCCGCAGGTGCGGTCGCTGTGCCAGCTGCTGAGGTCCACCGGACCGGGCTGCCCCCTGATCCTCGTCGTGACCGAGGGCGGCCTCGCGGCCGTCACCGCCGACTGGGGCATCGACGACGTCCTGCTCGACACCGCCGGACCGGCCGAGGTGGAGGCGCGGCTGCGGCTGGCCACCGGCCGCCAGCAGCTGGGCTCCGACGACTCCCCGATGGAGATCCGCAACGGAGACCTGTCGGTCGACGAGGCGACGTACAGCGCGAAGCTGAAGGGCCGGGTCCTGGACCTGACCTTCAAGGAGTTCGAGCTGCTGAAGTACCTCGCCCAGCACCCGGGCCGGGTCTTCACCCGGGCCCAGCTCCTCCAGGAGGTGTGGGGCTACGACTACTTCGGCGGGACCCGGACGGTCGACGTGCACGTACGACGGCTGCGCGCGAAGCTCGGCCCCGAGCACGAGTCGCTGATCGGCACCGTCCGCAACGTCGGCTACCGCTTCGTCACGCCGGAGAAGGTGGAACGGGCGGCGGCGGCGGAGGCGGAACGGGCCGCGGCGAAGCAGGCGGCGGCCTCGGCCCCGCCGCAGGGCGCCGACCTGGCCGCCACGGACCCCCGGACGGAGGAATCCCCTGTGACCATCCACTCGGCAGGACGCCCTGCCCAGAGGTAGGTCACCCCGCGTAGACTGCCGCGCGTGGCCAAGGTGACGCGGGATGACGTTGCACGACTTGCGGGTACGTCTACCGCCGTCGTGAGCTACGTCATCAACAACGGACCCCGGCCGGTTGCCCCGGCCACGCGCGAGCGTGTCCTCGCCGCGATCAAGGAGCTGGGCTACCGCCCGGACCGGGTCGCGCAGGCGATGGCGTCACGGCGTACGGACCTCATAGGCATGATCGTCCCGGACGCCCGCCAGCCGTTCTTCGCGGAGATGGCGCACGCGGTCGAGCAGGCCGCGGCCGAGCGCGGGAAGATGGTCCTGGTCGGGAACTCCGACTACCGCGACGAGCGCGAGGTCCACTACCTGCGGGCCTTCCTCGGCATGCGGGTGTCGGGCCTGATCCTGGTCAGCCAGGGCATGAGCGAGCGCGCCGCCTCGGAGATCGAGGCGTGGGACGCCCGCATCGTGCTGCTGCACGAGCGGCCCGAGGCGATCGACGACGTCGCGGTGGTCACGGACGACATCGGCGGGGCCCAGCTCGCCACCCGGCACCTGCTGGAGCACGGGCACGAGTACGTCGCCTGCATCGGCGGGGTCGAGAACACCCCGTCCGTCGGCGACCCGGTCGCCGACCACGTCGAGGGCTGGCGCCGGGCCATGCTCGAAGCGGGCCGTTCGGTGGAGGGCCGGCTCATCGAGGCCCCGTACAACCGCTACGACGCCTACACGGTCGCCCTGGAGGTCCTGGCCCGGCCCGACCGGCCGACCGCGATCTTCTGCGCGACGGACGACCAGGCCATCGGCGTGCTCCGGGCCGCCCGCGAGCTGCGCATCGACGTCCCCGAGCAGCTGGCCGTGGCCGGCTTCGACGACGTCAAGGAGGCGGCGCTGACGGACCCGCCGCTGACCACGATCGCCTCGGACCGCCCGGCGATGGCCCGCGCGGCGGTGGACCTCGTCCTGGACGACGCCCTGCGCGTGGCGGGCTCCCGCCGCGAGCGCCTCAAGCAGTTCCCCTCGGCCCTGGTCATCCGCCGCTCCTGCGGCTGCCGCTGACCCTCCCGCGGCCGTCAGGACCGGCCCTGAGGGCCAGGTCCGGGCTCTCAGACCAGGTCAGGGCCAGGTCAGGGCCCTGATGGCCACGAAGAGGACGAGGGCCCCCAGGCCGACGGCGCGAGGGGCAGCAGCAGCGCCCCGATCGCCAGGCAGGTCCGGGCGAACACCGCACGATCCCCCCCCTCCTTATATCGGGCATACGCGGTTCTGTCGGGCTTCTCAGCCGGGACTCAGGAAGCTCTCATGATCCGGCGGGACAGTCGGAGACATGACCGAGAGCTTCCGCCGCGAAGGCGAGTACCCGCAGGAGAACCGGCCGGCCCAGAACCCGCCCTTCGGCGAGGACTGGCAGCGCGGCCGCGACCGGTTGGCACAGGACACCGCGGCCGGGGCGTACCCGCCGCCGCCCGCGTACCCGCCGGCGCCGGCACCCGGCTGGCACGAGGCGCACCAGCCCCCCGTCATCCAGGGCGAGACCGTCCCGGCCGACGGCAACGGGGACAACGGCAACGGGGGCAACGGGGGCCACACCGGCAACGGCTGGGCCGCCTGGGGGTCCGCCGCCCCGGCCGCCCCCGCCCACGCGGCCCGCGCCAAGCGCCCCGTCGCGCTGCTCGCCGCCGTCGCCCTCGCGGCGGCCGTGGTCGGCGGCGGGACGGCCGCAGCCGTCCAGCAGTTCCTCGGCCACGACGGCTCCGCCGGCGGCGGCTTCAACGGCACCAACGTCTCCCAGTCCAGCAACGGCACCGTCTCGGGCGTCGCCGAGCAGGTCAGCCCCTCCGTGGTGCGGATCGACACCCGCACCGGCTCCGGCCAGGGCACCGGCTCCGGCATCGTGGTCACCGCCGGCGGCGAGATCGTCACCAACAACCACGTCGTCAGCGGCGCCTCCGAGATCCAGGTGACGATGAGCGACGGCAAGAAGTACGCCGCCAAGACCGTCGGCACCGACCCCGACAAGGACCTGGCGCTGATCAAGCTCCAGGGCGCGAGCGGCCTCAAGCCCGCCAAGCTCGGCAACTCCGACCAGCTGCGGGTCGGCGACGAGGTCGTCGCCATCGGCTCCCCCGACCGTCTCACCGGCACCGTCACCAGCGGCATCGTCTCGGCCCTGGACCGGGACGTGAACGTACCGAAGTCGGAGCAGCAGCAGTCCCCGCAGCGCGGCCAGGGCGGCGGCGGCTGGCCGTTCTCCTACGACGGGCAGCAGTTCAACGGGGACACCGGCTCGAACACCACCTCGTACAAGGCCATCCAGACGGACGCCTCCCTCAACCCGGGCAACTCCGGCGGCGCCCTCGTCAACCTGAACGGCGAGATCGTGGGCATGCCCTCCGCGATCTACTCCCCCTCCAGCGACAGCTCCTCCGCCGGCAGCGTCGGCCTCGGCTTCGCCATCCCGGTCAACACGATCAAGGCCGACCTCGACGGCCTCCGCAAGGGCGGCACGGGCGGCTCCGACTCCGGCACCGGCGGCGACGGCTCGGACAGCGGCCGTTCCGGCACCTCCTGGTTCTGATCCCGCCACCGGCTCCGCGCCCGGTACGGCCCCCGCCCCCCGGGGCGCAGCCGCACCGGGCCGCGGTGCTCCCGTGCGACGCTGGGGGCGGACCTCCGCGGGACGGATCCCGCACGTCCGCCGCCCACGCCCCCGGGCGCGACCGCGACCGCGGCCGCCACCCCGCGGACACCACCACGACCACCACCCAGGGACCCGCCGATGAACGCCGCCGAAGGCGAACCGCAGCGCATCCTCGTCGTCGACGACGAGCCGGCCGTCCGTGAGGCCCTGCGCCGCAGCCTCGCCTTCGAGGGCTACGGGACCCGGACGGCGGTCGACGGGCTCGACGCCCTCGACCAGGCGGCCACGTACGCCCCGGACCTGATCGTCCTGGACATCCAGATGCCCCGGATGGACGGCCTGACCGCGGCCCGCCGGCTGCGCGCGTCCGGCAGCGTCACCCCGATCCTGATGCTGACCGCCCGCGACACCGTCGGCGACCGCGTCACCGGCCTGGACGCGGGCGCCGACGACTACCTCGTCAAGCCCTTCGAGCTGGACGAGCTCTTCGCACGCGTCCGCGCCCTGCTGCGCCGCAGCTCCTACGCCGCCCCCTCCGCCGCCCCGGAGAGCTCCGCCGACGTCCTGTCCTTCGGCGACCTGCGCATGGACCTCACCACCCGCGAGGTCACCCGGGGCCACCGCGCCGTGGAACTGACCCGGACCGAGTTCACCCTGCTGGAGATGTTCCTCGCGCACCCGCGCCAGGTCCTGACCCGCGAGCAGATCCTGAAGACCGTGTGGGGCTTCGACTTCGAGCCCAGCTCCAACTCCCTGGACGTGTACGTGATGTACCTGCGCCGCAAGACCGAGGCCGGCGGAGAGCCCCGCCTCGTCCACACCGTGCGCGGGGTCGGGTACGTCCTGCGCGCCGGCGAGGGCGGCCCCGAGTGAGCCCGGCCGCCAGATTCCGCGCGCTGCCGCTGCGCTCGCGGCTCGCGCTGCTGGTGGCGGTCGCGGTGGCGGTGGCGGTGGCGGCCGTCGCCGCCGTCGCCTGGGTGATGGTGCGCACCCAGCTGCGCGACCAGCTCGACCGCTCCCTGATGTCGACGAACGTCAGCGCGCAGGTCGCGCGGACCCTGCGGGAGGGCTGCGTCGTCCAGCCGCCCAAGCCCACGCAGCAGATCGCGGGGAACCTGAACGCGACCGTGCAGATCGTCCTGTCCGACGGCACCCGCTGCTGGGTGGGCGGGCAGCCCGACCTGCCCGTGACCGGCACCGACCGGCAGGTCGCGGCGGACGTGGAGGCCAAGCCCGTCCTGCACGACGTGACCACCCCCGACGGCGTCGACATGCGCGTGTACACCCTCCAGGCCAACCCGGCCGGGCCCGCCTTCGGCGTCTCCATCGCCAAGCCGCTGGGCGACGTGGAGAAGCCCCTGTCCACGCTGGCCTGGGTGCTGCTGCTGGTCAGCGGCGTCGGAGTGGTCGGCGCCGGGGCCGCCGGGCTGTGGGTGGCCCGGACGGGGCTGCGGCCGGTGGACGAACTGACCGGCGCCGTCGAACACATCGCCCGGACCGAGGACCTGACCGTACGGATCCCCGACCAGGGGGACGACGAGATCGCCCGCCTGTCGCGCTCCTTCAACTCCATGACGGCGGCCCTGGCCTCCTCCCAGGAACGCCAGGCCCAGCTGATCGCCGACGCCGGCCACGAACTGCGGACCCCGCTGACGTCCCTGCGCACCAACATCGAGCTGCTCGCGCGCAGCGAGGAGACCGGCCGGGCCATCCCGCCGGACGACCGGCGCGAGCTGCTGGCCTCCGTGAAGGCGCAGATGACGGAGCTGGCCGCGCTGATCGGAGACCTCCAGGAGCTCTCCCGCCCGGACGCGGCCCCGCACGCCCCGCTCGGGGTGGTGGCCCTGCACGAGACCGCGGCCGCCGCGCTGTCCCGGGTCCGGCTGCGCGGCCCGGAGCTGGTCTTCACCTCCGCGCTGGAGCCCTGGTACGTACGGGGCGAGGCGGCGGCGCTGGAGCGGGCGGTGGTCAACGTCCTCGACAACGCCGTGAAGTTCAGCCCGCCGGGCGCGGCCGTCGAGGTCTCGCTGCGCGCGGGCGAGCTGACGGTACGGGACCACGGACCGGGCATCCCGGCCGAGGACCTCCCGTACGTCTTCGAGCGGTTCTGGCGGTCCCCGTCGGCCCGCGCGCTGCCCGGCAGCGGGCTGGGCCTGTCCATCGTGGCCCGTACGGTCCAGCGGGCGGGCGGCACCGCCGTGCTGCGCGCCGCGGCCGACGGGGGCCGGGGCACGGAGGCGGTGCTGCGCCTGCCGGGCGCCCCGACGCCGCCGCCGTCGACCGCGTCAGTTGTGCCGGATCAGTGAGGCGACCAGGCCCGAGCGGGTGTTGGGGAAGTCCAGGGGGACGATGCCGAGGCCGGTGCGGCCGGCCAGTTCGCCGCCGTCGACGAAGGACTGGACCTGCGGGTTGAGCCGGTCGGAGTTCCAGCGCGGCGGCATGTAGGCCGAGGTGCTGACGTAGTTCACGAACAGCTTGCCGGGCTGCCCGACGGCCTTGCGGAACTGGTCCTCGATCTTGCCGCGCTTGGCGAAGGGTTCGGCGTTCCAGTCGTCCTGGACGTCGAAGACGTTGCCGTCGGCGTAGCGCAGGCCGGGCAGGCCGCCGTTGTCGGCGAGGAGCACCACCTTCCCGCGGGCCTGGCCCAGCGAGGCGGGCAGGGTGTCGGCGATGCGGAAGAGCGGGCGCCAGCCGCGGTGGTCGAGGTAGTCGTCGAACACGGCGCGGAAGGTGGCGTCGCTCTCCTCGGAGTACTCCTGCTTGACGCGCATCAGGACGGTCTCGGAGGGGTGCGCGGAGAGGAAGTTCCAGCAGGCCACGAGGACGTCCCCGAACATCAGGTCCTGGAAGAAGGCCGCGTGGTGGATGGCGAGGGAGCCGCCCGTCACCCGGCAGCGGACGTCCAGGAACCGGATCCCGGAGTCGAGCTGCTGGGCGATCGAGGTGTTCTGGCAGGCGACGTAGAGCCCGCCCTTGGTGGCGCCCGAGTCGTGGGTGCCGGGGATGGTCATCCGCTGGAGCGGGGTGGAGTCGGCGAGGCCGGCCATCCAGTCCTGGGTACCGAGGGTTCTCGCGGACGCGGGGGCCGCCGCCCCGAGTCCCGCGAACGCCGCGGCGCCCACCGCCGTCGCTCCGGTCAGAAACGCCCGCCTGTGCAGTGCCATGCCCGCCCCTTCGCCGCTCCGCTGTCGGGACGGGATTATGGCCTGCGCGGACCGGCCTTCACTACCCGTCGGTAGGCACGGATTCTTCGAGCAGTTCCACCATCCTGCGCAGCCCGCGGACGAGTTCGCGTCCGGTCGGTGCCTGCTCCGGATCGGTCAGGGCCTGCACCATCACCCCGCTGAGCAGCGCGAGGTGCACCGATCCGAGGGCCCGTACGTCCTCCTGCGCGACCGCTTCCTCGGACACCCCGGCCAGTTGCGCGGCGACCATGCGCCGGGACGCGCGCTGCCCCTCCGCCAGCGCGGCGAGCAGCTCGGGCGAGGACTGGGCGTGCACGAAGGCCTCGATGTTCGCGAGCCAGAGCCAGCGCATGTCGAGGAAGTCGCGGCTCTTGCGGTCCCAGGTGTCGGCGTAGCGCTCCTCGGGGGTGGCGCCCTGCCCGGCGAGCCGGCCCGAGCCGGCGGCCCATTCGTCGATGGCCGCGAACAGCGCCTGGTTGAGCAGGGCCTCGCGCGATCCGAAGTGGTAGCCGATCGCGGCCATGCTCACCCGCGCCGCCGAGGCGATGTCGCGCACGGTCGTGCGCGCGTACCCCTTCTCCTCCAGGCAGCGGCGCGCTCCGGCCAGCAGGTCCTCGCGATTTCCCATGCCGGGATCGTATCCGCGCCAACGTTTTGGGCGTGCGCCCAAGACAAGCGTATTGCGCGCTTGCCCAAATGCTGGCAGTCTTGATCACGTCACCGCAGGACAGACGCAGGACACACAGGGGAGAGCGGAACCATGCGCCACACGCTGACGATCGACGACCGCACGCTGTCGTACCTGGACTTCGGCGGCCCGGGCCGCCCGCTCCTCGCCCTGCACGGGGGCATGTCCGAGGGCCTCGCCTTCGCCGGCCTCGCCGAGGCCCTGGGCGACGCGTGGCGGGTCATCGCCCCCGACCAGCGCGGCCACGGCGACTCCGACCGGGCCCCCGACTACAGCCGCGCCGGATACGTCGCCGACGCCGTCGCACTCCTCGACCACCTCGGACTGGACGCGCCCGTCGCCCTCCTCGGCTACTCCCTCGGCGGGCTCAACGCCGTCCACCTGGCCGCCGCCCACCCCGACCGGATCTCGGCGCTCGTCGACATCGAGGCCGCCGTCGAGATCAACCCCGCCGACGGCGCGTGGATGGACTTCCTGCGGGGCATGCGGTACTCCGCGCCCACCCGGGAGGAACTCCTCGCCGCGGCCGGGCCGATCGGCTCCCAGTTCGTCGCCGAGGCGCTGCGCCCGCTGCCCGAGGGGGGCTGGCGGCTCCCGTTCCACCCCCAGGACATGCTCGACTCCGTCGAGGCCTGCCGCGGCGACCACTGGGACGCCTGGCTCGGGAGCGCGTGCCCGGCCGTACTGGTCCACGGCGTCCGCAGCACGTCGCTCCCGCAGGCACAGGCCGACGCGATGGTCTCCCGGCGGCCCGGGACCTCGTACACGCCCCTGGAGGGGGACCACTTCGTGCCGTTCACGAACCCGGAGGGCTTCCAGGAGGCCGTCGCGAAGTTCCTCGCGACGCTGTAGCCGCGTGCGGCCGACGCGCCGCGAAAACGCCGGAGGGGCGGCGGGCCGAACGGCCCACCGCCCCTCCGGGCGCGCTGTACGCGGGTGTTGCCCGACCTACTTGACGACCGTGATCCGGTCCGCCGCCGGCGGGGCGATCGGGGCCGCGGCCGAGGACTTCGCCAGGAGGTTGTTGAAGGCCTCCAGGTCGGGGATGCCGACCAGCTTGTTCTTGTGGTCCTTCAGGACGGTGAAGCCGTCACCGCCGCCCGCGAGGAACTCGTTCATCGCGACCCGGTAGGTCTTCGCGGGGTCGATCGCCGCGCCGTTCAGCCGCACCGAGTCCACGACGATCCGGTCCGCGCCCGACTTCGTCATGTCCAGGGTGTACGTGAAGCCCTTCGACACCTGGAGGATCTTCGGGTTCGGGCCGTTGACCGTGCCACTGACCTGCTGCTGGAGCGCGGTGATCAGCTGCGCGCCCGTCAGGTCGACCACGTTCATCAGGTTGTTGAACGGCTGGACCGTGTAGGACTCGCCGTACGTCACCACGCCGTCGCCCTCGGCGCCCGCGGCCTTGTACGCCAGGTCGGCACGGATGCCGCCCGGGTTCATGATGGCCAGCTGCGCGCCGCCCCGGTCGGCGGGGGACGTGGCGTCCAGCTGCGCGTCGGCGATCAGGTCACCGAGCGGCTTCTCCGGCGCCTCGGAGCCGCGGCCCGCGATGTCGGCGGAGATGTAGCCCATCGGACGGCTCGCGACCGGGGCCGCCAGCGCGTTCCAGCGGGTGATCAGCTCGGTCATGTCCGGGGCCTTGGGCAGGTCCCGGCTGACGACCTTGTTGACCGGCTTCGGCGACTTGACCGGCGTACGGACGATGTCCTTGGTCTGCCGGTCGTAGGTCAGCGTGGTGTCCGTGAACAACCGGCCATACGAGGCGGCCGAGGTGACCGTGCGCGGGTTGCCCGCCGGGTCCGGGATGTTGCAGGAGTACGCCTGGTGCGTGTGGCCGGTCACCAGCGCGTCGACCTTCGGGTCGACGTTCTTGGCGATGTCGACGATGGCACCCGAGATGCCGGCGCCCGCGCCCGGGGCGTCACAGTCGTAGTTGTACGCGCCGCTCGCGGGCAGACCGCCCTCGTGGATCAGCGCGACGATCGACTTCACGCCCTGCTTGTTCAGCTCGGCCGCGTACTTGTTGATCGTCTCGACCTCATCGCCGAACTTGAGGCCCTTGACCCCGTCGGCGGTCACGACGTCCGGGGTGCCCTCCAGGGTGACGCCGATGAAGCCGATCTTCACGTCCCCCTTCTTCCAGATGAAGGTGGGCGACATCAGCGGACGCTTGGTCTTCTCGTCCGTGACGTTCGCCGCCAGGTACTGGAACTGGGCGCCCGTGTACTCCTTGCCGTACTCGAAGCAGCCGTCGACCGGGTGGCAGCCGCCGTACGCCATGCGGCGCAGCTCGGTCTTGCCCTCGTCGAACTCGTGATTGCCCACGCTCGTCACGTCGAGCTTCATCTTGTTGAGGGCCTCGACGGTCGGCTCGTCGTGGAAGAGACCGGACAGCATCGGGCTGCCGCCGATCATGTCCCCGGCCGCGGCCGTGACGGAGTAGTCGTGGCCCTTGCGGGCATCGCGCAGCGCGGTCGCGAGGTACTCGGCCCCGCCCGCGGGTATCGCCTTGGTGGTGCCGTCTGCCTGACGTTCGGTCACGGTGCCGGAGGAGCCCTGCGGGGGCTCCAGCGTGCCGTGGAAATCGTTGAACGACAGCATCTGTACGTCGACGGTGCGGCCCGGAGCCGCACCGCCGCCACTCGCGGCACCGGCCGGCAGTGCGGCGGCGACCATCGCCCCGGCCCCGGCCGTGAGGGCGAGGGCGGACAGGGTCAACCGGCGGGCAGTGCGGTGCCGTTGTGGCTTCGCTGACATTTATTCCCCTTTGTGGACAGCGAGACAACTTGGGAGGTCCGCCGCAGCCTATTGTCAACGCGCGTAGCACGACAGGGGGTATCGGGTTGCGAGCTGGTTACGCACAGCCGTCCGGCACTCCGGCCGCGCTCGTGTCCGCGTCCAGGAACCCACGGGGCCCGGACCTGCGGAAGGCCCCAACCCCGGGCGGCGGTCGTAGGCTCAGAGCATGACTGACGCAGCAGCGGCCCTGGAGCCGGGACGGCACATCGAGATCCTCGACGAGCTGACGGAGGAACAGGCCGCATCCGTACTGGACCTCATCCACGAAGCGGCCCGCAGCGACGGCACCACCGCCGTCTCCGAACAGGGCCGCCTGCAGCTGCGCGGCGGCCCGCGCGAGGGGATCCGCCACTTCCTCCTGACCGACGCCGGCCGCCTCGCCGGATACGGACAACTGGAGGACACCGACCCGGTGGAGGCCCCCGCCGCCGAGCTCGTCGTGCACCCCGCGCTGCGCGGGCGCGGCCACGGCCGGGCCCTGGGCTCCGCCCTGCTGCACGCCTCCGGCAAGCGGATCCGGGTGTGGGCGCACGGCGGCAAGTCCGCCGCCCGGCACCTGGCACAGGTCCTCGGCCTGACCCTCTTCCGCGAACTGCGCCAGCTGCGCCGCCCCCTGGGCCCCGGAGCGGCCGGCCTGCCCGAGGCCGCCCTCCCGCCCGGCGTGACGGTCCGCACCTTCGTGCCCGGCGAGGACGACACCGCCTGGCTCGCCGCCAACGCCGCCGCCTTCGCCCACCACCCGGAACAGGGCGCGCTCACGCAGCGCGACCTGGACGACCGCATGGCGCAGCCGTGGTTCGACGCGAAGGGCTTCTTCCTCGCGGAGCGGGAGGGCGAGCTGATCGGCTTCCACTGGACGAAGGTCCACGCGGAGGAGCAGCTAGGCGAGGTCTACGTGGTCGGCGTCCGCCCCGGCGCACAGGGCGGCGGCCTCGGCAAGGCCCTGACCGCGATCGGCCTCCACCACCTGGCCGCGTCGGGCCTGCCCACGGCGATGCTCTACGTCGACGCCGACAACCCGGCGGCCCTGGCGGTCTACGAAGGCCTCGGCTTCACGACGCACGAGGTGGACCTCATGTACCGCACGGAGAGCTGAGGGGCGGGCGGCTGTTCGGGGTCGGGGGGCGGCGGGACTTTGGCTGGTCCGTGTCAGGGAGGGTTTGGGGGTTTCCCGTCAGTCTCATCGTCCTTCCGCGTCGGGCCGGGCTGTCAAGGGCGCTCCCTTCGGTCGCGTCGCTTCGCGATGGCCTTCGGCCACCCTTGACAGCCCGTCCCGCCACGGAATGCCAAAGACTGCCGGGAAACCCCCAAAAGAACGGTCCACGGGGAGATCTTCGAGGGGCGGGCATCCCAGAGATGTGCGACCCCTCCCCGCCTGGGCGGACCTGAGATACGGGCCGACATCCCCCTGATTCCGGGCCGGGTGCCGCCAGCCCACACGACACGGCGACCAGACCGTCCGGCAATGACTTCAGGACGGCAGGCGCATCGGATCGCTACGCGCTTCGCACGGCATGGCGTCCGGCGGCCGTCTGTGGCTGGACATAAGCCGCCCAAGCAGCCCGTTGGTGCGCTTGGCGGGCGGCTGACGGCCGAATGGCGCCCTCCGGACACCCCAACATGCCTAAGGCCCCCAGAGAAGCCGAAAGGGCCTGGGGGCCTTCATCCCAGCCCATGACGAGCCCTTCCCTGGCCGCGAAAGACCCTTCCCAACACCCGAGGGCCCTTCCCAACACCCGAGGGCCCTCCCTCCACCCATGAGACGTCTTGTCGGACTCTGAGGACGACTTTGTCGTCCTCAGAGTCCGACAGGCAGCACCAGCGCCCCTCCGAAGCCCATCCATCCCACGAAACGGGACAAACAACCCGCGCTCGCGTGATGGATGGAGCCCCCGGGCCATGGGCGGCTTATGTCCAGCCCCAGACGGCCGCCGGACGCTGTGCCGAGTGAAGCGCGTAGCGATCTGACGCGTGCGGGGCCTGCCGGGCGCTCTGGTCGTCGTGTCGGGCGGTCTGGACGCCCGGCCCGTGGACCGATGGCCATTCGGGGCCCGAATGCGGGACTGGGCGGAGATGGCTCGCGCATCTCTGGGATGCCCGCCCCTCCCTCGCTTCCCCCGTGGACCGTTCTTTTGGGGGTTTCCCGGCAGTCTTTGGCATTCCCTGGCGGGACGGGCTGTCAAGGGTGGCCGAAGGCCATCGCGAAGCGACGCGACCGAAGGGAGCGCCCTTGACAGCCCGGCCCGACGCGGAAGGACGATGAGACTGACGGGAAACCCCCAAACCCTCCCTGACACGGACCAGCCAAAGTCCCGCCGCCCCCCGACCCCGCCCACCCTCACCCCCGCCCCGCCCCAGCCGTGCGCCAGCCGGAGCCAGGAAGCCATACGCCATTAACCGGGCATTAAGACGCGCTTGCCAGTCTCCGGACATGCAGCCCCGCCTCCGCCTGACGGCGGACACTTCCGACGCGCCTGTCCTCCCCCGTGCGCGGAAGAATGGAGACATGAGCCACCAGCCGAGCGCGAGCCCCGCGGGCCCCACCGAGGTCCCCGCCCAGCAGCCGTCCCGCAACGCCGCCACCACCGGCCCCACCGGCCCCTCCGATGCCGCGGCCCCCGCGTCTGCCCTCACCCGGCCGTCCGTCGCGCAGACACCGGCGCAGGCCAAGGCCGAGGCCCAGGCGCAGACGGCCAGGACGAGGGCACGCCTCGGCTCCATAGCCGCGCACCGCCCCCACGCGGCGGACCTCGATCCCGACCTCGACGCCGATCTCGACGCCTACGAGGACAGGGACGACAGCGGCGAGCTGCCCGCGAACCGCTTCCTCGACCGCGAACGCAGCTGGCTCGCCTTCAACGAGCGCGTCCTCGAACTCGCCGAGGACCCGGCCACCCCGCTGCTGGAGCGCGCGAACTTCCTGGCGATCTTCGCGAGCAACCTCGACGAGTTCTTCATGGTCCGCGTCGCCGGCCTCAAGCGCCGCATCGCGACCGGCGTCGCCACCCGTTCGGCCTCGGGCCTCCAGCCCCGTGAGGTGCTGGACCTGATCTGGACCCGCTCGCGCGAGCTCATGGCCCGGCACGCCGCCTGCTACCAGCAGGACATCGCCCCGCAGCTCGCCGAGGAGGGCATCCACCTCATCCGGTGGCCCGACCTCACCGAGAAGGAGCAGGCCCGCCTCTTCACCCTGTTCCGCAACCAGATCTTCCCGGTGCTCACCCCGCTGGCCGTGGACCCCGCGCACCCGTTCCCGTACATCTCCGGCCTGTCGCTGAACCTGGCCGTCGTCGTGCGCAACCCCGTCAGCGGCCACCGCCACTTCGCCCGCGTCAAGGTCCCGCCGCTCCTGTCCCGCTTCCTGGAGGCCTCCCCGCAGCGCTACGTCCCGCTGGAGGACGTCATCGCCGCGCACCTGGAGGAGCTGTTCCCCGGCATGGAGGTGCTCGCGCACCACATGTTCCGCGTGACCCGCAACGAGGACCTCGAAGTGGAGGAGGACGACGCCGAGAACCTCCTCCAGGCCCTGGAGAAGGAACTCATGCGGCGCCGCTTCGGCCCGCCGGTGCGCCTGGAGGTCGAGGAGTCCATCGACCCCGGCGTCCTGGACCTCCTCGTCCAGGAACTGAAGATCTCCGCCGCCGAGGTGTACCCGCTGCCCGGCCCGCTCGACCTGACGGCCCTCTTCGGGATCTCCTCCCTCGACCGGCCCGAGCTCAAGTACCCGAAGTTCGTCGCCGGCACCCACCGTGACCTCGCCGAGGTGGAGTCCGCGTCCGCGCCCGACATCTTCGCCGCGCTGCGCGAGCGCGACGTGCTGCTCCACCACCCGTACGACTCCTTCTCCACCTCCGTGCAGGCCTTCCTGGAACAGGCCGCCGCCGACCCGGACGTCCTCGCGATCAAGCAGACGCTGTACCGCACCTCGGGTGACTCCCCGATCGTCGACGCCCTGATAGACGCCGCCGAATCCGGCAAGCAGGTCCTCGTGCTCGTCGAGATCAAGGCCCGCTTCGACGAGCAGGCCAACATCAAGTGGGCGCGCAAGCTGGAGGAGTCCGGCTGCCACGTGGTCTACGGCCTGGTCGGCCTCAAGACCCACTGCAAGCTCTCGCTCGTCGTCCGCCAGGAGGGCGACACCCTGCGCCGCTACAGCCACGTCGGCACCGGCAACTACCACCCCAAGACCGCCCGCCTGTACGAGGACCTCGGCCTGCTCACCGCCGACCCGCAGGTCGGAGCGGACCTCTCCGACCTGTTCAACCGGCTGTCCGGCTACTCCCGGCGCGAGACCTACCGCCGTCTGCTGACCGCCCCCAAGTCCCTGCGCGACGGACTCGTCTCGCGCATCGAGAAGGAGGCCGACCACCACCGGGCCGGCCGCCCGGCGTCCGTCCGCCTCAAGATGAACTCGATCGTCGACGAGGCCCTCATCGACTCCCTGTACCGGGCCTCCCGGGCGGGCGTCCCGGTCGACATCTGGGTCCGCGGCATCTGTGCCGTACGGCCCGGGGTCCCGGGGCTGTCGGAGAACATACGGGTCCGCTCGATCCTCGGCCGCTTCCTGGAGCACTCCCGGGTCTTCGCCTTCGGCAACGGCGGCGAGCCCGAGGTGTGGATCGGCAGCGCCGACATGATGCACCGCAACCTCGACCGCCGCATCGAGGCACTGGTCAGGGTCACCGACCCCGCCCACCGCGCGGCCCTGGACCGGATGCTGGAGACGGGCATGTCCGACGCCACCTCCTCCTGGCACCTGGGACCGGACGGCGAATGGACCCGGCACAGCACCGACGCCGAGGGCCAGCCGCTGCGGCACGTTCAGGAGATGCTCATAGACGCCCGGAGGCGCCGGCGTGGCTCAGCCAAACCATGACCCGACCGCAGGTGACGTGCTCGGCGCGTACCTGCGCTCCCAGGCCACCGCGTTCCTGCGGGGGTTGCGCGTGCACGAGGAAAGCGGGTCCGACGCGGCGGAAAGCAGCGAGGCGGCGCGCGGCCTGCGGGGGGCCGCGCGCCGTATCGCGGGGTCGCTGGGCACGTTCCGGGTGGTGACCGAGTCGGCGTGGGCGGACTCCCTGCGCACCGAGCTCGTCTGGCTCTCCTCCACCCTGGCCGACGAGCACGCGTACGCCGCCCGGCTGTCCCGCCTCATGGAGGCCCTGCAACGGCTCTCCGCGTCGCCCGAGGTCCCGGTGCCCCGCGGCAACGGGACCTCCGCGGGGGCCCTCACCGTGGGCTCCGCGCGCGCGGGCGCCCTGCTGGAGCGCCAGCTCACGCTGGCGCGCACCCGCGCCCACTCCGCGACCCTCCACGCGCTCGGCTCCTCCCGCTTCCACGCGGTCGCCGACGCCGTCGCCGTGCTGGCCTCGGAGGTGCCGCTCGACGCGGTCGCGGCGCGGGGCCGGGTGGAGGAGGTCCTGGTGCCGCTCGCGGCGGTCACCGAGGACCGGCTGGGCACGGCCGTCGCCGCCCTGCCCGACACCGGCGAGAGCACCCCGTACTCGGCGCACGCGGACGGCTCCTGGCACGAGGTGCGCCGCCTGTTGCGGGTCCACCGGTACGCGCGGGAGGCGCTCGGCGGGGACGTGACCCGGCTCGCGGCGGCGGGCCGGGCGCTGGACGTGCACCGCGACGCCTCCGAGGCCGCCACCGCCTCGGCGACGGCCGCCCGCACGCCCCGGATCGCCCCGGCCACGGCCTACGCCCTGGGCGTCCTCCACGCCGACCAGCGCCACGCGGCCCTGGCGGCCCGCCTCTCGTTCCACCACATCTGGCACCCGGTCCCCACGGCCTCCACGGCCTCCTGACGCCCCCGGCCCCCGCCCCGCCCGCCCGGATCCGGGCGGGCGGGCCCGACACGGGCCGGCACGCCCCGGGCCGGGCGGGGCAGGCGAAACGGTGGAAGGGTGGATGAAGGACCCTTGTGCGCAGGGGCCCCTCCGCACTGCGGACGTCACCGAACGGCGGACGCCACCACACCACAGGCGTCACCGCACCACGGGCATCACCGAACGGCGGACGTCACCGCACGGCGGACCTCACCGCACCGGTCCCCGCCCCAGCGGCGGCACGGCGAATTCCGGCCACCCCCACCGGCGGCCCGAGAAGGTCACGGCGGGATAACGGGCGGATAACGCCCGATTGCGCCCAGGTACAAACCACCCCAACCGCACCGGGCCGTCCGCCATGGTTCACCGTCCGTTCACCAACCCCCGTCGACCGCTTCACCTGTTCTGCCTAATTTCAGTACCGCACGGTGCGAGCCGCTGGAAAAAGCAGGGCACCCGCACCACACGACCCGTAGTCCTCTTCGCACGCCGCCCCGATACAGAAAGCGGCCGGCGGCTTCTGGAAGGAACTCCCGAAAAGTGAAGCTTCAGCGCAAGAACATGCTTCGTGCCTCCGCCCTCGGGGCGCTTGTCGTGTCCGGCGCCCTGGTCCTCACGGCGTGCGGCTCGGACGACAACACGAAGACCGACGCCGGTGGCACCACGAAGGCCTCCGCCCCGGCCCCGGGTGACGTCAAGTGCGACGGTGCCAAGGGCAAGCTCCTCGCCTCCGGCTCATCCGCGCAGAAGAACGCGGTCGACCTGTGGGTGAAGAACTACATGGCCGCCTGCTCCGGCGTCGAGGTGAACTACAAGTCCTCCTCCTCCGGCGAGGGCATCGTCGCCTTCAACCAGGGCACGGTCGGCTTCGCGGGCTCGGACTCCGCGCTGAAGCCCGACGCCGTCGAGGAGTCGAAGAAGGTCTGCACCGGCGGTCAGGGCATCGACCTGCCGATGGTCGGCGGCCCGATCGCGCTCGGCTTCAACGTCGCCGGTGTGGACAAGCTGAACCTGGACGCCGCCACGATCGCCAACATCTTCAACGACAAGATCAAGAAGTGGGACGACGAGGCGATCAAGAAGCTGAACCCCGGCGTCACGCTTCCCTCCACCGCGATCCAGGCGTTCCACCGCTCCGAGGACTCCGGCACCACCGAGAACCTGGGCAAGTACCTCAAGGCCGCCGCTCCCGACGCCTGGACGTACGAGGCCGCCAAGAAGTGGCCGGCCCCCGGTGGCCAGGCCGCCTCCGGCTCCGCCGGTGTCGCCTCGCAGGTCAAGGCCGTTGACGGCGCGATCGGCTACTTCGAGCTCTCCTACGCCAGCTCGCAGAACATCAAGACCGTCGACATCAACACCGGCGCGGCCGCCCCGGTGAAGGCCTCCTCCGAGAGCGCCTCCAAGGCCATCGCCGCCGCCAAGATCGCCGGCACCGGCTCCGACCTGGCGCTGAAGCTCGACTACACCACCAAGGCCGAGGGTGCGTACCCGATCGTCCTGGTGACGTACGAGGTCGTCTGCGACAAGGGCAACAAGGCCGAGACCCTGCCGACCGTGAAGTCCTTCCTGAACTACACCGCCTCGGACGCGGGCCAGAAGGTCCTCTCCGACAACGGCTACGCGCCGATCCCGGCCGAGATCATCACCAAGGTCCGCGACGCCATCAACTCGCTGTCCTGAACCACTGAGCCTCGGGGCCCGGGCCGATCCCGTCCGATCGGCCCGGCCCGGAGGCCCCTCCCCTCCACCCAGGGGATCCGGTGCACCGCCGCCAGGGGGCATTGCCCCCCACCAAGACCGGAAAGACCATGGTTTCCACCACACCCACGCAGATAGACCAGGCTCCGCCGGTCACCAAGAGCGGAAGGTCCACCGGCCGCGCCGGTGACAAGATCTTCGCGGGGCTCTCCAAGGGCTCCGGCATCCTGCTCCTGGTGATCATGGCGTCGATCGCCGGTTTCCTCACCTACCGCGCCTCGATCGCCCTGTCGAAGAACGAGGGGAACTTCCTCACCACCTTCGACTGGAACGCGTCGGCGAACCCTCCCGTCTTCGGCATCGCCGTCCTGCTCTTCGGCACCGTCGTCAGCTCGATCATCGCGATGGCCATCGCGGTTCCGATCGCGGTCGGCATCGCCCTCTTCATCTCGCACTACGCGCCGCGCAGGCTGGCCGCCCCCATCGCGTACGTGGTCGACCTGCTGGCCGCCGTGCCCTCGATCATCTACGGCATCTGGGGCGCCCTCTTCCTGGTGCCGCAGCTGAACGGGCTGAACCTCTGGCTCGACGAGTACCTCGGCTGGACCTACGTCTTCGACAAGACCCAGGTCGGCGTCGCCCGCTCGCTCTTCACCGTCGGCATCCTGCTCGCGATCATGATCCTGCCGATCGTGACCAGCGTCAGCCGCGAGGTCTTCCTCCAGGTCCCGCGCATGAACGAGGAGGCCGCCCTGGCCCTCGGCGCGACCCGCTGGGAGGTCATCCGCATGTCGGTGCTGCCCTTCGGCCGCTCCGGCGTCATCTCCGCCTCGATGCTCGGCCTCGGCCGCGCCCTCGGCGAGACCATGGCCGTCGCCACGGTCCTCTCCCCGAGCTTCCTGATCTCCGGCCACATCCTCGACCCGGGCGGCGGCACGTTCGCGCAGAACATCGCCGCGAAGTTCGACGAGGCCAACGAGTTCGGCCGCGACGCCCTGATCGCCTCCGGCCTGGTGCTCTTCCTGCTCACCCTGCTGGTCAACGGCGCAGCCCGGCTGATCATCGCCCGACGCAAGGACTTCTCGGGGGCGAACGCCTGATGAGCCACGCACTCCAGGACCAGCGGCCGGCCCCGGCCCACAAGTCCGCCGCCCCCGCCCGCCTGACCCGCGGCGGCCTGCCCCGCTGGGCCCCGGCCGGCATCGCGGCCCTCTCGATCGCCCTCGGCTGCGGCATCGGCGCCGTCGCCGGCCTCGACAGCAAGGTCCAGTGGGGCCTGATCGCCTCGATCCTGTTCGTCGTGATCACGTACACCGCCAGCGCGGTGGTCGAGAACCGCCGCCAGGCCAAGGACCGGATCGCGACCTCCCTCGTGTGGGTCTCGTTCGTCCTCGCGGTCATCCCGCTGCTCTCGCTGATCTGGATCACCGTCAGCCGGGGCCTGAAGGCGTTCAGCGCCGACTTCCTCACCCACTCGATGAACGGCGTCACCAGCTTCGATCCGGGCGGCGGCGTCTACCACGCGCTGCTCGGCACCATCGAGCAGGTCGCCCTGGCCGCCCTGATCGCCGCGCCGATCGGCCTGCTGACCGCCGTCTACCTGGTCGAGTACGGCAAGGGCAAGCTCGCCAAGGCCGTGACCTTCTTCGTCGACGTCATGACCGGCATCCCCTCCATCGTCGCGGGCCTGTTCATCCTGACGACCTGGAACCTGGCGCTCGGCTTCGGCCCCTCCGGCTTCGCCGGCGCGATGGCCCTGTCGATCCTGATGATGCCCGTCGTGGTCCGCTCCACCGAGGAGATGCTCAAGCTCGTCCCGAACGAGCTGCGCGAGGCCGCCCTCGCCCTCGGCGTACCGAAGTGGCGCGTGATCCTGAAGGTCGTGCTCCCCACCGCCATCGGCGGCATCGCCACGGGCCTGATGCTGGCCGTCGCCCGCATCGCCGGCGAGACCGCCCCGATCATGCTCCTGGTCTTCGGCACCCAGCTGATCAACGGCAACCCCTTCGAAGGTGCTCAGTCCTCGCTCCCCCTGTACATCTGGGAGCAGTACAAGGTCGGCAGTGACGCCTCCTACGACCGGGCATGGGCCGCAGCGCTCGTCCTGATCGCCTTCGTCATGATCCTCAATCTGGTGGCCCGCGGCATCGCCCGCTGGAAGGCCCCGAAGACCGGTCGCTGACGCGACCCCCTGAAAGCGAAGTGACCCCTCATGGCGAAGCGAATCGACGTCAGCGGACTGTCCGCCTTCTACGGCACCCACAAGGCCATCGATGACATCTCGATGACCGTGGAGCCGCGCTCCGTGACCGCCTTCATCGGCCCCTCCGGCTGCGGCAAGTCCACCTTCCTGCGCACCCTGAACCGCATGCACGAGGTCACCCCCGGCGGCCGTGTCGAGGGCAAGGTGCTGCTGGACGACGAGAACCTCTACGGCACCGGCGTGGACCCCGTCGCGGTGCGCCGCACGGTCGGCATGGTCTTCCAGCGCCCGAACCCGTTCCCCACCATGTCGATCTTCGACAACGTGGCGGCGGGCCTGCGCCTGAACGGCCGCTACAAGAAGTCCGAGCTGACCGACATCGTGGAGAAGTCCCTCCAGGGCGCCAACCTCTGGAACGAGGTCAAGGACCGTCTGAACAAGCCGGGCTCCGGCCTCTCCGGCGGCCAGCAGCAGCGCCTGTGCATCGCCCGCGCCATCGCGGTCGAGCCCCAGGTCCTGCTGATGGACGAGCCCTGCTCGGCCCTGGACCCGATCTCCACCCTCGCCATCGAGGACCTGATCGGCGAGCTGAAGGAGCGCTTCACGATCGTCATCGTGACGCACAACATGCAGCAGGCCGCCCGCGTCTCGGACCGCACCGCCTTCTTCAACCTGGCCGCCGTCGGCCAGCCGGGCAAGCTGATCGAGATCGACGACACGGACCGGATCTTCTCCAACCCGTCCGTCCAGGCGACCGAGGACTACATCTCCGGCCGCTTCGGCTAGACCGGACCAGACCTCATGCGGCTCCGCCGCGTGACCCGCACGTCCTGCGGTGCTGCATGGCGGTGCCACCGCAAGGCGAAAGAAAAGGGCCGGCTCCCCCTGGGTGGGGGGAGCCGGCCCGCTTTCGTACCCGCGCGCTACACGAAGGCGAGGTCCACGATCCAGAAGCTGAGCGCCGCCACCAGGGCGGCGGCCGGCATGGTGATGAACCAGCCCAGGATGATGTTCTTGGCCACGCCCCAGCGGACCGCGTTGACGCGCTTGGTCGCGCCCACGCCCATGATCGCCGAGGTGATCACGTGGGTGGTGGAGATCGGCGCGTGGTAGAGGAAGGCTGAGCCGAACATGATCGAGGCACCGGTGGTCTCCGCCGCGAATCCCTGCGGCGGGTCCAGCTCGATGATCTTGCGGCCGAGGGTGCGCATGATGCGCCAGCCGCCCGCGTAGGTGCCCAGCGACAGCATCACGGCACAGACGATCTTGACCCAGATCGGGATCGGCGCGCCCGCGTCCTGCACGTCGGCGATGACCAGGGCCATCACCACGATGCCCATCGTCTTCTGGGCGTCCTGGAGGCCGTGGCCCAGCGCCATGCCGGCCGCCGACACCGTCTGCGCTATGCGGAAGCCGCGCTTGGCCTTGTGCGGGTTGGCCCGGCGGAACATCCACAGGATGGTGACCATGACCAGGTAACCGACGATGAGGCCGACCACCGGGGAGAGGAACATCGGGATGACGACCTTGTCGAGCACCCCGGACCAGATGACCTCGGTCCCGCCGGCCAGGGCCGCGCCCACCATCCCGCCGAACAGCGCGTGCGAGGAGGACGAGGGCAGGCCGAAGTACCAGGTGATCAGGTTCCAGACGATCGCGCCGACCAGAGCCGAGAAGAGGATCCACATGCCCCGGTTGCCGTGGGGCGTCTCGATCAGGCCCTCACTGACCGTCTTGGCCACGCCACTGCCCAGGAAGGCACCGGCGAGGTTCATCACCGCGGCCATCGCCAGCGCCGCGCGCGGCGTCAGGGCCCGCGTCGAGACGGAGGTGGCGATCGCGTTCGCCGAGTCGTGGAAGCCGTTCGTATAGGTGAAGCCGAGCGCGACACCGATGGTCACGATCAGAGCAAAGGTGTCCACGTGGTTCAGGACTCCTTGACCGCGATGGTCTCCACCGTGTTCGCGACGTGCTCGAACGCGTCGGCGGCCTCTTCCAGCACATCGACGATCTGCTTCAGCTTCAGCACCTCGATGGCGTCGTACTTGCCGTTGAAGAGCTGGGCGAGCAGCTTGCGGTGGATCTGGTCCGCCTGGTTCTCCAGCCGGTTGACCTCGATCCAGTACTCGGTGAGGTTGTCCATGGTCCGCAGGTGCGGCATGGCCTCCGCGGTCAGCTCGGCCGCCCGCGCCAGCACCTCGATCTGCTGCTCGACGCCCTTGGGGAGCTCCTCCACGTTGTAGAGGACGACCAGGTCGACGGCCTCCTCCATGAAGTCCATGATGTCGTCGAGGCTCGACGCGAGGTTGTAGATGTCCTCACGGTCGAACGGCGTGATGAAGGAGGAGTTCAGCTGGTGGAAGATCGCGTGCGTCGCGTCGTCCCCCGCGTGCTCCGCCGCCCGCATCCGCTCCGCGATCTCGGCCCGGGCGGAGGGATCCGCTCCGAGCAGTTCCATCAGGAGCTTGGAGCCCGTGACGATGTTGTCCGCGGATGCGGCGAACATGTCGTAGAAGCTCGTCTCCCTGGGGGTCAGACGAAATCGCACGTGAGGTCCTCGGGGTGCATTGGATTCGGTCAGGCTGATGCTAGGCGCATCCCCCGGCCACGGCTAACCGGCACGGTTCCCCAGTGTCCTCCATCGGGCACAGTGGGCGGGACGAACCCCTGTCCCTCGGACCGGGGCGAAGTACCCTATACCCATGAGGGGTATGTATCCCTCATTCCGGACCACGGGAGGACCCATGACGACCATCGAGGCGGAGGGCTCCGGAGCCGAGACGGGCACCGCCCCCGGCACCCTGACCCACGAGGGCGGAGCCGTTCACGGCTACCACCACCAGAAGGACGAGCATCTCAAGCGGCTGCGCCGCATCGAGGGCCAGATCCGCGGCCTCCAGCGGCTCGTCGACGAGGACGTCTACTGCATCGACATACTCACGCAGGTCTCGGCGAGCACGAAGGCCCTCCAGTCCTTCGCCCTCCAACTGCTGGAGGAGCACCTGCGCCACTGCGTCGCGGACGCGGCCGTCAAGGGCGGCACCGAGATCGACGCGAAGGTGGAAGAGGCCACGAAGGCCATCGCCCGCCTCCTGCGCACCTGACCCCCGGCGGCGGCGCCGCACCCGCGGCTCCGCCGGGAACCGGAAACAGGCACTAAAGACAGATGCCCATCAGGACCTCGTCGATCCGGTCCTGACTCAGTCGTTCCTCCACGGCCGTCGAGGCCGCGATGATCAGCTCACCGCACAGCTCGATCTCGGCGAGTGCCACGTGGTCCTGCACCGTCGTACCGCCCGCGGGAGTCACGCGTGTCACCTCTCTCTGCCGCCCTCGCCCGTCGGCGCTCGGCCTCCCAGCGTAGGGACCGCACGTCGTTCCGCGCATGACACGGATGGACCATTTCCGGATAGCGGGGTCATGGCCCGGACGCACCGTCCGGGCCCGCCGGACCGGCTACTCGGCGATCTTCCCGTCATAAATGTCCGCGCTTGCGGGCAATACGACGGTCACCGGCGTGCCGAACCCGTACAGCAGCGTGGTCGAGGAGACATCGATCACGCCATTCTTGACGTACGTGAAACGGTGCCTGACCTGCCGCAGGCGCCCCTCCTCGTCCAGGTAGGCGTCGAAGGGCACGCTGTCCTTGCTGAACCCTTTCGCCGCCGCCTCCAGGGCCCCCTTGACCCCCGGCGAGGCGCTCTGGGCCGCCCGCCCGATGTCCGTCGTACCCCGGTAGTGCCGCACCTTGGTGCCCGACACCTCGGTGACCCCCACGTACGTCACCTCCTGCGCGCCGCGCAGCAGCTCGGCGGCGGCCAGCGGATCGGTGGCCCCGCCCGTGACGAGGTTCCCGTCGGAGAGGGCGGCCGTGTCGAGCCGCACCCACTTGTCGTCGGGCACCCCGGCGCCCCGGTTCTTCATGTAGAGCGCGCCGGGGACGAGCAGCTCGGTGATGGGGCGGTGCTCGGGCTTGCCGGTCACGTCGGCGGGGAGCATCACCAGCAGCTGCCCCATCCGCTTCCTGAAGTCGACGCCGCCCTCGCCGCGGATGGTGACCCGGGTGCCGCCGGTGGCCATCTCCATGGCCGTACGGGCCTGGGCGCTGCCGGTGGCCACGAGTGCGTCGGCGGCCCCGCGGACGGCCGCGCCGGGATCCCCCGGCGGCCGGTCGTCGCCGGCCGCCGCCGCGGTTCCGGTTCCCGTACCGCTCGCGGCACCGCATCCGCCGAGGGCGGCGACGGTCAACGCCACGCAGACCGCGAGCACCGCCCTGCCCGCACGCCTTCGCCGCCGCCTGTGCTGGTGCACCACCATCGCCTGCCAACCCCCAACGCGTGACCGCTGTTTGCCCGAGGCCCCCACCCGCTCCGGTTAACGAGGTCCGGGGTTTCCCGTCACGGCCGGGGAGTGGCCGAGACCCGTACCGGGCCCGGTCCGACCGGGTACCGTGGGGACGTGGATCCGCACACCCAGGCGACTCAGGTCCCTCCGTTTACCGCCGTGCCAGCTCCGCGTCACCCCGTGGAGTCCGCGCAGCCGACGCCCGGCCACATCACCAGCACCGCGGAACGCGGCTCCTTCTGTCTGGCCGTCTGCAGCTGCGGATGGACCGGGCCGGCCCGCCGCTCCCGCGACCTGGCCCGCAGGGACGCCACCCGGCACACCGCGGACTAGACCCGGGCCCGGGTGCGGGCGCTGGCGCGGCGGGCCCGGCACGATGCGGGACCCGGAGCGGGTGCGAGCCCGGAGCGGGTACGGGCCCAGCGCGGGTACGGGCCCAGCGCGGGTACGGGCCCAGCGCGATGCGGGGCCCGGAGCGGTGCGGGCCCCGGCGCGGTCGCCCCGCGTCCGGGTGTGTCGCCCGTTCGGACGGCCCGGGTGGCCGGGTGACCCGGGACCGGCTGCCCTGGAGTCATGCCAGGTACCGCACCCCGCCTCGCGGCCCTCCTCTGGGCCCTGCTGATCGCGCTCACCCCGGCCGCGGCGGCCTGGGCCCGTCCCGTGGGCACGGCGGACGGCCCGGGCGACGTGGCACTGGCGATCGGGGTCACCACCGCCGCGGCCGTGGCCACCGGCCTGTGGCTGCGGTCCCGCTACCGCCGTGACGACCCGGAGGATTCCGGCGCGGGCCACGGGGACGGGGGCGCCGGGGACGGCGACCGGTGAGTCCCCGCCCCCGGCCCCGGCCGGCCGCGGTGCGGCTGTGCTTCGGGGCGGCGGTGCTGTGCCTGCTGGCAGCGGTCCTGCTCGCGCTGTGGAACTCGTACGCGGGCTGACCGCGCCCGCGCCCGCTCCCGCCACTCCCGCCGCTGCCCCCGCTACGCGGCGAGGTCGCTCTCGGCCGGCCGCTGCGCGAGCTCCACCGGCCGGGCCACGACCCGTTCCCCGGCCCTGACGAGCCGCCCCGCCCGCGGGGCGCGCGCGAGCGCCCGTACCAGCGGGGTCAGCGCGGCCATGGCGAGGGGCGCGAGGAGCAGCACGACGGCGGTGCCGAGCGCGAACCCGCCGATGACGTCGGTCGGGTAGTGCACACCGAGGTAGACCCGGCACACCCCCTCGGCGAGCGCGAGCCCGATCCCGACGAGCCCGAGCCGACGGTTCGCCAGGAACACCCCGACGCCGAGGGCCATCATCAGGGTGGCGTGGTCGCTGACGAAGGAGTACCCGGCTCCCGGCCCGCCGGCCATCCCGCCGAGCACCTCGAGCCCCTCGTGCTGGACGAAGGGCCGCGGGCGCGCCACGAACCCGCGCAGCGGAACGTTCACGAGCAGCGCGAGGGCGGCGGCGAGCGGTGCCCAGACGAGCGCGGCGAAGGAATCGACGGCCGTCGTCTCGTCCTGCCGCCGGGCCCCGCGCCAACACCACAGCACCAGCAGGACCATGGCCAGCGGCAGCCCGTACCCGCCGACGAGCGCGACGCCCCGGTCGAACCAGCCCGGGGCGTGCCGGGCCAGGGCGTTGATCTCGTACAGCAGGCTGACATCCACATTCGGCCCACCTGTTGTGAGTCCAGCCATGCGACGCGGCCCCTTGCTTGCCTAGGTCCCCTGTGGGCGCACGCCGGTGTGCGCCCCTCCAAACCCCCCGCCGATCAAGTCTCGTGTTCATGGAACGCCCGTTCTGGCAGGTACGTTCCACCCTCCACCGAATGATCACTCCAACGTTATCCAAGAGTGATTCGCCGACGCAGCTCAAGGCCTGCGGTTCACGGAGTGTCGCTAGGCCGCCGGAGTGGCGGCCGCCCGCTCCGGAAGGGCCGCGGCCCCGTCCTTGGTCACCCGCGTGGCACCGAAGTAGTCGGGAGTGTCGATCTTGTCGAAGCGGATGACCGCGCCGGTGTACGGGGCGTTGATCATGTACCCGCCGCCCACGTACATGCCGACGTGCCGGATCTCCCGAGAGTTCGTCAGATCGTCGGAGAAGAACACGAGATCACCGGGCAGCAGTTCCGCCCGCGAGGGGTGCGAACCGGCGTTGTACTGGTCGTTGGCCACACGCGGCAGCTCGATCCCCACGGTCTCGTACGCCGCCTTGGTCAACCCGGAGCAGTCGAACCGCCCGTTCTGATCGGGCGTCCCGTTGCCACCCCACAGATAGGGCGTCCCGAGCTGCTTCTGCGCGAAGTAGATGGCCCCGGCGGCCTGCTGCGACGGCGCCACCCGGCCGACGGGCCGGGCGAAGCTCTTCTCCAGGGAACGGATGGCCTTCACGTAGCCCTGGGTCTCGGTGAGCGGTGGCACGCCCCCGGCCTTGATGACCCGGTAGGGACCGGCGTTGTAGGCGGCGAGCATATTGTCCGATGCGTCTCCTGGCACTCCCGCGACGTCCTTGGCCAGTTGGCAGTCGTACGAGGCGGCCGAAGGGATCGCGTCCTTGGGATCCCAGATGTCCCGGTCACCGTCGCCGTCGCCGTCGATTCCGTACGTGGCCCAGGTCTCCGGGATGAACTGGGCGATACCGCGCGCGTCCGCGTGGCTGACCACATCGGGCTTCCAGTTGCTCTCGGTGTACAACTGGGCCGCCAGCATGGCCGGATTGAGCGCGGGGCACAGGTTTCCCCACTTCTCCACCAACGGCTGGTAGATCGCCGGAACCGCCCCTTTGACCAGCGCCACGGCGCCCTGCCTGCCGCCCTTCGTGAGACCCGCCGCCGCCGAGTACGTGCCGACGACCAGCAGCGCGACGAAGGCCAGGCACACGCCGATCCCGATCCCGCTTGCCACCCAGAATTTGCGCACCCGTCAACACTGCCGCATAACAGGTCGCCTGACAGTGCATTCATCAGTCTGTCTTGACGTTATTTCACCGGAAAGCCGGTGCAGTAGAGGCTGCTGTATTCCCTGAGGCCCCGGACTCGATAGAAGAGCACGGTCCAGTCGCCCGGATCGTTGGCCACCGGGATGGCCGGGAAGTGCCTCGTGTTCCCGCCGTTGTCCACGAGCTGTGTGGCGAAGTCGTCCGGGTAGGTCAGGTAGACGCCGCCGTCGGAGGTCTTCTGGGTGAGGTCGATCGGCTTGCTGGTGTAGCCGATGCTGCGGTTGTAGTCACGGACGTTCTCGAACGGCCGCTGGGTCGTCGAGTCGATCTCGTGCGGCGGCTTGACGCCGACGGAGACGAGGTAGGGCCCCTTTTCCTGATGATATGGCTTCAGCATCACATGGATCTTGACCTTGCCCGCGACCGCCTTCGCGTTGGGGTCGGCGGCGTCCACCGCGGAGCCCACCAGGTACTGCGCCCGCTCCTCCGGCGGCAGGTTGCAGCTCCCCTCACCGGGCGCGGTGCCGGTCCACAGGTCCCGGGACACCGTCGCGGGCTCGATGTGATCCGGCACGGACCCGGAGCCTCCGGTCGGTCCGGACGAGGCCGGGCCCGGGGCCGGGTCCGACGCCTGCGGCCCCGAGGGCGAGGAGGCCGTACCGCTGGGCGCGCCCTGGCCCGCCGGCGTGGCCCCACCGGACGGCGGTCCGCCCGCCCGGGCACCATGGCCGTCCTCCTTGTCCTGGAGCAGCAGGTACCCGCCCGTCCCGAGCCCGCCCACCAGCAGGCCCGCCACGACCGCCACCGCCCAGCGGGGCACGGCCCGCGTCCGCTCCGTGGCGGGCGGGGTCGCGGGCACGTACGTCGGCACGTAGCCCGGAGTGCCTGCGGGCAATCCCGGCCCGATGGTGGACGGCAGCGTCCCCGGGACCTGGCCCGTACCGCCCGCGGTCGCCGTGAGCGAGGCGTAGACCGGGTCGTCGACCAGCGCCGAGTCCACCGCGCAGCGGCGGATGATCTCGGCGAGGGCGGGCCGGCCGCCCGGCTCCGCCACCACGCAGGCCTGGATCAGCTCGGCCAGCTCGGGCTCCACGCCCGCGACGTCGATCTCCCCGTGCACGGCGCGGAAGTTGACCGTCGTCGGATCACCGGTGCCGTACGGGGCCCGCCCCGTGGCCGCGTAGGCGATCGTGGCACCGAGGGCAAAGATGTCGGCGGCGTCCGCGGCCTCACCCCGCAGCAGCACCTCGGGGGCCGTGTAGCCCGGGGTGCCGGGAGCGGAGCCGGCCTGCGTCAGAGCCGTCTCGGCCACGCCCTTGGCGATGCCGAAGTCGATGAGCTGGGGCCCCTGTGCGCCCAGGATGACGTTCTGCGGCTTGAGGTCCCGGTGCGTGACCCCGTACGCGTGCACGCTCGCCAGCCCCTCCGCCAGCGCGGCGAACAACCTGCGGCAGGCGGCGGCGGGCAGGGCCCCGAACTCGCGCACCGCGTGGCTGAGCGTGGGCCCGGCCACGTACTCGGTGGCGAGCCAGTACGGCGGCGCCGCCAGCGACGCGTCGATCAGGTTCGCCGTGTAGGCGGAGCGCACCGCGCGGACCGTCTCCGCCTCCCGGCGGAACCGCGCGAGCGCCTCCGGGTGCCCGGTGATCTCCTCTTTGATCACCTTGATGGCCACCAGGCGACCGCCGGGCGACCGCCCGAGGTACACCTGCCCCATGCCCCCGGCCCCCAGCCGGGCCAGCAGCGTCTGCGCCCCTATATGGGCCGGGTCGTTGTCTCTCAGCGCCTCCACCCGCACGAGAGTGCCATACGGACTGTGCTGGCCCACAAGGGGATTGGCTTCAGCGCTCCGCGACGAACAGGCTCTGCGCCCCCCGCCCGATCGGCCCCTTCTCGTCGTGCAGCCGGGCGTCGGCCAGGCCGATGCCCGCCGCGTCCACGCTCGTCCGGGACTCCACGCAGACCCACTCCCCCACCGGGTGCCGGTGCACGTGCACGGTGAGGTCGCCGTTGACGAACACGAACCGGCCGAAGTCCATGACCGCGCTGATGCCGTTGCCCGAATCGGCGGCCACCAGCACCCGGTCCAGCGGCCGGACCTCCTCCCCCGCCACCAGCGGCACCCTCATCCGCATCCAGCAGGTCCCCGGCCCCGGCTCCGTGAAGGACCCGTCCGTGAACCGGGCCTCCACCGAGGAGTGGTACCCCTTCTCCCACGGCACCGGGAAGAACGGCGACGCCACCGCCTCCCCCGGAGTCGGCACCACCGCCCCCGGGACCACCGCCGGCACCGGCTCCCCCGCCACCCGGATCCGCAGCGCCCGCGCCAGCATCACCGGCCCGGAACCGCCCTCGGGCGTCAGGGCCGCCTCGACCAGCTCGGTGTTGCGGCCCGCCCGCAGCACGCTCGTGGTGATCTCCAGTCCGCCGATCGGCACCGGCCGCAGGATCTCGTACGTGACGCGCGCGATCCGCATGTCCTCCCGCGCGCCCGCCCGCTCGTCGATCTCCCGCGCCAGCAGCGCGGCCGGCGGCCCGGCGTGCTGCGAGCCCGCGTCCCACGGCCCGCGCGTGGCCTCGCCCGCCACGAACCGCCCCGCACCGATCCGCTCGTAGAACCCGTCCTCAGCGTCCATGACGCTGCACGCTACCCACAGGTAACTCCGGGCACCAGCCCCTCGCCGCCGGCCGCCGCGCCCCGCTCCCGCCCAGCGCCGGCCGAGTGCCCGCTCAGCGCGCGAAGCCCAGCCCCACACCCAGCCCCACCAGCACCGAACCGATCGCCCGGTTCAGCGCCTTCTGCGCCTTCAGCATCCGGTCGCGCAGCCGCGAGTCCGAGAAGAACAGCGCCACCGCCCCGAACCACACCAGGTGCGCGGCCGACATGAACAGCCCGTATCCCACCTGCTGCCACGCCGACGTCCCCGGATCGACGACCTGCGTGAAGGTCGACACCACGAACAGCGTCGTCTTCGGATTCAGCACGTTCGTCAGGAACCCGGACCGCAGCGCACCCAACGGGCTCAGCCCCGGCTTCGACTCCAGGTCCACGGTCAGCCCGTCCGGCGCCCGGAAGGTACGGATCCCGATCCACACCAGGTACGCGGCACCCGCCAGCTTGATCGCCGTGAACAGGGCGGTCGACGAGGCGATCAGCAGACCGACGCCCAGCATCGTGTACGAGACGTGCACCAGCACGCCGGCCGCGACCCCGGCCGCCGCGAACAGCCCGGTGGGCCGGCCGTACAGGTAGCTGTTCCTGACCACCATGGCGAAGTCCGCCCCCGGACTGATCACCGCGAGCAGGGTGATGACTGCAACTGCGATCACTTCTGTCATGTACAGATGCTCACCGCCCCCGCCCTGCGGATCAAGGCACTCCGGCCGCGAACCCGTCGCCCCGTCCCTCCGGTCACAATGGAGGGGTGTCCACCACCGCCCGCCCCGCGCACCCCCCGCTCCCCGTCCTGCAGGCCGACTGCGGCAACTGCTTCGCGTTGTGCTGCGTCGCCCTGCCCTTCGCCAAGTCCAACGACTTCGCCGTGAACAAGTCCGCCGGGACCCCCTGCGGGAACCTCCGGCAGGACTTCCGCTGCGGCATCCACACCCGGCTGCGCGACCAGGGCTTCCAGGGATGCACCGTCTTCGACTGCTTCGGGGCCGGACAGCAGATCTCCCAGGTCACCTTCGGCGGCCGCGACTGGCGCGCACACCCCGAGACCCGGGCCGAGATGTTCGAGGCCTTCCCCGTCATGCGCCAGCTGCACGAGCTGCTCTTCTACGTGGCCGAAGCGCTCGCCCTCCCCGCCGCGGCCCCCGTCCACCAGGACCTGCGCACGGCCCTGGCCCGGACCGAGGCCCTCACCCGGGCCGACGCCAAGGAGCTGACCGGCCTCGACGTGGGCACCCTGCGCCAGGACATCAACCCCCTCCTCCTCAAGGCGAGCGAGCTGGTGCGCGCCAAGGCCCCGGGCCGCCGCAAGAACCACCGCGGCGCCGACCTGATGGGCGCCCGCCTCGCGGGAGCCGACCTGCGCGGCGCCAACCTGCGCGGCGCCTACCTGATCGCCGCCGACCTCGGCCGCGCCGACCTGCGCACCGCCGACCTGATCGGCGCCGACTTCCGCGACACGAACCTCCGCGGGGCCGACCTGCGCGACGCCCTCTTCCTGACCCAGGCCCAGCTGAACGCCGCCCGGGGCGACGCCGCCACGCGCATCCCCCCGTCCCTCACCCGCCCGTCCCACTGGCAGTAGGCCGGGCGCCGCGGCGCCGTACCCGACCCCTGGCCCCTGACCCCTGACGCCCGGCGCCCGGCGCCCGCCGTGCGCGCGTGCGCCCCTCGCGCTCCCACCCGCCCTTGTCCCCGTACGGTGAGCGACCCAACCGGAAGATGACGCTCCGCTACGGGGTCACCCCGCCAAGCGGCGCCGCGCCCGGCCCCGACTCCGGTCACGGCGCCGCACCCCGGGACGGCCGGCGTCAGTAGGGCCGGACCACGGCCGTCCAGCCCAGCGTGCAGACCAACGCCGTCGTGCACGAGTTCTCGTAGATGTCCCCGCCCGTGGTGAGCACCTTCACGTACACCCGCGGACCGCCCACCCGCACCGACACCCCGCACGCGTCGCGCGGGAAGCCCGGCGTCCTGGCCCGCGTCAGGTCCTGCCAGTGGTAGGGGGCCGTCGGCGTGGCCCTCGCCCCGACGTACGCCCTCCCCCGGCTCAGCACGGCACTGAACTCCGAGGCCCCCGGCCCCGAGGCGGTGTCGACGTCCGCACACGGCCCGTGCGGCCCGGCCGGACCCCGGTCACCCTTCGGCCCCTTGGGCCCGCGCGGCCCGGTGCACCCCCCGCCCGTGAAGGCCCGGCCGTCGCCCTTCCCGCACCCGTACCCGTACGCGTACCCGTACTCCGGCCCGGCCTCCGCGGCCGCCGCCCGCACCGGTACGGCCACCAGCCCGCACAGCAACGCCACGGCCACCCCGGCGGCCAGCCGGGCCCTGCGGCCCGGCTCCATCGCGGAACCCATCAGGCCCCTCCTCACATGTCACGTCGTCAGGTCGTCAGGCCGTCACGGCCAACGACCGCGAGCCTCCCCCCAACCCGCCGCAAAGATGGAAAGACTGACGGAATGTCGGACAAATATCAGCGGGACGGCCCAACGACACGCGCCCCACTGCGCCGAACGGCCGCCCCTCACCCGGCCCCGCGCACGCCGGGCCGACAATCATTGCCCGGGGTCACCCACCGTGATACACAGAGTGACCAGGTCAGGGCGCGCGGGAGGGGCGCACGCCGGGAGATCGGGTAAAGAGAGCCGCCAAGTCGACGACGGCGGCGGTTTCATCAGCGAAGATAGTGCGTGACCCCTGCCGTCGGGCACGGGCTACCGGAACTACCCATACAGGGGCGGTGAGTTACATGATCCTGGCAGCCGAAAAGGGCGACATCACCACCATCATCGGCGGAATCGCCCCGAACTGGGGGCCGTTCGGCAGTCTCGGCAACGAAGCGAAGGTCATGATCGAGGTGGTCATGGCCGTAGCGATCCTCCTCTGCCTCGGCATCGCCATCTGGGGCGCGGCCAAACAGCGCATCGGCGCGACCGCACTGCGCGACACCTTCAGCGCGGAACAGGGCAAGGGCCTGATCGTGGCCGGCCTCACGGGAGTCTTCATCATCGGCTCCCTCGGCACCCTCTTCACGATCGTCTACGGAATGGCCGTCTAGCCGGAACGGCGCGGCCGGCCGCACCCTGATGACGAATCACCACACCGCGCCTGAGCGGGAACGAGCGCTACCGTCGTACGACGCGGAGGGGGCGGACACGCAATGAGCAACGACGACCATTACGGCGGCGGCGACGTCGGCGGCACGGGCCAGACCCGCACCCGCCTCCCCGACTCCCCCTCCGACCCCTACGGCACCCCCCGCCGCACCCCCCGCGCCTCCCGCGGCCTGGTGACGGTGGTCGGCGTCGTGGTCCTGCTCGTCGCCGCCATCGCGTTCGCGAACCAGTCCTCGGACTCCCCGGGCGGCGACACCTCCTCGGACAAACCCCCGACCACCACGTCCACGGCCCCGACGGGCACGTCCCCGGTCACCACCAAGACCGCAGGCATCCCGAAGGGCTTCGCCCACGACGAACAGGGCGCACAGTCGGCGGCGGCGAACTACGCCACCGTGATGGGCTCCGACGGAATGTTCAAGAAGGACACCCGGCACGCGATCACGGACTCTGTCTACACGCCCGAGGCAGCCAACCGGCTCAAGGAGCCCCAGGACGCCGCCTACTCGACGGCGTTCCTCTCCAAGCTCGGGCTCGATGCCAACGGCAACCCGCCACAAGGGAACACCTTCATCAGCCGCACCGTGCCCGTCGGCACCCGCGTGGACGGCTACTCGGCGACGACGGCAAAGGTCTCGGTCTGGGCGACGGGCCTGATCGGCATGTCCGGCGAGAAGTCCACCGACCCGGTCCGCACCACCTGGAAGACATGGACCTTCGAGCTCGCCTGGTCCGGCGAGGACTGGAAGGTCACCGCCGACAGCCAACAGGACGGCCCGGCCCCGGTCCCCGGCGACGTCGCCGCCTCGTCCGCCGACGACATCAGCAAGGCCACCAAGGAGTTCGGAGGGTTCACCTATGCCCGCTAGCCTCCGGCTCCGGATGGCCGGAATCATCGCATCCGTCCACCTGGCCGTCGTAGCACTGGCCACCCGTGCCTACGCCGCGCCCACCCCGCCGGCTTCCCCGTCACCCAGCCCCTCGGCGACAAAGCGGGCGAACGAGGACTGCAAACTCCTCATCGGGTCGGCCAAGGACTACTGCGAGAAGGGTGACGGTGCCACGGACGGCTCCAAGCCCGGACTCACCAACGACCCCACCGACGCCCTCAACCCCCTGGCCTCCCTGGCCAAGGGCTGCGCCGACGCCGCCGCCTGGATCGTCAACAAGCTCAGCGAAGCCGTCAAGGGCACCGCCAACGTCGACTTCACCAACCCCGCCTTCCTCAAGCAGTACGCCGTCGTCTTCGCCGCCTCCACCATCCTCACCCTCGTCCTCTGGCTCCTCGCCGTGGCCAAGCGCGCCATCCGCGGCGTCCCCCTCACCACCGCCCTCTCCGAAGCCATCGGCTTCCTCTGGCTCACGGTCCTCGCCTCCGCCTTCACCCCCCTGATCCTCTACACCGTCGTCTCCGCCACCGACGGCGTCACCGAGGTCATCGCCTCCGCCACCGGCAGCCAGACCGACGTCTTCTTCGGCTCCTTCTCCGAAGCCCTCAAGAAGGGCAGCGACATCGGCGGCGGCCCGATCATGCTGGTCGTCGTCGCCCTCGTCACCGTCCTCGCCGCCGGAGTGCTCTGGCTGGAGCTCGTCATCCGCGCCGCCCTGCTCTACGTCGGCGCCCTCCTCGGCACCGTCGTCTACGCCGGACTCGTCGACCGCAACATGTGGGGCCACGTCCGCCGCTGGGCCGGCATCATGATCGCCGTCATCCTCGTCAAGCCGGTCATCGTCATCGTCCTCGGCCTCGCCGGGGCCCTCGCCGGCGAGAAGGGCCCCGACGCCTTCTCCGCCGTCGTCTCCGGCCTCGCCATCATCCTCCTGGCGATCTTCGCCTCCGCGATGATCTACCGCTTCGTCCCCGGCTTCGGCGACGAGATCGCCTCCGCCCGCAGCAACCGCTCCAAGGCCACCGACGGCGCCCAGGCCGCCGCCGTCATCAGCTCCCCGGCCTCCCTCGTCTCCCAGGGCATCAAGACCCACAGCAGCCGCGGCGGCGGTGCCCACCGCGCCTCCGGCGGCTCCACCGGAGGCGACGCCAACCAGATCTCCGGAGGCATGGCCGCCCACAGCAGCCGCGGCTCCGGCAGCGGGTCCGGCGGCGGAACCGTCCCCTCCGCCGCGCCCCCGCCCCGCACTGGCTCCAGTACGAGGAACACAGGAGGTGACGGGCGTTGACGACCCAGTCCCACCAGCTCCACCCGATCGCGCCCCGCCGCACGTATCTCATCGGCCGCGCCAGGCCGAACGCGATCGTCGGCAAGAACCGCGAAACCGGCGAGATCGCCCTGATCATCGTCGGCGCGTTCTTCGGCATGATGAGCGGACTGCTCGTCCCCGACCTCACCCTGCGCATCGTGAGCCTCGCCGGCTTCCCCATGCTCGCCCTCGCCGCCGTGTACGTCCCCTACAAGGGCCGCACCTTCTACCGGTGGTTCGAGATCAGCCGCAGCTACAAGCGCACCCTGCGCCGCGGCACCACCTACCGCTCGCCCGCCATGGAATCCGGCACCCGCGCCGCCGACGGCCGCGAGGTCGAGGTCGGCCCGCCCCCCGGCATCGGCCGCATCAACTGGCTCGCCGCCCCCTTCGGCCCCGACGAGATCGCCGTACTCCTCCACGCCGACCGCCGCACCGTCACCGCCGCCATCGAGATCGAGGGCCCCGGCGTCGGCCTGCGCGACAGCGAGGACCAGGAAGCCCTCGTCGACCGCTTCGGCACCCTCCTCAAGCACGTCGCCAACGGCGACGGCTTCGTCACCCGCCTCCAGATGCTCGCCCGCACCCTCCCCGCCGATCCCGACGCCCACGCCAAGGACGTCGCCCAGCGCGGAGACACCCAGGCCCCCGGCTGGCTGCGCGACTCCTACGACCAGCTCCAGTCGATGGTCTCCACCTCCTCCGAGCAGCACCGCGCCTACCTCGTCGCCTGCATGCACTTCACCCGCGACCTGGCCGCCGAAGCCGTCGCCATCGCCCGCGCCTCGACCCCCCACAAGGGCCGCAAGCTCGACCGCGACGCCGGCCTCGCCATCGTCATGGCCCGCGAACTCACCGACATCTGCGCCCGCCTCGCCGAGGCCGACATCCGCGTCCGCCAACCCCTCGGCCAGGGCCGCCTCTCCTCCCTCGTGCACTCCATGTACGACCCCGACCACCCCATCGACCACATCCAGGCCATGACCAAGCGCAACGCCTGGCCCGCCGAACTCGACGCCGTCGAACCGACCTACCTCCAGGCCAAGACCCGCGAGTCCTCCACCCGCGCCCCCTGGTGCCACGCCACCGCATGGGTCAAGGAATGGCCGATGACCCCGGTCGGCGTGAACTTCCTCGCCCCCCTCCTCGTCCACACCCCCGACGTGATCCGCACGGTCGCCGTCACCATGGACCTGGAACCCACCGAAGTCGCCATCGAGCGGATGCTCACCGAGAAGACCAACGACGAGGCCGACGCGAGCCGCGCCGCCAAGATGAACCGCACCGTCGACCCGCGCGACATCGCCGCCCACGGCCGGCTCGACCAGAGGGGTGAAGATCTGGCCAGCGGCGCTGCCGGAGTCAACCTCGTCGGGTACATCACGGTGTCCTCGCGTTCACCGGAAGCCCTCGCCCGCGACAAGCGCACCATCCGCGCCTCCGCCGGCAAGTCCTACCTGAAGCTCGAATGGTGCGACCGCGAGCACCACCGCGCCTTCGTCAACACCTTGCCGTTCGCCACCGGCATCCGACGCTAGCTGGAGGGAACGGCCGCCCCATGCGAGATCCCATGTCCGCCCTGACGGACGCCTTCACCAGCTTCCTCTTCGGCAAGGTCGAAACCACCCGCCTGCCCGTACGCACCTCCACCGGCCAGGCACAGGCCGTCTACCTGCCCACCGCGGCCCCCGGCCTCGGCGACTCCGGCGTCATCATCGGCCGCGAGGTCTACAGCGGCAAGGGCTACATCTACGACCCCTTCCAGCTCTACGGCCAGCAACTCCCCGCCCCCCACTGGCTGGTCCTCGGCGAATCCGGCAACGGCAAGTCGGCGCTCGAAAAGACCTACGTCCTGCGCCAGCTCCGCTTCCGCGACCGCCAGGTCGTCGTCCTCGACGCCCAGGGCGAGGACGGCGTCGGCGAGTGGAACCTGATCGCCCAGCAGCTGGGGATAACCCCCATCCGCCTGGACCCCATCGCCGCCAACGACGACGGGATCCGCCTCAACCCCCTCGACCCGGCGATCACGACGACCGGCCAGCTCGCGCTGCTCCGGACCATCATCGAAGTCGCCATGGGCCACGGCCTCGACGAACGCTCCGGCTTCGCCCTCAAGGTCGCCCACGCCTACGTCGTGGACGCCATCCGGGACCGCCAGCCCGTCCTGACCGACATCGTGGAACAACTGCGCCACCCCGAAGCCGAATCCGCGCTGGCCATGAACGTCGACATAGACGACGTCCGGGCCTGGGGCCTCGACGTCGCCCTCGTCCTCGACCGCCTCGTCGACGGCGACCTGCGCGGCATGTTCGACGGCCCGACCACCGTCGGCATCGACCTCGACGCGCCCCTGATCGTCTTCGACCTCTCCCACATCGACCGCAACTCCATCGCCATGCCCATCCTCATGGCGATCGTCGGCGTGTGGCTGGAACACACCTGGATCCGCCCGGACCGGAAAAAACGGATCTTCCTGGTCGAAGAGGCCTGGCACATCATCAACAGCCCCTTCGTCGCCCAGCTGTTCCAGCGCCTCCTCAAGTTCGGCCGCCGCCTCGGCCTGTCCTTCGTCGCCGTCGTCCACCACCTCTCGGACGTCGTCGACGGCGCGGCCGCCCGCGAAGCCGCGGCCATCCTCAAGATGGCCTCGACCAGAACCATCTACGCCCAGAAGGCCGACGAGGCCCGCGCCACCGGCCGGGTCCTCGGCCTCCCCCGGTGGGCGGTGGAAATCATCCCCACCCTCACCCCCGGCATCGCCGTCTGGGACGTCAACGGCAACGTCCAGGTCGTCAAACACCTGATCACCGAAACCGAACGCCCCCTCGTCTACACCGACCGCGCGATGACCGAGTCCTCCACCCCCCAGCAGCTCCCCGAAGACCTGCTGGCCGCCGAACTCGAAGCGGAGGAACGCGCCCTGTACATCGAGCGCCAGCGGGGCGCCGGCCCCGGCTCGGCCGCCACGGTGGCCTGACCATGCCCGATGCCAGACGTACGGAGCCCCCGGCGCGAGCCGGCGGCATCCCCGACGGAGTCCTGGTCGGCCTCCTGGCCTTCCTCCTCGGCCTGGCCGTCCTGGTCTGGTCGGCCACCGGCCTGGCCGCCCTCTTCTCGAAGGGCGCCTGGCCGTCCACGGTCACCTTCACCCGCACCCCGGGGGCCGTCCGCGCCCTGATAGCGCAACCCCACGACATCGCGGCGGCCTGGCCCGACACCGCCCCGGCGGCGCTGTCCGGGTGGGGCCTGTTCTGGGGCCTGTTCATCAGCCAGCTGCTCGTGATGCTGGTCCTCACGATCTTCACCATGGGCGTGGTGGCCCGCACCAGGGCCCGCCGCCACACCCCGACCCCCACCACCGCGGCACCCCGGCACCCCGACCTCAAGACCCAGGCCCACGCCCCGGCTCCTGCCCAGGCACAGGCACAGGCACAGGCACAGGCACAGGCTGCAGCGTCGGCCCCGGAGCCGGATCCGATCCCAACCCAGGGGCCCGCACCCACCCCCGTGCCCGAGGCCCCCGTGCCCGAGGCCCCCGTGCCGGGGGCCGCCGTGCCCAAGGCCGCCGTGCCCGAGGCCGTCGTCACGCCGACCACGCCCCGCCCCGCCCCCGTCGACGAGGCCTACCGCTACGGCTACGGCTACGCCCCGAGGCCCCCGGCCCCGGCCCCGGCCGCCCACCTCGCTACACCCACCGCACCCACCCCGCACACCACCCCCGCCCGCCTCACCTACGCCACCCCCACGGAACGCCACCGCCTCGCCGCGCAGGCCGTCGCCTCCGCCGAAGGCGCCGTCCTCGTCGTCACCTCGTCCCCCGCCCTGTGGTCGGACACCAAGGACGCGCGGGCGAAACTCGGACCGGTCCTGCTCTACGACCCCTCGCACCTGTGCGACACCCCGGCCCGCATGCACTGGAACCCCGCCGAGGGCTGCGCCGACCGCGACACCGCCGCCGCACGCGCGATCGCCCTGCTGGCCCCCGTACGCCCCCAGGCCCGCCTGGACGCGGCCGTCGCCGACACCGCCGAGACCCTCCTGCGCAGCTGGCTCCAGGCCGCCGCCCTCGACGACCGCCCCTTCAAGCAGCTGCACCGCTGGGCCCAGGGCAACTCCGCCCAGGACCCCGTCCGCATCCTGCGCACCCACCTCCAGGCGGCCCCCGGCGCGGCCGGCGAACTCGAAAGCGCCCTCACCGGGCACCCCGAACGCCGCGAACAGGCCCAGTACCTCACCGCCCGGGCCCTCTCCTGCCTGACCTCGATCCACATCCGCGAGGCCTGCACCCCGAACCGCACGGATGCCCTCACCCTCGCATCGTTCCTCGCCGAAGGGGGCAGCCTGTACGTGGTGGGCGAACCCCTCGAAGACCCCCGGACCCACCCGGGTGCGATGCCGCTGCTGACCGCACTCGCCTCCAGCGTGGTCGAGCACGGCCGGCGCGTGGCCGTACGGTCATCCGCCGGTCGGCTCGACCCACCACTGACCCTGGTCCTGGAGGACGTCGCGGCCGTGGCGCCCGTACCCCAGCTCCCGGAACTGCTGACGGACGAGACGCTCCCGCTCCTCGCCCTGTGCCGCAGCCGCGAACAGGCACGGGCCCACTGGCCCCACGCCGACCTCCCCTGAACCGCCGCTACGCCCGCCGCGCGACCCCGTACTCCAGTTCCCGCGCGCCGGAATCCCCGGGCACCGGTACGGTCCGCCCGCTCGCCTCGAACCCGTAGCGCCGGTAGAACGCCCCGGCCCGCGCGTTCTCCTCGTGCACGAAGAGCCGTACGCGGGCCAGCTCGGGCCCCTCCAACGACCAGGCCCACTCCAGCGCGGCCGTGAACAGGGCCTCGGTCAGCCCGGTCCCGCGCTGCTCCTCCCGTACGAAGACCCCCACCAGATGCCCCTGCGAGGCCTCGACGGGGTTCCCGAAGAAGTCGGTCGTCCCGCCCTCCTCGACCAGCACGGTGACGGAGCCGTCCCATCGCCCGTCGGCCGCCTCGGCGACGAACTGCCGGGCGGCCCGCCCGCTCGCCGCCCCCGCGACCCGCCCCTGCCAGAACTCGTCGGGCCGGGCCTGCGCGTCCTCCAGCGTGTCCAGGAAGGCCACCGGAGCCGCCGGATCCCGCAATGCGGCGATCCGCAGCTCCTTGGCCTTCTCCCACTCATCGGCCTGCACCGTACGTATCACATGCTGCTCCATGGCCGGATCCTAACCACCCGCCCCCACCGCTCTGTTGCAGACTGCACCCATGCACCGACCGCACCCACCTCACCCACCGCACGCCGAACCCCACACCCGCGCGATCGCGCACGTCACCGCGCTCGCCTCGGGTCCCACCCTGGACCCGACGCTCCCGGTCACCCTGAACTTCCACCCTGACCGCTTCCTGAACGACCGTCCGGTGCTCACCGCCCTGGCCGAAGACGGCGTGTACCGCTCCCAGTTCGTCACGGGCACCAGCAACGGCGGACTCACGGCCCACCCCGGCGGAGCGCGCTGGCAGTGGGAGAGCCGGATATTCGGCGGCGCCTACGACACCGCGCCGGCCGAGGCCCGCCCGGTGTACGGCGCCCTCAACTTCCGCCGCTCCGAGGCCGGCGCCGCCCCCCGCTTCGGCTCGGCCCACTTCCGCCTCGCCCCGGAAACCCTGTCCCGGACCACCTTCTGCTACCCGGACAGCTATCTGGAGCCGGAGTCCTTCGGGGTCGCCGACCGCATGGCCCTGATCGCCCTGGCCGAAGCCGACGACCAGGACGCCCTGGACGACTACATCGAAGCCCAGGTGCACACCCCGGTCCGGCTCGACCGCGACGTCTCCGCTCTCGTACTGGACCCCAGCTACCGTGACACGGAGATCGAGGCGGCAGCGGCGGCCCTCCCCTGCCCCACGGAATGGCATCCGGGCTTCCGCCTCACCGTGACGGAACTGCGGCGGCACCCCGAGTACCGCGGCCAGGAATTCGTCGACCTCGGCGGATCCATCGCGGTGGCCGGCGTCCTGACCCCCCGCATCCTCGGCGAGGCGGCCCGTACCGGCGACCACGACGAGCAGGCCCTGAAGCGCGTCTGGCATTACCTGGCCCGCTTCGGCCTCTGCCGGAATTGAATCGGCCCGTAAACGCAGAAAAGCCCCGCACCATAAGGTGCGGGGCTTTCCCACAATGATTGTTCGGCGGCGTCCTACTCTCCCACAGGGTCCCCCCTGCAGTACCATCGGCGCTGAAAGGCTTAGCTTCCGGGTTCGGAATGTAACCGGGCGTTTCCCTAACGCTATGACCACCGAAACACTATGAAGTTGACCAACCGGGCATGGACACGGTTCGTTACTTCAGAACTAACACAGTGGACGCGAGCAACTGAGGACAAGCCCTCGGCCTATTAGTACCAGTCAGCTCCACCCGTTACCGGGCTTCCACATCTGGCCTATCAACCCAGTCGTCTACTGGGAGCCTTACCCTCTCAAGGAGGTGGGAATACTCATCTTGAAGCAGGCTTCCCGCTTAGATGCTTTCAGCGGTTATCCCTCCCGAACGTAGCCAACCAGCCATGCCCTTGGCAGGACAACTGGCACACCAGAGGTTCGTCCGTCCCGGTCCTCTCGTACTAGGGACAGCCCTTCTCAATATTCCTACGCGCACAGCGGATAGGGACCGAACTGTCTCACGACGTTCTAAACCCAGCTCGCGTACCGCTTTAATGGGCGAACAGCCCAACCCTTGGGACCGACTCCAGCCCCAGGATGCGACGAGCCGACATCGAGGTGCCAAACCATCCCGTCGATATGGACTCTTGGGGAAGATCAGCCTGTTATCCCCGGGGTACCTTTTATCCGTTGAGCGACGGCGCTTCCACAAGCCACCGCCGGATCACTAGTCCCGACTTTCGTCCCTGCTCGACCCGTCGGTCTCACAGTCAAGCTCCCTTGTGCACTTACACTCAACACCTGATTGCCAACCAGGCTGAGGGAACCTTTGGGCGCCTCCGTTACCCTTTGGGAGGCAACCGCCCCAGTTAAACTACCCATCAGACACTGTCCCTGATCCGGATCACGGACCGAGGTTAGACATCCAGCACGACCAGAGTGGTATTTCAACGGCGACTCCACCATGACTGGCGTCACGGCTTCAAAGTCTCCCACCTATCCTACACAAGCCGAACCGAACACCAATATCAAACTGTAGTAAAGGTCCCGGGGTCTTTCCGTCCTGCTGCGCGAAACGAGCATCTTTACTCGTAGTGCAATTTCACCGGGCCTATGGTTGAGACAGTCGAGAAGTCGTTACGCCATTCGTGCAGGTCGGAACTTACCCGACAAGGAATTTCGCTACCTTAGGATGGTTATAGTTACCACCGCCGTTTACTGGCGCTTAAGTTCTCAGCTTCGCAACCCCGAAAGGTCACTAACCGGTCCCCTTAACGTTCCAGCACCGGGCAGGCGTCAGTCCGTATACATCGCCTTACGGCTTCGCACGGACCTGTGTTTTTAGTAAACAGTCGCTTCTCGCTGGTCTCTGCGGCCACCCCCAGCTCACGGAGCAAGTCCGATCACCAGTGATGGCCCCCCTTCTCCCGAAGTTACGGGGGCATTTTGCCGAGTTCCTTAACCATAGTTCACCCGAACGCCTCGGTATTCTCTACCTGACCACCTGAGTCGGTTTAGGGTACGGGCCGCCATGAAACTCGCTAGAGGCTTTTCTCGACAGCATAGGATCATCCACTTCACCACAATCGGCTCGGCATCAGGTCTCAGCCTTAATGAGGGACGGATTTGCCTACCCCTCGGCCTACACCCTTACCCCGGGACAACCACCGCCCGGGCTGGACTACCTTCCTGCGTCACCCCATCGCTTACCTACTACAAGTCTGGTTCGTCGGCTCCACCACTTTCCTTTCCCCGAAGGGTCCGGAACGGCTTCACGGACTTAGCATCGCCTGATTCGATATTGGGCGTTTCAAAGCGGGTACCGGAATATCAACCGGTTGTCCATCGACTACGCCTGTCGGCCTCGCCTTAGGTCCCGACTTACCCTGGGCAGATCAGCTTGACCCAGGAACCCTTAGTCAATCGGCGCACACGTTTCTCACGTGTGTATCGCTACTCATGCCTGCATTCTCACTCGTGAACCGTCCACAACTAGCTTCCGCTGCTGCTTCACCCGGCACACGACGCTCCCCTACCCATCACAGCGGGCGTTGGCCCTATTGCTGCAATGACACGACTTCGGCGGTACGCTTGAGCCCCGCTACATTGTCGGCGCGGAATCACTTGACCAGTGAGCTATTACGCACTCTTTCAAGGGTGGCTGCTTCTAAGCCAACCTCCTGGTTGTCTCTGCGACTCCACATCCTTTCCCACTTAGCGTACGCTTAGGGGCCTTAGTCGATGCTCTGGGCTGTTTCCCTCTCGACCATGGAGCTTATCCCCCACAGTCTCACTGCCGTGCTCTCACTTACCGGCATTCGGAGTTTGGCTAAGGTCAGTAACCCGGTAGGGCCCATCGCCTATCCAGTGCTCTACCTCCGGCAAGAAACACACGACGCTGCACCTAAATGCATTTCGGGGAGAACCAGCTATCACGGAGTTTGATTGGCCTTTCACCCCTAACCACAGGTCATCCCCCAGGTTTTCAACCCTGGTGGGTTCGGTCCTCCACGAAGTCTTACCTCCGCTTCAACCTGCCCATGGCTAGATCACTCCGCTTCGGGTCTAGAGCGTGCAACTCAATCGCCCTATTCGGACTCGCTTTCGCTACGGCTTCCCCACACGGGTTAACCTCGCTACACACCGCTAACTCGCAGGCTCATTCTTCAAAAGGCACGCAGTCACGACCCATTGGGTAAACCCAATGAGCGACGCTCCCACGGCTTGTAGGCACACGGTTTCAGGTACTATTTCACTCCGCTCCCGCGGTACTTTTCACCATTCCCTCACGGTACTATCCGCTATCGGTCACCAGGGAATATTTAGGCTTAGCGGGTGGTCCCGCCAGATTCACACGGGATTTCTCGGGCCCCGTGCTACTTGGGAGATTCTTAAGTAAGCCGCTGATGTTTCGTCTACGGGGGTCTTACCCTCTACGCCGGACCTTTCGCATGTCCTTCGACTACATCAACGGTTTCTGACTCGCCGACCGGCCGGCAGACCGATCAAAAGAATTCCCACAACCCCGTATGCGCAACCCCTGCCGGGTATCACACGCATACGGTTTGGCCTCATCCGGTTTCGCTCGCCACTACTCCCGGAATCACGGTTGTTTTCTCTTCCTGAGGGTACTGAGATGTTTCACTTCCCCTCGTTCCCTCCACATGCCCTATGTGTTCAGGCATGGGTGACAGCCCATGACGACTGCCGGGTTTCCCCATTCGGACACCCCCGGATCAAAGCTCAGTTGGCAGCTCCCCGGGGCCTATCGCGGCCTCTCACGTCCTTCATCGGTTCCTGGTGCCAAGGCATCCACCGTGCGCCCTTAAAAACTTGGCCACAGATGCTCGCGTCCACTGTGTAGTTCTCAAGCAACGACCAGCCACCCATCACCCTCATCCCTAAGGACCAGGTTCACTGGGGCCGGCATCGCGAAGATAAGACCTTACGGCCGTACCCTCAGATACCCAACAACGTGCCAGGCACGATCCCCTCGACTATCACTGTTTTCCACGCCGAAGCAGTACTTACAGGATGTTCTGGAAACCGTGCCAAATAATCAACGTTCCACCCATGAGCAACCGTGCGATTCATTCGATCGCAGTCGGCTATATGCTCCTTAGAAAGGAGGTGATCCAGCCGCACCTTCCGGTACGGCTACCTTGTTACGACTTCGTCCCAATCGCCAGTCCCACCTTCGACAGCTCCCTCCCTTACGGGTTGGGCCACCGGCTTCGGGTGTTACCGACTTTCGTGACGTGACGGGCGGTGTGTACAAGGCCCGGGAACGTATTCACCGCAGCAATGCTGATCTGCGATTACTAGCGACTCCGACTTCATGGGGTCGAGTTGCAGACCCCAATCCGAACTGAGACCGGCTTTTTGAGATTCGCTCCACCTCACGGTATCGCAGCTCATTGTACCGGCCATTGTAGCACGTGTGCAGCCCAAGACATAAGGGGCATGATGACTTGACGTCGTCCCCACCTTCCTCCGAGTTGACCCCGGCGGTCTCCTGTGAGTCCCCATCACCCCGAAGGGCATGCTGGCAACACAGGACAAGGGTTGCGCTCGTTGCGGGACTTAACCCAACATCTCACGACACGAGCTGACGACAGCCATGCACCACCTGTATACCGACCACAAGGGGGGCACTATCTCTAATGCTTTCCGGTATATGTCAAGCCTTGGTAAGGTTCTTCGCGTTGCGTCGAATTAAGCCACATGCTCCGCCGCTTGTGCGGGCCCCCGTCAATTCCTTTGAGTTTTAGCCTTGCGGCCGTACTCCCCAGGCGGGGAACTTAATGCGTTAGCTGCGGCACCGACGACGTGGAATGTCGCCAACACCTAGTTCCCAACGTTTACGGCGTGGACTACCAGGGTATCTAATCCTGTTCGCTCCCCACGCTTTCGCTCCTCAGCGTCAGTAATGGCCCAGAGATCCGCCTTCGCCACCGGTGTTCCTCCTGATATCTGCGCATTTCACCGCTACACCAGGAATTCCGATCTCCCCTACCACACTCTAGCTAGCCCGTATCGAATGCAGACCCGAGGTTAAGCCTCGGGCTTTCACATCCGACGTGACAAGCCGCCTACGAGCTCTTTACGCCCAATAATTCCGGACAACGCTTGCGCCCTACGTATTACCGCGGCTGCTGGCACGTAGTTAGCCGGCGCTTCTTCTGCAGGTACCGTCACTTTCGCTTCTTCCCTGCTGAAAGAGGTTTACAACCCGAAGGCCGTCATCCCTCACGCGGCGTCGCTGCATCAGGCTTTCGCCCATTGTGCAATATTCCCCACTGCTGCCTCCCGTAGGAGTCTGGGCCGTGTCTCAGTCCCAGTGTGGCCGGTCGCCCTCTCAGGCCGGCTACCCGTCGTCGCCTTGGTGGGCCATTACCCCACCAACAAGCTGATAGGCCGCGGGCTCATCCTTCACCGCCGGAGCTTTTAACCCCCGCCCATGCGGGCAGGAGTGTTATCCGGTATTAGACCCCGTTTCCAGGGCTTGTCCCAGAGTGAAGGGCAGATTGCCCACGTGTTACTCACCCGTTCGCCACTAATCCACCCCGAAGGGCTTCATCGTTCGACTTGCATGTGTTAAGCACGCCGCCAGCGTTCGTCCTGAGCCAGGATCAAACTCTCCATGAATGTTTACCCGTAATCGGGTCAACACACACTTAGAGCGGGCACGTCATGTCGGAATATGACCGACGCGCCACAACGTCCTCGCTGTGTTTGGTTGCCTGCAAGCATCACCCGAAGGCGACCTCACAGGTCTTTTTCAAAGGAACCTCATCCACCGAAGTGGACGGGGTATCAACTTCTGGCGTTGATTTTTGGCACGCTGTTGAGTTCTCAAGGAACGGACGCTTCCTTTGTACTCACCCTCTCGGGCTTTCCTCCGGGCTTTCGTTCTGTTCTTGCGTTTCCGACTCTATCAGACTCTTTCGTGTCCGATTTTCCTCGGTGCTTTCGAGGTTCTGCGCTTTCGCGCTTTCCCTTTCCGGCGGTTCCGACTCTATCAGAAGTTTTCCACCGGATTTCCCGGCTTCAGATTCCGAATGAAGAATCGAGTGCACCCGACAGGTGTTTGATGCCTTGTTGGGTGGGAGTCGCCGAACCTGTCCGGTTCGAGGCAACCGTTTGACTCTACAACCCTGCCTGTGGGGTGTCAAAACGGCGGGCGAGGGGTAGCGGGTGCCCTCGTCTGCACACGTGCCGGGCAGTCACCGTGCCTGTGGTCGCTCCACGGAACGGAGCGGTACTTCAGGTGCGCCGCGAGGACGATCCGCCCGCCCGTACCGCCGAGGCCAGGCCGGTGACCTGCCCGTGCTCGAACACCGCGTGCCGAGCCGCCAGGGGCCCGGGGACCAGGGGAAGGGCCGCGGCGTGTCTGAGCGGACCGGATACCGGCGCCGAAGCCGGCAACGCGCCCGGTGCCCGAACGCCCTCGGCGGCCGCGCCCGCACCCTCCAGCGGTCGACGAGCCGGTTACCGGCGGCGAACCCGTCGATTTCCCGGGCCGATCTCGGTAACCCGTCCCGGGCCCACCCCCGGCAGCACCACCGGCTGGGTAGCGGCAGTCGACGACCCGGCCGTCTCGGCCGCCCTCCACGCAGCCCACTGGGATCCGGCAGCGACCTGGACCGTCACGACACCCGCCGCAGAGGCGGGCGACCGGCCCCCGGTGCCTACCGGCGGAGTAGCTGAACCTGCCGCCGGAACCCTGATCGAACAGCGGCTCGGCGCCGGCCCGGCATGCCGATCGGTGACCCTCCCCCACCCGCGCAGGACGATGAGGAACACCCCATGACCACCTCTCACGCCGACCCCGACCCGACCCTGGCCGCCATCGGCCAGGCCGTCACCGGAAGCCGGGCCGGTGACATTCCCTCCGCCCGCCGGAAGCTCCTGGCCCTGTGGTCCACGATCGGCGTGACCGGCGACCCCCTGCACCGCTGCTCCCTCGCGCACGACCTCGCAGACCTCTACGAAGACCCCGCCCAACCCCTGGCCTGGGACATCCGGGCCCTGGACGCCGCCGACGCGGTGACCGAGCCACCCGCCCAGAAACACCACGCCGGTCTGCACAGCGCCGGCTTCCATCCCTCCCCGCACCTGAACCTCGCCGACGACTGCCGCCGGCTCGGGCTCCTACGGTGACCTGGTTCGCGGCGCCATCAAGGAGGTCGCCGCAGCCATCGCCGCGCAGGACCGCACACGACGGGCATCCGTACCCGGCTCCCCTGCATGACGCACACCCTTCCCCACCCCCAGCCGAGGGACGGGCCGGACCCGCCTGGCCGTCGCGGGGCCCGCGCGGGCGTCTTCAGAGGAGGTGTGCAGCCAGGTCAGCTCCAGATCGCGGGCGGTCAAGCCGACGGCCTCGCAGAGCCGGTCCGCTTCGGATCCGGGAGGCGGTTCGCCGGCGAGGACAGTGCCGCCGCTGCCGCCTACGGACGAGCCCCGAAGGCGGCCCGAAGGTGGGAAGACCGGCGGAGCAGAGCGATGCCCAGCTCCCGGCACAGAAGGTGCCCCGACCGGCCGGCCTCGCTTCGGCCCCGGCGGCGAACTCCTCACGAGCCCGCCGCGGATCTTCGGGTAGCGGTCCCAGACCGAACAGCGGCCGGGCGTAACGGAGTTGTGCGGTGGGGTACGAGCGCGGGGGCGGACGGCCGAAGCACGTCGATCGCCTCCTCGATCGCCTCCTCGGCCGCCGCAGAACCGTCCAGCCCCCACGAGAACCGGTCCACCAGGACCTCGGCCCGCTCCCCGCCGCCGCGTCCGTCGGCAGGGCCGCGAGTCGCCTCGAGGTCGGAAGCGTCAACGGTGACGACCCGAGCGAGCCGCGCCGGGAGATGTTCCGCCAGCACCGGATCACCGAGCCGGCCGACCAGCGGCTCGCCGTGATCCGCGTCGACGGCCGCGATGGCCCGGGGCCTGCGCACCTGCACGTCGCCCCGAATGGTGAATACGCCCTGAGCCGGCTCGGCCGCGGTTGCTCCGCTGCGAGTCCACCCACTGACGGGGCCGTCCTGGTCCCCGGCTTCAGGGACAGCGACCCACCACCACGTCGTGGGGCCACGCGTCGTGCTCGATGAAGTGCTCCACGGCCCGGCAGGCCACGGGGAAGGGGACGGTCTCCCTGTCGGAGTACGTGTCGATCTGCCCGTTGGACAGCAAGTATCCGCCCGAGACGCCCTCGGCCCGCGGATCGACCAGGTGCTCCCCGGGATCGCCCTCTCCGTCCACCAGGGCGACCATCGCGCGCTCGCCGTTGGTGACCACGGACAGCAGGCGGCCCCGGCCGTCGTCGAACCACGTCTCCTGGCTCGCCCAGTCCAGCCTGCGTACGAGCAACGACCGGGCTTCCGCACCGGAGTAGCCGTCAGAGGCAGAGCCCAGCAGACGCCAGCGATGAGACATGGTCATGGGATTCTCCGGATCCTCCGGTCCTGGGTGCCCCGTGCCTGACCGGAGACAGGCTGATGGTCCCACCCGAACTGCCGGCGGTCGGTGCCCGGTGGAAATCGAGTACCCACAGCGGATACGGCCTGCAAGGCTCTCAGGGCGACTGAGACGACCCCTTACGACGGCGACCGTGCCGGATTCACCCGCCAGGCACTGGCACGCCTGCTCCTCTGCGATCACGCCGTGGACGTCGCCGACGGCGCCGCCGGCCTGGTCGCCACCGAGAACGACCCTGACACCGGTCCCGGGGGCCGGGTCGGAACATTGGGATCGATGCCGTGAGCGCCCGCCTGGAGCGAACGGACTGACCGGCCCGTAAACGCAGAAAAGCCCCGCACCATAAGGTGCGGGGCTTTCCCACAATGATTGTTCGGCGGCGTCCTACTCTCCCACAGGGTCCCCCCTGCAGTACCATCGGCGCTGAAAGGCTTAGCTTCCGGGTTCGGAATGTAACCGGGCGTTTCCCTAACGCTATGACCACCGAAACACTATGAAGTTGACCAACCGGGCATGGACACGGTTCGTTACTTCAGAACTAACACAGTGGACGCGAGCAACTGAGGACAAGCCCTCGGCCTATTAGTACCAGTCAGCTCCACCCGTTACCGGGCTTCCACATCTGGCCTATCAACCCAGTCGTCTACTGGGAGCCTTACCCTCTCAAGGAGGTGGGAATACTCATCTTGAAGCAGGCTTCCCGCTTAGATGCTTTCAGCGGTTATCCCTCCCGAACGTAGCCAACCAGCCATGCCCTTGGCAGGACAACTGGCACACCAGAGGTTCGTCCGTCCCGGTCCTCTCGTACTAGGGACAGCCCTTCTCAATATTCCTACGCGCACAGCGGATAGGGACCGAACTGTCTCACGACGTTCTAAACCCAGCTCGCGTACCGCTTTAATGGGCGAACAGCCCAACCCTTGGGACCGACTCCAGCCCCAGGATGCGACGAGCCGACATCGAGGTGCCAAACCATCCCGTCGATATGGACTCTTGGGGAAGATCAGCCTGTTATCCCCGGGGTACCTTTTATCCGTTGAGCGACGGCGCTTCCACAAGCCACCGCCGGATCACTAGTCCCGACTTTCGTCCCTGCTCGACCCGTCGGTCTCACAGTCAAGCTCCCTTGTGCACTTACACTCAACACCTGATTGCCAACCAGGCTGAGGGAACCTTTGGGCGCCTCCGTTACCCTTTGGGAGGCAACCGCCCCAGTTAAACTACCCATCAGACACTGTCCCTGATCCGGATCACGGACCGAGGTTAGACATCCAGCACGACCAGAGTGGTATTTCAACGGCGACTCCACCATGACTGGCGTCACGGCTTCAAAGTCTCCCACCTATCCTACACAAGCCGAACCGAACACCAATATCAAACTGTAGTAAAGGTCCCGGGGTCTTTCCGTCCTGCTGCGCGAAACGAGCATCTTTACTCGTAGTGCAATTTCACCGGGCCTATGGTTGAGACAGTCGAGAAGTCGTTACGCCATTCGTGCAGGTCGGAACTTACCCGACAAGGAATTTCGCTACCTTAGGATGGTTATAGTTACCACCGCCGTTTACTGGCGCTTAAGTTCTCAGCTTCGCAACCCCGAAAGGTCACTAACCGGTCCCCTTAACGTTCCAGCACCGGGCAGGCGTCAGTCCGTATACATCGCCTTACGGCTTCGCACGGACCTGTGTTTTTAGTAAACAGTCGCTTCTCGCTGGTCTCTGCGGCCACCCCCAGCTCACGGAGCAAGTCCGATCACCAGTGATGGCCCCCCTTCTCCCGAAGTTACGGGGGCATTTTGCCGAGTTCCTTAACCATAGTTCACCCGAACGCCTCGGTATTCTCTACCTGACCACCTGAGTCGGTTTAGGGTACGGGCCGCCATGAAACTCGCTAGAGGCTTTTCTCGACAGCATAGGATCATCCACTTCACCACAATCGGCTCGGCATCAGGTCTCAGCCTTAATGAGGGACGGATTTGCCTACCCCTCGGCCTACACCCTTACCCCGGGACAACCACCGCCCGGGCTGGACTACCTTCCTGCGTCACCCCATCGCTTACCTACTACAAGTCTGGTTCGTCGGCTCCACCACTTTCCTTTCCCCGAAGGGTCCGGAACGGCTTCACGGACTTAGCATCGCCTGATTCGATATTGGGCGTTTCAAAGCGGGTACCGGAATATCAACCGGTTGTCCATCGACTACGCCTGTCGGCCTCGCCTTAGGTCCCGACTTACCCTGGGCAGATCAGCTTGACCCAGGAACCCTTAGTCAATCGGCGCACACGTTTCTCACGTGTGTATCGCTACTCATGCCTGCATTCTCACTCGTGAACCGTCCACAACTAGCTTCCGCTGCTGCTTCACCCGGCACACGACGCTCCCCTACCCATCACAGCGGGCGTTGGCCCTATTGCTGCAATGACACGACTTCGGCGGTACGCTTGAGCCCCGCTACATTGTCGGCGCGGAATCACTTGACCAGTGAGCTATTACGCACTCTTTCAAGGGTGGCTGCTTCTAAGCCAACCTCCTGGTTGTCTCTGCGACTCCACATCCTTTCCCACTTAGCGTACGCTTAGGGGCCTTAGTCGATGCTCTGGGCTGTTTCCCTCTCGACCATGGAGCTTATCCCCCACAGTCTCACTGCCGTGCTCTCACTTACCGGCATTCGGAGTTTGGCTAAGGTCAGTAACCCGGTAGGGCCCATCGCCTATCCAGTGCTCTACCTCCGGCAAGAAACACACGACGCTGCACCTAAATGCATTTCGGGGAGAACCAGCTATCACGGAGTTTGATTGGCCTTTCACCCCTAACCACAGGTCATCCCCCAGGTTTTCAACCCTGGTGGGTTCGGTCCTCCACGAAGTCTTACCTCCGCTTCAACCTGCCCATGGCTAGATCACTCCGCTTCGGGTCTAGAGCGTGCAACTCAATCGCCCTATTCGGACTCGCTTTCGCTACGGCTTCCCCACACGGGTTAACCTCGCTACACACCGCTAACTCGCAGGCTCATTCTTCAAAAGGCACGCAGTCACGACTGTATGTGCAAGCACATACAGCGACGCTCCCACGGCTTGTAGGCACACGGTTTCAGGTACTATTTCACTCCGCTCCCGCGGTACTTTTCACCATTCCCTCACGGTACTATCCGCTATCGGTCACCAGGGAATATTTAGGCTTAGCGGGTGGTCCCGCCAGATTCACACGGGATTTCTCGGGCCCCGTGCTACTTGGGAGATTCTTAAGCAAGCCGCTGATGTTTCGTCTACGGGGGTCTTACCCTCTACGCCGGACCTTTCGCATGTCCTTCGACTACATCAACGGTTTCTGACTCGCCGACCGGCCGGCAGACCGATCAAAAGAATTCCCACAACCCCGTATGCGCAACCCCTGCCGGGTATCACACGCATACGGTTTGGCCTCATCCGGTTTCGCTCGCCACTACTCCCGGAATCACGGTTGTTTTCTCTTCCTGAGGGTACTGAGATGTTTCACTTCCCCTCGTTCCCTCCACATGCCCTATGTGTTCAGGCATGGGTGACAGCCCATGACGACTGCCGGGTTTCCCCATTCGGACACCCCCGGATCAAAGCTCAGTTGGCAGCTCCCCGGGGCCTATCGCGGCCTCTCACGTCCTTCATCGGTTCCTGGTGCCAAGGCATCCACCGTGCGCCCTTAAAAACTTGGCCACAGATGCTCGCGTCCACTGTGTAGTTCTCAAGCAACGACCAGCCACCCATCACCCTCATCCCTAAGGACCAGGTTCACTGGGGCCGGCATCGCGAAGATAAGACCTTACGGCCGTACCCTCAGATACCCAACAACGTGCCAGGCACGATCCCCTCGACTATCACTGTTTTCCACGCCGAAGCAGTACTTACAGGATGTTCTGGAAACCGTGCCAAATAATCAACGTTCCACCCATGAGCAACCGTGCGATTCATTCGATCGCAGTCGGCTATATGCTCCTTAGAAAGGAGGTGATCCAGCCGCACCTTCCGGTACGGCTACCTTGTTACGACTTCGTCCCAATCGCCAGTCCCACCTTCGACAGCTCCCTCCCTTACGGGTTGGGCCACCGGCTTCGGGTGTTACCGACTTTCGTGACGTGACGGGCGGTGTGTACAAGGCCCGGGAACGTATTCACCGCAGCAATGCTGATCTGCGATTACTAGCGACTCCGACTTCATGGGGTCGAGTTGCAGACCCCAATCCGAACTGAGACCGGCTTTTTGAGATTCGCTCCACCTCACGGTATCGCAGCTCATTGTACCGGCCATTGTAGCACGTGTGCAGCCCAAGACATAAGGGGCATGATGACTTGACGTCGTCCCCACCTTCCTCCGAGTTGACCCCGGCGGTCTCCTGTGAGTCCCCATCACCCCGAAGGGCATGCTGGCAACACAGGACAAGGGTTGCGCTCGTTGCGGGACTTAACCCAACATCTCACGACACGAGCTGACGACAGCCATGCACCACCTGTATACCGACCACAAGGGGGGCACTATCTCTAATGCTTTCCGGTATATGTCAAGCCTTGGTAAGGTTCTTCGCGTTGCGTCGAATTAAGCCACATGCTCCGCCGCTTGTGCGGGCCCCCGTCAATTCCTTTGAGTTTTAGCCTTGCGGCCGTACTCCCCAGGCGGGGAACTTAATGCGTTAGCTGCGGCACCGACGACGTGGAATGTCGCCAACACCTAGTTCCCAACGTTTACGGCGTGGACTACCAGGGTATCTAATCCTGTTCGCTCCCCACGCTTTCGCTCCTCAGCGTCAGTAATGGCCCAGAGATCCGCCTTCGCCACCGGTGTTCCTCCTGATATCTGCGCATTTCACCGCTACACCAGGAATTCCGATCTCCCCTACCACACTCTAGCTAGCCCGTATCGAATGCAGACCCGAGGTTAAGCCTCGGGCTTTCACATCCGACGTGACAAGCCGCCTACGAGCTCTTTACGCCCAATAATTCCGGACAACGCTTGCGCCCTACGTATTACCGCGGCTGCTGGCACGTAGTTAGCCGGCGCTTCTTCTGCAGGTACCGTCACTTTCGCTTCTTCCCTGCTGAAAGAGGTTTACAACCCGAAGGCCGTCATCCCTCACGCGGCGTCGCTGCATCAGGCTTTCGCCCATTGTGCAATATTCCCCACTGCTGCCTCCCGTAGGAGTCTGGGCCGTGTCTCAGTCCCAGTGTGGCCGGTCGCCCTCTCAGGCCGGCTACCCGTCGTCGCCTTGGTGGGCCATTACCCCACCAACAAGCTGATAGGCCGCGGGCTCATCCTTCACCGCCGGAGCTTTTAACCCCCGCCCATGCGGGCAGGAGTGTTATCCGGTATTAGACCCCGTTTCCAGGGCTTGTCCCAGAGTGAAGGGCAGATTGCCCACGTGTTACTCACCCGTTCGCCACTAATCCACCCCGAAGGGCTTCATCGTTCGACTTGCATGTGTTAAGCACGCCGCCAGCGTTCGTCCTGAGCCAGGATCAAACTCTCCATGAATGTTTACCCGTAATCGGGTCAACACACACTTAGAGCGGGCACGTCATGTCGGAATATGACCGACGCGCCACAACGTCCTCGCTGTGTTTGGTTGCCTGCAAGCATCACCCGAAGGCGACCTCACAGGTCTTTTTCAAAGGAACCTCATCCACCGAAGTGGACGGGGTATCAACTTCTGGCGTTGATTTTTGGCACGCTGTTGAGTTCTCAAGGAACGGACGCTTCCTTTGTACTCACCCTCTCGGGCTTTCCTCCGGGCTTTCGTTCTGTTGTTCTTGCGTTTCCGACTCTATCAGATCCTTTCGGGCCTGACCCCCAGTCAGCGGGGTTTGTCTTCCGGGCTGTTGGGCCCTTCCGACTCCTGAACTCTAGCGGATTTCCCCGGCAACCGATAATCGGGCCTTCGGAAATGAATTCGGGCACGCCGAATTCGTTCCCAGTGGGAGATCGTGCTGAGTTGGGTGCCGCAACGAGGCGGCGGGATTCGTTGACGCCAGAACCTTCCGGCTCTGGGACAACTCGAAGAACCTTACGGATCAGCGAGGGCGGTGTCAACCCGGGCGGTCAGGCCCGGGACTGGAGGTCTTCGACGCGGTCCAGGAGCCGGGTGAGCATGTCGCCCAGGACTCCGCGTTCCGCCGTCGACAGGTCCTGGAGGAGGTCCTCCTCGAAGACCGTGGCCGCGCGCATCGCGTCGAGCCACTTGCTGCGGCCCTCGTCCGTCAGCTCCACGATCACCCGGACGCGGTTGGACTCGTCCCGCTCGCGGGTCACCAGTCCCTCCGACGTCATCCGGTCGATCCGGTGGGTCATCGCCGCCGGCGTGAGGCCCAGCTGCTTCGCGAGTTCGCTCGGGCCCATCCGGTAGGGGGCCCCGGAGATGACGAGGGCCTTCAGGACCTCCCACTCCGCGTTGCTGATGCCCAGGGCCGCCGTCTGGCGCCCGTACGCGACGTTCATGCGGCGGTTCAGGCGGCTCAGGGCCGAGACGACCTTCTCGACCTGGGGGTCGAGGTCCTGGAATTCGCGCTGGTAGACGGCGATCTGCTCGTCGAGGCTCGGCTCGTGGACGGGCGTGGCGCCGTCGGGGGTGTCACCCATGGGTCGAAGTATCGCACGAACCCGTTGGCGTCTAACTCCTTCGATGTGTAGAGTTAAGGGTCGAACTTTAGGGATGAAGTCTTCAGGCTTCAGTTATCAAAGGCAGGTGAGAAGTGACCAGGGTGATGGGCGCTGCGATGCGGCGGATCCAGGCCGGGAACGCGCTGACCGCGTTCGGTATCGGCTTCACGGTTCCGTTCCTCTACATCTACGTGGCGCAGGTGCGAGGTCTGGGCTCCATGGCCGCCACGAGCGCGTTCGTGGCGTTCGCCCTGGGTGCTCTCGTCGCGCTGCCCTTCACCGGTCGGGTCATCGACCGACGTGGTCCGGTGCCCGTGGTCATGGGTGCGGCCGTGGCCGCCTCGGTGGGCGCGCTGTCGCTCGGGCTGTCGACCGGGATCGTGCCGATCCTGCTGTCGGCGCTGGCGCTGGGTGCCGGGCAGGCCGTGATGCAGCCGGCGCTGGCCACGATGATCGTGTGGTGCTCGACGCCGTCCACCCGGACGCGGTCCTTCGCCATGCAGTTCTTCATGCAGAACCTGGGTCTGGGCATCGGCGGTCTCGTCGGCGGTCAGATCGTCGACGAGAGCCGGCCCGGCAGCTTCACGCTGCTCTTCGGCATCGAGGCCGTGATGTTCCTGGTGCTGGCCGCGGTGATCGCCACCGTGCGGATGCCCCAGGTGGCGGGCCTCAAGGACGCCATGCCGAAGAAGGACGGGGCGCAGGCGGGCGGCGGCTGGAAGCGGATGCTGCAGCACAAGGCGATGGTGCAGCTGTGCGTGCTGGGCTTCGTGCTGTTCTTCGCCTGCTACGGGCAGTTCGAGTCGGGTCTGGCCGCCTTCGGGACCGAGGCCGCGGGGATCACCCCGTCCACCCTCGGGTTCGCGCTCGCCGCCAACACCGGTGCGATCGTCGTGGCGCAGTTCGTGGTGCTGCGGCTGGTGGAGAAGCGGCGTCGGTCGCGGGTCATCGCGCTGGTCGGGCTGATCTGGACGGTCGCCTGGGTGATCGCCGGGTTCTCGGGAATGGGGCACGGCAGCGCGGTCATGGCCGCGGGCGCGTTCGTGACGACGTACGCCCTCTTCGGGATCGGGGAGGCGATGCTGTCGCCGACGCTGGCGCCGCTGGTGGCCGATCTGGCTCCGGAGGGTTCGGTCGGGCAGTACAACTCCGCCTTCGCCCTGGTGAAGCAGATGGCGCTGGCGCTCGGGCCGCTGGGCGTGCCGCTGGGGGCCGGGGTCCCGATGCTCTACATCGGGGTGTTCGTGGCGGTCTCGCTGGGCATCGCCTGGCTGGCGCTGCGGCTGGGCGGGCAGCTGAGCCCGGTGCAGGACAACCCGTCGCTGTCGCGGGTCGTGGCGCAGGGCGGGCCGGTGGTCGGCGCGGTACCCGCGGCCGTCGTCGCTGTGGAGCCCGCGCACGTGTAGTCGTACGTATGTATGGGTGTGGAAAAGGCCCCGGTCCTTTGGACCGGGGCCTTTTCCGTGTGCGGCTACTTGTCGGGGAGGGCGAACTCGCACCAGACGGCCTTGCCGCCGCCCGGGGTGCGGCGGGTGCCCCAGGACGAGGCGATGGTGGCGATGATCGAGATGCCGCGGCCGGTCTCGTCGGCCGGTTCGGCGCGGCGGCGGCGCGGGAGGTGGTCGTCCCCGTCGGTGACCTCGATGATCAGGCGGCGGTCGGTGCGGCGCAGGCGCAGGCGCATGGGCGGGGTGCCGTGCTGGAGGGAGTTCGCGACGAGCTCGCTCGCGGCGAGGACACCGAGGTCGCAGAGCTCGGCCGGGAACCGCCAGGAGGCGAGGACGCCCTGGGCGAAGGCGCGGGCGCGGGGGGCTGCTTCGACTCCGCCGAGGAGTTCGAGGGCCGCGTTGTGGAAGAGCTCGGCGTCGGCGCCGGTGCGGGCGGGCTGCTGGAGGACCATGACGGCGACGTCGTCGTCGTGGTCCGCGTCCACGCCGAGGGCGCGCATCAGGCGGTCGCAGATGATCGCCGGGGTGCCCTGGGCGCCGGAGAGGGCGCGTTCGAGGGCGGCGACGCCTTCGTCGATGTCCTCGCCGCGGCGTTCGACCAGGCCGTCGGTGTAGAGGACGGCGGTGGAGCCGGGGCCCAGCGCGATGGTCCCCGAGCTGTGGAGCCAGCCGCCGGTGCCGAGCGGGGGGCCGGTGGGGTCGGCGGCGCGGCGGACGGTGCCGTCCTCGTCGCGGACGAGGATGGGGAGGTGGCCGGCGGAGGCGTAGGCGAGGAGGCCTTCGTTGGGGTCGTGGACGGCGTAGACGCAGGTGGCGATCTGGCTGGCGTCGATCTCGGCGGCGAGGCCGTCGAGGAGTTGCAGGACCTCGTGGGGCGGGAGGTCGAGGCGGGCGTACGCGCGGACCGCCGTGCGGAGCTGGCCCATGACGGCCGCGGCGCGCACCCCGCGGCCCATGACGTCGCCGATGACGAGGGCGGTGCGGCCGGCGCCGAGGGTGATGACGTCGTACCAGTCGCCGCCGACGGCCGCTTCGGTGCCGCCGGGCTGGTAGGTGGCGGCGACGCGGAGGTCGTCGGGCTGCTCCAGTTCCTGGGGGAGGAGGGAGCGCTGGAGGGTGACGGCGGCCTCGCGCTGGCGGCGTTCGCTGGCGCGGAGGCGGTCGACGGCCTCGGCGTGGTCGGTGACGTCGGCGAGGTGGACCAGGATCCCGCTGTGGTGGGGGTCGGGTTCGCCGTCGGTGGCGGCCTTGGGGAACTCCACGGGGGTGCAGGTGACGGTGTAGGAGCTGCCGCCGCCGGGGGCGGTGCGGTTCTTGGCCGTACGGGGCTTGCCGCTGCGCTGGACCTGGTCGAGGAGCGGGAGCAGGCCGAGGTCGCCGAGCTCGGGCAGGGCCTCGTGGGCCGGGGCGCCGGTGGGCCTGGGGCCGAAGCCGGCGGTGTAGGCGTCGTTGAGGTAGGCGACGCGGTGCTCGGGGCCGTGGACGAGGGCCACGAGGGCCGGGAGCAGGCCCAGGACCTCCCGTACGGAGAGCTCGTCGAGGGCCGGTACGGCGGGGAGCGGTGCCGTGCCGGTGCCGCGGACGGTGGGGTCGGCCGGGCTGCCGTCGGGGGGCGGGGCGGGGTGGGCGGCCGCGCCGCGTGCTGCCGGGACGGAGCCTTCACCCCGTTTGGCCTGGGCTGCGGCGTGCTCGTTCCGGGCGGCGGCGCGGCGCTGCGTTCCGGGAAACCGGGCGCTCCAGCGCGTGAAGTTCACTGCGTTCAAGCCTCTTGGTGTCGCAAGTGGTCGCTGTGTCGCTCGTGGTCGGTCGCTGGACGGTGAGGTCACTCTGTGCAGGCGTGAGCCCACCTATGGTCACACGTCCAGTGTGGCCGACCGCACTGACAACGTCAGCCCTGGCTGTCCTGCGGGGGGTCGGGGGTGGGGGGCGGCGGGAGGTGCGGACGGTGTCCGCCTGCGGCGAGTTCGAATTCTGCCCTGGGGTGTTCGAGGGAGCCGAGGGAAACGATCTCCCGCTTGAAGAGGCCCGAGAGGGTCCATTCGGCGAGGACGCGCATCTTGCGGTTGAAGGTGGGGACGCGGCTGAGGTGGTAGGCGCGGTGCATGAACCAGGCGGGGTAGCCCTTGAGCTTGCGGCCGTAGACGTGGGCGACGCCCTTGTGGAGGCCGAGGGAGGCGACGGAGCCGACGTACTTGTGGGCGTACTCGGTGAGGACTTCGTCGCGCAGGGCGGCGACGAGGTTGTCGGCGAGCTGTTTGGCCTGGCGGACGGCGTGCTGGGCGTTGGGGGCGCAGGTGGCGCCGGATTCGGCGGCGGTGATGTCGGGGACGGCTGCCGCGTCGCCGGCGGCCCAGGCGTGTTCGACGCCTTCGACGGTGAGGAAGGCGGTGCAGGCGAGGCGGCCGCGGTCGTTCTTGGGGAGGTCGGTGGCGGCGAGGACGGGGTGGGGTTTGACGCCCGCGGTCCAGACGATGGTGCGGGTGGGGAAGCGGGAGCCGTCGCTGAGGACGGCGACGCGGTTCTCGCAGGAGTCGAGGCGGGTCTCCAGGCGTACGTCGATGTTGCGGCGGCGCAGTTCGCGGACGGTGTAGGTGCCCATTTCGGGGCCGACCTCGGGGAGGATCCGGTCGCTGGCCTCGACCAGCACCCATTTCATGTCCTCGGGTTTGACGTTGTGGTAGTACCGGGCCGCGTAGCGGGCCATGTCCTCCAGCTCGCCGAGTGCCTCGACGCCTGCGTATCCGCCGCCCACGAAGACGAAGGTGAGGGCGGCGGCGCGGATCTCGGGGTCGCGGGTGGAGGAGGCGATGTCCATCTGCTCGATGACGTGGTTGCGCAGGCCGATGGCCTCTTCCACGGTCTTGAAGCCGATGCCGTAGTCGGCGAGGCCGGGGATGGGGAGGGTGCGGGAGACGGAGCCGGGGGCGAGGACGAGTTCGTCGTATTCGATCTCGATGTCGCCGGTGCCCTCCTCGGCGGTGGCGAGGGTGGTGACGGTGGCGGTCCGTTTGGCGTGGTCGATGCGGCGGGCCTCGCCGATGACGATGCGGCAGCGGTCGAGGACGCGGCGCAGGGGGACGACGACGTGGCGGGGGGAGATCGAGCCCGCGGCGGCCTCGGGGAGGAAGGGCTGGTAGGTCATGTAGGGCTCGGGTGTGACCACCGTGATCTCGGCTTCGCCGGATCTCAGCTTCCGCTGGAGACCGAGCGCCGTGTACATGCCGACGTATCCGCCTCCGACCACGAGGATGCGCGCGGGGGGCGGGGTGCCGGGTGCGTCGCCCCGGGAGTTAGCAGCCTTCACCATCCCATGACGCAACGTGGCCGGGAGTTTGTCCACAGGCCCGGCACATTGTGTGACCGGTGAGGGTGGCGGGACGGGTCTGCCGCGGGAGCCGGGTAGGGGGAAAGGTTCGCAGGTCAGGGCCTACGGAATGGTTGATTCCGGAGACTTGCGGCGGAAAAGTGGGGATGAATGCTCCGATCGGGCGGCGCTCCGTCCGGGGCTGCCTCTTCTGAATTGACTCTGGCTCAACTATGTTCGTATCTCGTCGAGGAGTAGGACCAGGGCCCCATGACCGTGGCCCCCCTCGACACGAAGGCGGGGAGTGTCTCCGGGGGGAGACATATGATTACCGGGGGATACATATGCATATTTCCGATTTCCATGGCTCTGTCACCGCGCTGTCCGCGGAGAGCGGCGGCCGCGTGATGGCGGGCGCCACGACCCACGGAGTGGGCCGTTCCACGCCGCTGCGCGTCGACGCCCAGCGCAACCTCGAACACGTCCTGCGGGCTGCCCGCGAGGTGTTCGGCGAGCTCGGCTACGGCGCTCCGATGGAAGACGTGGCGCGGCGCGCGCGGGTCGGTGTCGGGACCGTCTACCGGCGGTTCCCGAGCAAGGACGTCCTGGTCCGGCGGATAGCCGAGGAGGAGACCGCCCGGCTGACGGAGCAGGCCAAGTCCGCCCTCGGCCAGGAGGAGGAGCCCTGGCAGGCGCTGTCGCGCTTCCTGCGGACCTCCGTCGCCTCGGGCGCGGGCCGGCTGCTGCCGCCGCAGGTCCTGCGCGTCGGTGCCGCCGAGGAGGACGGGTCCGAGGAGGAAGCCGCCGCGGCGCGTGTGCCGCAGCAGCGGCAGGCCGTCGTGGCCGGGGTGCCGGACCTGCGGGTCGTGGGCTCGCGCAGCTCCGTCGAGGACGAGCCGGCGGAGGACTCCGGGGCGGGTGCACTGCTGGAGGTCGTCGGGCGGCTCGTGGACCGGGCCCGGGAGGCCGGCGAGCTGCGGGCCGATGTCACGGTGGCCGATGTGCTGCTGGTGATAGCGACCGCCGCTCCCGCACTGCCGGACCCGGCACAGCAGGCCGCGGCTTCGGCCCGACTGCTGGACATCCTGCTCGAAGGGCTGCGGTCCCGGACGGTGTGAGCCGTGGCGGGGGCCTGACCCGGCCGGGTGGTCTGAGCCGTGCCCGGGTGGCCTGAGCCGTTGCGAGTCGCGCCGGGGGTCTGAGTCGGTGTGAGCCGTGCGGGTGGTCCTGTCCGGGAGGACAGGGTCGCCTGCACGGACCGGCCGGGAGGGCTGCCTGGGTGGTGCCGTGCGCGGGGGCTCCGTACAGGAGTGCCGTGCGGGAGCGACCTGTGGGAGTGCCGTCGGGTTCTGCCGGTCCCCGGTTGCCGTCGGGGTGTGGCGGGGTGGGTGACGGCGGGCCCCGGGCGGAGTGGTCCGGGAAGGGTGGTCCGGGAAGGGTGGTCCGGGGGCGGTCCGGGGTGCGGTGGTTCGGGGGCTTTCGGCGAGGGCCGGGTCCGGCGGGCGGGCGCGTTGCTTCCGGTCGGTTCGTCAACGGGCACCAGCGGGGCGGCAGTCGCTCGAACGGGTGAGTCCCGTTTTTTCGGTGGTGTCATCGAGTCGCCGGAACTTGCCCGGACGGGTGGATGCCGCGCAGAGGCATCCGGGGCACCGGCGCCGTGTGACACGCTGGATCGGTGTACCGGGCTGAGTGTGTCGTGCGGGGGCTTCCGCGATGAGCGTTGACGGGCGGGACGAGTCCCCCGCTGGTTCGGGCGGGGAGGCCGGGCCGGGGAGCCTGCCCCCGCGGCAGGTGCCGGCCCAGCGCGAACCCGGTGGACGGCACGCCGCTCCGCGGCCGGGTGGTGCCGATCTGCCGCCGTCCGACGCCGATTTGATCGCCCGGATGCGCGGCGGTGACGACGGCGCGTACGAGGAACTCTTCCGTCGGCACTCCGAGGCCGTACGCCGGTACGCACGCACCTGTTGCCGGGACGGGCACACCGCCGACGACCTGACCGCCGAGGTGTTCGCGCGGACGCTCCAGGCGGTGCGGGGTGGTGCCGGGCCGGACCAGTCGGTGCGGGCATACCTGCTCACCACCGTGCGGCGGGTCGCCGCGGCCTGGGGGAAGACCGCCCGGCGGGAGCATCTGGTCGAGGACTTCGCGCTGTTCGCGGAGCAGGCGGCGGCCGGTACCGAGGGCACCGGCGGGCTGGGCGGGATGTCCGGTGCGGACGGCCTGGAACTGGGCGCGGACGTCCGGGCGATGCACGAGGCCGAGCGGTCGCTCGCCCTGCAGGCCTTCCGGAGCCTGCCGGAGCGGTGGCAGGCCGTGCTGTGGCACACCACGGTCGAGGAGGCCTCGCCGAGTGCGATCGCCCCGCTGTTCGGGCTGAGCGCCAACGCGACGGCGGTGCTGGCCAGCCGGGCCCGGGAGGGCCTCAAGCAGGCCTACCTCCAGGCGCACGTGAGTTCCGCGCTCGTCGAGGGCGGCGACTGCGCGCGGTACGCGGACCGGCTGGGCGCCTATGCCCGGGGCGGGTTGCGGATGCGGGCGGAGCGGGGGCTGCGCAAGCACTTGGAGGAGTGCGCGAAGTGCCGGCTCGCCGCCGGGGAGCTGAAGGACGTCAACGCGGGGATTCCCGCGCTGCTGCCGGTCGCGGTCATCGGGTGGTTCGCCGCCGGGTACGCAGCCAAGGCGGCCGGGGTCGTGGCGGGTGGGGCCGTCGCGGCCGGTGGGGCGGGAGCCGCTGCCGCCGCCGCGGGCGGTTCCTCCGCGGGGGCCGGTGCAGCGGGTACGGCCGGGGCGGGGGCCGGTGCCGCGGGTACGGCCGGGGCGGGGGCGGCCGGAGGGACCGGGGGTGCCGGGGCGGGGGCCGGGGGTGCCGCCGTCGCCGAGGGGCTCGGGCTGCCCGCCAAGGCCGCCCTCGCCGCCGGGATAGCGGTCGCCGCGGCGGCAGGGGTGGTGTTCGCCCTCGCCGGGGACGAGCCCGAACCGCAGGCCGCGGCGAAGCCCGCACCCGGGGTGGTGGCTCCGGCCGTGCCGAAGCCGCCCGCGTCCGCGGCTCCGGAGAGCAGCGCGCCGGGGGCTCCGTCGCCGGCCGCGCCGGAACCCGTGCCGCCCCGGCGCTCTCCGCAACCTTCGGCTCCCGTGCCGGGGCCGCCGACGCCCTCGGTCCCGCCCCCGGCCCCGGCCCCGGCGTCGAAGCCGCCGTCGGCCTCGCCCGTGCCGGAGCCGCCTCGGAGCCCGACGCCCACGCCGTCACCCGTCAAGCCCTCGCCGAAGCCCCCGTCGGCCCGGGACTTCCAGCTGGCGCGGCTCGGGCACTCCGCGTTCGGGCAGCACACCGGGCCGGAGGTGGAGACCTGGCGCAGCAGCTGGGTGTGGCAGCGGTGGGGGCTGGAGGTGGGCGACCGGCGTTTCGGGCAGGGCGTCACGGTGAACTCCCGCTCCTCGGTGGAGATCGCCCTCAACCGGCAGTGCACCGGCTTCTCGGCGCGCGCCGGGGTGGACGGGCTGTCGCTGCCGACCGACGGGAAGCTGCGGTTCTCCGTCTACGGCGACGGGCAGCGGCTGTGGCGTTCGGGGGCGCTGGGGTACGGCGACGCCCCGGCGGACGTCCAGGTGTCCCTGGCCGGGCACACGACGCTGCGGCTGGTGGTGGAACAGGCCGGGCAGGGGCATCTGCCGACGCTGGCGAGCTGGGCGGACTCGGTGATCAGCTGCCGCTGAGCGCGGTGGGGGCGGCGAGCAGGGCGGCCACCTCGGCGGGGCCGAGGGTCCGGCCCTCCGCTTCGGCCGCGGCCTGGCCGGCCGCCCCGAGCAGGGCGCGGGTGCGGGCCGGGAGGCCCTCCAGGGCGGCCTCCTCGGGGACCGGACGGGGGTGGCCCGCGCGCCAGGCGGTGGCCGCCGCGAGGACCCGTACGCTCTCGGCCGGACGGTCGGTGTCCGCCAGCAGCAGGGCGGCGGTCTCGGCGAGGGTGGCCAGGAACCGCTCCGCGCAACGGGCGGCGACCGCGTCGGCGAGGCCCTGGGCGGCCTTGGCGAGGCCGGCTTCCGGGCCCTGTTCGCGGGCGAGGAGGACGGCTTCGACGGTGTCCAGCCCGGCCGCGAACTGCGGGGGTCCCGTGATGCCGTCCGCCGCGGCGCGGGCGCCCTGCCATTCGGCGCGGGCCCGGACGGTGTCGCCGCGCTGGAGGGTGAACATCGCGGCGAGGAGCCCGGCGAAGGCGGCGACGTCGTACACACCGCCCTGCCGTTCGGCCTCCTGCTCGGCCTCGGCCAGGAGGCACTCGGCGCCGTCGAGGTCGCCGCCGCTGTAGGCGGCCTCCGCGATGCGGGCGATGGCGAAGGGGGCCTCGGTGTGGGCGCCGACCTCGCGGGCCAGGCGCAGGCACTCCTCGTACTCGGCGCGGGCGTCGTCGAACCGGCCGCGCGAGAGGGCCAGTTCCCCGGCGGCACTGGCGACCTGTGCGCGGGTCCAGCGGTCGCCGATCCGGGAGGCGATCCGGCGGAGCTCGGCGAGGTCGGCGTCCACGGTGGGCAGGCCGCCGGTCGTGTCGATGGCGGTGTGCGTGCGGAGCATGAGGATGACGCCGAGTTCCCAGTCCCCCGCATGGCGGCGCGCGTTGGCGACGCCCCGGTCGAGGTCGGCCAGGAAGTCGGGGGTCTGGCCGGTGAGGAAGCCCAGCGCGGGCCAGAGCATCCCCGGGAAGCGGGTGGACTCCGGCGACTCCCGGCGGAAGGCCTCCCGCATGCGGGTGGCGAGGGCCCGGTACTCGGGGGTGTGGAAGTGGTCGCCCCGGTTGCTCTCGGCCAGCAGGAACATGTGGAGGATCCGCAGGCGCATGCAGCCCCAGTACGCGGGCGAGCTCTCGGGCGGGTCCTCGGGGGTGCGGTCGAGGATGCGGCCGATCCATTCGACGCCCTCGACGCGGTAGTTGCGCAGCCACCAGAACCAGCCCAGGGAGAGCGCGATGCGCTGGGCGGACTCCGTGGCGTCCGGGGCCTGCGGGGTGGCGGTGCCGAGGGTGGTGTCGAGCGCGGAGCGGAGGTTGTCGAGCTCGGTCTCGACGCGCCGGATCCAGGGGAGCTGGACCGCGGAGCGGATCAGGGGTTCGGCGTGCTCGGCGAAGGCGAGGTAGTGCGCGGCGTGGCGGTGGGCGGTGGCGCGCAGGGCGGCCGGGTCGGCGGCGGCGCGTTCGGCGGCGTACTCGTGGATGGTCTCCAGCATGCGGTAGCGCATGCCGGGCGAGGTCTCGTCCTCGTCGGGTTCGGCGAGGACGAGGGACTTGCCGACGAGTGAGCCGAGGACGTCGGCGACGTCGAGGGTGCCGTGGCCGTAGCCGTGGCCGTAGCCGTGGCCGTGGCCGTGGCCGTGGCCGTTTCCGTCGTCGCCGTCGTCGCCCGGTTCGGCGCAGACGGCTTCGGCGGCGGCCAGGTCGCAGCCGCCCGCGAAGACCGACAGACGGGCGAGGACGGCCCGTTCGGAGGCGTCGAGGAGGTCCCAGGACCAGTCGACGACCGCACGCAGGGTCTGCTGGCGGGGCAGCAGGGTGCGGGCGCCGCCGGTGAGGAGGCGGAAGCGGTCGTCGAGCCGGTCGGCGATCTGGCGCGGGGTGAGCAGCCGCAGCCGCGCGGCGGCCAGTTCGATGGCCAGCGGCAGTCCGTCGAGGCGGGCGCAGATCTCGGCGACGGCGGCGGGATCGTCGCCGGGGGTGAAGCCGGGGCGGGCGGAGGCGGCGCGCTCGGCGAAGAGCCGGTGCGCGGGGGCGGGCGGCAGGGGTTCGAGGGGGCGCAGGAACTCGCCCGGCACGCCGAGGGGTTCGCGGCTGGTGGCGAGGATGCGGACGCCGGGGCAGTGGGTGAGGAGGCGTTCGGCGAGTTCGGCGGCGGCGCCGATGACGTGCTCGCAGTTGTCGAGGACGAGGAGCAGGCTGCGGTGCGCGCAGTGCTCGACGAGGAGGTCGGTGGGGTCGGCGGTGGTGGCCTTCTCGCGGGCGACGAGGCTGCTCTCGCGCAGGCCGAGGGCGCTGAGGACGGCGCCGGGTACGGCGGCGGGGTGGTCGAGCCGGGCGAGTTCGACGAGCCAGCCGGAATCCGGCTGGTCGGCGGCGGCGTGCTCGGCGAGCCGGGTCTTTCCGGAGCCGCCGGGGCCGGTGAGGGTGACGAGCCGGAAGCGGGCGAGGTCGCCGGCGAGCGCGGCGAGTTCGGGCTCGCGGCCGACGAAGGAGGTCAGGCGGGGGCGGAGGTTGCCGCGGGGCTGCGGGGGCGGGGGCGGCGGGGACTGGAGCAGCTCCGCGTGCAGGGCGCGGAGCCGCGGGCCGGGGTCGGTGCCGAGGCGTTCGGCGAGATCGCGTCGAGTGCGCTCGTACGCGGCGAGCGCGTCGGCGGGGCGTCCGGCGGCGCGGAGTGCGCGCAGCTGCTGGGCGCGCAGTTCTTCGTCGTACGGATGCTCGTGGATCAGCGCCTCGATCTCCGGCAGGAGTGCGGCCGGTGCGGTGGCGCCGCTGTGCAGGTCCGCCTCGACGCGGTCGCGCGCGGCGCGGGTGCGGCGGGCCTCGGTGGCGGCGGCGAGGGAGGTGCGGGCGGGCTCGGGGAGGTCGGCGAGGGCGGGGCCGCGCCAGAGCGAGAGGGCCTCTCGGAGGGTGGCCGCCGCCGCGGCGGGGTCGGCGGCGGGCGCGGCGAGCTGCTCGGCGCCGAGGGCCGCGAGCCGGGTGAAACGGTGCAGGTCGACGTCCTCGCGGGCCGCGGCGAGGCGGTAGCCGCCGGCGGGGTCGGCGCGGACGCTGTCGCGGGACCCCAGGGTGCGGCGCAGCCGGGAGACGAGGGCCTGAAGGGCGGCGGGGGCGTCCTGGGGCGGATCGTCGCCCCAGACCTCGTCGACGAGATCGGCGACGGGGGCGGCGGCGGGGCCGCCGGCGCGCAGGGCGAGCGCGGCCAGGAGCGCGCGCAGGCGGGCGCCGCCGAGGGGAAGGGGGGCGCCGGTCTCGTCACGTGCCTCGGTGATGCCGAGGATGAGGTACCGCACCGGGCAATTCTGCCCTGCCCCCGCGGGAAGCGACGCGGGATTTCCCGGCCCCGGCTCCCGACCTCGGCGGGTTCGCCCGGCCCCCGGCCTCGGCCACGGGCCACGGCCCACGGCCCACGGGGACGGCCCACGGCCCACCCGGACGGTCCCGCCCCGGTTCGGGCGACGCCCCTGCGGGGACGGGCGAACCCGTAGGGGCCGGGCGCGGCGCCGCCGGCTGCCGCTGGGGCGAGGCACCGGGCGAGCGGGCCGTGCCCGGGCTCCCGGGGCTGCGCCCGTGCTCCCGGGGCTCCGCCCCCGACCCCGCGCCTCCGACCCCGCGCCCGCGCCTCCGTGCCTCCGCCTCCGACGCCGGCTCCGACCGGGCTGGATCTCTCCCGGTGGGACGGTTCAGGACGTGCGGAGGGTGGTGAGGGTGCGGGTGGCGATCTCCTGGCCGATGGGGAGGGACGCGGTCGCCGCCGGTGACGGGGCGTTGAGGACGTGGACCGTGCGCGGGGCCTCGCGGATGAGGAAGTCGTCCACGAGGGTCCCGTCCCGCAGGACGGCCTGCGCGCGGACTCCGGACCCGGCCGGGGTGAGGTCCGCGGCGGTGACGCCGGGCAGGAGGCGGCGTACCGCGTCCGTGAAGGCCCGCTTCGACAGCGAGCGGTGGATCTCCCCGGCCCCGTAGCGCCAGTGCCGGGACGCCATCCGCCAGGATCCCGGCCAGGCCAGCTCGGTGGCGAGGTCGCGGGGCCGGACGGTGGCCCAGTCGTAGCCCTCGCGGGCCAGCGCCGGGACGGCGTTCGGGCCGACGTGGACGCCGCCGCCGATGCCGCGGGTGAGGTGGACGCCGAGGAAGGGGAACGCCGGGTCGGGCACCGGGTAGACCAGACCCCGGACCAGCTCCGGGCGGGCCAGATCGTGGTACTCGCCGCGGAAGGGGATGATCCGCATGCCGGGGTCGTCACCGGCGAGGCGGGCGATCCGGTCGCACTGCAGGCCGGCGCAGTTCACCAGCACCTTCGCCCTGACCACCAGCCCGGACGTGGTGCGCACCGCGACGGCGGAGGGGCGGCGGGAGATCAGGTCCACCTCGGCGCCGTAGAGGATCTCGGCGCCGGAGGACTCCGCGAGCTGCGCCGCGACCTGCCCGTAGTCGACGATGCCGGTCGTGCCGACGTGGATGGCGGCGAGGCCCCGGATCTCCGGCTCGTACTCCGCGATCTGCGCGGGGCCGAGCTCGCGCACCGGGATGCCGTTCTCGCGACCGCGCTGGACGAGGGAGTGCAGGCGCGGCAGCTCCGCGCGCTCGGTGGCGACGATCAGCTTGCCCGTCACCTCGTGGGCGATGCCGTGCTCCGCGCAGAACTTCACCATCTCGGCGGCCCCGCGCACCGCGAAGCGCGCCTTGAGCGATCCCGGGCGGTAGTAGATGCCGCTGTGGATCACCCCGCTGTTGCGGCCCGTCTGGTGCCGGGCGGGGCCGGTCTCCTTCTCCAGTACGGTCACCCGCGTCCCCGGGGCCAGCCGCGACAGGGCATGCGCCGTCGACATGCCGACGATCCCGCCACCGATCACCAGCACATCGCAGTCCACGCCGCCGCCCACGCTGACACCTCCCACCCCTGCATACTGCACCCCGCCACCGACAGAGCGGCTACGCGGGTGTCACCAGGAGCGGTCGGGCCCGCTCGCGCAGCTCCGCGACGCGCGGTTCGTCCCCGTACGGTTCCAGCCGGTGCAGCAGGTCCCGTACGTACTCGTTGGTCCGTGCCGAGGAGATCCGGCCCGCGACCTCCACGGCCCGGGTGCCGGCCGCGCAGGCCGCGTCGAGGTTGCCGGACTCCAGCTCGGCGACCGCGCTCACCACGAGCCGCAGCCCGTGTGAGCGTACGTACTCCTCGGTGGGGCGGGACAGCGCCTGTTCGGTGAAACGCCGGACCTGGCGAGGGAGTTTCAGGTCCCGGTAGCATTCCGCGGCATCCGCCGCGAAACGGTCGTACGAGTAGAAACCCAGCCAGATCGGATCGGCGTCACCCTCACGGGAACGCTCCAGCCAGCCCTCGGCGGCCCGCAGCGCGGCCCCGGCGGCGGCCGAGTCGCCCGCCTTCGCGTGGGCGCGGGCCTCGACGAGGCGGAAGAAGCTCATGGTGCGGGCGGTGGCCAGGCCCCGGTTGCGTTCGACGGCGGCCTGGGCGAGGTCCACTCCTTCGTCGGGGAAGTCCCGGTAGGTCGCCTGGAGCGACATCGAGGCCAGGACGTAACCGCCGAGCGGTACGTCGGCGGCCGCGCGGGCCAGCCGCAGCGCCTGGATGTAGTAGCGCTGGGCCGCCTCCTGCTGGCCGGTGTCGAAGGCCATCCAGCCCGCCAGCCGGGTCAGTTCGGCGGTGGCGCCGAAGAGGGCGCGGCCCACCTCGTCGCTGTACGAGCCGAGCAACAGCGGCGCGGCGTCGACCCGCAGGCACTCGGGGACCATCGACGAACGCCAGTCGCCGCCGCCGTACTTGGAGTCCCAGCGGCGGGCGTCCTCGGCGGCCTCGCGCAGCTTCGCGACGTCGCTGTGGCCGACGCGCTGCGGGGAGGCGTCCGAGAGCACGGCGGGAGCGGCGGGGGCCGTGGCCGCGGGAGCGGCGGGGGCCTGCTGACCGGTTTCGGATCCGGGCCGGGCGGGCACAACGCCTTGCGCAGGGGTCCGTACGGACGGTCCGGGCACACCGGACGCCTGCCGGGGCGCCACGGCCCTGGCCACCCCGCCGATCGCACCGGCCCGCTCGGTCCCGGCGGTACCGGTGGCTCCGGCAGTACCGGCGGCTCCGGCGGTCCCACTGGCTCCGGCGGCCCCAGTGGCTCCCGCGGTCCCGGCGGCCGCACCAGCGGTCTCCCCGGCCGCCTGAACCGGAACCGGAAGCGGAGCCTTCTCCCGTACGGGACCCGGTTCGCGCGCCACCGAGCTGTCGGCCGGAGATATCAGCCAGCGCGACGCGGGCGTCGCGTACGCCGACACCGCGAAGGACCCGGCGAGCGACTGCCAGATCCCGCCACCGCCCCGCCGCCCCGCGAGGTCGAGCCGGTAGAGGTCGGTCGCCGACCGCACGGCCGCGCCGATGTCGCGCGGGAAGGCCAGCCCGACCTCGGGCGCGGGGTCCGCGTCCGCCAGCCCGATCTCGTGCAGCGGCACCGGGCGCCCCAGCTTCGCGCCGATGGCCGCCGCGATCAGGTGCGGCGCGGCGCCCTGGGGCACCATCCCCTTCGACACCCACCGCGCGACCGAGGTCTTGTCGTACCGGAGCGTCAGACCGCGCTGCGCGCCGAGGTCGTTGACCCGCCGGGCCAGTCCCGCGTTGCTGATGCCCGCGAGGGCGAGGACGGCGCCGAGCTTCTCATTGGGCTCGCGGAGCTCCCTGGACATGCGCCACCCCTCGTCACACGCGGAACGCAGACGCCGCCGGGGCATAGGCGCCCGGCATTTCGTAAACCCAGCGTAGTTCCCCGCCTCCCAAGCGTTAAGGCCCCGACTTCCGTATGGCGGGATTGTTGTCCGTATGCACAGTCCGGGCGGGGCCCGCCCCCGGGGCGCACGTGTCAGCTCGTGCTCCGCCCGTGTGGCCGTGCGCCCGGCCGTGCGCTCTGGCCGGTCCCGGGGCCCGGCGATTCGATGTGCGGTGCGTGGGTCGGCCCGCCGCGTGGAACCGGAGGGCCGGGGGATGCCGCCGCCTCAATCCCCGCGGGTGGCGGAACGGTCCGGGGGGTGGAGACCGCCTCCCGGGCCGCGGCCCGCGCGCGGACCGCCGCGGGCACTCAGCACGGCCGAAGAATGGCCGAAACCGACCTATGGGGCGGTGGGAACGGAACACCAAATACCGTGTGGCCGGGGCGTGTTCGTTTGCATGCGCGCCCCCGAAGCCACTCTCGCACGCCCGTCTCGTGGCAGCATGGACCCCGAGCCACCCGGGGTCCCGCCGGCCGCGCCCTCCGGCGCCGACCGCGTCGTCCGTGCCGTCCGTTGCCCCGGTCATGTGCCCACGGGCTGGGGGAGGCGGCGGTGCGCTGGTTGGTCGGGTGGAGCAGTATCGCCGCGAGCTTCGGCACGGCCGGCCGGGTCTCCCACCAGGGCGAACCGCCCCGCGGCGGCGGCCGGGCCGACTACGCGGACCCCGCCCACGGGGCGTACGGACCCCAGGGCGCGTACGGACCCCCCGGGGCGCACCCCCACGCGGCCCCGCCGCGCGGCGGCATCGCGGACGCCGCGTACGCCGACGATCCGGCCGCCCAGGACGCGGAACGCACCGTCCACCCCGTCGGCGCCCAACTGCTCTGGGGCGACCCCGACCCCCTCTGGGCCGTCGGCGACTGGCGCCCCGACGAGATCCGCACCGTCACCGCCGACCCCGCGGACCCCTTCACCCGGCTCGCCGTCCTCGGCTGCTGCGGCGCCTCCGACGCCGAGCTGCGCCGCGCCCTCTACGCCGCCCGCGGCGGAGCCCTGCGCCACCTCACCGAGTGGTCCGGCAGCTACACCGCCGTCGTCCAGGCCGGCCGCCGCATCACCGTCCTCGGTGACCTCGCGGGGGCCCGGCCCGTCTTCTACACGCCCTGGGCGGGCGGCACCGCGTACGCCACCGCCGCCCTCCCGCTCGCCGACCTGATCGAGGCGCAGCTCGACGTCGGCCACCTCGCGGCCCTGCTGGCCTGCCCCGACAGCCCCGAGGCGCTGGGCGACGGCACACCGTACGTCGGCGTGCGGCGGATCCCGCCCGGCCACACGCTGATCCTGCGCGAGGGCTCCCGGGAGATCACCGGGTACGAGCCGGTGGCCTCCCTCGCGGTGGCCGCGCCCGAGTCCGACCCGGAGCGCGCGGTGGAGGGCGTACGGGAAGCGTTGACGGCCGCGGTGCGCGCCCGGCTCACGGCGCCCCGGCATGCTCCCGACGTACTGGTGACCGACCCCGGCCCCGTGCCCGGAATGGGACCCGCCGACCGGCGTGCGGCCCGGGGCGCCCCAGCGCCCGGGGTGGGCGCCGACCTCTCCGGCGGCAGCGCCTCGGCGACGCTGGCCCTCCTCGCCGCCGGGCTCCCGGGCTCCCCCGGCACCCTGCCCGGCACCGGCTCCCGGCTCCTCGCCGTCACCTTCAACGACCTGGCCACCCCCCAGGGCCGCGAGGCCGAGCTCGAACGCGCCCACGCCCTCGCCGCCGACCCCCGGCTGCACCACGTCGTGGTGGCCGCGGCCGCGGAGGCCCTGCCCTACGCGGAACTCGACGGCCCGCTCACCGACGAACCCGGCCCGTCCCTGGTCACCGCCGCCCGTGAGCGGCGGCGGCTGGCGGCCGGCTCCGCGGACCACTTCACCGGGCACGGGGCCCGCCAGGTCCTGGACGCGCACCCCGCCCGCATGGCCGACCTCCTGCTGGACCGCAGACGCCGCCACCTGCTGCGCCCGGTCGCCGCCCTCGCCCGCGCCGCCTCGGCCTCCGGGGAGTCCCTCCTCGTGCCGCTCACCGTGTACTCGGCGGCCCGCCGCCTGGCCCGTACGCCGTACCGCGCGGGCATCGAGGCGGCGGCGGCCCGGCTGCGCGAGGGCGGGGTCGCCGCCACGGTCTCGGGGCCGGTCGACGCCTCCCTGGCGGCCCTGACCTGGTCCCGCCCGGGACCGGCCGCGGGCTGGCTGACCGGGGAGGCGCTGGCGGAAGTATCGATCCGCCTCCGGGCCGCCGCCGGACGCCCCCCGCTCTCGCTGCGGCCCGGTGAGGCCCGCGCCCGCGCGCTGCTGGCCCGCCACGCGGCCGACCACCGGGTCTTCGAGCAGGCCGTGGAGGTCCGCAGCCAGCGCCTGCACGCGCCGTTCCTCGACAACCAGGTCGTACGGGCCGCGCGCGCCCTGCCGGAGTCCCTGCGGGTGCAGCCCGGGGCCCGCGCCGAGATCCTGCGCAGCGTGCTGGCCTCCGCCGGGGTGCGGGAACTGCCGCCCGGGTGGGGCGCCTCCGCCCACACCCCGAACGAGACCGCGACCCGGCTCGGGCTGCGGGCCGCCCTGCCCGGCCTGCTCTCCCTGTTCTCCGCCCCGCTGCTGGCCGACGCCGGGCTGATCGAGGCCCGGGTCGTGCAGCGGGCCCTGTCCGAGGCCGCCGACGGCAAGCCCGTACCGCTCGACGGGCTGGCGGAGCTCGTCTCGATGGAGCTGTGGCTGCGCCGCCTCCTCGCCCGCCGCGGAACCTGCTGGACGGGCACCTCCACCCCGCGCCGCCGGGCGGTCCCGGCCCTCGACGCCTCCCTGCCGCGTCTGACCCGCGGCGCGCCGGCCGCCCGCTAGGGCCTCCGGCGAGGCGGCCGTTCGCCAGGGCCTGCCGGTCCCGGCAAGATCCGGAAGAGACGGCCTAAGCCGCGTCGGCCGCCGTACGGGGCCCGGCGGCGAGGGCGGACCACCACACCGAGGCGAGCAGCAGCACCCCCGGGGCGATCCCGGCGACGGACGCCACCACCGCGGGTCCCGCGCCGGCCGCGCCCAGGACCATTCCGGCGGCGGCACAGGCCGACATCGCGGCGCCGAGCACGCGCAGCGAGGCCTGGTGCCAGACGGCCGCGAGGCCGAAGAAGTGCAGTCCGACGACGAGCGCGATCCACGCCCCCGTCAGGTGCGGGGCGTAGACGTTCACGACGGCGACCCCGGCCAGTGCGGCGATCACCTCACCGGCCACCACGAGCCAGTAGCGCCGCCCGAAGGCCGTACGCGCCGCTCCGGCGTCGCCGCCGCCGTCGCCGTCGCCACCGGTGGGGTCCGCCGGGCGCCGGGACACGAAGAACAGGCCCACGAACGCGGCCACCGCGAGCAGCCGCAGCGGGACGGCGGCCGGCGCCACGGCGCCGGCGTTCGCCCCGATGAAGACGAGGCCGAAGGCACCGCCGATGATCAATCCCGTACGCCCCTGTGTCATGGCGCACAGTGTGCCGAAATCCGATCATGGACTCCATGCGGAGGGAGCCCCTCCACCCGCTCCGCACCGCCCCGCACCGGCGCCCGTCGGCCGGACCGCGCCCCGGCCGGGTCAGGGCACCCGCGTCGTAGAATCGGCGCATTGTGTCTGAGTCCCCGAACCCCCAGCCCAGCCTCCCGGACACCGCGCCCGAGGCGACCGCGTACGTGCCCCCCAAGTGGCGCACCGAGCCCCGTTTCCCCGACGGCCCCGCGCCCGACCCCGCCGGATCGCACCACGAGCGGCGGATCCGCAGCTTCCAGCCGCGCCGCAGCCGGGTCACCACCGGCCAGGGCGAGGCGCTGAAGCGCCTGTGGGGGACCTGGGGGCTCGACATCGACGGCCACGAGGTCATCGACCTCCACCGCCTCTTCGACGGCCTGCCCGTGGTCCTGGAGATCGGCTTCGGCATGGGCGAGGCCACCGCCCAGATGGCCGCCGCCGACCCCTCGACCGGTGTCCTCGCCGCCGACGTGCACACCCCGGGCCAGGGCAACCTGCTCGCCCTCGCGGAGCGCGCCGGCCTCACCAACGTCCGCGTGGCCAACGGCGACGCCATCATCCTGCTCCGCGAGATGCTGCCGCCCGACTCCCTCGCCGGACTGCGCGTGTACTTCCCGGACCCGTGGCCCAAGGCCCGCCACCACAAGCGGCGGCTGATCCAGCCCGAGTTCCTCGACCTGGCCGCCACCCGCATGGCGCCGGGGGCCCTGCTGCACTGCGCGACGGACTGGGAGCCGTACGCGGAGCAGATGCTCGAAGTCCTCAGCGCACACCCGGAGTTCGAGAACACGCAGGCCGACGGCGGCTACGCGCCGCGCCCCGAGTTCCGCCCCCTCACCCGCTTCGAGGGCCAGGGACTCGACAAGGGCCACGTCGTCCACGACCTCCTCTTCACCCGCGTCCGCCCCAAGAACTGACAAACATCACTCCGAGTGTCCGAGCGGCTCGGTAGGGTCACCATGTGCTCCGAGCGCTCTCCCGTGTGCTCGCACGCACACCGGACCCGGTCCGCGTGTGCGTGCCCGTCACCCTGCTCACCGCGACCGGGTTCACCATCCTGGAACTCGTGCGGGAGCAGACCGGCACCGCCGGTTTCCTCGTAGGACTCGGCCTGGCCCTGCTGCCCGTACCGCCGCTGATGGCGGCGTTCCGGTGGCTCGGCCGGGCCGCGCCCGCCCCCTGGCGGCAGTTGATGTTCTGCTTCGGCTGGGGGGCCTGCACCGCGGCGCTGATCGCGATACTGGCGAACAGTTTCGCGACCGAGTGGATAGCCGCGGCCACCACCGACCCCTTCGACGCCGACCGGTTCGGCTCGGTGGCGATCGCCCCGGTCGTGGAGGAGAGCGCCAAGGCCGCGGCGCTGCTCCTCGTCTTCGCCTTCCGAAGACGGCAGTTCACCGGCCCGGCCGACGGGTTCGTGCTGGCCGGGTTCACCGCCACCGGCTTCGCCTGCACCGAGAACGTCCTCTACCTGGGCAACGCCTTCGAAGAGGACCTCGCCAAGGGCACCGGCGTCCTGGACTCCATGACGGCGGCGACGTTCTTCGTGCGGGCGGTGCTGTCGCCGTTCGCACACCCCCTGTTCACCGTGCTGACCGGGCTCGGCGTCGGCATGGCCGCGGTCGGTGCGGGCCGCGCGCGCCGGACGGGCCCGCCCTTGCTGGGCCTGGGCCTCGCCATGGGTCTGCACGCGCTGTGGAACGGCTCCTCACATTTCGGTGAGTACGGTTTCTACGCGGTCTACGGCTGCGTGATGGTCCCGGCGTTCGCGCTGCTGCTGGGGCTGGCCGTGCGGATACGGCGTCACAGACTGCGCGCCGTCGCCGCCGAGCTGTCGGTGTACGCCCGCGCGGGCTGGCTCGGCCCGGCGGAGGTCCCGGCGCTGGCCTCTATGCCGGCCCGGTCCCTGGCGCGGGCCCTGGCCCGCCGCAGCGGTGGCCGGCCCGCCGCCCGGGCGGTCTCCCGCTACGCGGCGGACGCCGCCGCCCTCGCCCTGCTGCGCCGGCACGCCCGGCAGACCGCCGGCCCCGACCGGGATCCCGCCCGCGACCGGGACTTCGCCGTACGGGAACGGGAGTTGCTGGACCGCCTCTGGCTCCGCCGGGCGACAGCCGCGCCCGTCCTGGCGCGGGCCGCGGTGCTGGAGGAGCTGCTGCCGCCGTGGTACGACCCGCTGGCCGGCCCGCACACCCCCCGGCCGCCCCAGGCCTCCCGGGAGCCCCTGGCCACCCGGCCGGCGCCGCCCTTCGCCCGGCCGACGACACCGGCGGCACCGGCACCGGCCCCGATCGCGGTGCCGCCCCCCAGGACCCCGGCGCTGTCCGCCTCCGTCCGCCCCTGAAGACCGGCGCCTCGGCGGACGGCGGGACAGCGCGGCAGCGCCCCCGGACTAGACGCTGAGCCCCTTGGATTCGAGCCACGCCAGCGGGTCGACCGTCGAGCCGCCCTTGCGCACCTCAAGGTGCAGGTGGGCCCCGGTGACGTTGCCGGTCGCGCCGACCCGTCCGATGGTCTCGCCCGCGCCGACCGTCCCGGAGGTCACCGCCATGGAGGAGAGGTGGCAGTACCAGACCTCCGTACCGTCATCGAGCTGCAGCACGATCCGGTAGCCGTAGGCGCCCGACCAGCCGGCCGAGATGACCTTCCCGCCGCCCACGGCCTTGACCGGGGTGCCGGTCGGCGCCGCGAAGTCGAGGCCGGTGTGGTACCCGGAGGACCACATGGAGCCGGAGTCGCCGTAGTGCGAGGTGAGGGTGTAGGAGGAGGTGGGGAGGGAGTAGGAGCCCGAGGCCTTCGTGCCCGTGCCGGAGGCGGATCCGCCGCCCTCCGCGTCCTTGGCCGCCGTCGCCGCGGCGGCCGCGGCCGCCTTGTCCGCTTCGGCCTTCTCGGCGGCGGCCTTCTCGGCGGCCACGCGAACCGTCTCGGCCTCCTTGTCGGCCGCTTCCTTCTGGGCGCGGGCCTCCTGGGCCGCGGCCTCGCGCGCGGTCCGCTCGGCGTCCGCCCGCGCCTGGGTCTCGACGGCGTCCTGCTGCGACTCGGCCTGCTGGAGGATGCGGTGGCGCAGGGCCTCCCCCGCGTCGGCCTGCCCCTGCCCGTGGCCCTGTCCGTCGGCCTGCCCCGGGATCCCGGCGGTCCGCGCGGCGGGCGCCGCGGTGTCCGCGCCGGCGGCCTCGGAGGAGTGGCCGCCGCCCAGCAGGTCGGGCAGGTCCGGGAGCGAGGGCATGGATATCGCGACCTGCGGCCGGTCCTGGGCGGTGGCGATGCCGCCCGCGCCGACCGCCGCGATCACGCCGACGCCGAGCACGGTCGAGCTGCGGGCGAGCCCGCCGCGCTGCTTGAGGACGCGGTGCTTGCCGCGGACCGAACGGGCGGAGTCCTCCGTCGGGTTCCACTCGCCCCAGGCTCCTGCGGTGGGCGTCTCCGGGACGTCGATGCCTTCAGGGGAAGGCGAGTTGGAGGCCACCGGGGCACACTCCTCATGAGCGAGAACGCGCACGGGTGCCGTCTCTTGCGACGGCTGGGACGACCGCGCTGCGTTATCGAACGGTAATAGACGCGGGGGAGTGATTCCAAGCTGTTGCGACTGATCGTTAACGCCAATCAGCCACACCTCGGACAGCTCTGGCCTGAGCATTCACCCCATCGAGCCTCAACTCAGGGCAAACCTCCACGTCAAACCCCTTCACTTCAGCCACGATGGCCCAAATGACGAACCGTCAACCTCCTTGCACAGAGCACCTCATGTGCTACGTACCGTCACCGAGCGGGCGTCGCTCCTCCTCGCGCCGCACCACGGGGACCGTCCGCCTGCGCTCCGGCTGCCCCTCCTGCGGCCGCCCCACGGCGAGCAGCGCCATGTCGTCGGTGGTCCCGCCGCCGGTGTGCCGGCGGACGTCGCTGCTGAGGGCACCGAGCACCTCGCCCGGCCCCGGGAAGACCCGCCCGCGCAGGCGGGCCGCCGGATCGTAGAAGACGCCGGCCGCGTCCCGGGCCTCGGTGACCCCGTCGGTGTAGAGGAGCAGGGTGCCGCCCTCCGGGAAGGGCCACTCCCCGACCGGATCCGGCGGACCGGCCGCCAGCTCCCCCAGCCCCAGCGGGAGCGCGGGCTCGGCCGGTTCGAGGACCGCCAGGCCCCCGTCGGCGTACAGCAGGAGCGGTTCGGGGTGGCCGCGGTTGAGCAGCCGCAGCACCCCGGCCCCGGCCGGGACCTCCCCGAGCACACAGGTGGTGAACCCCTCGACCGCGTCCAGGCTGTCCCGGCGGACGCCCTCACGGGCCAGGGCCCGCTCCAGCCTCTCCGCGAGCGCCTCCAGGGTCGGCTCGGTGTCCGCGGCCTCCCGGAAGGCGCCCAGGACCACGGCGACGGCCTCCACGGCCCCCAGCCCCTTGCCCCGTACGTCGCCCACCGCGAGCCGCACCCCGTACGGGGTGTCCTGGACGGCGTAGAGGTCCCCGCCGATGAACGCGTCGGCCTGCGCGGCCTCGTACCGCGCGGAGACGTGCAGCCCCCCGATCCGCTCGGCCGGCGTCGGCAGCACGGCCCGCTGGGCGGCCTCGGCGATCCCGCGCGCGGAGGCGAGCCGCTCGCCGCTGCGCCGCACGACCCGGTTGATGAGCAGGGCCAGCCCGGAGACGGTCACCACCGTCACCAGCTCGGTCAGCGCGTCCACCCTCCAGTCGGCGGCGTTGTGGAAGTGCAGGGCCACCACGGCGCTGGAGGCGGCGAGCCCGGTCACGGCGGTCGCCAGGAAGCTGAAGACGGGGGCGGCGATCAGCGGGGCCGCCGAGAAGAAGGGGGAGCCCGTGAAGCCGGGCGGGGTCAACACGTCGAAGCCGAGGCCGAGGAGGATCAGCAGTGCCGGGAGCATCCGGAGCACCTGCCGGCCCGCCCCGTCGCCGGGCTCCGTCGTCCCGCTCGCGTCACCGCCCTGCCGGCCCAGCCCCGCCACGCTGCTCTCCCGCCGCCCGGTCCGCCTCGCCCCGCAATCCAAGGCTGGCGGTACGGGCCGTCGCACGGCGACCGGGCCGGACCGATCGGGTGAAGGAGCGGAGCGAGAGAGGGAAGGCGGCCGCTCACCACATCGGGACGGCGCCTACGACAAAGGCCCGGTTCCACAAGGGAACCGGGCCTTCGTACTGAGTAGCGGGGACAGGATTTGAACCTGCGACCTCTGGGTTATGAGCCCAGCGAGCTACCGAGCTGCTCCACCCCGCGTCGGTAAACCCAACTCTACGTCATCCGGGAGACGCACTCCGCCAATTAACCCCCCGACTCCCCTCCCGAAGGACATAACTGCAGGTCAGAGCCGTAAATAAAGGCCCCGATCCCCTTCCGGACCCCTGCCCCGCCCGCTCCGCCCCGGTCGGGCCACCGATGGCGGGAAACCGCCGCGGCCCGTCCCGGTCGATACCCGATCGGTCTGGGGGCCCTCTCCCGCTATGCTCTGGGGTGAGCGCGCCCGGGCCATTAGCTCAATTGGCAGAGCAGCGGACTTTTAATCCGTTGGTTGTCGGTTCGAGTCCGACATGGCCTACCGCACCCGGATCGCGGGGGACACCCCTCCCGACCTGGGACCGAGCGCCCCGTCCGGATTCGTCCGGGCGGGGCGCTCGGTCGTTTCCGGCCGGTCGCGGCGGCGACCGGGGTGGCGGGCGAAGCGGGCCGCCACGACTTCCACCAGGCCCCCGGTGTGCGCGTCGAGGGCTACTACGGCTCCGTGGGCGGCTGCTGAGGCACCTTCCGGGGCAGCTGGGGGCCGCTGCCGCCCGCGGCCCGGGACACGGAAAAGGGACCGGCCCCCACGGCACCGGAGTGCTGTGGGGGCCGATCCCGTGTCAGGCGGCGCTCAGGCGTCAGCCGTTGCGCTTCCAGCGGGGCTTGTCGTCACGACGGCCGCCGAAGGAGCCGGAGCCGGAGGGGCGGTTGTCGTCGCGGCGGCCGTAGGGGCGCTCGCCGGCACCACCGGCGCCACCGGCGCGGAAGCCGCCGGACGGACGGTCGTCGCGGCGGAAGCCGCCACGGTCGCCACCACGGTCATCACGGTTGAAACCACCGGACGGACGGTCGTCGCGACGGAAGCCGCCACCACGGTTGTCGTCACGACGGTCACCACCGGAACGGAAACCACCCGACGGACGGTCGTCACGGCGGAAGCCGCCACGGTCGCCACCACGGTCATCACGGTTGAAACCACCGGACGGACGGTCGTCGCGACGGAAGCCGCCACCACGGTTGTCGTCACGACGGTCACCACCGGAACGGAAACCACCCGACGGACGGTCGTCACGGCGGAAGCCGCCACGGTCGCCACCACGGTCATCACGGTTGAAACCACCGGACGGACGGTCGTCGCGACGGAAGCCGCCACCACGGTTGTCGTCACGACGGTCACCACCGGAACGGAAACCACCCGACGGACGGTCATCGCGGCGGAAGCCACCACGGTCGCCACCACGGTCGCCACCACGGTCGTCGCGACGGTTGTCGCGGCGCTCGTAGTTGCCCCGGTCGTCACGGCGCTCGAAGGTGCGCTCCTGGGCGACGGGCTCGGCCACGGCGGCGACGGCTGCCGCGACCTCGGCCTCGGCGGCCTCGACGACCTCGGCGACGGCGGCCTCCGGGTCCTCACCGCGCTCGCGGGCGGAACGGGCGACGAGGCGGTCGGCCTCCTCGCGCAGCTCCGCGGCGCGGCGGGTCAGGCGCTCCAGCTGCTTGGTGAGGTCGGCGACCTCGCGCTCGGCCTGCTTGGCGGCGTTGTTCGCGGAGTCGGCCTGGACCTGGGTGAGCGAACGCGCACCGGTGATCTCGGCGACCTCGGGGTCGAACGCGCCGACGCCCTGGACGATGTGGCGCGAGGCGTCGACGCCCGCGTCCTCCATCAGGCGGAAGATCTGGCGGCGCTGGTGCGGCAGGGCCAGGGAGACCACGACGCCCGACTTGCCGGCGCGGGCGGTGCGGCCCGAGCGGTGCAGGTAGTCCTTGTGGTCGCCGGCCGGGTCCACGTTGAGGACCAGGTCGATGCCGTCGACGTGGATGCCGCGGGCGGCGACGTCGGTGGCGACGAGCGCGTTGACGTAGCCGTCCTTGAAGTCCGCGAGGACGCGGGTACGGGCGCCCTGCGTCATGCCGCCGTGCAGCGCGTCGGCCTTCACGCCGGCCTCGATGAGCTGCTCGGCGATGCGGTCGGCGCCCAGCTGGGTGCGGACGAAGATGATGGTGCGGCCCTTGCGGGCGGCGATGGCGGCCGTGACCGGCGCCTTGTCCTTCGGCTTCACGACGAGGACGTGGTGGGTCATGGTCGAGACGTTGCCCTGGGCGCTGTCGACCTCGTGCGTGACGGGGTTGGACAGGTAGCGCTTGACCAGGGTGCCGATCTCGTTCTCCATGGTGGCGGAGAAGAGCATGCGCTGGCCGCCGCCGGGGATCTGGTCGAGCAGCTCGGTGACCTCGGGCAGGAAGCCCAGGTCGGCCATCTGGTCGGCCTCGTCGAGGACGGCCACCTCGACGTTCTCCAGGGAGCAGGCGCCGCGGTTGATGATGTCGCGCAGGCGGCCCGGGGTGGCGACGAGGACGTCGACACCGCGCTCCAGGGCGTAGATCTGGTTGCCCATGGAGGTACCGCCGCAGACGACCTTCATCTTCAGGCCGAGGACGTCGCCGTAGGGCTGGAGGGCGTCCGCGACCTGCATCGCGAGCTCACGCGTCGGCGTGAGGATGATCGCGCGGGGCTTCTTCTTGTCGGTGTGGCCACCGGCCAGGCGGGCCAGGGTGGGGAGACCGAAGGAGAGGGTCTTGCCGGAGCCGGTACGACCGCGGCCGAGGATGTCCTTGCCGGCCAGGGCGTCCGGAATGGTCGCGGCCTGGATCGGGAACGGGGTGGTGACACCGTTCTGGGCGAGCTTGCGCACGACGCCCTCGGGCAGACCGAGGTCCGCGAAGGTGATGGTGGGCTCGGCGTCGCCGGCCTCGTCGTCGGAGTCGGCGGTGCCGCCGGTCACGTCGGCCTCGAGGGCCTCGATGATCTCGTCCGCCTCGATGGCCTCCATGGCCTCGGTGACCGCGAGGGTCTCGGCGTCGACGATCTCGTTGGTGTCGTTCTCGGGCATGACGGAACGGTCAGAACTGGAAATGGACATGCGAAATGCGAAACCTTCCGGAGTCTCGGCACGCGCCCAAACTCCGTGAATCGCAAATCGACCGCCTCAATGCGGTCAGCCACGGCTAGGGAGAGTACGCGCCACACGGCGCTCTTCGGATTCGGCGCCGGGCAATGGGATCAAACGATCTATAACCATACGCACCCTCCTGGGGGTCTGGCAAGTCGCTCCGTGCGAATGGCCTCTGACCTGCGACGGAGCCCAGGGTGCGCATTCCGGGCAGCCCGGACCGACCGGGCGGGATCCCCCGCGCGCTAGGCCGTTCCGGTGGTCGGTTCGGACGTCGGCGGGGTCGGCGGACCGGCCTCCGGCGGCGTGGGGTGCGTCACAGGAGGGGTCGGTTCCACCACGGGCGGGGTGGTCGTCGACCCTCCGCTCCCGCCGGACCCGGAACCGGAACCAGAGCCTCCGGATCCGGAACCCGAGCCGGACCCCGACCCCGAACCGGAGCCCGATCCGCCGGAGCCCGAACCGCCCGATCCGGAGCCGGAACCCGAACCGCCGCCGGACGGCGCCGGCCCGCCCTGCCCGCCCGCCCCGCCCCCCGGTCCGGCCGACGGCGAGGGCAGCCCCGGCTTCGCGGGGACACCCGGGCCGGGGGAGGCGCCGGTCGCGCCGGAGGCCTTCCCGGGCTCACCGGACTTGCCGTCCTGGTTCCCCGTACCGTCCTTCACGCCATGGCCGTTGCCGTGGATCCCGGAGCCGTGGCCGACCTGGCCGGCACTCGTCCCGGCGGTGTCCTTGCCGCCCACGGAGGCCGCGGGACCCGGCTTGGCGGCCTCCTCGCCGACGCTCATGCAGCCTGCCGTCGCCGCCACGGCGAGCGCGGAGAGGGCCAGTCTCAGGGAAGCGGACATGGGGCGCGGCAAAGGGCGCACGGGGGCACCTCCGGGACACTGGGCGGGGTCCGCGTTGGGCGGGTCAATGAGCCCAACTCCCTTTACCCCGTAAGAGACACGCCCCTTACGCGAACAGCTGCCGGGCCACCTGCGACCCGAGGTGCACGGCACCGAGCCCGACCAGCACCGATCCCAGGACGTTCGCGACGGCCAGGAACTTCCAGCCGCGCTCCGCCAGCCGCAGCGTCTCGTAGGAGAAGGTCGAGTACGTGCTCAGCGCCCCGCACAGGCCCGTCCCGAGCAGCAGCACCGCCCCCGAGGATCCGGCCCCGGCCAGCACCGCCCCCGTCAGCACCCCGAGCAGCAGGCAGGCGGCGGCGTTGACCACGAAGGTCCCCCACGGGAAGACGGAGTCGTGCCGGGACTGGACCGCCCGGTCGGTCAGGTAGCGCAGCGGCGCCCCCACCACCGCGCCGGCCACCACCAGCAGCCAGTTCACCCGCGCCCCCGTCCGGCCGGCCGGCCCGCCACGGGCCGCACCGCGAGCCGGACCGCGAGCCGGGTCGCCGAGGCCGCCGCCCAGACGGCGCCCAGCGCGGCGGCCACCGTGAGCCCGGCGTACGCCAGCGCGGCCTCCGCCCGCCCCGCGTCCAGCAGCCCGGAGAACTCGACGGCGTACGTCGAGAAGGTGGTGAACCCGCCGAGCACCCCGACGCCGACGAACGGCCGCACCAGCGGATGCGGCGCGCTCCGCCCGCCCTCGCTGATCAGCACCATCAGCACGCCGATCAGCGCGCAGCCCGAGACGTTGATCCAGAAAGTGGCCCAGGGGAACCCCCCGGGCCCGGCCGGCCACAGCAGGCCCACCTCGAAGCGCGCCGATGCCCCCAGGGCCCCGCCCGCCGCGATCGCCGCCAGCACCCGGCCCTGCGGTTCGGCCCGCTGGGCGGGTACGTGGAGGTCGACGTCGGGGTCGATCGCCTCGCCCCCCGGCACGGGGTGGGTCATCCGTAGCCCAGCGCGTGCAGTCGTTCGTCGTCGATCCCGAAGTGATGGGCGATCTCGTGCACCACCGTCACCTCCGTCTCGGCGACCACGCTCTCCCGGTCCTCGCACATGCGCAACGTGGGGTTCCGGTAGATGGTGATGCGGTCCGGCAGCACGCCGGCGTACCACTCGCCGCGCTCCGTGAGCGGGGTCCCCTCGTAGAGGCCGAGCAGCTCGGGATCGTCCGTCGGCGGCTCGTCCTCGACGAACACCGCCACGTTGTCCATCAGCCGCGTGAGCTCCGGTGGGATGCGGTCCAGGGCCTCTGCGACGAGCTCCTCGAACTCCTCGCGCGTCATCTCCAGCACCCGGCCATTGTCGCCCCGGGTGAAACCGTTTTGGCGATAGCTCCCCCGATCCCATATGCTTCTCACGTCCCCGACGCGCTGGAAAGTGCCCGGCGGGCCTTTAGCCCTCATCGTCTAGTGGCCCAGGACGCCGCCCTTTCAAGGCGGTAGCACGGGTTCGAATCCCGTTGGGGGTACGCAGTACATGTGCGAGACTTGTTCTCGCACAATGCAAGGACCTGTGGAGCAGTTGGTTAGCTCGCCACCCTGTCAAGGTGGAGGTCGCGGGTTCAAGTCCCGTCAGGTTCGCTGAGGCTGGAAACAGTCTCGTGGCTGGGTAGCTCAGTTGGTACGAGCGATCGCCTGAAAAGCGATAGGTCGCCGGTTCGACCCCGGCCCCAGCCACAAAAGGAAGGCCCCGTCCATCGGACGGGGCCTTTCGCGTTCACCCCTCCCGCTGCGTCCGGCGCCAGCGCACCAGCCCGACCGTCACGGCACCCGCGGCGACCAGGCCCAGCAGCGCCCAGTCCGGCACCGCGTCCGCGACGGAACGCACCCGCTCCTCCACCGCGTACGAATCGTCCACGTCCAGCAGCCCGGGCAGGGCGCTCGCCCCGTCGAAGGCCAGGAACAGGGCGCCCAGGACGATGAAGAACAGGCCGGACAGCAGCGAGGTCGAGTGCAGCCGGAGCCGGCCCAGCCGCAGGGGCCGGCCGCGCAGCCAGCGCCGCCGGCCCAGGTCGAAGCGGTCCCAGAGCAGGGCCAGCAGGAACAGGGGCACGGCCATCCCCAGCGCGTACACCGCCAGCAGCAGGCCGCCGTAGACCGGACTGCCGCTGACCGCCGCCACCGTCAGGACGCTGCCCAGGATCGGACCGGCGCAGAAGCCGGCCAGCCCGTAGACGGCGCCCAGCGCGTACACGGACAGCGCGGTGACCGGCCGGATCCGCCCGGACAGCTCGGAGATCCGGCGGGAGGAGAAGCCCAGTCCGAGGATCTGCGCGAGACCGAGCGCGATGATCAGCCACCCGGCGAAGAGGACGAGCCCCTCGCGGTGGCCGTGGAAGAACCGGCCCGCGTACGAGCCCGCCGCGCCCAGCGGTACGAGGGTGCTCGCGAGGCCCGCGTAGAAGATCCCGGTGCGGGCCAGGAGCCGGGAGGTGGAGTCGATCGAGTAGGCGAAGAAGGCGGGCAGCAGCAGGGCGCTGCACGGGCTCAGCAGGGCGAGGAGGCCGCCCAGCAGGGCGGCCAGGTATCCGATGCCGTTCACTTGCGCGCCGCCTCGGCGGCCCGGCTGATGGCGGCCTCGAAGGCGGCGAGGGGCTGGGCGCCCGCGAGCGGCTGCCCGCCGACCAGGAAGGACGGGGTGGAGCTCACGCCGATGCGGTAGCCCTCCTCCTGGTCCCTGCGCAGCGCCTCGGCGGCCTGCGGGCCGGCCATGTCCTGCCGGAACCGTTCCAGGTCGGGGACCCCGGCCTCGCGGGCCAGCTCGACGAGCCGTTCCGCGCCGAAGCCCTTCTCCTTGGCGCCGTCGGCGTACGCGGCGGCGTGGAAGGCCGCGAAGCGGTCCTGCTGTCCGGCCGCCCAGGCGGCCTTGGCGGCGGCCTCGGAGTCGGCGCCGAAGATCGGGAAGTTGCGCCACTCGATGCGCAGGGTGCCGTCCCCGACGTACTTCTTCACCAGGGCGGGCTCGGTGTCCCGGGCGAACTTGCCGCAGTAGCCGCACTTGAAGTCGGAGTACTCGATGAGGACGACGGGCGCGTCGGGGCGGCCCAGCGCCAGCTTGTCGCCGGCCTCGCGGCGGGCCAGGGCCTTGAGCTCGGCCAGGGGGTCCTCGGCGCCGGGGGTGGAGCCGGCGGCGGAGGCGGTGTCGCGGGACTCGTCCCGGGGGGCCGAGGCCTGCCAGGAGACGAGTCCGAGGGTGATCGCGGCGGCGGCGACCCCGGCGCAGATCAGCAGGGGCGTGCGGGAGGCTCGTTTGCGGGAGGCGGGCCGGGGCTTGCGGGCGGAAGAGGACATACGGGTGCTCCAGGGCGGCGGAAGGGGTGAAGGGGACCGGTGGTGACCGCTCCCCTTACACCCGCAGCACCGACAGCTCCACGGGGCCGGGCGCCGGGCGGTCGGGCCCGCGTACGAGGACCCGCAGGGGCGCCGTGCCGCGCGGGCGGGCCTCCCCGGGCACGACCCCGGCGGCCGGGAGCTGCGCGTGATCGCACCCGGTCCGCGGCGGTACGGCGGGGACGCCGTCGTGGCCGGGGGCGTCGGGCGCGCAGCGGGGCCCCCGCTCCTGCGGGCCCACCGCCACGGCCGGGGCCTCGGGGCCGGCCGGGGCGAAGGGCCGGACGGCGGCACGGGACTCGACGCCCCGCGGCACCACGGCACGCGACGGCACGGCGGTACGCGCCACGGCATCCGGCGGCGCCACGGCACGCGCCACGGCACGCGGCACGACATCCGGCGGGACCACCCCGCCCGGCCGGGCAACGGCACGCGCCACCCCGTCCGGCGGGACCACCCCGCCCGGCACGGCGCCCTGCAGGGCCACCGCACGTGCCGGTGCGGCCTGCGCCGGGGCGGCCGCCGCCGCGGGGACCACCGCGACCAGCAGCGTCGCGAGCACGGCGGCCAGGAGGCACCACACACGACGGCGGCGGGACACGGTGGGCTGCCTCTCACTTGCGCAAACGGGGGGACTCGTCCCGAAATGGTACGGGGAGGGGCACAAATGCGTTCGCCACCCGCCCGGCCCAGGTGAGATCCTCGACCAGGTATGTCTACTTCCTTCGCCGCCCTGCAGACGCTTCTCGGTGAGATCTCCCTCCGTGACGCGCACCGCCTCGGCCGCCGCCTCGAAGGCGCCCGCCGCATCCGCAAGCCCGAGGCCAAGCAGGCCGTGCTCGACGAGATCGCCGCGGAGGCCACCAAGGCCGCCGAGCGACTGGCCGGCCGTGCCTCGCGGATGCCGGAGGTCACGTATCCCGAGAACCTGCCCGTCAGCCAGAAGAAGGACGAGATCGCCGAGGCGATACGCGACCACCAGGTCGTGATCGTCGCGGGCGAGACCGGCTCCGGCAAGACCACGCAGATCCCCAAGATCTGCATGGAGCTGGGGCGCGGTGTCCGGGGCATGATCGGGCACACCCAGCCCCGCCGGATCGCCGCCCGCACGGTGGCGGAGCGGATCGCCGAGGAGCTGAGGTCCGAGATCGGGCAGACCGTCGGCTGGAAGGTCCGGTTCACCGACCAGGTGGACCAGGACGCGACCTTCGTGAAGCTGATGACGGACGGCATCCTGCTCGCCGAGATCCAGACGGACCGCGAGCTGCGCGCCTACGACACGATCATCATCGACGAGGCGCACGAGCGGTCCCTGAACATCGACTTCCTGCTCGGTTACCTGGCGACGCTGCTGCCCAAGCGCCCCGACCTGAAGGTCGTCATCACCTCGGCGACCATCGACCCCGAGCGGTTCTCCCGGCACTTCGGGGACGCGCCGATCGTCGAGGTCAGCGGGCGGACGTACCCGGTGGAGGTCCGCTACCGGCCGCTGCTGGAGGAGGACTCCGAGGACGCCGACCGCGACCAGATCACCGCGATCTGCGAGGCCGTCGACGAACTCCAGGGGGAGGGGCCGGGCGACATCCTGGTGTTCCTCTCCGGTGAGCGCGAGATCCGGGACACGGCGGACGCGCTGGAGAAGCGCAAGCTCCGTTCCACCGAGGTGCTCCCCCTCTACGCCCGCCTCTCGCACGCCGAGCAGCACCGGGTGTTCCAGCAGCACACGGGCCGGCGGATCGTCCTGGCGACGAACGTCGCGGAGACGTCCCTGACGGTCCCCGGCATCAAGTACGTGATCGACCCGGGCACGGCCCGCATCTCGCGCTACAGCCACCGCACCAAGGTGCAGCGGCTGCCCATCGAGCGGATCTCGCAGGCCAGCGCCAACCAGCGCAAGGGCCGCTGCGGCCGTACCAGCGACGGCATCTGCATCCGGCTCTACTCCGAGGCCGACTTCACCGCCCGTCCGGAGTTCACGGACGCCGAGATCCTGCGCACCAACCTGGCGTCCGTCATCCTCCAGATGACCGCGGCGGGCCTGGGCGAGATCGAGAAGTTCCCCTTCATCGACCCGCCGGACCACCGCAACATCCGGGACGGCGTGCAGCTGCTCCAGGAGCTGGGCGCGCTGGACCCGGCCGAGAAGGACCACCGCAAGCGGCTCACCCCGATGGGCCGCCAGCTGTCCCAGTTGCCCGTGGACCCGCGGCTGGCGCGCATGGTGGTGGAGGCGGACAAGAACAACTGCGTCCGCGAGGTCATGGTGATCGCGGCGGCGCTGTCGATCCAGGACCCGCGCGAGCGGCCCTCGGACAAGCAGACGCAGGCGGACCAGAACCACGCCCGCTTCAAGGACGAGACGAGCGACTTCCTCTCGTTCCTGAACATGTGGCGCTACGTCCGCGAGCAGCAGAAGGAACGCGGCTCGTCGTCCTTCCGCCGGATGTGCAAGCAGGAGTACCTGAATTTCCTGCGCATCCGCGAATGGCAGGACATCTACTCGCAGCTGCGTACGGTCGCCAAGACGATGGGGATCCACGTCAACGAGGCGGACGGCGCCGAGACGAACATCCACATCTCGCTGCTGGCCGGCCTGCTGTCGCACATCGGCCTGAAGGACACCGACAAGAACGAGTACCTGGGCGCCCGCTCGGCGAAGTTCGCGGTCTTCCCGGGCTCCTCCCTCTTCAAGAAGCAGCCGAAGTTCCTGATGTCGGCGGAGCTGGTCGAGACCTCGCGGCTGTGGGCGCGGGTGAACGCGAAGGTGGAGCCCGAGTGGGTGGAGCCGCTCGCGCAGCACCTGATCAAGCGCACGTACAGCGAGCCGCACTGGGAGAAGGACCAGGCGGCGGTGATGGCGTACGAGAAGGTGACCCTGTACGGGGTGCCGATCGTCGCCCAGCGGAAGATCAACTACGGCCGCATCGACCCCGAGGTCTCGCGGGAGCTGTTCATCCGCAACGCGCTGGTCGAGGGCGACTGGCGCACGCACCACAAGTTCTACGCCGACAACCGCAAGCTCCTCACCGAGGTGGAGGAGCTGGAGAACCGGGCGCGGCGCCGGGACATCGTGGTCGACGACGAGACCCTCTTCGACTTCTACGACCAGCGCATCCCGGAGCACGTGGTCTCGGGGGCGCACTTCGACTCCTGGTGGAAGCACAAGAAGCGCGAGGAGCCCGAACTCCTCGACTTCGAGCGCGAGATGCTGCTCACGGAGAAGGCGGCCGGGGTCACCAAGGCCGACTACCCGGACAGCTGGCAGCAGGGCCGGCTGAAGTTCCGGGTGACCTACCAGTTCGAGCCGGGCGCGGACGCGGACGGCGTGACCGTCCACATCCCGCTCCAGGTGCTGAACCAGGTCACGGACGAGGGCTTCGACTGGCAGATCCCGGGGCTGCGCGAGGAGGTCGTCACCGAGCTGATCCGTTCGCTGCCGAAGCCGATCCGCCGGCACTACGTACCGGCGCCGAACTTCGCGACCCGCTTCCTGGACACGGCCGTCCCCCTGCAGGAGCCGCTGCACGTGACGCTGGCGCGGGAGCTGCACCGGATGGTCGGGGTGCCGGTCTCGGCCGACGACTTCGACCTGACCCGGATCCCGGACCACCTGAAGATCACTTTCCGGATCGTCGACGAGCGGCGCAAGAAGCTCGCCGAGGACAAGGACCTGGAGGCCCTGCGGCTCTCCCTGAAGCCCAAGGCCCGCCAGGCCCTGTCCAAGGCCGCGGCGGCCACCGCCGAGCGGGCGGGCGGGGAGTCGCTGGAGCGCTCCGGGCTGACCGACTGGACGATCGGCACCCTGACCCGGGTGTTCGAGACCCGTCGGGCGGGCCAGCCGGTGAAGGCGTACCCGGCGCTGGTGGACGAAGGGACCAGCGTCTGCGTACGGCTCTTCGACACCGAGGCCGAGCAGCAGCAGGCCATGTGGCTGGGCACCCGGAGGCTGATCCTCCTCAACATCCCGGTGAACCCAGCGAAGTTCGCCTCGGACAAGCTCACCAACCAGCAGAAGCTGGCCCTGTCCCGCAACCCGCACGGCTCCATCCAGGCCCTGTTCGACGACTGCGCCACGGCGGCGGCCGACAGGCTGATCGCCGACCACGGCGGCCCGGCCTGGGACGAGGCGGGCTTCCGGAAGCTCTACGACGCGGTGCGGGCCGACCTGGTGGACACGACCGTACGGGCCGTCGCCCAGGTGCAGCAGGTGCTCGCCGCCTGGCAGGCGTGCGAGCGGCGGCTGAAGGCGACCAACAGCCTGGCCCTGATGGCGAACGTCGCGGACGTGAAGGCGCAGCTGGCGGCCCTGGTGCCGGCCGGCTTCGTGACCCTCGCGGGCCTGCGCCGGCTGCCGGACCTGATGCGGTACCTCGTGGCGGCCGACCGGCGGCTCCAGCAGATGCCGACGGGCGCCCAGCGCGACACCACGCGCATGGAGAAGGTCCACGAGATGCGGGACGAGTACCTGTGGCTGCTGGAGCAGTTGCCGAAGGGCCGCCCGGTGCCGGAGGCGGTCACCGAGATCCGCTGGATGATCGAGGAACTGCGGGTCAGCTACTTCGCCCACGCGCTCGGGACGGCCTACCCGATCTCCGACAAACGCATCGTGAAGGCGGTCGACGCCCTCGCCCCGTGATCGGGTTCGACCGCACCCCCTGACCTGCTGTACAGTGTCATTCGCAGCCGGGCAATCGGCCGCGAACGAGGACCTGTGGAGCAGTTGGTTAGCTCGCCACCCTGTCAAGGTGGAGGTCGCGGGTTCAAGTCCCGTCAGGTTCGCAGAAACGTCAGGGCCCGTATTCCGCAAGGGATACGGGCCCTGACGCGTTCCCGGGTACCGCCCCCGGGAGGGGCGGGGGCACCCCCGGCACCCCCCGTGCCCGCATGATCACCCAGCCGATCGCGCGGCGACCCCGAACGGCCCTGAGGGCCCTTCAGCGGTCGCCGGGAGCCCCTCACTGCCCTTGCACCCCCCTCCCGGCCCCACGGGGCCTCCAGGGGCCTTCCAGCGGCTCGGGCTACACCTGTCACCCGGGAGGGCAAATCCCCCCGTCCGCGGGAGTCGCTCTGCACCGGAGATCCCCTTACGGGGCGCATTGCCGGATGTACAAGAGTTATCAGCTGTGACGGGAGTCACCACACGAATTTTCGGGACCCGCACGTTTATCGGACCCCTACGCTCGCTCGATTTAATATGTGCAATGGCACCCATCCCCGCCGGCACCCCTGAGGCCGCGGGACGGCACCCCCTCCGGACATAAAAAAAGATCGCGCTGGACCCGGCGGAGTCCAGCGCGATCGACGGTGTGGCCTGTTGGGGCAAGCTCCACCGTATGAAGCCATGTGGGTTTCATCGGATTGGGGGACCCGATACGAACCCGTTTAAAGCAGTGGTGCTGCGGGACCTCAGGCCTCGCTGCGCTGCTGCGGAATTCCCGCGAGCAGTGCGCGAACCTCGGCCTCGCGGTAACGGCGGTGTCCACCCAGGGTGCGGATGGACGTGAGCTTGCCAGCCTTGGCCCAGCGGGTGACCGTCTTCGGGTCCACGCGGAACATCGTGGCAACCTCAGCCGGGGTCAGCAGCGGCTCGGCATCAGGGGTGCGAGCGGTCATGAGCGGCCTCCTCGGGAGAACCGAACCATCTCGGTTCTTTCCTCTAAATTCTGCACCTTGGCCCGCGTTGCCCGAAATGGACATACGCAGGCCGAGTCGGTTATAGGACGAACGGCTTGTCCTCGGCACTACAACTACACCATCCGTCCAGCCCCAAGGGCCAAACCGATGGAATTGCCCTCCGAGGTGTTCATCAGCGGCGGAAGCCGATGGACCGCCCCATAACGGACAGTCACCCCACTGTGACGATCAGTCACAGAGCGATCAGGAGTCGTCAGACCCCCCATAGAGTGCAATACCGAGCATTCCGCCCTTAGTTGGGCGGAAGGAACCCTCCCCGGACTCCTTGTCCTATTTTGGCACGAGGGTAGGGGAAGGGCGCAAGGGTGTAGATAGTGCGTTCCGTCACGCTTGGGCCAATGGCCCGTATCAGGACGTAGGTCCTGGAACTAAGACCCTAATGTGGTGATCAAGCCTCTGATCAGCCACTTGTGCCCGATCAGCCGATGACAACCGATACGGGCGATACACCCCGCGCCCGAAAGGGGGTGCGGCCACCGTCACACGATGCCTCATCCGTCAGTTCGCGAACAGTCTCTCCCGCACCTTTCGCCAGCGCAGTGCCAGTTCGACGTACACCTGCGACGCCCCGTCGAGGTCCCCCGCCCGCAACGCCGCGATCCCCTCCGCCAGATCGCGGGCCGACCGGTCCTCGGCCAGCCCGTCAGCGGGCAACGCGTGCAGCAGCCCGCCGTAGTCCAGTTCGACCATCGACCGGGGATGGAACTCCTCCAGCCAGCTGCCGACCTCCACCAGCCCCTCGGCCAGCGGCCCGTACCCCTCCGCCTGCCGCAGCGTCCGCAGCGCCCTGGCCAGGCGCCGCCGGGCCTGCACCATCGGCGTCCGGTAGCGCAGCCGTTCGCCCGGCAGGTACTCCCGCTCCTCGTCCGCCACCAGCACGAACCAGCGCAGCGGCACCTGCCACACCCCCGTGCGGATCCACGGGCGCGCGTCCGGGTTCCGCTCGCGCCACGCCTCGTACTCCTCGGCGGCCCGGCGGCGGGTCTCCGCCGGAAGGGCCGCGTCGAGGACCGGCGGGGGGAAGGAATCCGCCAGCTCCCGCAGCGCCAGCCAGCCGCGCAGCCGGGTCCGCCAGGGGCAGACCAGCAGCGACCCGTCCAGCTCCGTGGTGAAGGCGTCCGCGCTCTCGTGCGCCGGGACCCCCACCACGGGCACGCGCACCAGATCGGAGAGGGACCGTCGCAGTTCGTCCTGGGCCGTCGGGGCCGTCCCGCGCCGGGCGTAGTCCGCCCAGTGGGTCCGCTCCGGCTCCGGGAAGGCCGCCAAGGGCTCGTAGACCCGCAGGTAGGAGGCGTACGGGACGACCGGCGCGGGGCGGGGGGAATCGTTCACGCTCTCGTACTCCCCCCATTTGGGGCCCGGTTCACCTCAGGGGCGCCCGATGCCCCGCCGGCCCGCTGCGCGCCGCGGTCCGGACCCTTCCCGGGGACCGGGGACCGGGGCCGGTCACACGGGAGTGTTCCGATCCCCGGACAGGGGCCACTCCCGCGCGCCGCAGGTCTTACTCTGCTCCCAGTGCGCCCTCCCCCACCCGCAGGGCGGGCGTCCTTTCCGCCGCATCTCTTCCATGGGAGTCACCACCGTGACCGAAATGACCGACGGCGTCCTGCACACCCTGTTCCGCAGCGAACAGGGCGGCCACGAGCAAGTCGTGCTGTGCCAGGACCGAGCCTCAGGCCTCAAGGCCGTCATCGCCATCCACTCCACCGCCCTGGGCCCCGCCCTCGGCGGCACGCGGTTCCACGCGTACGCCTCCGACGAGGAGGCCGTCCGGGACGCGCTCAACCTCTCGCGCGGCATGTCGTACAAGAACGCCCTCGCCGGTCTCGACCTCGGCGGCGGCAAGGCCGTGATCATCGGCGACCCGTCGGTGCTCAAGAGCGAGGAACTGCTGCTGGCCTACGGCCGGTTCGTGGAGTCCCTCGGCGGTCGCTACGTCACCGCCTGCGACGTCGGCACGTACGTCGCCGACATGGACGTCGTCGCCCGCGAGACCCGCTGGGCCACCGGCCGCTCCCCCGAGAACGGCGGCGCCGGCGACTCCTCGGTGCTCACCGCCTTCGGCGTCTTCCAGGGCATGCGCGCCAGCGCCCAGCACCTGTGGGGCGACCCGACGCTGCGCGGCCGCAAGGTCGGCGTCGCCGGCGTCGGCAAGGTCGGCCGCCACCTGGTGGAGCACCTGCTCTCGGACGGCGCGGAGGTCGTGATCACGGACGTCCGCGAGGAGTCCGTGCGCGAGATCCTCGACAAGCACCCCGGCGGCAAGGTCACGGCGGTCGCCGACACCGAGGCGCTGATCCGCACGGAGGGCCTGGACATCTACGCCCCCTGCGCGCTCGGCGGTGCGCTGAACGACGACTCCGTCCCGGTGCTGACCGCGACCGTCGTCTGCGGTGCGGCCAACAACCAGCTCGCCCACCCGGGCGTCGAGAAGGACCTCGCCGACCGCGGGATCCTCTACGCGCCGGACTACGTGGTGAACGCGGGCGGTGTCATCCAGGTCGCCGACGAGCTGCACGGCTTCGACTTCGACCGGTGCAAGGCCAAGGCGGCGAAGATCTTCGACACCACTCTGGCCATATTCGCACGTGCGAAGGCGGACGGGATTCCTCCGGCCGCCGCGGCCGACCGGATCGCCGAGCAGCGCATGGCCGACGCCCTCGCCGCGCGCAACGCGGCCCGCACGGCCTAGGTCCGGCGGGACCCGCCGGGGTGCGGCGAGACGGAACTCACTGCACTTCGGCGGGTCGTGGGCCAGGAAAGCGTTAAAATCGCAGCTGACCAGCGAGTACGGGGTGTCCCGCTGGTTCTGCGCCGAGGCGTGTCATGCGGGCGGCGTACCGTATGGCCGCGGAAGCAGGTACCGTTAAACCCCTACGGACGGTCTCTCCACGGAGAGCCCGCTCCGAACCATGAACGCGTGTCAGACTCTGGGGCCGTCGAGCCCCGTCACCGAGGGGGTCGAGCCATGGGGCGCGGCCGGGCCAAGGCCAAGCAGACAAAGGTCGCCCGCCAGCTGAAGTACAACAGCGGCGGGACTGACCTCTCGCGTCTGGCCAATGAGCTGGGCGCATCGCCGACAGAGCCGCTGCCTATCAGCGCGCCGGTCGAAGTCGATGACGATCTGGACGACGACGACCCGTACGCCAAGTACGCGGATCTGTACAACAGCGATGACGACGAGGACGAGGACGAAGAGTCCGGTCCGTCGGCGCACCGTCGCGGGGCTTGACGCGCAGGACTCCTGCACCGGGTTTTCCGCCCGCGGCTCCAACACCCGTAAACACTGAAACCCGGTCCAGGGCTTGTGCCCCGGACCGGGTTTCAGTGCTGCTCAGACCGCGTACGAGCCGGTGAGGGTCGCGCCCTCGGCGTGGTCGCCCCGGTCGAGGATCTCGCCGGCGACCCACGCGTCGACGCCCCGGTCCGCGAGGGTGGCCAGGGCCACGTCCACCGACTCCTGCGGGACCACGGCCATCATGCCGACGCCCATGTTGAGGGTCTTCTCCAGCTCCAGCCGCTCGACCGATCCGGCCTTGCCGACCAGGTCGAAGACCGCACCCGGGGTCCAGGTGGAGCGGTCGACGGTGGCGTGCAGGTGGTCCGGGATGACCCGGGCCAGGTTCGCCGCGAGGCCGCCGCCGGTGATGTGCGAGTAGGCGTGGACCTCGGCCGTGCGGGTGAGCGCCAGGCAGTCCAGCGAGTAGATCTTGGTCGGCTCCAGCAGCTCCTCGCCGAGGGTCCGGCCGAGCTCCTCGACGTGCTGGTCCAGGGACATCCCGGCCCGGTCGAAGAGGACGTGGCGGACGAGCGAGTACCCGTTCGAGTGAAGGCCGGACGAAGCCATCGCGATGACGGCGTCACCCGTACGGATGCGATCGGCGCCCAGCAGGCGGTCGTACTCGACGACGCCGGTGCCGGCGCCCGCGACGTCGAAGTCGTCCGGGCCGAGCAGGCCCGGGTGCTCGGCGGTCTCGCCGCCGACCAGGGCGCAGCCGGCGAGGACGCAGCCCTCGGCGATGCCCTTCACGATCGCCGCGACACGCTCGGGGTGCACCTTGCCGACGCAGATGTAGTCCGTCATGAAGAGCGGCTCGGCGCCGCAGACGACGATGTCGTCCATGACCATCGCGACCAGGTCGTGGCCGATCGTGTCGTACACGCCCATCTGGCGGGCGATGTCGACCTTGGTGCCCACCCCGTCGGTGGCCGAGGCCAGCAGCGGGCGCTCGTAGCGCTTGAGGGCGGAGGCGTCGAAGAGGCCGGCGAAGCCGCCGAGGCCGCCGAGGACCTCGGGGCGCTGCGTCTTCTTCACCCACTCCTTCATCAGCTCGACGGCGCGGTCGCCCGCTTCGATGTCCACGCCCGCGGCTGCGTAGCTGGCACCGGTGGTCTTCTCTGTCATGACAGGAGAGAGCTTTCGTGTCGTTACTGCGGGTGGTGCTGGGCCCTGGGAGAAGCCTCAAAGACAGGGCCCAGCGCAGGTTGAGCCGGCCGGGCGGAGCGCCGGCCTACGGGCGGCGGAGCGCGTCGGCGGCGTCGGTACCGCCCGCGAGCTCGGATTCCAGGAGCTGCTTGCCCAGGAGCTGCGGGTCGGGCAGCTCCATCGGGTACTCGCCGTCGAAGCAGGCACGGCAGAGGTTGGGCTTCTGGATGGTGGTCGCCTCGACCATCGCGTCGAGCGAGATGTACGAGAGCGAGTCCGCGCCCAGCGAGGTGGCGATCTCGTCGACCGTCATGCCGTTGGCGATCAGCTCGGCCCGGGTGGCGAAGTCGATGCCGAAGAAGCACGGCCACTTCACCGGCGGGGAGGAGATCCGGATGTGGACCTCGGCCGCACCGGCCTCGCGGAGCATCTTCACGAGCGCGCGCTGGGTGTTGCCGCGGACGATCGAGTCGTCGACGACCACCAGGCGCTTGCCCCGGATGACTTCCTTGAGGGGGTTGAGCTTGAGGCGGATGCCGAGCTGGCGGATCGTCTGCGAGGGCTGGATGAAGGTCCGGCCGACGTAGGCGTTCTTGACCAGGCCGGATCCGTACGGGATCCCGCTGGCTTCGGCGTATCCGACGGCGGCGGGCGTGCCGGATTCCGGCGTCGCTATCACCAGGTCGGCGTCGACCGGGGCTTCCTTGGCGAGGCGCCGGCCCATCTCGACGCGCGAGAGGTAGACGTTGCGGCCGGCGATGTCGGTGTCCGGGCGCGCCAGGTAGACGTACTCGAAGACACAGCCCTTGGGCTTCGCTTCCGCGAAGCGCGAGGTGCGCAGGCCGTTCTCGTCGATCGCGATGAGCTCACCCGGTTCGACCTCGCGGACGAAGCTGGCGCCGCAGATGTCGAGGGCGGCGGTCTCACTCGCGACCACCCAGCCGCGCTCCAGGCGGCCGAGGACCAGCGGGCGGATGCCCTGCGGGTCACGGGCGGTGTAGAGGGTCCCCTCGTCCATGAAGACGAGCGAGAAGGCGCCCTTGACCTGAGGAAGGACCTTGGCGGCCGACTCCTCGATGGTCAGGGGCTTGCCGTCGTCGTCGGTCTGGCCGGCGAGGAGGGCGGTGACGAGGTCGGTGTCGTTGGTGGCCGCCACCTGGGTGGCGCGGCCGTCCTGACGGGGGAGGTCGGCGACCATTTCGGCAAGCTCGGCGGTGTTCACCAGGTTGCCGTTGTGACCCAGGGCAATGGAGCCGTGGGCGGTCGCGCGGAAGGTCGGCTGGGCGTTCTCCCAGACGGAGGCTCCGGTGGTCGAATAGCGGGCGTGACCGACCGCGATATGACCTTGGAGCGAACCGAGGGAGGTTTCGTCGAAGACCTGGGAAACGAGGCCCATGTCCTTGAAGACGAGGATCTGGGAACCGTTGCTCACAGCGATGCCCGCGGACTCTTGTCCGCGGTGCTGCAGTGCATACAGTCCGAAGTAGGTGAGCTTGGCGACCTCTTCACCCGGAGCCCAGACACCGAAGACGCCGCAAGCGTCCTGGGGGCCCTTCTCGCCGGGGAGCAGGTCGTGGTTGAGTCGTCCATCACCACGAGGCACGGTTCCGAGTGTAGGCGAGATCGACCACTGGTCCGAATTGGGGACGTCCGGGAAAAGTCACAGTGCGGACAGTCCGGTTACCCGTGCGGAGGGTGATCGATCAGGGCGTCTCGACATCCGGAATGCCCTGGTTGACAGGGACCTGTGCGTTCGTACAGGCTTCCGGCTCATGCAGCCCCTCGGTGACCGAGCCGTCACCCTCGTCGAGCGCCGGCACGTGGACCTGGTCCGTGTCGCGAGCGCCATCTGTCGTCGCTGCGCGTAGTCCCTCCGCGCGCTGACGCGCGCCGCCCTTCCCCGTCCGGCGTTTCCCGTCGCCACGCCCGTCGTTGCGCCGTTCCGCGCCGACCCCCCGCTCTCCCCTTCCCCCGCCCGTCCGGGTCGCCCCGTCGTGCCGCGCGCCGTCCCGCGCCGCCTCGGAGGGGCCTACGGGCCATGCCCAGGAGCCCTTGTGTCTTCGTACGAATCCCACCTGTCCCGGCGTGCCTTCGGCGGTGCCGTCGGCGTGGGCGCCGCAGCCGCCGCGGTGGGGCTGGGCGACAGCCCCGCCGCCGCTGCCGAGGACCCCTCCGCGGGGGCCGGGGAGCGGGAGTTCCGGGCGGCCCGGGAGCGGCGGTCCCGGCGCCCGAACATCCTGTTCATCCTGGGCGACGACCTGGGCTGGGCCGACCTGTCCTCGTACGGCTCCCCGCACATCAAGACCCCGAACCTGGACCGTCTGGCCCGTCAGGGGGTGCGGTTCACCGACGCCTACTCGGGCTCCGCGACCTGCTCGCCGACCCGCTTCAGCCTGTACACGGGCCGGTATCCGGCGCGTACCGAGGGCGGGCTGGCCGAGCCGATCGCCGACAGGTCGGTGGGACTGGAGCCGTCCCATCCGACGCTGGCCTCGCTGCTGAAGGAGGCGGGGTACTCCACCGCGCTGATCGGCAAGTGGCACGCGGGCTACCTGCCGCACTTCAGCCCGACCAGGTCGGGCTGGGAGGAGTTCTTCGGGAACTTCGGCGGGGCCCTGGAGTACTACTCCAAGCTCGGTCTGGGCGGCGAGTACGACCTCTACGAGGGGGACGCCGAGTACAAGGACCTGCGCTACTACACGAAGATCATCACGGAGCGGGCGAGCGAGTACGTCTCCCGCGACCACCACGGCAAGCCGTGGCTGCTGAACCTGAACTTCACCACCCCCCACTGGCCGTGGATCGCCGAGGGGGACACGGCGGAGAGCGCCGAGATCGTCCGCCGGATCAAGGCGGGTGACGGTCGGGCGCTGTGGCACCAGGACGGCGGCTCGGTCGAGAAGTACAAGCAGATGGTCGAGGACCTGGACCGGTCGGTCGGCGAGGTGCTGAAGGCGCTGAAGCGCTCCGGGCAGGAGGACGACACGATCGTGGTGTTCTCCAGCGACAACGGCGGCGAGCGCTTCTCGTACAACTGGCCGCTGTCGGGCAACAAGGCCTCCCTCCAGGAGGGCGGGATCCGGGTGCCCAACATCCTGCGCTGGCCCGCCCGGGTGGACGGGGGCCAGGTCAGCCGGGTGCCGGTGTTCAGCCCCGACTGGACGGCCACGCTGCTGGAGCTGGCCGGGACCCGGCCGCACCGGGCGTACCCGCTGGACGGGGTGAGCCTGGCCGGATACCTGCTGCGGGGGGAGCGGATCGCCGAGCGGAACCTGTTCTGGCGGGTGCGCGGGGAGCGGGCGCTGCGCCGCGGGAACTGGAAGTACTACCGGGGCAAGTCAGGCCGCGACCAACTGTTCGACCTGGCCGGGGACGTCCGCGAGCAGGCCGACAAGGCGGCCGTGGAGCCGGCCCGGCTGGCGGAGCTGCGGGCGGCCTGGGAGAAGACGGACGCGGGGCTGCTGCCGTACCCGGCGTGACCCGGGGCGTGGCCGCGTCCGACCGGCCGACCGCGGCGGCGACGGCCGGCGGGGGGGCACGGCCCCACGTCCGACGCCCTCCGGCGTCATTCGGCGGCGGAGCCGGCCCCGGCGGTGAGGTTCTTGCCGTCGGGGGCGGTCAGGGTGAGGGCCTGTCCGTGGATGGTCCAGGTCAGGGGCCCGGCGGCGAACAGCGCGGTCAGGGCCCGTTCCTGCTCTCCCGCCGGGCCCTCGCAGGCCATCCGCGTGGTGGTCGGCGGGCCGATGGTGAGGGTGGGGCCGGTGACGGTGACCGGGGCGCTGAAGCGGTTGCAGCCGAGGGTGCCGCTCACCCGGCCGTCGGGGGCGAGGGTGAAGCTCGCCGCCCGGTCGGCCGGGGCGGCGGTGCCGTCGACGGCGTCGACCGTCCAGGTGGTCGCGGTGAGCGGGGCGTCCACGGCGGGCGGCCGCGCGGTGGCGCCGTCCGGGGCGAGGACGGTGTCGGGGGTGCCGCCCTGGCAGCCGGCGAGGGCGAGCGCGGCGAGCAGGGCCAGGCCGGGGGCGAGGTGCCTGAGGGTACGCATGCCCCTGGGACGGTGCGCGGGCCCGGCCGGTTCCCCGCCCTCGCCCGTTCAGACCATCAGGGGCAGCAGCGCGGCCAGGTCGGCGCGCTCGCCGCTGGCGCTGACCCTGGCGGCGTCGAGTTCCTGCGCCCAGGCGGTCCGGCCCGTGGCGAGCCGGACCCAGGTCAGCGGGTCGGTCTCCACCACGTTGGGCGGGGTGCCGCGGGTGTGCCGGGGGCCCTCGACGCACTGGACGACCGCGAAGGGCGGGATCCGCACCTCCACCGAGCCGCCGGGCGCCTTCACCGCGAGGGCGTCGGCGAGCAGCCGGGTGCAGGCGGCGAGGGCCTGCCGCTCGACGGGGACGTCCAGTCCGGGCAGGGCCCGGTTGAGGTCGTCGGTGTGGACGACCAGCTCCACGGTGCGGGTGACGAGGAAGTCGGCGAGGGTCATGTCCCCGATCCACAGGTCGAGGACCCGGCTGCCGGTGTTGCGTTCCAGGGCCTCGGCCATCCGCGCGGCCGCCCGGTCGTAGAGCTCGGGCAGCGGGGCGCCGGTGAGGGTCTCGCGGGCGACCTCGCTGATCTTCCCGGCGAGGGAGGCGGTGGCGAAGGGCCACTCGACGGCGCTCAGCTCGGGGACGGCGGCGGGCGGCCGGGCGAGGCCGCCGGCCAGCGAGTCCGCGATCCAGGCGATGTGGGCGGCGAGCTCGGCGACGCTCCACTCCCCGAGCCCGCTGGGCCGCGCGAGCTGCTCCGGGGTCAGACCCCGTACGGCTTCGGCGACGTGCCCGAACTGTGCGGTGACGGCCGTACGGATCTTCGCCTGGTCGTAGGCGCGCGGCTTCTTCTTCGCGGGCGGCATGGGGCGACCCTACTGGGGGAGGGTGACTCCGGTGCAGCCGTGGCGGGCGGTCGCGGCGGCCACGTAGGCCTTGAACAGCTCGGTGCCGCGCTCGCCGAGGACCCTCGCGTCGTAGGTGCGGTCCGCGGTCAGGGTGAACACGGCGGGGCGGCCCTGGCAGGTGGCCGTGGCGTACGTGAGCGCTCCGGTCCGGCCGGCCTTGCCGGTGACCACCGGCTCGGGCAGCCGGCCGTCGCCGATGCCGACGGAGGCGCCGTCGTCCGCGTAGAAGGAACGGGTCTCCAGCCACCACGGGTCGCGGGTCTGGACGTTGTGGAGCTCCACGTAGCGCCAGTCGCCGCTCGGCTTGCGGGCGTAGATCCGCTCGGCTTCGGCGGGGCTGACGGCCAGCAGGCAGGTCTCCTGGTGTGCCTGGCCGCCGGTGGGGGTGCCGAGGGCGCGGTCGGGGAGGTTGCCGCGGTCGGTGGTGCGCAGCAGGGCGGAGTACCAGCCGCAGGCGTCGTCCTCGTGGCGGTCCTCGGCCCGCCCGAGGTCCGTGCCCTGCGTGCGGAGGGTGGTGTCGGGCAGCTCCGGCAGGTGCGTCGCGCAGCCCAGTTTCGCGGCGAGCCGCAGGGCCGCGGTGCGGGCGATCCGGCCGAGGGCCCGGCGGTCGGTGTCCGTGGCCCGGGGGTCCCCGATCCAGGCCGTCACCCGGACGGCGGTCGCTCCCGTCTCGGGGAGGGGGGCGGCGCAGGGGGCGGTGACGGTGACGTCGCGTCCGCCGTAGTCGCCGAGCGCGGCGTCGTCGCGCAGGGGCAGGCGCATCGCCACGTCGGTCCGCGCCGTGACGTCGCCGTCCGGGGTCTCGGAGGGCGCGGGGAACGGGGAGCGGCCCGTGGTGGCGAGGACGTTGTCCGGCGGGCCGGCGGGCAGGACGCGGACCTTGAGCGCGAAGTGCCGGTCCCCGTACTTCCTGCCGTCGACGACCTCCTGGAAGTCGCAGGTGTCCGGCAGCGACGCGAAGTCGATCGTGTTCTCGGCCTGGTCGGCGAGCCGCAGCCGGTCGACGCCGCCGCGCAGCCGGAGCACCGGGTCGCCGTCGACGAGTCCGGCGCACGAGGAGGCGATCAGTTCGCGGCTCGCCGCGCGGTCCTGGTGGGCTTCGAAGGCGTCGTACAGGGCCCAGCCGCCGAAGGCCAGACCGGCCGCGCCGGCGAGGGTGAGGAGTGCGTTGACCGCGTTGCGCCCGCGGCCCCGGTCGGGCAGCGGTCCGCCGCCCGAGGGCCCCATCGGTTCGAACATCCCCCACCCCCGGTCTTCAACTGCCGCGCACGTGCGACGACATGATCGAAGCTATCAACGGGTCCGGACGCTCAGAGCGTTCGGTCGGTATCGAACACGTCACCGTTGGCCGGCACGCCGAGGCCGCGCCAGGTGAAGGGGAGGCCGCGGGCGGTGTCCGGGTCGGGGCCGTCCATCAGCTGGAAGTGGACGTGCGGTTCGGTGGAGTTGCCGGAGTTGCCGCACCGCGCGAGGAGCTGCCCGGCCCGTACGCGCTCGCCCGGGCGGACGGCGAGGGAGCCGCGGCGCAGGTGGGCGTAGAGGGCGTGGCGGCCGTCGCCGAGGTCGAGGACCAGGTGGTTGCCGAGGACCGCGCCCGCTCCGCCGAGGTCGCGCACGGAGGCCTCGATCAGCAACTGGTAGAGGGCGGCGGGCCAGGAGTTGCGGCTGAGGTGGTCGCGGCGGCGGTCGCTCGCGCGGAGCACGGTGGCGTCGGCCACCGCGAGGAGCGGGGCGCCGTAGGCGGGGAAGTCCTCGTTGCGGCGCACCGGCGGCCAGAGCGCGGCGAAGGGCGGACGCTGCCGGTCCGCGCCGGGTTCGCCCTCGCCGACGAGGTCGATGGCGCAGGCCTGGCCGAGGCGGTGGGTGCCGTGGCTGGGGGTCCTGTCGGCGGGACTGTTGAGGGCGGACCAGCGGCCGGTGACCGGCGGGTCCAGTTCGACCGGGGGTTCCCCGGTGCGGGGGGCCCGGCCGGCCGTGGCGCCGACGGCGAGGCTGAGCAGCGTTCCCGCGCCAGCGCAGAGCCAGAACCAGTGCATGCCGAAGGGCAGTCCGACGGCGAGGTCGGTCCCGATCATCAGCAGGGCCACGGCCAGCAGGATCCGGTAGAGGACGTGGAACGGCTTGGGCACGGCGGGGTCACCTCACGGGGTCGCGGCCGACAGCAGGACGAGGAGGGGAACCACCCGGGCGCCGGGAACCTCGTGGCGGCCCCGGCCGGTCGTGTGCAGCCAGCCGGCGGCGACCAGCTGGCGCAGGTGGTGGTAGACCTGGCCGCTCGTGCCGACCCCGTCGAGGGCGGTCAGTTCGGCGGCGGTGCGGCGGCCGGCCAGGATCTCGCGCAGCAGGCGCAGCCGTACGGGGTTGCCGAGTGCGGCCAAGGAGTCGGCGGTGCGGTTGGCGTCGGCCCTACCGGCCCTGTCGGCCCCGTCCGCCGTGCCGGCCCTGTCGGTCCCGTCGTCGAGGAGGTCGGTGGTGGGGGCGGCCTGCTGCCATTCGTAGCGCTCGCCGGTGGGGAGGGTGACCGCGCCGGTGAACAGGACGCCGCCGGTCTCGGCGCCGAGGGCGGCGAGCCTTTCCTTCCAGACTTCCAGGGCCCAGAAGTCCCCTTCGGGGGGCTCCGGGCTGGGGGGCGGGTCCGCTTCGAGCGCGTCCAGCCTGCGTTCGAGTTCGGCGACGCGTGCTTCCAGGTCCATGACACGAAATTACGTGATTACGTAATTTCACACAAGGGCTGGTGCGCGACGGCCCGGACAACGGACGAGCCCCCGGCCGGAGGAATCCGGACCGGGGGCTCGTACGCGTACGGGCGGGCGGGGATCAGGCCAGCAGGGCCGGGATCGTCGCCTCGTGGGCCTCGCGGAGCTCGGCCAGCGGGAGGCTGAACTCGCCCTGGACCTCGATCTCCTCGCCGTCCACCACGCCGATGCGGGTCGCGGGCAGACCGCGCGCACCGCACATGTCGGTGAAGCGGAGCTCCTCGCTGCGCGGGACCGACACGATGGCGCGGCCCGCGGACTCGGAGAAGAGGAAGGTGAAGGCGTCCAGACCCTCGGGCACCACGACGCGGGCGCCGTTGCCGCCGCGCAGGCAGGACTCGGTCAGCGCCTGGATGACGCCGCCGTCCGACAGGTCGTGCGCGGCGTCGATCATGCCGTCGCGCGAGGCGGAGATCAGGATCTCGCCCAGCAGCTTCTCGCGGCCCAGGTCCACCTTGGGCGGCAGGCCGCCGAGGTGGTCGTGGACGACCTGCGACCAGGCGGAACCGCCGAACTCCTCGGCGGTGTCGCCGAGCAGGTACAGCAGCTGACCGGCCTCCTTGAACGCCATCGGCGTCCGGCGGTTGACGTCGTCGATCACGCCGAGGACCGCCACGACCGGGGTCGGGTGGATCGCCACCTCGCCGGTCTGGTTGTAGAGCGAGACGTTGCCGCCGGTCACCGGGGTGCCCAGCTCCAGGCAGGCGTCCGCGAGACCGCGGCAGGCCTCGGCGAACTGCCACATGACGTCCGGGTCCTCGGGGGAACCGAAGTTCAGGCAGTCGGAGATCGCGAGCGGCTTGGCACCGGTCGCGGCCACGTTGCGGTACGACTCCGCCAGCGCCAGCTGCGCACCCGCGTAGGGGTCGAGCTTGGCGTAGCGGCCGTTGCCGTCGGTGGACATGGCCACGCCGAGGTTGGACTCCTCGTCGATGCGGACCATGCCGGCGTCCTCGGGCTGCGAGAGCACCGTGTTGCCCTGCACGAAGCGGTCGTACTGGTCGGTGACCCAGGACTTCGAGGCCTGGTTCGGGGACGAGACCAGCGCCAGGACCTGCGCGCGCAGCTCCTCGGAGGTCTGCGGCCGCGGCAGCCTGCCCGCGTCGTCCGCCTGGAGGGCGTCCTGCCAGGAGGGGCGCGCGTACGGCCGCTGGTAGACGGGGCCCTCGTGGGCGACGGTGCCCGGGGGCACGTCCACGATCTGCTCGCCGTGCCAGAAGATCTCCAGGCGCTCGCCCTCGGTCACCTCACCGATGACGGTGGCGATGACGTCCCACTTCTCGCAGATCTCCATGAAGCGGTCGACGTACTGCGGCTCGACGATCGCGCACATGCGCTCCTGCGACTCGCTCATGAGGATTTCCTCGGGCGAGAGGGTCGCGTCGCGCAGCGGGACGGTGTCCAGCTCGACGCGCATGCCGCCGGAACCGGCGGAGGCCAGCTCGGACGTGGCGCAGGAGAGCCCGGCGCCGCCGAGGTCCTGGATGCCCGCGACCAGCTTCTCCTTGAAGATCTCCAGGGTGCACTCGATGAGGAGCTTCTCCTGGAAGGGGTCGCCGACCTGGACGGCGGGGCGCTTGGTCGGCTTGGTGTCGTCGAAGGTCTCGGACGCCAGGACCGAGACGCCGCCGATGCCGTCGCCGCCCGTGCGGGCGCCGTAGAGGATGACCTTGTTGCCGGGGCCGGAGGCCTTGGCGAGGTGGATGTCCTCGTGTTTCATCACGCCGATGCAGCCGGCGTTGACCAGCGGGTTGCCCTGGTAGCAGGCGTCGAAGACGACCTCGCCGCCGATGTTGGGCAGGCCCAGGCAGTTGCCGTAGCCGCCGATGCCCGCGACGACGCCCGGCAGGACGCGCTTGGTGTCGGGGTGGTCGGCCGCGCCGAAGCGCAGCGGGTCGACGACGGCGACGGGGCGGGCGCCCATGGCGAGGATGTCGCGGACGATGCCGCCGATGCCGGTGGCCGCGCCCTGGTAGGGCTCGATGTAGCTCGGGTGGTTGTGCGACTCGACCTTGAAGGTGACCGCGTAACCCTGGCCCACGTCGACGACGCCGGCGTTCTCGCCGATGCCCACGAGCATGGCGTCGTTCTGCGGGACCTTCTCGCCGAACTGCTTCAGGTGGACCTTGCTGCTCTTGTAGGAGCAGTGCTCGGACCACATGACGGAGTACATCGCGAGCTCGGCGCCGGTGGGCCGGCGGCCGAGGATCTCGCGGATCCGGGCGTACTCGTCCTCCTTGAGGCCGAGTTCCTTCCAGGGCTGGGAGGCGTCCGGGGTCTCGGAGGCGTTCTTGACGGTGTCGAGGCTCATGCGCTGACCAGCTTCTTCAGGACCGACGTGAAGAACGGGAGGCCGTCGGTGCGGCCCGTCCCGATCAGCGGCTCGACCGCGTGCTCGGGGTGCGGCATCAGACCGACGACGTTGCCCGCGGCGTTGGTGATGCCGGCGATGTCGCGCAGCGAACCGTTCGGGTTCACGTCCAGGTACCGGAAGGCCACGCGGCCTTCGGCCTCCAGTTCGTCGAGCGTGCGCTCGTCGGCGGTGTAGCGGCCGTCCATGTTCTTGAGCGGTACGGCGATCTCCTGGCCGGCGGTGTAGTCGCCGGTCCACGCGGTCTCCGCGTTCTCCACCCGCAGCTTCTGGTCGCGGCAGATGAAGTGGAGGTGGTTGTTGCGGAGCATCGCCCCCGGCAGCAGGTGGGCCTCGGTGAGGACCTGGAAGCCGTTGCAGATGCCGAGGACGGGCATGCCGCCCTTGGCCTGCTCGATGATGGTCTCCATCACCGGCGAGAACCGGGAGATGGCTCCGGCGCGCAGGTAGTCCCCGTAGGAGAAGCCGCCCGCGAGGACGACCGCGTCGACCTGGTGGAGGTCCTTGTCGCGGTGCCAGAGCGAGACCGGCTCGGCCCCCGCGAGGCGGACGGCGCGCAGCGAGTCACGGTCGTCGAGCGTTCCGGGGAACGTGACGACACCGATGCGAGTGGTCACCGTCAGGCCTCGACCTTCACGGTGAAGTCTTCGATGACGGTGTTGGCGAGGAACGTTTCGGCCATCTTGTGGATGCGGTCGAGGGCGGCCTGGTCGACCGGTCCCTCCACTTCCAGCTCGAAGCGCTTCCCCTGGCGGACGTCGGCGATCCCCTCGAAGCCCAGGCGCGGCAGTGCACGCTGCACCGCCTGGCCCTGGGGGTCGAGGATCTCCGGCTTGAGCATGACGTCGACTACGACGCGTGCCACTGGCACTCCCGATGAGGTGGTTGGTGCAAGGCGGTTCCCTCAGCGTACCCGGCCAAAATTTCTACGCGGGTAGATATCGGGCGGCCGCAACCGGCCCGCCGTTTCGGCTTCACCAACGCTTCGCAAAATCCACCGGAAAACCACGTGCCCGCCATTGCGGCGGGACACGCGGGGAGAATTAACTGGGCTTCGCAATTCAATGAGAATCGCGGTACAAAGGAATCAGCCGGGATTCCGACGGTTTGATGCATTCCACCGAAACATCCACACAGGCGACATCACCGCACGTCACGCGCGCGGGGACGGCGCACGAAGGGACCGATATCCGTGGCGCAGCGCGTAGTAGTCACGATCTCCGACGACATCGACGGCGGAGAAGCGGCGGAAACGGTCGTGTTCGCTCTGGACGGTAAGACGTACGAGATCGACCTCAATGTGGCCAACGCAAAGAAACTGCGGAAGGGCCTGGCCCCCTTCGTGGCCGCGGGTCGCCGGCAGTCCCGTTCCGGCAAGGCGTTCAAGCACACGTCCGTCGCCCCCGACCCCGCGGTCGTCCGGGCCTGGGCCCGGTCCAACGGCCACGACGTGCCGCCCCGCGGGCGCATCCCGAAGCGCGTCTACGCGGCCTACAACGAAGCCCACTGACCCCGGATTTGCCATCCACCCCCTCTGATCGGCTAGTGTGTGGATCACGCCGAGGGGCAAGGCCGAAAAGCCGGAGCCCCGAAGTCGTGCGGGTGTAGTTCAGTAGCAGAACACCCCCCTTCCAGGGGGGAGGCGCAGTGTGCAATCCCTGTCACCCGCTCTGCACGCTTTACCGACCACGGTTGTGGATCAGGTAGAGTGATGCACGCAGAGCACGGCACTTGTGCCGTGGGAAGCATGCGGACGTAGCTCAGTTGGTAGAGCACCACCTTGCCAAGGTGGATGTCGCGCGTTCGAGTCGCGTCGTCCGCTCAGAGAACAAAGGCCCCGATCTTAGATCGGGGCCTTTGTCGTTCTCCGGTCTCATCACCCCATCCTCCCTTTTTGTGGCACACGTCACTTTCCGATGACAAATGTCATCGCGGGCCGTGACCGCGCGCACTGCCGGATCCGCCGGACCGCGCCGAGGCTGGATTCATGACCGACACGATGACCGGCACCGTCACACTGGTCTGGATCATGGTCGCGGTTACGGCCGTCCGGCGGCGGTTCGCCGGGCACCGCACCGCCAGTACGAGGGATCCGGGGGGACGGGCCGTGTCGAAGCTGACCGGGTGGTGGAAGCGCCGCAGCAGCGCGGGGAAGGTCGAGCTCTACACGCGCTGGTCCTTCCACTTCTTCATAGGCATGGAGATCGTGGGGTTCGGGCTGCCGGGGCTGGTCCCGGCGGCGAACGGTGGCCCGCTGGCCGTCTCGTTCGCCCTCCTGATGGTGGTGAGCGCCCACTCGCTCCTGGTCGGGTGCCTGACGTCCAGGGCACTGGACTGGATCATGGGCAGCCGGGAACGGCCCGTACGGCTCGTGACGGCGGTGTCCGTCGTGACGGCCGCCGCCTGCCTGGCCCTCCTCGTCCTGCGCCGGACCGGACACGTCGACGCGTCGGTGTCCATCTCGCTGGTGTTCGGGCTGGCCGGCTTCGGCTGTGGCGCGGTGGTGCTGTCCCTGGAGAAGGTCCGGCACATGCGGTACGTCCCGCTGATCGCGGCGGGGGGCACGGGCGCGGCGGCGTACGCCCTCGGGATCCCCGCGGCCGAGGCCCTCGGCCACCTGATCGGGACGCTGCTGGCCGGCGTGTTCCTGGGCGTCGCCTACGGGTTCTCCGGCTGGCTGCTGACCACCGTCCACGAGCTGGACCGGGCCCGAGAGCTCCAGGCGCAGCTCGCGGTGGCCGAGGAGCGGCTGCGGTTCGGCCGGGACCTGCACGACGTGATGGGCCGCAACCTCGCGGTGATCGCGCTCAAGAGCGAGCTGGCGGTGCAGCTGGCCCGGCGCGAACGGCCGGAGGCCGTCGACCAGATGATCGAGGTGCAGCGGATCGCGCGGGAGTCGCAGCGGGAGGTGCGCGACGTGGTGCGGGGGTACCGGGAGGCGGACCTGTCGGTGGAACTGGAGGGCGCGCGCGGGGTGCTGAGCGCCGCCGGGATGGACTGCCGGGTCGAGTTCGAGGCGGCCGGGCGGACGCTGTCGGCCGAGGTGCAGTCGGCACTGGGCTGGGTGGTCCGGGAGGCGACCACGAACGTACTGCGGCACGGGGACGCGCGGAGCTGCCTGATCCGGGTGACGGCCGGGGGGCCTTCCGGCGCGGTGACCTTGCTGGTGGAGAACGACGGGGCCCCCGACGCCCCGGCCGGCCCGCCCGGATCCGGGCTCGCGGGACTGCGGGAGCGGCTCGCGGCGGTGGACGGGACCTTGCTGGCGGGACCGGTCGAGGGCGGCCGGTTCCGGCTGCGGGCCGAAGTTCCGGGAGACGGACTGCGACGAGTGGAGGTGCGGGCGTGACTCCCGTACGGGTACTTCTGGCCGATGACGAGCACCTGATCCGGGGTGCGCTGGCCGCGCTGCTGGGACTGGAGGACGATCTGGTGGTCGTCGCCGAGGCCGCCTCCGGACCGGAGGCCCTGGCGATGGCGAGGGCGCACCGGCCCGACGTGGCGGTGCTCGACCTGGAGATGCCGGGGGCCGACGGTGTGAGTGTCGCCACAGCGATCCGGGCCGAACTGCCGGGGTGCAAGACCATGATCGTGACCAGTCACGGCCGCCCCGGGCACCTGAAGCGGGCCCTCGCGGCGGGCGTGCGCGCCTTCGCCCCGAAGACGGTGTCGGCGCAGCGGCTGGCCGAGCTGATCCGCACCGTGCACGGCGGAGGCCGTTACGTGGACCCGGAGTTGGCGGCCGACGCGATCAGCGCGGGGGACTCCCCGCTGACGGCGCGGGAGGCCGAGGTGCTGGAACTCGCGGCGGACGGGGCGCCGATCGTGGAGATCGCGGAGCGGGCCTCGCTGTCCCCGGGGACGGTGCGCAACTACCTGTCGTCGGCGGCCACGAAACTGGGCGCCGAGAACCGTCACACCGCGGTGCGTCTCGCACGCGAGCGAGGTTGGGTATAGTTGTCCTCGCGCCAAGGCGCACAGGCGGACATAGCTCAGTTGGTAGAGCACCACCTTGCCAAGGTGGATGTCGCGCGTTCGAGTCGCGTTGTCCGCTCAGCTGAAGGCCCCGATCGGTTCTCCGATCGGGGCCTTCTTCGTGTCTCAGCTCCAGGTCTGGCCGGTGAGGCGCTCGTAGGCCTCGACGTACTTGGCCCGGGTCCGCTCGACGACCTCCTGCGGGAGGACGGGCGGCGGCAGTTCGCCCTTGGAGTTCCATCCGGAGGCGGGGGAGGCCAGCCAGTCGCGGACGTACTGCTTGTCGAACGAGGGCTGGGCGTGGCCCGGCTCCCACTGGTCGGCGGGCCAGAAGCGGGAGGAGTCCGGGGTGAGGACCTCGTCCGCGGCGACCAGGGTGCCGTCCTTGTCGAAACCGAACTCGAACTTGGTGTCCGCCAGGATGATCCCGCGCTCGCGCGCGATGTCCCGGGCGCGCCCGTACACGGCGAGGGTGGCCTGGCGCAGCAGCGCGGCCGTCTCGGCGCCGGTGGTACGCGCGACCTCCTCGTAGGAGACGTTCTCGTCGTGGTCGCCGACCGCGGCCTTGGCGGCCGGGGTGAAGATCGGGGCGGGCAGCTCGGAGCCGTCCACGAGGCCCTCGGGGAGGGCGAGTCCGCAGACCGTACGGGACTTCTCGTACTCGGCGAGGCCGGAGCCGGTGAGGTAGCCGCGGGCCACGCACTCGACGGGGACCATGTCGAGGTTCTGGCAGACCAGGGCGCGGCCGGCCCAGTCGGCGGGGGCTCCGGCGGGCAGCTCGGTGCTGATGACGTGGTTCGGGACCAGGTCGGCGAGCTGGTCGAACCACCAGAGGGAGAGCTGGGTCAGGATGCGGCCCTTGTCCGGGATCGCGGTGGGCAGCACCCAGTCCGCGGCGGAGATCCGGTCGCTGGCGACCATGACGAGGCGGCCGTCCTCGTCGCGGTAGAGGTCACGGACCTTGCCGGTGTGGAGGTGGACGAGGCCGGGCACCTGCACCGGCTCGGGCTTTTCGACGAATCCGGGCACGGAGTCTCCCTGTGGTTCTGTACGAGCGCAGGCCCATTCTCCCGCACGGGGGCCCGTGCCCGGGTCGGGGGGTCGGCCGTGCGGGTCGGCGGGGGCCTCTCCGCGGGGGCTTCCGGGCGGGGCGCGCGGGGTCAGTCGCGCTTGCAGATCCGGTCGAGGAGGTTGGCCGTGGCGCGCTGGACGCGCTCGTCCACGTGGCCGGGGCGGTCGAGCGCCGGGGACCAGGCGAAGGTGCCGGACGCGAAGACCAGGGCGCCGCTGGGCGCGCGGTAGAGGGAGGTCTCCTGGTGGCGCTTCGCGCCCTCGCTGTCGAGGTACGGGGAGTGCGCGAGCAGGATCCGGTCCCGGTGCACCGGGAGCTGGGTGCGCGGGAAGTAGCGGTCGGCCTCGCCCGCGACCAGGCCGTCGAGTTCGTCGTTCTCGGCCGCGCCCGTGGAGTCCCAGAGCCAGTGCGTGGCGTTGCGCACGACCAGGGGAGCGGGGTCGGGGACCCGTCCGGCGTACTGGATGCCGAGGAGCTGCTGTTCTGGGCGGTCGACCTCGCGCCACAGGCTGGGCCGGCCGGGGCCGCGGCGTTTTCGGCAGGTGAGGAGGCGGTCCTCGACCCCGGAGGGGGACGGGCCCAGTTCGACCTGCCAGTACATGGTGTTGGCGGAGAGGAAGACCAGCGAGGTTCCGTGGTCGCGGGCGCGCTCGGCGGTGCGGCGCATGGGGGCCGACCAGTACTCGTCGTGGCCGGGGAAGACCAGGCCGCGGTAGCGGGTGGGGTCGACGCGGCCGGCGTGGAGGTCGCGGGTGTCGGCGTAGGCGAGGTCGTAGCCGTAGCGCTCGGCCCAGCGGATGAAGTCGTAGGCGTGGCCGACGTGCAGGGGCAGGCCGGCGCCCGCGTAGGGGCGGTCGAAGGAGACCGTGGTGGCGGCGTCGCGCTCGCCGAGGAGACGGCCCTCCTCGTCCCAGGCGTGGTAGAGGCTGGCGCCGGTGTGACCGTCCTCGGGGTAGAGGTTGTAGGCCTGCCAGGTGATGTCCGGGAGCAGCAGGAGGAGGTCGGCGGGGCGGTCGTCGCGGACCGTGAAGGGGATGTGGGAGCGGTAGCCGTCGACGGTGGTCAGGACGGCCACGTACGCGCCGACGTTCCAGTACGAGGGGACCTGGAGGCGCCAGGACAGCCACCAGTGGTGGCAGGAGACGGTGCGGTCGGCGGTGAGCGGGGGCGGCTGCACGATCCCGGACAGCCGGGGGCTGGTGGTGATCTTGAAGGCGCCGTCGCCGGCGTAGTGGCCGATCCGGTAGACGTCGACGGAGAACTGCTGGGGCGGGTCGACGGTGATGTGGAAGTCGATCGCCCCGCCGGGGGCGACCGCGCCGGTGGAGGCGAAGCCCTTGATCTGGCGGTGCACGTCGTCGGCGGTGAGCGGGCCGCTGCTGCGGGCGCGGGGGACCCGGCCGGGGGCCGCGGCCGGGTCCACGTACCAGGGGACGACATGGCCGGTGTCGTCGAAGTACAGCTCGCTGCCGCGGAACCAGGGCAGGGGGCCCTGGCCGAAGGGGTCGTTGACCGCGTGCGCGAGCGCACCTGACTCCCACCGCCGGATCTGGTCCGCACCCATACGGCTCCCCTCCCTCGCTCCCCCGAACGCGTTTTCGTCAGTGCGGCCCGACGGTTTTCGGACAGCTCCGTCGCGACCGGTCCCAGCACATCACATAACGCACGCAGTCCGTCACCGTTCGTCGCGAATTGGCGTGACCGGAACCCCGGGCGCCGCCCTCAGACGAGGCGGACGGGCTTCTCGGGGCGTACGCCGACCTCCGCGAGCCAGTCGCGCAGGGGCGCCGGGTCCCCGTCCTCGACCAGGGAGAGCACCCGGGCGGCCAGGTCGGCGCTGCGCCGGCCGCCGACGAGGAGGACCGGGCCGTCGAGCCAGTCCAGGCCGGGGGCCGCGCCGGCCGAGTCCACGGCGGCGCAGCAGACCAGCGCGGTGACGTGGTCGGCCAGCAGGTCCCGGCCGCTGCGCGGGGGCTGGAGCGGGAAGAGCGGGAGCGTGTCCGCGCCACTGGGGCGGCCGGATCCCGCGGCGGAGCCGGCGGCGCGTTCCTCGCGGGCCAGGTCCCCGCCGATGCGCCCGGCCAGGGCGTCCCCGGCGGCGCCCTCGCCGGTGGGGTCGGTGAGGTACGCGAGCACCCGCTCCAGCGTCGGGCCGCCGAAGCCGTCCTCGGCGGGCGGAGCGAAGGCGGGCCGCCCGCCGGCGGCCGCGTCCCGGCCGGCCCCCGGGGGCGGGCCCGCGGGGGCCGCGGGGGCCGTGACGGGGCCCGGGGCGGGGCCCGGGGCGGGGCCCGGGGCGGGGGCGGGGCTCGCAGCGGGGCTGGGGGCGGGAGTCGTCGCCGGCACCGGAGGCGTCGGCGAGGCCTGGGGGGACCTCAGGCTCTGGGGGGATGCCGGGGCCTGGAGGGACAGCGAGGTCTGGGCCGTCGGCGAGGTCTGGGCCGTCGCCGGCGTCTGGGCCGTCGCCGGCGTCTGGGGGGACGCCGGGGGCGTCGGAAGGCCCGTCGGGACGGAGAGGGCGTCCAGGGCCGTGTGCAGGCGGGCGGCCTCGGTGCGCCACTTGCGGTCGACGACCTCCTCCGGGTACGCCGCCCAGTCCACCGGCGACCAGTCCGGCCCGGCCTCGGCGGGGCCGCCGTGGAAGAGCCGGGCGGCCAGCAGGGAGGTGGCCTCGTCGACCGCCCCGGGCTGCTCCAGCAGATCGCACGCGGGACGCTCGCCCAGCCGTGAGGTGAACTCGTCGGCCAGCCGGTCGCGACGCGAGAGCTCGGTCAGGGCGGAGACCACCCCGGCATCGAGGTGCGCGGGCCAGCGGCCCATCCGCCAGGCGGGCAGGGCGACCCGGGTCAGCAGCCGGTCCCAGCCCGCGTAGGCGAGGCCGACCTGCTCCTGGGCGACGATGCGCAGCCCGTAGTCCACGCCCTGGGCGCGGTCGGAGGCGGCGGCGGCCACCCCGCGCTCCATCTCGGCGGCGTCCGTCCGGCACAGCCGCAGCAGCAGCCGGGCGGGATGCGCGATCCAGCCCAGGCCGGGCCGGCTCCCGATGTCCACGGCGGCGTCGAGTCCCCGGACGAAGCCGCGCGCGTCGGCTATGTCCGGGTGGGCGGAAGGGCCCGTACCGGCGACGACGGGCGCGAGGACGGCCCGTAGCTCGGCGACCCGCATCCACCACAGGAAGGGGGAGCCGATCACCAGCACCGGGGCGGCGCCCGGCTCGGACTCGGGCCCCGCGGGCCCGGCGGACGTGCGCGCGCCGGCCCGGCGGTGGGCCGCGTGCGCACGGTCCTCCAGCCAGCTGTCGCAGTCCGGGGTCAGGGCTATCGCGGAGGGCGCGGGAACGTCCATCCGGTCGGCGAGGTCGCGCACCAGACGGTAGAGGTCGGGCGCGGCGGCCTCGGAGAGCGGGACCGTCGGCGTCACGGCGGGGCGGGCCCGCAGGACCACGGCGCCGAAGATCCCGCCGGCCAGCAGCACCAGCGCGGCGACCGCGCACACGGACAGGGTCACCGCCGGCCAGGGGTCCCCGGCCAGCCGGCCCGTCATCCGGGCGGCCACGAGCACCACCGCGAGGGCGGCGGGCAGCAGCACGGCGGCCAGCGCCCTGCTGCGGACCCGCAGCACGGCGAGGGCCCGGGAACGCGCGGAGGGCGTGCCCACTTCTGCGATCGAACCGGTTCCGGACACGGCCGGACCTCACCCCCTCTGCCCTGCGGCGGCGTTGCTCACTCCCCCACTGTGACACCCGCCACCGACATCGCAATGCCGGTGGGCCATGTGCCGGAATGCTTGCGCCGCACCCTAGTTGGGGCCGGGGCGGACGTCAGGCGGTCCGGGTGACGATCACCCGATGGAATGGCTTTGGGCAAAGGTGGGTGCGTTCGAACGCGGCCGGATGCAGTCGCACGCGAACACGCGCGCGGGCCCGGTGCGCCTTCCCGCGCACCGGGCCCGCTTCGCCACGACCCTGCTGGTCAGCGGCCTTCGGCCGCCTTGGCCGCAATGTCCGTACGGTGCTGCGAACCGTCGAGCCTGATCCGCGAGACCGCCGTATACGCCTTCTCGCGCGCCTGCGCCAGGTCGGAACCGGTCGCCGTCACCGAGAGCACGCGACCACCCGCGCTGACGACCGCGTCGCCCTCGCGCCGGGTCCCGGCGTGGAGCACGTAGGCGTCGGGCGCGTCCAGGGCCGCCACCTCGGCGAGGCCCTCGATCGGGTCCCCGGTCCGCGGGGTCTCCGGGTAGTTGTGCGAGGCGATGACCACCGTGACGGCGGCGTCGTCGCGCCAGCTGAGCGGCGGCTCGGCGTCCAGGGTGCCGCGGGCGGCGTTCAGCAGGACGCTCGCGAGCGGGGTGCGCAGCCGGGCGAGGACGACCTGGGTCTCCGGGTCGCCGAAGCGGGCGTTGAACTCGATGACCCGGGTGCCGCGGGAGGTGATCGCGAGACCGGCGTAAAGCAGGCCGGAGAAGGGGGTGCCGCGGCGGCGCAGTTCGTCGACGGTGGGCTGGAGGACCAGCTCCATGACCTCGTCGACCAGCTTGGGGTCGGCCCAGGGGAGCGGCGAGTACGCACCCATGCCGCCGGTGTTGGGGCCCTCGTCGCCGTCGAGCGCGCGCTTGAAGTCCTGCGCGGGCTGGAGCGGGAGGACGGTGACGCCGTCGGTGATGGCGAAGAGGGAGACCTCGGGGCCGTCGAGGTACTCCTCGATGACGACCCGGTCGCAGGCCAGCGCGTGGGCGCGGGCGGCGGCCCGGTCCTCGGTGACCACGACGCCCTTGCCGGCCGCGAGACCGTCGTCCTTGACGACGTAAGGGGCGCCGAAGGCGTCGAGCGCCTCGTCGACCTCCTCCGCGGTGGTGCAGACGTAGCTGCGCGCCGTCGGTACCCCGGCGGCGGCCATCACGTCCTTGGCGAAGGCCTTGGAGCCCTCCAGCTGCGCCGCCTCCGCGGAGGGGCCGAAGACGGGGATGCCGACCGCGCGGACGGCGTCGCCGACCCCGGCCACCAGGGGTGCCTCCGGGCCGACGACGACCAGGTCGGCGCCGAGTTCGGTGGCGAGCGCCGCGACCGCGGCGCCGTCGAGGGCGTCGACCGGGCGCAGCTCCGCCACCTCGGCGATGCCGGCGTTGCCGGGGGCGCAGTACAGCGCGGAGACGTCGGGGTCGAGGGACAGAGAGCGGCACAGGGCGTGTTCGCGGGCGCCGCCGCCGATGACGAGGACCTTCACGCCGCCCAGGGTAGCCCGGACGGCGTGGCGCGTTTCGTGCGGCCACCCAACTACAGGGGGCTACTCATTCGTGTATTCCTCCACAACGGTGGCTCCGAGCTCCCTCACGATGAGGTCGTGTCCGGTCAGGGCGCTCTCGACGAGGTCGGGATCGTCCTCCTCGGCGAAGTCGTCCTCGGGGGCGACCGGCGGGGGCGCCTGCTGTACGGGCGGCTGCGGGGCGGGGGCCGACTGCTGGGGCGGCTGGTACTGCTGCTGCGGGGCGGGCGCCTGGGGCTGCTGCGGGGGCGGCTGCGGGGTGTAGGCGGGTGCGGCCGGGGCCCCGTACGAGGACTGCTGGACGGGGGCCGGGCTGCCGCCCCCGCCCGCGCCGACCACGGCGTCGATCTTCCAGTTGACCTGGAACTGCTCGGCCAGCACCGCCTTGAGGACGTCCTCGCTGCCGCTGCTCGCGAAGTTGTCGCGGGCTCCGGGGTTGGGGAAGCCCAGCTGGAGGGTGGTGCCGTCGAAGCCGGTGACCTGGGCGTTCTGGCTGAGCAGGATCCAGGTGAAGCGGCGGCGGTTCTTCACGGCCTCCAGGATGCCGGGCCACATCGCCTGGACCTGCCCGGCGCCCGCGGCCATGCCGGGGGAGGGCGCGGCGACGGGGGCGGCGGCCTGCGCGGGGGCCGCCACGGGGGCGGCGGGCGCGGGCGCCGGGGCCCCGCTGCCGGGGGCGGCGGCGCTGGGCCAGGCCCCGGCGGTGGGCTGCGCGGGGGCGGGTGCGGCCGCGGGGGCGGGCTGCGCGGGGGCGGCGGCCGGCGCGGCGGCACCCGGCCAGGCGCCGGGGGCACCGCTGCCGGGCTGCGCGGCTCCGGGCCAGGCACCGGGGGCGGGCGCGGCGACGGGGGCCGGCGCGGCGACGGGGGCGGGCGCGGCGACGGGGGCGGCAGGGGCGGGCGCGGCGGAGGCGGCCGCAGGCGCGGAGACCGGGGCCGGGACCACGGGCGCCGCCGGAGCGGCCACGGGCGCCGGGGCCTCGTCCGGCACGGGACCCCGTACGGCGGCACGCGCGGCGGCGACCCCGCCGCCCGGCCCGGCCGGGGCCATGCCGTGCGCCTCGGGCGCGGGCACGTACCCCATGGCGGGCGCGGCCGCGGGCGGGGCGGTGAAGGCCCCGGCGGCGAAGGCACCGGCGGGGGGCCCGCTGCGCTCCAGCCGGTCCAGCCGGGCCTGGAAGGAGCGCTCGTCGTCGAAGGCGGCCGGGAGCAGCACCCGGGCGCAGATCAGCTCCAGCTGCAGCCGGGGCGAGGTCGCCCCGCGCATCTCGGTGAGCCCGGCGTTGACCAGGTCGGCGGCGCGCGACAGCTCGGCGGCGCCGAAGACGGAGGCCTGGGCCTGCATCCGTTCCACGACGTCGGCGGGGGCGTCGATGAGCCCCTTCTCGCCGGCGTCGGGCACGGCGGCCAGGATCACCAGGTCGCGCAGCCGCTCCAGCAGGTCGGCGACGAAGCGGCGCGGGTCGTTGCCGCCCTCCACCACGCGGTCGACGGCCTCGAAGGCGGCGGCCCCGTCCCCGGCGGCGAAGGCGTCGATGACGGAGTCGAGGAGCGACCCCTCGGTGTAGCCGAGCAGGGAGGTCGCCATGGTGTACGTCACACCCTCGTCGGCGGCGCCGGCCAGCAGCTGGTCCATGACGGACATGGAGTCACGGACCGACCCGGCCCCGGCCCGCACGACGAGCGGCAGCACGCCGTCCTCGACCTTGGCGCCCTCACGGCCGCAGACCTCGCCCAGGTAGTCGCGCAGGGTGCCGGGCGGGACCAGCCGGAAGGGGTAGTGGTGCGTACGCGACCGGATGGTCCCGATGACCTTCTCGGGCTCCGTGGTGGCGAAGATGAACTTGAGGTGCTCCGGCGGCTCCTCGACCACCTTCAGCAGGGCGTTGAAGCCCGCCGAGGTGACCATGTGGGCCTCGTCGATGATGTAGATCTTGTACCGGCTGGACGCGGGCCCGAAGAAGGCCTTCTCGCGCAGGTCACGGGCGTCGTCCACACCACCGTGCGAGGCGGCGTCGATCTCGATGACGTCGATCGATCCCGGGCCGTTCCGCGCCAGGTCGCGGCAGGACTGGCACTCGCCGCACGGATCGGGGGTGGGGCCCTGCTCACAGTTCAGGCAGCGGGCGAGGATGCGCGCGCTGGTCGTCTTTCCGCAGCCGCGCGGCCCGCTGAACAGGTACGCGTGATTGACCCGGTTGTTCCGCAGGGCCTGCATCAGCGGGGCAGTGACATGCTCCTGCCCGATGACCTCGGCGAACGACTCGGGGCGGTAGCGGCGGTACAGCGCAAGGGACGACACGTCTACGAGGTTATCCGGGCCCACCGACATCAGCGGCCCGCCGACGCCCCCGGACCCGCCCCGGAACGCAAAGCGCCCCCCACGCACCCGCCAGAGCCCACTTACCCTTGCTGCCTTCCGGCCCTGGGGGAGTTGGGTGAGATAGCGCCACGTGAGGGGCTGGGCCCCACCCTAGCGGATCCCGGGCCCCGGAATCGACCCGCCCTCCGACCGATCCGCTCACCGGACCCCGCGCCGGCCCCCTCCGGAAACCCAAGATCGGATCGTGTTCGCGAGCACCCCTCAACGTCTTGTATTGTTTGCCGCGGAGGATTCGCCTAGTGGCCTAGGGCGCACGCTTGGAAAGCGTGTTGGGGGCAACCCCTCACGAGTTCGAATCTCGTATCCTCCGCCAGTGCCTCACCGGGCACGTTGTCGAAAAGCCCCGCTGCTCGCAGCGGGGCTTTTCGTTTGCCCCCGCCACCCGGGGGCGGCGGGGGCAGGGAGCAGGGGGCCGGGCCCCGCTAGCCGATGCGGTCCGCGGCCCACTCGGCCCACTCGCGGCGCATGGCGTTGAGGCGGAGGCCGTACTCCAGGGCGATGCGGCCGTGGACCGACAAGGGGTCGTCGCCCCAGTCGATGGACTCCTCCAGGCGGCGCAGGTCCTCGCACTCCCGCTCGGACATGTCCGCGAGCCAGGTGAGGTAGCCCCGCGCCCGCTCCGGGGGGAGCACGTTGAGGAAGAAGACGCGCAGCAGGAGGTCGCTGCGGGTGTTGCGCTGAGGTCTCGTCTCGGTGAGCCAGTGGCGCAGTTCGGTCAGGCCCTCGTCGGTGAGGGTGTACTCCTTGCGGCCGCGCGGGCCCTCCGCCGAGACGGTGATCAGGCCGTCGGCGGCCAGCTTGGAGAGCTCCGTGTACATCTGGCTCTGGGTGGCCGGCCAGACGTTGGCCAGTGAGGTCTCGAAGCGCTTGAGCAGGTCGTAACCGCTGGCCGGGCGCTCTGACAGGAGTCCGAGGAGGGCGTGTCGAAGGCTCATGCCCCTCACTTTACCTTCCATCCTTGACATGTCAGTTGTGGAACATCTAACTTCGACATGTCAGAACAGGAATGTCAGGCAGACCGGGGGCCCTTTCGATGTCGTACGTCCGCACCTTCCTCCCGTGGATCGTCTTCGCGGTGTTCCCGTCCGCCCAGTGGCAGTGGGGCGCGCTCGCCGGACTGGTCGCCGCGGTGGCCGTGACCCTCCAGCAGCGCCGGGCCGGGGCCGGCTTCGACGCGCTGATCATCGAGATCGGGTCGGCGGTCTTCTTCGCGGCCCTGGCGGCCATCGCCTTCGCCGATCCGGACTCCGGGGCGCACGCCTACTCCGCGGCCCTCTCCTCGGCCACCCTGGCCCTCATCGCCGGGGGCTCGCTGCTCGTGGGCAAGCCGTTCACCCTCGGCATCGCCAAGCGCACCACTCCCCGCGAGATCTGGGGCCTGAAGCCCTTCGTCCGGGTCAACACCGTCATCACCGGCGTGTGGACCGCCGCCTTCGCGGTCACGGCCGCCGCCCTCGCGGCCCTCGCCCACGCGGGCCAGGGACACTCGGCCTCCGCGACGCTGGTCCAGGCCGCCGGGTTCGTCGTCCCGATGCTCTTCACGGTCCGCTACGTCGCCGCCGTCCAGGCCAAGGCGAAGGGCGGAGAGCGATGAGCACCCCCCGCCACCTCGCCGGCAACTACGCCCCGGTCCGGGAGGAACTCACCTCCCACGACCTCACCGTCACCGGACGGCTCCCCGACGCGCTGACCGGCTGGTACCTGCGCAACGGGCCGAACCCGGCCGACGCCGCCTCCGCCCACTGGTTCTTCGGGGACGGCATGGTCCACGGAGTCCGGCTGGAGGGCGGTCGCGCCGTCTCGTACCGCAACCGCTGGGTGCGCACCAGCACCTTCACCGACGGCGCCCGCGGGTACGACGAGCGGGGTCGCCGCGACCTCACCGCGGGACCGGCCAACACCCATGTCGTGCGGCACGCCGGGCGCACCCTCGCCCTCGTCGAGACGGCCCTGCCGTACGAGCTCTCCCCCGGCCTGGACACCGTCGGCCCGTACGACTTCGGCGGGAGGCTGACCACCGCGATGACCGCGCACCCCAAGGCCTGCCCCGTCACCGGGGAGCTGCACTTCTTCGGCTACGGGATCACGGAGGCCCCGTACCTCACCTACCACCGGGCGGACGCCTCGGGCGAGTTGACGCTCAGCAGGCCGGTCGAGGTGCCCGGCCCGACGATGATGCACGACTTCGCCCTCACCGCCGGGCACGTGGTCTTCATGGACCTGCCCGTGGTGTTCGACCTCGGCCTCGTCGGCCAGGGGATGCCCTACCGCTGGGACGACGGCTACGGGGCGCGGCTGGGGCTGCTGCGCCGCGACGACCCGCACGGGCGGGTGCGGTGGTTCGACATCGACCCCTGCTACGTGTTCCACACGCTCAACGCGTACGACGCGCCGGACGGGACGGTCGTCGTGCACGGCATGCGCTACCCGGAGCTGGGGCGGCGCGCGGCGGACGGGTCCGTCGACGAGGACCAGCAGGCCGTGCTCTGGAAGTGGACGGCCGATCCGGCCACGGGGACCGTCCGGGAGGAGCAGTGCGACGACCGGCCCGGCGAGTTCCCCCGGGTGGACGACCGGCTGACCGGGCTGGACGCGGCGTTCGGCCACGTGACCTGCGGGAGCGCCCTGGTCCGCTACGACCTGCGGACCGGCGCCTCGGCCTCCCACGACTTCGGTCCGGGGCGCACGCCGGGCGAGGCCGCGTTCGCCCCGGCCGACGCGGACGGGGGCGGGCCGGGCTGGCTGATGACCTACGTCCACGACGCCCGCACCGACCGCAGCGACCTGGTCGTCCTGGACGCGGACGACCTCGCGGCACCGCCGGTCGCCACCGTCCACCTCCCGGCCCGCGTGCCGCACGGCTTCCACGGCAACTGGCTGGCCGACCCCGAGGGCTGAGACCCGGGGGCCGGGGCTCAGGGGAGGGCGCGGCGCAGGGAGGCCGGGGTGGTGAACAGGTGCGTGTGGAGGCCCTGGGCCCGGGCGGCGCGGAGGTTCTCCTCGCGGTCGTCCACGAAGAGGATCCGGCCGGGTTCGAGGCCGAGCGCGCACAGGGCCCAGGCGTAGGCCTCCGGTTCGGGTTTGGCGTGGCCGATCCGGCAGGAGAGGGCGCGGACCCGGAAGTGGCCGAGCCAGGGGTGGTGGCGCTCGTAGTGGGCGGCGAGGTCCTCGGGGATGTTCGACAGGAGCGCGATCGTCCGGCCGCTCGCGGCGAGTTCCCCGATCAGGTCCACCATCTCCTCGTCGACGGCGCTCCAGCTCGCGGTGTCGGCCTCGACCAGGGCGGCGGTGCGGCGCGCGTCGAAGCGGACGCCGAGGGCCCCGGCGACGGCGCGCCAGTACTCGGGGCCGGTGAGGTCTCCCCGGTCGTAGGGCGGGCGCAGGGACCAGTACGCGTCCCGGAACACCGGGGCGGGCACGCCGGCGGTGGCGACGAGCCGGGCCCACCCCTCGGGGGACTGGTGGCGGGCGATGACGCCGAAGAGGTCGAACAGCACCGTGTCGGGGGTCGCGGAAGTCGAGGGGCTCGCGGGAGTCGAGGGGCTCGCGGGAGTCGCCGGGTTCAGGGGAGTCGCCGGGTTCACGGGGTTCACGCCTTCCGTACGGTGACGCCCGCGGCCGTCAGCGCCCCGGTCTCCCCGTCCGGGGCGTCCTCGCCGGTCACGACGGCGTGCAGCCGGGACGCCGGGGTCACGTGGGCCAGGGCAGTACGGGAGAGCTTGGCGGGTTCGGCGACGGCGATGACGCGGCGGGACGACGCAATGGCCGCGCGCTTGACGGCGGCGTCGGCCAGGTCGTAGGCGGTCAGGCCGGCGGCGGCGGTCAGCCCGCAGCAGCCGATGATCGCGGTGTCGAAGCGCAGGGCGGCGAGGGAGGCCTCGGTCAGCGGGCCGGTCAGGGAGAGCTCCCCGCGGCGCGGCTGGCCGCCGGGCAGCAGCAGCGTCAACCGCGGGGCGTCCGCGAGGGCGTTGGCCGCGTGCAGGGACAGCGGCATCACGGTGAGGCGCCGGTGGTGCAGGGCGCGCGCCACCTCCAGGCAGGTGGTCCCGCTGTCCACGACGACCGATTCCCCGTCCGCGATCAGCGCGGCGGCCTCGGCCGCGATGCGCCGCTTGACCTCCAGGCCCTCCTGGGCGCGCAGGGCGAAGGGGGGTTCCTCGCCGCGCAGCAGCAGGCTGCGGGCGCCGCCGCGGTAGCGCTCCAGCACGCCCTGTTCGGCCAGGGCCTCCAGGTCTCGCCGGATCGTCATCTCGGAGGCGCCGGTGAGCTCGGCCAGCTCCAGGACGCTGCGGCTGCCGCTCTCGCGCACCGCGTCGGTGATCTGCCTCAGTCGGTCTGCACTCATATCCCCCATTCAACACCTCTGATGTTCGAAGAGCAAGATTCCGAACATGAATCATGTTTGTTATGTTCGAACGCATGGAGACTTCCCTGCGGAACGGGCGACGGGCCACCTTCGCCTTCTTCCTCCTCAACGGCTTCCTCATGGGCATGTGGATCGTTCACATCCCCGTCGTGGAACAGCGCACGGGCATCGGCCACGCGGAGCTCGGCAGGCTCCTCCTCCTCCTGGGCGCCGGGGCCTTCCTCGGCATGCGCCTGGCCGGGCCGCTCACCGACCGCCTCGGCGCCCGCAGGGTCCTCCCGGCGAGCGCGGCCCTGTGCGGCGCGGCCGTCGTCCTGCCGGGCCTGGCCGGCGGCGCCCCCGGCCTGGGTGCGGCCCTGCTGCTGCTCGGGATCGGCAACGGCACCCTGGACGTGAGCATGAACGCCCACGCCGTCGAGGTGGAGCGCGGCTACGGCAGGCCCCTCATGTCCGCCTTCCACGCCGCGTTCTCCGTCGGCGGGGTGCTCGCCGCGGTGGCGGGCGCCCTGGTGCTCGACCGGGGCTGGAGCCCGGCCGCCGTGCTGGGGGCCACCGCGGCCGGGAGCCTCGTCGTCACGGCGGGCGCCACCCGGCTCCTGCTGCCCCGCGCCCCCGCGGACACCCCCTCCGGCCCGGCCGGAGCCGGCCCGCTCTCCGGCGGTCCGGCCACCGGCGGTGCCGTCGCCACGGCCCGCCGCACCGCGTCCCCGCGCCGCATCCGGATCCTGGCCGGTCTCGCGTTCCTGCTCATGCTCTGCGAGGGAGTCGCCAACGACTGGAGCACCCCGCACCTGCGGGACGTCCTCGGCGCGCCCGCCGGCACCGCCGCCCTCGCCTACGGGGCCTTCGCCACCGCCATGACCGCCGGACGGATGCTCGCCGACCGGGTGTCGGGGCGCCTCGGCCCGGCGGCCGTCCTGCGCGCCGGCTCGGCCGTCGCCGCGGCGGGCCTGGCCCTGGCCGCGCTCGCCCCCGACGTCCCGGTGGCCCTGACCGGGTGGGCCGTGCTGGGCGCGGGCCTGTCCGGCTGCGTCCCCCAGCTCTTCAGTGCCGCGGGCCACGCCGACCCGGCCGCCGCCGGGGCCAACGTCGCCCGGGTCGCGGGCCTCGGCTACCTCGGGATGCTCGCCGGACCGGCGGTGATCGGCCCGCTGACCCACCTCGTCCCGCTCGGCCCCGCGCTGTTGCTGCCGGTCGCGCTGTGCCTGGTGGTCTGCGCCGCCTCCGGGGTCCTCGCGGGGGAGCACCCGTCGCGGACCCCCTGACCGGCGGCGGCCCCTGACCGGCGGCGGGCCCGCCCGGCGCGGTGCCGTCGTACGCCCCTGACCTCTCGGCATGCTGAAGGCATGGATCACAGCAGCTCCGAACGGCCGGAATCACCGACCCGGGACTACTCCGGGGCCGTCTACGGCTCGCTCCTCGCAGCCTCGGTCATCGCCACGGCGGGCACGCTGGGTCCCTTCCCCCGGCTCCAGCTCGTGGTCATGCTGCTCACCACCGGCCTGGTCTTCTGGGTCACGCACGTCTACGTCCGCGTCGTCGGCGACCGGCTGACCCATCAGGCGCTGTCGTGGGAGATGGTCCGCCGCGAGGGCCGCCGGGAATGGCCGATCGCCGGGGTCGCGATCCCGCCGGCCGTCGCCGTGCTGGTGGGCCCGGTCCTGGGACTCGGCCCCGAGGGCACCGGATGGCTCGCCCTCTGCGTCGCCCTCGGCGAGCAGATCGGCTGGGCCACCGTGGGCCTCGTCAGGATCGGCGCCCACGGCCGTCTGATCGCCTTCACCGCCGTGGTCAACCTCTTCATGGGGCTGCTCCTGGTGGCCGCGAAGGTCCTGGTCAAGCACTGAGGCCGGGAGCCGTACGGCTACGGGTTCTTCGCGCGGGGCTGGGTGTCCGGGATCCGCTGGGTGAAGAACAGGGCGACGACCGCGGCGAGGGCGAGGACGGCGAGCGCGGCGCGCAGGCCGTCGAGCCGCGCGGCGGCGTTCGTTTCGAGGACGGCCCCGGCCACTTCCGGGCTGAGGCCTGCCTGGTCGAGGGCGGTCTCCAGCTGCGCGTCCGACAGGAAGGGGACGCCGCTAGCCAGTTCGACGGAGGCCTGGCTCTTGACCTCGGTGGGGACCGCCGGGTTCTGCTGGACGCCGGCCAGGAACGAGCTCGTCATGACACCGATCAGGATCGACCCGGCTAGCGCCGTGCCGATGGAGGCACCGAGGTTGGTCACGGCGTTCTGGACGCCGCCGACCTCCGCGCTCTTCTCGTCCGGCACGGCGGACACCGTGACCGAGCCCAGCTGGGACGCCAGCGCGCCCATGCCGAGGCCGATCAGCAGCAGCGGGACCGTGACGACCTCCGCCCCCGCGTCCGCGTCGAGCGCGGCCATCAGGACCACCGCGCCCGCGAGCAGCGAGAGGGTCCCGAGCCGCACCACCCGGCGCGGTGAGATGTCCGGGAGCAGCTTCGGGATCAGGATCGCGGCGGCCAGCAGCGTCAGCGAGAGGGGCAGGATGCGGGCGCCGGTCTGGAGCGCGGACAGGCCGAGGGCGACCGACAGGTAGAGGGGTACGACGAAGAACACGCCCATCTGCACGAGGTACTGGAAGAAGAACATCGTCAGACCGCCCGTGAGCTGGCGGTTGCGCAGCAGCTCCGGTTCCACCAGCGGCTCCTTGTGCCGCTTGACCATGCCGCCCTCCCAGCGCAGGAAGAGCCAGACCAGGAACAGGCCGGCCAGCATCATCCACACGACCATCGAGACACCGAGCCAGGAGGGGGCGTCGGGCTTCGGCCGGAACCATCCCCACTCGTCCGAGCGCAGGACTCCGTAGACGAAGATCCCGAGACCGAGGGCGCAGATCACGCTGCCGACGAGGTCGAAGCGGGGGCGGGTGCCGGCCGGGGCGTCCGCGATGCGCCGGGCGAGCACCAGGATGGCGAGCACGATGGCGACCTCGCCGGCGAAGACCCAGCGCCAGGAGAAGTACGTCGTGGCGACGCCGCCGATGAGCGGTCCGACCGCGATCGCCACGGCTCCCGCGGCCGTCACGAGCCCGTAGGCGGCGGCCCGGCGTTCCACGCCGAAGTTGCCGGCCACCAGGGCGACGATCGCGGGCAGGATCAGCGCCGCTCCCACGCCCTCCAGGAACGACCAGCCGATCAGGAGGACGGTCAGGTTCGGGGCGAGCGCGGTGGTCAGGGAGCCGCAGCCGTAGATGACGCAGCCGATCAGGAACGCGCGCTTGCGGCCGATGATCGCGCCGACCTTGCCGCCGGGGATCATGAACATGGCCATCACGAGGGTGTAGGCCGTGATCGCGCCCTGGATCCCGGTCACGGTGGTGCCGACGTCCGCCGCCACCGTCGCGATCGAGACGTTCATGACGGAGCTGTCGAGCGCCATCAGGAACTGTCCCGCCGCGAGCGTGATCAGGACCACCCGCCCCGTGGTCGTGGTCTTCGGAGTACCCGCCGCGGTTCCCATGGCCGGATCGTCCCAGGGGCTCCGCAGGACGGCACCCCGACCCGCCGCCGGGTTACGCCGGTTGGCGGTGGGGGAGGTTCCCCCACCGCCTCCGTGTGCCCGCTCCGCCCTACGGGGCTCAGCGCGCGCCCGCCGCGACCTCCTCGGCCGTCTCCGCCGGGGCCTGCGCCGGGGCGGCGGCCCCCTCGCGGTCCCGCATCAGGACCAGGGCCAGTCCGGCGGCGGCCAGGACGCCCAGGGCCGCGGCGCCGAAGGTGGCCGACATGGCGGAGGTGAAGGCGGACCGCGCGGCGTCGGCCAGGGCCGGGTCGGTCAGGGCTGCGGCGACCGAGTGCCGGGCGGCGTCCGGGGCGGAGGCGGGCATCGAGCCGCCGTAGACGCTGCTGAGCAGGGCCCCGAGGACGGCCACGCCGAGGGCGGCGCCGGCCTGCTGGACGGTGTCGTTGAGGGCGGAGCCGACACCGGCGTGCTCCTCGGGGACGGCGCCCATCAGGGCGGCGGTGGCGGCGGGCATCGCCAGGCCGCCACCGATGCCCATGACCGTCATGGCGGCGCACAGCGGCCAGAAGCCGTCGCCGGCCTCCAGGGTGGCCAGGAGCCCGAAGCCGGCGGCGATCACGGCCAGGCCGACGGCGGTCATGATCCGGTTGCCGACCTTGTTGCCCAGGGTGGCGCCGAGGCCGTTGAAGAGCAGGGTGGCGACGGCGAGCGGGGTGAAGGCGAGGCCGGTCTCGGTGGGGCTGTAGCCGCCGACGAACTGGAGGTACTGGGTCAGGACCAGCATCAGGCCGCCGTTGGCGAAGGTGAGCAGGACCAGGGAGAAGCTGGCGCCGCTGAACATCCGGTCGCGGAAGAGGTCGAGGGGGACCATCGGCGAGTCGGTGCGCAGCTCGTGGACCGTGAAACCGGCGAGGGCGAGCACCGCAACGGCGGCGTAGACGGTCAGGCCGTCCTGGGGGAAGACGATGATGGCCCAGATCAGGGCGGTCATCCCGGTGACGGACAGGGCCATGCCCGCGAAGTCGGGCTTGCGCCAGGGGCCCTTGGACTCGGGCATCAGGATCAGCGCGGCGGCGATGGCGATCAGGGCGATCGGAACGTTCATCAGGAAGACGGCGCCCCACCAGAAGTGGGCGATGAGCACGCCGCCGAGCGCGGGGCCGCCGACCATGCCGAGGACGGCGACCGCGCCCCAGGCGGAGATGGCCTTGCGGCGCTCCTCCTCGTCGAAGACGGTGATCAGGATCGAGAGGGTGCTCGGCATCACGAGGGCGCCGCCGATGCCCATGACCACGCGTCCGGCGATGAGCTGGGCCGGGGAGTCGGCGTAGGCGGCGAGGAGGGAGGCCATCCCGAAGAGCGCGAGTCCGATCACCATCACCCGGCGGCGGCCGAAGCGGTCGGAGAGGCTGCCCGCGGTGAGCAGGAGTCCGGCGAAGACCAGGATGTAGGACTCGATGATCCACTGGATGGCTTCGGCCCCGGCGCCCAGGTCCTCGGCGATCGGCGGGATCGACACGGTCAGCACCATGTTGTCGACGACCAGTACGAGCGTGCTCAGGCAGAGCACGATCAGGATGAGCCAGCGGCGCGGGTTGCGTGCCGCCCCGCCCGTGGTGATCCCGTCCAGCGCGTCCATGGTGGTCCCTTCCCCTTCTCCCACACTGCTGCGTACACCGTTCGCCCGGTGTCGTGAACAACGTACGCTGACGCGTACAGCGTTCGCAACCCCTTCCGGGGCACCCGGGCGTGGATAAGCTGCGCGCGTGCCGTCGTACTCGATCGGGCAGGCCGCGGGCCTGCTGCGCGTGAGCCCCGAAACCGTGCGCCGCTGGGCCGACGCGGGGCGGCTGCCCGCGCTGCGGACTCCGGACGGGACCCGCGTGGTGGACGGCGCGGCGCTCGCCGCCTTCGCCAAGGAACGGGCCACGGGCCTGCACCCCCTGCCCGAAACGGCCGCCGCCACCTCCGTCCGCAACGCCTTCGCGGGGATCGTCACCGCGGTACGGGTCGACGAGGTGACGGCCCAGGTGGACATCCAGTCGGGCCCGCACCGGATCGTCTCCCTCGTGACCCGGGAATCGGTGGAACAGCTGGGCATCGCGGTCGGGGTCAGCGTCACCGCCCGCGTGAAGTCCACGGAAGTGCACGTGGACGTCCCCTGAGGCGGCCGGGCCCACCGGGCCCGGCCGCCTAGGGGGACCCCGCCGGGGGCTAACCGCAGCGCAGGGCCGCGTACAGGTCCAGCTTGTGGTCCAGTCGGGACAGGTCGCGGCCGGTCAGGGCCTCCACCCGCTCGATCCGGTAGTGCACCGTGTTCACGTGCAGGTGGAGGACCTCCGCCGTACGCGCCCACGAGCAGTTGTTGGCCAGGAAGACCTCCAGGGTCTCCCGCAGCATTCCGTCGCCGAGCGGCCCCAGCGTCCGCGCGCCGTAGACGCCGCGCACCTCCGGCGGCACCCCGGCCAGCAGTTCCGCCAGGGTGTCCAGCTGCTCGACGGCCCGTACGGGGCTCTCCGCGCCCGCCGCCGTGAGCGTGAACAGCGCCTGGTTCAGGGAGGCCCGCAGCTGCTCCGGCCCCGCCGCCCGCGCGCCCGCGCCCAGGCGCAGGTCCTCGTCCGGGCCCCCGCACGCCTGGAGCAGCGGCCACACGCCGCGCAGCCCGGCGGTGGGGTCGGCCCCCGCGTCCGGGTCCTCGTAGAGCACGGCGGCGGAGTCCCCGACGGCGCACCGGACGCCCTCCAGGTGCCCCAGCGCCTCGGCCAGCGCGTCGCCGGAGGTGGCGGCGAGCACCCGGTAGGGCCCGCTCGTGGGCAGTCCGGCGGAGGTCAGCGCCTCCTCCAGGGCCGCCGGGTCGGCGTCCTGCGCCAGCAGGGAGACCAGCGCCTGCCCGGCGGCCCGCCCGGCGGCGGCGCGGCGGGCGTGCCCGTCGCGGTACTGGGCGAGGACCTCGGCGATCTCGTGGAGCACCCGCGGGGGCGCCGCGTCCGCGTCGGGCAGGTACAGCTGCCAGGCGTCGTACGGGGAACTGTCGGACTCGACGCGCAGCGACAGCCCGTCCCGCGCGGGGGCCGCACGCTGTGCGGGGATCACCGGCGCCGAAGGGGTGCGCGCCACGGTGCGACCGCTCGCGGTCAGCACGTAGCAGGGCACCTTGCCCAGGTGGGCGCAGGCCCGGTCGAGGAGTTCGTCGGGGCCGGCCCCGCTCTCCAGGAGCCGGCTCAGCTCGGCGCGCACGTTCTCGGGGAGCGCGAAGGTCCGGGTCGGGCGGCGGCTGAGGTCGCCCCACTGGCGCAGGTAGACGGCCTCGGTGACGGTCCGGAAGCTGGTCCGCGCCGGGACGGCCACCAGCGGCACCCGGTAGGCCCGGCAGGCGGCGACGAGATCGTCGGGGATCCCTCCGTGGGTCTCCTCACCCGCGAAGAGGGCGGTGGCCCCGGCCCCGGCGAGCGCCGAGACGAAGCGGTCCACCTTCCTCGGGTCACCCTCCTGCCACCACACGAGTCCACTGAGCACCAGCTCCCCGGGGCCCAGGAAACGGCCCGGGTCCTCCAGGTCGGTGGCGGTGACCCCGCTGACCTCATGGCCGAGAAGGGCCTCCTCACCCCAGAGCAGTGTGAGACCGAGGTTGTCGGACTGGAGCAGGTCGAGGACGTGCATGGCAGGGACTCCTTGCGGCGGGGGTGACCCACATTCGCCAGGTGAATACGAGAAACCTCATCGTAAATGCAAGGGCAACCCCTGCCTATGGCTCTTGGTTGATTATCCAAGGCGAACTGCTGGAACCGGTTCGGTTTCCGTGTCCGGGACCAGTCGTTTCGTCCCCCGGCCCGTTGCTTCACTGAGCGGAACGCCCGGGTTGGAGAGAGGCTGGTGGCGCGAAATGGACCTCAACACGGTGCTCGACGTGCGTGACGCGCGCCGCCGTGAGCCCTGGCGTCCCGGTGACGCGTGGCTCGGCGGGGGCACGTACCTCTTCTCCGAGCCGCAGCCCCACGTCCGCCGCCTCGTCGACCTCTCCCGCATGGGCTGGCCACCCCTGTCCTGGCAGCCCGACGGCTCCCTCGACATCGCCGCCACGTGCACGATCACCGAGCTCTCGCGCTTCGGCCGGTCGCTGCCCATGACCGCCGCGCCGCTGATCGAGCAGTGCTGCCGGGCCTTCCTCGCCAGCTTCAAGATCTGGAACATGGCCACCGTCGGCGGCAACCTCTGCAACGGCCTGCCGGCCGGCCCGGTCATCTCCCTGTCGGCGGGCCTCGACGGCACCGTCCTGATCCAGGGCCAGGACGGCTCCACCCGCCGGCCCGCCGTCACCGACTTCATCCGCGGCGCGGGCGTCAAGGACCTGCGCGAGGGCGACCTGCTGCGCTCGGTCCGCGTCCCGGCCCGCGCGCTGGGCTGCCGGACGGCCTTCCGCCAGGCCTCCCTCTACGGACTGGGCCGTTCCGGCGCCCTGGTCATCGGCACGGCCGACCCCCAGGACGGCTCCTTCGCCCTGACCGTGACGGCCGCCACCACCCGCCCCTTCCGCTTCTGGTTCGCCCTGTGGCCGACCGCCGCCGAACTGCGGGCGGCCATCGACGACACCGTCCGAGCCGACGAGTGGTTCGACGACATCCACGGCCTGCCCGCCTGGCGGCGGCACATGGCGCTGCGCCTCGCGGAGGAGATCCGCCGCGAACTCACGCTGGAGGAGGCTTCCCGATGAGCTACGGGATCGAGATCAACGAGCAGCGCTTCGAGGACGAGCCGCGGGCCGGCCAGTGCCTGCGCACCTACCTGCGCGAGCGCGGCTGGTTCGGCGTGAAGAAGGGCTGCGACCAGGGCGACTGCGGGGCCTGCACGGTCCACGTCGACGGCGCGCCGGTGCACAGCTGCCTCTACCCGGCGGTCCGCGCCGAGGGCCGTTCCGTCACCACCGTCGAGGGCCTGGCCGAGCCGGGCGGCGAGCTCCACCCGGCGCAGCGGCAGTTCCTCGACGCCCAGGGCTTCCAGTGCGGCTTCTGCACGGCCGGGTTCCTGATGACCACCGCCGCCCTCCAGGCCGAGGAGGGCACGGCCCACGACGACGGCAAGCTCCAGGACCTCCCGCGCGCCTTCAAGGGCAACATCTGCCGCTGTACGGGGTACCGGGCCATCGAGGACGCGGTGCGCGGGGTCAAGCACACCGAGAGCCCCGAGGCCGGGCAGGCCGTCGGCAGGTCCCTGGGCGCCCCCGCCGGCCCCCTCGTCGTCACCGGCACCGCCCGCTACACCTTCGACGTCGAGGTGCCGGGGCTGCTGCACATGAAGCTGCTGCGCTCCCCGCACCCGCACGCCCGGATCGTCTCCATCGACACCCGCGACGCCCTTGAGGTCCCGGGCGTGCACGCCGTCTTCACCCACCACGACTCCCCCGACCGGCTGTACTCCTCCGCCCGCCACGAGCACCCCACCGAAGACCCCATGGACACCCGTGTCCTGGACGACGTGGTCCGCTTCGTCGGCCAGCGCGTGGCGGCCGTCGTCGCCGACAGCGAGCAGGCCGCCGAGGAGGGCTGCCGCCGCGTGGTGGTCACCTACGAGGAGCTCCCGTACGTGATCGACCCGGAGGAGGCCATGCTCCCGGGCGCGCCCGTCCTCCACCCCAAGGGCCCCGAATCGGGGATCTTCCGCGCCGAGAACAACGTGTGCGGCGAGGTCCACAACACCATCGGCGACATGGAGAAGGGGTACGCGGAGGCGGACGTCGTCCACGAGGAGACCTTCCGGACCCAGCGCGTGCAGCACGCCAGCCTGGAGACCCACGGCAGCGTCGCGTACTTCGAACCCAAGGAGGACGGCGACGGCGAGCGCATCACCGTCCGCTCCTCCACCCAGGCGCCCTTCCTGACCCGGCGGGCGCTGTGCGCCCTCTACGACCTCGATGAGGACGAGGTCCGCGTCGTCGCGGGCCGCGTGGGCGGCGGGTTCGGTGGCAAGCAGGAAATGCTGACCGAGGACATCGTGGTCCTCGCCGCCCTGAAGCTGCGGCGGCCGGTGAAACTCGAATTCACCCGGGCCGAGCAGTTCTACGGTGCCACCACCCGCCACCCCTTCAAGATCACCATCAAGATCGGCGCCAAGGCCGACGGCACCCTCACCGCGCTGCGCATCCGCGTGCTCTCCAACACCGGCGCCTACGGCAACCACGGCCCGGCGGTCATGTTCCACAGCGTCGGCGAGTCCTTCGCCGTCTACAAGGCGCCCAACAAGCAGGTGGAGGCGTACTCCGTCTACACCAACGGCGTACCGGCCGGCGCCTTCCGCGGCTACGGCCTCGGGCAGGTCCTGTTCGCCCTCGAATCGGTGATGGACGAGCTCGCCCTCCGGCTGGGCATGGACCCGCTCGAACTGCGCGAGAAGAACGTCATCGGCGCCGGCGACCACATGGTGACCCCGATCGGCCACGAGGAGGACCTCTTCATCGCCTCGTACGGGATGAAGCAGTGCATGGACGTCGTCCGCAAGGCCATCGCCGAGGACCGCAGTCACGAGGACGTACCGGAGGGCTGGCTGACCGGCACGGGCTCGGCGGTCGCGATGATCGCGACCGGTCCGCCCGGCGGACACTTCGCCGACGCCACCGTCAGCCTGCTGCGCGACGGGACGTACGACATCGCCGTGGGCACGGCCGAGTTCGGCAACGGCACCACCACCGTCCACAAGCAGATCACCGCCGGCGCGCTGAACACCACCGTCGACCGGATCGCGGTCCGCCAGTCGGACACGGACGTCGTCCGCCACGACACCGGCGCGTTCGGCTCGGCCGGCACGGTGGTGGCGGGCAAGGCCGTGATGCTGGCGGCCGACTCGCTCGCGGAGCGCCTCAAGACCTTCGCGGCCCGGCACACGGGCGTGGCCCGGCACCTGTGCAGGCTGGAGGCCGAGGCCTTCGACTGCGCGGGCCGGGTCGTCACCCTCAAGGAGCTGTACGAGGCCGCGTACGACAAGGGCAAGCTGCACGAGGTGACGGCCGAGGGCCACTGGACCGGCTCCCCCCGCTCGGTGGCCTTCAACGCCCAGTGGTTCCGCCTGGCGGTGGACCCCGGCACCGGCGAGATGAAGATCCTGCGCAGCGTGCACGCGGCGGACGCGGGCAAGGTCATGAACCCGATGCAGTGCCGCGGCCAGGTCGAGGGCGGCGTGGCCCAGGCCCTGGGCGCCACCCTCTTCGAGACGGTACGGGTGGACGAGCGCGGGGAGGTCACCACGGCCGCCTTCCGCCGCTACCGCCTCCCGCAGTACGCGGACGTCCCGCGCACGGAGGTCCACTTCATGGAGACCTCGGACTCGATCGGTCCGCTCGGCGCCAAGTCCATGTCCGAGAGCCCCTTCAACCCGGTCGCACCGGCGTTCGCGAACGCCCTGCGGGACGCGACGGGCGTGCGGTTCACCGAGATGCCGGTGACGCGGGATGTCGTCTGGCAGAAAATCGCGCAGAAGATGCAAGGTGAATCCCACAAATGAGGCACAGCTGCGGCTCATGGATACCCCTGAACCTTGCAGGTGAGGTTCCGGAGAGATGCGAGTCGGGCATGTCATAGCCATGGCCACACTCCTGCTGCACGGCGACCTCGACCATCCGGCGACCCTGAGCGTCCGCGACCTGCGGGCCTGGCCGCAGCACCGGGCCGAGGTCACCTTCGACTGCGCGACCAACGGCCCGCAGCACCACGTCTTCGAGGGCGCGCTGCTGCGGGACGTGATCTCGGGCGCGGGCCCCGTCTTCGACGCCCGCCGCCGCAAGGACCGCAGCCGCTACCTCCTCGCCGTCAGCGGCGGCGACGGCCACCACACCGTCCTGTCCTGGGCGGAGCTGGACGACGACTTCGGCGGCAGCCCGGTCCTGCTGGCCACCCGCCTCGACGGCGCGGACCTCGACGGGCCGGGCAGCCAGCTGGTGGTCCCCTCCGACCGGTGCGGCGCCCGCTACGTCAGCGCCGTCACCCACGTCTGGTTCGGCACCCTGACCGTCCCGGCGCTCGTCGCGGTGTGAGCCCCGCCGGCCTCGGCCGCCTGTGACCCGGCTCACGCGACGCGGGGGCGGACCGCTGTCACGTTCCCGGCCGCTCGTCTGTCCCGTTCACGAGGGGCCCGCACCGGGGCCCCGCCACAGCGGACCGGGAGTACGGACATGGGACAGAAGCAGCACGTCGTGGTGGTCGGCGCCGGCTACGCGGGGCTCACCGCGGCCCTCCGCGTCAGCCGCGGCCACCGGGTGACCCTCGTCGACCCGAAGGAGGCCTTCACCGAGCGGATCCGGCTGCACGAGACCGCCGCCGGGCTCCCCTCCACGCAGGTGCCCCTCGGGGAGCTCACCGCCGGCCGCGACATCGAGCTGGTCCGGGCCCGCGCCGCGGCCATCGACCCCGAGGGCCGCCGGGTCGTCCTGGACGACGGCACCGCCCTCTCCTACGACCGGCTCGTCTACGCCCTCGGCAGCGCTACCGACACCACCCGCGTCCCCGGCGCCGCGGAGCACGCGTACCCCCTGGAGCGGGCCGGGGAGCTGGCCCGCCGCATGGCCGGCGGCACCGGCACCGTCACCGTCGTCGGCGGCGGGACGACGGGCGTCGAACTGGCCGCGGAGCTGGCCGAGTCGGCCACCGGCTGGCAGGTCGCCCTGGTCACCTCCGGCGAGCCCGTCCCCGGGATGTCGCCGCGCGGACGCGCCCACGCGGGGCGGACCCTGGAGCGCCTCGGCGTCCGGATCCACCCGCACACCCGCGTCCGTACCGTCCACGAGGGCGGCCTGACGACCGACCGCGGCGAGCTGGCCTCCGACCTGGTCGTATGGGCCGCCTCGTTCACCGTCCCGGCGCTGGCCGCCGAAGCCGGGCTCCGCGTGGACGAGCGGGGCCGCGCCCTGGTCGATCCGGCGCTGCGCTCGCTCTCGCACCCCGACGTGCTGGTCGTCGGCGACGCCGCCCGCATCACGGTCCCCGGCACCGGCGAACTCCGCATGGCGTGCGCGACGGCGATGCCCGCCGGAGCCCACGCCGCCGATGTCATCGACGCGCTCGCCCGGGGCCGCGCGCCCAGGCCGTTCGGCTTCCGCTTCGTGGCCCAGTGCGTCAGCCTCGGCCGGCACGACGGCCTCGTCCAGCAGGTCCGCGCCGACGACTCGGCACACGGCCTGGTGCTCACCGGCCGCACCGCGGCCCGGGTCAAGGAGTGGATCAACCGCTACACCCTCTCCTCCCTGCACCGGGAGCGCCGCCGCCCCGGCAGCTACCTCTGGGCCAAGCCCCTGCGCCCGGCCGCCGCCGCCCCGGCTCAGCCCCCGGCGCCCGCCCGGACCGCGTCGGCGAGCAGCTGAGCCGTGCCGTTGTCCGGGCCGACCAGACGGGTGCGGGTGAGCGCGAAGGACAGCCCCCGCTCCCGGTCGGCGAGGGCGACGGACCCGCCGCTGCCGTGGTGCCCGAAGGCGGTGACCGATCCGCCCGTCCGGGGCATCCCAGGAAGTAGCAGAGCTCTTGGCGCGCCGCACGGGCACCCGGCGCACGCCTCCACCACCGGCTGGCCGCGCAGGTACGCGGCCACCTGGAGCCCACTCTCGGCCCCGGACGCGAGGAGCCCGCCGCGCGTTCCCTGAAGATCCACGCGCCCCGCCTTCACCACCGCACGCCGGTATCACGCAACGTCACGTCACCGCTACCTTCGGCGAACAAGTGGATCACTCACGAAGGAAGAGGCGGACGCATGATGCGAGGCACGGCGAAGGTCCTCGGGGCGTGCGCGGCAGCGGCGATGCTGGCGCTCACCACCCCGGGCACGGCGCAGGCGGCCCAGGGGGTCCTGTTCATCGACCGCGCACCCCACCAGGACCCCTCGGGCTGCTACCCGCTGGGCGACTTCGCCCCGTCGGAGGTCGCGAACTTCACCGACGAGGTCGCCTTCGTCTGGTCGGGCCCCTCCTGCGACGGACGCGTGACCCACCCGGTCTTCCCGGGCCAGGTCACCGTCGCCCACGGCCGGAGCATCTTCATCCAATGATCAGGCGGCCTGGAGGGACACCTCGGTCGCCTTGATCAGCGCGACGACGGAGGAACCGGCGGCCAGGCCGAGGGCCTCGACGGCGTCGGCGGTGATCGCGGCGGTCAGCCCGCCGCCGTTCACGTCGACCTTGACGGAGGCCATGGCCGGCCCGGCGGCGATGTCGACGACGGTCCCGGCGATCTGGTTCCGGATGGACAGCCCCTCGACGGGCCCGGTCGCCAGGGCCACCTCGGTGGCCTTGACCAGCGCCTTGACGGAGGACCCGGCGGCGAGGCCGAGGTCCTTGACGGCGTCGAGGGTGATGGCGGCGGTGATGTCCTGACCACCCTCCAGGCGGACCTTGACCGTCGCCATCGCCTCACCGGTGGTGACGGCGGTGACGGTTCCGGCGATCTGGTTGCGGATGCTCAGGCTCATGGGCGGTTCGACCCCTTACGTAGACACCTCGCGCGGCCCGGGACGAACCGCACGGGATCGACGCTATGTGCCCACGTGTTGACTTTCGTTCAGCCCCTCGCATCCGCGAACCAGAACCACCCACACGGCTGGTTCCTGCGGTTATCCCAGGTCAGAGGCGTACGAAACGAAGCCGACCCAGGCGGTGTCACTGACCGCGAACTGCGGGCCGGGAACGGTCTTGGAGTCCCGGACGTGCACCGTGCCGGGGGTGGTGGCCACCTCGACGCAGGAATCGCCACCCGGGCCGTCGCTGTAACTGCTCTTGAACCAATCCAGGTCGTGGATCATGTCTCTCCCAGCAAGTCCTCAATGAAGGCCCGCGACTCCCAAGGCGTGAGAGCGTCAGCCCGGATCAGTCCGTATCGTAGTTCCAGGATCCGAAGCTGCTTCGGGTCTGTTACGGGGCGCCCGTTGAAAGCCCCTTCGGATCGCCCTGCGGCTGTCCCGTCGGGGAACTTCAGCAGCTCGATCCCACCGTCCAGGCCTGAGTGGACCTCGCAGTCCGTGGCCATCACCTGCAGAGACACATTGCGCAAGTTGCCGACCTCCAGGAGTCGTTCGAGCTGCGCACGCCAGACCATTGTGCCGCCGATCCGGCGCCGCAGCGTGGCCTCTTCCTGAACCAGGCTGATCGCCGGCGCGGGGTCCCTCTCGAACACCTTCCGCCGGGCCATGCGCGCCCCCAGGAAGCACTCCACCTCGTCCCGCGAGTAAGCGGGCTGCCGCATCTCGAACAGGGTCCTCGCGTAATCCTCGGTCTGGAGCAGACCGTGGATGTTGTGAGTCCTGTATCCCCCTACCTCGGAGGCCCTGGCCTCCATCGAGGTCAGTTTGCGAATCTGCTTGGGGTAGCAGACCTGCGCCAGGTCCTCCCTCATCGCCTTGATCAGGCCGTCGACCCTCAGAGCCTCGTCCACACCGTCGAGATACTCGGGCTTGGCGATCCGCTTGCCGCCCTCGACCTTGTAGACCAGGTCCTCGCTGTAGTCGATCCGCTCCGCCAGTTCTGCGACCTTCATACCCAGCGCCTCGCGCCTTGTCCGCATCTGGCGCCCGAGCGCTGCGACCACCGCAGCACCCTGTTCGTCCTCGGGGTCCACAGCCCAGCTGTGCTCTTCCACACCGTCACTGTCCATCCACGCCCACCTCCGCAACGCGCCTTACCCGACAACCCGGTTGGGACAGTCCGGACAGCCTTGGACAAGCGCTGGACAGACCCTCTACGGACCGGCCGAGTCACTTCACAGAACTAGCACGCCCAGCCACGCTGCGTGACATGAATGCTCATCTCCACTGCACGCTCCAGCTGTCCGCCAACCCCCGCGCGGCCCGCCTCGCCCGGCTGCTCGTCGTCGAACAACTCCGGTCCTGGGGGCTCCCTTTCGAGGACGTCGCCCAAGTCGTCGCCGAGCTCTGCGCCAACGCCGTCACGCACGGCCGCGTCCCCGGGCGGGACTTCCGGCTGGAACTCAGCGTCATCGACGGGGGCCGCGTACGGGTCGAGGTGCACGACAGCCGGGGCGACGAGCCGCCCGGCGAGCCCCGGTACGGGCTGGCCATCGTCGACGCCCTCTCGAACCGCTGGGGCAGCTCCCAGGGGCCCGTCCCGCGCAAGTCCGTATGGGCCGAACTCGGCAGCTGACACGAGGTCGTTGGCCCTGACGGCGGCCCCGGGGCACCTCAGGGTCGGGCGGGGGACTTCCCCGGTGCCGCCGCACGGCGCGCGGCGGCACCGTAGGGGTCATGCAGACGACCACGCTCCGCCGCGCAGCCGCCTCCCTCGCCCTCGCCGCCGCCCTCGCCGGCCTGGCGGTCGCCCCCGCCCTCGCCGCCGAGGCACCCTCGTACGACTTCACCGACTGCCCGGCCATCCCCGCCGGGGTCGACGCCACGCGCTGGAAGTGCGAGGTGCTCACCGCCACCGGGTCGATGCACCTCGGCGACCGGGACGTTCCCGAGCTGGCCCCGATGACCATCACCCACGCCGAGGGACCGCTGCCCGACGGCACGAACGGCCAGGTCTGGGGCGCCCTGCGCGGCGACCCGACCGCCGTCCCCGGTGGCCTGGCCGGCAGGATCCCGCTCTCCCTCCAGCCCGAGTACGGCGGCCGGTCCGACTTCTACTCGGTGGGCGACGCCATGGGCCTCTTCACCCTGCGCTACCGCGTCGTGAGCCCCCTGCTGCCCCGGGACTGCGTCATCGGCGGCGGCGAGACCCCGATCGAGCTCCGCCTCAAACGGGTGGGCACGTCGGAGTGGATCTCGAAGAACCCGCCGGTCATCAAGTTCGCCGCGACCGACACCACCTTCACCGCCCCCGCCGCAACCGGCTGCGGCCCCCTGACCCGTCTCGTGAACGACCGCCTCGGCCTCCCGGCCGGCACCGGCAACACGATCACCCTGTCGGCGCTGTACACCTTCAAGACGTACGACCAACTGCCCCCGCGTTGACGCCGATCGAGGCCGTCCGCCGAGGTCCGTCAACCCAAGACCCGGTCCGCGCGTACGTTTCTTTTGCTTCTCAGTACCGAGGGAAAGAACCGTGCCCAACCCCACCAGCCTCCCCGTGGAGGCGCCTTCACTCACACGGATGAACAAGTCCAACTCAGCTGGCTTCGGGAGCGGTTGCGGGGCATATGCTCGCCCCGACAACCCCCAGAAATGAGACGGCCCCCGACGGGACGGCAATCCCGGACGAGGGCCTGACCAAGTAGGAAGTCATCAGCTTCCCCATGGCTCTTGAGCAGGTTAGCGCGCCACCGCGCTCCTCGTACGGCGTTCACCACTCGAATGTCCGGCACTCGACCCGGTACACCGTCGTCGGCAACCACCTGATCCAGAATCCGAAGATCAGCCTCACGGCCAGGGGCCTGGGCGCGTACATCCAGTCGCTGCCGCCCGGAACGCCCATCGGCATCAAAGACCTGGCCAGGCGTGTGCCCGAGGGACAGATCCGCATCGCCTCGGCACTGCGCGAGCTGGAGTCCCACGGCTACCTGAAGCGGGTCCGCGAGCAGCTCCCCGACGGCCGCTTCGTCACCCGAACGATTTCCTACAACCACCCCAAGGCGTCCGTCACCACCCCGCCTCTCCCTCCGCCCCCGGACCCGGATCCGGAACCAGAGCCCGCCCCGATGCCCGAGGCCGAGCCGCCGGTACCCGATCCACAGCCCGAACCGGAGCCCCAGCAGGCCGAACCGCCGCCCGTACCCGCCCCGGACCCCGGGCCCGAGCCTCCCTCCGCCCGGCGCTGGGCGGCCATAGCCCTGCTCGCGCGACTGCGCCACGTCGACCACCGCCTGCTCCTCGGGCAGCGGGACATCGAGCGCCTCGCGGACGACGCCGAGGTCTGGCTGGAGCGCGGCGGGAGCATCGAAGCGATCACCACCGCACTGACGGCCCGGATCCCCCACCCGCTCACCAACCCAGCCGGACTGATCGCCCACCGCCTCAAGGCCCAGCTCCCCCCGGCCCTGGAAGCGGAGCCCAGACGGACCGCCTACGCACCCCGCGACCCCTTCCAGACCTGCCCGCACTGCGACCGCGCCTTCCGCAGCCCGACCCCCGGCACCTGCCGGGACTGCACCGGAGATCCGCCGCCGTCCGGGGGAGGGGGCGCCGCGAGAACGGCCGCGACGGCCGTGTGCGAGGGTGGGCCACCACATATCTGAGGGGGGGGGCGGAACCGTGCGCGCACGGCATGTCGCGGGTGCGGTGACGGTGGCCGTCGTAGCGGTCCTCGGTACGTCGGCCTGCTCCGCCGGGTCGCGGGCCGGCCCGGCGTCGTCCCCAGCGTCGTCCCTGGCGTCGCCCGCGCCGTCAGGGTCGGTGCCCCCGCGGCACCGGCTGCACGACGGTCTGCTGACACAGGCCCAACTGCCGCCCGGCTTCCGGCTGCTGACGGCAGAGGTCAACTCGACCACCACCGCCGCGCCCCACGCCCCCGCCTCCGTCACGATCGCGTCGATGCCGTGTTCCGAACTCGGCGTCGACTCCTTCATGACGGCTCACGCCCGCCCCGTGGAGGACGTGGCGGTCGGGCTGGAGCAGGTACCCGACGACGACGGCTGGTTCGGCCAGGAGGCCCTCGACCGCTACGCCCCCGGCCGGGCGGCCGAGGTCATGGCCGACATACGCGGCGCCGCGCAGCGCTGCCCCTCCTACGCCAACGCCCTCGACGGCGGTACCACCGTGCAGGAGAGCGTGTCGGTGACGGCAGCCGACGTCCCGGCGGACGACAGCCTGGTGTTGCGGACCTCGTCCGCCCTGCCCGGCGATCCCGACCCGTACGTCAGCGAGAAGGCGTTCGTCCGCGAGGGCGACGTGATCCTCATGGTGCAGAAGACGATCGCGCAGAAGCCACGGTCCGGGGTGGAGGCCGTCCTCCCGGCCGCCGTGGCCGCGTACCGCGCGACCACGGCGAGCTGACCGGGCCCGTCGGAACCGGGCCCGCTCGACCCCGCGTTCGGACCCGGATCAGCCGAACTTCGGCATCTCCCCCGACGTCGTCGACATGTCGATCACCGCGAACGCCGCGCCCTGCGGGTCCGTCACCGCCGCGAAGCGGCCGAAGGGGCTGTCCATCGGCCCGAAGTGCAGTCTCCCGCCCCGCGCCTGGGTCTTCGCGACGGCCTCGTCGCAGTCCGGGACGCCGAAGTAGACCTGGATGTAGGACGGGATCTCCGGCGGGAACTCGTCGCCCATCTTCATCCGGCCCAGCACCGGGTTCTCCTTGCCGCCCAGGCTGAAGATCTTGAAGTCCATCCCGGCCGCGTTCGGATCGTCGCAGTCCTCACCGCCCGACTCCATCTGCTGGGACTCGTACGGGAAGACCTTCTCCAGGAACCCGTCCGCCTTGCCCGGCTCCCGGCTGTAGACCTCCGCCCAGGCGTACGCGCCGGCCTCGCCGAGCTTCTCGAAGCCCTTGTGCTCGCCCGGCTGCCAGACGCCGAAGACCGCGCCGCTCGGCTCCTTGGCGATCGCCATCGTGCCGAAGGTGCCGACCTGCATCGGCTCCATCACCAGCTCGCCGCCCGCAGACTTGATCTTCTCGGCCGTGGCGGCCGCGTCCGGCGAGGCGAAGTACAGACACCACTGCGAGGCGGCCTCGCCCCCCGGCATCGGCGGCACGACGGCCGCGACCGCCTTCCCTCCCGAATAGGCCTGCGTGTAGTTGCCGTACTCACTGCTGGCATCACCGAAGGTCCAGCCCAGCACGTCGGCGTAGAACTCCTTCGCGCCCTCCACGTCGGTGAACATCGCGTCCACCCAGCACGGGGCACCCTCAGGGAAATCGGACATGGTCGATCGACTCCTGTGTCGTACTTCGTCCACTGCGTATCCACTGCCTGTCCGATCCCACGCTAGGCGGGGGGTCTGACAACCGCGCGCCGACCGCGCGCGGGGGCCCGGGGCGGGGGAGGCTGGAGCCATGGACGACATCACCATCCGGCTCGCGCAGCAGCCCGAGGCCGACGCCCTCCTCTCGCGGAGCCCGCTCGCCGCGCTCGTCGGAATGCTGCTGGACCAGCAGGTGCCGATGGAGTGGGCGTTCTCGGGGCCGTACACGATCGCGCAGCGGCTCGGCGCCGACGACCTCGACGCGGACGCCATCGCCGCCATGGACCCCGAGGCCTTCGCGGCGCTGCTGTCGCAGAAGCCCGCCGTGCACCGGTACCCGGGGTCCATGGCGAAGCGGATCCAGCAGCTGTGCGCGTACCTGGTGGAGCACTACGGCGGGGAGGCGGAGGCCGTCTGGCGGGACGCGGCGAGCGGCGCCGAACTGCTGGGGCGGCTGAAGGCGCTGCCGGGGTTCGGGGAGCAGAAGGCGAAGATCTTCCTCGCGCTGCTGGGCAAGCGGCTGGGCGTCCGTCCCAAGGGCTGGCGGGAGGCCGCCGGGGACTACGGGCCGGCGAACGTGTACCGCTCCGCGGCGGACATCACGGGGCCGGAGTCGCTGGCGAAGGTCCGGGAGTACAAGCAGGCGCGGAAGGCCGCCGCCAAGGACACCGCGTAGGAGCGGCGGCGGTTCCCCGGCCGGGGCCGGACGGGGACGGACCGGTTGAGGGGGCGGACCGGTTGAGGGGGCGGACCGGTTGACGGGCACGGACCGCTCGACCGGCACGGACCACTTGACGGGGGGCGGGAGTTGACAGACTCCGGTCACGGCTCCGCCCCGGGGAAGCGGCCCCGCGTAGGCTCGCGAGATGACCGACAACCTGACCCGCGCCGCTAACGCCGAGATCATTTCCGACGGCCCCGGCAGCCTGATCACCCTGCTCACCGACACCGACGAGCTCACCTGCAACACGGCGAGCTTCGAGGTCGGCGCGGCCGGTGCCCCGGTGCACTTCCACACCAAGGCCACGGAGTTCTTCCACGTCACCGACGGACAGCTCGACGTCCTCGTCGGCGACGAGGTCCACACCCTGTCCAAGGGCGACTTCATCACCATCGCCCCCGGTGTGAAGCACGCCTTCGCCCCGGCCGCCGGGCAGACGGCCGAGGTCTTCGTCGGCTTCACGCCCGGCATGGGGCGCTTCGACTACTACCGGCTCCTGGGCCGGGTGCGGGCGGGCGAGGCCACCGTGCAGGACATCATCGACAGCCAGCCCACCTACGACAACCACTACGCGGAGAGCGAGGCCTGGGCCGGCCGCACCCGCAGCGCCGAGGCGTAGACCTCGTCGGCGCCGAGCCAGCGCAGCTCCTCCGCGAGCAGCTCGGCGCTGCTGCGGATCTTGAGGGCGACCTTCCGGTCCGGCCACCCCGGCAGCACCAGCTGCGCCAGGACCCCGGCCGGCCGGTCGACCCGTACCTCCCCGGCGGTCGTCTCCAGCCGGACCCGGGTGATGACCGGCCCCTCGCTGGCGACCCGCTCCACGGGCACCCCCAGCCGGTCCTCCAGCCAGCGCGCCAGCAGCTCGGCGCTCGCGTTGTCGCCCTCGCTCTCCACCGCCGCGCCCGTGACCGGGAGCGCCTTCTGGTCGAAGGAGGAGGCCAGCAGCGAGCGCCACGGCGTGAGCCGGGTCCAGGCCAGGTCGGTGTCCCCGGGGGCGTACGAGGCGGCGCGGCCGGCCAGTACGCCGACCGGGTCGGCGGCCGCCTGGGAGTCGGTGATGCGGCGCTGCGCGAGGCGGCCCAGGTCGTCGCGGGCCGGGTCGGCGGGGGCCTCGGCGGGCCACCACGCCACCACGGGCGCGTCCGGCACCAGCAGCGGCAGCACGACCGAGCCCGCCTGCGAGGTGAGGTCGCCGTGCAGGCGCAGCAGCACGATCTCCCCGGACCCGGCGTCCGAGCCGACGCGCAGCTCGGCGTCGAGGCGGGTCCGGTGCCGCCGCTGCGGACCGCGCGAGGTCCGCTTGATCACGGCGATGATCCTGCAGGGGTGCTCGCGGGAGGCTTCGGAGGCCGCGCGCACGGCGTCGTAGGCGTTCTCCTCGTCGGTGACCACGAGGAGCGTCAGGACCAGCCCCATCGTGGGGCTGCCGATGGCTCGGCGTGCGGCGAGCATCGCTCGGGCGATCTTGCTGGACGTGGTGTCGGTCAGTTCGGTCCGCATGCCCCGAGTCTGTCAGCGCCGGGCGGGCGGCGGGCACCCGGTTCGCTCGATTTCGCCTGGACCCGTGTCCGGAACGCCACCGGGGCCGCGACCGGACCCGCGTCCGGACCCGCGGCGGGCCCGGTCAGCGCCGGCGCTTGGCCGTGCCGAAGAGGGAGCGGGAGATCTCACGGCCCAGCTGCGTGCCGACCGAACGGGCCAGCGAGCGGAACAGTCCGCTCCCCACCACCTGCTGGGCCAGCGAGGGCTCCGGTTTCGGGGCGTTGCGGGCCGCCTTCGCCGCCTCCTTGGCCTGCTTCTCGGCCTCCGCCGCCGCGGCGGCCGCCTCCGCCTCGGCCTCCGCGGCCGCCTGTTCGGCGCTGATCTTCTCGTAGGCCGATTCGCGGTCGACCGGCTCCGCGTAGCGCGAGTACAGCGGGGAGGACTTCACCGCGTGGTCCAGGGCCGCCGGATCGATCGGACCCATCAGCGACCGCGGGGCGCGCAGCCGGGTCGCGGCGACCGGCGTGGGGGCGCCGTTCTCGCTGAGCACCGTGATGACGGCCTCGCCGGTGCCGAGCCCGGTGAGCAGCTCCTCCAGGTCGTAGGCGGAGCGCGGGAAGGTCTTCACGGTGGCCTTGAGGGCCTTGGCGTCGTCGGGGGTGAAGGCGCGCAGGGCGTGCTGCACCCGGTTGCCGAGCTGCGCCAGCACGTCCGCCGGTACGTCCTTGGGGGTCTGCGTCACGAAGAACACGCCGATGCCCTTGGAGCGGATCAGGCGCACGGTCTGGGTGATGGACTCCAGGAAGGCCTTGGACGCGCCGTTGAACAGCAGGTGCGCCTCGTCGAAGAAGAACACCAGCTTGGGCCGTTCCACGTCGCCGACCTCCGGCAGGTCGGCGTAGAGGTCGGCCAGCAGCCACATCAGGAAGGTGGAGAACAGCTGCGGTTTGTCCTGCACCGACGGGAGTTCCAGTACGGAGACCATCCCGCGGCCGTCGGCGGAGGTGCGCAGGAACTCGCCCGTGTCGAACTCGGGCTCGCCGAAGAACTCGCCGGCGCCCTGCTGCTCGAAGGCGGTCAGGGCCCGCAGGATCACCCCGGCGGTCACCGTGGACAGTCCGCCGATTCCCTTGAGTTCGGGTTTTCCCTGGTCGGAGACGAGGAAGGCGACGACGGCCCGGAGGTCCTTGAGGTCGATCAGCTCCAGTCCCTTGCTGTCGGCGTAGTGGAAGATCAGGCCGAGGGACTGTTCCTGCGTCTGGTTGAGCTGGAGCACCTTGGACAGCAGCACCGGGCCGAAGGCCGTCACGGTCGCCCGGACGGGGATGCCGGCGCCGATCCCGCCCAGCGCGTAGAACTCGCTCGGGCAGCCGGTGGCCTCCCACTCCTGGCCGACGTCGGCGGCCCGCTCCCGGACCCGGTCGTTCTCGGTGCCGGGCGCCGAGATGCCCGAGACGTCGCCCTTGATGTCGGCGAGGAAGACGGGCACGCCGTTGGCGGAGAGCTGTTCGGCGATCAGCTGCAGGGTCTTGGTCTTGCCGGTGCCGGTGGCTCCGGCGACCAGGCCGTGCCGGTTGAGCATCGACAGCGGGATGCGGATCTGCCGGTCCGGCAGGCAGGCGCCGTCCCAGAGCAGGGCGCCGAGTTCGAGCGCGGGGCCGGTGAAGGCGTACCCGGCGGCGATCTGAACGGCGGGGTCGGTGCTCTGACTCATGCATCACTCCCGAAATAGCCCTGTCCGCCACTTTTGCACCGACGGAGCGAGGCTGCGCCCGGAGGCGCGGGCCCGGTAGGCTTTCCGTGTGATCTTCAAGCGCATCGGAAGCGGGCGGCCGTACCCCGACCACGGCAGGGAAACCACCCGGCAGTGGGCGGACGTCGCCCCGCGCCCGGTCCGGCTCGACCAGCTCGTGACGACCAAGGGGCAGCTGGACCTCGAAACGCTGCTCGCCGAGGACTCCACCTTCTACGGCGACCTCTTCGCGCACGTCGTGAAGTGGCAGGGCGACCTGTACCTGGAGGACGGGCTGCACCGCGCCGTGCGCGCGGCGCTCCAGCAGCGTCAGGTGCTGCACGCACGCGTCCTGGAAATGGACTGATTGCGCCTTTCGGGTCAGCCTTACCCGATCAACAGATCATTTAGTAGGCATCGTTCCGGTACGGCACTACGCTGCGCCCATGAGCATGCTCACTCCCCCCGGCATGGGCGGAAAGTACCGCATCACGGGAGCTGCCTACCCCCGCATGAGCCGTCCCCGGCGACGCCGCAAGGTCGTGCTCGCCCTGCTCGGATCGGTCCTCGCGCTGGCCCTGCTCGGTTACGGGGCACTGCAGCTCATCGACGTGTTCCGAGGCGACGGCGGCAAGCGGAACGCGGTGGCCGGCAAGGACTGCCCCACGGCCTCCGCCACCCCCGCCAAGGCTGCCAAGGCCGGTAACACCGGTCCCGGCGCGGCCCCCTCCGCCACCCCTGCGGTCGCACTCCCCCAGCCCGGCCAGATCACGGTCAACATCTACAACGCGACCCCGCGCGCGGGGCTCGCCAAGGCGGTCCGCGACGAGCTGGAGAAACGCGGCTTCGTCATCGGCCAGGTCGGCAACGCCCCCGCCGACTTCGACAAGAAGGTCCCCGGCGCCGGGATACTGCTCGGCTCCCCGCGGACCGACAAGGCGGCGTACTCCGTCCTCGCGGCCCAGCTCACCGGGGTCACCACCCAGACCGATACCCGCGAGGGCACGGACATCGACCTGATCCTGGGCGACTCCTTCAAGGAGCTCACCCCGAAGGCGGACGCGGACAAGGCACTGGCCGCCCTGGCCAACCCGGCACCCGCACCCGCCGGGAAGTGCTGAGGCGGGCGGCCCGGACCCACCGGCCGCCCGCCCGCCCCGCCCGAATACCGCGTGCGGCCTACTCCGCCGAGCCGTACATGCGGTCGCCCGCGTCTCCCAGGCCCGGCACGATGTAGCCGTGCTCGTTGAGCCGCTCGTCCACGGCGGCCGTCACCACCGTCACCGGCGTGCCCGCGAGCTCGCGCTCCATGACCTCGACGCCCTCGGGCGCGGCCAGCAGCACCACGGCGGTCACGTCGTCGGCGCCGCGCTTGATGAGTTCCTGGATCGCGGCGACCAGCGTGCCGCCGGTGGCCAGCATCGGGTCGACCACGTAGACCTGGCGCCCGGAGAGGTCCTCGGGCATGCGCGTCGCGTACGTGGAGGCCTCCAGGGTCTCCTCGTTGCGGACCATGCCCAGGAAGCCCACCTCGGCGGTCGGCAGCAGCCGCACCATGCCGTCCAGCATGCCGAGACCGGCGCGCAGGATCGGCACGACCAGCGGGCGCGGGTGCGACAGCTTGACGCCGGTGGTCGGGCCGACCGGGGTGTCGATGTCCGCCTGCTCCGTGCGCACGTCGCGGGTGGCCTCGTAGGCGAGGAGCGTCACCAGCTCGTCGGCGAGCCGACGGAAGGTGGGGGAGTCGGTGCGCTTGTCGCGCAGTGTGGTGAGTTTGTGCGCCACCAAGGGGTGATCGACGACCTGCAAACGCACAACATCCTCCAAGACTCAGCCGGGCTTCGACCTGCGATCTGCGACCTGCGACCCTGCTACCTGCGAAAACGGCCGCCTGTTCGCGACCCACTGCCAAAAGGCTACGCGTTGGCAGGACCCCCGCGCGTCCCCGCGCGTCCCCGACGGCGCCCGCGCCCGGTATCGGCGGGCGTCGCGGCCCGACGTGCGCCGCGCCGCGCCGCCCAGCACCCTTGACTGGTGAGCAACCCACCGGTGATCGCGGCCGTCGACGGATCCGACCACAGCCTGCGGGCCCTGGAGTGGGCCCGTACGGCCGCCCTGTGCCGCGGCACCGGTCTGCTGGTCGCCCATGTACTGCCCGACGTCTCCCAGTTGTACGCGGGCCGCCGCTCCTCCCTGCACGACCCGAACCAGCCGAAGCGGTTCGCCGACCCCGTGGGCGACTACGTGCGCGGCGTCCTGGAAGCCGCCCCGGAGCTGCCCCGGGAGGTCCGCTACGAGGCCCTGGAGGGCTCCGTGCCGGAAGCCCTGCGGGTCATCGCCGCCGAGGCCGCGCCGGCCATGCTGGTGATGGGCTCCCGCGGGCGCGGCGGGTTCGCCACCCTGCTGCTCGGCTCCAACAGCAGGGCCGTCGCCACCAGCGCGACCTGCCCCGTCGTGGTCGTCCCGCACGCGGACCGCGACGCGCCCCCGGCCGACGCGCACGGCGACGGCCCGCACGGCGACGGCCCGCACGGAACGGACCCGTACGGCGCCGGGGCCTCCGCCGGCCGGGTGGTGCTCGGGCTGCACGCCGCGGAGACGCCCGAGGACGTGGTGCACTTCGCGTTCGCCGAGGCCGCCGCGCGGGGGACCACCGTCCAGGTGGTCTCCGCGTACGCCCTCCCGCCCGGCCCGAACCTGGTGATCGACAGTCCCTTCCAGGTGATCCCGCCCGAGGCGCTCGCCGACGACGGGGACGCCGTACCCGCCGAACGGGAGATGCTGCGCTCCCAGACGGAGCGCCTCGCCCCGCTGCGCGCCCGCTATCCGGACGTGCCCGTCGAGCAGGCCGCGGTGCCCGGGGACGCCGCCGGACGGCTGGTGGAAGCGTCCCGGACGGCGGCCCTGGTCGTGGTGGGCCGCCACCACCCGCGCCGGCGGTCGCTGCTGATGGGATCCGTGGCGCACGCGGTCCTCCAGCACGCGCACGGACCCGTGGCCGTCGTCCCGGCCCTCCACCCCGACGAGGACGCCTGACCTGGGCCGACCTGGCGAGGGGTGGCATCAAACGCGCCGACCGGGGGAAGGTGGGAGCGGGGGGACTGCTTCGCGCCGGCGGAGGAGGACGACCGGACCAGCCGTGGGTGGTGGCCGATGCCCGACACGCAGACGAACGAGACCGACGCGAGCGACGGGAGCACCGCGGGGAACGGCACCGAGGCGTACGAGGCTCCGGAGACGGCGGCGCAGCGCAGGGCACGGCGCGCCCAGTTCCTGCGCGACCTGAACGAGGCCCGGGAACTGCGCGACCGGGTCCAGCCCCGGCGCGCCCGTGCGGCCCGGATGCGCCAGCAGATGCGGATGCGCACATTCCGTTGGTGATCGGCCGGACGGCCGTCACCGCGACCGGCGCCGCGACACGGCCGCCGCGCCGAAGACCTCTCGCAAAGCCGCTGTTTCTGCCACGATGCCGATTGGGCGGGGTGCGGACCGGCGAGCGTCACGGCCGTTGCGGACCCCAACCTCCGGCCGGGGGGACCTCCAACCGGCACGCCTATGACCAGTGGGAGAGTCACGGTGTATTTCGCCGCACTGCTCGCGCGCACCGAAGACGGGTGGGAAGCGAGCGACCTGGAACTCGACGACGTCGAGTCCCTCAGTGATCTGATCGATCTCGCCCGTGCCGCCGCTGTCGACGACGACACGGTGGTCGCCCTCATCGAGCAGGAGGACGCCTGGTTCGGCGTCGTCCGCGTGGACGGGGAGGAGGACCCCCGGTACTACGTGTCGAACGCCTCCGCCGCCGACCGCAGCTCCTACGGCTCGATGCTGACCAAGGAGCTGCTGGGCAACGACGAGGACGACGACGAACTCGACGAACTGGACCTGGACGGTACCGAGGACGGCGAGGACGAACCGATCGCCGCGTTCACGGACGAGGGCGACGACGCGGACGACGAGGTGGGATCCGGCGCCGAGCCGGTCCCGGCCGGTCCGCTCGGCGACCCCCGGCTGCTGGACGACCTCGGGGTCGGCCACAAGGAACTGATGTCCCTCGACGGAGACGCCCTCTCGGAGATCGCCGACGCCCTCGGCGCCACCGAGGTACTGGAGGCCGTCCGCTAGTGATCACCGTGCACAACGCCCCGTACGACCCCGATCCCGTCCGGGATCCCTGGCGCGACCACATGCGCCTGGCGATGGCGGAGGCCGCTCTGGCGGTACCGGCCGGCGATGTGCCGGTCGGTGCCGTCGTGCTCGGCCCGGCCGGGGAGCTCCTCGCCTCCGGCCACAACGAGCGGGAGGCCACGGGCGACCCCACGGCGCACGCCGAGGTACTGGCGCTGCGCCGGGCGGCCGCCCGGCTCGGGGAGTGGCGGCTTCCGGGGTGCACCCTCGTGGTGACCCTGGAGCCGTGCGTGATGTGCGCGGGGGCGCTCGTGCAGGCGCGGGTGGCCCGGGTCGTCTACGGCGCGGGGGACGAGAAGGCGGGCGCGGCGGGGTCGCTCTGGGACCTCGTGCGCGACCGCAGGCTCAACCACCGCCCCGAGGTGATCCGCGGGGTGCTGGAGCAGGAGTGCGCGCTGCAGCTGACGGAGTTCTTCCGCGAGCTGTGAGGGGACGGTGAGGAGGGCCACTCGGTCCCGAGTTGCAAAGCACTCCCCGCCATCGGCTAGGATCTATCTCGGTAGTGTGTCCGAGTGGCCGAAGGAGCTCGCCTCGAAAGCGAGTATGGGGCAACCCATCGGGGGTTCAAATCCCTCCACTACCGCCCTTGACGAGAGCCCCGGTTCGTACGAACCGGGGCTCTCGCGCATGCCCGCCGTGACCGGCCGACCGCTCGGCCGTTGTCACGGCATGAACAAGACCCAGCGCATCCTCGCCGCCATCGCCCTCGCGGGGGCCGCCGCGGGCCTCGCCGCACCCGCCGCCTCCGCCGCGGGCCTCGCCCCCCTCACCCTCCCGGACCTGCCGACGGCCACCCCGGACATGCCGGCGGGCGCCCAGCCGCGCTCCGTCCAGGAGATCGGCTCGAAGCTCAGCGCGGGGGCCAACCAGCTCAACCAGCTGATGGAGCTGCCGAACCAGCTCGCGCCCCTGATCGCACCCGTCCAGCCGCTCACGGACCTCGCCGGCGGCCTCGAATAGCCGCACCCGGACACGACGGCACACTGGCGCACCGGAACGGCGGCACGGCGGCACGGCGGCACGGCGGCACACGAAGAAGGCCCCGGCCGGAGCCGGGACCTTCGACGTTGGAACGGGGGAAGTGGCATCGGGGGGACAAGCCACTTCCCCCGATGAGGACGAGACCTACTAGCCCGAGCCGCGGTCAGGGGGGAAGCTCGCGGCTCGGACCCCGCAGTGAGGCCCTGTCCCTCGCCCACCGATTTCCTGCCAGAACCGGTGGGCTCCCCCCAATCCTGCGCCCCGCGCAACCCGGCACTCAACGGCAAAAGGCCCGTTCCGCCGGGTCATTGGTCCATAAAGGACAGGTGAGTGCCACAACTTGACCGGTTAGACTCCACCGACTTTGCAGTACCGGTTGGGGAGGCCGACACCGTTCATGGACACCAAGAAGCTCATCACGGGCGTCCTCACCGTGTTCGTACTCTTCGTGATCATCACTCAGCCGAAGCGGGCCGCCGAGATGGTGGGAATCGGCTTCCAGGGCCTGTCGGACGCGGCCTCCGGCATCGGCGAGTTCATCACCGAACTGGTGAGCTGAACCCGTACGCTGAAGCGGTTTCCGGACTTCCCGGCCCCCCACTCCGACGGGTGGGGGGTCTTTTGTATTCCCGCTATTCGAACATAACGCCCTGATATGCCCAACTTGCCCTCAACACGGCGATATACGGTGCTTGCGCACAGTGCACCTGTCTTGTGATGCTATGACCGCTTTTGACGGATAGTTGACCGAAAGGGTGGCGTGACCGTGCCGGCCAGTACTGCGCCTCAGGTGCCACCCCAGCAGGACCCCCAGGTGCCCCACCCGCAGGAGCCCCGCGCGGAGCCGCACGAGGAGCCCCCCTCCCCTCCGGTCGCCCCGCGGCCGCAGAGCCGGGGAGCCGACACCCGGGCCCTCACCCAGGTCCTCTTCGGGCAGCTGAAGGGCCTCCAGCCGGGCACCAGGGAGCACGAGCGGGTACGCGGGGCCCTGATCGAGGCGAACCTCCCGCTCGTCCGTTACGCGGCCGCCCGCTTCCGCAGCCGCAACGAGCCGATGGAGGACGTGGTCCAGGTCGGCACCATCGGCCTGATCAACGCGATCGACCGGTTCGACCCGGAGCGCGGGGTCCAGTTCCCCACCTTCGCGATGCCCACGGTGGTCGGCGAGATCAAACGGTACTTCCGGGACAACGTCCGCACCGTCCACGTCCCGCGCCGCCTCCACGAGCTGTGGGTGCAGGTCAACGCCGCCACCGAGGACCTCACCACCCTCCACGGCCGGACCCCGACCACCCCGGAGATCGCCGAGCGGCTGCGGATCAGCGAGGACGAGGTGCTGTCCTGCATCGAGGCCGGCCGCAGCTACCACGCGACCTCGCTGGAAGCCGCCCAGGAGGGCGACGGGATGCCCGGCCTGCTCGACCGGCTCGGCTACGAGGACCCGGAGCTGGCCGGGGTCGAACACCGCGACCTCGTGCGCCACCTGCTGGTGCAGCTGCCCGAGCGCGAGCAGCGGATCCTGCTCCTGCGGTACTACAACAACCTCACGCAGTCGCAGATCAGCGCCGAGCTGGGGGTCTCCCAGATGCACGTGTCGCGGCTGCTCGCGAGGAGCTTCGCCCGTCTGAGATCCGCAAACAGGATCGAGGCTTAACCGGATCGGGTGGAGGCGTTCCAGCGTTTCCCTACAGAACCGGCTCATTCCGCTCGGTCGGTGGTCTGTCGCTGGAGATACTTGTCGACATGACGCTACAGCGTGTTGCCGACATGTGACATTCTGCTGGAACCGCGTTTGCCGCAGCCCCGCCTCCGGTATTCAGGTGGAGGCTGCGTTCCTCCGACGGGCGCGCAGAGAAGCGCGACCGTCCGCGACCTCAAGGGGGTGGCATGTCCGTAGACCAGGGCAGCTCCAAGGTGCTCACGCTCGTCAAGCGTGAGGTGCCGGCAGCACCCGCGGCACACAACCGCTCGGAAGCCATCGACACCCGGACCCTCTCCCGCTCCCTCTTCCAGCGACTGGCCGCACTGGACGCGGACAGCCCCGAACGGGCGTACGTACGCGACACCCTGATCGAGCTGAACCTGCCGCTGGTGCGCTACGCGGCGGCCCGGTTCCGCAGCCGCAACGAGCCGATGGAGGACATCGTCCAGGTCGGCACCATCGGCCTGATCAAGGCGATCGACCGGTTCGACTGCGAACGCGGTGTGGAGTTCCCGACGTTCGCCATGCCGACCGTCGTGGGCGAGATCAAACGATTCTTTCGAGACACTTCCTGGTCCGTCCGCGTCCCGCGCCGGCTCCAGGAGCTGCGCCTGGCGCTGACCAAGGCCAGCGACGAGCTCGCCCAGAAGCTGGACCGGTCCCCGACCGTGCCGGAACTGGCGGCCGTGCTCGGCGTCTCCGAGGAGGACGTAGTCGACGGCCTCGCCGTCGGCAACGCCTACACCGCCTCCTCGCTCGACTCGCCCTCCCCCGAGGACGAGGGCGGCGAGGGCTCGCTCGCGGACCGCCTCGGGTACGAGGACACCGCGCTCGAAGGGGTGGAGTACCGGGAGTCGCTCAAGCCGCTGCTCGCCAAACTCCCGCCCAGGGAGCGGCAGATCATCATGCTGCGCTTCTTCGCGAACATGACCCAGTCGCAGATCGGCGAGGAGGTCGGCATCTCCCAGATGCACGTCTCCCGGCTGCTGACGCGGACGCTCGCACAGCTGCGCGTCGGCCTGATCGGGGAGTGATCCGGGGCCGGTCCGGGCACTGAGCGGAGGCCGCGGGGTTCACATTTGACATCCCGTCAGGAAAACTGGCGCGATGCGAACGGGATCCCGCACGGCGCTCGCCCTCACCCTGTGCGCCGCGGCCGCCGCCGCCCTCGCGGGCTGCGGCGGCCCGGCACGGGACGGCTACGTCGCCCTGGGCGCGGCCGCCCCCGGCCCCGAGCGGGGCGCGGGAGAGAACGTGGCACCCCGGGGCGGGGTCGAGTTCCAGGCCCTGCCGCCCGGCTCCGCGCCCTCCGCGACGGCGCCGGGCCCGTCCGGGGACCGGCCCGGCGGGAGCTCCGCCCCGGGCGGAGCGACGGCGGCGACCCCCGGCGGCTCCGCCTCCGGCCCCGGCACCCCGACCGTCCCGGACGCCTCCGGGGGCGCGGGCACGGGCGGCTCCGGCGGGGGCGGCACCCCGGGCTCGGGCGCTGCGGGCGGATCGGGCGGACCGGGTGGCTCAGGTTCGGGCGGCTCGGGTTCGGGCGGCTCGGGCGGCGGCTCGGGCGGCGGCTCCGGTGGCGGTTCGATCCCACCCGGCACCCCGGGCACGCCGACCCCGCCCACCCCTCCCGGCACGAAGCCCGGCACCCCGCCGCCACCGCCGCCGGCCACCCCGGCCCGGCTCACGCTGAGCGCCCCGGCCCGCGCGGCCGCGTCCGAGCGCTGGTGCGAGCGCGTCACGGTGACCTTCACCAACACCGGCTCCACGGCAGCCCGTTCGGGGACGGTCACCTTCGCGACGCACGTCATCGGCGCGCTCGGCATCGACTGGGCCACCGTCACCACCAGCCAGCCACTGCCCGCCCCCATAGCGGGCGGCACGTCGAGGACGCAGACCTACACGGTCTGCGTGGAGTCCTGGCGGGTGCCCCTGGGCATGCACGTGGACACCCGGAACGTCACGGCCACCTACGGATAGCCCCCGCTAGCCGACGATCCACAGGGCCACGCCGACCACGACCAGCAGGCCGAGGCCGACGGCCAGCCACACGCCCGCCCCGGAGCCGGACTCCTTCGGACGCCGGCGCGCGCCCGGCACGGACGGGGTTCGGGCCGGCTCGGCCTCCTCCACGAACGCGCGGAACATCTGGGTGCTGCCCGCGGGGTCGTAGGCACCCTCGGGGTCAGGTGAGTTGTGGTTCGCAGCCATGGCTCAGGACCTTAACGGGTTTTCCGATTCCTTTACCGCCGCACCCCCCAGTTTCATTTGCCTGTAGCAACCATTTGATTCTATGGTTGCCTGAAGCAACGAGATGGGGGCGGTCCCGTGACCACGCAGGCGGCGCAGAGCACCACCCGGTACGAGGAGCTGGCCCGCCAGCTCACCGGCATCGGAGCGGTCCGCCGCGACCTGGCCCGGATCCTGCCCCCCGACTGCCCGCCCGGCGCCGCCGCCGTCCTCACCGTGCTGGACCGGCACGGCGAGATGCGGCTCAGCCGGCTCACCGAGTTCATGGCCGTCGACATCTCCGTGTCGAGCCGCCACGTCGCCCACCTGGCGGCCCGCGGCTGGATCGAGCGGGAGACCGACCCGGGCGACGGCCGCTGCCGGATCCTGCGGCTCACCACCGCGGGCCGTGCCGTGCTCGGCGAGCTCGGCGCCCGCTCCACGGACGCGCTGGAGAAGGCGCTCGCCGACTGGCCGTCCGAAGACATCGACACGCTCAACACCCTGCTGGCCCGACTCCGATCGAGCTTCTAGACAAAGGAAACCCATGGCTACGACCACACCCCACGGTGTGCGGGGAGGCGGCCGGTCGGAGACCACGTCCGACGGCGCACCCATGACCCACGCCCAGATCATGAAGGCGCTGTCCGGGCTCATGCTCGGCATGTTCGTGGCGATCCTGTCCTCCACGATCGTCTCCAACGCCCTGCCCAAGATCATCAGCGATCTCGGCGGCACCCAGTCCTCCTACACCTGGGTCGTCACCGCCGCCCTGCTGTCGATGACGGCCGCGACCCCCCTCTGGGGCAAGCTCTCCGACCTCTTCAGCAAGAAGCTGCTCGTCCAGATATCCCTGGTCATCTACGTCCTCGGCTCCGTCGTGGCGGGCCTGTCCCAGAACACCGGGACGCTCATCGCCTGCCGCGTGGTCCAGGGCATCGGCGTCGGCGGCCTCTCCGCCCTGGCCCAGATCGTGATGGCCGCGATGATCTCCCCGCGCGAGCGCGGCCGCTACAGCGGCTACCTCGGCGCGGTCTTCGCCGTCGGCACCGTCGGCGGCCCGCTCCTCGGCGGCGTCATCACCGACACCGACTGGCTCGGCTGGCGCTGGTGCTTCTACGTCGGCGTGCCCTTCGCGGTCATCGCCCTGATCGTCCTCCAGCGGACCCTGCACCTCCCGGTGGTCCGCCGCGAGGTCAAGGTGGACTGGCTGGGCGCCTTCCTCATCAGCGGCGCCGTGTCCCTGCTGCTGATCTGGGTCACCCAGGCCGGCACCTCGTACGACTGGATCTCCTGGCAGACCTGGGCGATGACCGGCGGCGCCCTGGTGCTGGGCCTGCTCTTCGTCCTCGTCGAGTCCCGCGCGAGCGACCCGATCATCCCGCTGCGCCTCTTCCGCAACAAGACCATCAGCCTGGCCTCGGTCGCCTCGCTCTTCGTCGGCATCGCGATGTTCTCCGGCACGGTCTTCTTCAGCCAGTACTTCCAGCTGGCCCGGGGCGAGTCCCCCACCATGTCGGGCATCCTGACCATCCCGATGATCGGCGGCCTCTTCGTCTCCTCGACCGTCTCCGGCCAGATCATCACCAAGACCGGCAAGTGGAAGGCCTGGCTGGTCTCCGGCGGCGTGCTGCTGAGCGCCGGCCTCGGTCTGCTGGGCACCCTGCGCTACGACACCGCCTACTGGCACATCGCGATCTTCATGGCGCTGACCGGCCTCGGCCTCGGCATGATGATGCAGAACCTGGTCCTCGCCACCCAGAACCAGGTGGCCCCCGAGGACCTCGGCTCCGCCAGCTCGGTCGTCACCTTCTTCCGCTCGCTCGGCGGCGCCGTGGGCGTCTCGGCGCTCGGCGCGGTCATGGCCAACCGGGTCACCCACTACGTCAAGGAAGGCCTGGCCGAGCTCGGACCGAAGGCCGCCGCCATGGGCCACGGCGGCACCGGCGGGGGCGGGATCCCCGACCTCGACAAGCTGCCCGCACCGTTCCGCACGGTCATCGAGTCCGCGTACGGGCACGGCGTCGGCGACGTCTTCCTCTACGCCGCCCCGTTCGCGCTGCTCGCCCTGGTGCTGGTGGTCTTCATCAAGGAGGTCGCGCTGAAGTCGAGGCCGGCCGCCCACGCCCCGGCCGCCGAGGGCCCCACGGAGGCCCCGGCACCGGCCGCGGCGGCGGAGGGCGCGGCCCGGCAGTGACCGCGGCCCGGCAGTGACCGTGAGGGAGGCGCGGACGGGGCACTCGTGCTCCGTCCGCGCCTCCCTCACGTCCGGCTCCGGTCACCGGGGGCGCAGGCCCGGGGCCCGGCCCCCGGCCTTCGCCTCGATCCCCGCGATCAGGACGTCGAGGGCCAGACCGAAGTCCGCGTCCGGCGCCCGCCGGACCGTACCCCCGCAGCCGCTCAGCCCACAGCCGTTCAGGAACTGGGAGACCGCCAGGTGCGCTCCCGTCCGGCCGGGATCCACCAGGCCGGTGGCGTCCAGCAGCCGCTGCAGCGCGGCGTCGAAGGCCCTCGCGTGCGGGCCGATGTTCGGGTAGGCCACGCTCAGCGGGGCCACCCACGGATGCTCCGCCAGCAGCCGCCGGTACCCGCAGGCGAGGGTCCGCAGCCGCCCCGGCCAGGCCTCCCGCGGGGGCGGCCCGGCCGGCAGCCGCTGTTGTCCCAGCGCGCTGTCCAGAGCCAGTTCGAGCAGGTCGTGCTTGGTGTCCACGTACCAGTACAGGGACATCGCGGTGACCCCGAGTTCGGCGGCCAGGCGCCGCATGGAGAACCGGCCCAGGCCCTCGGCGTCGAGCAGGCGCACGGTGGCGGCCGTGATCCTGTCCCGGTCCAGCCCCGACGGTGCCTCGCTGCGGCGTCTGGCGGGTACGGCGGGCCTGACGGCCAGCCACACACTGGTCCTGGTCCCGCCCGGATCGGCCTCGGTCGCCATGGAGGCACCCTCCTCGCCACAAGGGGATCAGCCCGGAATGCCCGGTCCGCCCTCTTGATGCTAGGGGGTCACCCCTCCGTGGAGGTGAGATCAGGACGAGCCGGTCGAGGGAGCCGTCAGGTCGTAGAAGGTGGCTCCGCCCACGGTGGTGGCCTTGAAGGCGCCCTTCACCCACTCCTCGATGGCGCTGCCCGCGGCCCCGCCCGGACCGCCGCCGCGGCCCGCCGCGCCGTCACCGCGGGCGATGAACCAGTGGATCCTCCCGGCCTTCACGTACTCCTGGAACCGCTCCAGGGTCGGGGAGGGGTCGCTGCCGTTGAAGCCGCCGACCGCCATCACGGGAACGCCCGAGGCCAGCTGGTAGCCCGCCGCGTTCTGCGAGCCGATGGCCGCCGCCGCCCAGGTGTGGCGGGAGGCGTCGGAGCGCAGCGCGGCCGTGGCCTGCGCACCGACCCGGGTCCCACCCAGCAGCCCGCCGGGACCGCCCTGGCCACCGGAACCGCCCCGGCCGCCCCGGGCCTCCTGCCCACCGGGTCCGCCGGGTCCGCCCTGCGTCCCCCCGGCGCCCGGCATCCGGCCCGGCATCGGGCCCGGCACGCCCTGCGGCATCCCTTGCGGCATCCCCTGGGGTGGTGCCTCCCCGCCGGGGGCGAAGCGTCCCGGCATGCCGCCCGGTCCCCCGGACCCGCCCCGGCCGCCCGCCACCGCAGGACCGGCGGTCACGATGGAGCCCGTGTGGCCGGCGCCCACCGTGGTCAGGCAGTACGCGAACGGGCCCGCCAGCGCCGCGAAGAGCCCGACGGCCGCGGCCCCGAGCAGCGCCCGGCGTCCCAACCGGGCCGCGAACGGCAGCACCGCGGCCGCCCCGAGCCCCGCGACCAGCACCGTCCAGCGCAACCAGGGCAGGTACCCGGCGGAACGGCCGAGCAGGACGAAGGCCCACCACGCGGTCAGCGCGAGGGTCCCGGAGAGGGTGAGGGCAGCGGCGCGGCCGCCCCTCTCCTCCCACAGCACGGCCACGCCCATGCCCACCAGCGCCGCCACGAAGGGCGCGAGGGCGACGGTGTAGTACTCGTGGAAGATGCCCTGCATCCAGCTGAAGACCACGGCCGTGATCAGCAGGGAGCCGCCCCAGGCGAGGAAGGCCGCGCGGGCCATGCCCTCCAGCGTGTCCGTGGCCCGGGAGGCCCGCCAGGTGACGGCCAGCCCGGCCACCAGCAGCACCAGGGCCGCGGGCAGCAGCCAGGAGATCTGGCCTCCAATGTCGCCCGAGAAGAGCCGGTCGATTCCGGTCTGCCCCCAGCCGCCCCCGCCCGGGCCGCCCGCGCCCCCTCCGCCGACGCTGCCCGTCTCGTTGCCGCTGATCCGGCCGAGGCCGTTGTAGCCGAAGGTCAGTTCCAGGAAGGAGTTGTGCTGCGAACCGCCGATGTACGGGCGGGAGTCGGCGGGCCACCACTCCACCACGGCCACCCACCAGCCGCCGGCCGCCAGCGCGGCCAGTCCGGCCAGCAGCAGCTGCCCCAGGCGCCGGCGCAGCCGCGTCGGCGCGCAGACGGCGTAGAGGACGGCGAGCGGCGGCAGGATCACGAACGCCTGGAGGGTCTTGGTCAGGAAGCCGAGGCCGACCGCGACGCCGGCCCAGACCAGCCACCGGGTGTGGGCCCCTTCGAGGGCGCGCAGCACGCAGTACACGGTGACGGTCAGCAGCAGGGTGAGCAGCGCGTCGGGGTTGTTGAAGCGGAACATCAGGGCGGCGACGGGGGTCAGCGCGAAGGCGGTGCCGCTGAGCAGGGCCGCCGCCGGGCCGAACTGGCGGCGTACGGCCGCGTACAGCACGGCGGTGGTGGCGACGCCCATCAGGGCCTGCGGGACCAGGATCTGCCAGGCGCCGAGCCCGAAGAGCCGTACCGACAGCGCCATCGGCCACAGGGCCGCCGGGGGCTTGTCGACGGTGATGGAGTTCGCGGCGTCGGAGGAGCCGAAGAAGAAGGCCTTCCAGCTCTCGGAGCCCGCCTGTACGGCGGCGGAGTAGAAGGAGTTGGCGTAGCCGGAGGCGCCCAGGTCCCAGAGCAGGAGCACGGTGGTGGCCAGCAGCAGGGCGGCGTACGCGGGCCGTTCCCAGCGGGGCCGGGTGGCCGCGCCGTGCGCGGTGGCGGGAACGGGGGCGGCGGGTGGCAAGAGCGGAAGCGCGGCCGTGGTCACGGACCCTCCTCGGTCGTCGTGGGGATGGTGGGGGCGGCCGGCTTCCCGGGGGCGCCCGGGGCCCCGGGGCGGCCGTCGCGCGGGCCGGGGCGGCCGTCGCGCGGTTCCGGGAAGACCCAGGCGCGGAACAGCAGGAACCGGAGCACGGTGGCGGCGAGGTTGGCGGTGATCAGCACGGCCAGCTCGGTGCCGTGGGCCGGCTCCGCGGTGGCCGCTCCGAGGGCGGCGAGGGACCCGCTGGTCAGGGCCAGCCCGATGCCGAACACCACGAGCCCCTGGGCCTGGTGGCGCACCGCACGGGCCCGCCCGCGCACCCCGAAGGTCAGCCGGCGGTTGGCGGCGGTGTTGGCGACGGCGCACAGCAGCAGCGCGGCGGCGTTCGCCCCCTGCGGTCCGGCCGCTTCCCGCAGCGCGGAGTAGAGCAGCAGGTAGAGCAGGGTGCTCAGCACGCCGACGGCGCAGAACCCGAGCAGCTGCCGGGCCAGTCCGCGCGGCACCCCCGGCAGGGCGCCGCGGTCGCGCGGATCGTCTCCGAAGGGGCGGGCGAGCCGGTCGAGCGGCAGCGCCCCGACGGCCAGCGCCCGCCCCACCCGCCAGACCCCCTTGAGGTCCTCGGCGGCGGTGCGTACGAGGTGCACGCTGGAGTCGGGATCGTCGACCCAGTCCACCGGCACCTCGTGGATCCGCAGCCCGGCCCGCTCGGCGAGCACGAGCAGCTCGGTGTCGAAGAACCAGCCGGAGTCCTCCACCAGCGGCAGCAGCCGCTCGGCCACCTCGCGCCGGATCGCCTTGAACCCGCACTGGGCGTCGCTGAAGCGGGCGGCGAGGGAGGAACGCAGCAGCAGGTTGTAGGCCCGGGAGACGAACTCCCGTTTCGCTCCGCGCACCACCCGCGAGGAGCGGGCCAGCCGGGTCCCGATGGCCAGGTCGGAATGGCCGGAGATCAGCGGGGCCACCAGCGGCAGCACCGCGTTCAGGTCCGTGGAGAGGTCCACGTCCATGTACGCGAGGACGGGCGCCTCCGACCGGCTCCACACGGTGCGCAGGGCGCGGCCACGGCCCTTCTCCTCCAGCCGCGTGCTGCGCACCTCAGCGAGGCCCCGGGCGAGGCCGGCGGCGACCTCGGGGGTTCGGTCGGTGCTCGCGTTGTCGGCGACGGTGATGCGGAAGGGGTACGGGAAGGTGCGGGTGAGGTGGGCGTGCAGCCTGTGCACGCACGGGCCGAGGTCCTCCTCCTCGTTGAAGACCGGGATCACCACGTCGAGTACGGGCACACCAGGCCGGAGCGCGAGGGGCGCCCGGGCCGGCAGGGCCCCTGGAGAGGCGTCGGTTGACATGCTCCGACCCTCGCGGGACGCGCTGTCACCGCTGTGTGGTGAGCCTGTGCCCCGTCTGTGAGTCCCCTGCCGGGCCGGGGGCGAGGGGCAGCGCGACCTCGAAGGCGGTGCGGCCCGGCGCGCTGTGCACCTCGACCCGCCCGCCGTGCGCCGAGACGACGGCCTGCACGATGGCGAGGCCGAGGCCCGTGGAGCCGGCGGCGCGGGAGCGGGAGGCGTCCCCCCGGGCGAAGCGCTCGAAGACGTGGGGCAGGAGCTCGGGCGGGATGCCGGGGCCGTCGTCCTCGACGCGGAGCCGGACGGCGGATGTTTCACGTGAAACACGGGCCGTGACGGTGGTGCCGGGCGGGGTGTGGGTGCGGGCGTTGGCGAGGAGGTTCACCAGGACCTGCTGGATCCGGGCCGCGTCGGCCCGTACGGGCGCGGGCTCGTCGGGCAGGGCCAGGTGCCAGTGGTGGTCGGGCCCGGCGGCCCGCGCGTCGCTGACGGCGTCGACGACGAGGGGGGCCAGGTCGGTGTCGGCGGTGGACAGCGGGCGGCCCGCGTCGAGGCGGGCGAGCAGGAGGAGGTCCTCGACCAGACCGGTCATCCGGGTGGCCTCGGACTCGATCCGGCCCAGTGCGTGCCGGGTGTCGGGGCCCGGCTCCTCGCGTCCCCGGCGGGTCAGTTCGGCGTATCCCCGGATGGAGGCCAGTGGGGTGCGCAGCTCGTGGCTGGCGTCGGCGACGAACTGGCGGACCCGCGTCTCGCTCTGCTGGCGGGCGGTGAGCGCGGAGGAGACGTGGCCCAGCATCCGGTTGAGGGCGGCGCCGACCTGGCCGACCTCGGTGCGGGGGTCGGCCTCGGCGTCGGGCACCCGCTCGTGCAGGTCGGGTTCGCCGCTGTGCAGGGGGAGTTCGGAGACGCGGGTGGCGGTGGCGGCGACCCGGCGCAGCGGGCGCAGGGCGACCCCGATCAGGGCCTGTCCGGCGAGGGAGGCGGCGATCAGCCCGGCGAGGGTGACGGAGACCTCGACCCCGACGAGGGTGCCGACCGTACGGTCGACGTCGCGGAGCGGGATGGCGAGGACCAGGCTGCCGTCGGCGGCGCTGCGCACCCGGTAGCCGCCGAGTCCCGGCAGCTCCGCCTCCACCGGCCCTGGGCGGCCGTGTGCGGCTCGGCGGGCGGCGGCGAGGAGGGCCTGGGACTGGGTCTCGTCGAGGGGGCGGACGTGGTCGAGCGGGGAGCCGTCGCCGGAGGAGCTGAGCCCGGAGGCGAGGACCTTGCCGTCGGGGCCGAGGCGGATCCCCGCGGTGCCGGTCGGGTTGCCCGGGGCCAGGACGAAGCCGAGGCTGTTCTCGCGGGCCGCCTTCCCCGCGCCGGGGCCGCGGAAGGCCATGTCCAGGGAGACGCTCAGCTGCTCGTCGAGCCGGTCGACCAGGTACGAGCGCAGCGCGAGGGTGGTGACGGTGCCGATGGCCGCCCCCACGACGGCGATCAGCGCCACCGCCGAGACGACGAGCCGGGTCCGCAGGGACCAGCGGCGGCGGAGCAGGGGCGGGCGCAGGGCCACTACTCGGCCGGCTTGATCAGGTAGCCGGCGCCGCGCCGGGTGTGGATCATCGGGGGCAGTCCGGTGCCGCCCTCCAGCTTCCGGCGCAGGTAGGAGATGTAGAGCTCGACGACGTTGGCCTGGCCGCCGAAGTCGTAGGACCACACCCGGTCCAGGATCTGCGCCTTGCTGAGCACCCGGCGCGGGTTGCGCATCAGGTAGCGCAGCAGCTCGAACTCGGTGGCGGTGAGGTGGACCTCCTGGCCTCCGCGCACCACCTCGTGGCTGTCCTCGTCGAGGCTCAGGTCCCCGACGGTCAGGACCGAGCCGCCCCGGGCCGCCTGGGCGGCGCCGGAGCGGCGGACCAGACCGCGCAGCCGGGCGACGACCTCCTCCAGGCTGAAGGGCTTGGTGACGTAGTCGTCGCCGCCCGCCGTCAGGCCGGCGATCCGGTCCTCGACGGAGTCCTTGGCGGTCAGGAACAGCACCGGGACCTGCGGGATCTCACGGCGCAGCCGGCCGAGGACGGCCAGCCCGTCCATGTCGGGAAGCATGATGTCGAGGACCACGACGTCGGGGCGGAACTCCCGCGCGGCCCGTACCGCGCCGGCTCCGTCGCCGGCGCTGCGGACCTCGCAGCCCTCGTAGCGCAGGGCCATGGACAGCAGCTCGGAGAGCGAGGCCTCGTCGTCGACGACGAGGACCCGGCAGGGGCCGCCGTCGGGCCGTACCAGGGCCGTCGGGGTGCCGGTGGACGTGGACGCGTGGGAGGTGGTCGTCGCAGTCATGACTTCACGTTGGGCGCCGCCTCTGAGAGCGTTCTTGCCCCTTCCTGTGAATCTCCTGAGAAACGCCGCTCAGGAAACGGGGGCCGGCCCGAGCCCGAACAGGCGGGCGCCGTTGTCGTGGCAGACGGCCCGCAGCCAGTCGTCGCCGAGGCCGAGGCGTTCGAGGGCCTGGAGCTGGTGCTCGTAGGGGTAGGGGATGTTCGGGAAGTCGGTGCCCAGCAGGATCCGGTCCCCGAGGTCCGCGAGCCGTCCGAGCTCCGTGGGCGGGAAGCCGTTGAGCCGCTCGGAGAAGTCGGTGAAGACCATCGTGGTGTCGAGGAGGACGCCGGGGTGGCGGTCGGCCAGGTCGAGGAAGTCGACGTACTCGGGCATGCCCATGTGGGCGATGATCAGCCGCAGGCCGGGCGTGCGCTCCAGCAGCCGGCCGACGGGCCCCGGACCGGTGTACTTGGCCGCCACGGGGCCGGAGCCGCAGTGGATCACGGTCGGGATCCCGGCCTCGGCCAGCAGCCCCCACACCGCGTCCAGCCGCTCGTCGTTCGGGTCGTACCCGCCGACCTGGAGGTGCGCCTTGAAGACGCGGGCCCCGCCCTCCACGGCCCGCCGCACGTACGCCGCCGCGTCCTCCTCGGGGAAGAAGGTGGCGGTGTGCAGACAGCCGGGCGTGCGGGCGGCGAAGTCCGCGGCCCAGGAGTTGAGCCAGGCGGCCATCGCGGGCTTGTGCGGGTAGAGCATGGAGGTGAAGGCCCGGACCCCGAACTCCCGCAGCAGCGCGACCCGCTGCTCCTCCTCGTGCCGGTAGGTGATGGGCCACGGGATCCCGGTGAGCGGGCCGAATCCGTCGAAGTAGTCCCAGACCTTGGTCAGGACCCGCTCGGGCATGAAGTGCGTGTGCACGTCGACCAGTCCGGGCAGTCCGAGCCGCTCACGGAAGGCGCGGAGCGTCTCAGCCGTTGCGGGCAAAGCCGTGGCTCCGCTCTACGGTCGCGACGTGCAGGGTGTAGCTCTCGTACCAGTGGGCGCGGCCCTGCTTCATCGCCGCCTGGTGTTCCATGTCCTCCCGCCACACGCCCAGGGACTCGTGGTCGCGGAAGTAGGCGACGGTGATCCCGAGGCCTCCGGGGGTGCGCGCGGACTCGTAGCCGAGGAAGCCGGGGTTGTCGGCGACGAGCTGGTTCATCCGGGCATTGGTCTCGGGGTATCCGCTCTCGTCCGGGGTGCGGACGTTGCTGAATACGGCCATGACATAAGGCGGTTCGAACGCCTGAACGGGCTGGATGCTCATGCCCTCCACCCTCGGCGGACGGCCCCCGGCATGTCCACCGCAAACAGCCCCGGAAGGCCAAAGGGATCCAAGTTTTGACCTTGCCCGGCGGGACGGCCCCGCGTCAGAACAGGCCGTCCTGCGCGGCCGGGGGCACCGCCGGGGGGATGTCCGCGAGCGGCACGTCGGTGACCGCCTCCGGGGGCGCCGCGGCCAGTTCCCAGCCGACCAGCAGCCGGGTGTCCAGCACGAGCCCGTCGACGAAGTGCAGGTCCGGCCCGGCGGCGCCCACGAGCCGGCCCGCGACGGTCCCTCCCGGCACCAGTTCCGTGACCACCCGGGCCGGAGCGGGCAGGCCGTCCGGCCAGAACACTGCGGCGTGGTCGGTGACCTCGCAGCCCACCCGTTCCAGGGAATCGGGCCACCCGGGCAGCGCGGCGGCGCGGGCGTGCAGCTCGGCGACCTCCCGGGCCCGCTCGGGCCCGGCCGGCAGCCCCGCCCGTACGGCGCGCTTGCGGGCGTACGCGATCCGGTCGGGCACCCCGAGGGCGGCGCGCAGCAGTTCCTCGGTCCGGCGCGCGGCCATCAGCGGCCCGCGCCCCAGCCAGGCCCAGGTGACCGCCCCCTGTTCCAGCAGCCGGACCGCCCCGCGCTCCTCGGCGGTGATGCCGACCTTGACCATCCCGGGCCCGAACCAGGCCAGGTACACCCGGTACGTGCGCGGATCGGCGGCGTTGGTGTCGGCGGCCACCGAGAAGGACCGGTCGAGGCGCGCGCACTCGGGGCACTGGGCCGATCCCGTCCGCCCGGGTACGGTCCGGGCCGCCGGGCACGGGGTCCGCTTCCCGGCCCGCCGCACACCCGGGCAGCGCCGCTCTCCCCGCGCCTCGAAGGCCAGGAGCCGCCCGTACCCGAGGGGGCCGGCGCGCTCCCGGCCGGCCGGGTCGCACCAGCCGATGGCGGGGCCGCCGCCGCTCCACCGGATGCCCGTACAGCGCCAGGTCACAGCGGGAGGGAGCGCTCGAAGAAGGTCTCCAGCACCACGGTGGCCTGGGTGCCGCTGACCCCGTCGATGGCGTAGAGGCGGCGCAGGACGTCCTGCAGCTGCCCGGTCGTGGCCGTGCGCACCTTGACCAGGACGGACGCGCTGCCCGCGATGATGTGCGCCTCCTGGATCTCGGCGATGGCCGCGAAGGCCTCACGCGAGTCCCCCATCCAGGCGCGGGAGTCGACCATGACGTAGGCGAGCACCCCGCTTCCGACCGCGGCCGGGTCCACGTCGACGGTCGTGCGCCGGATGACCCCGCGCTCGCGCAGTTTGCGCACCCGCTCGTGGGTGGCGCCGGCCGAAAGCCCGACGGCCGCGCCGAGGGCGGCGTAGGACTGGCCCGCGTCCTCCTGGAGGCGCCGGACGAGTGCCCGGTCGATGTCGTCCACGCGCTGTTCCTCCCCTGGGACCCGCAGCTCTTGCGAAGACGGTACCTGATCCTGCAATCTCACGATCACGCCGAACACAATTCGGCTCACCACTCAACTGGGGGAATCATGTCAGGCATTGCCGACCTCGCCTTGTACGAGATCCTGGATGAACGTTTCCGTACCGGCCGCTGCGCCAACGGCGACATGCGCCTGGAGCGACTCCACGACGACTGCCGCTGGGCCGAGGGCCCGCTCTACCTGCCGGCCTGGCGCCAGCTGGTGTGGAGCGACATCCCCAACGACCGGATGCTGCGCTGGGACGAGGCGACCGGCGCGGTCTCGGTCTTCCGCTCCGCGGCCGGGCACTCCAACGGCAACACCCTCGACCGCGAAGGCCGCCTGATCACCTGTGAGCAGGGCAACCGGCGCGTCACCCGCACCGAGCCCGACGGCCGGATCACCGTCATCGCCGACCGCTACGAAGGCAAGCGGCTCAACAGTCCGAACGACGCGGTGGTCCGCTCCGACGGCTCGGTCTGGTTCTCCGACCCGGACTTCGGCATCACCAACGACTACGAGGGCCGGCGCGCGCCGAGCGAGATCGGCGCCTGCAACCTCTACCGCGCCGACCCGGCCACCGGCGAGGTCCGGCTCGTCGCGGACGGCTTCCTCGGCCCGAACGGCCTGGTCTTCTCCCCCGACGAGAGCGAGCTGTACGCGGCCGACACCCGCGCGGGCCACATCCGCGCCTTCAAGGTCGGCGACGACGGCACCCTCTCCGGGGACCGGGTCTTCACGGCCTGCCCCTCGGTGGACAACATCCGCTTCGACGACGAGGGCCGGCTCTGGGCGGCTGCGATGGAGTCGGGGGTGCACTGCTACGCGGCGGACGGCGACCTGATCGGCCGCCTGCGCGTCCCGGAGCCCGTCTCGAACATCGCCTTCGGCGGCCCGAAGAACAACCGTCTCTTCATCACCGCCACCACCTCGCTCTACTCCCTGGTGATGTCGGTGACGGGCCTGCCCCGCGTCCTGCCCGCCCGGCCGTAGGGGGCGCCCGCGTCCGGCGCCGGGGGCCGCCCGTCACCCGGACGGCCCCCGGCAGCCGCCCGACAGGGCTAGCGGGCCACGAACTGGGTGAGGATCGCCTGGACCTCGTAGATGTTCACGCCCTTGGTGAAGGTCTTCTCGATCGGTGCCGCGCTGCCCGATATCCAGATCTTCAGCTCGGCATCCAGATCGAAGTGCCCGGCCGTCTCCACGGAGAAGTGCGTGATGCTCCGGTACGGGATCGAGTGGTACTCGACCTTCTTGCCGGTGAGGCCCTGCTTGTCGATCAGCACCAGGCGCCGGTCGGTGAACAGGATCGTGTCCCGGATCAACAGGTACGCGGCGTGCACCTGCTCCCCATGGCCCATCAGCCGGGCGTAGTCCCGCTGCGCCGAGGCGGGGTCGATGTGGTGGGCATTGCCGAACAGACCCATGGAGTCCCCCTTCAAAGGTTCAAAAGACCATCCGACCGCGAAGGCTATCCACGGGGACGTGAGGACAACGCAAGAGGCCCCCCGGTGAACCGGGGGGCCTCTTCGGCTGTGCACTCGGCAGGATTCGAACCTGCAACCTTCTGATCCGTAGTCAGATGCTCTATCCGTTAAGCTACGAGTGCTTGGGCTTCCCGGGGTTTTGCGCCCCGTTGGCCTTGCGAGAACAACAATACATGGACCTCGCCGGGACGCGAAATCCATTAGCCGCATGGCCTCTGACCTGCGAAAACGTCTCGGAAGAAGATCGTCCGCCCGGATCCGCGACGGGTCTGGAGCCCGCCGGGTTACCCACCGGGGGCCGTTCGAAACCCCCGAACCCGCGAGCCCGGCGGTACGGACCCCGCGTCCGACCCCTGAACGCACCGAAGCCCCGGTCCGTGAGGACCGGGGCTTCGTGAGTGCGGAGGCGGAGGGATTTGAACCCTCGATGGGGTGTAAGCCCCAAACCGCATTAGCAGTGCGGCGCCATAGACCGGACTAGGCGACGCCTCCAGCACACCCTCGCGTACGAAGGTGCGTGCAGATGATGACACAGCCGCAGGGCCGGTCACCAATCCGCTCCCACGGTACAAGGCGCCGGGCCCGCAGGGCAAAGCCTTAAGGCACGGAACGTCGGAGCGGGCGCGTCGTTGGTGAGACGTACGACGTACGGACGACCTGGAGTGCCCCATGCTGCGTCTCGCCGCCTTCGCCGTCACCTCCGCCCTGGCCGCCGCGGCCGTCGGCCCACTGCCACCGCTGCCCCTCGGACGGCTGCTGGCGTCCCCCGACCGCCTCACCGTCGCCGTGTCCGACACCGGCAACCGCCGGATCGACGGCGAGTACCGGCTGGAATGCCGCCCGGTCGGCGGCGACCACCCCGAGGCCAAGGAGGCCTGCGCCCGCCTGGAGCAGCTCTCCAGGGAGGGCAAGGACCCCTTCGCCGCCGAACCCGGGCGCGGGCTGTGCACCTTCCAGGACGGCGGGCCGGCCAAGGCCCGCATCACGGGAACCTGGCACGGGCGGAAGGTCGACAGCACGTTCCACCGGAAGAACGGATGCGACATCGCCCGTTGGAACGACCTGGAACCTGTGCTTCCGAGTGCGCGTTCCTGACCTGGGAGGATGCGGCGGATGCGTGGTTTCCCCCGCACATCCGCCACCTCGCCGCGGGACGGTGCCCTTAGACTCCTCCCGTGACATGCCGGTAGTCGTGGTCAGGGAGGAAGCTCGTCGTGAGCAGCAGGCCATCCCGAGGCGCTGCTCGCCTCGCAGCAATACTCGACGCGCTTCCGGACGCGCTGTTGCTCGTCAACGCCAACGGCACGGTCGTCAACGCGAATTCGATCGCCCTTGAGGTCATGGAGAGCCCCGGCACGGGTCTCGTCGGCCGCGGGGTGCTCGACCTCCTGCCGGAGTTCGACTCCAAGCTGATCCCCGGTTCGATGCGCCGTCCCGGTGACGACGAGGACGGCCGCGCCCGGCCCAAGCGGATGACCGCGCGCCGCACCGACGGCAGCGAGTTCCCCGTCGAGGTCACCAGTGCCCACCTCGACGGCCGTGACGCCTACCGCGAGCCCCAGCCCGCCTACACCGGCGACGAACTGCTGATGCTCGTCGTACGGGACCTCTCCGAGACCGTGGACACCGAGGCCGAGCTGGCCCGCTCCCAGCGCCAGACCGAGATGATCCTGCGCGCCGCCGCCGAAGGCGTCGTGGGCACGGACACCGACGGCCGGGTCGTCCTGGTCAACCCCGCCGCCGCGCAGATCCTCGGGTACCGCGCCACCGACCTCGGCAACCGCGAGCTCCACGGGCTGATCCAGCACTCGCGCGCCGACGGCTCCCCCTTCCCCTTCGACGAGTCCCCGCTCGCCGACACCCTGCGCAGCGGGCGCAAGCACCGGGTCCGCGGCCAGGTGCTGTGGAACAAGGCCGGCCAGCCCGTCGCCGTCGACCTGACCACCTCGCCCGTACGGGACGGGGAGCTGCTCGTCGGCGCCGTCATGACCTTCACCGACCGGCGCCCCTACGACGCCCTCGCCGCGCGCCACGCCCAGCTGATCGCCGTCCTCGGCGAGTCGCTGCGCGGCCCGCTGGAGGAGCTGCGCGGGGAACTGGCCACCCTGGCCGCCGACGACGCGGGACAGCTGTGGCCCGAGGCCAACCAGCTGCTGCACCATCTGGCCGCCGGCTACTCGCGGATGACCACCCTGGTGGACAACGTGCTCGGCTACCAGCGGCTGGACGCGGGCGGCGACAAGCTCAAGAAGAAGAACGTCCTGATCAACACGGTCGTCGCGGCCGGTATCGACGGGGCCGTCGAGCTGATCGGCCCCGGGCGGGTGCAGTTCGCCGTCCACGCGCCGACCATCGAGGCCGAGGTGGACGCGCAGCGGATCTCCACCGCCCTCGCGCACCTGGTCGCGGACGTCGCGGGCGTGGACGCCACCGGCAAGACCCCCCAGGGCAGCGGCTACATGGACTCCACGATCGTGGTGGCCGCCGCGCAGCGCGGTGACGTCGTACGGATCGAGGTGCGCGGCCCCTACGAGGGCGGCGACCCCGTGCACGAACCGATCGTGCGGGGCATCGTCGCCGCGCACGGCGGGGTCCTGCAGACGGTGGAGGTGCCGGGCGCGCCCGGCGGGGCCTTCGTGCTGGAGCTGCCGCTGGGTTCGGGAGCCGGGACGGTGACCCTGCCCGAGCCCGAGCCCGAGCCCGAACCGGAACCGGAGCCGGACGCGGCCGACGGCCGCGGGGAGGCCTCCGGAGAGGGCGGACCCGGCCGGACCGGTGCTCCCACCGGCCCCGGCGCTCCTGCCGGGCGGCGGGCCCGGCGCGGGGTGGACGCCTTCCTGGAGGACGACGGGGACCGGGAGAAGCCCTCCGGAGCCCGTGAGGCCGGGGGCGCGCTGGCGCTGCCGTCCGGGCGGCGCCGCGCCGACGGCAGCCCCGCCGACGGCCCCTCCGGCCCCGCGGAACTCGCGCAGTCCCCGGTGAACCCGGCCGGGCTGGGCACCGGGCGCCGACGGGGCCGCGACGGCGACGGCAGCGAGGCCCCGGGCGGGCTCGAACTGCCGGGCGCGGGGCGTCCCGTACCGCCCCAGGGCACCGCCATGCCGGCGCTGCCGCCCGTGCCGGCGGTGCCCCCGGTTCCGGTGACCGAACATCCCGCCGGACGCCGCCGGGCGCTGGGTACCGCCGCCGCGTCGGCGCGGCCCGGCACCGGTCCGGTGCCGGCCTCCGGGCTCGGGGCCCCCGTCGCGCAGCGGCCGGTCGCTCCCGAGGGCGGCTTCGCGCTGCCCGCGGGTCCGGCTCCGGCCGGCCCTGCCGTCCCTCCCGCTTCCTCTTCCGCTTCCGCTTCCGCTACTCCCTCCGCTTCCGCCCCCGCGGCGGCGTCCCCCGGCTCCGGTGAGACCGACGGGGACTCCGACGGCCCGGGCGGGCGTCGGGGCCGGCGGGTGCTCGGCGCGCCCGGCGGCAGCGAGCCCCAGACCCCCGCCGCCACCACGGACGAGGGGGAGGCCGTACCTCCGACCGGGCGGCGGCGTGCGCTGCCCGCTCCCGCCGCGTGGCCCGTTCCGGCGGCCCGGACCGCCCCCGAGGACACCGACGGCGCCGGCCAGGCCGCGGCCGTTCCCGCCGCCCGGCAGGCCGCTGACGCCCCGGCGGGCGCGGGGCAGCCGATCAGCGTGCGCGCGCTCGGCACCCTGGGCCAGGGCATCTCCGTGGACCCCTCCGCCGCGGGCCCCGGTGGGTCCGGGTCCGGCCGTCGCCGCCGGCTCTCCGAACCGGCCCCCCAGGGACGCACCTTCGCCATAGGGGCCCCCGAGGCGGGCTCCGCCGAGGGTCCCGAGCCGCTGGACGGCCCCGGTGGCGCCGTCGAGGTGGTCAACCGTCCCGTTCCGGTTCCCGTGGACGACGAGCTGCCGCCCGAGCCGCTGGACAACCCGCGCCGGCTGCTGGTGTGGCCCGCGCCGGACGCCCAGACGCAGCAGGCGCTCAGCGACCGCGGCTACCGCCCGGTGATCGTGCACTCCCGCGAGGAAGTGGACGCGCAGATCGCGGCGTTCCCCGCCGCACTGTTCGTCGACCCGCTGACCGGGCCGATCACCCGGACCGCCCTGCAGTCCCTGCGCCAGGCCGCGGTGGCCGCCGAGGTGCCCGTACTCGTGACGGCCGGGCTGGGACACGCCACGCGGGAGGCCGCGTACGGCGCCGATCCGGCCGTGCTGCTGAAGGCCCTCGCGCCCCGCGACAGCGAGCAGCACCCGTCCCGGGTACTGCTCATCGAGGAGCACGAGGAGATCGCGACCGCGCTGACCGCCGCGCTGGAGCGGCGGGGCCTCCAGGTCGCGCGGGCCGGCGCGGACAACGACGCCGTGGAGCTGGCGACCCGGATGCGGCCCAACCTGGTGGTCATGGACCTGATGCAGGTGCGGCGGCGGCGGGCCGGGATCGTGGACTGGCTGCGCGCCAACGGGCTGCTGAACCGCACCCCGCTGGTCGTCTACACGGCCACCGGGATCGAGCCGGCCCAACTGCCGCGGCTGGCCTCCGGCGAGAGCGTGCTGTTCCTCGCCGAGCGGGCCACGACGGCCGACGTACAGGGCCGCATCGTGGACCTGCTGGCCAAGATCGGGACCAACTAGTCATCCTGGCCCGATGGCCATCACCAGCACGTCCGAGCAGACCGTACCCGCCGACAACGGAGAGGTGAACCTGCTCATCGCGCGGCAGGTGGAGCCCGGGCACGAGGAGGCCTTCGAGGCCTGGGCCCACGGGATCCTGGAGACCGCCGCCGGATTCCCGGACCACCTCGGGTACGGACTCTTCCGGCCGGCGGCGGAGGGCGGGCCCTGGTTCCTGGTGCACCGCTTCCGCAACCAGGCGGCGTTCCAACGCTGGCAGGACTCCCCGGAGCGGGCGCAGTGGTTCTCGAACTGCCTCGGCCACCACCACACCGAGATAGCCCGGCGCGAGCTGCAGGGGATGGAGACCTGGTTCGCCAAGCCGGGTACGACCCGGCCCGCGCCGCCGCGCTGGAAGATGGTGATCAGCTCGGGGCTGGCCATCTTCCCGATCTCGCTCGCGGGCAACGCGGTGCTCGGGCCGTACCTGGTGGACGTGAACTTCGTGCTGCGGACCGCCGCCTTCGCGGTGGTCTTCAGCACCCTGATGACCTACGTGGCCATGCCCGCGGTCAGCAGGCTGCTGCGGCCCTGGCTCACGCGCGGCTGATCAGGCCAGGGTGGTCACGTCGAGGTCGCCGTCGGCGTACTGCTTGCGGATCACCTTCTTGTCGAACTTGCCGACGCTCGTCTTCGGTACCGCCTCCACGACCGTCCAGCGCTCCGGCAGCTGCCACTTGGCGATCGACTCGGAGAGGAAGGCGCGCAGTCCCGCGTAGTCCACCGTGGCGCCCTCCTTGAGGACCACCGTGGCCAGCGGGCGCTCGCCCCACTTCTCGTCCGGGACCGCGACGACGGCGGCCTCGGCCACCTCGGGATGCGCCATCAGCGCGTTCTCCAGTTCCACGCTGGAGATCCACTCGCCGCCGGACTTGATGACGTCCTTGGCCCGGTCGGTCAGGGTGAGGTAGCCGTCGGGGCTGATCACGCCGACGTCCCCGGTCTTGAGCCAGCCGTCGGCGCTGAACTTGTCCTCCGGGCACAGGGGTTCCCCGGCCGCGCCCCCGTAGTAGGCGCCCGCGATCCAGTTGCCGCGCACCTCCAGCTCGCCCGCGGCCTCCCCGTCCCAGGGCAGGCGGTCGCCGCCGGGGCCGATGAGGCGGGCTTCGACGCCCGCCGGGAAGCGGCCCTGGGTGACCCGGTACGGCCACTCCTCCTCGGCGCTCAGCCCGGCCGGCGGGTGCGCCATGGTGCCGAGCGGGGAGGTCTCCGTCATGCCCCAGGCGTGGCAGAGCCGGACGCCGAGCTTGTCGTAGGCCTCCATCAGGGAGGGCGGACAGGCCGCGCCGCCGATGGTGACCTGCTTCATCGAGGTCAGGTCGCGCGGGCGGGCGGTGACCTCGGCGAGCAGGCCCTGCCAGATGGTCGGGACGGCCGCGGCGTGCGTGGGCTTCTCGCGCTCGATCATCTCGGCGAGCGGGGCGGGCTGCAGGAACCGGTCCGGCATCAGCATGTTGATGCCGGTCATGAAGGTGGCGTGCGGCAGGCCCCAGGCGTTCACGTGGAACTGGGGAACCACGACGAGGCTGGTGTCCCGGTCGGTGAGGCCCATCGACTCGGCCATGTTCACCTGCATGGAGTGCAGGTAGATGGACCGGTGGGAGTAGAGGACGCCCTTGGGCTCCCCGGTGGTGCCGGATGTGTAGCACATGGCCGCGGCCTGGCGCTCGTCCAGCTCGGGCCAGTCGTAGTGGTCGGAGCGGCCCTCCAGGAGCTCCTCGTACTCGTGGACCCGTACGTCCAGTCCGTCGAGGACGGAGCGGTCGCCGATGCCCGTGACCACCACGTGCTCGACGGTCGGCAGGTGCGGCAGCAGGGGGGCCAGCAGCGGCAGCAGGGTGCCGTTGACCAGCACGACGCGGTCGGCGGCGTGGTTGACGATGAAGACCAGCTGCTCGGGCGGGAGCCGCAGGTTGAGCGTGTGCAGGACGGCGCCCATGGACGGGATCGCGAAGTACGCCTCCACGTGCTCCGCGTTGTTCCACATGAGGGTCGCGACCCGGTCGTCCTGCCGGACGCCGAGTTCGTCGCGGAGTGCGCCCGCGAGCCGGGTGGCGCGGGTACCGATCTCGGCGAAGCTGCGGCGGTGCGGCTCGGCCTCCCCGGTCCAGGTCGTGACCTGGGACTTCCCGTGGATCGTCATCCCGTGCTGCAGTATGCGGGTGACGAGGAGTGGTACGTCCTGCATGGTGCTCAGCAAAGCGTCCTCCCGGTGAGCGCTGCGGCGCTGCGGCGGCTGTCGGATGCTGCCGATTCTGTGCACATACCGGTCGGCATGTCACTACCCGGGAGTACAACAGCGGGGCGGATCACTGTCCGGAGCTGCGGGCGGGTCCGTGTTTCACGTGAATCGACACCGGTGTCCGGCGTCGGTGTCCGGCGTCGGTGTTTCACGTGAAACATCGCGGGGCCGGGCGGGTCGGGGTCAGCGGACCGGGGTCAGTTCCGGGTCCTCGCGGAGCTTGACGAGCGCGCGGGAGACGGCGCTCTTGACCGTTCCGACCGAGACCCCGAGGAGCTCCGCGGTCTGGGCCTCGCTCAGGTCCTCGTAGTAGCGCAGGACGACCATGGCCCGCTGCCGGTCGGGCAGCCGCGTCACCGCGCGCCACATCGCGTCGCGCAGCGCCTGGGCCTCGGCGGGGTCGGCGGCCGGCGACTCCTCGACCTCCGGGATCTCGTCGCAGACGAACTCGTCGACCTTGCGCTTGCGCCACTGCGAGGTCCGGGTGTTGACCAGGGCCCGCCGGACGTAGCCGTCCAGAGCCCGGTGGTCCTCGATCCGGTCCCAGGCGACGTAGGTCTTGGCGAGGGCCGTCTGGAGCAGGTCCTCGGCATCGCAGGGATTGGCGGTGAGGGACCGCGCCGTGCGCATCAGGACCGTGCCCCGCGTCCGGACGTACGCCGAGAACGACGGGTACGGCGTCGGGTTCGAGGCGAGTGTGCACACAGGCGTGGTCATGACTCCACGCTAGGAGCGGACGGCGCCCGTGGGATCGGCCGCAGGTGCCGAAGGCGGGTCCATCTCAGGTTGTAGGGCCGGGCCGCGACCCACCTCCTGTAGGTGGAGGAGGCGGGCGCGGACCGGGACCGCGGTCAGACGTCGGCGCCCAGGATCAGCCCGGAGGTGGGCACCCCGGTTCCGGCCGTGACGAGCACGTGCCCGGCGCCGGTGACCTGGTTGACGGAGGTGCCGCGCAGCTGGCGGACGGCCTCGGCGATGCCGTTCATGCCGTGCAGGTACGCCTCCCCGAGCTGGCCGCCGTGGGTGTTGAGCGGGAGCGCGTCGGCGGCGACGAAGTCGGCGGCCTCGCCCGGTCCGCAGAAGCCGAACTCCTCCAGCTGCATGAGCACGAAGGGGGAGAAGTGGTCGTAGAGGACGGCCACGTCGATGTCCGCGGGGCCCAGGCCGCTGGTGCGCCACAGCTGGCGGGCGACCACGTCCATCTCCGGGAGCCCGGTGAGGTCGTCACGGTAGAAGGAGGTCATCGCCTCCTGGCGGCGGCCGGCCCCCTGCGCGGCCGCGGTGATCACGGCGGGTCGTTGGCGCAGGTCCCGGGCCCGCTCGGCGGTGGTGACGACGAGGGCCTGGCCTCCGTCCGTCTCCTGGCAGCAGTCCAGGAGCCGTAGGGGCTCCACGATCCAGCGGGAGGCGGCGTGGTCGGCGAGGGTGATGGGCTTGCCGTGGAAGTAGGCGGCGGGGTTGTTGGCCGCGTGCCGCCGCCCGGTGACCGCGACGTGGCCGAAGGCCTCGGGGGTCAGGTGGTACGCGTGCAGGTAGCGCTGGGCCGCCATGGCCACCCAGGAGGCCGGGGTGAGCAGGCCCCAGGGCAGGGCCCAGCCGAGGGCCGCGCCCTCCGCCGAGGGCTCGCGCTGCTGGACCCCGGAGCCGAAGCGGCGCCCGGAGCGCTCGTTGAAGGCGCGGTAGCAGACCACCACCTCGGCCACCCCCGTGGCGACGGCGAGGGCGGCCTGCTGGACGGTGGCGCAGGCGGCGCCACCGCCGTAGTGGATGCGGGAGAAGAAGGAGAGGTCCCCGATGCCGGCCGCCTGGGCCACCGTGATCTCGGGGCTGGTGTCCATCGTGAAGGTCACCATGCCGTCGACGTCGGCGGGGGTGAGGCCCGCGTCGTCGAGGGCGGCGTGGACCGCCTCTACCGCCAGCTTGAGCTCGCTGCGGCCGGAGTCCTTGGAGAACTCGGTCGCGCCGATGCCGGCGATGGCGGCCCGACCACCGAGGTCGTCCCGGGTACGGACGCTCATGCCCCGGCCCCCAGGGTGACGGTCACGGTGCCCGTGACGTGGTGGCCGATGCGGTTGGCGCCGACGACCCGGATCTCGGCCGTGTCCCCGTCGAGGGCGCTGACGGTACCGGTGAGGGTCATGGTGTCGCCGGGGTGGTTGGGGGCGCCCAGGCGGATGGCGACCTTGCGCAGGACGGCGTGCGGGCCGAGGTGGTCGGTGACGTAGCGGCCGACCAGGCCGTTGGTGGTCAGGATGTTCATGAAGATGTCCGGGGAGCCCTTCTCGCGGGCGAGTTCCGCGTCGTGGTGCACGTCCTGGTAGTCACGTGAGGCGATGGCGCCCGCGACGATCAGGGTGCGGGTGACCGGGATCTCCAGGGGCGGCAGTGCGTCGCCGACGTTCATGCGCTCTCCTCCTGCGTCACGGCGAGGGTGTCGCCCAGCTCTGCCAGCAGTGCGCTGCCGCACCCCAGGTAGGCGTCCAGCTGGCGCCCCCACAGGAAGTGCCGGTGGACGGGGTGGTCCAGATCGGCGCCCATGCCGCCGTGCAGGTGCTGGCCGGTGTGGACGACCCGCTTGCCCGCTTCCGAGGCCCACCAGGCCGCCGTGAGCGCGTGCTCGCGGGCCCCGAGCCCCTCGTCGATGCGCCAGGCCGCCTCGTACGCGGTGACCCTGATCGCCTCGGTGTCCATGTACGCGTCGGCGGCGCGGAGCATGACTCCCTGGTTCGTGGACAGCGGCCGGCCGAACTGCTCGCGGGTGGAGGTGTACTCGACCGCGCGGGCCAGCGAGCCGGCGCAGACACCCGCCTGGAGGCCGGCGAAGGCGGTGCGGGCGCCGGCGAGCACCCGGTCGTAGGCGTCCTCGCCGCCGAGCCGCTGCGCGACGGCGCCGGTCAGGGTCAGCCGGCCCGCCGACCAGGGGGCGGTCGTCTCCACCGGCGCCGTGGCCACGCCGGGCGCGTCCGTCCGTACGAACCACAGGGCCCGCTCCGCGTCGGGGACCAGTACGTGCGTGGCGTCGCGCAGCCAGGGGACAGCGGGCGCGGTGCCGGTGAGCCGGCCGTCGGGCGTGGCGGTGATCCGGCCGCGGTCCGGGAACGCGCCGGTGGCGACGGCCTCGCCGGAGCCGAGGGCGGGCAGCAGGGCGGCGCGCTGGGCGGGGCTGCCGTGGGCCGCGACCGGCAGGATGCCGTACGCGCAGGTCGCGGCGTACGGGACCTGCGCGGTGGTGCGGCCCTGTTCCTCCAGCAGCAGGACCAGGCCGAGGAGGCCGACCTCCTCGACGGCCGCGGTCAGTCCGGCGGTGGTGAGGGCCTTCCACAGCTCGGCGTCGCTGCCGGTGCCCGCCGCGGCGAGGCGTTCGTGGGTGGCCAGGTCGCGGAAGATGCGGGCCGCGAGTCCGGCCGCCGCGGTCTGTTCCTCTGTGGGGTGGAAGTCCACGTCAGCCCGCCTCTCCGCGGAAGACGGGGAGTTCGAGCGTGTCGTCGACGCGCAGGAACTCCAGCCGGACGGGCAGGCCGATGCGGACCTTGTCGTAGGGGACGCCGGTGATGTTGCCGATCACGCGCACGCCCTCGGCGAGCTCGACGAGGGCCACCGCGTACGGCGGGTCGAAGGCCGGGAAGGGCGGATGGTGCATGACGACGTAGCTGAAGACCGTGCCGGTGCCGACCGCCTCGACGGTGTCCCACGCGGGGGAGGCGCAGGCGTTGCAGCCGGGCAGCCAGGGGAAGCGCAGGGTGGCACAGGCGGTGCAGCGCTGGATCAGCAGCTTGTGCTCGCGCACGCCGTCCCAGAACCCCTGGTTGTCGCGGTTGATCACGGGACGGGGGCGCGGCGGCTTGGGCGGGGCCTGTGGGGGCGCGGCGGCCGGGGCGTACTTGAGGATGCGGAAGCGGTGCGTACCGGCGGGCTGGCCGTTGGCGTGGACGTCCATCCGGGTCGTCACGAAGTGCCCGGTGCCGAGTCTGGTCGTCTTGCGCGGGGAGACCGATTCGATGACGGCGTCGAAGGTCACCGTGTCCCCGGGCCGCAGCGGGCGCAGGTACTCCTGCTCGCAGTCGGTGGCGACGACGGAGGTGCAGCCGGCGGCGTCGAGGAGCGCGAGGAGCTCGTCGTAGGCGGAGGAGCGATCGGTGTGGCCGGAGAGCCCGCCCATGGTCCAGGCCTGGAGCATGGTGGGCGGGGCGATGGCGTCCGGGCCGGTGTAGGCCGGGTTGGTGTCTCCCATCGCCTCGCACCAGTGGCGGATCATCGGCTCGTTGACGGCGTCCTTCGCGCGGCCGGCGGTGGCGGCGGGGCGCCCTTCGAAGGTCTTGAGCAGGTGGTGGAACCGGCTGTCCCGCTCGGGGCTCCCGGTCGCCTCGTCCCCCGTCATCGCTTCCTTCCCTTCATCCCGAGCCGCATCATGGCGACGATCTCCCGCTGTACCTCGCTGACGCCTCCGCCGAAGGTGTTGATCTGGGCGGCCCGGTTCATCCGCTCCAGCTCGCCCCCGGCGAACGCGTCCGGGCCCCTGAGCAGGGCTTCCTCGCCCACCACCTCCTGGCAGATCCGGTACACCTCGACGGTGGACTCGGTGCCGAGGAACTTCACCCCGCTGGCGTCGCCGGGGGCCAGGCTGCCCGCGCCGACGTCCTGGACGAGGCGCCAGTTGAGGAGGCGTACGGCGGCCAGGCGGGCGTGGGCCTCGGCCAGCCGGGACCGTACCCAGGGCAGGTCGGCCGGGCGCTCGCCGGTGGCGGGGTCGGGGGTGCGGGCGTGGGCGAGCGCCCCCGCGTAGAAGTCCTCGGCCTGCATGCCGATGGCGGCGAGGGCGACGCGTTCGTGGTTGAGCTGGTTGGTGATCAGGCCCCAGCCGCCGTGTTCGGGGCCGACGAGGTGGCCCACGGGGACGCGGACGCCGTCGTAGTAGGTCGCCGTGGTGGTGAGGCCGCCGACCGTGTCGATGGGGGTCCAGGCGAAGCCGGGGCTGTCGGTGGGCACGAGGACGATGGAGATGCCCTTGTGCTTGGGCGCCTCGGGGGCGGTTCGGCAGGCCAGCCAGATCCAGTCCGCGTTCTGGGCGTTGGAGGTGAAGATCTTCTGCCCGTCGATCACCCAGTCCCCGCCGTCGCGGACGGCCCGGGTGCGCAGCGAGGCGAGGTCCGTGCCGGCCTCGGGCTCGGAGTAGCCGATGGCGAAGACGATCTCGCCCCGCAGGATCCGGGGGAGGAAGTAGTCCTTCTGCTCCGGGGTCCCGTACTTCATGAGGGTGGGGCCGACGGTGTTCAGGGTGACCATGGAGACGGGGGCGCCGGCCCGGTAGGCCTCGTCGAAGAAGACGAACTGTTCGTCGGGGCCGCGGCCCCGGCCCCCGTATTCGACGGGCCAGCCGAGGCCGAGCAGGCCGTCGGCGCCGATGCGGCGCAGGAGCGCGCGCTGGGCGTCCGGGTCCTCGGGCACCCCGTCCGGCAGCAGGTTCCGGAAGTACTCCCGCAGTTCGGTGCGCAGCCTCAACTGGCCTTCGGACGGGGCGAGGTGCACGGCACTGGCCTCCCGGCATCGCATCGGACGAGTGGATCTGACTGTCCGTCAGATCCACCGCCGATGTCAAGGTCGGGAGGGGCCGGGACCGGCGCACGCGGAAGGCCGCCCGCACCACCGGACTCCAGCCGGTGAGGTCGTACGGGCGCCACAGAAGGCGAATCGTTCCGCCAAGTCGATCGGTCCCGGACATGCCGAAGAGGGCCGCGTCGTCCGGGAACCCCGCCGTCTCCCGGTCCTGCGGCCCTGCCGTACCAAGCTTCACGCCCCCGCACGCCCCCGGCGCCCGCCGGGGCCATTCCACCGTGCCCCACTCCCGGGGGCACTCCGCGGCGCGATCCACGGCCACGAAGACCGGGCTCCAGCGCCTGCGCACCTACGTCTCGTACGTTCCCTACCGTCTCGTACGTTTCCTACTCGTCCTACTTGCCCTACCTGCCCTGCCAGTCCTGCCTGCCCTGCCTGCCCTGCCTGCCCTGCCTGGCCACCACGGTCCCGCCACTACGCCGCGAGCGCCATCCGCCCCTGCTCCACGCCACCACCGCGCACACTCACCACATCCGCGCCCACACCCACACCCACGTCCGTACCACTCGCTCCCGCACCGCGCACCGCGTCGGCCGCGAGCGCTGCCGCGGTGGTGGAACGCCGGACGGAAGGGTTCTTGCCGTGCGCCTCGGCGCGGATCCGCTGCTTGATGGTCGGCGGGAGCGAACCGCCCCGCATCATCGCCCGCCACGTCCGTCGCGCAACCGGAACCGGCCGGCGCACGGCGGGGGCCATCGGAGTGGTGACGGTGGCGGCGGCCTCGACCGGAGCCGCCTTCCCGCCGAAACCGAGGGCGGTCAGGACCGCCACGAGTGCTGCGAGGAGGGTGGTCCAGATCGACGTGATGCTGCTGCGGTGGGTCATGACGAGCGCCTCGTTCCTCGATGTTCCGACGGGCGGATCTGCATACATTCGTCATGATGTGGCCGCAACCGCACCGCCCCCACCACGCGCGCCGTTCTTCCGACAAACACCACTCGTATGAACCAAAGCCGCGTTCCGGCCGCTGAAAGGATCATGCGAACAACCAGAGGGCGGGCCCGTAGGGGCCCGCCCTCTGACCTGGGGATCAACCGCCAGGGGAATCGGAAGGACGAAGGAACCGCGGGGGCGCCCCCGCGCTACGGCTGCGGCGGCTGACCCTCACCACCGGGGCGCCCCAGCTGGTCCTTGATCTTGTCCTGGGCCATGTCGACCTGGCCGGCGTACTTGCCCTGGGTCTTCCCGTCGACGTAGTCACCGGCCTTGTCGACGGCCTGGCCGGTCTCTTTCTCGTGGCCCTTCAGCATCTGCTTGAGCTTGTCCATCATGGACATGGATGCTCCTTCCGCTGTGTTCCGTCCCTTCCAGGATCGCGGCCCACCCCGCACACCGCATCCGCGCGGCACCGCGCCCGACGACGTGCCCGGGAACGACGAACGGCCCCTGACCGGGTTTCCCGGTCAGGGGCCGTTCTTCTGCGGTGGGTGTGGGATTTGAACCCACGGTGACTCGCGCCACGACGGTTTTCAAGACCTCTTGCGAACCCCAGGCAGATCCGACTCAAGGCCAGCTCAGAGGCCCTATGAGGCGCCTTCCTCACGGTCGATGGGAGCAGCGTGCCCGTCCCGTGCCCCTTCCGCGTCCTCGTGCCCGTTCAGCCATGAGTCCGAAGCATCGGCGACTTGGGCGTCACGGCCGTCGACTGGCCTGGCGTAGTGCCGGGTGGTAACGCTGGCGTTCGAGTGACCGAGGCGCCGGGCAGCGGTCATGACGCCGATGCGACCTTGCGCACGGTGCAGAGCCGTGTCCCCGAGATCATCGCCCGGGCGAAGCACACGCACCCTTACGTGGTGCCCAGCATCATCACGATGCCGATCAATGACACTACTCCCGACTACCGCGCATGGATCATCGAGCAGTCGGGCCCGGCATAGCGGGAGCCTGTTACAGGTTTCTCTACTTCATCAAGGGCGCTTCCGCCGCCAAGGCGGCGTCGCGCGCCAATGGCTCAGGACTTGATGGACTGGATGAGCCCGGCCTGATCGGTGAGCCGCCCGTCAGGACAGATGCCTCCGGCGGGGGCGCTCTGACTCTGGGATGCGGGGGCCAGTCGTGCGGCCGCGGCTTCGTCGTGGTTCGGGGTGGGGGCTGTCATCCCGCCTGCCTCAACGGACAGCGCCTCCCCAGCCCTACCCCTTGGCAGCGATCACGATCACGATCACTCCGATAGCAATGAACATGAGCATGCAGCCAACGCACCCTCTGTCCTGACGCTCCCGTGCTGCAGCCTGCTGTGCAGCCACACGGTTGTGGTAGTCGATCATCCCGCGCCGAACAGCGCGCGCCACCTCGTCCTCGTTCACCTTGTCCCCCATCAAGCTACATGCGTGCCCTTCACGTGCCCCGACGGACGGGGAACCACGGGGGCTAGCAGTCACAAACAGCTACATGAACGTGAACGGCTCCTGACCATAGATCCTGGTCAGGAGCCGTTCACCTGCGGTGGGTGTGGGATTTGAACCCACGGTGACTCGCGCCACGACGGTTTTCAAGACCGTTCCCTTAGGCCGCTCGGGCAACCCACCTGGCCGGTACAGAGTACCGGGATGTGGGGGTGGGTGGGGTGGGTGTTTCCGGGGCGGCGGGGGTGGTCGGGATCAGGAGGTCTGGGCCTTGTCGTAGGCCGCTTTGGCCTCGTTGCCGAAGTAGGGGCCGAACATCCGGTTCGGCAGGAAGTTGTAGCCGAAGCTGTTCACCGAGACCTGCGTGCCCAGGCCGGTGGCCTCGTCGAAGTCCTGGAGCCAGGGGCCGCCGCTGGAGCCGCCCGTCATGTTGCAGCCCAGGCTGTGGTCCTTGGTGAGCAGGAAGTCCTTGCCCGTGGTGCCGCTGCAGTAGACGAGCCTGGTGCCGTCGTAGGGCGCGGCCGCCGGGAAGCCGAAGGAGTACATCTTCTTGGTGTAGCCGCCGTTGAAGAGGATGCCCTGGGCCCCGACGACCTCGCTGAGCTTCCGGCCGTTCAACGGGGCCACCACCGCCAGGCCGACGTCCATGTTCATGTCCTCGCTCGCCGCCCACTGGTCGGTCGCGAGGGTCTTGGTCGCCGGCCACTGGCCGTAGGGCGCGTTCCCGTTGTCGTAGGCGGGGACGAAGACCCAGTTGGTGTGCCAGGCGCCCTGGTACTTCACGCAGTGGCCGGCCGTGATGACGGTGCTGCCGTTGGCGCTCGTGATCGAGTCGCCCGAGCAGGATGCCGTCCGGTCGCCCATGGTGAAGAAGACCCGGCCCGACGTCCTCACGATCGCCCCGCCGCCGGTCCAGGCCCCGCCGGCCTGCGGGAACGAGGTGGGGGAGGCCGCCGTGGGGGCCACCCGGAGGGAGGGGCCGGCCGCGGGCCGGCTCGTACGGGCGGCGCCGGGGGCGGCCGTCACGTCCAGCGGGGTGGCCTGCCGCATCCGTTCCGGCGTCCAGAAGCCGGCCGTCTGCGAGGGCCGGAACGAGGCGGGCGGCTCCGCGGCGACCGAGGGGGAGGCCGCCGTCAGGGCCCCCGCGAACAGGGCGCCCGCGGCGAGGAGGACGGACAGCGCCGTGCGATGACGATTCACGCAGGACTCCTTCTGCCGTGCCCGGACCCGTGTGACCCGGGCAGGGTGGGGTGAAGAGCTGTCGGTGCGGATCGGCTGTGCGGCCGTACGGGTGAACTGCCGTACGGATGAGCGGCCGTACGAGTGAGCGGCCGTACGGGTGAGCGGCCGTACGGGTGAGCACGCGTGCGGGGGCACCGTCGCACGCGCGCTCCGAAATGTCAGCGGGCAGCCCGGACGTTCGGTCGGTTCCGGCCAGGAAATGGCCAACTCCCGCTGGAACAGGGGGTCATACGGTGAGCAGGACTCCGACGTACGAGACCCCGGCCACCATCACCCACGCCCCCAGCCCCAGCAGGGCCGCGCGCCCCCCGGTCCGGGCCAGGGTGGGGAGGTCGACCGCGCTGCCCAGCCCGAACAGGGCCGCCGCCAGCAGCAGTCCCTGTGCCGTGTGCGCCCACTCCAGGGCCACGTCGGGCAGCACACCCGTGGCGCGCAACGCGGACGCCGCCAGGAACCCCGCCACGAACAGGGGCACCGGAGCGGGCCTGCGCCCCGAGGAGGTACGCGCCCCGCGCCGCCGGGCGCGCATCGAGAAGGCCACGGCCGCCACCAGGGGAGCCAGGAGCGCCACCCGCATCAGCTTGACCAGCACCGCCTCGCCCAGCGCCCCGGGCCCGGCGGTCTGGGCCGTCGCCACGACCTGTCCGACGTCATGGACGCTGGCCCCCACCCATCGCCCGAAGCCGAGGTCGGAGAGCCCCAACGGGCCGTGGAGGAGAGGAAGTACGGCGATGGCGAGCGTCCCGCAGAGGGTCACCAGCGCCACCGAAGTGGCCACGTCCTCCTCGTCGCTGCCGGACACCTCGCTCACCGCGCCGATGGCCGAGGCGCCGCAGATCGAGTAGCCGGTGGCGATCAACAGCGGCTGGTCTCCGGGGAGTCCGAGGCGTCGGCCCAGCCAGACGGTGCCGAAGAAGGTGGCCGCGACGACTCCGCTCACCATCGCCACCGTCGCCCAGCCCAGCCGGACCACCTGGTCCAGCCCCAGGGCGAGGCCCAGCAGGACGATGCCGATGCGCATCAGGCGCCGGCCGGCCAGCGACAGACCCGGGCGGGCCGGGCCGCGCACCACGCCCCGTAGACCGGGAAGGTGGGCCGCTGCGATGCCGAGCACCACCGAAGCGGTCAGCATCGGTACCGCCGGGACCACCTCGTGCACGCACCACGCCACCAGGGTGCCGGCGGCGGCCAGGCCCAGTCCGGGCCAGGAGGTGGATGTTTCACGTGAAACACGGGGCAGTCGCGGCCGCACCGGTCGGTGGACGGTGCGGTTCAGGAGGGCCATCAGCCGGTCGGTTCCGGGTAGACGCGGCGGACGCTGCTGCCCAGACGGCCCACGTCGGCTCCGTAGACGTGCAGGGATATCGCCGTCGTACGACAGGAGTTGCGCACCTTGTGGATGTCACCGGGCGGGGCGAACCCGCAGACGTCCCCCTGGCCGTTGACCACCTCCTCGGTCGCCACGAGCCGCGCCGCACCACCGGGTGCCGTGGCGGGGGCCAGTCGGTAGCGGACCTCGCTCTCGGCGCCCTCGTGCACCCCGGCCACGCACCAGGAGACGTGGTCGTGGATGGAGGTCTCCTGGCCGGGCAGCCACACCAGGGCCACCACGGAGAAGCTCCCGTCGGGCTCGGTGTGCAGGATGTGCTGCCGGTACCGGTCGGGGTGCCCTTCGCGCTGTTCGGGAGTGAGCAGCTCGGGCTCCCCCAGGTGCGGCGCGAGGCGCTCGCCGACGAGGTAGGCGGTCAGGTCGGGGGCCAGCCCCCGGTCCACGACCTGGCGGATCTCATTGACGAGGGCGGCCATCCTCGCGGTCGTACGGGCCGGCGTGGTGGTGGTCATGGGAGCAGCGTCCGTCGCCGCATCCATCACGTCCAACGACAGTTCTTCCCTGAAATCCCAAGCTGAGCTTATGGATCGAGGGTGGGTGGAGCCGGAGGCTCAGCAGCCGATCCGGTTCGCGGCAACGCGCTTGAGCTCGTCCAGCACCACGGCGGTCGCCGGGATCCGCAGGTGGTCGCGGTAGACGTAGGCGGCGATGTGGCGGCGGGCCGCGGGCTCCAGCACCCGCCCGCAGACACGGCTGAGGGAGAGCGACGGCAGCACCAGCGCGGGCATCATCGCGACCCCCAGCCCCTGCGCGACGAGGCTCTGGACCACCAGGTTGTCGTCGGTGGCGAACCTGATGTCGGGGACGAAGCCCAGCTCGGCGCATTCGTGCAGCAGGTTGGCGCGACATCGGGGGCAGCCCGCGATCCAGCGTTCCTCGGCCAGGTCGGCCAGGTGCACGGCGCGGCGCCGGGCGAGCGGGTGGCCGGTCGGGAGCAGCACGGTCAGCTGGTCCTCCAGGAGCCTGACCTCGGCCACCTCCTCCGGGATCTCCTCGTGCAGCCCGGGATAGGTGAAGGCGAGGGTGATGTCGCACTCGCCGCGCTGGAGGCGGCGCAGGGACTCCGGGGGCTCGCCCTCCAGCAGCTCGACCTGGACGCCCGGGTGGTCCTTCGCCAGCCCGCTGAGGGCCTCGGGAACGAGGGTGACGTTGGCGCTGGGGAATCCGCAGACCCGGACCCGCCCGGTGCGCAGCCGGGTGTACGCCTTCAGCTGGGCCTCGGCCGCCGAGAGGGAGCCGAGGATGGACTCGGCGTGCCGGGCCAGGGACTCACCGGCCTCGGTGAGTTTCATCTTCCGGCCCACCCGGGTGAACAGCGGTGTGCCGACGGCGCGTTCGAGCGCCTTCATCTGCTGGGTGATCGCGGGCTGGGTGTAGCCCAGGACGCGAGCGGCCGCCGAGTACGAGCCCGCGGCGACCACTTCATGGAATGTCCGTATGTGCCGTGAATCGAACACGAGCGAAGCATAAGCAGATATTGGGAGGGGCCGTAGACGGAATCCCGCCCACGGCCCCTCCCATCAAGCCAGTGTCCAGCGGCTACTTGTCGCCGACCCGCGAGCCGAGGGTGATGTCGACCGTGTTGGGCTTGCCGTCCCGCAGGTAGGTCAGCTTCACGGTGTCACCCGGCTTGTACGTCCAGATGAGGCTGATCAGCGTCGGACCGCTGTCGACCTGCCGGCCGCCGAACTCGGTGATGACGTCGCCGGGCTTGAGGCCCGCCTTGCCGGCCGGGCCGTTGGGGTCGACCAGCTCGTTGGCGGCCGCGCCCTGCTCGGAGATCTTGGCGCCGTCGGTCTTGGCCTGGAGGTCGACGGAGACCGAGATCACCGGGTAGACCGGCTTGCCGGTCTTGATCAGGGAGTCGGCGACGTTCTTGGCCTGGTTGATCGGGATGGCGAAGCCGAGGCCGATCGAGCCGGCCTGTCCGCCGCCGAAGCCGCCGTTGCCCGCGGACTGGATCGCGGAGTTGATGCCGATGACCGCGCCGCGGCCGTCGAGGAGCGGACCGCCCGAGTTTCCGGGGTTGATGGAGGCGTCCGTCTGGAGGGCGCTCATGTAGGAGTTCTTGCCGCCGGAGCCGTCGCCGGAGGCCACCGGACGGTTCTTCGCGCTGACGATGCCGGTGGTGACCGTGTTGGACAGGCCGAACGGGGCGCCGATCGCGATGGTCGAGTCGCCGACCGCGACCTTGTCGGAGTCACCGAGGGCCAGCGGCTTGAGGCCCGCGGGAGGGTTCTTCAGCTTGAGCACGGCGACGTCGTAGCCCTGGGCGCGGCCGATCACCTCGGCGTCGTACTTCTTGCCGTTGGAGAAGGTCGCCGAGAGCTTGCCACCGTTGGCGGCGGAGGCCACCACGTGGTTGTTGGTGAGGATGTGGCCCTGCTCGTCGTAGACGAAGCCGGTGCCGGTGCCGCCCTCGCCGTCCCCGGCCGAGGCCTCGATGGTGACGACGCTGGGCAGCGCGGACGCGGCGAGGCCGGCGACGGAGCCGGGCTCGCGCTTGACGTCCTTGGGGGTGGCGGCGGTGATGGTGGTCGAGCCCGAGGCCTCGTCGCCGCGCTGGGCCGCCCAGTAGCCGACGCCACCGCCGATGCCGCCCGCGAGGAGGGCCGCCGCCAGGACGGCGGCGACCAGGCCGCCCTTGCCCTTCGGCTTGGGCTGCGGCGCGCCGTCGGTGTGGAGCGGGGTGCCCCAGCCGCCTCCGTGGCCGCCGTGGCCGCCGTACGCGGGCACCGCGGGCGGCGGCGGGGGCCAGCCCTCGGCGCCGTACGCCGTCGGGGCGCCGGCCGGGGGCTCGGGCTGGGGCAGCGGCTGGGTGTGCCCGTAGACCGGGGGCTGGTCCTGCGGCTGGGCGTACGCAGGGGGGCCGGCCGGGGTGGGCGGCAGCTGCTGGGTCTGCTCGGCGCCGGGCACGGGCTGCGCGACGGACGGGGCCGGGTCGGGGGTGGAGGCGGCCACGGGCACGGGGGGTGCGGACGGGGCCGCGGGGGGTGTCGGGGCCGCGGTGCCCTCGTTCTCGGTGCTCACAGCGCTCTCTCCTCAGTCACACACGGCCTACACGGCTACTGTAAAACGGGCGATTCCGGGCTCTTCGCCGACCCGGCATCGGTCCGACTGAACGTTCGACGTGCCGCACAAGTTCCAGGACGAAGCCTTTCCCATGCCCCGTCAGAGCACTGTAAGCCGGACCTGTGCGTCTCCCCCCATCCTTTATCTCCGACATATCAGGCGCATCCTCAGGACTCACCCCGACGCAGGACGGCCCCTCGGTGGCACCATGACCGGGTGACCCACGCAATGCCGCGCCCCATCCAGGTCGTCGCCCACCGCGGCGCCTCGGAGGACGCCCCCGAGCACACCCTGGCCGCCTACCGCAAGGCCATCGAGGACGGCGCCGACGGCCTCGAATGCGACGTCCGGCTGACCGCCGACGGCCACCTGGTCCTGGTCCACGACCGCCGGGTGAACCGCACCTCGAACGGCCGCGGCGCCGTCTCCGCCCTGGAGCTGGCCGAACTCGCCGCCCTCGACTTCGGCTCCTGGAAGGACCGCGAGGAGTCCCCCGACTGGGACGCCGACCCCGAGCGCACCTCCGTGCTCACCCTGGAGCGGCTGCTGGAGCTGGTGTCCGACGCCGGCCGCCCCGTCCAGCTGGCGATCGAGACGAAGCACCCCACCCGCTGGGCCGGACAGGTGGAAGAACGCCTGCTCTTCCTCCTCAAGCGCTTCGGACTCGACGCCCCGCCCGCCGAGGGACCCCACCCCGTCCGGGTCATGAGCTTCTCCGCCCGGTCCTTGCACCGGGTACGGGCGGCCGCCCCCACCATCCCGACCGTGTACCTGATGCAGTTCATCTCGCCCCGGATGCGCGACGGGCGACTGCCGGCCGGCGTGCGGATCGCCGGGCCCGGCATGCGGATCGTGCGCAACCATCCGGGCTACGTCCGCAAGCTCCAGGCCTCCGGGCACTCCGTCCACGTATGGACCGTGAACGAACCCGAAGATGTTCAGCTATGCGCTGATCTGGGTGTAGAGGCGATCATCACGAACAGGCCACGCCAGGTTCTGTCACAGCTGGGACGCTGACGTCCCGTTTTGCGCACGCGTCACACACACCCCGTCCGTGACAGGGTGTGCCCCGGCGCATCCGCTCCGCGTTCACTGGTCATGAATGCGTCAGAGGTCCTCGTCAGGGCGGTTTCCGGTCCAGGCCAGTGGGGCATCCAGACCATGGCGTGGGGCTAAGGAGGTTCCGGGGGTGACGTTGGTGATGGCACAGGAAGTGCCCACGTCGTGCATGGACATTCGCCATGGGCCGGCGGGAGTGGGCGAGGCGAGACACCGCATGCGCGAACAGCTGCGCATCAGCGGCCTGTCCGAATCGGTCGTGGACGATGCCGTGCTGATCCTTTCCGAGCTGCTCAGCAACGCCTGCCGGCACGGCCGGCCGCTGGGCGCACGGGAGGTCGGCGACGGGGAGATACGCGCCGCCTGGCGCGTCGACAAGGCGGGGCGGCTGACGGTCGAGGTCACGGATGGTGGCGGTCCCACGCGCCCCGTCCCGGCCACGCCTTCGGTCACCGCGCGCGGCGGCCGGGGGCTGAACATCATCAGCGCCCTGGCCCAGGACTGGGGCGTCCGGGACGGAGCGGCGGGTGAGGTCACCGTGTGGGTGATCGTCGCCCACGGGCCCCGGCACGACGATTTCGCTACGCGCGTCACCGCCCCGGCGATCGACTTCGTATCGGCCTTCGACGACCTGGATCCCTGAAGCGGATCCCCGAAGCGGACCCCCGGACCGGAACCCGACCGCGGCACGGGTCATGCGTACGGGCGGCCGTCCGGGAGCGCACGCCGACCGCGCTCCCGGCCGCACCCCACCGGTTCCGGCGGTACGAACGGCTAGGCTCGCGCCAGAGACACCGCCGTACCGCCGCAACCGGGAGACACCCACGATGGCCAAGAAGCGCCCCGCCGCGAAGACCGCGAAGCCGCAGATCCAGAACGGGGAAATCCCGGTGGTGGGCGCCCGCGAGCCCTGCCCCTGCGGATCCGGGCGCCGCTACAAGGCCTGCCACGGCGCAGCCGCCTCGCACGCGGTGACCGAGCACGTCCGGCGCCCCTTCGAGGGACTGCCGGGCGAGTGCGACTGGGTGGCGTTGCGCGAGCTGGTGCCCGCGGCCACCATCCCCCTGACCCTCAAGGGCGGCCTGCCCGAGGGCGTCCCGTCCGTCACGCTGGTGACCGTACTGCCCATGGCCTGGCCGGCCCTGCGCCGCGAGGACGGCTCCGTCCTGATCGGCCTGCAGAACGACTCGTCGTCCGGGGACCTGGCCCGCGACATGGCCGACACCCTGGAGCGCGCGCTCGTCGCGGAGCCGGGCACCCCGGTTCCGGCCCGGCGGGTTCCCGCCGAGGGCAGCCGACTCCAGGACCTCCTGGACCTCGACGGCGTTTTCGAGCCGGTTGTGCACAGCGGCTTCGAATTCTGGATTCCGGAGTCGGAGAACGCCCAGAACGCCTCCCCGGAGATCGCCGCCTCGCTGGAGCGGGCCAACGCCGCCGCCATCCCCACCGTCAAGCTGGCCTCCGTGGACGCGGCCTACTGGTGCGAGACCCCGGACAAGAACCACCTGCGCTGGGTCATGCCGCACCCCGAGGAGAAGCTGCTCGACGCCCTCGCGCGGCTGCACGCCGCCGGTACCTCCTCGCTCGGCGAGGGCACGAAGCTCGTCGGCTCCTTCCGCGCGCACGGCCTGATGGTCCCCGTCTGGGACCTGCCCACGGGGGTCACCTCCGAGGACGTGGAGAAGCCCGCCGCGGAGTTCGCCGAGCGGCTGGCCGGGGCCCTCGCCACGGATGCCCCGCTGACCACGGAGGAGCGCCGGGCGCGCGGCGGTCTCACCAACCGCCAGGTGACGCTCAGCTGACGTCCGCACAGCCCGCGAGGCCGGTGACCAGAGTCACAACTCCCGCTAATCGCCTGCAAATCGATGTCTGAATATCAGAGATCGAATTTGCGAACAGGCGATCTCTTGTTACCGTTCTTGTAGCCCGGTCGCTGGTGCATCCCCCGTCGCCAGCGACCGGGCGCTTCCTTTTCAGGTGGTGCTCAACCCTCTCGCGGTGCCGGTGAGTTGCTCCCGGACCGCAGCAGCAGTCGCCCTTCATCATCCGGAACTGCAAACTCCGCAACAGCCGAGTACCCGTCGGGCGCACCCACCGATTCACCCCGGGGCGTCTCGCACAACCCCGGCTCGTCCCCCGGACCGACGGCGCAGCGGATCTGCACCGTGCGGCCGGCCGGCCCCATGACGGTCAGTACGGCGTCCAGGGCCCGCCCGCTCGTGTTGCGGTAGTAACTGCGGCCCCAGGTCTGCCCGTCACCCTCCAGCACGCAGGTCTGCGCCTCCAGACCCTGCGGAGCGGTGAGCTCGGGTCCGCAGTGGGAGTCCGTGCGGGGCTGTTCGGCCGGCCCGGGGCTCGCGGCGCGGTCCGCGGCGCGCGCGGCCGCGTCCGGCGCACGGGAAGGGCCGGACAGGCCGAGCGAGGAGAGCAGCCCTCCGCCCTTCCCGTCACCCTGACCGGCGAAATCCGGCCCGGCGATCGCTCCGGCCAGGGGGAGCGACAGGATGGTCAGCACGCCGGCACCGATGGCGATCAGACGGAGATTCATTCGCCGAAGATAGCGACGCGGGAATGGGGCCCGGAGATCCCCGCGCCCAATTCCCTTGGAAACCCGTCGCGCCGACACCCGTACGAGTGACTCAGTAGGCGAGCCGACTGCCCCCGCCGGGAGCCCCGCTGCTCGCCTCGACGAGCGCGTCCACGACCGCCTCGACCTCCGGCAGCCACAGGCCGTCGCGTCCCGCCGCGGGCTCCCGCTCCCAGCGGACCTGACCGCCGCCGGAGGCCGCCGAGGGCGGCAGCAGCAGGTACCCGCCCTCGCCGTGGAAGCGCAACGAGGACGGGACGTGGTCCTTGGCGTAGAGGAGTTCGCCGAGCCGCTCCAGCGAGTACGGCGCCACCAGCAGGGACCAGCGGGTGGGCGTGGCGACGATCGGGCCGAGCCGCATGCCCAGCGCGTCCAGCCGTACGACGGCACGCGCGGCCGCCCCGGCCGGCAGGCTCACCGCGCACGGCGCGGTCCCGCCGGTGGCCAGCAGCACCGGGGCGGCGGGCCGCCGGGCCCACCACCAGGCCACCATCCGGGCGTCGGCCGTCGCCGCGAGCAGCCCGGGATCGAAGGGATGGGCTCCGGGCACCACGCAGTCGGGGTCGGGGCAGGCACAGCGGGCGCTGTCCGCACCGGCCCGGCCGACGCCGGGCAGTACGGGCCACTGCCAGAGGGTGGCGCAGGTCAGGGCGCCGTCGAGGAGGGACGGAACCGCCGGGTCCGCGGCTGCCGCGGTGGAGCGGGAGGCGGCGCGCGGGAATTTGAAGCGATCGCGGAGCCGCTGGAGACGCCTTCCGAGGATCTCGCGCATGAGCGCTCGTTCCTTTCCGTTGAACGCCGAGGGCCACATCACACCATGTAACCGGTGTCTCACCACACGTACACGTTTCGCGTCACTGTTCGCCGGAAGCAGGTTCACACGGTTCGTGCAGTTTTCTTATCGGGTCCGTCAAACGTCCGGCGGGGTCCGGCGCCAACCCCCCGGACGGCCCGCACCGGTACCGAGACCGGCTGCCGCCGCTAAGGACGACGGCCCACACCGGGCGGTTCCCGGCGGTGCCGGGAGGCGTCAACTGGCCCCGGCCACTGCCGATTACGTACCCGGAGTGCCCGTGACGCCCGTCCAGTCGATCGCAAAAACCGTCCGCTTCCCGCGTTTTCCGGCCAAGTTTTAGCCCTGGCTCGACCGTGAGTTGCCGTCCCACGGACACCAGGATTCCCGCCTGGGCAATGCTGGACATCGCTCCTCGTGTGCGTGTAGATGTGGATCCATCGATGGCGGCGCAGCACGATCTGGGGGTTTGCGATGCTATATGGCGAATCGCACCAGGTGGAAAGGCGGACGCCATGAGCGCCCCGCATCTGCCGAAAGTGGCTGGAATCGATCCAGCAGTTACAGCGTCAGCGCACACTCCGGCGCCCACGCCCGTTTCCACGTCACCCTCCGCCCCGCCCCGAACCGCCCCCGCCCAGGCCGTACCGCCTGCCGCGAGCAGCGTCATCCAGGACCGGCTGGCGGGCATGGTCTCCGACCTCACCACCCTCCACGAGCTCACCGAGCGCCTCACCCGCGCCAGTGACCTCGCCTCCTCCCTCCAGGAGTTCCTGCGCGCCGGCGCCGCACTCGTCGGCGCCCGCCGAGGACTCGTCGTCCTGGAACCCTCCGACGGCCTCGGCCCCAGCACCACGATCGGCCTCGGCCTGGGCCGCGCGGACCTCGGCCACATCGAGACGGTGCCGCGCAGCGCCACCTCCTACGGCCGCATCCTCGACGGGCTCCCCGACGCCCACGGCGGCTCCGAGGTGCTCCCCGAACCCGGCGCCCCCGTGCCGTCCCCCTCGGCCGGCGGCCACGAACCCGCCGTCGACCCCCGCCAGCGCGAGGTCGCGGCCCGGCTCGGCTACGCCGCCAGCTACGCGCTGCCGCTGACCGCTGACGCCACAGGCCGGCTCGGCGCCGCCGTCTGGCTCTACGACGAACAGGCCGAGCCGGACGACCGCCAGCGCGACCTCGTCGGGCTCTACGTCCGGTACGCCGCCGAGCACCTGGCCCGGATGCTGGAGGTGGAGCGCTCCCGCGCCCGGCTCGCCACCGTCTCCGAGGAGCTGCTGCCCAGCCGGCTGCCCCGGATCCCCGGCGTCCAGCTCGCCGCCCGGCACCACACCGGGCCGCGGGGCGGTGGCGACTGGTACGACGCGCTCCCGCTGCCCGAGGGCGCCATGGGCCTGGCCGTCGGCTCCGTCACCGGCTCCGGGCCCAGCGCCGTCGCCGCGATGGGCCGGCTGCGGGCCTCGCTGCGCGCGTACGCCGTCATGGAGGGCGAGGACCCCGTCGCGGTCCTGTCCGACCTGGAGCTGCTGCTGCGCCTGACCGAGCCCGCGCGTTCGGCCACCGCGCTCTTCGCGTACTGCGAGCCCGCCGCCCGGAAGATCATCCTCGCCGGGGCCGGGCACACCCCGCCCCTGCTCATCGGCGAGCGGCGCACCGAGTACGTGGAGACCTCCCTCTCCGCGCCGCTGGGGATGCTGGCATGCTGGGAGGCGCCGAGCGTGGAGATCGAGCCCGCGCCCGGAGAAACGGTGCTGCTGTACACGGACGGCCTGCTGCGGCGGACCGGCGACCCCATGGACCGGGCGTACGCCCGGCTGCACGCGGCGGCGGCGGGGGTGCCCCGTAGCGCCCGGGACGACCCGGCGGCCCTCTGCGACCACATCCTGCGCACCGTGCTGCCCGGGGAGGACCCGGACGCCGTGGCGGCCGACCCGGCCGAGGACATCGTGCTGCTCGCGGCCCGGTTCGACTGACGCGGGGCGCGCGCGATCGCCGCCGTCGGCCCCCGGCACCCGGCCGACGTAGGACCGTCGCCCGGTATGACTGATATGTCACAGACATCGCCGGGCGCCGCCTCCCCCCACATACGATGAACGGGGTCCGTACCCGGACCCTGCATGTCGTAGCGGCTGAGGAGAAGACGTGGCGGACGAGCTCACCCCGGAGACCCCGGCAGAAGAGCAGCCCCAGAAGAAGCACAAGCAGCGCAAGAACGGCCTGTACCCGGGCGTCAGCGAGGAACTCGCGGAGAACATGCGCACCGGCTGGGCGGACACCGAGCTGCGCGGTCTGGAGCCCGTCGCCCAGGCGGGGCACACCGCCGACCGCCGCGCCGCCCTTTCCGCACGCTTCCCCGGCGAGCGCCTGGTCATCCCGGCCGGCCGGCTGAAGACCCGCTCGAACGACACGGAGTACCCCTTCCGCGCGTCGACCGAGTACGCCTACCTCACCGGTGACCAGACCGAGAACGGCGTGCTGGTCCTGGAGCCCGCGGGCCCGGCCGGCCACACCGCCACCATCTACCTGCTGCCCCGCTCCGACCGCGAGAACGGCGAGTTCTGGCTGTCCGGCCAGGGCGAGCTGTGGGTCGGCCGCCGCCATTCCCTGACCGAGGCCGAGCAGCTGCTCGGGATCCCCGCCAAGGACGTGCGCGAGCTGGCCGACGCCCTCACCGAGGCCGAGGGTCCGGTGCGCAACCTGCGCGGCCACGACGCCGTGGTCGACAAGGCGCTGACCGACAAGGTCACCGCCGAGCGCGACGAGGAACTGCGCGTCTACCTCTCCGAGACCCGCGCCGTGAAGGACGAGTTCGAGATCGGCGAGCTCCAGAAGGCCGTCGACTCCACCGTCCGCGGCTTCGAGGACGTCGTGAAGGTCCTCGACAAGGCCGAGGCCACCTCGGAGCGCTACATCGAGGGCACCTTCTTCCTGCGCGCCCGCGTCGAGGGCAACGACGTCGGCTACGGCTCCATCTGCGCCGCCGGCCCGCACGCCTGCACCCTGCACTGGGTCCGCAACGACGGCGACGTCCGCCCGGGCGACCTGCTGCTGCTCGACGCCGGTGTGGAGACCCACTCCCTCTACACCGCCGACGTCACGCGCACGCTGCCCATCAACGGCACGTACACCGACATCCAGCGCAAGATCTACGACGCGGTCTACGAGTCCCAGGAAGCCGGCATCGCCGCCGTCAAGCCGGGCGCGAAGTTCCGCGACTTCCACGACGCCTCCCAGCGCGTGCTCGCCGAGAAGCTCGTCGAGTGGGGCCTGGTCGAGGGCCCCGTCGAGCGCGTCCTCGAACTGGGCCTGCAGCGCCGCTGGACCCTGCACGGCACCGGCCACATGCTCGGCATGGACGTCCACGACTGCGCCGCCGCCCGTACCGAGGCCTACGTCGACGGGACGCTGGAGCCGGGCATGTGCCTGACCGTCGAGCCCGGTCTGTACTTCCAGGCCGACGACCTGACCGTGCCCGAGGAGTACCGCGGCATCGGGGTCCGGATCGAGGACGACATCCTCGTCACCGAGGACGGCAACCGGAACCTGTCGGCCGGTCTGCCCCGCACCTCGGTCGAGGTCGAGGCCTGGATGGCGCGGCTCAAGGGCTGACGCGTTCCTCATGTGACGGTGGGCGGGGACCGGACCGGTTCCCGCCCACCGGCGCGAGCGCTCCCGCGCGTGCGCCGCACGGGGCGTGCCGCGTGCCGACCACCGCGTGCGGTTTCGCCTGCCGCCTGCCGCCTGCCGCCTGCCGCCTGCCGCCTACGACACCTTCAGCAGCGCGTCGTCGCGCCACTTCAGCATCTTGTCGAAGCTCACCACCGCTCCCCGCCCCGGCCGGTTGCGGAGGCGGACGTGGTCGGAGAGCTCGGCGATCAGTCCCAGGCCCCGGCCGTGCTCGGCCAGGGGGGGTCTGCGGCGGGACACCGTGGCGGGCGGGAACCCGGGACCCGAATCGGTCACCTCGATGCGGCAGCGGTCCCCGTCCAGATAGGCCGTGACGTGGTACGCCTCGGTCCCGTCCGGGACACCGACGGCACGGGCACCCCCGCCGGAGGCCCCGCCGTGACCGCCGTGATCACGGCGGTGTCCGTGGCCACCACCGTGCTCCACCGCGTTCGCGCAGGCCTCGGTCAGGGCGACCGACAGGTCGAAGGAGATGTCCGGATCCACCCCCGCGGTCTCCATCGCCCCCAGCAGCAGTCGCCGTGCGAGCGGCACGCTCGCGGCTTCGCGCCTCAAGTGGAGAGACCACCAGATGCTCATACGGATACCTATTGCCGCCCGAGGGCGGGCGTAAGCCCCCGAGCGCCGGGAGAGCCCTCATTCGGCCGATGGCGACACTCCCGGAAGCCGGTGTATGCCCGGCCCGGACGACGTTTCCGGCCCGCCGCCGACTACGCACCGTGCCCGCGCCGACGGCACGCCGTGCGCGCGCTGACCTTGGACCGGAACCCTATGGTCCCTCCAGCACCTGCCGTATGCAGGGCCTAAGCGCAGTGCGATGATGGCCCGGCCATGACTACCACCCACACGACACGCGCCGGAGCAGGCCTCCGGACGACCCGGGCCGCGGTGTTCACCGCGGTCTGCGTCGCGCTGTCCGCAGCCGGCCACGCCGTGGCCTCCTGCGCGACCGTGCCGTGGTGGGCACTGGCCCTGGCCTTCGTCGCCGTCTTCGCGGTCGCGGCACCCCTCGCGGGGCGCCGCCGTCCGCTGCCGGGCATCGCCGCCGGGCTCGTCGTCGGCCAGCTCGGACTGCACGTGCTGTTCGGACTCGGCCAGCACGGCGCCACCGCCGCCCAGGCCCCGGCCCAGGGGGCCGACGCCTCGCTCGCGGCGCTCGCCGCCCGGCTGGTCTGCGGGGGCAACTCCGTACCCCTCAGCCCGGCCGACGCCCGGCAGATCCTGGAGACCGCCGGACTGGACCCGGCCGCCCTGGCCGGGGAGGCCGCCGCGCAGGCCCACATGGCCCACGCGCACATGGCCTCCGCCTCCGCGGAGCCCACGACCGGACTGTTCAGCCCGGCCATGCTGGCCGGCCACCTGCTGGCCGCGCTCGCGGCCGGCTGGCTGCTGGCCCGCGGTGACGCCGCGCTGTTCCGGCTGATCGAGCTGTCCCGGCTGTCCCGCGAGGCCGACCCGGTACGTCCGCTGCGCGCCGCGCTGGCCTTCGTACGCGCCCTCGCGGCCGGACTCCCCGACGCGCCCGCCCGCGGCCCCCGGGCCCGTCGCACCACAGCGGCACCCGCCGTCGCGACCGGATGCGACGCGCTCCTGCACACGGTCATCAGGCGCGGACCGCCCGCGGCGGCGTTCGCCCTCGCAGCCTGACGCGGCACCCCCACTCCCCGTACGCACAGCGGGAGCACCGGTGCCGCGACCTCCGCGCGCGCCTGTGCGCGGAGCCACCGTCACCCCTGCACCCTGGAGTGTTCCCGCCGTGAAGACCTCTCGCGTCTCCCTCGTCGCCGCCCTCGCCGCCGGCGCCGTCCTCGTCCTGTCCGGTCCCGCCTTCGCGCACGTCAGCGTGCAGCCCTCGGGCGAGGCGACCAAGGGCGGGTACGCGGTCATCAACTTCAAGGTGCCCAACGAGCGCGACAACGCCTCGACCACGCAGCTCGAAGTGAACTTCCCCGTGGACCAGCCGCTCACGTCGGTCATGCCGCAGGACATCCCCGGCTGGACCGTGACCGTCGAGAAGAGCAAGCTCGACAAGCCGCTGACCGTGCACGGCAAGCAGGTCAACGAGGCCGTCACCAAGGTGACCTGGACCGGCGGCAAGATCGAGCCCGGCAGGTTCCAGCAGTTCCCGGTCTCCGTCGGCAAGCTCCCCGACAACGCCGACCAGATGGTCTTCAAGGCCATCCAGACGTACGACAACAACGAGGTCGTGCGCTGGATCGAGGAGAGCAAGCCGGGCGCGGCCGAGCCGCAGACCCCGGCGCCCGTGCTGAAGCTGACCGCCGCCAAGGCGGCCGACGACCACCACGACGACGCGGCCGCCAAGCCCGCCGCCGGGGCCACCGCCACCGAAGGCGACAAGAAGGACGCGCACGACGAGGCCTCTGCCAAGAGCGACTCCGACACGACGGCCCGTGCCCTCGGCATCGCCGGCATCGTGATCGGCCTCGGTGGCGTCGCCTTCGGCATCGCCTCGCGCCGCCGCGCCTCCTGACACCGCGCGCCCACGGGCGCTGTCGTTACGAGTACGTCCGCATCATCCCCGATCCCAGGACACCCCTTCATGCGCACCACACGTGTGACGGTCGCCGCCCTCGCGGTGGCGACCGCCCTCTCCCTCACCGCCTGCGGCGGTGAGACGGCCAAGAACACCGGGACGGTCACGCAGATCTCCGGCCAGAAGAAGGCCGGAGCCGCCACCGTCCTCGACCGCCCCTTCGACAAGCCGGAGCTGGTCCTCACGGACACCACCGGCAAGCCGTGGAACCTGCGCGAGCAGACCAAGGGCCGCCCGACGCTCATCTACTTCGGCTACACGAACTGCCCGGACGTCTGCCCCCTGACGATGAGCAACATCGCCGTGGCCAAGAAGGCGCTCCCCCAGGCGGACCGGGACAAGCTCCAGGTCGTCTTCGTCACCACCGACCCCGAACGGGACACCCCCGACTCCCTCGGCGCGTGGCTCAGGGCCCAGGACCCGTCCTTCACCGGACTGACGGGGGACTTCGCCACCATCCAGGCCGCCGCACGCTCACTCGGCATCGGTATCGAGGCACCCAAGAAGGAAGCCGACGGCAGCGTCGTCTCCATGCACGGGGCCCAGGTCATCGCGTTCTCGCCCAAGACCGACGAGGGCTACGTCCTCTACGGCGAGGGCACCACCGTCGAGGACTACACCAAGGACCTGCCGAAGATCGTCAAGGGGGAGAACCCGTGAACACCCGCACCACCCGCACCCTCGCCGTCGCCCTCTCCCTGACGGCGGCGCTCGCGATATCCGGCTGCTCGTCCTCCGACTCCTCCGGCTCCTCCGGCTCCTCGGACGCCGCCGGGGAATCGGCCAAGCCGAAGATGACGGTCAGCGGGGCCTTCATGCCCGAACCGGTCAACGACAAGATGGCCGGCGCTTTCATGGTCATCAAGAACGACTCGAAGACGGCCGACAAGCTGACCGCGGTCACGAGCCCGCTCTCGGACGATCTGCAGATCCACGAGACCAAAGACCAGAAGATGCAGCAGGTCCAGGCCATGGACGTGCCCGCGAACGGTGAGCTGAAGCTGGAGCGCGGCGGCAGCCACGTCATGTTCATGGGGCTCAAGAGCACGCCGAAGGTCGGCGACAAGATCACCATCGAGCTGCGTTTCGAGAAGGCCGACCCCGTCAAGGTCGAGCTGGACGTCAAGGAACGGACGTACAACGCGCAGAACTCCAATGCCCACTGACGGACCGAGGAACTGACACGCCATGACGGCCACCGCCCCCGCTCCTTCACCGGCCCGCGCCGCCCGTGCCACGGCATACCTGCCGCGGCTGGCGCTGGTCCTCGCAGCCCTGCTGGCATCCCTGTTCACCGCGGCCTCCCCGGCCACGGCACACGCCGCACTCACCGCGAGCGACCCCAAGGACGGGGCGGTGGTCGCCACGGCACCCGCCCAGGTCACCCTCTCCTTCTCGGAGCAGGTCGCCATGGGTGACGACTCCATCCGCGTCATGGACCCGCAAGGCAAGCGGGTCGATACCGGGGAACTGCGGGACATGTGCAGCGGATCGACCGTCCGCTACGGCACGGCCCTGCACACCGGCCTGCCGAACGGCACCTACACCGTCGCCTGGCAGGCCGTCTCCGCCGACAGCCACCCGGTCTCCGGCGCCTTCACCTTCTCCGTCGGCGCCCCGTCGGCCACCAGCGTCTCCCTCCCCGACCGGCAGGTGGGCGGCGGACCCGTCGGCGTCGTGTACGACATCGCCCGCTACGCCGCCTACGCCGGGTTCACCGTCCTCGTCGGCGGCGCCGCCTTCATCCTGCTGTGCTGGCGCCGGGGCTCCGCCGAACGGCCGCTGCAGAAGCTGGTGGTGCGCGGCTGGGTCACCCTCACGGCCGCCACCCTGGCGATGCTGGTGCTCCGGACCCCGTACACCGGCTCCGGGAAGTTCGCGGACGCCTTCGACCTCGACGGGCTGCAGGCGGTCCTGGAAACCAAGACCGGCGCCTCGTTCGTCTCCCGGCTGCTGCTCCTCGGGGCGGCCGCCCTGTTCATCGCCGTGCTCTTCGGGGCTTACGCCCGGCGCCAGAAGGTTGCCGCCGAGACCGGATCCGAAGGCACCGACCGCACCCGCTCCGCCTCCACCGAAGCCGAAGCCGAAGCCGAAGCCGGAGCCGGAGCCGGAGCCGACGAGGCCACCGACGCCGAAGCCGCCGACGAGGCGAAGAAGGAGACGAGCGACCTCGCCTTCGGGCTCGCCATCGGCGGCACCGTCGTGGCCGGCGGCATCGCCGCCACCTGGGCGCTCGCCGAACACGCCTCCACCGGAATCCAGCCCGGCATCGCGATGCCGGTCGACATCCTGCACCTGCTCGCCGTGGCCACCTGGCTCGGTGGCCTGGTCGCGCTGCTGGTCGCGCTGCACAAGGTGCCGGACATCGAGCGGGAGGCCGTCCAGCGCTTCTCCAAGGTCGCCTTCATCAGCGTCCTGGTCCTCGCCGTGACCGGCGTGTACCAGTCCTGGCGCCAGCTCGGCAGCTGGTCGGCCCTGACCGACACGAGCTACGGCCGGCTCCTCATCATCAAGGTCTCGCTGGTCGCCGTCCTGGTCGCCATCGCCTACCTCTCGCGGAAGTGGACGGGGCGGCTCGGGGAGGTCCGTTCCACCGGGGGCGCCGAGGCCGGGGCACCCGTGGAAGAGCCCGCCGAGGTGCTCGCGGGGGCCGATGTTTCACGTGAAACATCGAGCGGCTCCGACGCCGACCCCCGACGGGCCGCACAGCTGGCACGTCAGCGCGCCGCCCGTGAGAAGGCCCGCGACAAGCAGGTCCGCGACGCCGATCCCGGCCGCGCGGGGCTGCGCCGCTCGGTACTCGCCGAGGCCGGTGTGGCCGTGGTCCTGTTGGCCGTGACCACGGTCCTGACCAGCACCGAACCCGGCCGCGCCGCACAGCTGGAGACGAACCGCAGCGCGGCCGGCCCGGCGGTGCCCAACCGGGCCGTCAAGATCACCCTGCCGTTCGACACCGGCGGCCAGAACGGCAAGGGCACCGTCCGGCTGGAGCTCGACCCGGGCCGGGTCGGCGCCAACACCCTGCACCTGTGGGCCGACGGCGAGGACGGCAAGCCCCTCGACCTCCCCGAGATCAAGATCGCATTCACCCTCCCGGCCAAGGAGATCGGCCCGCTGCCGGTCGCCCCGGACCGCGACGCTCCGGGACACTGGAGCGCGTCCGGGGTCCAGCTGCCGCTCGCGGGGGAATGGCGCATCGACGTGACCGTACGTACCTCCGACATCGACCAGACGACCGTCCAGAAGAACGTGAAGATCGGCTGAAGAGCGTGACCGAAAGCACCGGGAGCAACCCCGACATCGAGATCTCCCGGCGCCGGCTGCTGGGCACCGTCGGCGCCGCGGGCGCCGCCGGGCTCGCACTCGGCGCCACCGGCGGCGCCCTGGTGCATTCGGCGGTCTCCGACTCCCCGGCCGGCGCCTCGGGTGCCGCCGGATCCCCCGGCTCCCTCGGGGCCACCCGGGTCGCCTTCGAAGGGGACCACCAGGCGGGCATCACCACCCCGCTCCAGGCCAAGGGGCACGTACTCGCCTTCGACCTGGTCCCGGGCGCCGGGCGCAAGGAGGCCGCCGCGCTGATGCGCCGCTGGTCCGACACCGCACGGCGGCTCATGGCCGGCGAGACCGCCCCGACGTCGGACAGCGGGATCGCCCTCGACGCGGGGCCGTCCTCCCTGACCCTCACGTTCGGCTTCGGACACTCCTTCTTCGAGCGCACCGATCTCGTGGCGCGCCGCCCGGCCGCCCTCGACCCGCTGCCGGACTTCTCCTCCGACCGCCTCGACGCCCAGCGCAGCAACGGTGACCTGTGGGTGCAGATCGGCGCCGACGACGGGCTCGTCGCGTTCCACGCCCTGCGCGCCGTACAGAAGGACGCCGGGGAGGCCGCCCGGGTGCGGTGGCAGATGAACGGCTTCAACCGCTCTCCCGGTGCCACCAGCACCCCGATGACGGCACGGAACCTGATGGGCCAGGTCGACGGCACCGGGAACCCCAAGCCCGCCGATCCCGACTTCGACCGGCGGATCTTCGTCCAGGGCGCCGGCCCCGGGCCCGCCGAACACTCCTGGATGGCCGGCGGCTCGTACGCGGTCGTCCGCCGGATCCGGATGCTGCTCGACGACTGGGACAAGCGGTCCCTGGCGCAGCAGGAGCAGGTCATCGGCCGGACCAAGGCCACCGGGGCACCTCTGACCGGCGGCAGCGAGACCACGAAGCCCGCCCTGGACAAGCTCGGCCCCGACGGCAAGCCGCTCATCGCCTCCAACGCCCACGCCCGGATCTCCGCCCCGGAACAGAACGGCGGCGCCGCGATGCTGCGCCGGCCCTTCTCCTTCCACGACGGGATCGCCCCCGACGGAACGCCCGACGCCGGACTGCTCTTCATCTGCTGGCAGGCCGACCCGCTGCGCGGATTCGTGCCGGTCCAACGCAAGCTCGACCGTGGCGACGCGCTGTCGGAGTTCATCCGGCACGAGTCGAGCGGCCTGTACGCCGTCCCGCCCGCGCCGCGCAGCGGGGAGTACGTGGGGCAGCACCTGCTCGAAGGGTGAACAGCCCCACGGGGGCGGGTGTCCCGGCATTAGGCTGATCGCATGTCGGCCACCCGCTTCACCTATCTCGGTCCCGAGGGCACGTTCACCGAAGCCGCCCTGCGCACCCTGCCGGAAGCCGCCACCCGGGAGCTGGTCCCGATGGTGTCGGTCCCGGCCGCCCTGGACGCCGTGCGCAACGGCGAGGCCGCCGCGGCATTGGTGCCGATCGAGAACTCGGTGGAGGGCGGGGTCACCGCCACCCTCGACGAGCTGGCCTCGGGCGAGCCGCTGATGATCTACCGCGAGGTGCTGCTGCCGATCGCGTTCGCGCTGCTGGTGCGGCCCGGGACCAAGCTGTCGGACGTCAAGACCGTCACCGGGCACCCGGTGGCCCAGCCCCAGGTGCGCAACTGGCTGCGGACCCATCTGCCCGACGCGGTGTGGGAGTCGGCGGCGTCCAACGCCGACGGTGCACGGCTCGTGCAGGAGGGCCGCTTCGACGCCGCCTTCGCGGGCGAGTTCGCGGCCGCCACGTACGGGCTGGAGGCGCTGGTCACCGAGATCCACGACGCGCAGAACGCCGAGACCCGTTTCGTGCTCGTCGGCCGGCCCGCCCGGCCGGCGGCGCCCACCGGCGCCGACAAGACCTCCGTGGTCCTGTGGCTCGGCGACGACCACCCCGGTGCGCTGCTGGAGCTCCTCCAGGAGTTCGCCGTCCGCGGGGTGAACCTGATGCTGATCCAGTCCCGCCCGACCGGAGAGGGCATCGGCAACTACTGCTTCGCGGTCGACGCCGAGGGCCACATCTCCGACCGCCGGGTGAGCGAGGCGCTGATGGGCCTCAAGCGGACCTGCCCGCAGGTGCGCTTCCTGGGCTCCTATCCGCGGGCCGGGGTCGCTGTGAGTGAGGTGCGCGCCGCGCGGCCGGGAACCTCCGACAGCGACTTCACGGAGGCCTCCGACTGGCTGACTCGCTGCCTCGACGGCCGGGCGTAGGTCGCCGTCCACCTGTCCACAGAGTTATCCACAGGCTGAGATGGGGACCTGGGGACAAGTCGACAGAGCGGCGCGACAAGGTCGACAAATCGGCCGGGTGGCCCAGGTTTCGCGCTGGGGAGCGGTAGGTGAACGGCGTCACCCCTGTATCACCGATCAACTCTTTGGAGCGAGTCATTCCCACCCGAATGAGTGTGTGAGGGCGGTTTGAACCCTGATCGGCCCCGACCGCTCGCCGATCCCTATTGATCTAATTCCGTGTCCACAGAACCGGCGCACAGCCTGTGGATAAGACGGCTCCAGGGGGAATTCCTGTGGACAAGGAGGCCTCCGCGCGGCTGCTCACACCCCGGCCACCGCCCGCCGTTGTGCCCCTTTTCGGGGAATGGGCCGGTTTTATCGACCGGCCCGCGGCGGCCGGATCCGGCCGCCGGGCGAGGGTTTTACATTCGCACCAATTGGGACATAGCGACACGCAGCGTGATATCGATGTGATCCCCGGAAGCCCAGCCCGGTAGCCTGGAGGGGTGATTGACCTTCGGCTGCTCCGTGAAGACCCTGACCGTGTCCGCGCCTCGCAGCGCGCCCGTGGAGAGGACGTCGAGCTCGTCGACGCACTGCTCTCCGCCGATGAGCGCCGCAGGTCCTCCGGCATGCGCTTCGACGAGCTGCGCAACGAGCAGAAGTCCCTCGGCAAGCTCATCCCCAAGGCCTCTCCGGAGGAGCGGGCCGAGCTGCTGACCAAGGCCGAGCAGCTCAAGCAGGACGTCAGGGCCGCCGAGGCCGAGCAGAACGAGGCTGACGAGGCTGCCAAGAGCCTCCTGCTCCGGCTCGGCAACATCGTCCACAGTGACGTCCCGGTCGGCGGCGAGGAGGACTTCACCGTCCTGGAGACGCACGGCACGATCCGCGACTTCGCCGCCGAGGGCTTCGAGGCCAAGGACCACCTGGAGCTGGGCGAGTCCCTGGGCGCCATCGACGTCGAGCGCGGCGCCAAGGTGTCGGGTTCGCGCTTCTACTACCTCACCGGTGTCGGCGCCCTGCTGGAGCTGGCCCTGGTCAACGCCGCGATCGCGCAGGCCACCGAGGCCGGCTTCATCCCGATGCTCACCCCCGCTCTGGTCCGCCCGCGCGCCATGGAGGGCACCGGCTTCCTCGGCCAGGCCGCGGAGAACGTCTACCACCTGGAGAAGGACGACTACTACCTGGTCGGCACCTCCGAGGTCCCGCTCGCGGCGTACCACATGGACGAGATCATCGACGCCGACAAGCTGCCCCTGCGGTACGCCGGTTTCTCGCCGTGCTTCCGCCGCGAGGCGGGTACGTACGGCAAGGACACCCGCGGCATCTTCCGCGTCCACCAGTTCGACAAGGTCGAGATGTTCTCGTACGTCGCGCCGGAGGAGGCCGAGGCCGAGCACCAGCGCCTCCTCGACTGGGAGAAGCAGTGGCTGACCAGCCTGGAGCTGCCCTTCCAGGTGATCGACGTCGCCACCGGCGACCTGGGCTCGTCCGCCTCCCGCAAGTTCGACTGCGAGGCCTGGATCCCGACCCAGGGCAAGTACCGCGAGCTGACCTCCGCCTCGAACTGTGACGGCTTCCAGGCCCGCCGCCTGTCGATCCGCTACCGCGAGGGCAAGAAGACCGCGCCCCTGTCCACGCTGAACGGCACCCTGTGCGCCGTCCCGCGCACCATCGTCGCCATCCTGGAGAACCACCAGCAGGCCGACGGCTCGGTGCGGGTCCCCCCGGTGCTCCGTCCGTACCTGGGCGGCCGCGAGGTGCTGGAGCCGATCGCCAAGTGAGCCCGGCCCCGTTCCCCTACAAGCTCGTCGCGACGGACCTCGACGGCACGCTGCTGCGTGACGACGACAGCGTCTCGGAACGCACCCGTGAAGCGCTCGCCGCGGCCACCGCGGCGGGCGCGGCGCACATCGTCGTCACCGGCCGGGCCGTGCCCTGGACCCGGCACGTGCTGGACGACCTCGGCTACAAGGGGATCGCCGTCTGCGGGCAGGGCGCTCAGGTCTACGACGCCGGGGCGCACCGGCTGCTGACCTCGGTGACGCTGGACCGGCAGCTGGCAGGGCTGGCGCTGTCGAAGATAGAGGCCGAGGTGGGTCCGCTGGCCCTGGCCGCCAGCCGGGACGGGGTGGACGGCGAGGTGCTGTTCGGCCCCGGCTACCAGGTGCAGGAGGGCCTCCCAGCGCAGTACCTGGAGGACACCGCGGCCGTCTGGACGGCACCGCTGAACAAGCTGTACATCCAGCACCCGGGAATGGGCGAGGACGAACTCGTCAAGGTGGCTCGGGCGACCGTGGGCAACCTGGTCGACATCGTGATGGCCGGTCCGGGGATAGTGGAGATCCTGCCGCTGGGCCTGAGCAAGGCCACGGGCCTCTCGCTCGCCGCCCGCCGGCTGGGCGTGAAGGCCGCCGAGACGATCGCCTTCGGCGACATGCCCAACGACATCCCGATGTTCGGCTGGGCCGCGCACGGCGTCGCGATGGCCAATGCCCACGCGGAGCTGAAGGCCGTGGCCGACGAGGTCACCACCTCCAACCAGGAGGACGGCATCGCGGTGGTGCTGGAGCGCCTGCTGGGCGCCGCGTAGCGCGACGCGTAGAGGTACGAGAGGTCCGGGACAGCCCGCGCCGCGAGGCGCGCTCGAAGTGGCTGCCCCGGACCTTTTGTTGCTCCCCGCACCCCTCACTCTGCCGGGGGCGCAGGACCCGTACCAGCGAATTTCCCTGCGGCACGGAGGCCGGAGGCGATGTTTCACGTGAAACACAGGCCGGGGGTCAGGGGGCGGCGGCTGCCGGGTGGGGGTCCGGGTGCAGGGTCAGCGGCCAGGCGAGCAGCCCGACGGCGAGCGAGATGGCGTGGCCGAGATCGGTGAAGGTACCGCCGGTGAGCAGCGGGAGGCCGAAGAAGGCCACGGCGCCGGCGAGGTACAGCCATCTCCAGGGGCCCGGGAGCCGGTAGGTCAGAACGCCGACGGAGGCCGCGATGCCGTAGCTGACGCCGATGTCGACGACGTGGGTCATGCTGTGCGGCGCACGGTTGTCCTGGATGGCCATCAGGAGGAACTTCTGGGTGGCGAGGGTGGCGACGACGTGGGCGGTCGCGACGATCACGAGCCAGCGCAGGGTGCCGAGCCAGCGCTCGACGGTGGCGTGGAAGAGCTCGAAGAGCACGGCGTACAGGGCGAGGGAGGCCGGGTCCTCGATCCAGAAGGCACTGCTGATCAGGGCCCGTATCGGGTGCTTGACCAGCTCGTGGATGTTGCTGCTGTTGCGGTGGAGCAGGACGTGCTCGACCCGGTCGGGCGCGATCACGACGATGACACTGGTGACGGCGATGATGAGCAGCCAGATGTGGGTTCCGGGCGAGGCGCGTATCCAGGACCGCAGGGGCCTGGACGGCTCGGGCTCGGTGTGCTCGATCATGCACCGATGATGCCGTGTACGCCGGTGCCCCGCCCGGCCGGTGGGCCGGGCGGGGCACCGGTTGCGCGGTGGTGCGGGGGCCCTACTCCTCGCCGGCGAGGGTGAGGCGACGCAGCTTCTGGCCCGCGTAGGCGGTGGCGCCGACGGTGACCACGATCAGCAGGATCACGGCGGTGGACAGGCCGACGCTCGCGTCCACGTACCCCTGTCCGGCGACCTTCTCGGCCAGGGCGAGGGACCACTGCTGGACGCTGAGGGTCTTGGCCCCGGAGACCAGGCTGCCGAAGAGGGATTCCCAGATCAGGGCGTAGACCAGGCCGAAGACGACCGCGTGCCGGCTGACCGTGCCCAGCAGCAGGAACAGGGCGCTGTAGGCGATCGAGGCGACGAGCGCCGCGACCGTGTAGGCCACGGCGATCTGCTGGCCGTTGCCGTTGAGGATGAAGCCCGCGATCAGGGTCGGGATGGCGGAGAAGGCCATCGTGACGGCGATCGCGACGGTCAGCTTGGTCAGGATGATCGTCGGGCGCTTCACCGGCTTGGAGAGCAGGTAGACGATCGATCCGTCGTCGATCTCGGGGCCGATGGCTCCGGTGCCGGCGATGACGCCGATCAGCGGGACCATCGTCGCGAGGGCGAAGCCGCCGAGCAGGTCGGTCGCCACCTTGTCGTCCACGCCGGTGAAGGCACGGACGGCGACGGAGATGACGATCAGCAGGGCGGGCAGCGCGAAGAGGATCAGCGCGCGGCGGCGGCCGAGCAGGGCCCGGTAGGTGAGCCGGGCGACGGTGGGGTTGTACATGGGTGCCAGCTCCTTCAGGCCGCGACGAGGTAGGAGAAGACCGACTCGAGGGACTCGTCGGAGGGCGAGACCGTCAGCAGCCGGATGCCGTGCGCGCGGGCGACCTGCGGCAGCAGCTCGGTGAAGCGCCCGAAGTCGACGGCCTGGACGCGCAGGGCGCCTTCCTTCAGGTCGACCTCGATGCCGGCCGTGGACGGGTCGGCGATCAGGGCCGCGGCGAGGGCCCGGTCGTCGGAGGAGCGGATGAGGTAGCGGTGGGGGCGGTCCGTCATCAGACGGCGGATCTTGCGGAAGTCGCCGGAGGCCGCGTGCCGGCCGGCGACCACCACCTCGATGTGGGAGGCGAGCTGCTCGACCTCCTCCAGGATGTGGGAGGAGAACAGCACGGTGCGGCCCTCGTCGCCCATGCGCCGCAGCAGGTCCATGAGCTGCATGCGCTGGCGCGGGTCCATGCCGTTGAAGGGCTCGTCGAGGAGCAGGACCGAGGGATCGTGGACGAGCGCGGAGGCCATCTTCACGCGCTGCCGCATGCCCTTGGAGTACGTGGAGATCTTGCGGTCCTGCGCGTACTCCATCTCGACGGTGGCGAGCGCCCGCTGGGCGTCCGCGTCGTCGAGCCCGTGGAGCTCGGCGTTGGCGACGACGAACTCCCGGCCGGTGAGGAAGTCGTACATCGCCTCGCGCTCGGGGACGACGCCGATCTGCTTGTAGACCTGCTCGTTGCGCCAGATCGGCGCGCCGTCGAGGGTCACGGTGCCCGTGGAGGGGGCGAGGAAGCCGCCCATCATGTTGATGAGGGTGGACTTCCCGGCGCCGTTGGGGCCCAGCAGGCCGGTGACGCCGGGACCGATGCGCATGGTCACGTCGTTGACGGCGACGACGTTCCCGAACCAGCGGGAGGTGTGGTCGATGTCGATGATGGTCACAGCCCGGCCTTCCGGTAACGGGCCATCAGGGCGGCGTACGAGCCGACGATGAGGCCGAGGGCGACGAGCAGGTAGACGACGCCGACGCCGGCGGAGGGGCCCTCGCCACCGGGGAAGGCGGAGGTCGCGCCGAGGAAGGCGGTCTGCACGCCGTCGATCAGGGTGATGGGGGAGAACAGGCCCATCCAGTCGATGGCCGCGGTGTGGCCGGTGTTGTAGGCGACGCCCTGCACCGCCGTGACGGCGCCGTAGGGGATCAGGAGCAGGCCGATGACGGCGGCGACGCCGAACCCGCGGCGCGGGGTGAGCGCGGCCATGACCAGGCCGAGTCCCGCGAAGAGCAGCGACAGCAGCAGTACGGACACCAGTCCCTGCCCGAATCCCTTGGTCTGGTCGGCGAAGTCGAACTTCGCCAGCAACGAGCCGATCCACATGATCAGCAGTGGGGTGGCGGTGAGGATGAAGAGGGCCGAGGCCATGGCCGCGTACTTGGCCACGACGTAGTCGACCCGCTCGATCGGCCGCGAGAAGTACAGCGGCACGGTCTTGAAGCGCAGGTCCCGGGAGACGGACTGGGGTGCCTGGGACGCGAGGTAGAGGCCGATGATCACCTGGGTGGTCAGGGCGTACGTCGTGTACTTGATCGGCAGGTCGGTGGAGCCGGGGACGGCGATCGCCACCGCGACGATGATCAGCGCGGGGACGCACATCACCGCGAAGAGGATCATCGGCAGCACCTTGGACTTGGCGGAGCGGCCGAGTCCGTACGCGCCCCGGAGGGACTGCGAGAAGAGGGAGGTGCGGGCGTAGGCGCGTCCGAGGCGGGGGCCGTCGTAGGACCGGTAGCCGATGTTGTGGATCTGGGTCGAGGTGTCAGGCGCCATCGGAACCGGCTCCCTTCTGCTGGGTCTGGAACTGCGGAACGGGCGGGGCGGCCTGTGCGGCCTGCGCGGCGGCCTGTGCGGCCCGGTCGCCATCGCGGAAGACCTCGGCGATGTGGTGGCGGCGCTGCTCCATGCGGACCAGGCCGAGCCCGAGGTCGGCGACGGTGTCGCGGACGGTGTCGTACGTGTCCTCGCCGGTGGCCTCGACCAGGAGGATGTGGCCGGCACCCGGCAGGCCCTGCTCCTCGCCCGCGTGCAGGACGATGCCCGCCGCGGTGAGCGCCGCACGCACGGCGGCGGTGCCGTCCGGGTGCGCGTCGGAGTCGGTGACCTCGACGGCCAGGGTGGTGGTGGTCTGGGTGAAGTCGCTGGTGGAGCTGGAGCGCAGCAGCTTGCCGCCGTCGACGACGACCACGTGGTCGCAGGTCCGCTCCAGCTCGCCGAGGAGGTGGGAGGTCACCAGGACGGAGATGCCGAAGTCGGTGTGGATACGGCGGATCAGGCCGAGCATCTCGTCGCGGCCGACCGGGTCCAGGCCGTTGGTCGGCTCGTCGAGGAGGACCAGCTGCGGGTCGTGGACGAGTGCCTGGGCCAGTTTGACCCGCTGCTTCATGCCGGTGGAGTAGCCGCCGATGGGGCGGTAGCGCTCCTCGTACAGCCCGACGTGGCGCAGGGTGTCGGCGGTGCGCTCGCGGGCCGCGGTCGGCGACAGCCCGGACATGCGCGCCATGTGGACGACGAACTCCGTGGCGGAGACGTCGGGTGGCAGGCAGTCGTGTTCGGGCATGTAGCCGACGCGTTCACGGATGGCGCTGCCATGCGTGGCGACGTCGAGTCCGAGCACGGCGGCGCGGCCCTCGGTGGCGGGGGACAGTCCGAGCAGGATCTTGATCAGCGTGGACTTGCCGGCTCCGTTGGCGCCCACGAGCCCGGTCACTCCGGGCCCGATGTCCAGGGAGAGCCGGTCGAGGGCGGTCACTCGGGGGTACCGCTTGCTCAGGCTTTCGGTCGCGATGACAGTCACGCGTTCGACGTTAGTGCCGCGGGCGGGCCGGATCGTCAGACCTGGAGCGGGATCACGTATCCGCCTTGAGGACTACGGGCCCTGACCGAAGTCTGATGACGGCCGGCCGCCGACGGGCCCCGCGGAAGCTTTAGGCATGGCCCGGACAAGTTTGTCCACAGGTCCGTGCACGGGCCTTGACGTGATCTCCGGTCATTGTCACATTCATCAGTGTCAGGTTACGGGCGCGCACGCCTACAGGACGGACGGCTGGCATGGCTGGGGAAACCAAGCAACGCACCGCGCACGACCGGGCAGGGCTCTCCGCCGAACTGCGCGGGTTCAGAGAGGTCCAGCGCCTCGCCTACGCATGCGCCGAGACCGTGGCGGCCCAGCTCCGACCCGGCGTGACCGAGCGCGAGGCGGCCCGGATGCAGCGCGACTGGCTGCGCGAGCGCGGGGTGCGGGACTGGTTCCACCTGCCCTTCGCCTGGTTCGGCGACCGCACCGCCTTCGCGAACTTCAAGATCCCCCTCCAGTTCTTCCCGACGGGGCGCAAGCTGGAGCCGGGCATGCCGTTCATCCTCGACATGGCCCCCGTGTACCGGGGATACGCGGCCGACATCGGGTACTCCGGCAGCCTCGGCCTGCACCCCCTGCAGGACCGGCTGATGTCCGACCTGCGCCCGCACCGGGAGCTGATCCTGCAGCAGGTGCGCGAACGCCGCTCCCTCCGGGAGATCTACGAGAACGTCGAGCGGCTGATGACCCGCCAGGGGTACGCCAACCGCCACCGGGCCTACCCCTTCGGCGTCATCGCGCACAAGATCGACCGCGTCGCGGAGCGGCGCTGGTCCCCGACCGCGTTCGGGTTCGGTACGCAGTCCCTCAGGGGACTGGTCTCGGACGCCCTGCACGGGCACCGCGAGGGCTGGTCCCCGCTGTGGAGTCCGTACCGCTTCTCCGACCACCCGCCGCGACCCGGCCTGTGGGCGGTGGAGCCGCACCTGGGCTTCCGGGGGACGGGGGCGAAGTTCGAGGAGATCCTGGTGGTCACCGACTCCCGGGACCCCGAGGAGAGCGCGTTCTGGCTGGACGACGACCTGCCGCACGTGCGGCGCTGGGCTGAGGAGAAGGCGGCATGAGCGGGATGAGCGGTAGGGCACTGGCGGGCGCCCGGGAGCGCTGGGTGAGCACTGGCGGCATCGAGCTGTGCGTCGCGGAGCTCGGGGAGACGGACCATCCGACCGTGGTGCTGGTGCACGGCTACCCGGACAGCAAGGAGGTCTGGTCGGAGGTCGCGGAGCGGCTCGCGTCCCGCTTCCACGTGGTCCTGTACGACGTACGCGGCCACGGGCGCTCCTCTGCGCCGGTGCCGCTGCGCGGGGGCTTCACCCTGGAGAAGCTGACCGACGACTTCCTGGCCGTGGTGGACGCGGTCAGCCCGGACCGCCCGGTGCACCTGGTCGGCCACGACTGGGGGTCCGTACAGGGCTGGGAGTTCGCCACGGTCGCCCGCACCGAAGGGCGGATCGCCTCCTTCACCTCCATGTCGGGCCCCTCCCTCGACCACTTCGGGCACTGGATCAAGAAGCGGATGGCGCGGCCGACCCCGCGGCGGGCCGCCCAGCTGCTGAACCAGGGCGTGAAGTCCTGGTACGTCGGCATGCTGCACACCCCGGTGCTGCCGGAGCTGGCCTGGCGCGGACCGCTCGGCAAGCGCTGGCCGAAGATCGTCCAGCGGGCGGAGAAGTTCCCGGACAGCTCCTACCCGACCGCCTCGCTCCCCGAGGACGCGGCACACGGGGCCTGGCTCTACCGCGACAACGTCCGGCCGCGGATGCGCCGGCCGCGCACCGACGCCTACGCGCACGTACCGGTTCAGCTGATCGTGCCGACCGGGGACGCGTTCCTCTCCGAGCGGCTCTACGACGACACGGAGCTGTGGGCCCCGGACCTGCTGCGGCGGACCCTGCCCGCCAAGCACTGGATCCCGCGGACCCGGCCGGACCAGGTGGCGTCGTGGATCTCCGAGTTCGTGACCGCACGGGAGGAACCGGCCGCGCGGGCCCCGCAGCAGAAGGCCCCCGGCCGCTACGCCGACCGGTTCGGCGGCCGGCTGGTGCTGGTCACGGGCGCCGCCAGCGGCATCGGACGGGCCACCGCGTTCGCGTTCGCCGAGGCCGGGGCCCGGATCGTGGCCGTGGACCGGGACGCCGAGGGCGCGGCGCGCACCGCCGGGATGGCCCGGCTGGTCGGTGCGGCCGAGGCCTGGGGAGAGTGCGTCGACGTCAGCGACGAGCAGGCGATGGAGAAGCTCGCGGCGAAGGTCGCCACCGAGTACGGGATCGTCGACGTCCTCGTGAACAACGCCGGTATCGGGCTGTCGGGCTCCTTCCTGGAGACCACCTCCGAGGACTGGAGAAAGGTCCTCGACGTCAACCTGTGGGGTGTCATCCACGGCTGCCGGATCTTCGGGAAGCAGATGGCCGAGCGCAACCAGGGGGGCCACATCGTCAACACCGCCTCCGCCGCCGCCTACCTGCCCTCCCGGACCCTGCCCGCCTACAGCACCTCCAAGGCGGCGGTGCTGATGCTGAGCGAGTGCCTGCGCGCGGAGCTCGCCGGGAAGTCGATCGGCGTCTCGGCGATCTGCCCGGGGATCGTCAACACCAACATCACCGCCACCTCGCGGTTCGCCGGGGTGGACGCGGCCGAGGAGAAGCGCCGCCAGGAACGCTCCTCGCGGCTGTACGGGCTGCGCAACTTCCCGCCGGAGAAGGTCGCCGACGCGATCCTGCTGGCCGTGGTGAAGAACCAGGCGGTGGTACCGGTGACCCCGGAGTCCAAGGGCGCCCTGTGGATGTCCCGCTTCGCGCCGCGCGCGCTGCGGCGGATCGCGAGGGTGGAGCCCCGGCTGTGAGCGGGACGGACGGAGCCGGGCCATGACCCGGGGACGGGGGCCGGTGTGGAGAGAGCCGGGCACGGCCATACCCCGCTCCTTCCTGCGGTCGTACCATCCCTCGCAGGAGGGCTCGCTGCGCAGGGCGGTCGAGTGCCTGGCGGCGTCTCCTGCCGCCCGGACCGCGGCGGGCGCGGTCGGGCGAGCCGCCATGTCGTAGGGAGCCGGGATTGTCCGATCAGGCGGTAGCGGAGTACCGGATCGAGGATCTGGCCCACCACAGCGGAGCGACGGTACGCACGATCCGGGCGTACCAGGACCGCGGTCTGCTTCCGAAGCCGGAGCGCCGCGGCCGGTCCAACGTCTACCGGGACACGCATCTGGCGCGGCTGCGGCAGATCGCGGACCTGCTGGACCGGGGCTACACCCTGGCCTCCATCAAGGAGTTGCTGGAGGCCTGGGACGCGGGGCGCGGACTGGGCGGCGTACTCGGCCTGGTGGCCGAGGTGCACGGACCGTGGACCGACGAGGAGGCGGCCCGCATCAGCCGGGCCGACCTCAACGAGCGGTTCGGGGGCCGGCCCGACGACGACGCCGTGGACGAGGCCTGCGAGCTGGGGGTGCTGGAGAGGATCGCGGGGCGCCCGGACGAGTTCCTGGTGCCGTCACCGCAGGAGCTGGCGGTCGCGGCCGAGCTGTACGCGGCCGGGGTTCCGTTGGTGGCGATCACCGGACACCTGCGCGAGCTGCGCGGTCAGGTGGAGCACATCGCCTCGCGCTTCCTGGAGTTCACCACCGAGCACGTCTTCGCCCGCTACCTCGGCCAGGTGCCGCCGACCGACGCGGACGCGGCGGAGGCGGCGACGATGGTGCGCAGGTTGCGGCCCCTGGCCCAGCAGACGGTGGACGCCGAGCTGGCGCGGGCGATGCGGCTCTTCGCGACCCGGCACCTCCAGCGGCACCTGGGGGCCGCCGGCGGGGCGCAGCCCTCGGGCCCGGCGCCGGTGGCCCTGCCCGCCGAGACGGTGCGGGCGGTGCAGGAGCTGGTGGGGTCCGCGCACGTGGCGGAGTTCGTCCGGGCCGCGACGGAACGCGAGCTCCAGGCACGGACCATGAACGATCTGGTCAGCAAGGGCGGCCGATAGTGCTCGATCAGCAGTCCACAGGGCGAATCACACTCTTGTCACCGAAACCCACCGAAACGGCTGTGGACAACTCCCGTTCGGCTGTGGGGAACCCGACCTGATCCTCAGACCACGGCCTCGAAAGCGGGTCCGGTGCGGGTGATATCGGCCACCGGTTTCTCTTCGTCCGGAGCCAGCGGTCCGGTCGGTCCGGCGGCTTGCACCCGCTCCTCCGACCGGGTGCCGCGGTCACGTCCGTAGAGGAGGGTGGCCAGGGCGAGGCCCACGCAACCGCCCAGCAGCTGGGCCGCGACGAAGCCGGGCAGCGACTGCGGGGCGATGCCGGTGAAGGAGTCGCTGAAGGCCCGGCCGACGGTGCCCGCGGGGTTGGCGAACGACCCCGAGGAGGTGAACCAGATCGCGGCGGCGATGTACGCGGCGACGGCGGACGGGATCAGCCGGGACCGTCCGATGCGGCCGAGCCCCTGGATGACCAGGACCAGGCCGGCGGTGGCGACGATCTCCCCGATCAGCAGGTGACCGCCGTCGCGGACCCGTGTGGAGAACTCCCCGGGGGTGCGGCCGAACATCACCTCGGCGAGGACGGCCCCGCCGATGGCCCCGGCGGTCTGGGCGGTGGCGTAGGCGAGGGCCTCCCGGACGTCGAGCCCCTCGCCGCCGGTGCGACGGGCCCACCACGCGGTCAGGGTGACGACCGGGTTGAGGTGGGCTCCGGACAGCGGCCCGAAGAGGGTGATGATCAGCCCGAGGCCGATGGCGGAAGCGAGCGAGTTGGCGACGAGGGCCACTCCCGTGTCGCGGCTGAGGGACGCGGCCTGGATGCCGGAACCGATCACCACCACGAGCAGGCTCGCGGTGCCGATGAGCTCAGCAGTCGCGCGCCGTAGTAGTGAAGCCTTATTTGTCATAGTTTCTCCCTGTGGGCAGCGGTTCAGCGGAAAATGTATTCCGTATCTTGGAAACGCGATAGAGGGAGTCCGCGTTCAACGGGGCGGTCAAAAATCGCTGCTCATGCCCGTCCCGACCCGGCAAGCTGGGGTCATGGACGACAGACGCACCGTGAAGGTGTCCAAATACGTCTCGAAACACCTGCGGCATCAGCCGGATCGAATCGGACTGGTGCTCGACACCCAGGGATGGGTGGAGATCGACGATCTTCTGCGCGCCGCCGCGGCCCACGGATTCCGCTTCACCCGGGCCGAACTCGACCACGTGGTCGCCTCCAACGACAAGCAGCGCTTCGCCGTCGACGGCACCCGCGTCAGGGCCAGCCAGGGGCACACGGTGGCAGTGGATCTCGGCCTGCCGGAGGCCGAACCGCCCTCGCACCTCTACCACGGCACCGTCGCCGCCGCCCTGGACGCCATCCGCGCCGAAGGCCTGCGCCCCATGGCCCGCCACCACGTGCACCTGTCACCCGACCGCGAGACGGCGACGCGCGTGGGAGCGCGCCGGGGCCGGCCCGTGGTGCTGACGGTGGACGCCGGCGCGATGCGCGCGGCCGGGCACGTGTTCCGCATCAGCGCCAACGGGGTGTGGCTGGCGGACGCCGTGCCTCCGGAATTCCTGCGTTTCCGATAGGCCCGGACAAGTAGGAGCGGACGAACGGGAATTCACGGAAGACTGTCGGATCATCCCCCTAATCTGTTCTCGTTCCGGGATCAGTGAGGGGGGCACCTCGCGATCACCGACCATCCCTGTGACCACGCGAGGTGACACCCCATGACGTCCGACTCCCTTTCCTCACCGGACCTCCCCGGCGGCACGAAAGCCGCAGCGGCGACCGGAGCCGCGACCGGAGCCGAGGTCAACAACTTCCAGGTCGACCTGCGCGGCCTGGTCGACCTGCTCTCCCACCACCTCTACTCCAGCCCCCGCGTCTACGTCCGCGAACTCCTGCAGAACGCCGTCGACGCCGTCACCGCCCGCCACGCCCACGAACCCGGCGCCCTGGTCCGCATCCGCCTCTCCGCGTCCGCCGGCCGCGTCACCATCGAGGACTCCGGCATCGGCCTGACCGCCGCCGAGGCCCACTCCCTCCTCGCCACCATCGGCCGCAGCTCCAAACGCGGCGGCAACGGCACCGACCCCGACATCCGCGGCCTGGAGACCACCCGTCAGGAGTTCCTCGGCCAGTTCGGCATCGGCCTGCTCGCCTGCTTCGTCGTCGCCCGCCGGATCAGGGTCGTCACCCGCTCCGCCCGCGACCCCCTGGCCGCTCCCGTGGAATGGCTGGCCACGGACGACGGCTCGTACACCGTGCGCGAACTGCCCCACGAGGCACGCCCGGAGCCCGGCACCACCGTCCACCTGGAAGCCCGCCCCGGCGCCGAGGAGTGGACCGAACCCGCCAGGGTCGAGCGGCTCGCCCGCGACTACGGCTCCCTCCTTCCCCACGAGATCACCTTCGACGACGGACTCGGCGGCGCCCCGCGCCCCGTCACCGACCGGCCCGCCGTGTGGGACCGCCCCTTCCCCACCCCGGCCGCCCGCCGCGTCGCGCTCGCCGGACACTGCGCCGCGCTCTTCGGCTTCACCCCCCTCGACAGCATCGACCTCGACCTGCCGGTCGCCGGGATCCGCGGCGTCGCGTACGTCCTGCCCGAACCGACCAGCCCCGCCCACCGGGCCGGACACCGCGTCCACCTCAAGGGCATGCTGCTGACCGACCAGGCCGACAACCTGCTGCCCGACTGGGCGTTCTTCGTCCGCGTCGTCCTCGACACCGACACGCTGCGCCCCACCGCATCCCGCGAGAACCTCTACGACGACGAGACCCTGGCCGCCGTACGCGAAGCCCTGGGCGCCCGCGTCCGGGCCTGGCTGGCCGAGCTCGCCGTCGGCGAACCGGACCGGCTGGCAACCTTCCTGAGCGTCCACCACCTCGGCGTGAAGTCGCTGGCCAGGCACGACGCCGAGCTGCTCGCGCTGATGCTGCCCTGGCTGCCCTTCGAGACCAGCGACGGCTCGATGAGCCTGGAGGAGTTCGCGGCCGCCCACGCCGACATCCACTTCACCCGCACCGTCGAGGAGTTCCGCCAGATCGCCCCGATCGCGGCGGCCCACGGCCTGGGCGTCATCAACGCCGGCTACACCTACGACGCCGACCTGCTGGCGCTGCTGCCCTCCGTACGCCCGGACCTCAAGGTCACCGAGCTCGACGCGGGAGCCGTCACCGAACGCCTCGACCCCGTCGCCACCGAGGTCGAACTGGCCCTCGCCGGCTTCCTGGCCACCGCCCGCACCCGCCTGGAGTCCCACAGCTGCGACGTGGTGCTGCGCGCCTTCCAGCCCGTGGCCGTCCCCGCCCTCTACCTCGACGACCGCCAGGCCCGCCAGGAACGCGACCGCACGGCCGCGCTCGACAACGCCGATTCCCTGTGGAGCGGCATCCTCGGCTCCCTGCGCGGCTCCGGCCCCCGGGCCCGCCTGGTCCTCAACCACAACAACCCGCTGATCAGGCGCATCGCGGGCCTCCCCGACCCCACCCTGACCGGCACGGCGGTCGAATCCCTGTACGGGCAGGCCCTGCTGATGTCCCAGCGACCCCTGCGCCCGGCGGACTCCACCCTGCTCAACCGGGCCTTCCTCGGGCTCCTGGAATGGGCGACCCACCCCACCCAGGCCCAGGAGGACGACAAGTGACCGCCATGACCAACGAAGAGATCCGGCAGGGACTGCAGCAGAACCGCGGCCTGCCCCACGGCGCGGCCCGCAACGCGCAGGCCGAGGCCCTCACCGCCGCCGCCGAGGTCAGCGGGGACCCCGCGCTGTTCCGCCACGCGTTGATCACCCAGATCGACGCCTACGAGTACAGCGCCGAACGCACCCGCATGGTCATCCCGTTCGCCCGCCTCCTCCAGGAGTACGACCGCGACCCCACGGCCTTCGACAGCGGCCACGCCCACGCCCTGTTCTGGCGCTTCAAGTGGGTGGCCGGCCGGATCGTCGAATCCCCCGAGATCCCCATCGAGACGGTCACCCGCTGGCTCGACGACATGGAACGGCGCTACCGGATCGCCGGGTACAGCGAACGCGCCGTGCGCCAGTCCGAGTTCTACCTGGCCCACGCCACCGGCGACCGCGAGCGGGCCGAACGGGCCATCGCCCGTTGGCGGGCCGCCGACCGCGACGCCATGAGCGACTGCCGCGCCTGCGAGACCCACACCCAGGGCTGGTTCTGGGCCGACCGGGGCGAGGACGCGAAGGCGATCGAGGTCTGGGAGCCGGTCCTCGGCGGCGGCCAGACCTGCATGGAGGAGCCGCACCGGGTCCTCGCGCGCTCCCTGCTGCCCCTCGTACGGCTCGGCCGCGCCGACGAGGCCCGCTCCCACCACCTGCGGGGATACCGCCTGGCCCGGGGCAAGGAGAGCCTGCTGCGCTCCATCGGCGAGCACATCGAGTTCTGCGCCCTGACCGGCAACGAGGCCCGCGGTCTGGAGATCCTCTCCGAACACGCCGTCCACCTCGTCCCGCTCGCGGACGTCGACACCCAGATGGAGTTCTTCGGCGGGGCGCTCGTCCTGCTGCGCCGGCTGCACCGGCTCGGGCACGGCGCGGACCTGTCCGTCCCCTACGAGGGCACCCCGCGCACCGTCGACGAGCTGTACGGGATCCTCCACGGCCAGGCCCTGGCGATCGCCGCCCGCTTCGACGCCCGCAACGGCAGCAGCCGGGTCTCGGACGAGCTGCGCGAGCGGATCGGGCGGGAACCGCTGCTCGACGTCCTCCCGCTGGGGGTGCGCAGCGCCGGACTGCCCCGGACCGTGCCGGTGACCCCCGCGCCGGCCGTGGCCCCGGCCCGGCCGCAGGCTCCCGGAGCCGGCCTCGACGCCCTCGTGGAGCGGGCCCGCACCGCACGCGACTCGGGCCACCCGGGGGCGGAAGCCCTGTGGGCGGAGGTGGCCGTACGGGTCTCGGCCCTCCCCGCCTCGGAGGCGGACCCGCTCGTCACCGCCGACGTGGCCGACCAGCGGGCCCTGGCCGCCGCGCGGGCCGGCGCGAAGGACGCGCCGCAACTGCTGGCGGACGTCCGCGCCCGGTACCGGGCACTGGGACGGGCGGAGCGCGTGGCCCTCACCGAGCTCCGGCTGGCGACCGCCGCCGCCCAGTCCGGGGAAGAGCCGGAACGGGTCCGGGAACTGCTGGCGACCGCCCTGCGCGCCGCCGAGGCACTGGACCCGGCCGAACCGCTGCGGACCCGGCGGATCGCGCTCGCGGAGCTGTCCTCGATGCGCGTGGAGTCGTACCTGCGCACGGTCGAGGCCACGCGCACGCAGGACCACGGCCACGGCCACGGCCACGGGGAGGAGCACGGCCACGAGGTGCTGGTGGCCGACCTCGGCGCGTTCGTCGCCGCCTACGGACCGGACCTCGCGGACCTGACCGCCGAGGCCGAGGAGATGCTGGGCCGGCTGGCACTCTCCGCGGGCGACACCGACCGGGCCCTCCCCCTGCTGGCATCCGCCGCTGCCCGGGTGATCGAGGCCGACCGTCCGTGGGAGGCCGTGGACCCGCTCGTACTGCGGGCCGGGGTACTGGTGTCCCTGGAGCGGACCGAGGAGGCCGAGGAAGCGGCGCGGTCCGCCCTGGAGCACGCCGCCGAGGTCGTCGACGCCGAGCAGCAGGGCATCGTACGGATCACCCTCGCGGACGTCCTGCTGCGCCGGGACTCGGCGGCGGAGGCCGCCGAGCACGCCCTGACGGCGGCGCACTGGTTCGACCAGGCCGGCCTGACCTCCGAGGGCGGCGCCCAGGCCCGGCTGCTGCTGGCCCGGGCCTACGCCGGTGAGGGCCGGACCGCCGACGCGGCGGAAGTGCTCCGGTCCACGCTGGCCGACCTGCTCCAGCACGGTGAGGGCCAGGCCGTCTCGGCGCGGGACTTCCTGGGCAACCTGCTGCGGGAGCTGCGCGATGCGCGGGGCGCCGCGGAGCAGTTCCTGCTGGCGGCGGAGCTGGTGCAGGGCTGGGAGGACCCGCGTCCGCAGGCGGGCTTCGCCCAGGCGGCCGCCGACTGCCTCTCCGACGCCGGCCTGGCCGAGGAGGCCGTCGCCGCCTACGAGCGTGCCCTGGAACTGCGTCGGCTGACCGGGGAGGCCGTCGTCTCCGAGGCCCGGATCCTGCGTTCGCTGGCCTGGCTGGGGCTGCGCGAGGCCGTCACGGACGTGACGACGGCCGCCGCCCGGACCCGGATGGACGAGGCGGCCGGGGTCCTGGAGGGCGCCCTGGCCCTGGACCCGGAGGACCCGGAGCTGCGGTCCGAGCTGGCCCAGACCTGGCACCAGCTGGCACAGGTACTGGACCGGCGGGTCAGTACCGAACTCCCCGTCGAGGACGGGGACGAGGCCGAGGACGGCCGGGACGGCCGGGAAGGAAGCGGTGGCTCCCCGGCACGGGGCACGCTGGGCGCGGCGGGCATCGAGGCGCTGCGGCTGGAGGAGGTCGGGCTCTGGGAGCGGGCGGCGGCGCTCTACTCCACGCTCGGGTCCGCGTACCTCCAGGAACGCTTCCAGTGCCTGAACAACGCCGCCTGGACGGATCAGGAGCTGGGACGGCCGACGGCGGGCGCCGCCCGGATCGCCGCGCTGATCGAGGAGGTCGGGAAGCTGCCCGAGGGAACCGCTCCGGAGTGGCTGCTGCCGCAGGCGGAGCGGGTCCTCACCCACCTGACGGCCTGAGGACACGACCGGCCCGGCCGGGACCCGCCACGCGGCGGGTACCGGCCGGGCCACCGGCTCTCGTCAGGCTTCGAGCTGGGCGAGCGCCTCGGTGGCGATCCGCTCGAAGACGGCCTCGTCGGCCGCGAAGTCGGAGTCCGGGATCGGGGCGTGGATGACGATCTCGGTGAAGCCCAGCTCGCGGTGACGGCCCGCGAAGTCGACGAACGCGTCCACCGACTCCAGCATGGTGCCGCGCTCCGGCGTGAAGCCGGTCAGCAGGACCTTCTCGATGGTGTCGGACTCGCGCCCGATCTCCGCCAGGGCCTTCTCCAGCTTGCCGACCTGGCCGCGCAGGGCCTCCAGCGACTGCTCGGGCGTCCCCTCGAAGACCTTCGGGTCACCGGCCGTCACCCAGGCCTGACCGTGGCTCGCGGCGAGCTTCACCCCGCGCGGGCCGGTCGCGGCCACCGCGAACGGCAGCCTCGGGCGCTGCACGCAGCCGGGGATGCTGCGGGCCTCCACGGCCGAGTAGAAGGTGCCGTGGTGGGTCAGGGCGCTCTCGGTCAGCAGCCGGTCGAGCAGCGGCACGAATTCGGCGAAGCGGTCCGCCCGCTCGCGCGGGCTCCACTCCTCCTGGCCCAGCGCCAACGCGTCGAAGCCGTTGCCGCCCGCGCCGATGCCGAGGGTGATGCGCCCGCCGGAGACGTCGTCCAGCGTCATCAGGTCCTTGGCCAGGGTCACCGGGTGCCGGAAGTTCGGCGAGGTCACCAGCGTGCCCAGCCGGAGCCGGTCGGTGACGGCGGCGGCAGCGGTCAGGGTGGGCACGGCCGCGTACCAGGGGCCGTCGCGGAAGGTCCGCCAGGTCAGGTGGTCGTAGGTGTAGGCGGTGTGGAACCCGAGCCGCTCGGCCCGCTCCCACTGGTCACGCCCGCCCTCGTGCCAAGGACGGACCGGGAGGATGACAGTGCTCAGACGCAGACTCATGCGTTCGAGCCTACGGGCGCCTCCGCACCAACCGCACATTCCGCACCACGCGCCCCGCCACTCCAGGCCCCCGCCGCCGTGTTTCACGTGAAACATCTGCCCACCGTCTGGCCTGGGCGCCCGGGACCATGGGCGAAGATGGAGCGGTGACCTCGGCTCCCCAGCGCCCGGACGGGCCAACCCCCGTGACCCGGCTCATCGCCACCGACCTCGACGGAACCCTGCTGCGCGACGACAAATCCGTCTCGCACCGCACCGTCGCCGCGCTCGCCGCCGCCGAGGAGGCCGGGATCGAGGTCTTCTTCGTCACCGGCCGCCCGGCCCGCTGGATGGACGTGGTCAGCGATCACGTCCAGGGCCACGGCCTGGCGATCTGCGCCAACGGCGCGGCCGTCGTCGACCTCCACGCCGACCGGGAGTTCGTGCAGGTCAGGGAGCTGCCCCGGGCCACCGCACTGACGGTCGTACAAAGCCTGCGGAAGGCCGCCCCCGGTACCTCCTTCGCGGTCGAGCGGACCACCGGCATCAACTACGAGCCGGCCTATCCGCCGTTCTTCGAGAGCCCGGGCGCCACGGTCGCCACTGCCGAGAAGCTGCTGCACGAGGAGCCCGAGGACACGGCGGCGCCCGTGCTGAAGCTGCTCGCCCACCACGCCGAACTGGCACCGGACGAGTTCCTCGCCCTGGCCCGCTCGGCCGCCGGCGCCTACGCCTCGATCACCCGCTCCAGCCCGACCGCCCTGCTGGAGATCAGCGGTCTCGGCGTGTCCAAGGCCAGCACCCTGGCCCGGTGCTGCGCCGAGCGCGGTATCTCGCCCGCCGAGGTGGTCGCGTTCGGGGACATGCCGAACGACGTGGAGATGCTCCGCTGGGCGGGCACCTCGTACGCGATGGGCAACGCCCACCCGGACGTGATCGCGGCCGCGTCGGGCCGTACGGTCGCCAACAACGAGGACGGGGTCGCCGTCGTCATCGAGCGCATCCTCGCCGAACGCTCCGCGGGGTGACCGGGTAGGGCTGGAGTCGCGGGCCGGGCGCGACTTCGACGGCAGGGCCTAGAGCGGGGCCTCCCACACCAGGGTCGTCCCGCCGCCGTCCTCGGCGATGCCGGGCCCGTAGAAGCTGGTGCCCCCCAGCGACTCGGCCCTGCGGCGCAGGTTGCGCAGGCCACTGCGGCGGCCGCCCTCCGCGATGCCCACCCCGTCGTCCGCGACCTCCAGCCGCACTCCGGGCCGGCCGTCGTCCAGGGTGACCGTGGAATCGAGCACCACCTCGATGTGGGAGGCCTCCGCGTGCCGGAAGGCGTTCGACAGGGCCTCGCGCAGGGCCGCGATCAGGTTCTTGCCGACCAGCTCGCCGACGACCGCGTCGATCGGGCCCAGGAAGCGGTGCGCGGGCTTGAAGCCCAGCGGCACGGCGGCCATGTTGATCTCCCTCAGCACCCGGGTGCGCAGCCCCGAGGGGGCCTCCGCCGGGCCCTGCTGGAGCGCGAAGATCGCGGTCCGGATCTCCTGGATCGTCACGTCCAGCTCGTCCACGGCCTTGCCCACCCCGTCACGGACCTCCGGAACGATGGACCGCCGCTGGGCTCCCTCCAGCATCATCCCCGTGGCGAACAGCCGCTGGATGACCAGATCGTGCAGGTCGCGGGCGATCCGGTCGCGGTCCTCGAACACCGCGAGCCGCTCCCGGTCGCGCTGTGCCTCGGCCATCATCAGCGCGAGCGCGGCCTGCGAGGCGAACTGCGTGGCCAGGGTCCGTTCGGCCTCGGTGAACGGCCTCTCGCCGCGGGCCCTGGGGGTGACCAGGGCGCCCAGGACCCGGCCACCGCTGTGCAGGGGGAGCATCATGCAGGGCCCGTACTGGCTGGTGAGCCGGCTGATCATGCGCGGGTCGCCGGCGGCGTCCTCCACGAACACGGGCTCACCGCGCAGCAGCCTGTCCACCACCGGGCTCTCCGCCGGGATGACCACGCCGAGCGAGGTGGCCGGGTTCTCGGCGGAGACGGCCACGATCTCCATCCCGCCCTCCTCCGTGGGCAGCATCACGATCCCCGCGGCGGAGTCGGCCAGTCGGCGGGCCTGTTCGGCGACCACCGCGAGGGCGTCGTCCGCGTCCCCGCCCGACAGCAGGGCCGTGGTAACGGCCACCGACCCGTCGATCCACCGCTCGCGCTGGGTGGCGGCCTCGTACAGCCTGGCGTTGCCGATGGCGATGCCCGCCTCGGTGGCCAGCACGCGGACCATGTGGACGTCGTAGTCGTTGAACTCGCCGCCGCCGTTCTTCTCGGCGAGGTAGAGGTTGCCGAAGATCTCGCCCTGGACCCGGATGGGCACCCCGAGGAAGGTCTTCATGGGCGGGTGGTGCGCGGGGAACCCGGCCGACCTCGGATCCTTCGCCAGATCGGCAAGGTGCACCGTGTCCGGATGGGAGATCAGCGCACCGAGCAGCCCCCGCCGCCCGTCCGGACGGTTCCCGATCTTCCGCGCCAGCTCGGCGCTGACGCCGTAGGTGACGAAGTCCGAAAGACCGCGGCCCTCGACGTCCACGACGCCGATCGCCGCGTAGCGGGCGTCGGCGAGCTCGGCGGCCGTCTCACAGATCCGGTCGAGCGTGGAGTGCAGTTCGAGCCCGGTACCGACCGAGCGCATGGCTTCCAGGAGTTGGGGGACCCGGGCGGTCAGCTCGGTGGACAGCCCCTGCAGACTCCGGGTGGCCCGGGTGGCGGCCTCCAACGGGTCCGGAGTTCCCCGTGTTGGGTCCGGTGGTTCCTGAGACTCCTGCGCTGACATGCCCTTGAGACTAGTTAGTCCCGTTTAGGAGGGAAAGTCAGCAAGGTGAAACTCGGCCAGCGCCCCGTCCGCCTCCCGTTCCCGTTCCAGGAGCTCGCGCAGCGGACCCTCGACCGCCGCCAGCTCGGCGTAGGCACCCCGCTGGACGACCGTGCCCCGGTCGAGGACGAGCACCTCGTCCACCGCCTCCAGCCCGGCCAGCCGGTGCGTGATCAGCACGGTGGTCCGGCCCTCGGTCGCCGCCAGCAGATCCGACGTCAGGGCGTCCGCGGTCGCCAGGTCCAGATGTTCGGCCGGCTCGTCCAGCACCAGCACCGGGAAGTCCGCGAGCAGCGCCCGCGCCAGTGCGAGCCGTTGGCGCTGGCCCCCGGAGATCCGCTCCCCGTGCTCGCCGACCAGGGTGTCCAGCCCGTCCGGCAGGCCGTCCGCCCATTCCAGCAGCCGGGCCGCGGCGAGGGCCTCGCGCAGTTCCTCCTCGCTCGCCCCGGTCTGGGCCAGGCGCAGGTTCTCGCGGACCGAGCTGTCGAAGAGGTGCGCGTCCTGGGCGCACAGGCCCACGAAGCGGCGTACGTCGTCGCCGTCCAGGGTGCGCGCGTCGACACCGCCCAGGGTGTACCCGCCTTCGCGCTGGTCCAGGAACCGCAGCAGGACCTGGGCGAGGGTGGTCTTGCCCGAGCCCGATGGCCCGACCACCGCGATGCGCCGCCCCGCTTCCAGGGTCAGGTCCAGCCCGTGCAGCGCGTCCCGCTCCTGGCCCGGGTGGCGGGCGGCCAGTCCGGTCAGCCGCAGCGGGAAGGGCGAGGCCGCGGGCTCGGCCGGCTCCGCGGGCTCGGTGACCGGCACGGGCGCGTCGATGACCTCGTAGACCCGCTCCGCGCTACGGCGCACCCGCTGGCGGTACTGGACCGCCAGCGGCAGCCCGCTGACCGCCTCGAAGGCGGCGAGCGGGGTGAGCACCACCACCGCCATGGCCACTCCGGACAGCCGTCCGGAGGCGACGGCCCCCGCACCCGCGAGCGCCGCGCACACCACGGTGAGCCCGCACACCAGCGCCGACAGCCCGCTGCCGAGTCCGGTGGCGGCGGCCCCGCGCGAGGCGATCCGGGTCAACACGCCGTCGCTCTCCCGCGCCCGGCCCTTCCGGTCGGCCAGGGCTCCGGCGACGGTGAGCTCGGCGGTCCCGGTCAGCAGGTCGGCCACCCGGGTGGCGAGCTCGCCCCGCGCGGGTGCCAGTCGCCGCTCCGCGGCCCGCGAGCAGGCCCCGCTGACCAGTGGCACCACGACGCCGGCCAGGAGCAGCCCCACCGCGAGCACGGCCCCGGCCTCGGGCAGCAGCCAGGCGGTGAACGCCACCGACCCGGTGCCGACCAGTACCGCGGTGCCGACCGGCAGCAGCCAGCGCAGCCAGTAGTCCTGGAGGGCGTCGGCGTCCGCGACCAGCCGTGACAGCAGGTCCCCGCGCCGCTGCTCCCGCAGTCCGGCGGGCGCGATCCGCTCCAGGCGGCGGTACACCGCGACCCGCAGATCCGCGAGCATCCGCAGCACGGCGTCGTGCGACACGAGCCGCTCGGCGTAGCGGAAGACGGCCCGCCCGATACCGAAGGCACGCGTCGCCGTGACGGCCACCATCAGGTACATCACCGGCGGCTGCTGCGAGGCCCGGGAGATCAGCCATCCGGACACGGCCATCAGGCCGACGCTGCAGCCGACGGCCAGCGCCCCCAGCAGCAGCCCGCGCCGGAAGCGGCCCTGCCACGCCGACGCCACCGCCCGCACCCGGCGCAGCGGGTCACCGCTCCCGGTGTCGCCGCCCCCGGCGACCACGTCCCCCTCGGACGCCGCACCCAGGATCCACTGCCCGGGATCGGCCACCGCCGGACCTCGCGGGGCGCTCACCACCGCCGGGACCCGGTCCGCGGGCAGGACCGGAGCCCCCTCGCCCACCCGCACCACCCGGTCGGCCACGGCCAGCAGCGCCGGCCGGTGCACCACCAGCAGCACGGTCCGCCCGACCGCGAGACGGCGTACGGCCTCCACCACGGCGGCCTCGGTCCCACCATCCAGGGCGGCCGTCGGCTCGTCCAGCAGCAGCACCGGCCGGTCCGCGAGGAACGCCCGGGCCAGGGCCAGTCGCTGGCGCTGGCCGGCGGACAGGCCCACCCCGCCCTCACCGAGCGGAGTCCGCGCCCCGCCCGGCAGGGCCGACACGAACTCCCAGGCCCCGGCGTCGCGCAACGCGGCCTCCACGGCCTCGTCGGGAGCCCCGGGGCGAGCCAGCCGTACGTTCTCGGCGATCGTCCCCGCGAACAGGTGCGGGCGCTGCGGCACCCAGGCCACCCGCTCCCGCCACTGCTCAAGGGAGAGCGCGCCCAGGTCCGCGTCCCCGATCCGGACCCGCCCGCCGGTCGGCGTCACGAAGCCCAGCAGCACGTGGAGCAGGGTGGACTTGCCCGCCCCGCTGGGCCCGGTGAGGGCCACGCATTCGCCCGGCGCGACGGCGAACGACACCGGTCCGGGCGAGCTCGCGCTCCGCCCCTCGTAGCGGACCTCGACCGAGTCGAACTCGATCCGCAGCCCGTCGGCGGGCACCGGCGCCCCGCCGCCCGGCGCGGGGGCGGGGGTCTCCAGCACCTCGAAGATCTGCTCCGCGGCGGCCAGACCCTCGGCGGCCGCGTGGTACTGCGCCCCTACCTGCCGTAGCGGCAGGTAGGCCTCCGGAGCCAGGATCAGGATCACCAGGCCGGTGTACAGGTCGAGACCCCCGTGCACGAGCCGCATGCCGATGGTGACCGCGACCAGTGCGACCGAAAGGGTGGCGAGCAGCTCCAGCGCGAACGAGGAGAGGAAGGCGATGCGCAGCGTGCGCATCGTGGCCCGGCGGTAGTCGTCGGTGATCGAGCGGATCGACTCGGCCTGCGCCTTGGCCCGGCCGAAGACCTTGAGCGTCGGGAGGCCAGACACGACGTCCAGGAAGTGCCCCGAGAGCCGGGACAGCAGCCGCCACTGGCGGTCCATCCGGTTCTGGGTGGCCATACCGATCAAAATCATGAACAGCGGGATCAGCGGCAGGGTGACCACGATGATGGCCGCCGACACCCAGTCCTCGGTGACGATCCGGGCGAGGACGGCCACCGGGACCACCACCGCGAGCCCCAGTTGGGGCAGGTAGCGGGAGAAGTAGTCGTCGAGCGCGTCCACGCCCCGGGTGGCCAGCGCCACCAGCGATCCCGTGCGGTGACCGTCGAGCCGTCCCGGCCCGAGGTCCGCGGCCCGTTCCAGCAGCCGGCCCCGCAGCTCCGACTTGACCGCCGCACTGGCCCGGTGCGCGGCGAGCTCCGTGAGCCAGGCGACCAGCCCGCGCCCCAGCGCCACCGCCGCGAGCAGCAGCAGGGGCGTCCGCAGCCCCCCGCCGTCGAGCCCCTCCTCGAAGGCACCGACCACGATCTCGGCGATGAGCATGGCCTGACCGACCACCAGCCCGGCCCCGGCGAGCCCCAGGACGACCACCGCCCCGAGGAAGAGGCGGGTGGAGCGGGCGTACCGCAGCAGGCGCGGGTCGATCGGTTTCACGTGAAACATCCCCTCGGCAGGGTCAGGCATGAACCGGTGCCCCGGGCCGTCCGTCGGATACGGGCGACCCGGGGACCGGGCGCGGGGTCAGTGCGCGTCGGCGATGTGCTGCGTACCGATGCGCTTGCGGAACACCCAGTAGGTCCAGCCCTGGTAGAGCATGACGAGCGGGGTGGCGACGCCCGCGAGCCAGGTCATGATCTTCAGCGTGTACGGGGTGGCCGAGGCGTTGGTGACCGTGAGGTTCCAGGCATCGTTCAGCGAGGACGGCATGACGTTCGGGAACAGCGTCAGGAAGAGCATCGCGACGGCCGCCGCGATGGTGATCCCCGAGAAGGCGAACGACCAGCCCTCCCGGCCGGCCAGGTTGCAGCCGAGGGCCGCGACCAGCGCCACCACGGCGACGGCCATGGCGATCAGGCTCCAGCCGTCACCACGCGAGACCTGGGTCCAGATCAGGAAGGCGAGGGCCAGCACCGCCGCCACCACGCCCAGCCGGGTCGCCAGTGCGCGCGAGCGCTCCCGGATGTCCCCGAGCGTCTTCAGCGAGGCGAAGACCGCCCCGTGGAAGGTGAAGAGGGCGAGGGTGACCAGGCCGCCGAGGATCGAGTAGACGTTGAACAGGTCGAAGAGGCTGCCGACGTACTCCATGTCCTGGTCGATCTTCACTCCGCGAACCATGTTGGCGAAGATCACGCCCCACAGGAACGCCAGGATCAACGAGGTCCAGAAGATCGCGTGTTCCCAGTTGGTCTGCCACCTTTCCTCGGGCCGCTTGTGGCGGTACTCGAAGGAGACGCCCCGGACGATGAGGCAGATCAGGATGAGCAACATGGGCAGGTAGAAGCCGGAGAAGAGGGTGGCGTACCACTCCGGGAAGGCGGCGAAGGTGGCGCCGGCCGCCGTGAGCAGCCAGACCTCGTTGCCGTCCCAGACGGGTCCGATCGTGTTGATCAGGACCCGCCGCTCCTTGCGGTCGCGGGCGAGCAGTTTGGTCAGGACTCCGATTCCGAAGTCGAAGCCCTCCAGGAAGAAGTAGCCGGTCCACAGGACGGCGATCAGTACGAACCAGACGTCGTGAAGTTCCATGGTGTGGTCTCCTCAGCCTCAGTACGAGAAGGCCATCGGCCGGTCGGGGTTCTTGTCGTCCCCGCCGATCCTGGTGGGCGGGTTGAGGTCGTCCTCGGTGAGTTCCGGGGGACCGGCCTTGACGTACTTCACGAGCAGCCTGACCTCGATCACCGCGAGCACGGCGTAGAGCAGGGTGAAGCCGATCATCGAAGTGAGCACCTCGCCCTGGGAAACGCCCGGCGAGACCGCGTCCCGCGTGCGCAGGACGCCGTAGACCACCCACGGCTGGCGGCCCATCTCGGTGAAGATCCATCCCCAGGAGTTGGCGATGAGCGGGAAGCACATGGTCCAGAGCGCGACGAGCCAGTACATCCGTGCCCACCGGGGGCTGAGCGCCTTCTTGAAGAGGACGAGATGGGGGACCTCGTCCTCACCGGTGCGCAGGGCCTGCGGCAGCAGGAAGCGCTTGCGGGTCAGCCACAGCCCCAGCATGCCGATCCCGAGGGAGGCCATGCCGAAGCCGATCATCCAGCGGAAGGACCAGTAGGCGACGGGGATGTTGGGCCGGTAGTCGCCGGGGCCGTACTTCTCCTGCTCGGCCTTGTTGATGTCGTTGATGCCGGGGACGAAGGAGGTGAAGTCGTCGTTGGCGAGGAAGGACAGCAGACCCGGGATTTCGATGGCCACCTTGTTGTGGCCCTTCTCGACGTCGCCGTAGGCGAAGACGGAGAAGGGGGCGGGCGCCTCGCCGTCCCAGAGGGCCTCGGCCGCGGCCATCTTCATGGGCTGCTGCTTGAACATGACCTTGCCGAGCAGGTCACCGCTGATGGCGGTGCCGAGACCCGCGATGATCATGACGACCAGACCGAGCCGCAGCGAGCTGCGCATCACGGGGATGTGCTTCTTGCGCGCGAGGTGGAAAGCCGCGATGCCGACCATGAACGCGCCACCGACCAGGAAGGCGGCCGTGATGGTGTGGAAGAACTGGGTGAGCGCGGTGTTCTGCGTGAGGACCTGCCAGAAGTCCGTGAGCTCCGCCCGGCCCCGCTCCTCGTTGATGCGGTACCCGACCGGGTGCTGCATCCAGGAATTGGCCGCCAGGATGAAGTAGGCGGACAGGACCGTGCCGATGGAGACCATCCAGATGCAGGCCAGGTGGATCTTCTTCGGCAGCTTGTCCCAGCCGAAGATCCACAAGCCGATGAAGGTCGACTCGAAGAAGAAGGCGATCAGCGCCTCGAAGGCCAGCGGCGCGCCGAAGATGTCGCCGACGAATCGCGAGTAGTCGGACCAGTTCATCCCGAACTGGAACTCCTGGACGATGCCGGTGACGACACCCATCGCGATATTGATCAAGAAAAGCTTGCCCCAGAACTTCGTGGCCCTGAGGTACTTCTCCTTCTCCGTGCGCACCCAGGCGGTCTGCAGGCCGGCGGTCAGCGCAGCCAGCGAGATCGTGAGCGGAACGAAGAGGAAGTGGTAGACGGTGGTGATGCCGAACTGCCAGCGCGCCAATGTCTCAGGCGCCAAAGCTAGGTCCACGTCGTCTTCTCCTTGTCGTCGCCGTGGTCACAGCGGGCAGTCTGCCTGGCGGATTCCCCCATAACAGGAGGAAGCAGGACACGCTTGTGAACGCGTTCACATTCACAAGCATTATGGCGCACCTGTTTCGACGGCTTTCAGCCGGGGTCCCCCTAGCCAGAAAATTCAACAGATTGTTGAATGTGGCCATGCAGATTCGGATCTCATGGCCTGCGGGCCTGCTCATCGCCACCCTCGACGACACCCCGACCAGCAAGGCGCTGGCCTCGGCCCTCCCGATCTCCGCCTCCGCGAACATCTGGGGCGAAGAGGTCTACTTCGACACCGGGGTCTCCGTGGCCCTGGAGGACGACGCCCGGCAGGTCGTCGAGCCCGGCACGGTCGCGTTCTGGACCGAGGGCGACGCACTCGCGCTCCCCTACGGCCCCACGCCCATATCGCGCGGAGGCGAGAGCCGCCTGGCGAGCCCCTGCAACGTGCTCGGCTCGTTCGACGGCGACCCCCGCCTCCTGGCCACCGTCCGCGAGGGCGACCCCGTCCGCGTGGAACTGGTCTGAGGACCCCGGCTCCCCGCGGTCCCCCACCACTCCCGCCGTTCCCTACAGCTCCTTGAAGAACGCCGCCGCCGTGTGCAGGAAGAGGTCGTTCGCCTCGGTCTCACCGATCGTGACCCGCAGGCCCTCGCCCGCGAAGGGCCGGACCACCACACCGGCCTTCTCGCAGGCCGCCGCGAACTCGGCCGTCCGCTCACCCAGCCGCATCCACACGAAGTTGGCCTGCGTGTCCGGGACGACCGTCCAGCCCTGGGCCAGCAGCGTGGCGTGAACCCGCGCCCGCTCGCCCACCAGCGAACCGACCCGGCCCATCAGCTCGTCCTCCGCCCGCAGCGAGGCCACGGCCGCGTCCTGCGCGAGCTGGCTCACGCCGAAGGGCACCGCGGTCTTGCGCAGCGCGGCGGCCACCGGCTCGTGCGCCACCGCGAAGCCGACGCGCAGGCCGGCGAGGCCGTACGCCTTGGAGAACGTGCGCAGTACGGCGACATTGGGGCGGTCGCGGTAGAGCTCGATGCCGTCCGGAACATCGGTGTCGCGCACGAACTCGCGGTACGCCTCGTCCAGCACCACCAGGATGTCCGAGGGAACCCGGTCCAGGAACCGCTCCAGCTCGGCACGGCGCACCGCGGTACCGGTGGGGTTGTTGGGGTTGCAGACGAAAATAAGCCGGGTCCGGTCGGTGATCGCCGCGGCCATCGCGTCCAGGTCGTGCACATCGCCGTCGGTCAGCGGGACCTGTACGGACGTCGCGCCCGAGATCTGCGTGATGATCGGGTACGCCTCGAAGGACCGCCAGGCGTAGATGACCTCGTCGCCCGGGCCGGCCGTCGACTGGATCAGCGACTGGGCCACGCCCACGGAGCCGGTGCCCGTGGCGATGTGCTCGACCGGCACCCCGAAGCGCTCCGCCAGCTCGTTCACCAGACCGGTGCACGCCATGTCGGGGTAGCGGTTGAACCGGCCCGCGGCGGCGACCGCGCTCTCCAGCACCCCCGGCAGGGGCGGGTACGGGTTCTCGTTCGAGGACAGCTTGAACGCGACGGCCCCGCCCCCGGCCGCGGGCTTGCCGGGCTTGTAGGTGGGAATGCCGTCCAGCTCGGCGCGCAGCTTCGGGCTCTTCTCGCTCACCGCAGGTCCTCCTCGACCGTCCCGCCGACCTCTCCGTCGACTCAATACTGCTCACCTTATGAGGATTCCGCCGATCCGAGAATGGCGGGCGCCAGGAACACTGGGGGAGCGCGCGCATATATGCGCGCGCCGGTGGCCCGCGCCGTGGCGCGCGTCCCTCGTGCAGGTGAGTTGAGAGCGGCCGGAAGCGGCTCCGTTTTGGCATGCTCCTACCCGCCGACAAGCCCCACCATCACCTTGAGCCACCCAAAACCTTCAATTCCAAGGTCATTGAGGGTGGCGAATCATGCAGAAACGTGCCTGTCAACGCGTGCATATGCACCCGGACCGCCCACCCCTCAGAGCCCTAATATCGGCTCGCCATGACAGCAGCAGGGAAGCATCAGGTGAGCCGGACCGAGAGCACCCGGCGCGTCGGCGGCCGACAGGGCCGGGCCGGCATCCGAGACGTGGCCGCCGCGGCGGGCGTCTCCATCACAACCGTCTCCGACGCGCTCAATGGCAAGGGGCGGCTGCCGGACGCCACCCGCCGCCACGTCCGCGAGGTCGCCGACCGGCTGGGCTACCGCCCCTCCGCGGCGGCCCGAACCCTCCGTACCGGCAAGTCCGGCCTCATCGGCCTGACCGTGACCACGTACGGGGATGAACCTTTCACCTTCACCGAATTCGCGTACTTCGCCGAGATGGCACGGGCCGCCACCTCCGCCGCGCTGGCCCGTGGCTACGCCCTCGTCATCCTCCCCGCCACCTCACGACACGACGTCTGGTCCAACGTGGCCCTCGACGGAACCGTCGTGATCGACCCCTCCGACCACGATCCGGTCGTCAGCGAGCTGGTCCGCCAGGGGCTTCCCGTGGTCTCCGACGGCCGCCCGGCAGGCACCCTCCCCGTCACCGCCTGGGTCGACAACGACCACGAGGCCGCCGTCCTGGGCCTGCTCGACCACCTCGCCGCCGCCGGCGCCCGCCGCATCGGGCTGCTGACCGGCACCACCACCGACACCTACACCCGGCTCTCCACGACCGCCTACCTGAACTGGTGCGAACGCGTCGGCCAGGATCCCGTCTACGAGTCCTACCCCGCCCACGACCCGTGCGCCGGCGCCGTAGCCGCCGACCGCCTGCTCGCCCGGCCCGACCGGCCCGACGCCGTCTACGGGCTGTTCGACCCCAACGGCACCGACCTGCTCGCCGCCGCCCGGCGCTACGGCCTGCGCGTGCCCGAGGACCTGCTCCTCGTGTGCTGCAGCGAATCGACCGTCTACGCCAACACCGAACCGCCCATCACGACCCTCTCCCTCAAACCCCGCCGGATCGGCACCGCCGTCGTGCAGCTGCTGATCGACGCGATCGAGGGGGTCGGCACCGGACGCCCCGTGGAACAGGTCGTCCCGACCGAGCTGATCATCCGCACCTCCTCGCAGCGCAGGACACCCCGGACCACCGTCAGCCCACCCCGCTCGCCGGCCCAGGACTGACCGCCACACCCACCCCCATGACGGAGCCGACGGCCCCGCCGAGGATTCAGCAACACCCATATCGGGAGAAAACAGCAGGAAGGATCGGCTCCGGACAGGATTCACCACCCCTGGTGCGTCACAGAGCGCGAGCCGCATTCCTATGATGGGCGCACGACATCACGGACCCTCCGCCCAGGAGGCAGGAGGGTCCGCAGGTGTACGGCAGCGCGACGGTGGTGGAGGGGTCGATGACTCAGGGGGCCGGTCAGGGACCCGCGATGCGGACGGACACGCTGCGGGACTTCCGGGTGCCGGTCTCCGAACCCGCACCGTACGCCGTGTCCGCCGTACTTCCCGGCGAAAGCCCGGTCTACGGCGAGTACCCCGCGTACTACGCCGAAGGCGCACCCGCGGACCAGCGGCCGGGGTACCCGCCGGAGCCCGCGGGGCCCCCGGCGGTCGGCCCCGTCGCCTACCCCGAGACGGAGACCGTCCCGCACCAGCGGCCCTCCGCCCACGCGGAGTTCCCCGACGCGGACGCCGCCGACGACGGCTACACGCCCACCCGGCGCGACCTGCCCGTCATCGGGCGAGGCGCCGTCTCCGGCGGGCCCGGTGACACCGTCCAGGTCCACTACGTCCCCCAGGACGCCCCGGCCGCCGGTCCCGGTCCCCTGTACGTCGTCGGCGACGTACACGGCTACCTCGACGAGCTCGTCACGGAACTGCGGGCCCAGGACCTGATCGACGCCGACCACCACTGGTCCGCCGGGAACGCCCGGCTCTGGTTCCTCGGCGACTTCACCGACCGCGGCCCCGACGGCATCGGCGTCATCGACCTCGTCATGCGGCTGTCCGCCGAGGCCGCCGCCGCCGGCGGCTACTGCAAGGCCCTGATGGGCAATCACGAACTCCTGCTCATCGGTGCCAAGCGGTTCGGCGACACCCCGATCCAGTCCGGCGCGGGCACCGCCACCTTCCAGGCCGCCTGGCTCCTCAACGGCGGCCAGCGCACCGACATGGACCGGCTGGAGGACGTGCACCTGCAGTGGATGTCCCGGCTCGACGCGGCCACCCTGGCGGACGGACACCTGCTGCTGCACTCCGACACCACCGCCTACCTCGACTACGGCGACTCCATCGAGGACGTCAACGACACCATCCACGAGCTGCTCAACCGCCATGACGCGGACATCACGTGGGACCTCTTCAGGAAGTTCACCAAGCGCTTCGCCTTCCGCGACGAGGAAACCGGCCCCGGAGCCGTACGGGAACTCCTCGGCACCTACGGCGGCGGACGCGTCGTCCACGGCCACAGCCCGATCCCCTACCTGCTCGGGGAGGTGGGCACCGAGGACGGCGACGAGTCCCACGGACCGGAGGCCGTCGACGGCCCGCACGTGTACGCGGACGGCCTGGCCATCGCGATGGACGGCGGCGTGACCATGGAGGGCAAGCTGCTCGTCGTTCAACTACCTCTGCGCGACTGAGCGTTCTCGGAGCGGGGTAATTCAGCAAAGCCCCTGTCACCGCGTGGCAGGGGCGCTCTACCATCGCTCTATCCGTAGCAGGCTCTCCTCCGTTTGTGCCGGCGCCCGGGTCTACGCGGGCATACCGGCTTGTACGGAGCACAGGGGGATGCACATGACCAGCGCTCCGCACCTGCTGACCGAAGACCGACCCGAGTTCGACCGGCTCCTCGACGAGGCGCTGCGCACGGCGGACGAACGGCCCGAACTCGCCACCCTCGGCGAACGGCTGAACGCCGAACAGTTGCGCACGATGGCGCTGAGTGCCAGCGCACTGCTCACCGCGGCTGCCGCCGCCGAGTACGACCACTACGTCAAGGTCCGCGAGGAACTGCGCGGAGAGGCCCTGACCGCCTCCGTGAGCAGCGTCGAGGACGACACCGGCCAGGAGGACGGGGCCGGTGCGAGCGCCGTGATCGCCGTCCTCGCGCCCGTCCTGGCGGGCACCGCCATGCTGATCTTCCTGCTGGTGGGCTACAGCCTGAAGATGATCGACCCCGAACCGGCCTTCGCCAGGACGATGTTGACGGCAGGCTGGCTCTTCGGTGGGCTGACCGTGGCCGCCCTGCTCTTCGCGGTGATCGGGCTCCTCGTGACGGCGATACGCAACAGCTCGACGGAGGTGGCGGCCGAGGAGGCCGTTCCGATACCCGACGAGCTCTCCCGGGCCCGCGAGGCCTGGCGCAACGCTCTGCTGGAGCGGGGCATCATGCCGTTCCTGCGCGACGCGCTCGCCGACCCCAGTGCCGGGACCGGCTACCCCGTACCCCGCACGCCGGGGGCCGGGCGCATCCCCAACCTGGGATACACCCGGCCCGACTTCACCAGCCCGGGACCTCGCTCACAGGGCCCCCGGCCCGGCTACACCCCGCCGGACTTCACCAGCCCCGACTTCGGCGGCCCGGAGCACGAGCCGGAGTAGACCGGCCCCGGGGAACCGCACCGGCTGATGTTTCACGTGAAACCACGCTCCGGGCGCCGGGTACCCGGCGCCCGGCAACGGGTGTCCGATGGCGGACGCGCCCGGCTACGCCGCGGCCCGGTCGTGCAGCGTCCGTCGCCGCTGAGAGACGTCCGTCAGGGCCGGCGCGCGCCAGACACCGTCCGGGTGGTAGAGGTTCACGCCCGGTGCGACGATCTCGTCGATCCGGTCCAGCACCGCGTCGTCGAGCACCAGACCGGCCCCCTTCACCAGGGACTCCATCTGCTCCATGGTCCGCGGTCCGATGATCACCGAGGTGACCGCCGGGTGCGCGACGGGGAAGGCGACCGCCAGCTCCGGCAGGGTGCAGCCGATCTCCTCGGCCAGCGCGACGAGCTGTTCCACGGCCTCCAGCTTGGCGACGTTGACGGGGATCGCCGGATCGAAGCGCGCAGGATTCAGCGCCGCCCGCCCCGAGGTCAGGTCGACGGGCCGGCCGAGCCGTTGCTTCCCGCTCAGGAAGCCCGAGGCCAGCGGACTCCAGGTCAGCACGCCCATCCCGTAGCGCCGGGCGACCGGCAGGACGTCGGCCTCGATCCCCCTCGCCAGGATCGAGTACGGCGGCTGCTCGGTCCGGAAGCGCTGCAGCGCCCGCCGCTCGGCGACGTGATGGGCCTCGACCAGTTCCTCAGCCGGAAAGGTCGAGCACCCGAAGGAGCGGATCTTCCCCGCCGTGACGAGGTCACCGAGGACGGACAGCGTCTCCTCGACATCGGTCGTGTGGTCCGGGCGGTGCACCTGGTAGAGGTCGATCCAGTCGGTGTCCAGCCTCCGCAGGCTGTCCTCCACGGCCCGGACGATCCAGCGCCGTGAATTGCCGCTGCGATTGCGTCCCTCTCCCATCTGGAAGTGGACTTTCGTGGCCAGGACGACGTCGTCGCGCCGCCCCTTGAGCGCCTTGCCGACGATCACTTCGGACTCTCCGGCGGAGTACATGTCCGCGGTGTCGACGAAGTTGACGCCCAGGTCGAGCGCGGCATGGATGATCCGGCCGCACTCCTCGTGATCGGGGTTCCCCACTGCCCCGAACATCATCGTTCCGAGGCAGTGCGCACTCACCTCGATGCCGGTCCCGCCCAAGTTTCGGTATCGCATGGTCATGCGGCCGCACTCTAGGAGCTGGAGCCCACTCCAGGGCAAGACCATTCCACCGGTCAACCGCAGCCGGCTTTCGGGACACCCCCGCTCCCGGCCCCGCCGGACCGGGGCGGGACGGGCCCGCGACTCCCCCCATGGGTCGCGGGTCCGTCCGTGTCCGGGGTGCCCCGGGTCAGTCCGCCAGGGGGAGGTAGACCCGGTTGCCGGAGGCGGCGAACTCGGCGGACTTCTCCGCCATGCCCGCCTGGATCTCCTCGGCCTTCAGGTCACCGCCGTGCTCGCGGCGGATGTCCTGAGAGATCTTCATCGAACAGAACTTCGGACCGCACATGGAGCAGAAGTGCGCGGTCTTCGCGGGCTCGGCCGGAAGGGTCTCGTCATGGAACTCGCGGGCCGTGTCCGGGTCGAGGGCCAGGTTGAACTGGTCCTCCCAGCGGAACTCGAACCGCGCGTCCGACAGGGCGTCGTCCCATTCCTGGGCGCCCGGGTGGCCCTTGGCCAGGTCGGCGGCGTGAGCGGCGATCTTGTAGGTGATCACGCCGGTCTTCACGTCGTCCCGGTTCGGCAGGCCCAGGTGCTCCTTGGGCGTGACGTAGCAGAGCATCGCGGTGCCCCACCAGGCGATCATCGCGGCGCCGATGCCCGAGGTGATGTGGTCGTACGCGGGCGCGACGTCCGTGGTCAGGGGGCCGAGCGTGTAGAACGGCGCCTCCTCGCAGATCTCCTGCTGGAGGTCGATGTTCTCCTTGATCTTGTGCATCGGGACGTGGCCCGGGCCCTCGATCATGGTCTGCACGTTGTGCCGCTTGGCGATCGTGTTCAGCTCGCCCAGCGTCTTCAACTCGGCGAACTGCGCCGCGTCGTTGGCGTCCGCGATGGAGCCGGGGCGCAGGCCGTCACCGAGCGAGTAGGTGACGTCGTAGGCTGCGAGGATCTCGCAGAGCTCCTCGAAGTTCGTGTAGAGGAAGTTCTCCTTGTGGTGCGCCAGGCACCACGCGGCCATGATCGAGCCACCGCGCGAGACGATGCCCGTCTTGCGACGGGCGGTCAGGGGCACGTAGGGCAGCAGCACGCCGGCGTGGACCGTCATGTAGTCGACGCCCTGCTCGGCCTGCTCGATGACCGTGTCCTTGTAGATCTCCCAGGTCAGGTCCTCGGCACGGCCGTCGACCTTCTCCAGCGCCTGGTAGAGCGGCACGGTCCCGATCGGGACGGGGGAGTTGCGCAGGACCCACTCGCGCGTGGTGTGGATGTTGCGGCCGGTCGAGAGGTCCATGACCGTGTCGGCGCCCCACTTGGTCGCCCAGGTCATCTTGTCGACCTCCTCCTCGATGGAGGAGGTGACCGCGGAATTGCCGATGTTGGCGTTGACCTTCACCAGGAACCGCTTGCCGATGATCATCGGCTCGATCTCCGGGTGGTTCACGTTGGCCGGAAGCACCGCGCGACCTGCGGCGATCTCCTCGCGGACGACCTCGGGGGAGACGTTCTCGCGGATCGCGACGTACTCCATCTCCGGGGTGATCTCGCCCCGGCGGGCGTACGCGAGCTGGGTGACGGCGGCGCCGCCACGGCCGCGGCGGGGCTGGCGGGGCCGACCCGGGAAGACTGCGTCGAGGTTCTTGAGTCCGCCGCGCGGCGAGGTGTGCTTGATGCCGTCGTCCTCGGGGCGCACGGGACGTCCCGCGTACTCCTCGGTGTCGCCGCGGCCGATGATCCAGTTTTCGCGCAGGGGCGGCAGGCCCCGGCGCACGTCGGTCTCGATCTGCGGGTCGGTGTACGGACCGGACGTGTCGTAGAGCGTGACGTCCTTGCCGTTGGTGAGGTGGACCTGGCGGACCGGCACCCGGATGTCCGGGCGGGAGCCCGCCAGGTATCCCTTGTGCCAGCCGGGCTGGCGCTCGGTCTGGCCGTCGGCGTCCTGGCTGACGGCAGGCGTGCGTGCGTCCTGAATGGTCATGAGACCTGATCTCCCTACGCCGGCATTACCCGGTAACAGGTTCGGCGGTCGACGCAGCCTCTTCCCGTACGCATTTTCATGCGCGTACGGTGATCAGCGCCCTCTCAGCCCGGTGCTCCGAGCTCCCGCGTTGTGCAAAGTAGCCCCCACGCTAGCGTCATCTGTGGCGTGCTGAACAGTGGGCCCCCTCATCTCTTGCGATGATCTGCCGGTGACGTCCTTGCCGCAGCCCCCCACCACGCCCACGGACCCCCACGGCCACACCGGTCACGATCACGCGTCCCACGGACATGCGACCGGTGCCTCCCACAGCGGGCACGGCGGCCACGGCCACAGCCATGGCCACGGGCCGGCGGCCCCGGTCTCCAAGCACCTGCGCAAGGTGATCGCCGCCGTGCTGATCCCTTTCGCCGCAGCCGTCTTCGTCGGCATGGCCGTGCTCTGGCCGGGCGGGGCCCCCGCCCACCAGCGCACCGGCGTGGGCTTCGACCGCCAGACCCAACAGGGCACGGTCGTCGCCTTGGCAAAGGTTGACTGCAAATCAGTGAACGCCTCCCAGGTGCCGCCCACCGGCGACACCTCCACCCCGGAGGGCCGTGAGGCGCAGGCCGCGCAGACCGGGGAGTGCAAGAAGGCGACGGTCGAGGTCGCCGGCGGACCGGACAAGGGCCGGGCGTTCTTCGAGATCGTCCAGCCCGGCGCCCCACGGCAGTTGGAGAAGGGCCAGGAGGTGGTGGTCGCGTACGCCCCCGACGCGCCGCGGGACCTCCAGTACTCCGTCGTCGACGTGAACCGCAAGCTGCCCCTGGCCCTGCTGGCCGGGATCTTCGCGCTCGCGGTCGTGGTGGTCGGGCGGATGCGCGGGGTGTTCGCGCTCGTCGCCCTGGTGGTGAGCTTCGCGATCCTGACGCTGTTCATCCTGCCGGCGATCCTCCAGGGCTCGAACCCCCTGCTCGTCGCCGTCATCGGAGCCAGCGCGATCATGCTGATCGCCCTCTACATGTGCCACGGCCTGACGGCCAGGACCTCGGTCGCCGTCCTCGGCACCCTCGTCTCGCTGCTGCTGATCGGGCTGCTGGGCTCGCTCTTCATCGACTGGGCCTTCCTGAGCGGCAACACGGACGACAACACCGGGCTGATCCACGGCCTCTACCCGCACATCGACATGAGCGGTTTGCTCCTCGCGGGCGTGATCATCGGCTCGCTCGGCGTCCTCGACGACGTCACCGTGACGCAGACCTCGGCGGTCTGGGAACTCCATCAGGCCGACCCGGGAATGGGACCGCGCGGCCTGTACCGGGCGGCCATCCGGATCGGCCGCGACCACATCGCCTCGGTCGTCAACACCCTGGTGCTGGCCTACGCGGGCGCCGCGCTGCCCCTGCTGCTGCTGTTCTCGATCGCGAACAGCAGCATGGGGTCGGTGGCCAACAGCGAGTTGGTCGCGGAGGAGATCATCCGCACCCTCGTGGGCTCCATCGGGCTCGTGGCCTCCGTCCCCGTCACCACCGCGCTCGCCGCCCTGGTGGTTTCCGCCGACCGGACGGGCTCGCCGGCCGCCGCCGCGGTACCGCAGCCCGCGCGCGGTGGCCGGGGCCGTCGGCGCAAGCGCTGAGGGGACGTCGGGTCAGCCCGCGTTCTGCCCGTTCTGGCGCGCCTCGGCGAGGATCTTGCCGAGCTCCTCGTCGAGGTTCTCCTCGAAGTCGCCGAGGTTGCGCTCCTGACCGAGCGGAACCAGCCGGTCCGTGCGGTCGAGGAAGGCGACGAGCGGCGCCGCACTCGCGCGGAACAGGGCCCGGTCACAGCCCACCTGGAGGCGGATGTGGACGTCGGACAGCTCCTCCGGGTGGGTGGGGGCGATGTGCACATCGCCGTCACCGCACGGCTTGTTGATGCCGTCGAGAAGCAGTTCCCGGCCGAACGCCCAGGTCACGGGGGCGTCTCCGGGAAGGTGGAAGGTCAGGCGTACCGCGTAGGGGTCACGAGCCTCGTATCCGAGTTCCACCGGGATCCGGAACGCGAGCTCCTCGGAAACGAGGAAGCTCATCATGACCTCTGCCTGTACCGACTCTCGCATTGCCTACCCCGCTGTAGTGGAAGTGGCCAGGAATGTCCCCCAGGGCCCTCTTGACAAGAGTGGTGTAAGCGATTGCAGATCACAAGGAGTGAGTTTTCAGATACTGATAGAGAACGAGAGGGTGCTCAACAGCGCGCCTACTTCACTCCGTAGCCGATCGACCGCAGAGAGCAATCGGTCCTGCTGGTGCAGGGGGAGAGAAATCGCCATGGTCGCGGCGGTGTCGCCGGCGGTGATCGGAATGGCCGCGCACACCGTGCCCAGGGAGTACTCCTGCCTCTCGGTCACGGGCTGCATCCGCTCCAGGGAGCCGATCCGTTCCTCCAGTGCGCTCATGTCCCGCACGGTGTAGGGCGTGATGCTCTCGACCGGATGGCGGTCGTAGTACTCCCTGCGCGTCTTCTCGTCGAGCTGGCCGAGCAGGCACTGCCCGATGGCGTGCGCGTGGCCGGTCTCGCGGAAGTCGGCCCACTCTTCGCAGGCCGGGCGCGCGGGAGTGTCCGATACGCCCACGACTTCGATCTCACCCTCACGGTAGACCGCGAAGTAGACGGGGGCCCCGACCACGTCACGGAAGTGCGCGAGCGAGTCGAGGATCATGCTGCGACGTTTCTGCTGAAGTCCACCGCCCGCCAGCCTGCCGGCCGCGGCGCCGAGGACGAACACACCGCCCTCCCGCCGCAGATAGCCCTCGTGGGTGAGCGTGCGCAACAGGTGGTACGCCGTGGGGAGCGGCAGCCCGGCTTCCCGCGCCAGTTGCTTCGCCGGGGCTCCCTCTCGATGGGATCCCGCCGCTTCCAGCAGCCTCAGCGCCCGCTGCACCGAACCGATCAGGGTCGGCACACCGACGTTGTGAACCGAAGCCAAAGCTCACCCCCAGGCGTGGCGGCGGGCTTCGGGGGAGCCCGCCCTGCGGGGGCCGCCCCCGCGTGCACCGTGACTCCTGGGGTTGTCGCCGGCGGCCGCTCGACGTGACCGCCTCTTCGAGCAGGGGTACGGGCTGCCCGTGCCCAGGAAACAGCACGGATTGTCACTCTAACCACCGGTTACCGGCGAGTGGGCGGTTTGCCCGGCACCGTTCCCCCGCCTGGGTCAATCGTGGTACCGCTCCCGGGTGGTGCGTCCTACCAGTCGCCCGCGGAGGACTTCGAACCGCTGCCCGTGAACTTCTTGACCATGAAGATCAGGCCACCGACGAGGGCGACGAAGAGCAGTGCCTTGAAGACGAAGGCGATCAGCGTGCCGATGATGGTGGTGATCACCCCGCCGAAGACGAAGATCGCCAGCAGCGGTACCGCGACCCACTTGACCCACCAGGGCATGCCCGCGAATGCCGCTCGGATGCCGTCCATGTCCCTACCTCTTCCTCGTCCGTGACTTCCTGCTCCGATGCTAGGAGCGCACGGCGCGGCGCGGGGGCCCGCGAGCCCTCGGAACCCCCTGATCCGCCCCCTAGGGGGACCGGGCCCGCGACCCTCAGCCGGCGGGCCGGTCAGCCCGCCGGTCCGGCGGCGTCAGGCCTCCGGCGGGGAGAAGACCACCATCACCTTCAACGGCTCGGTGATGTGGTGGAACCTGTGCGGCACCCCGGCCGGTACGTAGACGACGCTGCCGTTCGCGACCGTCGTGGTATCCTCCCCCACCGTGATCGACGCCCGCCCGCTGACCACGAAGTAGACCTCGTCCTGCCGGTGCGGCTGCTGCGGATCGCTCTGGCCGGCGTCGAGGGCGTACAGCCCGACCGACATGTTGCGCTCCCGCAGGAACTGGAGGTACGCGCCGTCGTTGGCGGCCCGCTCCGCTTCGAGCTCGTCCAGCCTGAAGGCCTTCATCGTTGCCGTTCCCCTTGCCCTTGCTCGGTGGTGCCGTGGGATCCGCTGATCTGACGATGTCCCACCCGGTTCTTCTCTGCCACGATCAGACACATGACGAATTTCGTAGTCAAGACGCTGGCCAATGCGGCGGCCCTGGCGGTGGCCGTCTGGCTGCTCGCCGGGATCACCCTCGACGACGGCAGTTCCCTGGGGCGCCGCACGCTCTCGCTGATCCTGGTGGCCCTGGTCTTCGGCCTGGTCAACCTGATCGTCAAGCCCGTCGTGAAGCTGCTCTCGTTCCCGCTGTTCGTCCTCACGCTGGGCCTGTTCACCCTCGTCGTGAATGCGCTGATGCTGCTGCTGACCTCCTGGCTGGCGGACCTGCTCGACCTCAGTTTCCACGTCGACGGCTTCTGGACCGCCGTCGTCGGCGGGCTGATCATCTCCGTCGTCTCCTGGGCCGTGAACCTGGCCCTGCCCGACAAGAACTGACCGGGCCGCCCATGTACCGCGTCTGCTTCGTCTGCACCGGCAACATATGCCGATCCCCCATGGCCGAGTCGGTCTTCCGCTCCCACATCGCCGACGCCGGACTCGACTCCCTCGTCGAGGTGGACAGCGCCGGCACCGGAGGCTGGCACGAGGGCGACCGCGCCGATCCCCGCACCGTTGCCGTACTCGAAGCCGCCGGGTACGAACAGGACCACCGGGCACGGCAGTTCCGGTCCTCCTGGTTCGACCGCGTCGACCTGGTCATCGCCCTCGACGCCGGACACCTCCGCGACCTCCGCGACCTCGCGCCCACCCCGGAGGCCGCCGCCAAGGTCCGGCTGCTGCGCTCGTACGATCCCGCGGCCCCGGCCGCCCGGGACGGCGCGGCGGACGCGCTCGACGTGCCGGACCCCTACTACGGCTCCCTCGACGGCTTCGAGGAGTGCCTGGAACTGGTCGAGGCGGCGAGCCCGGGCCTGCTGGACGCCGTACGCGCGGCCGTGAAGGAGACCACCCCGTGAACACCCACCCCACCGGCTCGGACCACCCCGCCGACGCCGACGCCGACCGGTACGCGGACGCCACCCGCGCCGTGCGCGCCGGGCTGCCCGAGCCCGTCAAGAACGAACCCACCCTCCCCGGACCCGTCTTCGCGGCGCACTTCCACCTCCCCGGCGAGGTGAGCGGCCCGTACACCTACGGCCGCGACACCAACCCCACCTGGACCCTGCTGGAACGGGCCATCGGCGAACTGGAGGCCCCCGGTCAGGACGGCGTGGACACCGTCGTCTTCGCCTCCGGCATGGCCGCCGTCTCCGCCGTCCTGCTCTCCCAGGCCCGCACCGGCGACACCGTCGTCCTGCCCGACGACGGCTACCAGGCCCTCCCCCTGGTCCGGGAGCAGCTCCAGGAGTACGGGATCCACGTGCGCACCGCCCCGACCGCCGAGGACGCGCAGCTCGCCGCCCTCGACGGCGCCCGGCTGCTGTGGATCGAGACCCCGTCCAACCCCGGGCTCGACGTGTGCGACGTACGCCGGCTCGTGGCGGCCGCGCACGCCGGCGGCACCCTGGTCGCCGTCGACAACACCCTGGCGACCCCCCTCGGCCAGCGCCCCCTGGAACTCGGCGCGGACTTCTCCGTCGCCAGCGGCACCAAGGGCCTCACCGGCCACGGCGACCTGCTCCTGGGCTACGTCGTCTGCCGTGACCCCGCACTGGCCGCGGGCATCCGCCGCTGGCGCAAGGTCGTCGGCGCGATCCCGGGCCCCATGGAGGCCTGGCTGGCCCACCGGTCCCTGGCCACCATCCAGTTGCGGGCCGAGCGCCAATGGGGCAACGCCCTGGCGGTCGCCGAGGCGCTGGCCGGCCGTTCCGAGGTGACCGGGCTGCGCTACCCGGGCCTCCCCGCGGACCCGTCGCACAAGACGGCCGTCCGGCAGATGAGCGGCTTCGGCTCGGTCGTCTCCTTCACCCTGCCCGACCGCGCGTACGCGGAGCGCTTCATGAGCGCCCTGCGCCTGGTGGAGGACGCAACGAGTTTCGGCGGAGTACGGTCCACCGCGGAGCGGCGCGGACGCTGGGGCGGGGACGCCGTACCCGAGGGCTTCATCCGCTTCTCGGCGGGCGCCGAGGATCCCGGTGACCTGGTGGCCGATGTGCTCCGGGCCCTTGATTCCGCGGGTTCCGGGGGCTGACCGGACCGGGGAAAAGCGGTCCGAGCCTCCCCCCTGGTGGCTCGGACCGCCCGGGTTCCCTAGCAGAAGAACCACGCCATCAAGGCTAGTTGACTCAGCGTCAGAGTCCAATCACGGTAGCGACAGGGGCCTATCGGCATATTTATAGTTGAAGGCCCCCACCGAGAGGGGCCGACATGGACCTGGCCCTGCTGCGCACGTTCGTCGCCGTACACCGGGCCGGCTCGTTCACCCGGGCCGCCACGCTCCTCGGGCTGTCCCAGCCCGCCGTCACCTCACAGATCCGCACCCTCGAACGCCAGCTGGGCCGGCCCCTCTTCCACCGCCGGGCCCGCGGCGTCACGCCCACCGCCGTCGGTGACGAACTGGCCCACAAGGCGGCCCCGCACCTCGACGCCCTGTTGCGGATCACCGAGATCGAACGGGAGGCCACCGGCACCTCGCGCACCCTCCACCTGGCCGGTCCCCCCGAGTTCCTGTGCCTGCGGGTGCTCCCCGCCCTCGCGCCCCTGGTGGGGCAGGGGCAGAGCCTGCGCACCGCCCTCGCCCCCGACGCGCGGGAGACCCTCGACGGGCTGGCCTCCGGGCAGCACGACCTGGTCGTCACCCCCACCCGCCCGCGCGGCACGCTGTTCACCGCGAACGCCCTGTGCGACGAGGAACAGGTCCTGGTCGCGGCGCCCTACTGGGCCGCCCTCGTCGAGCGGGCCGAACTGCACGACACGGGGCCCGTCGCCCTCGACGGGATCCCGGTCGTCGAGGTCCACGAGAGCCTGCCGCTGGTCACCCGCTACTGGGCCGCCGTCTTCGACTCCGTCCCCGAGTGCGCCGCCACCGTGGTCGCGCCCGATCTGCGGGCCGTACTGGAATGCGTCCGGGCCGGCGCCGGTCTCGCCGTCCTGCCCCGCTACCTGTGCCAGGACGCCCTCGACCGCGGTGAGATCGTGGCGCTGCTGGAACCGGCCCTGCCGCCCCTGCGGACCTGGTTCCTCGTCGTACGGGCCGGCAGCCTGGCCCTCGCCCATCTCGCGCGCGCCCACGACCGCCTGCTGCGCGCGGCCTCGCACTGGTGAGCCGCCGGGTTTCGGACCGTGGCGCGTTTCAGGAGCCCGGTACTGGGCCACTCTTCTCCCATGACCGAACGCCCCGTGGTCAAACGCACCGCCCGCGCAATCCTGCTCGACGGTGACGACCTGATCCTCATCAAGCGCACCAAGCCCGGCGTCGACCCGTACTGGCTCACGCCGGGCGGGGGAGTGGAGTCCTCGGACGCCACCGTCGTCGACGCCCTCCACCGAGAGCTCCACGAAGAACTCGGCGCCAAGATCACCGATGTGGTGCCCTGTTTCGTCGACACCGTCGAGCACATCGCCTCCGGCGGGGTGACCGGCGTGAAGGTGCAGCACTTCTTCGTCTGCCACCTGGAATCGATGGACCCGGGCCAACGGCACGGCCCCGAGATCGACGAGCCCGAGGGCGAGTACGAGATCGTCCGCGTGCCCTTCAGCCGGGTCGGCATCGCCGCGGTCCACCTGGTGCCGCTCTCGCTGCGCCACTACCTCGACGGCAACATCGAAGGGGTCCGCGCCATGCACGCCCCCGACCTGGGCTGACCTCGCCGGGGAAACGGGAAGGGGAGCGGGCGGGCGGGGGCCGCGACGGTGTCAGCCGGCCACGTCCGCCAGCTCCTCGACCGCGTCGTGGCGGATCCGCTCACCGGGGATCCCGATCCGCTTGAGCGCGTCCACACCACTGCGGATCATCGCGGGCGGTCCCGAGATGAAGGCGTCGTACGAGCTCCACGGCCCGTGTTCGCCGATGGCCTGCGGGAGCTGTCCCGCCAGCCCCTCGCCGATCACCGGGCGCACCGACAGCCACGGGTGGGAGCGCTGGAGACCCAGCAGGGTGTCCTTGTCGTAGAGGTCGTGGTCGCTGCGCGCCCCGAAGAAGACCTCCATCGGGCGCCGCTCACCGTGCCCGGCCACGTCCTCGATCAGAGCCTTGATCGGGGCGATGCCGGTTCCCCCGCCCAGGCACAGCATCCCGTTGTCGGTGCTGTGGTCCACCACCATCGACCCGGCCGGCGGCCCCAGCCGCAGGACGTCACCCGGCTGGGCATGGCGGACCAGGGCGTTGGAGACCCAGCCCGCCGGTACGGCCTTGACGTGAAAGGACAGCAGCCCGTCGGCTCGCGGGGCGGAGGCGAAGGAGTAGTGCCGCCACACCCGCGGCCACCACGGGGTCTCCAGGCTCGTGTACTGGCCCGCGAGGAAGGGGTACGGCTGGTCGGGGCGGACGGTCAGCACCGCGATGTCGGAGGTGCGCAGCTCGTGCGAAACCACCTCCGCGTGCCACCAGGCGGGCGCCTTGGTCTCGTCCTCGGCCGCCGCGTCGATCATGATCTGTGAGATGGCGGTGTAGGCGCGCACCCACGCCGCCTGTGTCTCCGGCCCCCATGTGCGTTCCGCGTACCGGGCCAGTGCCCCGATCAGGGCCTCTCCCACCGCCGGGTAGTGGCCGGCCATCGTGCCGTACTTGCGGTGCCCGGTGCCGAGCCGGCGCAGGTAGGGAGTCAGGACCGCCGGGTCGTCGATGTACTCGGCGGCGGTCAGCAGTGCCTTCAGCAGCCGGTCGCGCTGTACGTCCATGGCTGCGGGGAACATGCCCCGGACTTCCGGGTGCCCCGTGAACACCAGGGCGTAGAAGTACGAGGTCACCCGGTCGGCGACGGGTGCGATCTCGGTGAGGGTCCGGCGGATGAGCACGGCGTCCGGGGAGGGCTCGATCGCCCCGCCGCCCGAAGGTATCCGCCCCGTCGGTCTTGCCGATCTGGTGGGCGCAGCGTCCATGCGGTGCCTCGCTTCGAGCATCTCGGTCGGGTCTGCACGCGCCACGGCCTCGAATCCGTGGTTCCGGGTTTCACAGCGTGCCAGCCGACCGAGAGTGCGGCGGAGGAATGGGGAAAACCGCGTTCCGGGCCACTTTTCCCCTTAAGATGCATGGCCTCCGGGGCGCGTCGTCCCGAGGAGCCGGTATGCCTCGCGCAGGTCCCTGCCCTCGTAGACGTGGGTCGCCCGGCGGGCCAGGTGGGGCCTCGCGTTCACCGCCACCGACCGCGGGACGGCTTCGAAGAGGACCGCGTCGGTCATGGAATCCCCGTAGGCGACGCATTCGGCCCGGGTCACCCCGAAGCGCTCGCAGAGCCGGTCGGCGACGTCCACCTTGGCCTCTGGGGTCAGGATCCCGGTCACGTCGACGGGGCGGGTGAAGGGCACTTCCGGGTAGACCGATCCGTGAGCGGCGTGCGCACCCCACTCCAGCAGCAGCTCGACGAAGAACGAGGGGGACAGCGAGATCACCGCGCAGAGGTCGCCGCGCTCGGTGATCTCCTGCCAGACCTCCCGGATCCCCGAGATCCACGGGGACCCGTCGAAGGCCGCGCGGACGTGCGCGGGCGTCAGATCCGCCCACAGCCCGTGGGCGGCCACCGAGAACTCCTGCGGACCGATCTCCCGTGCCGAGAAGGCCCGCTCCAGCTCGGCGATCTCGGCCGACCTCCCGAGCTGGCGGGAGATCTCGACCGGTGCGGCCGATCCGTACATCAGCGTTCCGTCGAGATCAAAAAGGTGAAGCACCGTCATGGTCGTCGAGGCTAGCCGTTCCGTTCCCGCACCGGCTACCGCCGCGAGTCACCCCCGGTGAAACGCGGATCCGGCCGGCGGCGGGGGTGAATGTTTCACGTGAAACAGATCCTGGTTTCACGTGAAACATCGGCCTTGTTTCACGTGAAACATCGGCCCACCCGTCTCCTGAATCCCCTGGACTCCCCCCGAGTGGATGATCCACTCTGGGCCGGTGACACCACCACTCCTCACCGACCTGCCCATCCGTGCGCTCACCCCGGACGATCTCCGGCACTGCGCCGACCTGTCCGAGGACCGCGGCTGGCCCCGCGAAGACCACAAATGGGGACTGCTCCTCGCCGCCGGCAACGGATACGGCATCGACGCCCCCGACGGCCGCGGACTCGCCGCCGCCTGTGTCGTCACCCGCTACGGAGACACCCCGGCCAAGCCGGACCTCGCCGCGATCGGAATGGTGCTCGTCGCCGACCGGTACGCCCGCAAGGGCCTCGGGCGCCGGCTGATGGCCCACGTGTGCGACGACGTCCTCGTCGGTGTCCCGCTCACCCTGCACGCCACCCCCAACGGTCGCCCGCTCTACGAGGAGCTCGGCTTCGACACCACCGGACGGGCGGAGATGGTCCGGGGACCCTTCCGCCCCGAAGCCGGCGACCACGCCGCCGTCCCCGTCAGGCCGGCCACGGGCGAGGACCTCGCACGGATCGTCCGCCTGGACACCGAGGTGTTCGGCACCGACCGGACCCACATGATCGCGCGGCTGCCCGCCTTCGCCGACAAGGTTCTCGTCGCCGAGGACGGCGCCGGCGGCCTCATCGGCTACGCCGCCATCTGGCCCAACATGGACACGCATGTCATCGGCCCGCTGATCGCCCGCGACACCGCCACAGCCCGGGCCCTGGTCACCGCGCTGGCGGCCACCACCGAACGGCCCCTGCGCACGGACGTCGACGTGCGCCACGAGGAACTCCTCGCCTGGCTCAAGGAGCGCGGTCTGGAGTCCCTGGCCTTCAACGCCGTCATGACCCGGAACATCCCCGGCCTCCCCGGCGACTGGACCCGCCGCTGGGCCCCCCTCACCGTCGCCGCAGGCTGACGGAGAAAGGCTTCCACCATGACCGGAACCCCCGCGCTGACGATCCGACCCGCCACCGAGGAGGACCTGCCCGCCATCGTCGCCATGCTCGCCGACGACCCGCTGGGGGCCACCCGGGAGTCCCCAGAGGATCTGACCCCCTACGTCGCGGCCCTGAAGCAGCTGGCCGACGACGCCAACCAGCACGTCGTCGTCGCCGTCCGTGGCGAGCGGGTGGTGGGCACCCTCCAGCTGACGTTCGTCACCGGCCTGTCCCGCAAGGGCGCCACGCGCGCCATCGTCGAAGGGGTACGGGTCCACGCGGACGAACGCGGCAGCGGCCTCGGCACCCGGTTCATCGAATGGGCCATCGAGCGGTCGCGGCAGGAGAATTGCCAACTCGTCCAGCTCACCTCGGACGTGACGCGTACCGATGCGCACCGCTTCTACGAGCGGCTCGGCTTCACGGCCTCCCACGTGGGGTTCAAGCTCCAGCTCTGACCGGCTCCGGCAAAGGCCGGGCCGCTGTCGGCGGCCCGGCCTACGATCGGGAGGATGAGCACCGGCCTCCCCCTCGTCACCACCTCGGAACGTCGCCACCGGCTGGGTCGGCGGCATCGGCTGGCTCCATCGGCCCGAGCCGCCACCCCGAGCCAGGCGGCGGACGCCGTCGTCGCCCTGCACGCCACCGACGCCGCCACCGTCCACCTCTCCGCCCGCGCCCGCCTCACCGAAGGCGGACCCGCCGCGATCGAAGCCGCCCTGTACGAGGACGTCAGTCTCGTCCGGCTGCTCAGCATGAGGAACACCCTCTTCGCCGTCTCCACCGAACTCGCCCCCTACGTGGACGCGTCCTGCGCCCGGAGCATCGCGGCGAAGGAACGCCGGAACCTCCTCAAGCACCTCGCCGAGGACGGCCAGGGCCTCGGCGCCGACTGGCTGACCAGGACCGAGACCGCCGCCCTCGACGCCCTGGACACCCTGGGGCCCTCGACCGGCAGCCAGCTCTCCGCCGCCGTCCCCGCCCTCCGACAGAAGATCACCATCAACCGGGGCAAGAAGTACGAGGCCGAGACCGGGGTCGCCACCCGGGTGATCCGCGTGCTGGCCGCCGACGGCCGGATCCGCCGGGACCGGCCCCGCGGATCCTGGACCTCCAGCCAGTTCCGCTGGGTGCACACCCAGCCCTGGCCCGCCCTGCCCGCCGCCGAGGCCCGTGCCGAACTCGCCCGCCGCTGGCTGCACGCCTACGGACCGGCCACCGAGGCCGACCTCAAGTGGTGGACCGGCTGGACCCTCACCGACGTCCGCAAGGCCCTGGCGACCGTGGCCCCCGAGCAGGTCCGCCTGGACGACGGGGGCACGGCGCTCGTCCTGCCCGGCGACACCGCGGCCGAGCCCGAGCCGGAGGACTGGGTCGCGCTCCTGCCCGGTCTCGACCCCAGCGGCATGGGCTGGGCCGACCGGAGCTTCCACCTCGACCCCGCCCACCGTCCCGCCCTGTTCGACTACGCGGGCAACATCGGTCCGACCGTGTGGTGGAACGGGGAGATCGTCGGCGGCTGGGCCCAGCGGGCGGACGGGGAGATCGTCTGGCGGCTGCTGGCCGACCCCGGGCGGGAGGCCTCGGAGGCGATCACGGCCGAGGCCGCCCGGCTCGCCGAGTGGGTGGGCGACGCCCGCGTCACCCCGCGGTTCCGCACCCCGCTGGAGCGCGAACTCACCGCCTGACCCCGTCAGCCGATGCCGCGCCAGCCCTGCGGGTCCACCCCGCCGGGCACCGGGGCCTCGGGGTCGTAGGGCTCTCGCGTGAACACGAACGACCCGAGGTCGAGGTGGCTCGGCGTACCGTCGTCCCGCCGGACGGCACGCAGGGTCTCCCCCGCGTAATAGCCCGTCAGGCCCGTCCAACTGCCGTCCGGTTCGCCGCGGAACCGGGCGGAGCGGCCGGTCACGCCGGCCGGGCCCAGCTCCAGCGAGCCGTCCGCACGCAGCCGCAGCACGTGCGCCGCGGTGCCCCAGTACCAGATTCCGGTCAGCTCCAGCGGCACCCGGTCCTCCTCCCGGAACGGCCTCCACGGCTCGGGGAAGCGCGGCTCCGCCTCCGCCACGATTCCGATCAGGTCCGTGGCCACCGTCGAAGCGGGCACCCCCGAGGTGCAGTTGGCCAGGACGACCGCCGTCAGGTCCTCCTCCTCGCTCAGCCACAACCCCGCCACGAATCCCGGCAGGGAACCACCGTGGCCGACGAGCCGGCGCCCGTCGCACACGTTCAGCTGGAGGCCCAGCCCGTAGCCGGCGTCGGCGCTGCCGGGGGCGGCGGGAGCAGCCGCGGCGCGCATCTCCCGTACGCTCTCCTCGCTCAGCACCCGCTCGTCACCCCGCAGCAGGAAGGCGGCGAACCGCGTGAGGTCCCCGGTCGTGGACCACAGCTGCCCGGCCGCGGCCATCACCCCGAGGTCCTCCGCGGGCTCGGGCATCATCAGGTCCGCCCACGGATGCACCGCCCAGCCGCCCGCGTGCGGGGCGCGCGCTTCGCCGCTCGTCCGGTCCAGCCCCAGCGGCTCCAGCACCTCGGCGCGCAGCACCTGCTCCCACGGCTTCCCGCGGAGCGCCTCGACGAGGGAACCCAGCAGCGTGTAACCGGGGTTCGAGTAGTGGAAGGCGCGTCCGGGGGCGTGCTTGAAGGGCTCCTCGCCGAGCACCTCGGCCAGCCCGGGCCGCAGTCCGGCGGACGAACGCTCCCACCACTGGCCGGGCGTCTCGGCCGCCAGTCCGCCGGTGTGGGCGAGCAGTTGGGCCACGGTCACCTCGTCGGCGCCGGTCCCGGGCAGGTGCCGGCCCAGCGGGTCCGAGAGGTCCAGCAGGCCCTCGTCACGCAGCCGCATCACCAGAACGGCCGTGAAGGTCTTGGTGATCGACCCGATCCGGTACTGCACGTCCCCGTCCGGGCCGTGGCCCTCGACCGAGGTCCGGGAGCCCTCCCAGACCACCTCTCCACCGCGCGAGACGGCCGCCACCAGGGACGGTGAGCGTCCCTCGCTCTGCGCGACGGCGAGCCGGTGCCTCAGCGCGCGCCGGGTGGAGGGGAGCAGTTCCAGATCTTCAGCAAGGGCGTCCATGGCCGGATGCTACGTGTTGGCCATGTCCACGAACCGCGAATAATGACCTTGGAAGGCCACCGTGATGGTGGCCGTCGGGCCGTTACGGTGCTTGGCCACGATCAGGTCCGCCTCGCCCGCGCGGGGGGACTCCTTCTCGTACGCGTCCTCACGGTGCAGCAGGATCACCATGTCGGCGTCCTGCTCGATGGAACCCGATTCACGCAGGTCGGAGACCATCGGCTTCTTGTCGGTGCGCTGTTCGGGACCACGGTTCAGCTGGGACAGCGCGATCACCGGCACCTCCAGCTCCTTGGCCAGCAGCTTGAGGTTTCGGGACATGTCCGAGACCTCCTGCTGGCGGCTCTCGGGCCGGCGGGAGCCGCCCGACTGCATCAGCTGGAGGTAGTCGATGACGACGAGCGAGAGGTCGTTGCGCTGCTTGAGCCGACGGCACTTGGCGCGGATCTCCATCATCGACAGGTTGGGCGAGTCGTCGATGTACAGCGGGGCGGCCGAGACGTCGGGCATCCGCCGGGCGAGCCGGGTCCAGTCGTCGTCGGTCATGGTGCCCGAGCGCATGTGGTGCAGCGCCACCCGGGCCTCGGCCGAGAGCAGGCGCATCGCGATCTCGTTGCGGCCCATTTCGAGGGAGAAGATGACGCTCGGCAGGTTGGCCTTGATGGAGCAGGCCCGCGCGAAGTCCAGCGCGAGCGTCGACTTGCCCATGGCGGGACGGGCGGCGATGACGATCATCTGGCCCGGGTGCAGGCCGTTGGTCAGGGAGTCGAGGTCGGTGAAGCCCGTGGGCACCCCGGACATCTGGCCGGAGCGCGAGCCGATCGCCTCGATCTCGTCGAGCGCGCCCTCCATGATGTCGCCGAGCGGGAGGTAGTCCTCGGAGGTCCGCTGCTCGGTGACGGCGTAGATCTCGGCCTGGGCGCTGTTGACGATCTCGTCGACGTCGCCGTCCGCCGCGTATCCCATCTGCGTGATCTTCGTACCGGCCGCGACCAGGCGGCGCAGGACGGCCCGCTCGTGGACGATCTCCGCGTAGTACTCGGCGTTCGCCGCGGTCGGCACCGACTGCACCAGGGTGTGCAGGTACGAGGCCCCGCCGACCTTGCTGATCTCTCCGCGCCGGGTGAGCTCCGCGCCGACCGTGATGGGGTCGGCCGGCTCGCCCTTGGCGTACAGGTCGAGGATGGCCTGGTAGATCGTCTCGTGCGAAGGGCGGTAGAAGTCGTGGCCCTTGAGGACCTCGACCACGTCGGCGATCGCGTCCTTGGAGAGCAGCATGCCACCGAGCACCGACTGCTCGGCGTCCAGGTCCTGCGGGGGGACGCGCTCGAAGCCGCCCCCGCCGCCGTCCCAGGAGCCGCCCTCGCGGCCCCGGTCCTGCTGTTCGTCCCCCCGGCCGCGGCCCTCGGCGTTACGGCGGGTACGGGCGGGCAGACGGTCACTGGGACCGCTGTCGGCCCAGGGGTCGTCCATGGGCTCGGGCATGCTCACCGGGCCGCCTCCTCCCGTCCGCTACGCGGACCTCGCCGTGTCACTCTTTCTACGACACGGCTCTGACATTTGGGACACCCGGATCGGCGTTCGGCGCGTCGGGCAACGCACAACGGTAGGGCCGCGGGCGGCGTCAGCCAATCTTGTTATCCACAGGCTGTGTGGATGAGATGTGGACGACGGAGCCAATGCTGTGGGTAACTCACCCGAAGCTGTGCACGGACCGGGGGACGGCGCTGTGGACAAAATCACCTGACCCACCCCTCCACCCCACCTGACCTGCATTTTCTCCTTCCGCAGGCTGTGGGGAAGAAAATTCTTGGCCACTGTCTCAAGATCGCCTCCAACGGGGTGTGAAGAACGCCCAAGTCAACGGGTTGGTAAGGATCCAAATAACCTTGCGTCCATTACCTGTGGAAGATTAGATTGAGCGCATGACACAGGCCCCCACCGCTGAGAAGGCTGCCCCGAGACGGCACGACCGCGAGATCCTCGCCCTCGCCGTCCCGGCCTTCGGCGCCCTCGTCGCCGAACCCCTCTTCGTGATGGCCGACAGTGCCATCGTGGGGCACCTCGGCACCCCCCAGCTGGCCGGCCTCGGCATCGCGGCCGCACTGCTCACCACGGCGGTGAGCGTCTTCGTCTTCCTCGCCTACGCCACCACCGCGGCCGTGGCCCGCAGGGTCGGCGCGGGCGACCTCCGGGCCGCCATCCGGCAGGGCATGGACGGCATCTGGCTCGCCCTGCTCCTCGGCGCGGCCGTGGTCGCCGCGGTCCTGCCCGGCGCACCCTGGCTCGTCTCGCTCTTCGGCGCCTCGGACACCGTCGCCCCGTACGCAGAAACGTATCTGCGCATATCCGCGCTCGGTATCCCCGCCATGCTCGTGGTGCTGGCCGCCACCGGCGTCATACGCGGCCTCCAGGACACCCGTACGCCCCTCTACGTGGCGATCGGCGGCTTCGCCCTCAACGGAGCCCTCAACGTGGCCCTGGTCTACGGCGCGGGCCTCGGCATCGGCGGCTCCGCATGGGGCACCGTCATCGCCCAGTGCGCCATGGCCGCCGCCTACCTCGTCGTGGTCGTCCGGGGCGCCCGCCGCCACCGGGCCTCACTGCGCCCCGACGCGGCCGGCATCCGCGCCTGCGCCCAGGCGGGCGTGCCGCTGCTGGTCCGCACCCTGTCCCTGCGCGCCATCCTGATGATCGCGACTGCCGTGGCGGCGCGGCTGGGGGACGCCGACATCGCCGCCCACCAGATCCTGCTGTCCCTGTGGAGCCTGCTCGCCTTCGCCCTGGACGCCATCGCGATCGCCGGGCAGGCCATCATCGGCCGCTACCTGGGCGCAGGGGACAGCGCGGGCGCCAAGGCCGTGTGCCGCCGCATGGTCCAGTGGGGCATCGGCGCGGGCCTCGTCCTGGGCCTGCTGGTCGTCCTGGCCCGCCCGGTGTTCATCCCGCTCTTCACCGGCGACCCCGCGGTCGAGGACGCCCTGCTGCCCGGCCTGCTCGTCGTGGCGCTGGCCCAACCGGTCTGCGGGATCGTCTTCGTCCTCGACGGGGTGCTGATGGGCGCCGGCGACGGCCGCTACCTCGCCGGGGCGATGCTGCTGACCCTCGCCGTCTTCGCGCCGGCCGCCCTGCTCGTCCCGGCCCTCGGTGGGGGCCTGACCGCCCTGTGGTGGGCCATGTCCCTGATGATGCTGGTCCGGATGGTCACCCTCCAACTGCGTGCCCGCTCCGGCCGGTGGCTGGTCATCGGAGCCACCCGCTGACCGGAGGGCGCTCCGTCACGGAGACCTACGCCGATGCCCAGCCGCCCCCTGGTCGTGTTTCACGTGAAACACGACCAGGGGGCGGCTCGTTTCACGTGAAACACCGCTACGGAGCCACCCGGACATGACGAAGGGCCGCACCCCGGAGGGTGCGGCCCTTCATTCGCTGCCTCAGGCGGCGACGACCTCGACGCCCACGTTCGCGACGACCTCAGCGTGCAGACGCACGGAGACCTGGTGCGAACCGAGGGTCTTGATCGGGGAGCCCAGCTCCACGCGACGCTTGTCGACCTTCGGGCCACCGGACGCCTCGATCGCCGTGGCGATGTCGGCCGGGGTGACGGAACCGAAGAGACGGCCGGCGTCACCCGCGCGGGTGGCCAGACGGACCTTCACGCCCTCGAGCTTGGCCTTGACCTCGTTGGCCTGCTCGATGGTCGCGATCTCGTGGATCTTGCGGGCGCGGCGGATCTGCGCCACGTCCTTCTCGCCACCCTTGGTCCAGCGGATCGCGAAGTTCCGCGGGACCAGGTAGTTGCGAGCGTAACCGTCCTTGACGTCGACGACATCGCCGGCGGCACCGAGGCCAGAAACCTCGTGGGTCAGGATGATCTTCATTAGTCGGTCACCCTTTCCTTATCGCGCGGTGGACGTGTAGGGCAGCAGCGCCATCTCACGGCTGTTCTTCACGGCCGTGGCGACGTCACGCTGGTGCTGCGTGCAGTTGCCGGTAACGCGGCGGGCACGGATCTTGCCGCGGTCGGAAATGAACTTCCGCAGCATGTTCGTGTCCTTGTAGTCCACGTACGCGGTCTTGTCCTTGCAGAACGCGCAGACCTTCTTCTTAGGCTTGCGCACAGGCGGCTTCGCCATTGTGTCTCTCCTGTGTGATCAAGAAGTGGGGATGGAGCTGCCCTTAGAAGGGCGGCTCGTCCGAGTAGCCACCGCCGGAGCCGCCGGAGCTTCCGCCCCAGCCGCCCCCGCCGCCGCCCTGCTGCTGGCCACCGGCCGGCGCGCTGGACGCCCACGGGTCGTCGGAGGGAGCTCCGCCGCCCTGCGGGGCGCCACCGCTGGGGGCTCCGCCCCAGCCGCCGCCACCCTGCTGCTGACCGCCGCCGCCGTATCCACCCTGGCCACCGCGACCGGTGGTCTTGGCGACCTTGGCCGTGGCGTTCTTCAGGCTGGGGCCGACTTCCTCGACGTCCAGCTCGTAGACCGTGCGCTTGACACCCTCACGGTCCTCGTACGACCGCTGCCTCAGCCGGCCCTGCACGATGACGCGCATGCCCCGCTGAAGGGACTCGGCGACGTTCTCGGCCGCCTGCCGCCACACCGAGCAGGTCAGGAACAGGCTCTCGCCGTCCTTCCACTCGTTGGTCTGACGGTCGAAGGTGCGGGGGGTGGACGCGACACGGAACTTCGCGACCGCCGCACCCGAGGGGGTGAAGCGCAGCTCGGGGTCGTCGACGAGATTGCCGACGACCGTGATGACGGTCTCGCCTGCCATGGATGAACCTCTCGGCGGGGATTGCTGCTGGGCTGCTGTGCTACTCGGTCCCGATTACCGCTGAACCGAAGTTCAGTGGGTCTCGGGGCGAAGGACCTTGGTCCGGAGAACCGACTCGTTCAGGTTCATCTGGCGGTCGAGCTCCTTGACGACCGCAGGCTCGGCCTGCAGGTCGAGGACCGAGTAGATGCCCTCGGGCTTCTTCTTGATCTCGTAAGCGAGACGACGACGGCCCCAGGTGTCGACCTTCTCGACCTTTCCGTTGCCCTCACGGACGACGGAGAGGAAGTTCTCGATCAGGGGGGCGACAGCGCGCTCCTCCAGATCGGGGTCGAGGATGACCATCACTTCGTAGTGACGCATGTGGAACCCACCTCCTTTGGACTCAGCGGCCACGGTCGTTCCGTGGCAGGAGGGTCGTGATGCGTGCCGCACGGTGTCCGAGAGCAGACACCGCGCAGACCGTACAGACTACCCCGTCGACTCCTTCCGGTTGAAATCCGGCAGGAGAGGTCCACAATCTGTAAGCACCGGGTGTGCACGGTGCTATGTCCTCCGGCTCCGCCGGGGGCGGCCCCGCAGCACCGCTCTGCTGCAGCCAGGAGGTGCCTTCCGATGGCACAGGCAATGCGACGCCAGTCCTCCCAGTCGATCTCCCTCTTCTCGACCGACGGCAAGCCCCACCCGCTCCAGGACACCCTGGTGGCGGTCACCCTGGTCCTCGGCGCCGTGGCGTTCGTCACTGCGTTCTTCCACAATCTGCACCTGCTCACCTCCTGGACCGGGCTGGTCGGGATCGTGACCGGGCTGTACGGACAGTTCATCTCCGCCACGACACGCGAGCGCTTCGCACTGATCATCGGCCTTGGCGCGTCTGCCATCGGCTTCTTCCTCGGCATGGCCCACGGGGGCCTCTTCGGCGGCTGGCTGGGCTGACCGGGGGACCTCCGCGACGGGGCGCCGGCCTCACGCCGGCCCGGGCTACGGCCCGTCCCCCAGATGGGTGGCGCCCCTGTCGCAGTAGGCTTCGCGCCATAGCCAGCGAAGCCGCCGGAGGAGACACCCCGCATGAGCCTGTCCCTGAGCACCATCAGCCGAGAGCAGCATCTGGCCTACCTCCAGAGCCTGCCCTCGGCTAGCCACTGCCAGGTCCCGGCATGGGCCGACGTCAAGAACGAGTGGCGCTCGGAGAACCTCGGATGGTTCGACAAGTCCGGTGAACTCGTCGGTGCCGCACTGGTGTTGTACCGCCAGCTGCCCAAGGTGAAGCGGTACCTCGCGTACCTCCCCGAGGGCCCGGTCATCAACTGGTACGCACCGAATCTGGAGGAATGGCTCCAGCCGATGCTGGCGCACCTGAAGAACCAGGGCGCCTTCACGGTGAAGATGGGCCCTCCGGTCGTCATCCGCCGTTGGAACTCCGCCGCCATCAAGGCCGGAATCCAGGACCCGGACGTCAAGCGCCTGCGTGACGTGGAGGCCTCGGTCATCGAGCCCCGCGCCTTCGAGGTGTCCGACAAGCTGCGCCGCATGGGCTGGCAGCAGGCCGAGGACGGCGGCGCCGGCTTCGGTGACGTCCAGCCCCGCTACGTCTTCCAGGTGCCGCTGGCGAACCGTTCGCTGGACGATGTCCTCAAGGGCTTCAACCAGCTGTGGCGCCGCAACATCAAGAAGGCCGAGAAGGCCGGCGTCGAGGTCGTCCAGGGCGGCTACGAGGACCTGCCGACCTGGCAGTACCTCTACGAGATCACCGCCGAGCGCGACAAGTTCCGCCCGCGCCCGCTCAGTTACTTCCAGCGCCAGTGGACGGCCCTCAACTCCGAGGACCCCAACCGGATGCGGCTGTACATCGCCAAGCACGAGGGGGAGCCGCTGGCCGCCGCCACGATGCTCACCGTCGGCCAGCACGTCTGGTACTCGTACGGCGCCTCCGCCAACCACAAGCGTGAGGTCCGGCCCTCGAACGCGATGCAGTGGCGCATGCTGCGCGACTCGTACGCGCTCGGCGCGAGCATCTACGACCTGCGCGGCATCAGCGACACGCTGGACGAGAACGACCACCTGTTCGGCCTGATCCAGTTCAAGGTCGGCACGGGCGGCGAGGCCGTCGAGTACGTCGGCGAGTGGGACTTCCCGCTCAACAAGATGCTGCACAAGGCGCTCGACATCTACATGTCGCGCCGCTGACCCCGCCGCATCCACACACCGCACCCGCTGCACCACGCAGCTTTCCAGAGAGGCTCCGGACGGGCATGGCGCTCACGCTCTACGTCGACACCGCGCGCTGGCGTGCGCACCAGAAGCAGATCACCGATCAGTTCCCCGGGCTGATCCCCGTCTGCAAGGGCAACGGCTACGGCTTCGGCCACGAGCGGCTGTGCGAGGAGGCGACCCGCATGGGCGCCGACATCCTGGCCGTCGGAACGACGTACGAGGCCGCCAGCATCAAGGACCACTTCGGTGGCGACCTGCTCGTCCTCACCCCGTTCCGGCGGGGTGAGGAGCCTGTTCCGCTGCCGGACCGGGTGATCCGTTCGGTCTCCTCGGTGGACGGGGTCCGCGGTCTGGTCGGCGCCCGCGTGGTCATCGAGTGCATGAGCTCGATGCGCCGCCACGGCATCTCCGAGCAGGACCTGGGCCTGCTGCAGTCGGCGATCGAGGACGTCCGGCTGGAGGGCTTCGCCCTGCACCTGCCCCTGGACCGCCCCGACGGCTCGGACGCCGTCGAGGAGGTCATCGGCTGGATGGACCGGCTGCGCGCGGCCCGGCTGCCGCTGCACACCATGTTCGTCAGCCACCTGCGGGCCGAGGAGCTGGGGCGGCTCCAGCAGCAGTTCCCGCAGACCCGCTTCCGGGCCCGGATCGGCACCCGGCTCTGGCTGGGCGACCACGAGGCCACCCAGTACCGCGGCGCGGTCCTGGACGTCACGCGGGTGGCCAAGGGCGACCGGTTCGGCTACCGGCAGCAGAAGGCCGCATCCGACGGCTGGCTGGTCGTGGTCGCGGGCGGCACCTCGCACGGGGTGGGCCTGGAGGCCCCCAAGGCCCTGCACGGGATGATGCCGCGCGCCAAGGGCGTCGCCCGGGCCGGCCTGGCCACCGTCAACCGGAACCTTTCGCCCTTCGTGTGGGCGGGCAAGCAGCGCTGGTTCGCCGAGCCCCCGCACATGCAGGTGTCGATCCTGTTCGTGCCCTCGGACGCGACCGAGCCGAAGGTCGGCGACGAGCTGGTGGCGCACCTGCGGCACACCACGACGCAGTTCGACCGGGCGCTCGACGCCTGATCCGCGCTGAGCGGTCCGGCCGGTGCGGCCGGACCGCTCAGTGCCCGGGGTCCGCGCCCCAGTCGACCCGCTGTCCCTCGGAAGGCGCCGCGTACTGAGGCGCCTTCGCCCTGTCGGAGAGCACGAACGCGTCCTCGGCGCCGTCCAGGACGCCTCCGGAGGGGTCGTCCGAGCCGTCGCGCCGCACGACGTCCCGCTCGGGCAGCAGGATGTCCCGTACGACGACGGCGCACAGGTAGAGCGTGGCCAGCAGGTGGGCGACGATCGCCAGCTGGTACCCCTCCACCGGCAGGCCCTGGTGCTTGTCCCCACTGGTCGTGTAGGCCAGGTAGAACCAGATCCCGAGGAAGTACACGATCTCGCCGGCCTGCCAGATCAGGAAGTCCCGCCAGCGGGGCCGCGCCAGCGCGGCGAGCGGGATCAGCCACAGCACGTACTGCGGCGAGTAGACCTTGTTGGCCAGGACGAAGGCGGCGACGACCAGGAACGCCAGCTGGGCGAAGCGGGGCCGCCTGGGGGCCGTCAGGGTGAGCAGCCCGATCGCCAGGCACAGCAGCAGGGTCAGCCCGGTCGCGTAGGTGTTGGCCCCCTCCAGCGGGTTTCCGGTGCGCTGGGAGATCAGCAGCCACACGGAGCCGAAGTCGATGGGCCGTTCCTGGCTGAAGACGTAGAACCGCTTCCAGCCGTCCCAGGCGAAGTACATGACGGGGCCGTTCACCACGAGCCAGGAGACGACCGCGCCCAGGGCGGCGGCTCCGAAGGCGCGCCACTTCCCGGCGCGCCAGCACAGTACGAACAGCGCCCCGAGCAACAGCACCGGATAGAGCTTGGCCGCCGTCGCGAGGCCGATGAGGACACCGGCGAGCAACGGGCGGCTGCGCGACCACATCAGCATCGCGACGGCGGCCAGGGCGACGGCCGGCAGGTCCCAGTTGACGGTCGCGTTGAGGGCGAGCGCCGGGGCCAGGGCGACGAGCAGGGCGTCCCAGGGGCGGCGGCGGTGGGTGCGGGCGACGCACACGGCGATCACCGCCGCGCAGGCCATCAGCATGCCGGCGTTGACCATCCAGTACATCTGCTCGCGGTGCTGGACGGCTCCCGACGAGGGCGTCAGCCACGCGGCGACCTGCATGAAGGCACCGGTGAGCACCGGGTACTCCAGGTACTGCATGCCGCCGTACTTCGGGTCGACCGCGACGTCGGGGAAGCGGTCGAAGTAGGGCACGAGGCCGTCGGCGAAGCCGCGGGCCGAGTACAGGTGCGGGATGTCGGAGTAGCAGGCGTGCGTGTACTGCGAGCCCGCTCCCCGGAACCACGCCCAGTCGTAGCAGGGCAGCTTCTGCGCCATGCCGAGCGCGAACATGCCGATGACGACGAGGACCACCACGCGGACCGGTCCCAGCCAGTGGCCGCCGATCCGTGCGCGGCGGCCGATGGGGCCGCCGATGAGCTCGCTGCCGGCGGCGGCGACCTCGTCCTGCTGGGTGGGCAGTACGGGCCGGTCCTCGTGCACCTTGGTCATGCGCTCATCCTGCCGTACCGGGCCGGACGCGCGGGAGGGCCGCCGCACGGGGTGCGACGGCCCTCCCGGGTGGAGGCGGGTGCGGGATCAGCCTCCGCCACCGAAGGTGGAGCCCCAGTTGGTCACTCCGCCGGGCCGGCCGGGCCGGCCGGTGGTGGGTGTCGTGGGCTCTCCGGTGGTGCCGCCCGCGGGCTGGCCGCCGTTGGTGCCGCCGTTGGTGCCACCGTTGGTGTTCCCGCCGTTGCTTGTGCCGGCGGCCGTCTGCGGGTCGCAGTAGAGCTTCCACGGCTTGCAGGACGGCTTGCCACCGTCGGACGGCGACGGGGAGACCATCGACGGGGAGGGCGACGCGGAGGTCGAGGGCGAGGTCGAGGGCGAGGGGACCGCCGCCGGCGTGGGCGTCGGGGCGCCGGCCGCGTCCGCGACGACGCCGATGTCCTCGGCCTCCGGGAACTCCTTGGCCGGGGTGCCCTTGAGGGCCTCGCGCATGTACTCGGTCCAGATCACGGCCGGGATGTCACCACCGTGGATGGAGTCGACGCCACCCACGTGGTTCATGGACAGCAGCTTGCGGTCCTTGCCCTTGGCGTTCGGGTCGTTGCGGAAGAGCGTCACCGAAGTGGACAGCTGCGGGGTGTAGCCGACGAACCAGGCCGACTTGTTCTGGTCGGTCGTACCGGTCTTGCCGGCCGCGGGGCGGCCGAGCTTCTTCGCCTTGGTGCCGGTGCCGTTCTCGACGACGTTCTGGAGCACCTTGGTGATGTTGTTCGCGACGGCGTCGTCCATGGCGCGGGCCTCCTTGGGAGGCCCGAAGCCGGGAAGGGTCTTGCCGTCCTTCTGGACCGTCTGCACCGAGTAGGGCTCGCGGTGCGTGCCGGACGCGGCGAAGGTCGCGTACGAGTCGGCCATCCGGATGGCGCTGGGCGTCGAGGTGCCCAGGGCGAAGGAGGCGTTGTCGTTCGCGTCCATCGACTCCTCCAGGATGCCGGTGGACTTCGCGACGGAGCGGACCTTGCTGTGGCCGACGTCGAAGACGAGCTGGGCGAACGGCACGTTGATCGACTGCCGCATCGCCTCGTTGAGGGTCACGTAGCCGTGGGCCTCGGGGCTCTCGTTCTTCTGCCGGAACGGCTTGCCGTCCTTGTCGAGGAGCGGCTTGCCCTCACGGTTGTTGATCACCGTGAGGTCGTCGGCGTTGTACTTGCTGTCGATCGAGATGCCCGAGCCCTTGGAGTTCTGGGTGCCGTACTCCAGGGCCGCGGCCAGGACGTACGGCTTCCAGGTCGAGCCGACCGGGACGCCGGAGGTGTTGGCGTTGTTGGTGAAGTGCTTCTGGTCGAAGCCGGGACCGCCGTACAGGGCGACGATCGCGCCGGACTTCACGTCGACCGAGGCGGCGCCGAACTGCACGAACGTGTCGTACTCGGGGCGCGCCTTCTCGTCGAGGAAGTCGTTGCGGGTGTCCTCCACCGCCTTGACCAGCGCGTCCACCCTGGGCTTCTCGAAGGTGGTGCGGATCGTGTAGCCGCCGAGGGCCATCTTCTCGGCGCTGATGTCGCCGGTCTTCATGACGTACGACTTGGCGACGTCGACGAGGTAGCCGATCTGGCCGGTCAGGCCGCGGCCCTGCGCCAGGTCGACGCGCTCGGGGAAGTCCTTGTACTTGTCCCGCTCGGACTGTTCCATCCGCCCGACCGCGACCTCCCGGTCGAGGACCCAGGCCCAGCGCAGGCGCGCCCGCTTCTCGTTGGCCTCGGGGGTCGCCGCGGTGCCGACGCCGCCGTCCGGGTTGTAGAGGTTGGGGCCCTTGAGCATGGAGGCGAGGAAGGCGCTCTCGGACGGGTTGAGGTCCTTGGCGTCCTTGCCGAAGTAGGCCCGCGCGGCGGCCTGGATGCCGTAGGCGTCCCGGCCGTAGTAGGCGGTGTTGAGGTAGCCGGCGAGGACCTTGTCCTTCTCCTCGGACACACCCAGCTTGATCGAGATGAAGAGCTCGGTGACCTTGCGCTTCAGGGTCTGCTCGGAGTCCAGGTACATGTTCTTCACGTACTGCTGGGTGATCGTCGAGCCGCCCTGGGTGGAACCGCCGGTGGCCATGTTGACCACGGCACGGGCGATGCCCATCGGGTCGACGCCCTTGTCCGTCTCGAAGGACTCGTTCTCAGCGGCGATCACGGCATTCCGCATCGACACGGGAATCTGGTCGATCGGCACGATCTGGCGGTTCGTGGAGCCGCCCGTGGCGACCATCTGACTGCCGTCGGACCACTCGAAGACGTTGTTCTGCGCCTGGGCCGCCTTGTTCGGGTCGGGCGTGCCCACACTGGCGATCCCGATGCCGGCGCCGGCCACGATGACCGCGAAGAAGCCGAGGGCCGTGCCCCCGACCAGCTTCCAGGAGGGCACGAAACGCTTCCAGCCCTCCTTCTCGGCCCGCGGGTAGTTGATGAGCCGACCGCCCTTGCCCCCCTTGCCACCTGGGCGGCCGCGGCCCGCGGCTCCTCGCTGGGCGGCCCGGCGGGCGTCGGCGCGGCTGCCGGGCGGGGTGTGCCCCGCGGCCGGGCCGACGGACGAGGCGGTGGGCGCGTCCCGCCCGGGGCCGTAGCCCCGTCCGGGGTGCGGCTGGGCAGCCCGGCGGGGGGCGGCGCGGCCGCCACCTTGGGACTGCGGCGGTTTGCGGCGGTGCTCGCTCATCGAACGACTACTCCTCGGGCAGGCGAGTGGCCTGGAAGCGGCAGGTGATTCCGGTTCCCCCGGTGTCTTGCCGCACAGACTACGCACGGTCAAAACCCAACCAGTGCCGAAGTTCACCCCAAATCAGGCAACCTGCGTCGTACGAATTGGTGATGTGACGCCGGTCACCACGCCACCACTTGTAGCCGACGGCTGCCCGTTCTATCGTCTGGATGTATCGAGCCGATACATCAGCTCGGCATAAACTCAGAGGCAGAGAGGGGCAGGCGGATGAGCAGGCGCTCAGGCATCCTCGAATTCGCCGTCCTCGGCCTGCTTCGCGAATCCCCCATGCACGGGTACGAGCTGCGCAAGCGGCTCAACACCTCGCTGGGGGTCTTCAGGGCGTTCAGCTACGGGACTCTCTATCCCTGCCTCAAGACGCTGGTCGCCAACGGCTGGTTGATCGAGGAGCCGGGCAGCGCCCCGGAAGACGCCGTCGCCGCTTCACTCGCAGGGCGCCGCGCCAAGATCGTCTACCGGTTGACGGCCGCGGGTAAGCAGCACTTCGAAGAGCTCCTCTCCCACACCGGCCCGGACACCTGGGAGGACGAGTCCTTCGCCGCCCGCTTCGCCTTCTTCGGCCAGACCGAACGAGAAGTGCGGATGCGCGTGCTGGAGGGCCGCCGCAGCCGGCTGGAGGAGCGCCTGGAGAAGATGCGCGCCTCCCTCGCCCGGACACGGGAGCGCCTCGACGACTACACGCTTGAGCTGCAGCGCCACGGAATGGAATCCGTGGAGCGTGAAGTGCGCTGGCTGAACGAGCTCATCGAGAGCGAGCGGGCGGGACGGGACCAGAGACGGCCCGGTCCGCCCGACGAAACTGCAAAGTGAGGCCTGCATCTCGCAGGCCTCGTTCCGAGAACAAACAGGGAGCAACCGGAATGGGTTCGGTTCGCGTAGCCATCGTCGGCGTGGGCAACTGCGCCGCCTCGCTGGTGCAGGGCGTCGAGTACTACAAGGACGCCGACCCGGCGGCCAAGGTCCCCGGTCTGATGCACGTCCAGTTCGGCGACTACCACGTGCGTGACATCGAGTTCGTCGCCGCGTTCGACGTCGACGCGAAGAAGGTCGGCCTCGACCTCTCGGACGCCATCGGCGCCAGCGAGAACAACACCATCAAGATCTGCGACGTCCCGAACGCGGGCGTGACCGTGCAGCGCGGCCACACCCTGGACGGCCTGGGCAAGTACTACCGCCTGACCATCGAGGAGTCCGCCGAGGCTCCGGTCGACGTGGTCCAGATCCTCAAGGACCGTCAGGTCGACGTCCTGATCTGCTACCTCCCCGTCGGTTCCGAGGACGCGGCGAAGTTCTACGCCCAGTGCGCCATCGACGCCAAGGTCGCCTTCGTCAACGCCCTCCCGGTCTTCATCGCCGGCACCAAGGAGTGGGCGGACAAGTTCACCGAGGCCGGTGTCCCGATCGTCGGCGACGACATCAAGTCGCAGGTCGGCGCCACCATCACGCACCGCGTGATGGCCAAGCTGTTCGAGGACCGCGGTGTCCGTCTTGAGCGCACCATGCAGCTCAACGTCGGCGGCAACATGGACTTCAAGAACATGCTGGAGCGCGACCGCCTGGAGTCGAAGAAGATCTCCAAGACGCAGGCCGTCACCTCGCAGATCCCCGACCGTGAGCTCGGCGAGAAGAACGTCCACATCGGCCCGTCCGACTACGTCGCGTGGCTCGACGACCGCAAGTGGGCCTACGTCCGCCTCGAAGGCCGTGCCTTCGGCGACGTCCCGCTGAACCTCGAGTACAAGCTCGAGGTGTGGGACTCCCCGAACTCCGCCGGTGTCATCATCGACGCCCTGCGCGCCGCGAAGATCGCCAAGGACCGTGGCGTCGGTGGCCCCATCCTGTCGGCCTCCAGCTACTTCATGAAGTCCCCGCCGGTGCAGTACTTCGACGACGAGGCCTACGCGAACGTCGAGAAGTTCATCAAGGGCGAGGTCGAGCGCTAGCCGAACCCCAGGGTCCTGACGGACATCTGGTCTTCGACTGTTCTTCCGCCGAGGGTCCCCGGGCAAATGTGCCCGGGGACCCTCGGCGTGTGTGACCCTTGCCCTCATGCCTGTCGTAGGTGATCTGCGCGTACTCCTGCGCCTGAGGGACTTCCGCAACCTGCTGGCCGTACGGCTGCTCTCCCAGGCCGCCGACGGGGTCTTCCAGGTGGCCCTCGCCACCTACGTGGTCTTCTCCCCGGAGAAGCAGACCTCACCCGCGGCCATCGCCTCGGCCATGGCCGTACTGCTGCTGCCCTACTCCGTGATCGGCCCCTTCGCCGGCGTGCTGCTGGACCGGTGGCGCCGCCGGCAGGTGTTCCTCTACGGCAACCTGCTGCGGGCCCTCCTCGCCTGCGTGACCGGCCTGCTGATCGTGGTCCACGCACCCGACTGGCTGTTCTACGCCTCGGCCCTGTCGGTGACCGCCGTCAACCGCTTCGTCCTGGCCGGCCTCTCCGCCTCCCTGCCCAGGGTCGTCGGCCCCGGCCAGCTGGTCACCGCGAACGCCCTCTCTCCCACCGCCGGGACCCTGGCGGCGACCGCCGGCGGCGGGCTCGCCTTCCTCGTACGGCTGCTCGTCTCCGACTCGAACGCCCTCGTCGTCCTCCTCGGAGCCGCCCTTTACCTGTGCGCGGGCCTGGCCGCCCTGAGGCTGGCCATCGGCCTCCTCGGACCCGACCACCCTCCGGGCAGCGTCCACCCCTCGGTCGTCGAGGGGGTCGCCCTCACGGCGCGGGGCATGGTCGAGGGGCTCCGGCACCTGGCCGCCCGGCGCGAGGCCGCCCAAGCGCTCACCGCGATGACCCTGATGCGGTTCTGCTACGGGGCCCTGTTCGTGATGCTGCTCATGCTCTGCCGCTACGCCTGGTCGGACAACGAGGCCGACGGCCTGGCCCTGCTGGGCATGGCCATCGGGTTCTCCGGCGCGGGCTTCTTCGCCGCCGCCGTCGTCACCCCCTGGTCCGTCGGCCGGCTGGGCACCCGCAGATGGATGGCCGTGTGCGCCGCCGGGGCGGCCGTCCTGGTCCCCGCCCTCGGGCTGGCCTTCGCCCCCGGGCCGATGCTCGTCGCCGCGTTCGTCCTCGGCCTGGCCACCCAAGGAGTCAAGATCTCCACCGACACGGTCGTCCAGTCCCAGGTGGAGGACGACTTCCGCGGGCGGGTCTTCTCCGTCTACGACGTCCTGGTCAACGTGGCCTTCGTCGGCGCGGCCGCCGTGGCCGCCCTGATGCTCCCGGCCGACGGCCGCTCCGCCGTGCTGGTCGTGAGCGTGGCCGTCCTCTACGCCCTCACGGCGCTGATGCTCCGGCGCCGGGTCGATGTTTCACGTGAAACATGAACCCGGACGCCCGGCCCGGCCCGGCCCGGCCCGGCCCGGCCCGGCCCGGCCCGCCGATGTTTCACGTGAAACATCGGCGTCGGCCACCACGGGAGACGCCCCCGGGTGGTGGACCGCAGATCAGCCCTGAGCGGCCGGGTCCGCCTGGGCGTCCCACCACTCCTTGAGGGCCACCACGGCGGCTTCGTGGCCCATCGGGCCGTTCTCCAGCCGCAGCTCCAGCAGGAACGCGTACGCCTTGCCCACCACCGGTCCCGGGCTGATCTCCAGCACCCGCTGGATCTCGTTGCCGTCCAGGTCCGGGCGGATCGCGTCGAGCTGCTCCTGCTCCTGGAGCTGCGCGATCCGCTCCTCCAGGCCGTCGTAGGTCCGGGACAGCGCGTTGGCCTTGCGCTTGTTGCGCGTGGTGCAGTCCGACCGGGTCAGCTTGTGCAGCCGGTCCAGCAGCGGGCCCGCGTCGCGCACGTAGCGGCGCACCGCCGAGTCCGTCCACTCCCCGTCCCCGTAGCCGTGGAAGCGCAGGTGCAGCTCCACGAGCCGGGACACGTCCTTGACCATGTCGTTGGAGTACTTCAGCGCGGTCATGCGCTTCTTGGTCATCTTCGCGCCCACCACCTCGTGGTGGTGGAAGGAAACACGGCCGTCGCTCTCGAAGCGGCGGGTCCGGGGCTTGCCGATGTCGTGGAGCAGGGCCGCCAGCCGCAGGACGAGGTCCGGACCGTCCTCCTCCAGCGCGATCGCCTGCTCCAGCACGATCAGCGAGTGGTCGTAGACGTCCTTGTGCCGGTGGTGCTCGTCCCTCTCCAGCCGCAGCGCGGGCAGCTCCGGGAGTACCCGGTCCGCGAGGCCGGTGTCCACGAGCAGGCCGAGGCCCTTGCGGGGGTGCGCGGACAGCAGCAGCTTGTTCAGCTCGCCCTGCACCCGTTCCGCCGAGACGATCTCGATCCGGTCGGACATCTCGCGCATGGCGGCCACCACCTCAGGGGCGACCTCGAAGTCCAGCTGCGCGGCGAACCGGGCAGCGCGCAGCATGCGCAGCGGATCGTCGGAGAAGGACTCCTCCGGGGTGCCCGGGGTCCGCAGCACGCCGGCGGCCAGGTCCTCCAGGCCTCCGTGCGGGTCGACGAACCGCTGCTCCGGCAGGGCCAGGGCCATGGCGTTGACGGTGAAGTCGCGTCGGACCAGGTCCTGCTCGATGGAGTCGCCGTAGGAGACCTCGGGCTTGCGCGAGGTGCGGTCGTACGCCTCGGAGCGGTACGTGGTCACCTCGATCTGGAAGCCGTCCTTCTGCGCGCCGACGGTGCCGAAGGCGATGCCGACGTCCCATACCGAGTCGGCCCACGGCCGGACGATCTTCAGTACGTCCTGGGGACGGGCGTCGGTGGTGAAGTCGAGATCGTTGCCGAGACGCCCGAGCAGCGCGTCGCGGACGGACCCGCCGACCAGGGCGAGACGGAAGCCCGCCTCCTGGAAACGGCGGCCGAGCTCGTCGGCGACAGGGGCGACCCGCAGCAGTTCGCTGACCGCGCGGCGCTGCACCTGACTCAGGGCACTGGGGTTGTCTTCATTGGCGTTCGGCACAACAGAAAAGGGTACGTGGCCCGCCCGGCAGGGGCTCCCTCGTTTCCCGGCGCCCCCGGTACCGGTGCCCCCGGCCCGTGGCGATCATGTGGAGCAAGGCGCGGCACTCGCGCACAGCGCACCTCGTTACCATTCGTGGACGCAGAAACGACGACCACTGACACTTCGAGGGACGGGCGAGCGCGTGGCCGAGGCGGCAGACATCCAAGGGGCGGCTCCCGCCCCTGCCCGGCGCCGGTGGCTGCGGCGGGCGGTCGTCCTGCTGACCGGGACGCCGGTGCTGGCCGCCCTGATCTACGCCCCGGCCCCGCCGGCGCAGGCCGCAGACGGGTCCGTCGACGTCCAGCTGACCGAGGTGTCCCCCAGCGCTCCCGTCAAGAGCGACACGCTCACCATCCAGGGCAGCGTGGTCAACAACGGCCGCGAGACGATCAAGGGTGCCCACGTCGGACTGCGGGTGGGCCCCATGCTCGGCGACCGCTCGTCCATCGGCGAGGTGGCCGACCGGAAGGGCTTCCGGCCCGGGGTGGACCCGGGCGAGATCGATTCCGCCTTCGCCGTGAAGATCGACTCCCTGCCCTCGAAGGTCGACCAGCAGTTCACGATCAAGGTCCCGGTCAACAAGCTCGACCTGGGCGCGGACGGCGTGTACCAGCTCGGCGTCTCCCTGTCCGGGATGACCGACAGCCGTCCGCACGAGCAGGTCCTGGGCATCCAGCGGACCTTCCTGCCCTGGCAGCCGGACCCCGCCGCGAAGCGCTCCTCCCTCACCTACGTGTGGCCGCTGATCTCCACCACGCATGTCACCGCCGAGACCGGCTCGGACGAGGTGCAGACCCCCGTCTTCCTCGACGACTCCCTCGCCGACGAGCTGCGGCCCGGCGGCCGCCTGGAGCGGATGGTCTCGCTCGGCAGGGACCTCCCGGTCACCTGGGTCATCGACCCCGACCTGCTCACCACCGTCGACGCCATGGCCAAGGGGTACCGGGTCCGCAGCCCCGACCCCGACGGCAAGCCCGTGCAGGGCAGGAACAAGGCGCTGGCCGAGCAGTGGCTGAGCTCCCTGGAGACCGCCGTACAGGGCAAGAAGGTCGTCGCACTGCCCTTCGCCGACCCCGACATCGCCTCGCTCGCCCACCACGGCAAGGACGTCTCCGGCACCCTGGGCCAGCTGCGGCCCGCCACCGACAAGGCGAAGCAGGCCGTCGAGACGGTGCTCCACGTCACACCGTCCACCGACTTCTCCTGGCCCGTGGACGGGGCCATCGACCCGTCGATCGTCAACGTCGCCACCTCGGCCGGCGCGCACAACGTCCTGACCCGCAGCGACAGCCTCCAGGAGACGGGAACCCTCGGCTACGCCCCGAGCGCCGCCCGCCCGATCGGCGCGGGCACCACCGCCGTCGTCGCCGACGCCGACCTGTCCACCGCCTTCGACGGCGACATGGCCCGCGCCGGGAATTCCACGCTGGCCGTCCAGCAGTTCCTCGCCCACAGCCTCGCCCTCAACCTGCAGAACAGCGAAGAGCCCCGCAGCTACGTGGTCGCGCCCACGCGCAGGCCCACCGCCAGCCAGGTGGAGTCGATGGCGACCGCCCTGCGCGGTCTCCAGGCGGCCCGCTGGACGCAGCCCTCCGACCTGGAGGCGGCCGCCGCGGCGAAGCCCGACCCCGGGGCCGCGACCCAGGTCCCCGGCGCGGGCCAGTACCCCGAGGCCCTGAGCAAGCAGGAACTGCCGGTGTCGGCGTTCGAGCAGATCCGTACGACGCAGAACACCCTCGACCACTTCAAGGTCATCCTCACCGCGCCGGACCGCGTCGAGATCCCCTTCGGAAACACCACCAACCGGGAGATGTCGACCTCCTGGCGCGGCCGCCCGGACGAGGGCCGTGTCTACCGGGACCAGGTCCAGGACTACCTGATCGGACTCACGGACAAGGTCAAGGTCGTCCCCAAGTCGGACGCCACCCTGTCCGGGCACAGCGCGACCATCCCGGTCAGCGTCCAGAACAGCCTCGTCCAGGACGTCCACAACCTCGTACTGCGGGTGAAGTCCGCGAATCCCACCCGTCTGACGATCGGCGACGGCGGTGAGGACGAGCAGGAGGTCTCCGTCCAAGGGGGCCACAGCCAGACGGTAAAGTTCACCGCCAACGCCACGGCGAGCGGCCCGGTCGAGGTCACTGCGCGGCTCTTCACCAAGGACGGCGTGCCGTACGGCAAGGAACGCAGGTTCACCGTCGACGCCACCGAGGTCACCCCCACCGTCATGCTCGTCATCGCGGGCGGTGTGCTCCTCCTGGTCCTGGCGGGCATCAAGATGTACGCCAGCCGCAAGCGCGTCGCCGCGCGCGCGGTCGCCGAGGAGAGCACGCAGCCGAGTGACGTGTCCACGGACACCGGACCGCAAAGCACCGAGGGGTCCGGGACGAGTGAGACAGTGGACCGTTGAGCGATGCCGTGGCCGGTCGGCCTGGGGACGATGAGGTGGGGTTGCGATGAACGCGCCGTACGACGGTGACCGCGCGCAGGGCACTGGTGGGCCAACGCCCCCCCAGGGCACTGCTCCGGGCGCTCCGGTGCCCGGGCAGGTTCCCGCACCCGCGCCCGCGCCGGACCACGACCCGTATGTCCAGGACGCCTACGACTACGACCCCTACCGGGGGCAGGACCTGTCGGCCCAGGATCCCGTCGCCGAGGTCCTCTACGACCGCGCCTCGCACCCCCCGCCGCCGCCGGGCACCTACCAGGAGCCGGGTCCGCTCTACGCCGCCCCGCAGGCCCCCTCGCACGGCCCCGACCCGCGCGTGTGGGCCCAGACCCCGCCGCCCGAGCCCGACGGCCCCTCACGCCACCTGCCGTACGGCGACCACGCGACGACGACGCAGTTCGTCGGGGTGGACTCGCTCATGACGGAGGCCGCGGAGGAGCAGCCGGCGGCCGACGCCTTCACCCACCTCTACCGCGACCAGCAGGCCGCTCCGGGCACCCCGGCCCAGGAGGCACCCGTCGCGGCCCCCGCGCCGACCAAGCCCGCCGGGCGGGCCTCCAGCCTGCTCAAGTCGAGCGCCCTCATGGCGGCCGGCACGATCGTCTCGCGCATCACCGGCTTCGCCCGCACCCTGGTCATCGCGGGCGCCATCGGCGTCGCCACCCTCAACGACTCCTACCAGGTCGCCAACACCCTGCCGACGATGATCTACGTCCTCGTCGGCGGCGGCGCCCTCAACGCCGTCTTCATCCCGCAGCTCGTGCGCGCCATGAAGAACGACGAGGACGGTGGCGAGGCCTACGCCAACCGCCTGCTCACCCTCGTCATCACCCTGCTCGGCGCGGTCACCACCGTCTGTGTCCTCGCGGCCCCGCTCTTCATCCGCATGATGTCGCCGACGATCGCCGGCGACCCGAAGCGCCTCGACGTCGCCGTGGCCTTCGCCCACTACTGCCTGCCCACGATGTTCTTCATGGGCGTCCACGTGGTGCTCGGTCAGATCCTCAACGCCCGGGGCCGGTTCGGCGCGATGATGTGGACCCCGGTCCTCAACAACATCGTCGTCATCGCCACCTTCGGCGCCTTCATCTGGGCCTTCGGCGGGTTCACCGCCTCCGGCGTCTCGGAGGCGACCATCACCGCCGAGGGCGTCCGCCTCCTCGGCATCGGCACCCTGCTCGGCCTCGCGGTCCAGTCCCTCGCGATGCTGCCCTACCTGCGCGACGCCGGCTTCAAGCCGCGCCTGCGCTTCGACTGGAAGGGCCACGGCCTCGGCAAGGCGGCCGGCCTGGCCAAGTGGACGTTCTTCTTCGTCCTCGCCAACCAGATCGGCCTCGTCGTCGTCACCCAGCTCGCCACCGCGGCCGGCACGGCCGCCGAGAAGCAGGGACACGGCGGTACCGGCATCACCGCCTACAACTACGCGCTGCTGCTGTGGCAGATGCCGCAGGCCATCATCACCGTCTCCGTCATGACGGCCGTCCTGCCGCGCATCTCCCGCTCCGCCCACGACGGCGATGCCGCCGCGGTCCGCGACGACATCTCCTACGGCCTGCGCACCTCGGCCGTCGCCATCGTGCCCTGCGCCTTCGCGTTCCTCGCGCTCGGCGTCCCGATGGCCACCCTGCTCTACGCGAGCGCCGGCAAGGACGCCGTGAACATCGGCTACGTCCTGATGGCCTTCGGCCTCGGCCTGATCCCGTACTCCGTCCAGTACGTAGTCCTGCGCGGGTTCTACGCCTACGAGGACACCCGGACCCCCTTCTACAACACCGTCATCGTCGCGGCCGTCAACGCCGGTGTCTCCGTACTCGCCTACTTCGTCCTGCCCGCCCGCTGGGCGGTCGTGGGCATGGCCGCCGCGTACGGCCTCGGCTACGTGGTCGGCGTCGGCGTGGCCTGGCGGCGCCTCAAGACCCGTCTCGGCGGCGACCTCGACGGCGCCCACGTGATGCGGACCTACACCCGGCTGATCGGCGCCTGCGTGCCAGCCGCCGCGGTGGCGGGCGGCGTCGCCTACGGCATCACCCACTGGCTGGGCAGCGGAGCCGCCGGTTCCCTCGTCTCCCTGATCGGCGGCGGCATCGCGCTCGGCGCGGTCTTCCTGATCGCCGCGAAGCGGATGAGGATCGAAGAGCTCAACTCCATGGTCGGAATGGTCCGCGGACGACTGGGCCGCTGATGCGAAGACCCGTTGACGGACCGGACCCCGATCGCGTGTCGTGCAGAGCGCCGGACTGTGGGCACAATTGGCATGGCTTCGCAGACTGGCCGACAGCGCGCAACGGATGGGGAGGCAGGGACGACGGTGGCGGAACGTAGCACGGCTGCCGTCGACGTGGCCGACAACAGCGGCGAAGAGCCGCTGACCGCACACGCGGTCAAGGCCACGGCCGACGGGGTGGACACCCAGAACGGACGAGCCGCGGACGGACCCATGCCCGAGAAGGACGGCGAACGCAGAAGTGCGGCCCCCACGGCCGCACCCGAACTCCACAGCGGCCACAAGCTGGCGAGGCGCTACCGGCTGGAGGAGTGCGTCACCCGTCTGGACGGATTCAGCAGCTGGCGGGCGATGGACGAGAAGCTCCGCCGCGCGGTGGGCGTCCACCTGCTCCCGGCCGACCACCCCCGGGCCCGCACGGTACTCGCCGCCGCCCGCTCCTCCGCCCTGCTCGGCGACCCCCGGTTCGTCCAGGTCCTCGACGCCGTGGAGGAGAACGACCTCGTCTACGTCGTCCACGAGTGGCTGCCCGACGCCACCGAGCTCACCGCCCTCCTCGCGGCCGGCCCGCTGGAGCCCCACGACGCCTACCAGCTGGTCAGCCAGGTCTCCCAGGCCATGGCCGCCGCCCACCGCGAGGGCCTGGCGCACCTGCGCCTGACGCCCAGCGCGATACTGCGCACCTCCACCGGTCAGTACCGCATCCGCGGCCTCGCCGTGAACGCCGCCCTGCGCGGCATCACCAGCGAGACCCCGCAGCGGGCCGACACCGAGGCCATCGGCGCACTGCTGTACGCCGCCCTCACCCAGCGCTGGCCGTACGAGGACGACGCGTACGGCCTGCGCGGCCTGCCCAAGGGCGTCGGCCTGCTCGCCCCCGACCAGGTCCGGGCCGGTGTCCACCGGGGTCTCGGCGAACTCGCCATGCGCGCCCTGGCCAACGACGGCGCCACCGCCTCCCGTCAGGAGCCCGCCTGCACCACGCCGGAGGAGCTCTCCAAGGCCGTCGCCGCGATGCCCCGCATCCGGCCGCCCGAGCCCGCCTTCACGGCCCCTCCGGAGTACCAGCACACCACCTACCAGCAGGGCAGCTACGGCCGCCCGGCGCCCATCGGCGCACCCACCACCCAGGTGGCCCCGGTCCTGCCGCCGCCGCCCCCGCTGCAGAGCCGCACCGGCCGCGCCCTCAAGTGGAGCGTCGCCGCCCTCCTGATCGCCGCCCTCGGCCTGGGCAGTTGGCAGCTCGCGGACGCGCTCCTGGGCCACGGGAAGCAGGGCACCGGCGAGACCCCGCGCACCCAGCAGCAGAAGACGGACGACAGCCCGGAGAAGAAGGACCCCGTCCCACTCTCGATCAAGGGAGCCGCGGAGTACTACCCGGACGGCACCCCGCAGAACGCCGACGGGGTCTCCAAGACCCTCGACGGGGACAGCTCGACCTACTGGCGCACCAAGAGCTTCCTCGACGGCCCCGAGGTCAAGATCAAGTCCGGTGTCGGCATCATCTACGACCTCGGTTCCGAGCGAGAGGTCAGTGCCGCCTCGATAGGGCTGAGGTTCGCGGGGGACCACACCACGCTGGCGCTGTACGCGACCGACTCCATGCACCCCGGCAAGCCGGTCAAGGAGTCCAAGAAGATCGCGGGCACGACGACCAACGACACCACGGTCAACCTGTCCACCGACAACCCGGTCAAGACGCGTTACGTGCTCCTGTGGATCACCGCCATGCCACAGGCGCCCTACGACGACTACAGCAGCGCCGGGTTCAAGCAGGGCATCACGGACGTGAAGTTCAAGGGCTGACGCACGCCAGGGGAGGGGGCTCACCGTTGGACGAAGCCGCGACCGGCGACCGCAGCGACCAGGAACTCCTGGCGTCGCACGTCGACGGTGACCCCCACGCCTTCGGTGAGCTCGTACGCCGCCACCGCGACCGGCTGTGGGCCGTCGCGCTGCGCACCCTCGGCGACCGGGAGGAGGCCGCCGACGCCGTCCAGGACGCGCTCGTCTCCGCCTACCGGGCCGCCCACACCTTCCGCGGCGACTCGGCCGTGACCACCTGGCTGCACCGGATCACCGTCAACGCCTGCCTCGACCGTGCGCGCAAGGCCGCCTCCCGCCGCACCTCGCCGCTCGACGACACGGACCGGCTGGAGCGCCTCCTGGAGCCCCACGAGTCCGCCGAGGCCCCCGCGGAGCGCCAGGACCTCCACCGCCAGCTCCTGGCCGCCCTCAGCACCCTCCCGGCCGATCAGCGGGCCGCGCTCGTCCTCGTCGACATGCAGGGATACCCCGTCGCGGAGGCCGCCCGGGTCCTCGGCGTGCCCTCCGGCACCGTGAAGAGCCGGTGCGCGCGCGGCCGGGCGAAACTCCTCCCGATGCTCACTCATCTGCGCACGAATGCCGGGGATAACACCGCCACCGAGCGGGGAAGGAACCGGACGCCGGGGACACCCGTCCCACCTGCGGCAGACTCCAGGGATTCCCGGCCGAGGGATCCGGACCCAGACGTTGTGAAGGGCGGAGGTGGACGACCGTGACCCCGACGACCGGCACTGCCGGCACGATCCGGCACCCGGAGGTCTCCGAGATCTCCGACCTGACCGAAGGGCTGCTCTCCCCGTCCCGGACCGCCGAAGTGCGCCGGCACCTCGATGACTGCTCCCTGTGCGCCGACGTCCGTGCCTCCCTCGACGAGATCCGGTCCCTCCTCGGCACCCTCCCGGGGCCGCCCCGGATGCCTTCCGCCGTCGCCGGACGCATCGACGCCGCGCTGGCGGCCGAGGCTCTCCTGGATGCCACGGCCTCTCGCGCCGCCACTCCCGCATCCGCCCCCGAACCCCGAGCCGATGTCGAAGACGGGGCTGAGGCCGATACGGACGCCCGTGGCGATGTTTCACGTGAAACACCGGCACCCGCGTCCGGCCGGACCGGGGCCCTGCGGCCCTCCGGTCACCCGTCCGGCCCAACCGGTCCGGGCCGGCGCCGCGCACGCCGCCGGATCGCCGTCCTCGCGGGCCTGACGGGGGCGGCCGCCTGCGTACTCGGCATCTATCTCTTCGGCGGCCTCACCGGCACCGGCTCCCACGACAACGCCACCCACGCCACGGCCAGCGCCGCCGCCCGGTCCGCGGACACCGGCGGATACACCGCTCAGGGGCTCCGTGGGAACGTCCAGCGGCTCCTCGCCACGGCGGCCGAGGGGCAGTCCAACAAGACCATGGGCCTGGACACCACCTCCCCGGAGCAGGCCCCCTCCGACCGGCAGGCATCACCGGGGCCCGTGTCGGTCCCGCCGTGCGTCCAGCGGTCCACCGGCCGCACCGAAGTCCCGCTCGCCTCCGAGCGCGGCAGCTACCAGGGCACGCCCGTCTACCTCCTCGTGCTTCCGCATCCGGATGACCCGTCTCTGGCGGACGCCTACCTCGTGCCTGCGGGCTGCGCCGACGATCCGGCGCAGGCCCCCGAAAAGCCCCTTCTGACCAGCACCTATCCCCGGAGCTGATGGATTCGGGAGCCGAACCGGGCACGTTCGCGGCCGGAGGCGGATCTGAGGGGAATGCTCGCGCCGTAGGATCCGTTGGGTGGGGTGAGAGTCCGCACCGGCCCCCGGTAGGCACCCAGAAGTCCGCAGAGACGAGGAAAGAACCCGTGAGCGACGTACGAAACGTGATCATCATCGGCTCCGGGCCGGCCGGTTACACGGCCGCCCTGTACACCGCACGCGCTTCGCTCAACCCGCTGGTCTTCGAAGGCGCCGTCACCGCCGGTGGCGCGCTGATGAACACCACCGAGGTCGAGAACTTCCCCGGCTTCCAGGACGGGATCATGGGCCCGGACCTCATGGACAACATGCGCGGCCAGGCGGAGCGCTTCGGTGCCGAGCTCGTTCCGGACGACATCGTCTCCGTGGACCTCACCGGTGAGATCAAGACCGTCACCGACACCGCCGGCACGGTGCACCGCGCCAAGGCCGTCATCGTCACCACCGGTTCCCAGCACCGCAAGCTCGGTCTGCCCAACGAGGACACCCTTTCGGGCCGCGGTGTCTCCTGGTGCGCCACCTGCGACGGGTTCTTCTTCAAGGACCAGGACATCGCCGTGGTCGGCGGCGGCGACACCGCGATGGAGGAGGCGACCTTCCTCTCGCGCTTCGCGAAGTCGGTCACCATCGTCCACCGCCGCGACAGCCTGCGCGCCTCCAAGGCCATGCAGGACCGCGCCTTCGCCGACCCGAAGATCTCGTTCGCCTGGGACAGCGAAGTCGCCGAGATCCACGGCGAGCAGAAGCTCTCCGGCCTGACCCTGCGGAACACCAAGACCGGTGAGACCTCCGAGCTGCCCGTGACCGGCCTCTTCATCGCCGTCGGCCACGACCCGCGCACCGAGCTCTTCACCGGCCAGCTCGACCTGGACGACGAGGGCTACCTCAAGGTGGACGCGCCCTCCACGCGTACCAACATCACCGGTGTCTTCGGCGCCGGCGACGTCGTGGACCACACCTACCGTCAGGCGATCACGGCGGCCGGCACCGGCTGCTCCGCCGCTCTCGACGCCGAGCGGTTCCTCGCCGCCCTCGCGGACGCCGAGCACGCGACCGCGACCGTCTGACCCCCGCTTCATCCCCACACCCCACACCCCGTATCAAGAGGAGGCCGTTGTGGCTCTCAAGACCGTGACCGACGCCGACTTCGACGCTGAGGTCCTGGCCAGCGGCAAGCCCGTACTCGTGGACTTCTGGGCCGAGTGGTGCGGCCCGTGCCGCCAGATCGCGCCGTCCCTGGAAGCCATCGCGGCCGAGTACGGCGACGAGATCGAGATCGTCAAGCTCAACATCGACCAGAACCCGGGGACGGCCGCCCGCTACGGCGTCATGTCCATCCCGACCCTGAACGTCTACCAGGGCGGCGAGGTCGTCAAGACCATCGTCGGCGCCAAGCCGAAGGCCGCGATCCTGCGCGACCTCTCCGACTTCGTCACGGTCAAGAGCGTCTGACCCGCGCCGTGTTTCACGTGAAACGGGGCCGCCCCTCCAGGGGCGGCCCCGTTTCACGTATCCGGAGCCGTCCCGCCCCTCCGCTCCCGCTCACAGCGGACGCAGCACCGGTTCCTTCCGCGCCCGAGCGCCGCCGAGCAGTCGGTCCAGGGCCAGTTCCACGTCTTCCTTCCACGACAGCGTCGTGCGCAGCTCCAACCGCAACCGGGGATGGGCCGGATGGGGACGGACCGTCTTGAAGCCCACCGCCAGCAGGTGATCGGCCGGCAGTAGACACGCGGGCCTCTCCCAGTGCGCGTCACCGAAAGCCTCGATGGCCTTGAACCCCCGCCTCAGCAGGTCCTTGGCGACCGTCTGGACCATCACCCGCCCCAGGCCCTGGCCCTGGTATCCGGGCATGATCCACGCCGTGATCAGCTGGACCGCGTCCGAGGACACCGGGCTGGTCGGGAACGAGGCGGCACGCGGCACATAGGCCGGCGGTGCGTAGAGCACGAAGCCCACCGGGACCTCGTCCACATAGACCACCCGGCCGCAGGACCCCCAGTCCAGCAGGACGGCGGAGATCCACCCCTCCTTCTCCAGCTCCGGGGTGCCCGCCTTCACGGCGGCTTCCCCGCTGACGGGATCCAGCTCCCAGAACACGCAGCTCCGGCAACGCCGGGGAAGGTCCTGGAGGTTGTCGAGCGTGAGCGGTACCAACCGACGACCCATGACGGCATCGTAACCACTGCACCCTGCTTCTTCGAGTGTGGACATCGCCCGAAGGAGCAGGGTACAGAGACGGACGGACTACTCCCCGGAAAGGCCCTGCTCCAGTACCCGGCCCTCGCCCGGTGCCAGCGTGCCCAGGATCCGCTCCAGATCCTCCATCGAAGCGAACTCGACGGTGATCTTGCCCTTCTTCTGCCCCAGGTCCACCTTCACCCGGGTTTCGAACCGGTCCGAGAGGCGGGTCGCCAGCTCACTGAGGGCCGGGGCGACCCGGCCTCCTGCGCGCGGGCCCTTCGGCTTCACCGTGCTCGCCGGCTCGGAGCCCATCAGCGTCACGATCTCCTCGACCGCACGCACCGACAGGCCCTCGGCGACGATCCGGTGCGCCAGGCGGTCCTGCTGCTCGGAGTCCTCCACCGACAGCAGCGCCCGTGCGTGCCCCGCCGACAGCACCCCGGCAGCCACCCGGCGCTGAACCGGTGCGGAAAGCCTCAGCAGACGCAGGGTGTTCGAGACCTGAGGGCGCGAACGTCCGATCCGGTCCGCCAGCTGGTCGTGCGTGCACTTGAAGTCCTGGAGCAGCTGGTCGTACGCGGCCGCCTCCTCCAGGGGGTTCAGCTGTGCCCGGTGGAGGTTCTCCAGGAGCGCGTCCAGCAGCAGCTTGTCATCGTCCGTGGCCCGGATGATCGCGGGGATCCGCTCCAGTCCCGCCTCACGACAGGCACGCCAGCGCCGTTCACCCATGATCAGTTCGTACCGGCCCTGGGCCGTCTGCCGTACGACCACCGGCTGGAGCAGACCCACCTCCTGGATGGAGGTCACCAGCTCCGCCAGAGCGTCCTCGTCGAAGACCTCACGCGGCTGACGCGGGTTCGGCTTGATGGTGTCCAGCGGAAGCTCCGCGAACGTCGCACCTGCCGCCGGGGCGACCTCCGCCTTCGCCTGCTCCGGCACCCCGGCCGCCGATGTTTCACGTGAAACATCGGCGGCGACCGCTGAGGGTGCCGCCTCCTGCGCCAGCACGGCGAGCTTCGCCGCGGCGATGCCCCGCTCGGACGCCAGCGTCGGTACCGCCGACGGGGACGTCGAGCCGGCCCCGGCCATGGGCGTCGCTTCCTGGGGAGCCGCCGGAATCAGCGCGCCGAGCCCCCGTCCCAGACCCCTACGTCGCTCACTCACTGGATCCCCTCCGCCATGCTCTGCGTGCTGTTCATGCCCGCGCCCAGATGGGCGTCCTGGGCGTCGTAATGGATTCCGGCTCCCCGTAGGGCCATCTCCCGCGCCGCCTCCAGATAGGAGAGGGCACCGCTGGAGCCCGGGTCGTACGTGAGGACCGTCTGCCCGTAGCTCGGCGCCTCCGAGATGCGCACCGACCTCGGGATGCTGGTGCGCAGCACCTCCTTGCCGAAGTGGGTGCGCACCTCCTCAGCCACCTGGGAAGCGAGCCGCGTCCGGCCGTCGTACATCGTCAGCAGGATCGTCGAGACGTGCAGGTTCGGGTTGAGATGGGCCCGCACCAGGTCGACGTTGCGCAGCAGCTGTCCCAGCCCCTCCAGTGCGTAGTACTCGCACTGGATCGGGATCAGTACCTCCGCGCCCGCGACCATGGCGTTCACGGTCAGCAGGCCCAGGGAGGGCGGGCAGTCGATCAGGATGTAGTCGAGCGGCTGCTCGTAGGCCTGGATGGCCCGCTGGAGGCGGCTTTCGCGGGCCACCAGGGACACCAGCTCGATCTCCGCTCCGGCCAGGTCGATCGTGGCCGGGGCGCAGAACAGCCCTTCCACGTCCACCACGGGCTGGACGACCTCCAGGAGGGGCCGACTGTCCACGAGCACGTCGTAGATGGAGGGCACTTCCGCGTGATGGTCGATACCCAGGGCGGTCGAGGCGTTGCCCTGCGGGTCGAGGTCGATCACCAGGACCCTGGCACCGTGCAGGGCCAGCGAGGCCGCCAGGTTCACGGTCGTCGTGGTCTTGCCCACGCCGCCCTTCTGGTTGGCCACCACCATGATCCGGGTCTGCGCGGGCCGCGGCAGAGCGGCGCCGGTCCGGCCGATCGTGTCGACCGCGAGCTGGGCGGCCCGTTCGACGGGGGTGTCCTCGTGGTCGTCGTTGTCGACGAGGGGCGGAGGCAGGTGGCCCACCCCGGCAGTAGCCGGGGATGTTTCACGTGAAACATCCTCGCCCGGCGATTCAGAGCGGGGACCGGGGACCGGATCGGCCATCGGCCCCGCAAGGTTGGCGTCGGACCGCACGGTGTCACTCTCCTCGGCAGTGGGCTCGCGATGAACAGAGCCTGCCATGTCACCGGGGTCGCGAACCAGCGGGGCCCGTACTCCTGTGGATGAATCCACCGTTGTGGACAACTCCGTACCCCCCGCGCCCTTGCGGGGGCGGGGGGCCGCAGCAGCACGGCCGCGGCTGATGATTCCGTGCAGCAGAGAGCGATGTTTCACGTGAAACACGATGCCCGGACGGAGTCTTCAGGCCGCTACGACACTCCGAAATCCAGACCTATAGGGCCCAACAGCCCGAAAGGGACAAGATCAACGGCGTCGGCGTACCCGCCCCACGCGGGCGGCCTTAGCCCGCTTGGCCGCGAACCTCACCCCACCGGGGCTTTCTCCGACCTCCACCCGGACCACCGTGGACAGGGGGTCGACAACGCCCTCTCCCACCTGCAGCACCGAGGTCTTCACCACACCGAGCTTGCTGAGCGCGACCCTCGCCGCCACCAGCTCCTCCTCCGCAGTGTCGCCCTTGAGCGCCAGCATCTCCCCGTACGGACGCAGCAGGGGAACGCCCCAGCCGGCCAGCCGGTCGAGCGGGGCCACGGCACGGGCCGTGACCACGTGCACCGGCTGAACCTTGCCGAGTACCTCTTCGGCCCGGCCGCGCACCACGGTGACGTGGTCCAGACCCAGCAGCTCCACGGCTTCCTGGAGGAAGTTCGTGCGGCGCAGCAGGGGCTCCAGCAGGGTGATCTTCAGGTCCCGCCGGACCAGTGCGAGCGGGATGCCGGGCAGACCCGCCCCGGAACCCACGTCGCAAACGGTGACGCCCTGGGGCACCACCTCGGAGAGCACCGCACAGTTCAGCAGGTGCCGCTCCCACAGGCGGGGAACCTCACGCGGCCCGATCAGACCGCGCTGGACCCCCGCATCCGCCAGCAGCTCCGCATACCGCACAGCTTCCGGGAAAAACTCACCGAACACCGCGCGCGCCTCTTCGGGCGCCTGGGGAAGCTCAGCTGCCTCCGTCACGGGGACCGTCCTTCCGTACAGAACCGCTCACGCCAATACCGTGCCGTTCACATGTCAGGCTTACAAACATCGGCCCCGCCTGCGACACAGACGGGGCCGACACACAACGTTCCGGTCAGGCCGGGAGCACAACGACGAAGCGCTGCGGCTCCTCGCCCTCGGACTCGCTCTTGAGACCGGCGGCCGCCACGGCATCGTGGACGACCTTGCGCTCGAAGGGGGTCATCGGAGCCAGCTTCAGCGGCTCGCCCGAGGACTTCACGTCTTCGGCGGCCTTGGCACCCAGCGCCGCGAGCTCCTCGCGCTTCTTGGCCCGGAAACCGGCGATGTCCAGCATCAGCCGGCTACGGTCCCCGGTCTCGCGGTGCACGGCGAGGCGGGTCAGCTCCTGGAGAGCCTCCAGGACCTCACCGTCGCGGCCCACGAGCTTCTGCAGGTCGCGGCTGGCGGAGTCGCTCACGATCGACACCGCGGCACGGTCGGCCTCGACGTCCATGTCGATGTCGCCGTCCAGGTCCGCGATGTCCAGCAGACCCTCAAGGTAGTCGGCCGCGATCTCACCCTCCTGCTCCAGGCGGGTCAGGGTGTCGCCACTCTCAGCGGCGGCGGTGGTGGTGCCTTCCGTCACGGGAGGGACTCCTTCTTACTTCTTGGAGGGCTTGCTGGGGGGCGTCTGTCGCTTCGACTTCGTCTGCCGCTTGGGCTGCTGCCGCTTGGTCGCGACACCGCCGCTCGCAGCGTCCGCATCGGCGGTGGCTTCAGAACTCTTCATCACGGAGCCGTCCGCCTGCGCGGCCATGCCCTGCTTCGTCAGCGCGGTGATGAACTTGCGCTCGTTGTCGTTGCGGTCCGGACCCTTGGCCACGATCGCCGCGACGATCTTCTTCTTGCCCCGGCCCTTGACGTCCCCGTGGGCGGAGACGTGCTTCAGGAGACGGGTCAGGTACTCGTCCTGCGCCTTGCTGCCCGGCGTCGGGTTCTGGTTGATCACGTACATCTGCTGACCCATGGTCCACACGTTCGTGGTCAGCCAGTAGACGAGGACACCGACGGGGAAGTTGATGCCCATCACCGCGAAGATCAGCGGGAAGATGTACATCAGCATCTTCTGCTGCTGCATGAACGGCGTCTTGACCGAGAGGTCGACGTTCTTCGCCATCAGCTGGCGCTGGGTGTAGAACTGCGACAGCGACATCAGAACGATCATGACGGCGGTCACGATGCGCACGTCGGTGATCGAGGCGCCCAGCGAGGCGGCCTTCTCGGCGCTGTCCGTGAACTTCGCGGCCAGCGGGGCGCCGAAGATGTGCGCCTGGCGGGCGCTCTCCAGCAGCGACTGGTTGATCACGCCGATGGTCTGGCCGTTGGCGATGGCCGAAAGCACGTGGTACAGCGCGAAGAAGAACGGGGACTGCGCCAGGATGGGAAGGCACGAGGAGAGCGGGTTGGTACCCGTCTCCTTGTACAGCTTCATCATCTCTTCGGACTGACGCTGCTTGTCGTTCTTGTAGCGCTCCTGGATCGCCTTCATCTTCGGCTGGAGCGCCTGCATGCCCCGCGTCGCCTTGATCTGCTTCACGAAGAGCGGGATCAGGCAGATACGGATCAGTACCACCAGGGACACGATGGACAGGCCCCAGGCCCATCCGGTGTCCGGGCCGAAGATCGCCCCGTACAGCGAATGGAACTGGACGATGACCCATGACACGGGGGTGGTGATAAAGCTGAACAGACTGGCAATCGTGTCCACTAATCAGGCTCCTTGAGCATTGCGAGATCTACGCAACGCACTGCGCAGCTGCTCGTGCCAACGCGGGCGTTTCCGGGGTGGGACATGATCCACACCACCCGGGGACCACGGATTGCACCGCAGGATCCGCCAGGCGGTCAGAACCGTCCCCTTCACCGCACCATGCCGGTCGATGGCCGTGAACCCGTAGTGCGAGCACGACGGGTAATAGCGGCACACCGGCCCGAGCAGCGGACTGATCGTCCACTGGTACAGCTTGATCAAGGCGAGCAGCGGGTACTTCATCGAGCGACGCCTCCCAGTAGCCGCGCCAAGGCGGCATCCAGGTCACGAGCCAGCTCGTCGACGCCGGCATCACCCGCTCCGGGCAGGGCCCGCACCACCACCAGGCTACCTGCGGGCAACTGGGCCAGCCGGTCGCGGACGAGGTGACGCAGGCGACGCTTGACCCGGTTGCGGACGACAGCTATGCCGACGGCCTTGCTGACGACGAAACCCGCACGCGGCGAGGGATCGATCTCCCCCGGCTCGTGCGGGTCCGTTGCACCGCTGGTACGTAGGTGGACGACGAGGAGCGGGCGTCCTGCCCGCCGACCCCGTCGTACCGCGCTCGCGAAGTCTTCACGCCGCCTCAGCCGATTTTCGGGAGACAGCACAACGTCACGACCTGCGTGTTGTTACGCGGAGAGGGCGGCGCGGCCCTTGCTGCGACGGTTCGCGAGGATCGCGCGACCGGCACGGGTACGCATCCGGAGACGGAAGCCGTGGGTCTTGGCACGACGGCGGTTGTTCGGCTGGAAGGTGCGCTTGCTCACTCGGGGGCTCCAGAGAATGAATCGTGTGTGGCGTTACATCGCCTGGCTGTCACCGTGCGCCCACGAGGAACTCGCGTGTTCGCCCGAGTGGACACCGCTAAACGATCACAACCAGTGATCTTCGCCCATCGGTAGGCAGGCGGCAGCAGCCATCGACAACTCGACCTCGTTACGGTACGCGCGGCTACGCCATCCGGTCAAACCGAGCCCGCCCTGCCTCACACTGTGCACAGGCTGTGGACAACGACTTGAACCCTACCCACCGGCCTGACTACCGTTGCCTGATCCCGGATTTTTGTCCCGACCGTCCCAAAGAACCACACATTCGTGGGACCGGGACCTGTGAGAGAGCGTGCTCTGTGGCTGACGTACCTGCCGATCTTGCCGCAGTGTGGCCACGCGTGCTCGAGAAACTGCTCGGGGAGGGTCAGCAGGGCATCGAGCCCAAGGACAAGCAGTGGGTGGAACGATGCCAGCCACTGGCCCTCGTGGCCGACACCGCCCTGCTCGCCGTCCCCAACGAATGGGGCAAGCGGGTTCTCGAAGGCCGCCTGGCCCCGCTCATCAGCGATGCCCTCAGCCGTGAGTGCGGCCGGCCCATCCGGATCGCGATCACGGTGGACGACTCCGCCGGTGAGCCCGCGCCCCCTGCGCCGTCGGCCCCGGGGCAGCGCGAGGGCTACGAGCCGTACGGCGGCCAGCGCCCCGGCGGCCACACCGGCCCCGGCGGCGAGGACCAGCTCCCCACCGCCCGCCCGGCCTACCCGGAGTACCAGCAGCAGCGCCCCGAGCCCGGCGCCTGGCCGCGCGGCGGCCAGCAGGACGACTACGGCTGGCAGCAGCCGCGCCTGGGCGGCTTCCCCGAGCGCGATCCCTACGCCTCCCCGCAGCCCGGCTACCTCCAGCAGCAGGAGCCCGGGGGCTACGAGCAGAACTCCTACGACCAGGGTTCCTACGAACCGCAGCAGTACGAGCAGTCCCCGTACGAATCCCAGAAGTACGAACAGCAGAAGTACGAACAACAGAAGTACGAGCAGCAGCAGTACGAGCAGCCCGCCCCGCGCCCGGCCCCCGGCCGGCCCGCGCCCCCGCCGGCCCCGTCCGGCGGTTCCACCTCGGGCCCGCTGGAGCCGACCGCCCGGCTGAACCCCAAGTACCTCTTCGACACCTTCGTCATCGGCGCCTCCAACCGCTTCGCGCACGCGGCCGCGGTGGCCGTCGCCGAGGCGCCGGCGAAGGCGTACAACCCCCTCTTCATCTACGGGGAGTCGGGCCTCGGCAAGACGCACCTGCTGCACGCCATCGGGCACTACGCGCGCAGCCTCTACCCCGGTACGCGGGTGCGGTACGTGAGCTCGGAGGAGTTCACCAACGAGTTCATCAACTCCATCCGCGACGGCAAGGGCGACGCCTTCCGCAAGCGCTACCGCGAGATGGACATCCTGCTGGTCGACGACATCCAGTTCCTCGCGAGCAAGGAGTCGACGCAGGAGGAGTTCTTCCACACCTTCAATACGCTCCACAACGCCAACAAGCAGATCGTGCTGTCCTCCGACCGGCCGCCCAAGCAGCTCGTCACCCTGGAGGACCGGCTCCGCAACCGCTTCGAGTGGGGTCTGATCACCGACGTCCAGCCGCCCGAGCTGGAGACCCGTATCGCGATCCTGCGCAAGAAGGCCGTCCAGGAGCAGCTCAACGCCCCGCCGGAGGTACTGGAGTTCATCGCCTCCCGCATCTCGCGCAACATCCGCGAGCTGGAGGGGGCGCTGATCCGGGTGACCGCCTTCGCGAGCCTCAACCGGCAGCCGGTCGACCTGGGCCTGGCGGAGGACGTCCTCAAGAACCTGATCCCGGGCGGCGAGGACAGCGCGCCCGAGATCACCGCCTCCGACATCATGGCGGCCACCGCGGACTACTTCGGGCTCACCGTGGACGACCTGTGCGGCTCCTCGCGCAGCCGCGTCCTGGTCACCGCCCGGCAGATCGCCATGTACCTGTGCCGGGAGCTCACGGACCTGTCGCTGCCCAAGATCGGGGCCCAGTTCGGCGGCCGCGACCACACCACCGTCATGCACGCCGACCGCAAGATCCGCGCTCTCATGGCCGAACGGCGCTCCATCTACAACCAGGTCACGGAGCTCACCAACCGCATCAAGAACGGCTGACGCCGGCCCCCGGCAGCGGCGTCAGGGGACTCCGCGACCCCGGGCAAACCCCCAGACAGGGCGCTCCCGGATTGAACCGGGGGCGCCCTTCTTCGTCCGTGCGCCCCCGACTTGTTCGAATACGCCCCCCAGGGGGCAAGTCATCCACAGATTCCCCAACTTTCTTCCATCCACAGCCTGAGGACAGTTTCGGTCGCCCACAATCCGTCCACAGGAGTGCTGGTTGAGGGCTCATCAGGCCAGGTCAGGCGCCTGTGGAATTGTGAGCAAGGGCCATCCACAGCCTGTGGACAGAAAATTCGTCCACAGGCTCATCCACTCCTCTGTCCACCGGAGACCCACAGGTTCCCGCGTCCTGTGCACAGGACGCGGGGGGTTCTCCACACCGTTGTCCACTGTTCGGCAACGAGGCACCCCCGGTCACCGTCCCGAGTGAAAGCCGTCACACGGATGTCGACGTTTGGTGTGTGGACCGCTGGGGAAAAGCTGGGGACACAGCTGTGGAGTAGTACGGGTCCCCTGGGGACGGCCTGTGCAGAAGTTTTCGTTCTCCACAGAGACACCGTGTTGTCCACCGGTGCCACCCACAGGGTGTGGGGATAAAAAACGCGGGCTGACCTGGGAAAACGGGCTTATCCACCGTTTCCACAGGCCCTACTACTACCCCCATGGAGAGTTAGGCCGGTTTCGGTTTTCAAGCAGGTCCTGTGCACAACTCGTCGACCGGCCGCTCCGACACCTCGCTCCCGACTTGACCGCCAGCCGCGACGACTGTCGGCGCCGTACGTCAGACTGGTCCCCGGCAACGGTCGAGGCATCGACGAGCCGACGACGAAGGCCGGCAGACGAGCGAGCAACAGCAGGAGGCGGTTTCCGGTGAAGATCCGGGTGGAACGCGACGTACTCGCGGAGGCGGTGGCCTGGGCTGCACGCAGCCTCCCGGCCCGGCCGCCGGTGCCCGTGCTCGCGGGCCTGCTGCTGAAGGCCGAAGAGGGCACCCTGTCCCTCTCCGGCTTCGACTACGAGGTCTCGGCCCGCGTCTCCGTCGAGGCGGACGTCGAGGAGGACGGCACCGTCCTCGTCTCCGGCCGGCTCCTCGCCGACATCTGCCGCGCCCTCCCCAACCGCCCGGTGGAGATTTCCACAGACGGTGTACGGGCGACCGTGGTCTGCGGCTCCTCCCGGTTCACACTCCACACCCTGCCTGTGGAGGAATACCCGGCGCTTCCCCAGATGCCGACCGCGACCGGCACCGTGCCCGGTGAGGTCTTCGCCTCCGCCGCCGCCCAGGTCGCCATCGCCGCCGGCCGCGACGACACGCTGCCCGTCCTGACCGGTGTCCGCATCGAGATCGAGGGCGACCGCGTCACCCTGGCCTCCACCGACCGCTACCGCTTCGCGGTCCGCGAGTTCCTGTGGAAGCCGGAGAACCCGGACGCCTCGGCCGTGGCCCTGGTGCCCGCCAAGACCCTCCTGGACACCGCCAAGTCCCTGACCAGCGGCGACACCGTCACCCTGGCGCTCTCCGGCTCCGGCCAGGGCGAGGGCCTCATCGGCTTCGAGGGCGCGGGCCGCCGCACCACCACCCGCCTGCTCGAAGGCGACCTGCCGAAGTACCGCACCCTCTTCCCGACGGAGTTCAACTCCATCGCCGTGATCGAGACCGCGCCCTTCGTCGAGGCCGTCAAGCGCGTCGCCCTGGTCGCCGAGCGCAACACGCCGGTCCGGCTCAGCTTCGAGCAGGGCGTCCTCATCCTGGAGGCCGGCTCCAGCGACGATGCACAGGCTGTGGAACGCGTCGACGCGAAGCTGGAGGGCGACGACATCTCCATCGCCTTCAACCCGACCTTCCTGCTCGACGGCCTCAGCGCGATCGACTCGCCCGCGGCCCAGCTCAGCTTCACCACGTCCACCAAGCCCGCGCTGCTCAGCGGCCGTCCGGCGGTCGACGCGGAGGCCGACGAGGCCTACAAGTACCTGATCATGCCGGTGCGGCTGTCCGGCTGACACCCCCCGCACACCGACGTCGGGCCCGGTCTCGCAGCCTGCGGGACCGGGCCCGACGCCGTTCGAAGCGGGCCCCGCACCACGGCCCGGCGTAGGCTCGGATCCGGTGGGCGACCCCCGAACCCGGGGAGCCCCGGCACAGCCAAAGACGGCCACAACGCGTAAGGAAGCACCTGATGGAGCTCGGTCTCGTCGGTCTCGGCAAGATGGGCGGCAACATGCGCGAGCGCATCCGCCGCGCAGGCCACACCGTCATCGGATACGACCGCAACCCGGACCTCGCGGATGTCCACAGCCTGCGGGAACTTGTGGACAGCCTGCAGTCCCCCCGCGTGGTGTGGGTGATGGTCCCCGCCGGTGCGGCCACGCAGTCCACCGTCGACGAGCTCGCGGAGCTGCTCTCGCCCGGCGACATCGTCGTCGACGGCGGCAACTCGCGCTGGACCGACGACGAGAAGCACGCCGAGGAGCTGAAGGCCAAGGGCATCGGCTTCGTCGACTGCGGTGTCTCCGGCGGCGTCTGGGGCCTGGAGAACGGCTACGCGCTCATGTACGGCGGCGACGAGAAGCACGTCGCGACGGTCCAGCCGATCTTCGACGCCCTCAAGCCCGAGGGCGACTTCGGCGCCGTACACGCCGGCAAGGTCGGCGCGGGCCACTTCGCGAAGATGGTCCACAACGGCATCGAGTACGCCATGATGCAGGCCTACGCCGAGGGCTGGGAGCTCCTGGAGAAGGTGGACTCGGTCACCGACGTCCGCGAGGTGTTCCGCTCCTGGCAGGAGGGGACGGTCATCCGTTCCTGGCTGCTGGACCTCGCCGTGAACGCGCTGGACGAGGACGAGCACCTGGAGCAGCTGCGCGGCTTCGCGCAGGACTCCGGCGAGGGCCGCTGGACCGTCGAGGCCGCGATCGACAACGCGGTGCCGCTGCCGGCGATCACCGCCTCGCTGTTCGCCCGCTTCGCCTCGCGCCAGGACGACTCCCCGCAGATGAAGATGATCGCGGCGCTGCGCAACCAGTTCGGCGGCCACGCGGTCGAGAAGAAGTAGTTCCACGGGGCGACACCGCCCCACGGAACGACAGCACCACAGCACCACAGAGCAAGCAGCAGGAAGCCGGGGGAGGTCGGCGCCGTATGCACGTTTCGCATCTCTCGTTGGCCGACTTCCGCTCGTACGCCCGGGCCGAGGTTCCCCTCGCCCCGGGCGTCACCGCTTTCGTGGGCCCCAACGGCCAGGGCAAGACGAACCTCGTCGAGGCCATCGGCTACCTGGCGACCCTGGGCAGCCACCGGGTCTCCTCGGACGCCCCGCTCGTCCGGATGGGCGCGGACCGGGCCGTCGTCCGGGCCGCCGTCACCCAGGGCGAACGCCAGCAGCTCGTGGAGCTGGAACTCAACCCGGGCCGCGCCAACCGGGCCCGCATCAACCGGTCCTCGCAGGTCAGGCCGCGGGACGTCCTGGGGATCGTGCGCACCGTGCTGTTCGCCCCCGAGGACCTGGCGCTGGTCAAGGGCGACCCGGGGGAGCGGCGCCGCTTCCTGGACGAGCTCGTCACCGCCCGCTCCCCGCGCATGGCGGCCGTCCGCTCCGACTACGAACGCGTCCTCAAGCAGCGCAACACCCTGCTGAAGTCGGCGGCGATGGCCCGTCGGCACGGAGGCCGCTCCATGGACCTCTCCACCCTCGACGTGTGGGACCAGCACCTGGCCCGCGCGGGCGCCGAACTCCTCGCACAGCGCCTCGACCTGATCGCGACCCTGCTGCCGCTCGCCGACAAGGCCTACGAGCAGCTCGCACCCGGCGGCGGCCCGCTCGGGCTCGCCTACCGGTCCTCGGCCGGCGAACCGGTCGACAGCGGTGAGGCGCGCACCCGCGAGGCGCTCTACGAGGTCCTGCTGGCGGCCCTGTCCGAGGTGCGCAAGCAGGAGATCGAACGCGGCGTCACCCTCGTCGGACCGCACCGCGACGACGTCCTGCTGCGCCTGGGCGAACTGCCCGCGAAGGGGTACGCCAGCCACGGCGAATCCTGGTCGTACGCACTGGCGCTGCGCCTGGCCTCGTACGAGCTGCTGCGCTCGGAGGGGACGGAGCCGGTGCTGATCCTGGACGACGTCTTCGCGGAGCTCGACGCGCGCCGCCGGGAGCGGCTCGCGGAACTGGTGGCCCCGGGCGAGCAGGTCCTGGTGACGGCGGCGGTGGACGACGATGTTCCGGGGGTGCTGACCGGCACCCGGTTCGCGGTCTCCGGCGGCGAGGTGACCCGGCTGTGAGCGCGGGCGAGGCCGGGCAGGACAAGCCCAGGACCCCGGAACCGTCCGGGGTGGACCTGGCGCGGCAGGCGCTGGCCGCCGCGCGGGAGCAGGCCCGCGCCCGCGGGAACGCGGTGAGCGGGCGCAAACGTCACCAGCAGCCGGGCCTGCGCTCCGGCGCCCGTGCCGACGGCCGGGATCCGATGCCGCTGATGGCGGCCCTGGACCGGCTGCGGACGGAACGCGGCTGGGAGATGCCGATCGCGGTGGCCGGGGTGATGGAGCGCTGGGCGGAGATCGTCGGCCCGGAGATCGCCGCGCACTGTGAACCGGAGCGCTACGAGGACCGTGAGCTCCTCGTACGGTGCGACTCCTCGGCCTGGGCCGCACAGCTGAAGCTGCTGGCCCCGCAGCTGGTGGCGCGGCTCAACGCGGACCTGGGCCAGGGCACGGTCCGGCTGATCAAGGTCCAGGGTCCCGGCGGCCGGCCCAAGCGGCACGGCCCCTGGCGCGCCCCCGGCAGCAGCGGGCCCGGGGACACCTGGGGCTGACCGCCCAGCCCCCGAGCGGGCGGGTCCGTACGACCGCTGCCCCGGCCCGGTCCCGCGGGCCCGTACCGCCTGCCCCCGGCCCCCGGCCCCGTACCCCGGGTCCGGGCGGCCCCGGCCCGGTACCGGGCCGGACGCCGCCCGCGAGCGCCGGCCCCCAGGCGGTTTCCGGCCCTTTCCGCCCCGCGCGGGCCCCCTCTTCCCGTGCCCGCGCCCCGCCCGCGCGCCCCCGGGACCGGCCCCGCCGGGTGCGGTGTCCCTCACGGTAGCCGCGGGTTGACAGGCCGAAGCGCTGGATGCCCGCGTGAGCCTCTTGGAGCCCCACCCCGAATATGGGGAGTCGGAGAGAGGAGGTTCAGGGCGGCACATGCGGACTCAGGTACCGGCAAACCCCCATTCATGTCAGTGGTACCGGTAGACTGGAGACAATCCCGCCCGTTCGCGGGGTGACAGCGACAAACGCAGACAACGCAGATCGACGCGGCCGCTCCCCCGGCGCACATGCTGGTCCGGAGTACGGGCTGCGCTGTGCCAGAAAGGGCGCTTCGTGGCCGATTCCGGCGACTCCAACGAGAAGAATTACGACGCCAGTGCGATCCAGGTCCTCGAGGGCCTGGACGCGGTCCGCAAGCGGCCGGGTATGTACATCGGCTCGACGGGTGAGCGTGGTCTGCACCACCTCGTCTACGAGGTCGTCGACAACTCGGTCGACGAAGCGCTGGCCGGGCACGCGGACACCATTGACGTCACGATCCTCGCCGACGGCGGGGTGCGCGTGGTCGACAACGGCCGCGGTATCCCGGTCGGCATCGTGCCGTCCGAGGGGAAGCCGGCCGTCGAGGTCGTGCTGACCGTCCTGCACGCGGGCGGCAAGTTCGGCGGCGGCGGCTACGCCGTCTCCGGCGGTCTGCACGGCGTCGGTGTGTCCGTCGTGAACGCCCTGTCGACCAAGGTCGCGGTCGAGGTCAAGACGGACGGCCACCGCTGGACCCAGGACTACAAGCTGGGCGTGCCGACGGCCCCGCTGGCCAAGAACGAGGAGACCGACGAGCACGGCACGTCGGTGACGTTCTGGGCCGACGGCGACATCTTCGAGACCACCGAGTACTCCTTCGAGACGCTGTCGCGGCGCTTCCAGGAGATGGCCTTCCTCAACAAGGGCCTGACCCTGACGCTGACCGACGAGCGCGAGTCGGCGAAGGCCACGGCGGGCGCGGACGACCCGGAAGCGGACGCGACCGAGCCGCAGGCGCGCACGGTCAAGTACCACTACGAGGGCGGCATCGTCGACTTCGTGAAGTACCTCAACTCGCGCAAGGGCGAGCTGATCCACCCGACCGTCATCGACGTCGAGGCCGAGGACAAGGAGCGCATGCTCTCGGTCGAGATCGCGATGCAGTGGAACTCGCAGTACACGGAGGGGGTCTACTCCTTCGCGAACACGATCCACACGCACGAGGGCGGTACGCACGAGGAGGGCTTCCGCGCGGCTCTGACGGGTCTGGTGAACCGTTACGCGCGCGACAAGAAGCTGCTCCGCGAGAAGGACGACAACCTCGCCGGCGAGGACATCCGCGAGGGTCTGACGGCGATCATCTCGGTCAAGCTGGGCGAGCCCCAGTTCGAGGGCCAGACGAAGACCAAGCTGGGCAACACGGAGGCCAAGACCTTCGTGCAGAAGGTCGTCCACGAGCACCTCAACGACTGGTTCGACCGCAACCCGGTCGAGGCCGCGGACATCATCCGCAAGTCGATCCAGGCGGCCACGGCCCGCGTCGCGGCCCGCAAGGCCCGCGACCTGACCCGCCGCAAGGGTCTGCTGGAGAGCGCCTCGCTGCCGGGCAAGCTGTCCGACTGCCAGTCGAACGACCCGATCAAGTGCGAGATCTTCATCGTCGAGGGTGACTCCGCCGGCGGCTCGGCGAAGTCCGGCCGCAACCCGATGTACCAGGCCATCCTGCCCATCCGCGGCAAGATCCTGAACGTCGAGAAGGCGCGCATCGACAAGATCCTGCAGAACACCGAGGTCCAGGCGCTGATCAGCGCCTTCGGCACCGGTGTGCACGAGGACTTCGACATCGAGAAGCTCCGCTATCACAAGATCATCCTGATGGCGGACGCCGACGTCGACGGCCAGCACATCAACACCCTGCTGCTGACCTTCCTCTTCCGCTTCATGCGGCCGCTGGTCGAGGCCGGGCACGTCTACCTGTCCCGCCCGCCGCTCTACAAGATCAAGTGGGGTCGCGACGACTTCGAGTACGCGTACTCGGACCGCGAGCGCGACGCCCTGGTCGAACTGGGCAAGCAGAACAGCAAGCGGATCAAGGAAGACTCGATCCAGCGCTTCAAGGGTCTGGGCGAGATGAACGCCGAGGAGCTGCGCGTCACCACCATGGACGTGGACCACCGCGTGCTCGGCCAGGTCACCCTGGACGACGCCGCGCAGGCCGACGACCTGTTCTCGGTGCTGATGGGTGAGGACGTCGAAGCCCGGCGCTCCTTCATCCAGCGCAACGCCAAGGACGTTCGCTTCCTCGACATCTGAGTCGGCTCAGCTGACCGCCTGAAAGGACTTCTGACCAGCAATGGCCGACGAAACCACCCCCACCGCGGAGAACCCCGCGGAGGAGCAGCCCGTCATGCGCATCGAGCCCGTCGGGCTCGAGACCGAGATGCAGCGCTCCTATCTCGACTACGCGATGTCCGTCATCGTCTCCCGCGCGCTGCCCGACGTACGGGACGGCCTCAAGCCGGTCCACCGTCGTGTGCTGTACGCGATGTACGACGGCGGCTACCGGCCCGAGAAGGGCTTCTACAAGTGCGCCCGCGTCGTCGGCGACGTGATGGGCACCTACCACCCGCACGGCGACAGCTCCATCTACGACGCGCTGGTCCGCCTGGCCCAGCCGTGGTCGATGCGCATGCCGCTGGTGGACTCCAACGGCAACTTCGGCTCCCCGGGCAATGACCCGGCGGCCGCGATGCGCTACACCGAGTGCAAGCTGATGCCGCTGGCCATGGAGATGCTCCGGGACATCGACGAGGAGACCGTCGACTTCACGGACAACTACGACGGCCGCAACCAGGAGCCCACCGTCCTGCCGGCGCGGTTCCCGAACCTGCTCATCAACGGCTCCGCCGGCATCGCCGTCGGCATGGCCACCAACATCCCGCCGCACAACCTCCGCGAGGTCGCGGCGGGCGCGCAGTGGGCGCTGGAGCACCCGGACGCCTCGCACGAGGAGCTCCTCGACGCGCTCCTGGAGCGCATCAAGGGCCCCGACTTCCCGACCGGTGCCCTGGTCGTGGGCCGCAAGGGCATCGAGGAGGCGTACCGGACCGGGCGCGGCTCCATCACGATGCGCGCGGTGGTGGAGGTCGAGGAGATCCAGAACCGCCAGTGCCTGGTGGTCACGGAGCTCCCGTACCAGACCAACCCGGACAACCTCGCCCAGAAGATTGCCGACCTGGTCAAGGACGGCAAGATCGGCGGCATCGCCGACGTCCGCGACGAGACCTCGTCCCGGACGGGCCAGCGCCTGGTGATCGTGCTCAAGCGCGACGCCGTGGCCAAGGTCGTGCTGAACAACCTCTACAAGCACACCGACCTGCAGACGAACTTCGGCGCGAACATGCTGGCGCTGGTGGACGGGGTGCCGCGCACCCTGTCGATCGACGCGTTCATCCGTCACTGGGTGCAGCACCAGATCGAGGTCATCGTCCGGCGTACGCGCTTCCGCCTGCGCAAGGCGGAGGAGCGCGCCCACATCCTGCGCGGTCTGCTCAAGGCGCTGGACGCGATCGACGAGGTCATCGCACTCATCCGGCGCAGCAACACGGTCGAGATCGCGCGCGAGGGCCTGATGGGCCTCCTGGAGATCGACGAGATCCAGGCGAACGCGATCCTGGAGATGCAGCTGCGCCGCCTGGCGGCCCTGGAGCGGCAGAAGATCGTCGCCGAGCACGACGAACTCCAGGCGAAGATCAACGAGTACAACGCGATCCTGGCCTCGCCGGCGAAGCAGCGTTCGATCGTCAGCGAGGAACTGGCGGCGATCGTCGAGAAGTTCGGCGACGACCGGCGTTCCAAGCTGGTGCCCTTCGACGGCGACATGTCCATGGAGGACCTGATCGCCGAAGAGGACATCGTCGTCACCATCACGCACGGCGGCTACGTCAAGCGCACCAAGACCGAGGACTACCGCTCGCAGAAGCGCGGCGGCAAGGGCGTGCGCGGCACCAAGCTGAAGCAGGACGACCTGGTCGACCACTTCTTCGTCTCCACCACCCACCACTGGCTGCTGTTCTTCACCAACAAGGGCCGCGTCTACCGGTCCAAGGCGTACGAGCTGCCGGACGCCGGCCGCGACGCGCGCGGGCAGCACGTGGCGAACCTGCTGGCCTTCCAGCCGGACGAGAAGATCGCCCAGATCCTCGCGATCCGCGACTACGAGGCCGCGCCCTACCTGATCCTGGCCACCAAGGGCGGCCTGGTGAAGAAGACGGCGCTGAAGGACTACGACTCGCCCCGTTCGGGTGGCGTCATCGCCATCAACCTCCGGGAGACCGAGAACGGGGGCGACGACGAGCTGATCGGCGCCGAGCTGGTGTCCGCCGAGGACGACCTGCTGCTCATCAGCAAGAAGGCGCAGTCGATCCGCTTCACGGCGACCGACGACGCGCTGCGCCCGATGGGGCGTGCCACGTCCGGCGTGAAGGGCATGAGTTTCCGCGAGGGCGACGAGCTGCTGTCGATGAGCGTCGTGCGGCCCGGTACCTTCGTCTTCACCGCGACCGACGGCGGCTACGCCAAGCGGACGGCCGTGGACGAGTACCGCGTCCAGGGCCGTGGTGGTCTGGGCATCAAGGCCGCCAAGATCGTGGAAGACCGCGGTTCGCTCGTGGGCGCGCTGGTGGTCGACGAAACGGACGAGATTCTCGCCATCACGCTCGGCGGTGGTGTGATCCGTACGCGCGTCAACGAAGTCAGGGAGACGGGCCGTGACACCATGGGCGTCCAGCTGATCAACCTGGGCAAGCGCGATGCCGTGGTCGGCATCGCTCGGAACGCCGAGGCCGGTCAGGAAGCTGACGAGGTCGACGAGATCGAGACAGAGATCGAGGCCGGGGCAGCCGACGGACAGGCCGCCGAGGCGGCCGGGGGCAGTGAGTCTCCGGCAGGGGAGCACGAGGAGTAAGCGTGAGTGGAGCCACGGGCGCCGGACCGGCCAAGACTGGAGCGAACGGTGCCCGTGGCCCCGCCGCGGACTCCCAGGGGGGACAGGGGGCAACGGTGACGGACACCCGAGGACCGGAGCCGGAGCCGGCACCGGCCGCGCAGGCGCAGGCACAGGCGCAGGCGCAGGCGAAGTCGAAGGCGAACGGCAAGCAGAAGGCCGCCGCGGGCCAGGAGCGGGGCGCGCAGCCGTACCAGCCCCCGCAGGCCTACGCGGCCCCCAAGGGCCCCGGCGCGCAGCGGGGACCGAGTCCGGTCGCCCGGACGACGCCGAGGACGCGCAAGGCGCGGCTGCGGGTGGCCAAGGCCGACCCGTGGTCGGTGATGAAGGTCAGCTTCCTGCTGTCGATCGCGCTGGGCGTGTGCACCGTCGTCGCGGCGGCGGTGCTGTGGATGGTCATGGACGCCATGGGCATCTTCTCGACCGTCGGCGGCACGATCAGCGAGGCGACCGGTTCCAACGAGAGCAACGGGTTCGACCTCCAGTCGTTCCTGTCGCTGCCGCGCGTGCTGATCTTCACCTCGGTGATCGCGGTGATCGACGTGGTGCTGATGACGGCCCTGGCGACGCTGGGTTCGTTCATCTACAACCTGTCGGCGGGCTTCGTGGGCGGCGTGGAGCTCACGCTCGCCGAGGACGAATGACCTGCGCGGACGCCCCGTAGAGCGCGATTTTGGCTCGACCGCGTCTGTGCGCTAATCTTCAGGAGTCAGCGCGCAGCGCGGATGGGGCTATAGCTCAGTTGGTTAGAGCGCATCCCTGATAAGGATGAGGCCACAGGTTCAAATCCTGTTAGCCCCACAGTGTCGAAGACCCCCAGGCCCATGGCCTGGGGGTCTTTGTCGTTGGGCCATGTGAGGGGTTGCCAGGTAACCGATCGGTATCGGCCGGTGTGTATTGTTGGCCGCCAGAAGTCCCCTACGTCAACGAAAGACGAGGTCGCGCGGTGAAGAAGCTGCTCCTGGTCGCACTGGCCGCCATCGGCGGGCTCCTCGTGTACCGCCAGATCCAGGCGGACCGCGCCGAGCAGGACCTGTGGACGGAGGCAACCGACTCCGTGCCCTCTGGTTCCGGCGTGTGAGACCCGCTTGATTCCATGAAGCCCCGGCTGCCGCTGCTGCCGGGGCTTCGTGCTGTTCTGTGCCGAGAAATTCCGTTCTGCAACGATTTCGCTTGCATTGGCAAAAATCGGGATGGCGTGGGGTGGACGTGAACGTGCGGGTGCGTCGCGGACGCGGGGCGGGCGCGGTCGTGCGCCTCGGGCTGGCCGCGGCCCTGGTGGCGCTCTGGCTGCCGGGGGCCGCCCGCGCGGAGACCGGGCCCTCCCCGGCCCCGGCCCCGCCGCCGCGCTACCGGGCGGCCGAGGGGGCCCGGCGGGTGGAGGGCAGGCCCTCCACGGCGGACGCCCCGCTGCTGGAGACCGGCGTGGTCTACGAGGACACCGTGGCCCCGGGCGAACGGGTGTACCGGCTCGGTCTCGACGGCGCCTCCACCGTGTACGTCTCCGCGGTGCTGCGCCCGCCCGCGGGGAGCAGGGTCGGGTACTCCGACGGGGTCGAGGTCGAGGTCATGACCAACGCCGGCCGCGCCTGCCCGTACAACCCGGGCCGCGCCTCCTTCGGCCTCGACCCGGTCCCGCTCGCGGCGGCGGGCCAGCGGCGGCTGGAGGAGGACTCCGAGTGCCAGGCCCCGGGGACGTACTACGCGAAGGTCACCCGGTCGGCGGCGAAGGACTCCGACCGGGCGGCCTGGCCGGTGGAGCTCCTCGTCCTGCGCGAACCGGCCCCGGCCGCGGGCGGCGCCCCGGTCTCCCCGCCCCCGGTGCTGCCCTCCCCCTCCCCTGTCCTGCCGGGCACGGACCCGGTCCCGCGGACCGGAGGGACCGGCTTCAACGACGCGCGGGCCCTGGGCTCCGGAGTGTGGCGCGACGAACTGAGGCCCGGCCAGACGCGGTTCTACCGGGTGCCGCTGGACTGGGGGCAGCGGCTGGCGGTCGGCGCCGAGATCGCGAAGGCCCGGATGACCCGGCCGTACGGCTCCGCCTCCGACGGGCTCACCGTCTCGCTGTACGCGCCCTACCGGGGGCTCGTGGACTCCGGGGACACCTCCTACGACGGGAAGCAGGCCGCCGTGACCCTGCCGGGGACGGTGCCGGTGGCGTACGCGAACCGCTTCTCCGACAAGGCGGAGGTCCGGCCGCTGCGGGTGGCCGGCTGGTACTACGTCGCCGTCACCCTGGGCGGGAAGGTGGGGGAGTTCACCGAGGACGCCTCGCCCGTGCCGCTGACCCTACGGGTGGACGTGGGCGGCGTCCGGGCCGCGGAGCCCGCGTACCGGGAGGGGCTGGCGGCGGCGGGCTTCGGGGTCGGCGCCGCCGAGCGGGCCGCCGCGAAGGAGGGGCTCACCGTCCCCGAGGCCGCCGCGCGGGAGGAGGACCGCTCCCTGATGCGGACCGTGGCGGGCGCCGGCTTCGGGACGGGCACGCTGCTGCTGCTCGGGCTCGGCGGCTGGCTCCTGCTGGCCCGGCGCCGCCTCCACGACGGGGCCTAGAAGCGGGTCGACGCCCAGGCGCCGACCGCGAAGCACAGGAGCGCCGCCGAGAGGATCGCGGCGGTGGCCCCGGCGGGGGGCGGGGGGACCCGGCGGCGCGCGGGCGCCACGGGCGTCGGGGCCGGCGTCGGAGCCGGTGCCGGTGCCGGCTCCGCGGGCGCGGGGGAGGACGGGGGCGCGAGGTGGAAACCGTCCGTCTCCTCGGGGCCGTAGCCGGGCGGCGGCGGCCCGAAGGCACCGGCGTCGGCACCGGCGGCGGGTGGCCCGTGCGAGGCCCTCGGGGAGGGCGGGGGAGCGGACTCCGCGGAGGGCGCGGACGCGGCCGCGGAGCGTCGCTCCGAGGGGCCTGCGGGGCCGAAACCGGCGGGGAGCGGACCGAGTTGGTCGAACACCTCCACCGGATCCTCGTCCGGGTCGGGTGACGGTAGCAGCCGGGCGGCCTCGGCAAGGGCCTTGCGCGCCCCTGTGGCGGTCCGGAACCGCCTCCGGGGGTCCGGGTGCAGGAGGTTCGCGATCACGTCCCACAGGGGCGCGGGGACGCCCTCCGGGGCTCCGGGGGCGCCCTGGGCGGCGAACTGCCCCGCCAGCGCGAGGGAATCGGGCTTGCGGCCCTGCAGCAGGTAGAGCGCGACGAGTCCCGCCGCGAAGAGGTCGACGGGGAAGTCGGGCTCGGCGCCCGTCAGTTGCTCGGGGGCGAGGTAACCCGGGGTGCCGACGACCAGATCGGTCCCGGTGAGCCGCGGCTCGCCCTTGCGCATCGAGATGCCGAAGTCGGACAGCCGCAGGTGCGGCCGCCCGGTTCCGGTGGCCTCCAGCAGGATGTTGGCCGGTTTGACGTCGCGGTGGACGACGCCCTCCGCGTGCACCGCCGCCAGCCCCGCCAGGAGCTGGTCGAGCAGCGTGCACACGAACCGGGGCGGCAGGGCCCCGTAGTCACCGATCAGGTGGGCGAGGGAGCCGCCGGCGACGAGGTCCATGGTGAACAGGACCTTGTCGTCGTCCGCCGCCCAGCTGGCCGGGGCCAGCACGTGCGGGTGGTCGATGCGCAGGGCCTGCTCGCGCACGAAGCGCAGCAGGGTGTGGGCGTCGCCGTGCAGGAGGACCTTGGCGGCCACGTACCGGCGGCGGCGGTGGTCCCAGGCCCGCCAGACGGCGCCCGCGCCGCCGCGCCCGATCGGGTCGGCCAGTTCGTACCGGCCGGCGAAGACCTCACCCATCGCTGCGCCCGTCCCCCGTCCCCCGTCCCCCGTCACGCGTGCGCGTCAGTTCTGGTGGGCCTCGTAGTGGGCCACCGCCTCCGCGGTGCGGCCCGCGCCGTAGACCCGGAGGAACTCTGCCAGTTCCGGATGGCTGGGTGCGAGGGAATCCGCCGCGTCGATGATGTCCCCGGCGGCGGAGACCGATCGCAGCAGCGACTGGATCTCCCGGACGACCCGCTTGACCGTGGGCGCGCCCGAACCCGTCGTCGTCTGACCGCTGTTGCTGAGGACGGAGCCTCCCTGGGTGTTCTTGATCTCGTCCATCCGGTCGGTCGCCTCGGCCGCGCTGACGCTTCCGTCCGCAACCTGTCCGGCGAGGTCCTGGAGGGCCTGGACCCGCTGGACCACGGCCGGATTACCGATCTTGGCGCGCTGCCCGCTCATCAGCTGGGACAGCATCGGCGCCGACAGCCCGAGGACGGCAGCGAGGCGGGCCTGGTTCAGACCGAGGTCATCTATGAGCCGTCGGAACAGCGCGCCGAGCGGCTCCCCGTACCAACTGCGCTGCAGCTCCCTGGCTCTGGCCGTGGCCTCTTGCTGTACTGCGTCCACTCTGACTACTCCCCTTCGCTGGTGCGAACCTCGCGAGCATCTTACGGAGCGTGGTCGCGGGGCGGGAGTCCCTATCATTTTGCGGGATGCGGGGGTACACCGGGTACTCTGTGCTGCGGAACGGCCGCCGCCTCACGGGGTACGGTCGCGTCCGGTTGCTCGGGGCCTTAGCTCAGTTGGTAGAGCGCTGCCTTTGCAAGGCAGATGTCAGGAGTTCGAATCTCCTAGGCTCCACATTCAAAGACCCCCTGACCAGCGGAAACGCCGGTCAGGGGGTCTTTTGCGTTACGGGCCTCAGGGGGTGCGGGGACGGCGCAGGAGGGTGGCCGTCACCGCGCCGGCGGTCAGCAGGAGGGCGGCGCCGAGGGCGAAGGCGAGGTGGTGGCCGCCCGTGAGCGATTCGGCCGGGGTGCGGCCGGCCGCGGTCAGGGACCCGGTGCGGGAAGCGGCCAGGGTGGAGAGGACGGCGACGCCGAGGGCCATGCCGATCTGCTGGGTGGTGTTGAAGAGGCCCGACGCCAAGCCGGCGTCCCGCTCGTCGGCGCCGGACATCCCCAGGGCGGTGAGCGCGGGCAGGGCCAGGCCGAAGCCGGACGCCAGCAGCATGACGGGCAGCAGGTCGGTGACGTAGTCCGCGTGCACCGGCAGCCGGGTCAGCAGGCCGAGGCCGACGGTCAGCAGCCCGAGCCCCGCGAGGAGCACGGCGCGCTCGCCGAAGCGGGCGTTCAGGCGGGCCGAGACGCCGAGCGAGACCGCGCCGATGGAGAGGGCGGCGGGCAGCATCGCGAGACCGGTCTCCGCGGCCCCGTAGCCCTGGACGCGCTGGAGGTGCAGGGCGAGCAGGATCTGGAAGGAGAACAGCGCGGCCACCATCAGCATCTGGACCAGGTTCGCGCCGACCACGGTGCGGGAGCGCAGGATCCGCAGCGGCATCAGGGGGACGCGGGCCTTGGCCTGGCGCACGGTGAAGGCGGTGAGCAGGGCCAGGGAGAGGCCGCCGAGGCCGAGGGTGTGCGCGGAGGTCCAGCCGTACGTCTCGACGGTGACGACGGCGTAGATGCCGGTCATCAGTCCGGCGGTGACCAGGACCGCGCCGAGGGCGTCGGCTCCGGCGCGCAGGCCGAGGCCGCGGTCGGAGGGCAGCGCGGGGAGGGCGGCGAGCAGGGCGGCGATGCCGATGGGCAGGTTGATGAAGAAGATCCAGTGCCAGTCCAGGGCGTCGGTGAGGACCCCGCCCAGCACCTGGCCCAGGGAGGCGCCGGCTGCTCCGGTGAAGGAGAAGACGGCGATCGCCCGGGTGCGGTCGCGGGTTCCGGTGAAGAGGGTGACCAGGATCCCGAGGCTGACGGACGAGGCCATCGCGCTGCCCACGCCCTGGAGGAAGCGGGCGGCGATCAGCAGGGCGGGCGATCCGGCGAGGCCGGCGAGGAGCGAGGCGGCCGTGAAGACGGCGGTGCCCGCCAGGAACATCCGCTTGCGGCCGATCAGATCGCCGAGGCGGCCGGCGAGGAGCAGCAGGCTGCCGAAGGCGATCAGGTAGGCGTTGACCACCCAGCTGAGGCCGGCGGGGGTGAAGCCGAGGTCGTTCTGGATGGCCGGCATGGCCACGGTGACGATGCTGCCGTCGAGGACGGTCATGAGCATGCCTGTGGAGAGCACGGCGAGGGCGGTCCAGCGGGAGCGGAGCCGGGGTGCCCGGGGTGCGGGGGTCGGGGTGGGCGCGGGGGCCTGGAGCGTGGCGGGCATCGGTTTCTCCGGTCGCGGTGAGGCGGCAGGTCGTCGTATCCGGCGACTGGTGAGACCGTAGCAGATGGTTTTGTTGCAGACTATATTTCTCGGATCGAATTGTTAGGCTGAGGTCATGACCGCCATGGCGCCCAACGCGCGGACCGAGCCCGACCTGTCCTTCCTCCTGGACCACACCAGCCACGTCCTGCGCACCCGCATGGCCGCGGCCCTCGGGGAGATCGGGCTGACGGCCCGTATGCACTGCGTCCTCGTGCACGCCCTGGAGGAGGAACGCACCCAGATCCAGCTCGCCGAGATCGGTGACATGGACAAGACGACGATGGTGGTGACCGTCGATGCCTTGGAGAAGGCCGGCCTGGCCGAGCGGCGGCCCTCGAGCACGGACCGCAGGGCCCGGATCATCGCCGTGACCCCGAAGGGCGCCGAGGTCGCCGCCGAGAGCACCCGGATCGTCGACCGGGTGCACGCCGAGGCCCTGGCCCCGCTCCCCCCGGCCGGGCGCGAAGTTCTCCTGCGCACGCTGAGGCTGCTCGCCGAGGACGCCCTCGCGACCCCCTCGGAGACCCCCCGCCCGGCTCGCCGGGCCCGCCAGTAAGCGCCCGGGGCATCCCGCGCGGGCGGCCCCGGGACGCCTCCGGACGTCCCCCGGACGGCCCCGTCACTGGGCCATTCGGCCCCGGGTGGCGGACAGTGGGGAGAGGCATCGAGCCCAGGGGGCAACACCACGCCGGAGGATTGCGCACATGGGACTCTTCGACTTCCTGAAGTCCGACAAGAACAAGGAACAAGAGGCCGCCGCGAAGGCGAAGGAGCAGGCGGAGCAGCAGGCCGCGGCGGGGTCCGCGTCCGGCGGCATGGGCGGCAAGTACACCGACGCCGCGGCGGCCCCGAAGGCGGCCGCCGAGCGGACGGCCGCGGCCGCGCCGCCCAAGCCCCCGACGTCCGGTTCGGCCATGCCCAGCCCCACGTCGGCCGCGCACAAGGCGGTACCGGTGGCACCGAAGCCGCCCCTGGCGGGCCCGCCCGGGCCGCCCGTGGCTGCCGCGCCCCGGACGCCCCCGGTGCCGCCGCCCCCGGCGTCCGGTCCGGCCATGCCCAGCCCCACCTCGGCCGCGCACAAGGCGGTACCCGTCTCGCCCAAGCCGGCGTCGACCGCCAAGAAGCGCATGTACACGGTCAAGCCGGGCGATTCGCTCTCGGCGATCGCCCGCCGCGAGCTCGGCAACGAGGCCCGGTGGCGGGAGCTCTACGCCATGAACAGGACCGTCGTCGGCCCGAACCCCGACATGATCCTGCCGGGCATGCTGCTCACCCTCCCCCAGTAGCCGGACGGCCGTGGCGGCAGGACGCGGAAGGGGCCCGGATCCAGGTGGTGGATCCGGGCCCCTTCCGCGTGCCGGGCCGGTGCCGTCAGTGCCGTCAGCGCCGCCGTCTGCCGTCAGCGCCGCTCGTCGCCGTCGGAGCCGGTCGAGCCGGTCGAGCCGTTCGAGCCCGCCTGGGCCTCGCGCTCCTTCTCCAGCAGTTCGTCGTCGAAGCTGGCGGCTTCGGTGTCGCGGGAGAGCTCGGTGGCCGCCGGGGGCTCCACGAGCCAGTCCGGGTTCGACTGCCGGTCCCACCACTTCCACACCACGAAGGCGGCGCCCGCCACGAGGCCGACGAGCGCGACCCCGCGCAGCGTCCGGTGGCAGCGCGCCCGGCGCCGGTTGCGCCGGACCAGCCGGTGCACCTCCTTGGCCGACACCTGACCCCGCAGCGCGGCCAGCGCCGCCGTCGAGCGGGCCGCGGCCTCCTCGGCGACCGGCGTGGCCGCCGCCACGGCGCTCTCGAAACGGGGCTGCGTGTAGTCGGCGGCCTGGCGCGCCGCGCGGCGCGTCTGCTCGATCGCCTGGACCGCCGCCCGGTCGACGGGGGGCGGTACGTGGGCGCGCGCCGCCACCATGCGGGGATGCAGGTGGGTGTCGTAGGCCGTGCGCGCGTGGAGCGAGGCCTGGCCGGCCGCGTACGAGACCTTCGGCGCCAGCCGCTCGTTCGCCTCGTGCGCGTAGTGCACGGCGGCGTCCCTCGCGGTCTCTGCGTACGGCGCCACCACTTCCGCTGCGTGCCTCACGGTGTCCTTGGCGCTCTCGGCGGCCAGGCGCACGCTGTCCTTGCGGGTCACGGGATCCTCCTCCTCGGTGGCGGACACGGTTCACCTTTCCACCCTTTGTCGGATCATGCCTGCCATAGCGCCGCCGGGCATGCGTGACAGGGCATACGGGTGGAGGATTTCTGTGCGCTGCCCTCCGTGGGAGGATCGGGACCGACAGTGATGACTATGGAAGGCAGACCCGTGGCCGAGAAGCTCTACGCCACCCTGAAGACCAACCACGGCGACATCGAGATCGAGCTGCTGGAGAACTTCGCGCCCAAGACCGTCCGCAACTTCGTGGAGCTGGCCACGGGCGCCCGTGAGTGGACCCGTCCCACCGACGGCCAGAAGACCACCGCTCCGCTCTACGACGGCACCGTCTTCCACCGCGTCATCAGCGGATTCATGATCCAGGGCGGCGACCCGCTCGGCAACGGAACCGGGGGGCCTGGCTACCGGTTCGCCGACGAGTTCCACCCCGACCTGGCCTTCACCAAGCCCTACCTGCTCGCGATGGCCAACGCCGGCCCGGGCACCAACGGCTCGCAGTTCTTCATCACGGTCGCGCCCACCGCCTGGCTGACCCGCAAGCACACCATCTTCGGCGAGGTGACCGACCCCGCCAGCCAGAAGGTCGTGGACAAGATCGCGGCGGGCGCCACCAACCCGCGCACCGAGCGCCCCGTGGACGACGTGATCATTCAGTCGGTCATCGTGGAGAAGCGCTGACCACGGAGAGGCGCTGACCCCTCCCGTCGGCCGGCGCGGTCCGCGCGGCCCCGGGAACCTTTGCGCCCCGCCCGTCCGTCCTGGTTGTGTACCCGGACCGGCGGGGCACCTCCCGCGCCGGCCGCGCCGCCGATCGAGGGGACCGATGGACACCGACCGTCTGCCGGGCTGCTACCGCCACCCGGACCGCGACACGGGCATCACCTGCACCCGCTGCGACCGCCCGGTCTGCCCCGAGTGCAGGGTGAGCGCCGCGGTCGGCTTCCAGTGCGTGGAGTGCGTCCGCGGGGGGTCCGGCACCGGGCACGCCCCCGCGGCGAATGCCCCGCGCACCCTCGCGGGCGGCCGGGTCGCGGCCGATCCCCAGCTCGTCACCAAGATCCTGATCGGGATCAACGTGGCCGTCCTCCTGGCCACGTACGCCGTACCGGGACTGGCGGTCCAGCTGGAGCTGCTCGGCCGCTACGTCGAGTACTACGGGGCCCCGCTGGAGGGGATCTCCACGGGCCAGTACCACCGGCTGCTGACCTCGGTGTTCCTGCACGTCGAGTGGTGGCACATCTTCAGCAACATGCTGGCCCTGTGGGTGATCGGCGGCCCGCTGGAGGCAGCCCTGGGGCGGGCCCGCTACCTCGCCCTCTACCTGCTGTCGGGGCTGGGCGGCAGCGCCCTCGTCTACCTGCTGACCGCGCCGAACACGCCGACCCTCGGCGCCTCGGGCGCCATCTGCGGGCTCCTCGGCGCCACCGTGGTCCTCGCCCGCCGAATGCGCTACGAGATGCGGCCGGTGCTGATCACGCTCGGGCTGATGCTCCTGATCACCTTCGTGCCGCTGGGCGGCAGCCTGTCGGTGTCCTGGCAGGCGCACATCGGCGGCCTGGTGACCGGCGCACTGGTGGCGCTGGGCATGCTGGCTCCCGCCACCGGCAGGAAGCGCATACTGGTACAGGCGGTCACCTGCGCGGCTGTGTTCCTGGTGGCCGTGGCGCTGGTCATGGTCCGGACGGCCGAACTCACCTGATCACACCGGCGTCAACTCTCCACAGAGTTATCCACAGATCTTCTGTCTTTTCCTCAGGTGTGGATGACGCTGTGGATAACTCCTGGGGAGAGCTTGCGCCGCGGCTCTATCCGCGCATTACTTCCACTGCGTGGAGACACCGAATCCGGCAGCGATAAATCCGAAACCGACCACGATGTTCCAATTGCCCAGGGCCTCGACGGGCAGCTGGGTGTCGGTCACGTAGAAGACGACGATCCACGCGAGACCGATGAGGAAGAACGCCAGCATGACCGGGGCGACCCAGCTGCGGTTCGTCAGCCTGATCGTCTGCGCCTGCTTCGCCGGCGGCGGCGTGTAGTCGTCCTTCTTGCGGATACGTGACTTCGGCACGAGGGGCTCTCCTGTCGATGGGCTGGGGACCTGGCCTGCCCCGGGCGTCCGTTAGCGTAGTGGACCTGTGGCGTTGAAGGAGAAGGGTACGTTGAGCGAATCCGACGACTCCTCCGCGGGTCCCCGTCGCCGGACCGGGGTGGCCCGGCTGCTGACGGCCGCCGTCTTCGCCTTGGCAGGCCTCATCTTCGTCACCAGTTTCAACACGTCCAAGGGTACGAACATCCGGACGGACGCATCACTGCTGAAGCTGTCCGACCTCATCCACGAGCGCAGCGCCAACAACGCCGAGCTGGAGAAGACCGCCGCGCTCGCGCGCGACCGGGTGGACGCCCTCGCCGAACGCGATGACGGCAGCACCAAGGCCGAGGACGCCAAGCTGGCCGCCCTGCGCACCGCCGCGGGCACCGAGGAGCTCTCCGGCAAGGGCCTGAGCGTCACCCTCAACGACGCGCCGCCGAACGCCACCGCGCGTGTCCCGGGCGTCCCCGAGCCCCAGCCCAACGACCTGGTCATCCACCAGCAGGACCTCCAGGCCGTGGTGAACGCCCTGTGGCAGGGCGGCGCCGAGGGCATCGAGGTCATGGGCCAGCGGCTGATCTCCACCAGCGCGGTGCGTTGCGTGGGCAACACCCTGATCCTCCAGGGCCGGGTCTACTCGCCCCCGTACAAGGTGTCGGCCGTCGGCGACCCGGGCGCGTTGCGCAAGGCCCTCGCGGCCTCCCCCGCCCTGCAGAACTACCAGCTGTACGTCAACGCGTACGGGCTCGGCTGGAAAGTGGACGAGGACAAGAGGCTGACACTGCCGGGGTACTCCGGCACAGTGGACCTCCACTATGCGAAGCCGCTGGAGTCCGCCGCGCCCTGACGTCGTACTGCGCCTGGTGGTACGGACGTTCAGCGAGGTGTGCCTGACGGCGGGGACGCTGATCGTGCTGTTCGTGGCCTACGTGCTGCTGTGGACCGGGGTCAAGGCCGACCGGGCCATGGAGGGCGAACGGGACCGGCTGCGCGAGCGCTGGGCGGCCGGGGCCCCCGCGGCCGCCCCGGCCCCGCGGCCCTCCGAGGCACCCCCGCAGCAGGCCGCGAAGCCGCGGCCCCGGCCCGCCGGGCAGGCCTTCGCCGAGATGTACGTGCCCCGCTTCGGCCCGGACTGGAGCAAGCCGGTGCTGGAGGGCACGGACCCCGGCGTGCTGAAGAAGGGCCTCGGCCACTACCCGGGCACGGCCGGCCCCGGGGACGACGGCAACTTCGCCGTGGCCGGGCACCGGCGCACCTACGGAGACCCCTTCAAGGACGTCCCGGAGCTCCGTCCGGGCGACGAGGTGATCGTCCGCGACGCCACCCACCGGTACACGTACACCGTCCGCTCCGCACCGCTGCGCACCCTGCCCACCGAGGTCGCGGTCGTCGACCCGGTGCCCGCGCGGTCCCCCTTCACCGCCGCGGGCAAATACCTGACGCTGACCACCTGCGATCCCGAATGGGGCCACAGCCACCGGCTGGTCGTCTGGGCGGAACTCACCGGAACCGGGCCCGCCGCGCCCGGCGGAGCGGAGGGATTGCCCAGGTGACCCCCAACGGCGGGGTCCGGGCCTTTAGGCTGTTGCGGTACCGCCCCCGCGGTGCGTGGAACGATCGTGGACGACGAAGGAAACAGACGGAATGTACGGCTGGATCTGGCGGCACCTGCCGGGCAACGCGTGGGTTCGCGCGCTGATCTCTCTCGTACTGATCCTGGCGGTGGTTTTCGTACTGTTCCAGTACGTATTCCCGTGGGCCGAGCCGCTGCTTCCGTTCAACGACGTGACGGTGGACGAGGGATCGGGAGCGACTCCGTGAGCGCGCGCATTCTGGTTGTCGACAATTACGACAGCTTTGTCTTCAATCTGGTCCAGTACCTCTATCAGCTCGGCGCCGAATGCGAGGTGCTGCGCAACGACGAGGTCGAGCTCGCACACGCGCAGGACGGCTTCGACGGCGTGCTGCTCTCGCCGGGGCCGGGCACGCCGGAGGAGGCGGGCGTCTGCGTCGACATGGTCCGGCACTGCGCGGACACGGGCGTCCCGGTCTTCGGCGTCTGCCTCGGCATGCAGTCCATGGCCGTCGCCTACGGCGGCGTGGTGGGCCGGGCCCCCGAGCTGCTGCACGGCAAGACCTCGCCGGTGGTCCACGAGGGCCTCGGCGTCTTCGCCGGACTGCCGTCGCCCTTCACCGCCACCCGGTACCACTCGCTGGCCGCCGAACCGATGACCCTGCCGGACGCGCTGGAGGTCACCGCGCGGACCGAGGACGGGATCATCATGGGCCTGCGGCACCGGGAGCACGACGTCGAGGGCGTGCAGTTCCACCCCGAGTCGGTACTGACCGAGTGGGGCCACCGGATGCTCGCGAACTGGCTCGTACGCTGCGGGGACGCCGGAGCGGTCGAGCGGTCGGTGGGGCTGGCCCCGGTGGTGGGCAAGGCCGTCGCGTGACGACGGTCGCGCCGTCCGCGCCCGCCGAGGGCCGGGCCGCGCGGCGCAAGGCGGACCGGGAGGCCGCGAAGCGCTCGCACGCGCGGGCACGCAGACGGGGAGGGCGGGGACGGCGGCGCGCCCGCCCCCGCTCCGGCGGCCCGGTGGTGGTACTGAGCCGGGCGGCCGGTGAGCTGTTCATCACGGTGGGCCTGGTGATGCTGCTGTTCGTGACCTACCAGCTCTGGTACACCAACCTGCTCGCCGAACGGACGGCCAACGGGGCCGCCGGCTCGCTGCGGCACACCTGGGAGCAGGCCCCGGGAGCGGGGACCCCCTCGGCGCCGCCGGTGGCGGCCTTCGAGCCCGGACAGGGCTTCGCGATCCTCCACATCCCCAAGCTGGACCTCAAGGTCCCGGTGGCGGAGGGGATCAGCAAGGCGAAGGTGCTGGACCGGGGCATGGTCGGCCACTACGGCGAGGGCGTGCTCAAGACGGCCATGCCAGCCGACAAGCAGGGCAACTTCGCCGTCGCAGGCCACCGCAACACCCACGGTGAACCGTTCCGCTACATCAACAAGCTCGTGCCGGGTGACCCGATCGTGGTGGAGACGAGGGACGCGTACTACACGTACGAGATGACCTCGGTGCTCCCGCAGACCTCCCCGGCGAACGTCTCGGTGATCAAGCCGGTCCCGGAGGGATCCGGATTCACCGCACCGGGCCGGTACATCACGCTGACCACCTGCACCCCCGAGTTCACGAGCACCTACCGGATGATCGTATGGGGCAGGATGATCGACGAACGCCCGCGCAGCCAGGGCGTTCCGCCCGCGCTGACCAGCCCGTAAGGACGAACCCGCAGTGTCTCGTGCCCGCCGCCGCTCCGCACCGCCGCCTGCCGACCGCAGTGTGACCGCAGGGTTCCTGAGCCTGCTGGGAGAGCTCCTGATCACGGTGGGCCTGGTCCTGGGCCTGTTCGTGGCCTACTCGCTGTGGTGGACCAACGTCCTCGCGGACCGGCAGGCCTCGGCCCGGGGCGACCAGGTCCGCCGGCAGTGGCAGTCGGCCCCCGCGCAGGCCCCGAACGCGCCCGCCCAGCCGGGCGCCCTCGACACCGGGGACGGCATCGGCTTCCTGCACGTGCCGTCGATGGACAACGGCGAGGTGCTGGTCAAGCCGGGCACCGCCCCCGACGTGCTCAACGACGGTGTCGCCGGCTACTACACGGATCCGGTGAAGTCGGCCCTGCCCTGGGACGACAAGGGCAACTTCGCGCTCGCCGCGCACCGTGACGGGCACGGGGCGAAGTTCCACAACATCGACAAGGTGAAGGACGGCGACGCGGTCGTCTTCGAGACCCGGGACACCTGGTACGTCTACAAGGTCTTCGCCGAGCTGCGCCAGACCTCGAAGTACAACGTGGACGTGATCAACCCGGTCCCGAAGGAATCGGGGAAGACCGCTCCGGGCCGGTACATCACGCTGACGACCTGCACCCCGGTCTACACCTCGAAGTACCGCTACATCGTCTGGGGCGAGCTGGTGCGCACGGAGAAGGTGGACGAGAAGCGCACGCCGCCGGCGGAGCTGCGCTGACCGGGGGGATCCGCGTCCCCTGTGCGAAACGGGAACAGGCCCGGCCCCCCATCGGGGGCCGGGCCTGTTCGCGTGCGCTCCGCTAGCGGCGGCCGCCGGTGAAGCCGCCGATGAAGCCTCCGCCGTCGTTGTTGCCGTCCTGGGCCTTCGGGGCGGTGCGGACGTTGATCACGGTGCCGCCCGGCACCTGGGTGCCGACGGGCGGGTTGGAGTCGATGATCACCGCGTTGTCGTCGGTCGCGCCCGCCAGTACCGCGCCGAAGACCAGGTTGCTCGCCTGGAGCGTCAGCTTGGCCTGGGCCACCGTCTGACCCGTCAGCGCGGGCACCACCGTCGGCGTCGCGGCGGCGGCCTTGGAGATGCTGACGTTGACCGGGGTGTCCTTCGCCAGCTCCGTGCCCGGCGCGTACTGCTGCTGGACGACCGTCTTCGGCGGGGCTCCCGGGGAGTCGACCTCCGTGGTGCTGCCCAGCTTGAGCTTCACGGCCTGGAGGGCCTTGGCGGCCTCCTCCTTCGTCTTGCCGGAGAGGTCGGGCACGAGGCCCTTCGCGACCTCCTTGGCGACGGTGAGGGTGATCACCGAGCCCTGCTCGGCCTGGCTGCCGCTCTTCGGGTTCTGGTCCGTCACGGTGCCGGGGGTGGCGGCGTCGGACTCGACGAGCTTCTTCTCGACCTGGAACTTCTTGCCCTTGAGGGCCGAATCGGCGTCCTCGAACTTCAGCCGCAGGACGTCGGGGACCGCCACCTTGGGCGCGCCCGAGGAGACCTTGACCTTGACGGCCGTGCCCTTGTCGACCTTGGTGTCGGCGGCCGGGTTCTGCGAGCAGACGGTGCCCTTGGGCTGGTCCTCGCAGGGTTCCTCGGCCTCCTTCTCCACCGTGAGACCCATGCTCTTGCCGCTCTGCTGCGCCGACTCGAAGGTCTGGCCGACGAGCTTGGGCACGGCGGGGCGGTTGTCCACGCTGGAGTCGAAGAGGGTCCGGCCGATCAGGATCGCGCCGACCAGCACGAGGACGCCGGCGAGGACCAGCAGGACCGTCGAGGCCCGGCTCTTCTTCTGCTGGCGCCGGCCGTGGCCCTGGTCGTAGCCGCCGTGGCCCTGGTCCCCGTACGCGTATCCGCCGTCGCCCCCGGGGGGCATCGGCGGGAGCATCGAGGTCTGGCCCGCGTCGGGGGAGCGCAGCGCGGTGGTGGCCTGGTCCTGGCCCTGGTGTCCGTAGCCGCCCTGGTCGGGGTAGCCGTAGCCGGCCGCTCCCATGGAGGCGGTGGCGGCCACGGGCTGGCCTTCGAGGCAGGCCTCGATGTCGGCCCGCATCTCGTCGGCGGACTGGTAGCGGTAGTCGGGGTCCTTGACCAGGGCCTTGAGGACGATGGCGTCCATCACGGGCGTGATCTCGGGGTCGAAGTTCGACGGCGGCTGGGGCTCTTCGCGCACGTGCTGGTACGCGACGGCCACCGGCGAGTCGCCGACGAACGGCGGCCGGACGCAGAGCAGCTCGTAGAGCAGGCAGCCGGCGGAGTAGAGGTCGGAGCGCGCGTCGACCTGCTCGCCCTTGGCCTGCTCCGGGGAGAGGTACTGGGCGGTGCCGATCACGGCGGCCGTCTGCGTCATCGTCATGCCGGAGTCGCCCATGGCGCGGGCGATGCCGAAGTCCATGACCTTGACCTGGCCGGTGCGGGTCAGCATCACGTTCGCGGGCTTGATGTCCCGGTGGACGATGCCGGCGCGGTGCGAGTACTCCAGCGCCTGCAGGATGCCGATGCACATTTCGAGGGTGCGCTCGGGCAGCAGCTTGCGGCCCGAGTGCAGCAGCTCGCGCAGGGTCGAGCCGTCGACGTACTCCATCACGATGTACGGGATGGAGATGTTGTCGACGTAGTCCTCGCCGGTGTCGTACACGGCGACGATCGCCGGGTGGTTCAGCGACGCCGCCGACTGGGCCTCGCGGCGGAACCGGGCCTGGAAGGACGGGTCGCGGGCGAGGTCGGCGCGCAGGGTCTTGACGGCGACGGTACGGCCGAGCCGGGTGTCGTGACCGAGGTAGACCTCGGCCATGCCACCACGGCCGAGCACGTGGCTCAGCTCGTACCGGCCGCCGAGGCGACGCGGCTCTTCCATAACGTTTGCAGCCCTCTCCGTCAGTCCCGACCGCACCCGTGTGTGGTCCGGCGGTGTGCTGTTCGCGGCAAGGCTACCGGCCGATCGTCGGTGATCGGTTCGTGACCACAGGCTGATATCGGACCGGTACCGAGCGCTCGGATCCTGTCTCCGCTTCTCATCCCTTGTTCTTCAGTACGGCTTCCATGACCGCCTTGGCGACCGGGGCCGCCAGGCCGCCACCGGTGATGTCCTCGCGGTCGGCGGCGCTGTCCTCGATGACGACGGCCACGGCGACCGGGGAGGTTCCGTCGGGGTTCTCGGCGTAGGAGATGAACCAGGCGTAGGGGCGCTTGGCGTTCTTCTCGCCGTGCTGGGCGGTGCCGGTCTTGCCGCCGACGGTGACGCCCTTGATCTTGGCGGTGGTGCCGGTGCCGTTCTCGACGACGTTGACCATCATCTGCTGGATCTTCTGCGCGTTCGCGGCGGAGACCGGGCGGCTCATCTCCTGCGGCTCGTGCTTCTCGATCGTGTCGAGGTTCGGCGCGGTCAGCTGCTCGACCATGTACGGCTTCATCAGCTTGCCGTCGTTGGCGATGGCCGCGGTGACCATGGCCATCTGCAGGGGGGTGGCGGCGGTGTTGAACTGGCCGATGGAGCTCTGGGCGTTGCCGTCCTTGCCCATGGTCTTGTCGTAGACGCTCGCGAAGGCGCGGACCGGGATGTCGATCTTGTCGTTGTTGAAGCCGAACTTCTGGGCGGTCTCGACCATCTTGTCGCGGCCGACCTTGTCGCCCATGTTCGCGAAGACGGAGTTGCAGGAGACCTGGAGCGCGAAGTTCAGCGTCGCCTTCTCGCAGCCGCTCGCGTGGTTGACCATCGGGGTCTTGGTGCCCGGCAGGATGTACGGCTCGGGGGTGTCCGTGGGGGCGTTGATGTCGCTCACCACGCCGTTCTCCAGCGCGGCCGCGGCCGTGACCACCTTGAAGGTGGAGCCCGGCGGGTAGGTCTCGCGCAGGGCGCGGTTGACGAGGTTCTTGTCCTCGCTGTCCTTCAGCGCGACCCAGGCCTTCTCGTCGGTCTTGGAGTTGCCGGCGAAGGTGGACGGGTCGTACGAGGGGGTGCTGACCAGGGCCAGGATGGCGCCGGTGCGCGGGTCGATCGCGGCGACGGCGCCCTTCTTGGTGCCCAGCTTCTCGTAGGCGGCCTTCTGGGCCGCGGCGTTCAGGGTGGTGACGACGTTGCCGCCCTGCTTCTTCTCGCCGGTGAACATGCCGATGGTGCGGTCGAAGAAGAGCCGGTCGTCGTTGCCGGTGAGGATGCCGTCGTCGAGGGACTCCAGCTGCGTGGAGCCGTAGGCCTGCGAGGCGTAGCCGGTGACGGGCGCCCACAGGGGGCCGTCGAGGTACGTCCGCTTGTACTTGTAGTCGCTGCCGTCCGTCACGGCGGAGCCGGTGATGGGCTGGCCCTGGACGATGATGTTGCCGCGTTCGGTGGCGTACTGGGCGATCTGGACCCGGCGGTTCTCCTTGCGGGTGCTGAGGTCCTCGGCCTGGACGTACTGCAGCCAGTTGGTCCGGATCAGCAGGGCGAGGACGAGCAGCCCGCAGAACAGCGAGATGCGGCGCAGGGGCTTGTTCATGACGGGCGGACCACCTGGGTCATCTCGGAGTCGGGGGACGGGGCGGGAGCCGGGGCAGGTCGGCGTGCGGTGTCGCTGATCCGGATGAGGATGGCGATGAGCACCCAGTTCGCGAGGACGGACGAGCCGCCGGAGGCGAGGAAGGGCATGGTCATGCCGGTGAGGGGGATGAGGCCCATGACTCCGCCGGCGACGACGAAGATCTGCAGGCTGAAGGCGCCGGAGAGCCCGATGGCGAAGAGCTTGCCGAAGGGGTCGCGGGCGGCGAGGGCGGTGCGGACGCCCCGCTCGATGATCAGCCCGTAGAGCAGGAGGAAGGCCATGACGCCGGTGAGGCCGAGTTCCTCGCCGACGGTGGAGAAGATGAAGTCGGAGTTGGCGGCGAAGCCGATGAGGTCGGAGTTGCCCTGGCCCCAGCCGGTGCCGAGGACCCCGCCGGAACCGAAGCTCATGATCGACTGGCCGACCTGCTCACAGGCGCCGGAGGTGGTGTAGCAGGCGAAGGGGTCGAGCCAGGCGGTGACGCGGACCTTGACGTGGCTGGCGAAGGTGCCGACGACCACGGCGCCGCCGACCGACATCAGCAGGCCGATGACGATCCAGCTGGTGCGCTCGGTGGCCACGTACAGCATGATCACGAACATGCCGAAGAAGAGCAGCGAGGTGCCGAGGTCGTTCTCGAAGACGAGGACGAGCAGGCTCATCGCCCAGATCATCAGGATCGGGCCGAGGTCACGGCCGCGGGGCAGGTAGAGGCCCATGAAGCGGCGGCTGGCCAGGGCCAGGGCGTCGCGCTTCACCATCAGGTAGCCGGCGAAGAAGATGGCGATGACGATCTTGGCGAACTCGCCGGGCTGGATGGAGAAGCCGCCGACGCTGATCCAGATCTTGGCGCCGAAGACGTCCGCGCCCAGACCCGGGACGACGGGCAGGATCAGCAGGATCAGCGCGCCCGCCATGGAGATGTACGTGAACCGCTGGAGCACGCGGTGGTCCTTGAGGACCAGCAGCACGACCGCGAACAGGGCGAGGGCCAGCCCCGTGTACATCATCTGCCGCGGCGCCGACTCCGAGAAGGTGCCGAAGCTGCGCTTGGCGAGCGTCCGCAGCCGCTCGGACTGGTCGAGCCGCCAGATCAGGACGACGCCCAGGCCGTTGAGCAGGGTGGCGATCGGCAGCAGCAGCGGGTCTGCGTACTTGGCGTAGCGCCGTACGACGAGGTGGCCGATGCCGGCGAGGACGGCGAAGCCGAGCCCGTAGAGGAACATGCCCGGGGGCAGCTCGCCGTGGATCGCCAGGCCCACGTTGGCGTAGGCGAAGATCGGGATGACCACGGCGAAGGCGAGCAGCAGGAGCTCGGTGTTCCGCCGGCTCGGCGCCTCGATGGCGCCGATGGTGGTCGTGTTGGTGACAACGCTCATGGTGTGGCAGGCCCCCTGTGCCCGCGTATGTCTACTGCTTTTCGCACTGGCCGACGAGAGCTTGCTCCGCGGGAGTCAGGCTGGGGCCGGGCGTCTGGTTGTTCTGCGCTTCCGCGGCGCGGCGGGCTTCGTCCTTCTTGCAGGCGGACACCTGGGTGGCGAGATCGTCGATCTTCTTGCGGGCCCCGTCGACGCTGCCTTCGCTGATCGTCGTCTCGACCTGCTTGCGCTTGAAGGACGGCAGGTACTTCAGTTCGATCTCGGGGTGATCCGTCTCCACCTGCGAGAGGTGGATCCAGGCCAGGTTCTGGCTGATGCCGCGGTAGAGCGCGACGTGGTCACCCTTGACGCCGACGTAGTACTGGGTCTGCGTCCAGCGGTGCGCGGCGTAGAGCCCGCCGCCGACGACACCGGCCACCAGCAGCAGGATCAGCGTGCGCGTGGTCCACTTGCGCCCTTTGCTGCGGCGCCTGCGGGGGTGGTCGTACGTGTCCTCGTACGGGGCCTCCGCCTCGTAGCCCTCGGGTTCGCCGAAGCTGCCGTATGCGCCGCCGCCCTGGCCCTGGCCCTGGTCGGGGTAGCCGTAGCCGGGGGCCTCGCCGCTGCCGGGCGGGCCGAAGGAGCCCGCCGGCGGCGGGGCCTGGCGGCCGAGGCCCGAGGCCCGGCCGGCCGGGGTCTGCATGGCGTTGCCGTCGAAGAGCTGGTGCTGGTTCTCGGCGACCGCGCCGATGACGACAGGGGTGTCGCTCAGCTGGGCGGCGAGGGTGTCGCCGCTGTCGGTGTCGAGGACGTCCGCGACGATGCAGGTGATGTTGTCCGGGCCACCGCCGCGCAGGGCGAGCTGGATCAGCGTCTGCACGGTCTCGTGCGGGCCGTGGTAGTCGGCGAGGGTCTCTTCCAGGGTCTGGTGGGAGACCACGCCGGAGAGGCCGTCGGAGCAGATCAGGTAGCGGTCGCCGGCCCGGACCTCCCGGATGGAGAGGTCGGGTTCCACGACGTCACCGCTGCCGAGCGCCCGCATCAGCAGGGAGCGCTGCGGGTGCGTGGTGGCTTCCTCTTCGGTGATCCGGCCCTCGTCGACGAGGCGCTGGACCCAGGTGTGGTCCTGCGTGATCTGGGTGAGGACGCCGTCGCGCAGGAGGTAGGCGCGGGAGTCTCCGACGTGGACGAGGCCGAGCCTGCGGCCCGTCCACAGGAGGGCGGTGAGCGTGGTGCCCATGCCTTCGAGCTGGGGGTCCTCCTCGACCATGACGCGCAGCTGGTCGTTGGCCCGCTGCACGGCGCTGCCGAGGGCGGTGAGGATGTCGGAACCCGGGACGTCGTCGTCGAGCTGCACGAGGGAGGAGATGACCTCGGAGCTGGCGACCTCGCCGGCTGCCTGGCCGCCCATGCCGTCGGCGACGGCGAGGAGCCGGGGGCCGGCGTAGCCGGAGTCCTCGTTGCCCTCGCGGATCATCCCCTTGTGCGATCCGGCGGCGAACCGCAGGGACAGACTCATGCGCACCTGCCCTGTCGACGATGCCTCGGGGTACAACCGGTCTCGACGAGCCACACTGCCCACCCTCCGGTCGGGAGCGCGCGCGGGTCCGGGTCCCCGGTGGGACAGACCGCCGCGGCTCGCTCGCTCCGCTCGCTCATTCTCGTACTACTTCCGCAGCTCGATGACGGTCTTGCCGATGCGGATCGGGGCGCCCGGCGGAATGGGCGTCGGGGTGGTCAGCCTGGTCCGGTCGAGATAGGTGCCGTTCGTGGACCCGAGGTCCTCGACGATCCACTGGCCGTCACGGTCCGGGTAGATCCTGGCATGCCTGCTGGAGGCGTAGTCGTCGTCCAGCACGATCGTCGAGTCGTGGGCGCGGCCCAGCGTGATCGTCTGGCCGGCGAGCGCCACCGTGGTTCCCGTGAGGGTGCCCTCGGAGACGACCAGCTTGGTCGGCGCACCGCGGCGCTGGCGCTGCTGCGGGGGCGCGGACTGCCGCCCCGGCTGCGGCGGAGCGGCGGTCGCGCCGCTGCGGCGCGAGCCGCGCTGCGTGACTCTCGTACCGAAGAGATCACTGCGGATGACCTGAACGGCCACGATGACGAACAGCCACAGAACGGCCAGGAAACCCAACCGCATGACCGTCAGGGTCAGCTCTGACATTGCCCCCGCTTCACCCTTCGGCTTGCCGGTAAATGATGGTGGTGCTGCCCACGACGATCCGCGAGCCGTCGCGGAGCGTAGCGCGGGTGGTGTGCTGCCCGTCCACCACGATGCCGTTGGTGGACCCGAGATCCTGGATCGTCGGGGGTGTTCCGGTCCGGATCTCACAGTGCCGGCGCGAGACGCCGGGGTCGTCGATCCGCACATCGGCCTCGGTGCTGCGGCCGAGTACGAGCGTGGGGCGCGAGATCTGGTGGCGGGTGCCGTTGATCTCGATCCAACGCCGGGTGGTGCCCGGTGCGCCGGAGGGTACGGGACCCCCGCCGGCGCGTGCGCCCGGTCCGCCCGGAGGCGGTCCGGACGGCATGGGCGGGGCGGCGACCGGCGGGTAGCCGTAACCGCCCTGCTGCTGGCCCTGGGGGGCCTGCGGCGCGTCTTGGGAGGTGCTGGAGGCGAGGGTGCGACTGCGGACACGGTACAGACCGGTGTCGAGGTCGTCCGCCTTCTCCAGGTGGACCTTGATGGGGCCCATGAAGCTGTAGCGCTGCTGCTTGGCGTAGTCGCGGACGAGGCCCGCGAGCTCGTCGCCGAGCTGGCCGGAGTACGGGCTCAGGCGCTCGTAGTCGCCCGCGCTGAGCTCAACGATGAAGTCGTTGGGCACGACGGTCCGCTCGCGGTTCCAGATGGTGGCGTTGTTGTCGCACTCCCGCTGGAGGGCTCCGGCGATCTCCACCGGCTGGACCTCGGACTTGAACACCTTGGCGAAGGTGCCGTTCACCAGACCTTCGAGTCGCTGCTCGAACCGCTTCAGAACTCCCATGGGGCACCTCCTCCGTCGCTGTCGCCCTGTACTGCTTACTGATCGTATCCACGCGTGGCGGATTCGGCTGGTTCCCCTCCGGTCCCGTGTACAGGAGTGTTGGTACTCACAAGGGATCGTAGGGGCGCTCCAGGGACAGTGTCCCGCACCCGGAGGGGACTCCGGGAGGGGCCGGTCCCGGAGGGTGCGAGGGGGGTCCGGGAAAGGGATGTGAATCCACCCCGGATGACGTGCTAATCTTTCGTTCGTCGCCAGGGGAACGGCCCGAAAGGGAAGTCCACTGGGGAGCCGCTCGGGCGAGTGGCGGAACGGCAGACGCGCTGGCTTCAGGTGCCAGTGTCCTTCGGGACGTGGGGGTTCAAATCCCCCCTCGCCCACATCGGGAGAACCCCCGCTTCGGAGAAATCCGGAGCGGGGGTTCTTCGTTGTGCCCGCGGCCGGTGCGTCGGCACCCGAGGACGTGACGGGCACCGCCGCGCACCGCGGCGGCCGACTTTCGTCGGGAACGGGGCGACGAAAGTGGACGGACGGGGGCGCGGATCGGTGTCTAGGGTCGGTCGGGTGGATGCCAAGGCGGTAATACGGGCGGGCCGGGACTGGCTGAAGGGGGCCGAGCCCTGGTCGGGTCGCGCCTTCGCGGGGGACCTGACGATCGCCGCCGTACTGTCCCTGCTCGGTCTGGGCATCGACGAACTCAGCAACAGCTCCGGCCAGAAGATGGTCCTCGGAGTGGTGGCCATCGTGGCGCTGGTGCTGCTGCGGCGCAGGCTGCCGGCGGCCACCCTGGTGCTGGGGGCGGCGGCGAGCGCCTTCCTGCCCGGTGTGCTCCTCGTGACGATCGTGCTGGGCTGGTCGGCGGGCCGGCGGATCGTCGGCGTGGGGCGGGCCCTGGCGGCCTTCGTGCTGGCCTTCCTCGCCGAGGTCGGCCTCGGCCTGTACGACCAGTGGGCCCAGACGCGGCCGCTGCTGATCGTGGTCTTCTCCACCCTGCTGTTCCTGGCGGCGACCGTCATGCCCGGTCTGGCCAGCCGGTACTGGTACCAGCGCCGGACGCTGCTCAGCGCGCTCCAGGAGCGCAACGACCAACTGCTGCGCGAGCGGACGATGGTGGCCGGGCAGGCCCGGCTGCGGGAGCGTCAGCGGATCGCCCAGGACATGCACGACAGCCTGGGTCACCAGCTGGCGCTGATCTCGGTGCACACCGGGGCGCTGGAGGTGGACCCCGCGCTGACCGACCGCCAGCGCGAGGCCGTCGGGGTGCTGCGGCAGGCCTCCGTCGCGGCGATGCACGAGCTGCGCGAGGTCGTCGGGATCCTGCGGGACGGGGTGGAGGCGCCGCCCGTGGTGGAGGAGGCCCAGCCGGCGGCGCGGGGGGTCGCCGGGATCGCGGGCATCGTGGAGGCGGCCCGGGCCGCGGGGACCGACGTACGGCTCGCCACGGCGGGCCGGCCCCGGCCGCTGGTCGCGGCCTGCGACCACGCGGCGTACCGGATCGTGCAGGAGGCGCTGACCAACGCCTACAAGCACGCGCCCGGGTCGGTGATCACCGTGGAGCTGCGCTACGAGGACGACTCGCTGGTCGTGGAGATCGCCAACGGTCCGGCGGCCGCCCCGGGGCCCGGCGAGGTGATTTCCGGCGGGCAGGGGCTGACGGGGCTGCGGGAACGGGCCAGGCTGGTCGGCGGCATGGTGCACGCGGGCGCGGCCGAGGGCGGTGGCTTCCGGGTGGCCGGTGTGCTGCCGTACGGGACGGAGCCGGCCGGGGCGGCCGAGGAGGACGTGGCCGACGACTTCGGGCAGCGCTCCCAGGCCCGTGCCTGGGTACGGCGCACCGCGCCGCCGATGGACTGGGCGGCGGTGGACCGCGAACTGGCCGTGCCGGTACGCAGCCGGACCGGGGGCGTCGCATTGGGCTGCGGGATAGCCGTCGCGGCGGTGGTGCTGCTGATCATCGTGCTGGGGGCCGGGATGACCCTGCTGCTGGGCACCGTGAACAAGGCGATGATCAGCAGGGAGGAGTACGACTCCGTCAGCGTGGGCGACGCGGAGAAGTCCGTCCGCGACCGGCTGCCGGACGGGGACAGCGTGCTGACGTCGGGCCTGGACCGCAAGGGGCCGCCCCCGCCGGAGGGCACGGTCTGTCTGGCCCTGCTGTCGACGGAGGACTCGTCGGAGTTCACCAACGACTCCGTTTTCCGGTTCTGCTTCCGGGGCGGCAAGCTCGTGGAGAAGCAGGCGTACGAGGTCAAGCAGTAGGAGCGCGGGGTGACAGCCAAGGTGATCCGAGTGGTGATCGCTGACGACGAGCCGCTGATCCGGGCCGGGATCAGGATGATCCTGACGTCGGCGCCGGACATCGAGGTCGTCGCGGAGGGGGCCAACGGCCGGGAGGCGGTGGAGCTGGCCCGCTCGCACGCCCCGGACGTGATGCTCCTGGACATCCAGATGCCCGTGATGGACGGACTGACCGCGCTGGGCGAGCTGGGGCGGGCGGCACCGGGCGTGCGGGCGCTGATCCTGACCACCTTCGGGGAGAAGGAGAACGTGCTGCGGGCCCTCGGCGAGGGCGGTGCGGGCTTCCTGCTGAAGGACTCGGCGCCGGGCGAGCTGATCGGAGCGGTCCGGGCGGCCGCGGCCGGGGACGCCTACCTCTCCCCCGGCGCGACCCGGCACGTCGTGGACCAGCTGGCCACCGGGCGGGCCGCCGGGCGCGGCGAGGCGGCCCGGCGGCGGGTGGCCGGGCTGAGCGAGCGCGAGCGCGGTGTGCTGGCGCTGCTGGGCGAGGGGCTGTCCAACGCGGACGCGGGCCGCCGGCTGCACATGAGCGAGGCGACGGTGAAGACGTACGTGAGCCGGATCCTGGCCAAGCTGGAGTGCGAGAACCGGGTTCAGGCGGCCCTGCTGGCCAGGGACGCCGGGCTCTAGGTACCGTTCGGGCCGACTTGATCGGCGACCGAGGCCGATGGGGCGCGAACAGTGCGGGGGCAGCGCGGATGGTGACGGTACCGAAGCAGCAGACGGCGGACGCGGTGAACGCGGTGAACGCGGTGAACGCGGCGTACGCGGCGGACGCGGGTGGTGCGGCCGGTGCGGCGGCGGGGCGGGGCGGCGGGCGGATACCCCGCGTCGAGGGCTTCGGGTCGAGGGCCGTGCCGGGCTCGCAGAAGGAGGCCGGGAAGGCGCTGCGGGCGCGGGTGCCGCGGGCGGCCCACGCGCACTTCGAGGCTCCCGCCGGGCGCCCCGACGCGGTGCGCGCGGTGGAGGAGTCCAACGTCGGCCGCGTCGACGAACTGACCCCGATACGCGTGGGCCGGATGGCCGCCAACCCCTTCGCCTTCCTGCGCGGAGCGGCCGGCCTGATGGCCCACGACCTGTCCGGCGGGCCGGTCACCGGGGTGGGCGCGCAGCTCTGCGGCGACGCGCACGCGGCCAACTTCGGTCTCTACGGGGACGCGCGCGGGCGCCTCGTCATGGACCTCAACGACTTCGACGAGACCGTGTTCGGCCCCTGGGAGTGGGACGTCAAGCGGCTGGCGGCCTCCCTGGTGCTCGCCGGGCGGGTGGCCGGAGCGGACGAGGACACCTGCCGGGCGGCCGCCCGGGACGCGGTGGGTGCCTACCGGCGGACCATGCGGCTGCTGGCCAAGCTGCCGGCCCTGGACGCCTGGAACGCCATCGCCGACGAGGAACTCGTCTCGCACACCGATGCCCGCGATCTGTTGGGCACGCTGGAACGGGTCTCGGAGAAGGCCCGCAACAACACCTCCGCCCGGTTCGCCGCCAAGTCGACCGAGGCCGGGGAGGACGGCGCCCGCCGCTTCGTGGACGCGCTGCCCGTGCTGCGCCGGGTCGGCGACGGTGAGGCCGCGGCCGTGGCCGCCTCCCTGGGCCCGTACCTGAAGACCCTCTCGGGGGACCGGCTGCCGCTGCTGGCCCGGTACGCGGTCCAGGACGTGGCGTTCCGGGTCGTGGGCACCGGGAGCGTGGGCACCCGGTCGTACGTGGTGCTGCTGCAGGACCACCGGGGTGAGCCGCTGGTGCTCCAGGTGAAGGAGGCGCGGCCGTCGGTGCTGCTGCCGTACCTGCCGGGGCTGGGCTTCCACGCGCCGCGGGAGGAGCACGAGGGCCGCCGGGTGGTGGCCGGGCAGAAGATGATGCAGGTGGTCTCCGACATCCTGCTGGGCTGGACCACGGTGGAGGGCCGGCCCTTCCAGGTCCGCCAGTTCCGCAACCGCAAGGGCAGCGTGGACCCGGCGGCGCTGGCCGTCGACCAGATCGACGACTACGGCCGGATGACCGGCGCCCTGCTGGCGCGGGCGCACGCCCACAGCGCGGATCCGCGGGTGCTGGCCGGGTACTGCGGCAAGAACGAGGAACTGGACGAGGCCGTCGCCACGTTCGCGGTGGCCTACGCCGATCGCAGCGAGGCCGACCACGCGGACCTGGTGGCCGCGGTGAGGGCGGGCCGGATAGCGGCGGAGTTCGGGGTCTGAGGTTCTGAAGTCCCGGCTGAGGGGCTGAGGGCCGGCTCGGGTGCGCCGTGGTTCAGGTGGGCTGTGTTCACGAGGGCCGTGTTCACCAGGCCGTGTTTGACGTGAGCTGTGTTTCACGTGAGCTGTGTTTCACGTGAGCTGTGTTTCACGTGAAACATGGCGCCCCGCGCTGGCCGTAGGCTGGCCGGGTGAGCGAGCAGAGCGAGCAGACAGTTCCCGAAGAGCCCGGCGCCTCCGGTGACGAGCGGCCCGAGGCGCGGCTCGACCGGGCCGTGCGGGCCGCCGAGCAGGCGCTGATCGAGTTCGAGATCGCCGTGGAGACCTTCCGGGTGGAGGTCGAGAACTTCTCCCGGCTCCACCACCAGAAGCTCGGCCCGATGTACTCGCGGCTGGACGAGCTGGACGCGCTGATCGCGGAGGCGAAGGCGGCCCGCAGCGGTGACCCCGAGGACCTGCGGCTGGCGCGGGAGGCGCGGGCGCTGGTCATGCCGATGCCCGGGGTGGAGGAGCTCTTCCACGACTGGCTGGACTCGGACGGCATCTCCGACGACGCGTCCGCGATGCTGACCGACCGGTCCGTGAAGCCGCCGGAGCGGGTACGGCCCTCGGAGGAGGTGCGCCGGCTGTACCGGGAGCTGGTCCGCCGGGCGCACCCGGACCTGGCCCAGGACGAGGAGGAGCGGGCCCGCCGGGACGCCTTCATCGTGCGGGTCAACGCCGCGTACGGGCGGGGCGAGGAAGGGCTGCTGCGGGAGCTGGCCGAGGAGTGGGCGGCGGGGCCCGCGCCGCAGGCCGCGCGGCCGAGCGAGAGCGAGGAGCTCTACGCCCGGCTGGAGTGGCTGGCGCGTCGCAAGGAAATGCTGTCGATGGTGGCCGGGGAGCTGGAGGACAGCGCGATCGGGGCGATGCTGCGGATGGCGCCCGACGACCCCGACCGGCTGCTGGAGGAGATCGCGGAGCAGCTGCTCGCGCAGGTCTCCGAGCGCGAGGCGGAGCTGGCGGCCTTCGGGACCCTCTAGCGGTGTACGGGGTCCTATAGGTTGGCGGGCGAGACCCGCGAAGAGAGAAGGCGACAGTTATGAACCTCGGACCGCTTCCCTCGGTGGACGCCGCCTCGGTGCCGGCCGAAGGCTTTGTCCTGGACGTCCGTGAGGACGACGAATGGGCGGCCGGGCACGTCGAGGGTGCGCTGCACATCCCGATGAGCGACTTCGTCGCCCGCTTCGGCGAGCTGACCGAGGCCATCGAGGACGGCCGCCGGGTCCACGTGATGTGCCGGGTCGGCGGGCGCTCCGCGCAGGTGACCCAGTACCTGGTGCGCCAGGAGATCGACGCCGTGAACGTCGACGGCGGGATGCAGGCGTGGGACGGCGCGGGGCGCCCGATGGTGACGGACAGCGGGAACCCGGCCTTCGTGCTCTAGGCCGTCACGCGAGGGGGTGGGCGGCCAGCAGGTCGCCCAGTGCCTCCTCGTGCGCGGCGGCCGGGCCCAGCTGGAGCTCCAGCTGCTTGGCCCAGGCGTGGTAGCGGTGCAGTGCGTAGTCGGTGTCGGCGCCGAAGCCGCCGTGGAGGTGTTGCGCGGTCTGTACGACCCGGCGCACGCCCTCCGAGGCCCAGATCTTGGCGACGGCGACATCGCCGGAGGCGGGCAACGGGCCGCCCGCACCGTCGGTCGCCGCGTCCAGCCGCCAGGCGGCCTGCCAGAGGGTGACCTCCATGGCGCGCAGGTCGATGTAGCGGTCGGCGGCCTGGACCGCGACGGCCTGGAAGGTGGCGACCGGGAAGCCGAACTGTTCGCGCTTGCTCGTGTACCGGCCGGTCATGGCGAGCACGTTCTCGCCGAGTCCCAGGGCGAGGGCGCAGGTGCCGGTGGCCAGGATCCGGTGGAGCCGGTCCCAGGCTCCCGGGGCGTCGATCAGATGGGCGGCGGGGACCCGGACCCCGTCCAGGGTGAGTTCGGCGAGGCGTTCCCCACTGGTGGAGTACTGGTCGGCGAGCGTGAGCCCCTCGGTGACGCGCGGGACGAGCGCGAGGAGGGCCTCGCCGCCCCCGCCGTGGGCGGGTACCGCGATCCAGTCGGCGCTGTGGGCCCACGGGACGGAGGTCTGGACCCCGTCCAGGATCCATGTGCCGTCCTCGCGGCGGGCGGTGACGGCCAGTTCGGCAGGATCGTGGCCGGTGCGGCCGTGGGCGGCGACGGTCAGTACGAGCGAGCCGCGCCCGGCGTCGGCCAGCAGGGCGGCGGCCAGTTCGGGGCCGCCGTGGGCCTGGACGGCCATGGCCGTGGCGCAGTGCTCCAGCAGCGGAACCCGGGCCAGCACCCTGCCCGCCTCCCGCAGGACGAGGCACAGGGCGATGACGTCCAGGCCGGCCCCCCCGTGTTCCTCGGCGAGGACGAGGCCCAGCAGGTCGGAGCCGGCCAGTTTGGCCCACAGGGGCCGGTCGAACTCCTCCGCGACGGCGCCCGGTGTGAGCGCGGGGCTGGGCACGCGGTCGGGGGCGACGTCCGCGAAGACGGCCTTCGCCGCCTCGACCGCGGCCTGCTGTTCCTCGGTGAAGGTGAAGTCCACTGCCTGTCCTCCCGCGCGCACCGGATCCCGGTCGTGTCCGTTCAGATCTGACGGTGCGTCAAGATAGAACACGGCGTGGGAAAAACACAGCCCGGTGAGGGATCCGGAGGCGGGGGCGGGAAGGGTCAGCGGTCGAAGTCGATCTCCACTTCCTCGGAGACCGCGTGGGACTGGCAGGCCAGCACGAACCCGGCCTCGGTCTCCTCCTCCTCCAGCGCGAAGTTGCGGTCCATCCGCACCTCGCCCGTGACGAGGAACGCCCGGCAGGTGCCGCAGACCCCGCCCTTGCAGGCGTACGGGGCGTCCGCGCGGCCCCGCAGCACGGCGTCCAGCAGGGACTCGCCTTCCTGGACCGGCCAGGTGCCGGAGCGGCCGTCGAGCCGGGCGGTGACCCGGCCGTGGGCGGGCGCCGCGGTCGTCCGGGCCGGGACCGCCGGTGCGGTGTCCTCGACGTGGAAGACCTCCTCGTGTACCCGCGTCCGGGCGACGCCGAGGGCGCCCAGGGCCCGCTCCGCGCCCTCCACCAGTCCGTACGGCCCGCACAGGTACCAGCCGGTGACCTCGGAGACCGGCAGCAGCGCCGGCAGCAGGGACGTCAGCCGTTCCTCGTCGAGGCGGCCGGAGGGCAGACCGGCTTCCTGCTCCTCGCGGGAGAGCGCGGTGACCAGCTGGAAGCGGTCGGGGTACCGGTCCTTGAGGTCGGCGACCTCCTCCAGGAACATCGTCGACGCGGCCGTACGGTCGCCGCGCACCAGGCAGAAGCGGGCGTCGGGCCGGGCCGCCAGCAGGGTGGCGGCGATCGACAGGACCGGGGTGATGCCGCTGCCGCCGACGATCGCCGCGTAGTGCGCGCCGGCCGGGGCGCCGGCCGGGTCCAGGATGAACCGTCCGGCCGGGACCATCACGTCCAGCACGTCCCCGGCGGCGATCTCCTTGTGCGCGAAGGTGGAGAACTCGCCGCCCTCCACCAGCCGCACGCCCACCCGCAGCACCTCCGGGCCCGGGCCGTCGGCGGCCGGGGCGGGGGAGCAGATCGAATAGGTGCGGCGGACCTCGGCGCCCTCGCCGGCGGTGCGGCGCAGCGTGAGGTGCTGGCCGGGAGCGTGCCGGTACTCGGCGCGCAGCTCCTCGGGGACGGACAGGGTCAGCGCCACCGAGTCGTCCGTCAGCCGGTCGACCGCGGCCACCGTCAGCGGGTGGAACGCGCCGTGGCGCGCGGGGCGCGCGCTGCCGGCGGACGCCGGGGGCACGGACACGGCCATCTACAGCTCCTTGAAGTGGTCGAACGGTTCGCGGCAGGCCACGCAGCGGCGCAGCGCCTTGCACGCGGTGGAGGAGAAGCGGCTGAGCAGCTCGGTGTCGGTGGATCCGCAGTTCGGGCAGCGGACCGACAGGGTGAGCGGCACCGCTCCGCCGGCCGAGTGCGGGCGGGGCGGTGCGATGCCGAACTCGGCCAGCTTGCGGCGGCCCTCGGCCGTGATGTCGTCCGTCGACCAGGCGGGGGACAGGACGGTCGTCACGCGGACGTCGGGTATGCCGTGGCCGGTCAGGGCCCGCTCGATGTCGGCGGACATGGCCTCGATGGCCGGGCAGCCGGTGTAGGTGGGCGTGAGGGTGACCTCCACGTGCCCGTCCTCGTGCATCCGGACGCCGCGCATGACGCCCAGCTCGGCGAGGGTGAGCACCGGCAGCTCCGGATCGGGCACGGAGCCCGCCAGCTCGGCCAGCTCCGCCTCCAGACGGGTCTGCGCGGCGGCGGTCACCACGACGCCCCCGGGTGGCTGCGGTGCAGGTGCTGCATCTCCGCGAGCAGCCGCCCGAACGGTTCGGTGTGCAGGCCCTGCCGGCCCGCTCCGGCGGCCCAGGCGCCCGTACGGGGCCCGTCGGGCAGGGCCAGGCCGGCCCGGTCCAGTACGGAGCCCAGGGCGTCCAGCCAGCGGGTCTCCAGGGCGGCCGGGTCGACGTCCAGGCCGTCGACCGGCTGGAACATCTCCCCGGTGAACTTCCACAGGGCGTCCAGCGCGGCCCGCATCCGCGACCGGCTCTCCTCGGTGCCGTCGCCGAGGCGCAGCGTCCACTGCTCGGCGTGGTCCCGGTGGTAGGCGGTCTCCTTCACGGCCTTGGCCGCCAGCGGGGCGAACGGGCCGTTACCGGCGGCGAGCTCCGCGTAGAGCTCGTGCTGGTAGAGGGAGAAGTAGAGCTGCCGGGCGATGGTGTGGGCGAAGTCGCCGTTGGGCTGCTCGACCAGCTGGAGGTTGCGGAAGGACCGCTCCTCGCGCAGGAAGGCCAGCTCGTCCTCGTCGCCCGCCATGGACAGCAGGACGCGGGCCTGCCCGAGCAGGTCGAGCGCGATGTTGGCGAGCGCGACCTCCTCCTCCAGGACGGGGGCGTGGCCCGCCCACTCGCCGAGGCGGTGGGAGAGGATCAGCGCGTCGTCGCCGAGGGCCAGGACGGCCGCGGTGGCGGTGCTGTTCTCGGTGCCGGTGCTGCTCACAGGTGACGCACCCCCTCGGGGATCTCGTAGAAGGTGGGGTGCCGGTAGGGCTTGTCGGCGGACGGGTCGAAGAACGGGTCCCGCTCGTCCGGGGAGGAGGCGACTATCTCGGTGGAGGGCACGACCCAGATCGAGATGCCCTCGCCGCGCCGCGTGTAGAGGTCGCGGGCGTTGCGCAGGGCCATCTCCGCGTCGGGGGCGTGCAGGCTGCCCGCGTGCGTGTGCGAGAGGCCGCGGCGCGAGCGCACGAACACCTCCCACAGGGGCCAGTTCTGCGTCATGCCTGTACCTCTCGTCCGGTGCTGGTGTGCTTCTCGGCGTACGCGGCGGCCGCGTCGCGGACCCAGGCGCCTTCCTCGTGCGCCGTGCGCCGCTGGTTGATCCGCAGTTCGTTGCAGGGGCCGTTGCCCTTGAGGACGTCCCAGAACTCGGCCCAGTCGATGGCGCCGAAGTCGTGGTGGCCGCGCTCCTCGTTCCACTTGATGTCCGGGTCGGGCAGGGTCAGGCCCAGCGACTCGGCCTGGGGGACGGCGATGTCGACGAAGCGCTGGCGCAGCTCGTCGTTGGAGTGCCGCTTGATCCGCCAGGCCATCGACTGCGCCGAGTGCGCCGACTCGTCGTCCGGCGGGCCGAACATCATGAGCGAGGGCCACCACCAGCGGTCGACGGCGTCCTGGGCCATGGCGTGCTGGGCCTCTGTGCCCCGGGAGAGGGCGAGGAGCAGCTCGTACCCCTGGCGCTGGTGGAAGGACTCCTCCTTGCAGATCCGGACCATCGCGCGGGCGTAGGGGCCGTAGGAGCAGCGGCAGATCGGCACCTGGTTGGTGATCGCCGCGCCGTCCACGAGCCAGCCGATGGCGCCGACGTCCGCCCAGGTCAGGGTGGGGTAGTTGAAGATCGAGGAGTACTTCTGCTTGCCCGAGTGCAGCTTGTCGAGGAGCTCGTCGCGGCTGGTGCCGAGGGTTTCGGCGGCGCTGTAGAGGTAGAGGCCGTGGCCGGCCTCGTCCTGCACCTTGGCCATCAGGATCGCCTTGCGGCGCAGGGAGGGCGCGCGGGTGATCCAGTTGGCCTCGGGCTGCATGCCGATGATCTCGGAGTGGGCGTGCTGGGCCATCTGGCGGACCAGCGAGGCGCGGTACTCGTCGGGCATCCAGTCGCGCGGTTCCACCCGCTCGTCCGCCGCCACGGCGGCGTCGAAGGACGCCCGCAGCTGATCCGCGAGGTCCCCGGACCGCGCGTCCGCTGTGCTTGACGTGCCCGTTTCCGGGGTCACTGCGACCATCCCGGCCCCCTGTCAGAGTGTGCCGTCCGCCCGACCGACCGATCGTTCGGTTCATCCGCTTCAATGGTGAGACGGCGGCCCGTAGGGTGTCAACCTCTGTGGGCAACCCTGTGGACGCCGGATGATCGGGGCGGGATGGATTCGAACGAGCACGAGCCCGTGGAAGAAGCCCCTCCGGAGCCGCGGAAGGCGCCGCCCCGGGCGCCCGGGATCACCGGGCTGTCCGCCCCGTACCGCGTCCTCGCGGCCTTCGCCCTCGCGGCCGTGGCCGTCGCCGCCTGCACCCATCTGGCGCTCGTTTTCCTGCACGTCGCCCCGTCCAACACGGTCAGCAAGCGGAACGCGGCGCTGATCGACGGCTGGATCTACCCCGAGTTCGAACAGAACTGGAAGCTCTTCGCGCCCAACCCCCTCCAGCAGAACATCGCCGTCGAGGTCCGCGCCCAGGTCCGCACCGGGGGCGGCGAGCTCGTCACCAGCGGCTGGCGCGACCTGTCCGCCGAGGACGGCGCCGCCATCCGGCACAATCCGCTGCCGAGCCACACCGAGCAGAACGAGCTCCGCCGGGCCTGGGACTTCTTCACCGGCTCCCACGACGACGACAACAAGCCGACCGGCGAGCGCGGCGCGCTCTCCGAGGAGTACCTGCGGCGCATCGCGCTGGAGCGGCTCGTCCCCGTCTACCGCGAGGGCCGGATCCTGCGCGTCCAGCTGCGCTCGGCGACGCGGTCCGTACCCGCGCCGAGCTGGAGCGACGAGAAGACCGACACCCAGACGTACTACCGGGAGCTGCCGTGGTGGACCGTGTGAGACGGGCGCTCGCGAAGGTCACCGGGGAGGCGCTGGGGCCCTACCAGAGCGCCGTGGTCCGCATCGGATTCGCCGGGACCTGGCTGCTCTTCCTCCTGTGCGAGTTCCCCGACCGGCACCAGCTCTACGGCCCCGACGGGCCGTGGAGCTGGCGGCTGGCGGAGCGGCTGGTGGCCTCCAACCACGCCTTCACCGTGCTGCTGTGGTCGCGCTCCACCCTCTGGTTCGAGCTCGTCTACGCCGTCGCCGTGCTCGCGAGCGCGCTGCTGCTGCTGGGCTGGCGGACCCGGGCGACGTCCGTCGTCTTCATGGTCGGCGTGCTCTCGCTGCAGAACCGCAGCGTGTTCATGGGCGACGGCGGGGACAACGTCATCCACCTCATGGCCGTCTACCTGGTCCTGACGCGCTGCGCGCGGGTGTGGTCGCTCGACGCGCGGCGGGCCCGTCTGCGGGGCTCGGCCTCGGCCGGAGCGGCGGGGCCGGTGCTCTGGGGGGTGCTGGGCGCGGTCCTCGCGTACGGGGCGGCGACCGGGCGCCTGGGCGGCGGCTGGCTCGCGGCCTTCGCGGCGCTGTGGGCGGGACCGGCACTGTGGTGGGTGGCCGACCGGCACGAGCGGTCGGGAGAACGCCCGGGAGGGGCGGGCGGTGAGGGGGCCGGGGAAGCGCCCGGCGAGGATGCCGGTGCGGCGCCCGGCCGGGCGCCCGGCCGGGGTGCCGGGGAGCGGGCCGTGCGGCGGGCCGGCGAGGGGCGGGCCTTCCTCGACGTGCTGGCGAACCTGCTGCACAACGCCGGAATGCTGGTCATCATGGCCGAGGTGTGCCTGATCTACGCGACGGCCGGCTGGTACAAGATCCAGGGCTCGCGGTGGCAGGACGGGACCGCGCTGTACTACCCCCTCCGGCTGGACTACTTCGCGCCGTGGCCGGAGCTGTCGGACGTGCTCGCGGGGAGCGGGGTGATGGTGATGCTGGTGTCGTACGGGACGGTGGCGGTGCAGGTGGCGTTTCCGTTCACGCTGTTCAACCGCCGGGTCAAGAACGTGCTGCTGGCGCTGATGATGCTGGAGCACGCGGGGATCGCGGTACTGCTGGGGCTCCCGTTCTTCTCGCTGGCGATGATCGCCGCCGACGCGGTGTTCCTGCCGACGGGGTTCCTGGTGTGGGTGGGGGCGAGGGTCGTGCGGGGCCGGTCCCCCGCCCGCCCCCGGCCCGTCCGCCGGGCCGCGCCCGGACCGCGGGGGCCCCGCCCCCTGACCCCCGCGCCCCGGACGCCGGCGGAGCCGGAACCGGTGGGGCGTGACGGCGCGGTCGGGGCGGGCGGCGCGGGCTCGTAAGGTCGGCGGTATGAGTGAGCAGCGGGAATTCGGTGAGGCCGGCCGGGAGTGGCGGGAAGCGGTCGGGCGGGACGGGGTGGTGCTGCTCGACGGGTTCCACGCCCTGAAGCACGCCCTGCGCTTCGGGGCCGAGGTGCTGGTGGCCGTCGCCGACGACCCCGCCGCGGTACGGGCGCTCGCCGACGGCCTGGCCCCCGACGTGGCCCCCGGGGTGGCCCGGCTGGTGCGGTCCGGCGCGCTCAAGGAGCTGCTCCCCCGCGTGCACCCCACCGGGGTCGCCGCCCTCGCCGTGCGCCCCGACCGGGAAGCCGGAAGGGCCGCCCTCGCCAGGACCCCCCGGCCGGCTCCGATCGTGCTGCTCGACAACCCGCGCAACCTCGGCAACGTCGGGGCGGTCGTCCGTCTCGCGGCCGGTTTCGGCGCCACCGGTGTGGTGACCCGTGGCGACCTCGACCCGTGGCACCCCAACGTGGTCCGGGCCGGGGCGGGACTGCACTACGCCACCACCGTGGACCGGATGGAGCTGGAGGAGCTGCCCTCCGGGCCGGTGTACGCGCTCGACCCGGAGGGCGAGGACATCCGTTCCCTCACGCTCCCGGACGACGCCCTGCTCGCCTTCGGGTCGGAACGCCACGGCATCTCGCCGGAGCTGCGCGCCCGCGCCGACCACCTGGTGTCCCTGCCGATGCGCCCGCAGGTCTCCAGCTACAACCTGGCCACCAGCGTGGCCATGACCCTCTTCCACTGGGGCGGGCCCCACGAGGGTGTTACGGGCCGGTAGCGCGTGGCCGGAAAAGACGCACGCGGGTGACGTCGGGCGGGTCCGGGGGGCCACCCCGGAAGCTCCGCCCGACCGCTGCGCTGCACCTACCAGGCTCAACTCAGCTCGACGTATCTAACGACAGGGCCCCGGCGAAGATTCCCTCACATTAGGGAGAGGGTGCGGTAACGGCCAGGAAATTCCCCAGAGCTGGGGCATGTACCGGCGTTCGAGTACGCATTTCGACACTCCGGTGGCCGGAATCGGGTGCACGGCGCGGTGGAATTCAGGAAGTGGTACCGGCACTCGGTGACAGGCCGGCGGGCGGCCGTCCGGGGACCCGGGAGGGTCCGAAGACCGGACAACATGTGCGCCCACCTGGGGGCAAGTCGCCCTGAAATCAAACAGGATGATCGATTCCGTGATCATAGGGAGACGTTACGTGATGACCGGTGGCGTCCGTTATTCTCCCTTCGGAGTACATGGGCCGCGCTCTCGCCAAGCGCTTCGTGCCCGCGCCTGCCAAAAAGCTGCACCTACCAATCAAATTGAATCAGCAAAGTAAAAGGGATGCTCATATGCTTCTCCTCAGCGCTGTCATGATCACCGGCCTGGTGGCTGCCGTCCTCGGGGTCGCCGTCTGGCGCCTCACCTCCACCCCGCGCTGGATCCCCGCCGTCATCGGCTCGGTCGGCGGCGTCCTGCTCGCGCTGCCCCCCGTCTTCGCCTCGCTGCAGCCGGCCGCCCTGCGCCCGGCCGCTCCGGAGGCCTACGCGACCCTCGCGCCCGCCGCCCCCCGGGTGCCCGTCGCTCCCCCGGTGTCGCCGGCGCGGCCGGGCGGTGCCGGCACGGGTACGACCGTCCTGTGACCCCCGCCCGTCGCTTCAAGCGGCACGAACTGGGCTTCGGGGACTACCCGTTCTTCCGGTCGCTGAGCACCGAGCTGTGTCAGGAGATCTTCCAGGCGTCCCGCGTCCGCCAGTACGGGCGCGGGGCGCGCATCCGGGGCATGACGGTCCGGGGCGGGGACTCGGTCCACATCGTCCTCAACGACACCGGCATCGTGTCGGAGGAGCTCGTGCACCACGAGGCGTCGACGCTGCGCTTCCGGCACCAGGGCCACGTCCTCGGCGACCTCGACGTCTTCGCCTCGTCCAGGGCGCCCCTGGCCATGGCGCTGACGACCACGGTGACGATGGCCGTGCCGATGAACGTGATGCGGTCGATGGTGGGCAAGCACCCCACCCTCATGCGGGCGGTGAGCGTGGCGATCACGGAGCGCTTGCGCACCGGCGACCGGGTCTACGGGATGTTCGCGCGGCCCGCCGAACAGCGCCTGTGCGGGCTCTTCCTGGAGCTGCTGGACAGGTCCGGCTTCATGACGGAGGACGGCTACCGGGTCGAGGGACCCTCGCAGCTGGATCTGGCCCAGGCGCTCATGCTCTCCCGCGCCACCGTCGAGAACGCGTTGCGCTCGCTGCGGGCCAAGCAGGTGGTGAGGACCTCGTACCGCTCCTACACCTTCCCCGACCTGAAGCTGCTGGAGAAGGTCGAGGCGTCCGGCGCGGCCGCCGCCTCCACCCCCGCCGCGGGCTCCGCGGAGTGCGCCTGAGGCGGTGACGGCCGGCCCCGGGGCCGCGGACCGGGCCCCGGAGCGGGGCCGCGGGCGGTGGCCGCGGGGCCGTCGGCGGGCTACGCCTGGCGGCGGACCTCCACCACGCGGAAGCGGTTCGAGACGAAGGCGCCGTCACAAAGGGCCGCGTTCGCCGCGGGGTTGCCGCCCGAGCCGTGGAAGTCGGAGAAGGCCGCGGTCTGGTTGACGTAGACCCCGCCCGTGAGGTTGAGGGACAGCTGCGCCGACTCCTCCAGGCAGACCTCCTCGATGGCCCGCTCGGTGTCCGGGGAAGTGGTGTACGCGCCCACCGTCATCGCGCCCTTCTCCCGCACCGTACGGCGCAGCAGGTCGAGGGCGTCCGCCGTGGAGTCGACGGCCACGGCGAAGGAGACGGGGCCGAAGCACTCCGAGAGGTACGCGGCCTCCGGGTCGGGCTTGGAGGCGTCCAGCTTGACCATCACCGGGGTGCGGACGACCGCGTCCGGGAACTCGGGGTTGACCACCTCGCGGGAGGCGAGGGCGACCTCGCCCAGCCCGGCGGCCGCCTCCAGGCGGGACTTGACGTCCGGGTTGACCAGCGCGCCCAGCAGCGCGTTGGCGCGGGCGTCGTCGCCCAGCAGGCCGCCGACGGAGGCCGCGAGGTCGGCGACGACCTCGTCGTACGTCTTGTGCCCGGCGTCCGTCCCGATGCCGTCGCGCGGGATCAGCAGGTTCTGCGGGGTGGTGCACATCTGGCCGCTGTAGAGGGAGAGCGAAAAGGCCAGGTTCGACAGCATCCCCTTGTAGTCGGAGGTCGAGTCGATGAGGACGGTGTTGACGCCCGCCTTCTCCGTGTAGACCTGCGCCTGGCGGGCGTTGGTCTCCAGCCAGTCGCCGAACTCGGTGGACCCGGTGTAGTCGATCAGCTTGATCTCCGGGCGGACCGCGAGGGTCTTGGCGATGCCCTCGCCCGGCCGCTCGACCGCGAGGGCCACCAGGTTCGGGTCGAAGCCCGCCTCGGCGAGGACCTCGCGGGCCACCCGCACGGTCAGCGCCAGCGGGAGCACGGCGCGCGGGTGCGGCTTGACCAGGACGGCGTTGCCGGTGGCCAGGGAGGCGAACAGGCCCGGGTAGCCGTTCCAGGTGGGGAAGGTGTTGCAGCCGATCATCAGGGCGATTCCGCGCGGGACCGCCGTGAAGGTCTTGCCGAGCTCCAGCGGGTCGCGCTTGCCCTGCGGCTTCGACCAGTCGGCCTGCCCCGGGACGCGGGTCTGCTCCTCGTAGGCGTAGGCGACGGCCTCCAGGCCGCGGTCCTGGGCGTGGGGGCCGCCCGCCTGGAAGGCCATCATGAAGGCCTGGCCGCTGGTGTGCATGACCGCGTGCGCGAACTCGTGGGTGCGGGCGGAGATGCGGGCGAGGATCTCGACGGAGACCAGGGCGCGGGTCTCGGGACCGGCGTCCCGCCAGGCGGCGATGCCGGCCTTCATGGCGGGCAGCAGCACGTCGGGGTCGACGTGCGGGTACTCCACGCCCAGCTCCGGGCCGTACGGGGACACCTCCCCGCCCGTCCAGCCGTCGGTGCCGGGCTGGCCGAGGTCGAAGCGGGTGCCGCGGACGGCCTCGAAGGCGGCGAGGCCGTCGGCCGGGGCGGTCTCCCCGTAGGCCTTGGGGTGCTCGGGGTGCGGGGACCAGTAGGCCCGGCTTCGGATGGCGGCGAGCGCCTGATCCAGGGTGTTCCGGTGCTTCTCGGTCAGCTGGGTGAGGGTGAGCTCGGCGGCCATCAGGGACCAACTCCTCGTTGAGCCGGGCAGGATCAGGCTGGTTCGCAGGCTGAGATCGATGCGGGGGCGGGTGAAGAAGAGCAGACTGGAGCTAGAGTAACCGAACGATCGGTCGGGACAAGAGGGCCCGGCGGACCTGTGGACAACCCGGTGCGGGAGGATCAGGACATGACAGCAATCGAGCGGTCCGGCACTGTGGCGGTCATCGGCGCCGGAACCATGGGACAGGGCATCGCCCAGGTGGCCCTTCTCGCAGGTCACCGCGTGCTGATCCACGACATCGACCACGACCTCGCCGCCGCCGGGGCCGCCCTCGTGCGCGAGCGCGTCGAGCGGATGGCCGCGAAGGGCCGCCTGGATCGCGCCGAGGCCGAGGACGCGATCGGCCGGATCGGTGCGGCCGACGGCCTGGCCGCCCTCGCGGACGCGGCGCTCGTCATCGAGGCGGTCGTCGAGGACGTCTCCGTCAAGCGGGCCCTGTTCGCCTCGGTCGAAGGGGTGGTCGCGCAGGACGCCCTGCTGGCGACCAACACCTCCTCGCTCTCCGTCACCGAGCTCGCCGCCGGCCTCGCCCACCCCGGCCGCTTCCTCGGCCTGCACTTCTTCAACCCGGCCCCGCTGCTCCCGCTCGTCGAGGTGGTCAGCGGTTTCGCGACCGATCCGGCCGCCGCCGAGCGTGCGTACGACACGGTCCTGAGCTGGGGGAAGACGCCGGTCCGCTGCGCCGACACCCCCGGCTTCATCGTCAACCGGATCGCCCGCCCCTTCTACGCCGAGGCCTTCGCGGTGTACGAGGAGCGGGGCGCCGACCCGGCCACCATCGACGCCGTCCTGCGCGAGAGCGGCGGCTTCAAGATGGGCCCCTTCCAGCTGACCGACCTGATCGGCCAGGACGTCAACGAGGCCGTCACCCGGTCCGTCTGGGAGTCGTTCTTCCGGAGCCCCAAGTTCACCCCCTCGCTCGCGCAGCGCCGGCTGGTCCAGTCGGGCCGCCTCGGCCGCAAGTCCGGGCACGGCTGGTTCCCGTACGGGGAGGGCGCCGAGGTGCCCGCGCCGCACACGGCCGGCCCCGAGGAGGCGCCGGACAAGGTCACGATCGTCGGCGACCTCGGTCCCGCGGCGCAGCTGGCGGAGCTCCTGGAGGAGGCCGGGATCGCGGTGACGGCCACCGGCCACGGGGGTCCGTACATCCAGCTGCCGGGGGAGGGCCAGCTGGTGCTCGCGGACGGCAAGACCGCGGTCGAGTTCGCCGACGTCGTCTACTTCGACCTCGCGCTCGACTACCGCGGCGCCACCCGGATCGCGCTCTCCGCCAGCGAGGACACCACCGAGCGGACCCTCGCCGAGGCGGTCGGCCTCTTCCAGCGGCTCGGCAAGCAGGTCTCCGTCATCGGCGACGTCCCGGGCATGATCGTCGCCCGGACGGTCGCGATGCTGATCGACCTCACCGCCGACGCCCTGGCGCGCGGCGTGGCCACCGCCGAGGACATCGACACCGCGATGCGGCTCGGCGTCAACTACCCGCTGGGCCCGGCCGAATGGCACGACCGGCTCGGCCGCGACTGGGCGTACGACCTGCTGCACCACCTGGACGAGCGCTGTCCGGGCGGCCGCTACGCGCCCTCGCTGGCCCTGTTCAAGCTCGGATACGCGGAAGGCGCCGACGGCGGGGACGACGAGGCGGACGAGGCGGAGGAGACCGGATGACCACCGCGAGGCGGGACACGTACACCCCGGAGACGCTGCTGACCGTCGCGGTCCAGGTCTTCAACGAGCGCGGCTACGACGGCACCTCCATGGAGCACCTCTCCAAGGCCGCGGGCATCTCCAAGTCCTCCATCTACCACCACGTCGCGGGCAAGGAGGAGCTGCTGCGCCGGGCCGTCAGCCGGGCCCTGGACGGGCTCTTCGCGGTCCTGGAGGAGCCCGGGGCGGTACGGGGGTCCGCGGTCGCGCGCGTCGAGTACGTCACGCGCCGGACGGTCGAGGTACTGGTCGCCGAGCTGCCGTACGTCACCCTCCTGCTGCGCGTGCGCGGCAACACCCGGACCGAGCGCTGGGCCCTGGAGCGGCGCCGCGAGTTCGACCACCAGGTGGCCGACCTCCTCAAGGCCGCCGCGGCCGACGGGGACCTGCGCGCGGACGTCGACATCCGGCTGGCCACCCGCCTGCTCTTCGGCATGGTGAACTCCCTGGTCGAGTGGTACCGCCCGCACCCGGGCACCACCCCCGACCAGCTGGCCGACGCCGTGGTCAGCATGGCCCTGGACGGCCTGCGCACGGTGCGGTAATCCGTATCGCTGCTGGGCGCCGGGTTCCTGGGCGTCTTCGTGTGGGCGCCGCCGCCGGGGCCTGGCGGGCCAACTTCACGGTCGACACCGACGGGGACCCGTACGACGAGGAGTACGGCACGGCCTTCGCCCCGCACTTCGTCTTCCCGCTGGACCGCACCCCGCCCGGGGCGTTCGCCGCGATGGCGGCCGCCGCGGATCCCGATCTGGCGGTGGCGGTGGTCGACGGGCGGCTGATCGTGACGCCGACGGACGCGGAGTGGCCCGGCGGGGACCCCGTATGGCCGCCCGTCGGGCGGGGGAACGCGCTCAGTCCTCGCTGAGCGTCTGGGGCGCGGGCGGGCCCGTGGCGGGGGGCTGGTTCGGGCCCTGGTCCAGGAGGTCCGTCTCCTCGAAGACCAGCAGGGTGCGGGTGGAGAGGACCTCCGGGATGGCCTGGAGGCGGGTGAGGACCAGTTCGCGCAGGGTCCGGTTGTCCGGGGTGTGGACCAGCAGGAGGACGTCGAAATCCCCGCTGACCAGGGCGATGTGGGCCGCGCCCGGAAGCTCGCGCAGCTGCTCGCGCACCGTCCGCCAGGAGTTCTGGACGATCTTCAGGGTGATATACGCGGAAGCGCCCTGACCTGCGCGTTCGTGGTTCACGCGGGCCGTGAACCCCCGGATCACCCCGTCGTCGATCAGCCGGTTGATCCGGGCGTAGGCATTGGCCCGGGAGACGTGCACCTGCTCGGCCACCGAACGTATCGACGCGCGGCCGTCCGCCTGGAGCAGCCGCATGATCGACCGGTCGATCGGATCCAGGGCGCGCGGCGGGGCAGCCGGTACCGGTGTGACCCCCGGGGCGCTCCCCGGCGGGACCGGTGCGGAGCCCGCTCCGGCCATTTGTTCATCCGGCATTGGCCACTGCCTCCCTCTCCTGGACGTCCTGCACCCATCCCAGGGGTCCGCCGCCACTTTGTCCACAGCCTGGAGCCGCCTGTAGCCAAATTGCGTCGGCGACCGAACAATCGGTAGGTGAGGCGCCTCACACCCGAGGCGTCCCTGCCCGCTTCCCACGAGGAGGTGTACGCCGCCATGACGGTCCAAGAGCTGCCCGGTGCCGGTGCGTCCCACCGTGCCACCCCGCCGCCCGCCTGGAGGCCCCGTACGGAGGCCGCCCCGCTGCTTCCGGACCCCGAGCCCTACCGGGTGCTGGGCACCGAGGCGGCCGCCGGCCTCGACCCCGAGCTGATGCGCCGGTACTACGCCGAGCTGGTGCGCGGCCGCCGCTACAACGCGCAGGCCACCGCGCTGACCCGGCAGGGCCGTCTCGCCGTGTACCCGTCCACCGTCGGGCAGGAGGCCGCCGAGATCGCGGCCGCGCTGGTCCTGGAGGAGCAGGACTGGCTCTTCCCGAGCTACCGGGACACCCTCGCGGCCGTGGCCCGCGGGCTGGACCCCGTACAGGCGCTGACGCTGCTGCGCGGCGACTGGCACACCGGGTACGACCCGCGCGAGCACCGGATCGCCCCCCTGTGCACCCCGCTCGCCACCCAGCTGCCGCACGCGGTGGGCCTGGCGCACGCCGCCCGCCTGCGCGGCGACGAGGTCGTCGCGCTGGCCATGATCGGCGACGGCGGCACCAGCGAGGGCGACTTCCACGAGGCGCTGAACTTCGCGGCCGTCTGGCAGGCCCCGGTGGTCTTCCTGGTCCAGAACAACGGCTTCGCGATATCCGTCCCCCTCGCCAAGCAGACGGCCGCCCCGACCCTGGCCCACAAGGCCGTGGGCTACGGGATGCCCGGCCGGCTGGTCGACGGGAACGACGTCGCCGCCCTCCACGAGGTCCTCACCGAGGCCGTTCAGCGGGCGCGCGCCGGCGGCGGACCGACCCTGATCGAGGCCGTCACGTACCGGATGGAGGCCCACACGAACGCCGACGACGCGACCCGCTACCGCTCGGACGCCGAGGTGGAGGCCTGGAAGGCGCACGATCCGGTGCAGCTGCTGGAGAACGAGCTGACCGCCCGCGGGATCCTCGACGAGCAGGGCATCCAGGAGGCCCGCGACGCCGCCGAGGCGATGGCGGCCACCCTCCGCGAGGGGATGAACGCCGACCCGGTCCTCGATCCGATGGACCTCTTCGCACACGTCTACGCGGAGCAGACCGGCCGGCTGCGCGAGCAGGCGGACCAGCTGCGCGCCGAACTGGAAGCCGAGGACGACGCATGAGCACGGTGACCCGGCCCGGGGTCAAGCCCGCGACGATGGCCCAGGCGCTGACCCGGGCCATGCGCGACGCGATGGCCGAGGACCCGACCGTCCACGTCATGGGCGAGGACGTCGGCGCGCTCGGCGGGGTCTTCCGGATCACCGACGGGCTCGTGAAGGAGTTCGGCGAGGACCGCGTGACGGACACCCCGCTCGCCGAGGCCGGAATCCTCGGCGCGGCGGTGGGCATGGCCATGTACGGGCTGCGGCCGGTCGTGGAGATGCAGTTCGACGCGTTCGCGTACCCGGCCTTCGAGCAGCTCATCTCGCACGTCGCGAAGATGCGCAACCGCACCCGGGGCGCGATGCCGCTGCCGATCACCATCCGGGTGCCGTACGGCGGCGGCATCGGCGGCGTCGAGCACCACTGCGACTCCTCCGAGGCGTACTACACGGCCACCCCCGGCCTCCACGTGGTGACCCCGGCGACCGTCGAGGACGCGTACGGGCTGCTGCGCGCGTCCATCGCGAGCGACGACCCGGTGGTCTTCCTTGAGCCCAAGCGGCTCTACTGGTCGAAGGCGCAGTGGTCGCCGGAGGCCCCGGCGGCGGTCCCGGGCATCGGGAAGGCCCTGGTCCGGCGGACGGGCACGAGCGCCACTCTGATCACCTACGGTCCTTCGGTGCCGGTCTGCCTGGAGGCGGCCGAGGCGGCGCGCGAGGAGGGCTGGGACCTGGAGGTCGTCGACCTGCGCTCGCTGGTGCCCTTCGACGAGGAGACCGTCGTGGCCTCCGTGCGCCGGACGGGGCGTGCGGTCGTGGTTCACGAGGCGGCCGGCTTCGGCGGGCCCGGGGCGGAGATCGCCGCGCGGGTGGCCGAGCGGTGCTTCCACCACCTGGAGGCGCCGGTGCTGCGGGTGACGGGCTTCGACATCCCGTATCCGCCGCCGATGCTGGAGAAGCACCACCTGCCGGGAGTGGACCGGATCCTGGACGCCGTGGCCCGGCTGCAGTGGGAGAACTGATGCCGCAGGTACTGGAGTTCAAGCTGCCCGACCTCGGTGAGGGGCTGACCGAGGCGGAGATCGTGCGCTGGCTGGTGGCCGTGGGCGACGTCGTCGAGATCGACCAGCCGGTGGTCGAGGTGGAGACCGCCAAGGCGATGGTCGAGGTGCCGTGTCCCTACGGGGGCGTGGTCACCGCGCGCTTCGGCGAGGAGGGTACGGAGCTTCCGGTGGGGGCTCCGCTGATCACCGTCGCGGTGGGGTCGGTGACGGAGCCGGAGGCCGAGGCGTCGGACGCGCCGTCGGGGTCCGGGAACGTGCTCGTCGGGTACGGCACCGACCACTCGCGGCCGGCACGGCGGCGCAGGATCCGGCCGGGTGCGGGTGCGGGTGCGGGTGCGGGTGCGGGTGCGGGTGCGGGTGCGGGTGCCGGTGCCGGTGCTGCTGTGGCGCCGGTCGCGGTGGCCGTGGCGCCGGCCGGGCCGGTGGCGGTGATCTCGCCGCTGGTGCGCAAGCTGGCCCGGGACAACGGCATCGACCTGCGGGCGCTGCGCGGGAGCGGGCCCGAGGGCCTGATCCTGCGGGCCGACGTGGAGGCGGCGCTGCGTCCGGCGGCCCCCGCGGCGGCTCCGGTTCCCGTGGCGGCGGCCGCCGCCGCACAGGGCGAGCGGATCCCCCTCAAGGGGCTGCGCGGCGCCGTGGCGGAGAAGCTGTCGCGCAGCCGGCGCGAGATCCCCGAGGCGACCTGCTGGGTCGACGCGGACGCCACCGAACTGATGGCGGCCCGGGCCGCGATGAACGCGGTGGACGGACCGAAGATCTCGGTGCTCGCCCTGCTGGCCCGGATCTGCACGGCCGCGCTGGCCAAGTACCCCGAGCTGAACTCCACCGTGGACCTCGCGGCGAACGAGATCGTCCGGCTCCCGGCCGTGCACCTCGGCTTCGCCGCCCAGACCGAGCGCGGGCTGATGGTCCCGGTCGTCCGGGACGCCCAGACGCGCAGCCCCGAGTCCCTGTCGGCGGAGTTCGCACGGCTGACGGAGCTGGCGCGGGCGGGCAAGCTGACGCCGGCGGACCTCACGGGCGGCACGTTCACCCTGAACAACTACGGGGTGTTCGGGGTCGACGGCTCCACGCCGATCATCAACCACCCCGAGGCGGCGATGCTCGGAGTGGGCCGGATCATCCCGAAGCCGTGGGTGTACCGGGGTGAGCTGGCCGTGCGTCAGGTCGTCCAGCTGTCCCTGACGTTCGACCACCGGGTGTGCGACGGCGGCGCCGCGGGCGGGTTCCTGCGGTACGTGGCCGACTGCGTGGAGAACCCGGCGGTGCTCCTGAGGGCGCTGTAGGGGCCGTTCGCTCGCAGCAGCCCGCCCGCTCCCCGGGGTTCCGTCCCGGGGAGCGGGCGGGCGCGTGTCAGGTGGCCCAGCCGGCCGGCCCAGCCGGCCGGCCCAGCCGGCCGGCCCAGCCGGCCGGCCCAGTCGGCCGGCCCGGCGCGCCGCACGGCGTCGTAGGTCGTCAGGTCGTCAGGAGGAGTTTGCCCACGTGGGTGCTGGACTCCAGGACGCGGTGGGCCTCGGCGGCCTCCCGCATCGGGTAGGTCGCGTGGACCACCGGACGGACGCGGCCCGAGGCGATCAGGGGCCACACGTGTTCCCGTACGGCGGCCACGATGGCCGCCTTCTCCTCCAGCGGCCGGGTCCGCAGCGAGGTCGCCGTGATCGCCGCCCGCTTCGCCAGCAGCGCGCCCAGGTTCACCTCGGCCTTCACCCCGCCCTGGAGCCCGATGATCGCGAGGCGGCCGTTCACGGCCAGCGCGTCCAGGTTCCGCGCCAGGTACTTCGCGCCCATGATGTCCAGGATCACGTCCGCCCCGGCCCCGCCCGTCGCGGCCCGCACCTCCTCCACGAAGTCCTGCTCGCGGTAGTCGACCAGGACGTCCGCGCCCAGCTCCGCGCAGCGGTCCAGCTTCTCCTTGCCGCCCGCCGTGACCGCCACCCGCGCCCCGACGGCCTTGCCCAGCTGGATCGCCATGGTGCCGATCCCGCTGGACCCGCCGTGCACCAGCAGGGTCTCGCCGGGACGCAGCCCGGCGACCATGAACACGTTGGACCACACGGTGCAGACGACCTCGGGCAGCGCGGCGGCCGCCACCAGGTCGACCCCGGCGGGCACCGGCAGCAGCTGACCCACCGGGACGGCCACGCGCTCCGCGTACCCGCCGCCGGACAGCAGCGCGCACACCTCGTCGCCCACCGACCAGCCGGACACCCCCGGCCCCAGGGCGGCGATCCGCCCGGAACACTCCAGGCCCGGGTGGCGCGAGGCGCCGGGCGGAGGATCGTAGAACCCCTGACGCTGAAGGACGTCGGCGCGGTTCACGGCGCTCGCCGCGACCTCGACGAGCACCTCCCCCTCGCCCGCCACCGGATCGGGTACCTCTGCCCAGACGAGGGCCTCGGGGCCGCCGGGCTGCTCGATGGTGATCGCATGCATGGCCCGGAATCTACGCGACCCGGCGCGCCCCGCCCAGTACGGTCCGGGCCGATTCCCCGGTCAGTCCGGCGGGCCGAGAGCGACGTGATGGGTCGTCGGAGGCGCTGCCCGCACGATGGTGATCAGGCGGTCCGTCAGCTGGAGGGGGCTCGCGTGCGGGTCGTCGTAGGCGAGGAGCCGGTGCCCGCGCAGCACGCTGATCACCAGGTCCTCCGTCTCCCGCACCCCGCGCCCGACTTCGGCCTTCCGGACGGGCCGTTCGATCAGGTCCAGGCCGCTGCCCTGGTGGATCAGGTCCTCCATCACGGTGCCCGCGCTCGGACTCAGCACGGACAGGCCCAGGAGCCGCCCGGCCGCGCTCGCGCTGGTGATGACCGCGTCCGCGCCGGACTGCTTCAGCAGTGGGGCGTTCTCCTCCTCGCGGACCGCCGCGACGATCTTCGCCCCGCGGTTGAGCTGGCGGGCCGTCAGCGTCACCAGCACCGCCGTGTCGTCGCGCTGCGTGGCGATGACGATCTGACGGGCCTTCTGGACCTCGGCCCGCAACAGGACGTCGGAGCGGGTGGCATCGCCGACGACCCCCGTGAACCCCTCCGCGTTGGCGCTGTCGATCACCTTGGCGCTGGGGTCGACGATGACGATCTGCTCCCTCTGGAGGCCGGTCGCCAGCAGCGTCTGCAGGGCCGAGCGGCCCTTGGTGCCGAAGCCGACGACGACCGTGTGCTCACGCAAGTTCTTCCTCCAACGGCGCAGCCGCCATTCTTCGCGGGTGCGTTCCGTCAGCACCTCCAGCGTGGTGCCGACCAGGATGATCAGGAACAGCACGCGCAACGGGGTGATCACCAGGATGTTGATCAGCCGTGCGCTGTCGCTGTACGGGACGATGTCGCCGTAGCCCGTCGTCGACAGGGTCACGGTCGCGTAGTAGAAGCAGTCGAGGAGGTCGACCTCCTCGTTGGCGTTGTCGTGGTAGCCGCCGCGGTCGAGCCAGACGATCAGGACCGTCAGGAACAGTACGCACAGCGCCATCAGCAGCCGTTTCGCCACCTGCCGCAGCGGCCTCTCGACCACACGGTTGGGGAGCTTGATCCGGCGCGAGACGAGCTTCTCGTCCGCGTCCCGGGCCATGGCGTCGTCGCCGTGCAGTTTCACGTGAAACATCCCCCCGAGGCCCAGGGCAGGTCGAGGACCTCCACGTCCTGCCCGGACCGCACGCCGTGCGGCGGTACGACGGCCAGCGCGTCGGCGCCGGCCACTCCGCGGAGCATCGCCGGGCCGTTGTAGTGCAGCGGTACGGCGTGCTCGTCGGTCAGCAGGACCGGCACCAGCCGGGTGTCGTACGGGTGGCCCTGCACGTCGCCCTCGACGGACACCGTGTACCGGGGCCGCTGGCGGCGCCCGGCGAGGGCCCGCAGCAGCGGCTCGGCGAGGGTCAGCAGCCCGGAGACAGCGGCCAGGGGGTTGCCGGGCAGCCCGACCACGTGGCGCCCGTCGGTCCGGTCGCCCAGGCGGGCCAGCAGCATCGGATGCCCCGGCCGCACGGCCACCCCGTCGACGAGCAGCTCGGCCCCGGCGCGCTCCAGGACGGGGTGCACGTGGTCGACGGGGCCCGAGGCGGTGCCGCCGGTGGTCACGACCAGGTCCGCGGTGGACCCGGTGACCGCGGCGAGCAAGGCCTCGGCCCCGTCCGGGTCGTCGCCGAGCCGGCGGGTGCCGACGACCTCGGCGCCGAGCCGGGTCAGCCACGGCCCGAGCATGGGGCTGAGGGCGTCCCGGATCAGGCCGTCGTGGGGAAGGCCCTCGGTGAGGAGCTCGTCGCCCAGCACCAGGACCTCGACCCGGGGGCGGGGCCGGGTGAGGAGTTCGTCGTACCCGGCGGCCGCGGCGAGGCCGAGGACGGCCGGGGTGACGAGGGAGCCCGCGGGCAGCAGCAGGTCGCCGGAGCGGCATTCCTGGCCGCGCGGACGGATGTCCTGTCCGGTGCTGACGGGCCGGGCCGGGTAGAGCTGGCTGCCGGACTCGCGGGCGTGCTCGCTGCGGATGACGGCGCTGGTGTCCGTGGGGATCCGGGCGCCGGTGGCGATCCGTACGGCCTCGCCGTCGGCGAGGGGGGCGGGTGGCTCGGCCCCGGCCAGGACCCCCTCGCCGGGGCGGATGTTCCAGGGACCGGGTCCGGCGACGGCCCAGCCGTCCATGGCGGAGGTGTCGAAGGACGGCAGGTCGCCGAGGGCGTCGAGGGGTGCGGCCAGCACCTCGCCGTGCGCGTCCGCGAGGGCGACCCGGTGCGTGCGGGCCCGGACGAGCGTGCCGGCGCGGGCGGCGGTCTCCCGAGCCTGCTGCCAGGGCGCGGCGCGGTGGCCGCCGCCGTCGGGGGTGCGGCTGACCAGCGCAAGGGCCTCGTCCAGGGCGTTGTCGGCGTCGGTACGGGTCATCCGGAGCCGTTCTCCTCGGGGTGTGGGGGCTGGGCCTCGGCGGCCCAGCGCAGGGCCAGTTCGGCGGCCTTGCGGGAGGCTTCGGCCACGGCCTGGGCGGGGTCGGCGCCCGCGGCCTCCGCGCGCGCGGCCGCGTAGCCGACCAGGAAGGTCGTCAGCGGGGCGGCGGGCCGGGCGACGCCGTGGGCGGCGTCACGGGCGACGTCGAGCAGGGTGGTGATGTCGACGTCGACGTCGATGCCGAGTTCGTTCTTGGCGGCGGTGATCCATTGCTCCAGCACGCTTCCATGCTCCCTGATCCGGGCACGGGCCGCCGCCAGGTCTTCCCAGGTGTCGCAGTCGAAGGAGGCGAGGGGCTCGGCCGAGGTGACCGTGGCCAGCCGCAGTTCGGCGGTGAGCGCGCGCAGCGGGAGTCCGCCGAGGTGGCCGTGCTCGGCGGCGAGCAGAGCCGCCCCGCGGCGCAGCGGTTCGGCCCGGTACGCGGCGACCAGGGGCTGGTCGCGGCCCTCGGGGTCCCTCAGCAGGGCCCCGTCGCCGGGGCCGGCGGACGCGGCGGCGAGCAGGGCCCGGACGGTGTCCCGGTCGAGGAAGGGCAGGTCGGCGGAGAGTACGAGGACCAGCTCGGCGGTGGTGGCCCGCAGCCCGGCGTCCAGCGCGGCCACGGGGCCGCCGCCGGGCGGGTCCTCCAGGGCCCAGCGGACGGGGCGGGCGGTGGGCCTGCGCGTGCCGACCACGACGGTGGCGGTGGCGTCCGCGCAGGCGGCCAGGACGCGGTCGAGGAGGGAACGGCCGCCGACGGGGAGGGCGGGCTTGTCGGCCCCGCCGAGCCGCCGGGCGGCGCCGCCGGCCAGGACGATGGCGTCGTAGGTCATGCCCCGAGTATGCGGCGGGCCGGGCGGGAGCGAAGGGGGGCCCTTACGCGCGATTTACGCGGAGCCGGGGCATGCCGGGTTCCGGGGCGTGCCGGGTTCCGGGAGCCGGGCGCCCGGTGCGGGACGCCACGGCACGGACCCGCTCCCTCGCGCCGTCCGGGCCGGGTGGCCCTCGGTGCCGGCCGGGGGCCGGACACTGCGGGGGCCGTTCCCGCACCTTCGTGCCGGCCGGGCCGGACACCGCGCGGGCCGTTCCCGCACTGTGCCGCGCGGCGCCGCCCCAGTGGCCCGGCGGGTACGAAGTGGGCCGGTCCGTGGCCTTCTTGGCGTGCCGGGAGCGGCCGGGCGGCGCAGTGTGGTGAGGTCATCGGGACGGCCCGGGGGCGGGTTCGGCTGTCCGGCACGGCCCGTGGCGGGTGGCGGCGGCCGTCACCCGCTGCGGCCCGGAGCCCTGACGGGCGGTCATCACGCTGACGACGGGCGCGCGGTGCGCCCCCGTCGTCCGGGGCGGGGCCACTGCCGGTCAGGCCCGGTACGGCTGCCGCCGCCCGGTGGCGACCCCCGGCGCCGGAAGGGGCTCCCGCGTACACGACGTACGCGGGAGCCCCTCCGGACCGCGGTGTTTCCCCCCGGCCCCGGCGACCGCACGGCACGGCTGCCCGGGGTCCGGCGGGTGCCTACAGGTACGGGCCCGAGCGGATCGCGCCGTGGGGGCCGCCGTCCTCGTCATCGTCGTGCGAGGCACCCGCCGGCAGGGCGCGGCGCATCTGCTCCAGCTGGGCCCGCGCCGCCATCTGCTGCGCGAACAGGGCCGTCTGGATCCCGTGGAAGAGTCCTTCCAGCCAGCCCACCAACTGCGCCTGGGCGATCCGCAGTTCCGCCTCGGACGGGATCGCCTCCTCCGTGAAGGGGAGGGACAGGCGCTCCAGTTCCTCGACGAGCTCCGGGGCGAGGCCGTCCTCGAGTTCCTTCACCGAGGCGGCGTGGATGTCCTTGAGCCGGACCCGGCTCGCCTCGTCGAGGGGTGCGGCGCGCACCTCTTCCAGGAGTTGTTTGATCATGCTGCCGATCCGCATGACCTTGGCAGGCTGTTCGACCATCTCCGTCACCGGGACCTCGCGCGACTCGTCATCGGCGCCGCCGACCGCCGTCCCGTCCTGTCCCACGATCAGGACGTGCGGGGGACTGTCCTGCGACCGTTCACTCCTCGGCATCTCCATGCCGTCATTCTCTCGCACACCGTCTTACTCACACGGTGTGCCCCCGTACGGGCGTGATCCACCCTGTACGGGGGCCGCAACCTCAGCCCGCCGCCCGGCGGGCCAGCGTGCCGTTCGAACGGGTGACCAGGGCCGCCAGGAGGGCCGCGCCGAGCGGGACCAGGACCAGGAGTCCGGCGATGGTGTCCCAGGGCACCGAGATCGGCACGTAGATCTCGGCGTCGCGCGCCGTGGCGAAGCCCAGCTCCAGGCCGTGCTCGACCAGGCGCCGCTGCTCGTTCTCCTGGGTGAGCCGGAGCCCGACGGCCGGCAGGATGCCCGCCGCGGCGCCGAGCACCACGCCCATCAGGGCGACCACCCCGCACTGGAAGCCGCTGAGCGTGCGCCGTACCCGCGGGGCCGCGCCGACCGCGGCCAGCGTCTTCAGGTCGGCCTCGGAGTCCGCCTGGGCCAGGCCGGTCGCGATGCCGGCCGCGCCGATGGTGACCAGGCCCGCGAAGACGCTGAGCGCGAGGACGCCCACCGTGCTCTGCCCCTGGTAACCCGACTCGATCTTGACCCGGGCGTCGGCGCCCAGCCGGTCGATGTCCCCGTCGAGCCGTTGCCGCTGCTCGCTGCCGGCCTTCCCGTCGAGGCGGAAGTACGAGCCGACGGGGGCGGTGGCGATGCCGGCCGCCTTGGCGGCGGCGGGCGGGACCACCAGGTGCACGCCCCAGGCGTTCGTCCCGGCCGGGGCCGTGTGGACCGTGAGCCGCTTGTCCTCACCGGGAGGATCGGCGCGCTTTTCGAGGGCCGCGTCGGCCGCCGCCGGATCGGTGACGATCCGCAGGGTGACCTTGCCGTCCTTGACGATGCGCGGGTCGAAGGCCACGGCCCGGCCCTCCTTCAGGGCCGCCACGGAGCCGGGGTCGGTGACCGCCAGGACGGACATCAGCTTCTCGTCGGCGACGACGGTCTCCGAGACGGCGATGAAGTCCCGTACCGCGCAGCGCGGGTCGTCCTGCCGCAGCCGCTTGACCTCCGCCGGGGGGAAGGAGGCGGGCCCGTGTTCGGCCTCGCTGAGCGGGCAGCGCTGCTCCTTCGGGGTGATGACCTCGACCCGTCCGCAGCCCGGCTCCGAGGAGCCCTGGGAGCAGCCCGGGTTCCCGGCGACGAGCCGGTCCGCGTCGGCCCGTACGGCCAGCGGCAGGTCCTTCGCGAGGGTGTCGCGCAGGGCCGGTACGTCCTTGTGGCCGCGGTTGTCGCTGGCCATCAGGTAGCCGGAGCCGGTGGGGAGCTCGGCGGTGTACTCGTGGCGGGCCTGGACGTCCTTGCTGTGCTGGTACGTGGAGACGGCCACGGTTCCGGCGACGGCGGCCAGGACGGCGGCCACGGCGGGTGCCGTACGCCCCCGGTTGCGGACGGAGTCGCGCAGGGCGAGCCGGGGCGACAGCGGCAGCAGCCGGCCGAGCCGCCCGAAGAGCCCGACCAGCACCGGGGTGAGGGCGACGACGCCCAGTTCGGCGAGGGCGCTGCCGCCCGAGACGAAGGTGGGGCTGATCCGGTACTCGGCCCCGTAGAGGGCGATCGTGACGCCGCCGGCGATGGCGAGCAGGCCGATGACGGGCAGTACCCGGCCGGCCCGGCGGACGCCGCGGCGGCCGGTGAGGGAGGCCAGGACGGTCTGCCGGGAGGCGGTGACGGCGGGGGCGATCGCGGCGAGCAGGCCGGTCAGCACGGCGAGCCCGGCGATGCCGAGGATCTCCAGCGGGCGGACGGAGAAGCCGCCGAAGCGGCTGCCGATCTGCTCCTCCAGGACGGGCCGCAGCCCGAGGGTGAGGGCCGTTCCGATCGCGGTGCCGACGAGGGCGGCGGCGGCTCCGATCACCAGGCCGCCGGAGAGGACCACGGCGCGGATGTGCCGCCTGTCGCCGCCGTTGGCGCCGACCAGGCCGAGCTGGCGGCGCGAGCGCCGGGCGCCGACCGCGAAGGCGGGTCCGGCGAGCAGGCAGACCTCCAGCATGGTCAGACCCACGACGGTGGCCAGGACGGCCTGCTCGGTGACCTTGCCGCCGTCGTTGTTCTCGGCGTAGCGCTCCTTGGGCTCCTGCTTGAACAGGGGCACCTCGGCGTCGGCGGGCGGGCGCCGGGTCACGGCGCGGGAGTCCACCAGGGCGCCCTTGGCGTTGGCCGCCATGACGGTGTTCCACGTGAAACCTTCGCCACCCGTCGAGACCAGGTAGGAGGTGCTGGTGTGGAGCCCGCTTCCCGCGTCGGCCCGCAGGGCCCGGTCCAGCGGGGCGAACAGGGTCCCGGGGAGGGCCAGGAGCTCGGGGGTGCGCAGGCTGGACGGGAGCTCGTAGGCGCCGACGATGCGGTAGGAGGAGGGGGAGCCGCGCGGGGTGGCCGCGGAGCCGACGTGCAGCCCGGACTCCTTGAGGAAGGTGTTGGTGGCGATGACCTCGCCGGGGCCCTGCGGCAGCCGGCCGCGGTCGAGCGTGATCAGGCCGCGGGTCAGCGGGCTGTGGACGTCCAGTTCGCGCAGTTCGGTCATGAGCAGTCCGTGGGCGCTGTGCACCTTGATGTTGCTCTTGCCGTCCTCGGCGACCTGGGCGCCGGCCGGGATCGCGTCCTTCAGCGAGGACGGCTTCTTCTCCGGGGCGGGCCGGTACTTCTCGTAGCCGCCGACGGGGGCGTAGCGCCGGCCGTCGGGGTGCTGGAGGATCGGGCCGTCGAGGCCGGTCTCGGAGAACCGGGCGTCGGCGGCGCCGATCTGACGGGCCAGCTGCTGCTCGGTGGTCAGCTCGGAGCTGCGCAGGGTGAGGTCGGCGGCGCTCACTCCGACGATCGGCAGGGCGATCATCGACAGGACCAGGACGCTGCGGCCCTTGGCGCGCCAGGCGTCGCGGCGGGCGATGCGCAGGGCCGCGGCCCAGGGGTGGTACCAGGAGCCGAACAGTGAGCTCACAGGCCGGCCGCCCGCCCGGAGAGCAGCGAGTCGGCCCGGCTGCGCAGGGTTTCGTCGACGACGCTGCCGTCGCGCAGGAAGACGACCCGGTCGGCCCAGGCGGCGAAGCGGGGTTCGTGGGTGACGAGGATCCCGGCCGCGCCCGCGTCGCAGCGGGAGCGCAGCAGCGCGAGGACGGATTCGCCGGTCTCGGAGTCGAGGGCGCCGGTGGGTTCGTCGGCGAGGACCAGGCGGCGGTCGCCGACCAGGGCGCGGGCGAGGGCGACGCGCTGCTGCTGGCCGCCGGACATCTCGTCGGGGAAGCGTTCGGCGAGGGAGCGCAGGCCGATCTCGTCCAGGGCGGTGAGGGCGGCGGCGCGGGCCCGGCGGGCGGAGGTGCCGTCGAGTTCGAGGGGCAGGGCCACGTTCTCGGCTGCGGTGAGGGCCGGGATGAGGTTGTAGTCCTGGAAGACGTAGCCGATGCTGCGGCGGCGCAGGGCGGCGAGCTGCCGGCGTCCGGCGGTGGTGATGTCCACGCCTTCGACGATGACGTGGCCGCTCGTGGGGGTGTCGAGCCCGCCCGCGAGGGTGAGCAGGGTCGACTTGCCGGAGCCGGAAGGGCCCATGACGGCGACGAGTTCTCCGGCGTGGACGCTCAGGTCGATGCCGCGCAGGGCGTGCACCTCGGTGGCGCCGCTGCCGTGGGTGCGGACGAGCCGGTCGAGCTGGAGTACGGGCTGGGACGCGGACCGGGGCACGGTGTGGCCCCCGGTCTTGGGTATGGCCCGGGAACGGTGCTGGTTGGGCATGAGGGATCCCCCCTGGAAGGGTGCTTCAGCCGCGCCGCGTACGGGCGCTGCGGGGCGGGACGGCGGTGGCGTCTGCGGCGGGGCCGGTGGTCCGGGGTGCGTCCGGGGCGGCCGGCGGCGCGGGCTCGGCGGCGGCGCGGGCGGCCAGCCGGACCAGCCGGGACTCGGAGTGGTCGAGCCAGCGGGCCTCGGCCTCGGTCTGGAAGATGAGCTGTTCCAGGACCAGGAGCCAGGCCAGGTCGTCGCGTTCGTCGGAGCGGCCGCTCTCGATGGCGGTGACGGCCTGGGCCTTGAGCCGGGTGTAGTCCTGCATCGCCTTGATGGTGGCGTGCCGTTGGGACTGGATGACGGCGCGGATGTCCACGCCGGGGGCGCCCACGGCCATGGCGAGCTTGATGGAGAGCTCGTCGCGGGGCGGGTTGGTGCGGTCGACCGGGCGTTCGTACCACTCGCGGAGTTCGGCGCGGCCGGTGTCTGTGATGGCGTAGAGGGTGTGCCCGGCGGTGTCCTCGCCGCCGGGCGCGACGAGCCCGTCCCGCTCCAGGCGGCCGAGGGTCGTGTACACCTGCCCGACGTTGAGCGGCCAGGTGGAGCCGGTGCGGGATTCGAATTCGGAACGCAGCTGGGACCCGTAGCGGGGGCCCCGTTCCAGTAGGGCGAGAAGCCCGTGACGGATCGACATACTGAGTATGTATACCTTGGCATACCCAGTATGTATACCCGGTATGGCCCGCGTGGCGCGGTGCGCGGGCCCGCCGTGGCGGGGCCGGTGCTCCGGCCGTGCCCCCGGCTAGCGCCCCTGGCGCAGCCGCGCGCCCATGTACCCGAGGCCCAGTCCCATCAGGGCCAGTCCGGTGCCGAGTGGCAGCATGTGCGCGGCCAGGTCGGCGGCCCGTCCGTTGGGTTCCGCGCCGACCGCGGTGACCGCGGAGGGGTCGGGGTGGCTCGGGGCGGGGCTGCGGGCGGAGTTCCGGGAGGGGCTCCGGGCGGGGTTCGGGGTGGCGCCCGGGGGCGTGTGCGCGGACGCGGCCGGATCCGGGTTCTGGGGCCGCGGGCGGGCCGGGTGCACCGCGTGGGGGGCCGCGGCGAACTCGGCGGCGGGGGGTTCCTCGGCGGGCCTCCCGGGGTGTTCCCGGCCGACGCCGGCCGCGCTGCCGGCGAGCTCCTCGTAGGCCTCTTCCGGTACTTCGGCAACCGGGACGGCCGCCTTCGCCCCGGCCGTCGTCGCGGCGAGGGCCGCGGGGGCTCGGGCGGGGGGCGGCGCTCCCGCGGGCGCGGCGGCCAGCAGCGCGGCCCCGGCCAGCAGGGCCCCGGCGGTCCAGCGCGGCGCGCGCGGGCGTCGAGTCACGGGGAGCCCCTCCCCTTCCGTGCGGCCGGGACGCGGGGACGCCGGGGCGGCGGGACCGAGGCGTCGGAATCGAGGCGTCGGAATGACGTCCTCAGATTTGCATAATGGGGCAAAACCGGCATCCCGGGCCGTCCGTGAGGGTGGCCCGGGGCGGAGCCCAGTCCTTCGGGTGCCTCGGCGACGGCCTAGCGCAAGGGGTTGGCCGACGAGGCGGACCCGCACAGCTGCCGGTAGCCGCGGTCGTCGAAGGCCGCGGCCTTCACGCCGACGCGGGAGATGCCCCGGGCGTCGTCCAGCGAGGTGGTCCAGCTCTGGCTGCTGCCCGAACCGTTGGCGTTCAGGCGCCACTGCCGGTAGTGGGTGTGCCCGGCGGTGTCGAGCGTGTAGAGGCGTACGCCCGCGATCCGGGAGTCGTCGGCGGTGTCCACGGCCGTCAGTCGCAGATCGCGCAGGGCGCCCCGGCCGGCCCAGGTCCAGGTGGCACTGCCGTACGCCCCCGGGGAGGAGCAGTCGGTGCTGGTGGAAGCGGCGGCGGACGCGGGTGCGACGAGCAGGGCGCCGGCGGCGGCGGCCACGGCCGAGACATCAGCGAACGGAAGACGGTGCGCAAGGGTTCCTCCATCGTGTGGTGGAGGAACCCTCCCGTGACCGGGGTCCCGGCGCACCGAGGCGCACCGGCGCACGCCGGGGCGTACGGCCGCGTCCCGGGGCGCGTGGCCGCGCCGTCCCGGGGAACGCGGCCGCGCGGGGCCCCCGGCGTCCTACTGCGGGTCGCCGGTGGAGACGACCAGGGTGAACTCCGTCCCGTCCTTGGGGACGTCCGAGCTCGCCGCCGGCAGCTGCTCCAGGACGGTGTCCTGCCCGTAGACCGCCTCGTCGCGGTCCTGGATGGTGAACCTCCAGCCCGCGGCCTGGATGCACTCCTTCACCGAACGCAGGTTCTTGTAGCGGAAGTCCGGTGCCACGACCTTCGAGGCGTCCTTGTAGGACTTCGTGGGGCTCTTGCACTTCTCCAGGTCGATCGTGCGCGAGGTGTCCGGCCCCTTGTGGCCCGCCGCCGCGGGAGCGGACGCGGACGCCGACGTGCCCGGCGAGGCCTCGTCGCCGTCGCCCTCGTCGCCACCCGAGTTCAGCACCGCGATCAGGCCGCCGATGGCCAGCAGGGCCACCGCGATCGCCCCGACCACCACCGGGGTGTTCCGCTTCCCGCCACCCGTCGAGGAGGCCGACGGGGCGGACGTCGGGGAGGGGGAGATGGTGAACGGCGGCGGGGTCTGCGGGGCGTACTGCTGCTGCGGCGCCGGGGTGTGCGGGTACGCGTAACCGCCCTGCGCGTGCTGCTGCGGCGGGGGCGTCGGCGCGTACGGGGACGGCGGCGGGGTCTGCGCGCCCGGGTACGGCTGCTGGAGCGACTGCGCCGACGGCGCCTGGAACCCGGAGTCCACCGGCGGGAACACCGCCGAGCCGACGCCCGCCCCGCTGCCGCCCGGACCGGCGCCCGGGACGATGGCCGGAGCCCCGGTCTGTCCGGCCGACATGACCCGCGAGATCTCGTCCCGCATGGCCGAGGCCGTCGGGAAGCGCTCGTTCGGGTTCTTCTTCAGGGCCCGCGCCACCAGGGCGTCCATGGCCGGGGTGATCGAGCGGTTGATGCTCGACGGAGCCACCGGCTCCTCCTGGACGTGCGCGTACGCGATCGCCAGTGGGGAGTCCGCCTCGAACGGGATCCGGCCCGTCAGCAGCTGGAACAGCATGATGCCGACCGAATACAGGTCGGACCGGGCGTCCACGCCCCGCCCCAGCGCCTGCTCCGGCGAGAGGTACTGCGGGGTGCCGACGACCATGCCGGTCTGCGTCATCGAGGTGACCCCCGACTGCATGGCCCGCGCGATCCCGAAGTCCATGACCTTGACCACGCCGCGCTTGGTCATCATCACGTTGCCGGGCTTGATGTCGCGGTGGACCAGGCCCATCTCGTGGCTGGTCTCCAGCGCGGCCAGCACGTCGGCCGTCACCTTCAGCGCCTTGTCGGCCGGCATCGCCCCGTACTGGTGGACGTCCGCGTCGAGGACGGAGCCGAGCGGCTGCCCCTCCACGTACTCCATGACGATGTACGGCATGACCGTGCCGTCGGCGCCGGAGGAGCCGAACGTCACCTCGCCCTCGCCGGTGTCGAAGACCGAGACGATATTGGTGTGCGACAGTTTCGCAACAGCCTGCGCTTCCCGCCGGAAGCGCTCGCGGAAGGAGGCTTCGCGCCCGAGTTCGCTGTGCAGGGTCTTGATGGCGACCTGGCGGTCGAGCGCGGAGTCGTACGCGAGGTAGACCGAGGCCATGCCCCCCTCGCCCAGCAAATCCCTTAGCTGGTAACGGCCACCGGCCAGGGAGCCGCCTGCGTACCGGCCCTGTGTGCCGTCCTGGCTCATGACTGTTGCTTCCCCTCGGGCTGTGTCCCTACGCGTCTGGCTGAGCGCATGTCGCGCCCAGTCTGCCGGAGGGCAAGCACACGTCAAGCCGGTGCCCGCTGCGTGACCATGGGGCCACAGGGTGTCTGTGTCCGAACGGTGACCGGTTCGGAGGCTGTAGCGTTCATCGGAGCACCCGATGAGGACCCACCGCTAGAGCGGACGAGAGAGACGACGGCGAGGACTGATGGCACCCGAACCCGAGGGAAACGGCGCCGGGATGGCCGACGGTCCTGAGCACTGGGGCGCCGGCGGCCTGGTGGGCGACGGACGTTACCGTCTCACCCACCGACTGGGCCGCGGCGGCATGGCGGAGGTCTTCGCCGCCGAGGACGTGCGCCTCGGCCGCACCGTGGCCGTGAAGCTGCTGCGCGCGGACCTCGCCGAGGACCCGGTCTCCAAGGCCCGCTTCACGCGTGAGGCGCAGTCGGTCGCCGGACTGAACCACCACGCGGTGGTCGCCGTGTACGACTCGGGCGAGGACCAGGTCGGCCCGAACGTCGTCCCCTACATCGTGATGGAGCTGGTCGAGGGCCGCACCATCCGCGACCTGCTGATCAGCGCCGAGGCCCCCGGGCCCGAGCAGGCGCTCATCATCGTCTCCGGCGTGCTGGAAGCGCTGGCGTACTCGCACCAGCACGGCATCGTGCACCGCGACATCAAGCCCGCCAACGTCATCATCACCAACACCGGCGCGGTGAAGGTGATGGACTTCGGCATCGCCCGCGCCCTGCACGGCGCGCAGTCGACGATGACCCAGACCGGCATGGTCATGGGCACCCCGCAGTACCTGTCGCCGGAACAGGCCCTCGGCAAGGCCGTGGACCACCGCAGCGACCTGTACGCGACCGGCTGCCTCCTCTACGAACTCCTCGCGCTGCGGCCCCCCTTCACCGGTGAGACCCCGCTGTCGGTGGTCTACCAGCACGTCCAGGACGCGCCGGTGCCGCCGTCGCAGCTGCCCGAGGGCCACTCGATCCCGCAGGAACTCGACGGCCTGGTCATGCGGTCGCTGGCCAAGGACCCGGACGACCGCTTCCAGAGCGCCGAGGAGATGCGCGGGCTCGTCCAGTACGCGCTCCAGATGCTCCAGGACCAGGGGCCGAACACCGGCACCTGGAACACCGGCCCCGTCACCATGTCGCTCCCGCACGGCCAGCCGGGCGGCGCGGCCACCACGGCCATGCCCGCGGGCGGCAACGGCGGCCCGCGTCCGCAGTACAACGCGCACGCCACGACCTCGCAGTTCCAGCAGCCGATGGTGCCCCCGCTCAACCCCGACGACGGCACCGCCTTCCCCGGCGGCGGCGGTCACGGCGGTCACGGCGGTCCGGGCAACGGCCACGGCGGGTACGGCGGGTACGACGGCGGCTACGACGGCCGTCGCGGCGGCCGGTGGAAGATGTGGGTGTTCGCGCTGCTCGCGGTCCTCGCGATCGCCGGCGGTGTCGCGTACGCGGTGAAGACCGTGGGCAACACCGGCAAGGGCGACGGCGGGAAGCCGGGCACCAGCCAGAGCTCTCCGGGCACCACGCAGAGCAGCCCGAACTCGACGCCGGACACCCCGTCGAACCCGCCGAGCACCGACTCCGGCGGTTCGCACGAGGAGACGTTCACGCCGACGCCGAGCCGCACCAAGTACACGCCGACGACCAGCCCGTCGTCGACCGCCGTCACCACCCCGCCGCCGGACACGAAGTCCCCGACGGCCCCGCAGACGACGCCGCCGACCAAGCCGCCGACGACGCCCCCGAAGACGGTGCCGCCCACCTCCGGTGGCGGCGACAACCCGGCCGGCGAACCGCAGTAACCACGCGGTCGGATGTACGGAAAAAGGCCTGGCGGAATTCATTCCGCCGGGCCTTTTAACGTGAATGTGCTGATCAGAGCATGTGCTGGTACTGCCGGTCCGGCAGAGCGCGCCGGTCCCGGCCGTCCGGACGCCCCGTCAGGGTGTGCACGGTGACGAGCTGGGGTTCGATTCGCATGTAGACGGGGTCGAACACCGTGCCGTCCGCGAAATGCGGAGTCGGACCGAATAGTTCCAGTTCAGCGGTGGTCGGTTCGACGATCCGCGCGGTCCCGGTGAACTGCACCGACCAGAGGTGGGGGTCCGGGGAATTGGAGTTGTCCGCCCCGTACGAGACCACACTGCCGTTGCACGCCTGGTGGTAGCCGAACCCGGCGTGCATTCTCAGCACGACCTCGCCGTCCACCACGATGTGGCGGGCCAGGGCGAGGAAGGGCAGCGCGCGCATGCTCGTGGCGACCCGGCCGTAGGGCACGCGGCGCAGCAGTTCGATGGCGTGGAGTTCCTCCGGTGACATGCGGACCACTCTCCGGCACCGAGGGGCCTCGGGGAAGAGGAGCCGGCCCCGATGATCGGGGACGTTGGTCCCGAATGACACGGCCCGGCCGGTGGCACCGGAGCGACCGGGCGGCGCCGGCGCCCGCCGCCGGCTCGAAGGGCGGTCGGGCCGGGCCGGAGGTCCGCCGGAGACTAGCGCTTCTCCGCCTGGAGGCGCGCCACGTAGGCGGCGGCCTGGGAACGGCGCTCCATCCCCAGCTTCGACAGCAGGCTGGAGACGTAGTTCTTGATGGTCTTCTCCGCGAGGTGCAGCCGCTCCCCGATGACGCGGTTCGTCAGGCCCTCGCCGATCAGGTCGAGGATCTTGCGCTCCTGCTCGGTGAGGTTCGAGAGGCGGTCGTCACCCTTGCCGTTCTTGCCGTCGCGCAGTCGCTCCAGCACCCGCGCGGTCGCGACCGGGTCCAGCAGCGACTTGCCGGCCGCCACGTCCCGTACGGCGCTGAGCAGCTCGTTCCCCCGGATGGCCTTCAGGACGTAGCCCGAGGCACCGGCCATGATCGCGTCGAAGAGGGCCTCGTCATCGGCGAACGAGGTCAGCATCAGGCACTTGATGTCCTCGTTCTGGGAGCGCACCTCGCGGCAGACCTCGACCCCACTGCCGTCCGGGAGCCGTACGTCGAGAACGGCCACGTCGGGGCGGGTGGCCGGGATGCGCACGAGCGCGTCCGCGGCGGTACCGGCCTCACCGACGATCTCGATGTCGTCTTCTACCGACAAGAGCTCATGAACGCCCCGACGTACCACTTCGTGGTCGTCCAGGAGGAATACCTTGATTTTTCCGTCTTCGTGCACAAAGTCATCTTCACACACTCACCCCTTCCCTGGCGGAGTTACCCGGGATAACGTGCCGTTGTTCCGGCCCCCTGCAAGGCTGTGACCAGTCGTTGTTCCCACAGCCGCCGATTTACTTGGATATCCAAGCAAAAACGCAGGTCAAGTGGGGTTTCGCAGTTATGCGACGCACTGGGTAACGTGCATTGCGCAGGGCACTCGCCGGGGCACCTGTCACGCCTGAATCCCGTACGTGCCGTGCACCCACCCCGTGCCCGGGTACGGATACAGGTGAGCCGCACTGGTCCCCGGAGAACCCGGGTGCCGGACCGACGGAGGAGCACACGTGACCGTGGAGAGCACTGCCGCGCGCAAGCCGCGACGCAGCAGCGGCACCAAGCGGGCGGCTGGCGCGGCGAGCGCCCGCAAGACCGCCGCTGCCACCGCACAGCCGCACGACGCCGAACCTCAGCTCGTACAGCTGCTGACGCCCGAAGGTGAACGGGTCGACGCCGGGGACCACCCCGACGTCGCGGAGTTCGCGCCCTTCGTCGCGGACATCACCACCGAGGACCTGCGCGGGCTCTACCGCGACATGGTCCTGACCCGCCGCTTCGACGGTGAGGCGACCGCTCTCCAGCGCCAGGGCGAGCTGGGCCTGTGGGCCTCGCTGCTCGGCCAGGAGGCCGCACAGATCGGCTCCGGCCGGGCCCTGCGCGACGACGACTACGTCTTCCCGACCTACCGCGAGCACGGTGTGGCCTGGTGCCGGGGCGTCGACCCGACGAACCTGCTCGGCATGTTCCGCGGCGTGAACCACGGCGGCTGGGACCCGAACACCAACAACTTCCACCTGTACACGATCGTCATCGGCTCGCAGACGCTGCACGCGACCGGCTACGCCATGGGCGTGGCCAAGGACGGCGCCGACTCCGCGGTCATCGCGTACTTCGGCGACGGCGCGTCCAGCCAGGGCGACGTCATGGAGGCGTTCAACTTCTCCGCCGTGTACAACTCGCCCGTCGTGTTCTTCTGCCAGAACAACCAGTGGGCGATCTCCGAGCCGACCGAGCGCCAGATGCGCGTGCCGCTCTACCAGCGCGCCCAGGGCTTCGGCTTCCCCGGCATCCGCGTGGACGGCAACGACGTCCTCGCCTGCCTCGCGGTCACCCGCTGGGCCCTGGAGCGGGCCCGCCGGGGAGAGGGCCCGACCCTGGTCGAGGCGTTCACGTACCGCATGGGCGCGCACACCACCTCCGACGACCCGACCAAGTACCGGCGGGACGAGGAGACGGCGGCCTGGGAGTCCAAGGACCCGATCCTGCGCCTGAAGGCCCACCTGCTCGCCTCCGGCGGCGCCGACGAGGCCTTCTTCGCGGAGCTGGAGGCCGAGAGCGAGACGCTCGGCAAGCACGTGCGCGAGGTCGTGCGCTCCATGCCGGACCCCGACACCATGGCGATCTTCGAGAACGTCTACGCGGACGGGCACGCGCTCGTCGACGAGGAGCGCGCGCAGTTCGCCGCCTACCTCGCGTCCTTCGAGGGTGGGGAGTGACCACCATGGCCATCGAGAAGATGTCGATCGCGAAGGCGCTCAACGAGTCGCTGCGCAAAGCCATGGAGACGGACCCCAAGGTCCTGATCATGGGCGAGGACGTCGGCAAGCTGGGCGGTGTCTTCCGCATCACCGACGGACTCCAGAAGGACTTCGGCGAGGAGCGGGTCATCGACACCCCGCTCGCCGAGTCGGGCATCGTCGGCACCGCCATCGGCCTGGCCCTGCGCGGGTACCGGCCGGTCGTGGAGATCCAGTTCGACGGTTTCGTCTTCCCCGCGTACGACCAGATCGTCACGCAGCTCGCGAAGATGCACGCCCGTTCCCTCGGCACGATCAAGCTGCCGGTCGTCATCCGCATCCCGTACGCCGGCGGCATCGGCGCGGTCGAGCACCACAGCGAGTCCCCGGAGACGCTCTTCGCGCACGTCCCGGGCCTGAAGGTGGTCTCGCCGTCCAACGCCAGCGACGCCTACTGGATGCTCCAGCAGGCGATCCTCAGCGACGACCCGGTGATCTTCTTCGAGCCGAAGCGCCGCTACTGGGACAAGGGCGAGGTCGACGTCGACGCCATTCCCGGCGAGCTGCACAAGGCGCGCGTCACCCGCTCCGGCACCGACCTGACCCTGGCGGCCTACGGCCCCATGGTGAAGGTCTGCATGGAGGCGGCGGCCGCGGCGGCCGAGGAGGGCAAGTCGGTGGAGGTCGTCGACCTGCGCTCGATGTCCCCCGTCGACTTCGACGGGCTGCAGGCCTCGGTCGAGCGCACCCGCCGGCTCGTGGTCGTCCACGAGGCGCCGGTGTTCCTGGGCGTGGGCGCGGAGATCGCCGCCCGCATCACGGAGCGGTGCTTCTACCACCTGGAGGCTCCGGTGCTGCGCGTGGGCGGGTTCCACGCCCCGTACCCGCCGGCCCGCCTGGAGGACGAGTACCTGCCGGGCCTGGACAGGGTGCTCGACGCCGTCGACCGCTCGCTGGCGTACTGAGGAGAGCCCTGCCATGACGATCCGCGAATTCAAGATGCCCGACGTGGGCGAGGGCCTGACCGAGGCCGAGATCCTCAAGTGGTACGTCCAGCCGGGTGACACCGTCACCGACGGGCAGGTCGTCTGCGAGGTCGAGACCGCGAAGGCGGCCGTGGAGCTGCCGATCCCCTTCGACGGGGTGGTGCACGCGCTGCTCTTCGAGGAGGGCGTGACGGTCGACGTCGGCCAGGTCATCATCTCCGTCGAGACGGCCGGTGGTGCGGGCGACGCGGGCGGTACCGCCGAGGCGGCCCCGGTCGAGGCGGCCCCGGTCGCCGCCGTCGCCGCCGAGGAGGAGGCGGCCCCCGAGGGGCGCCAGCCGGTTCTGGTCGGCTACGGGGTCTCCACGGCCTCCACCAAGCGCCGCCCGCGCAAGGCGGCCGCGGGTGCGCCCGCGGCCAACGGCACCGGCGCCCCGGCGCCCGCCGTGGCCCCGCGGAACGGCAGCGCGGCCCCGGTCGCCCCGGCGGCCCCGGCCGCTCCGGCCGTCGCCGTCCCGGCGCAGCCCGACGGGGAGCGCCCGCTGGCCAAGCCGCCGGTGCGCAAGCTCGCCAAGGACCTCGGCATCGACCTGGCCGCGGTGGTCCCCACCGGTGACGGCGGCGTCGTGACCCGCGAGGACGTGCACGCCGCCGCTGCCGCCGCGATCGCCCCGGCGCCCGCGGCCGTCGCTGCGGCTCCGGTCGCCGCCGCGGCTCCGGCCGCCGAAGCGCCCGTACCCGTACCGCAGGCCGTGGAGGCCTCGGCGCGGGAGACCCGGATCCCGGTCAAGGGCGTCCGCAAGGTCACGGCCCAGGCGATGGTCAACTCCGCGTTCACCGCTCCGCACGTCACCGAGTTCATCACGCTCGACGTGACCCGGACGATGAAGCTGGTCCAGGAACTCAAGGACGACCCGGACCTCCAGGGCCTGCGGATCAACCCGCTGCTCCTGATCGCGAAGGCCGTGCTCGTCGCGATCCGCCGCAACCCGGACGTCAACGCGTCCTGGGACGAGGCGGCCCAGGAGATCGTGCTCAAGCACTACGTCAACCTGGGCATCGCGGCGGCCACCCCGCGCGGGCTGATCGTCCCGAACATCAAGGACGCGCACGCCAAGACCCTCGGCGAGCTGTCGACGGCCCTGTCCGGGCTGGTCGCCACGGCCCGCGACGGCAAGACCTCACCGGCCGACATGCAGAACGGCACCATCACCATCACCAACGTCGGCGTCTTCGGCGTCGACACCGGTACACCCATCCTGAACCCGGGCGAGTCCGCGATCCTCGCGGTCGGCGCGATCAAGCTCCAGCCGTGGGTCCACAAGGGCAAGGTGAAGGCCCGCCAGGTCACCACCCTGGCGCTGTCGTTCGACCACCGTCTGATCGACGGCGAGCTCGGATCCCGCTTCCTGGCCGACATCGCGGCCGTCCTGGAGCACCCGCGCCGGCTGATCACCTGGTCGTAACGGCTTTCGCGGCACGCCTTCCGAGGGGCCGGTACGGCGCACACACGTGCGCGGTACCGGCCCCTCGCGTTCCGCTTCCACGCAGCCGAAATGCCTGGTCAGCGGCTTCGAGGCGTGTGATCATCGCCGGGTGATCTTTCGCGCCGCCACCACGGACCCCACCGCCCTCGACCGCGCCGTCGCCTACCGGGCCGACGGCCCCGTCGCCGCCCTGACCGCCGAGCGGATCCGCGAGGAGCTCGCCGCGGACCGGATCCGTCCCGAGTGGATCTGGTCCGCCGAGGACGAGGACGGGGAACTGCTCGCCCGCGCCCTGTGGTGGGGGCGCGCCGACAGCGAGCGGCCCGTCGTGCTCGACTGCCTCCAGGTCCGCGAGGGCGTGGCCGACCCGGCCGGCCTCGCCGCGGGCCTCCTGGAAGCCGGCCACGCCGCCTTCGGCAAGGCCCCGGGCTACAACATCTCGCTGCCCCGCGACTGGCGGTCCGACCCGGCGCTGGCCCCGGCGGTCGCCTGGCGGCGGGAAGCCGCGCGGCGGGCCGGCCTGCGGCAGGAGGTCGAGCGCCTGCGCTACGAGTGGACCCCGGCCGCAGGGACCGCCGCACCCACCGGACGCCTGGTCTTCCGCGAGGGCACCGACGAGGAGTTCCTCGACGTCTTCGCCAGGCTGTCCCGGGGCAGCCTCGACGTGAACACCCGGCAGGAACTGGCCGTGATGACGGAGGAGGAGTTCGCCAAGGACGACTTCGCCTTCTACCTCGACTGCCCCGGCGAGCGCTCCTGGTGGCGCCTGGCCCACCTGCCCGACGGCACCCTCGCCGGCATGGCCATCCCCTCCGCGACCCCCTACCACCGCAACGTCGGCTACCTCGGCGTCGTCCCGGAGCAGCGCGGCAAGGGCCTCATCGACGAGGTCCTCGGCGAGATCACCCGCTTCCACGCCGCCGACGGCGCGGGGCGGATCACCGCGACCACCGACACCGTCAACGTCCCGATGGCCGCCGCCTTCGACCGGGCCGGCTACGAGGTCACCGAGATCCGTCTCGTCCTGGAGGAGCCGGCGATGGTGTGACGCGGTAACCTCCCGCACCGGGAAGGGGGGCCGGGGTGCCCATCACCGAGTTGCAGGTGTACTCCGTCGAGGAGGCCGACGTCACGGGCGGCGTGTGCCTCGTACGGTGCCTCGGCGGCGTCGCCCGGTCCGGGCAGGTCTACGCCGCCGGGCCGTCGCGGCTCGGGCTGCGCCGCGTGGAGCGCCACGGCCGCCCGGTCGACGCCCTCGACGCCGGGCACACGGCACGGGTCCGCCTGGCGGGGGCCGGGGTGGCGCTGCTCGGCCGGGGCCAGGTGCTGACCTCCGTACCGCCCGACGGGCACGCCCTGGCGGAACTGGAGGCCTGGCTGGCCACCGGGCCCCCGCTGGGGGACGAGCCCCTTCCGCGGACCCTGCGCGCCCTCGCGGTGGGCGGGATGCGGGACGACACGCTGCCGGACGCGGTGCGGCTGCGCTGGGGCCGGCTGGCGGTGGCGGCGGTGTACCGCTGCGCGCGGGCCGAGGGCGCCCCGGACATGCTGCGGGGGATCGACCTGGCCTTCGTACGGAGCTACCTGATCCGGGAGTTCGGGCCCGGACCGGGCGGGGACCCGGCCGTGCTGTGCCGGGAGGCGCTCGCGCTGATCGACCTCACCCCGGCGGAGGCGGCCGCACGGGCCCGGGACTGGCGCGCGCTGCCCCGGGAGCGGATCGTGCACCTGAGGCTGATCAGGAACCTCCTGCGGTGGACGGGCGCCGCCCGCCCCCACCTGGCGCCCGGGGACCCGCTGGCCGCGTCGGTGGACGCCTGGTCACAGGTCGGCGGACAGCTGCCCTGAAGCACCCGTGGCGGGCCCCCGGCGGGCCCGGTAGGCACGGAGGAAGGCCGCGACGCCGCCCCGGACGAGGCGGTCGGTCCGGGCCTCGGACAGGGGCAGGACCCCGTAGTGCGAGAGCTGTGCGACGGAGCCGGAGGTCAGCGCCGTGAGGTGGGCGCCCGCCAGCTCCGCGTCGCCGTGCACGTCGATCAGCCCCGCCTCCGCGAGGCCCGCCAGGGCGGCCGCGAGGGCGTCCCCGACCGGTCCGGGGCCCGCGGACTTCCAGGCCGCCAGCACCTCGGACGGTACGTGGTCGGCCTCGGCGTGGATGTGGCGCACGAGCGCGAAGTGGTCGGGGTGCTTCACCATCACGTCGATCAGTGCCCGGACCAGGGCGGCCAGGTCCCGTTCCAGGTTGTCCGGGTGGGGCGGGCGCCCGGGGTCCAGCAGGGTGCGCACGGTGGCCACGTGGGCGTCCCGCACCTCGCCCGAGCTCCAGGTCACGACGGCCCGGAAGAGCTCCGACTTGCCTCCGGGGAAGTGGTTGTAGAGCGTCCGCGTCGAGACGCCGGCCGCGGCGGCGAGGGCGTCGACGGAGGCGCGCGCGTACCCCTCGCGGCCGAACACCGTGCAGGCGGCGCGCGCGATCGCGATCCGCCTGGCCAGCTTCCGGGGCGGGAGCGCGTCCGCCGTCCCCTCCGGGCCGCCGCCCGGGGCTTCCTCCTCCATCGCTCCTCCATCGCCGCTCGCGCCGTTCTCTACAACGGTCGTTGTGCTTTTTACAACGTGCGTTGTAGCTTACTGGCAGCCCAGAGGTGCAAACCAACCGCCCGGTTCTCCAGAGGGGGACAGTCAGTCATGTCTGCTGCCGAAACCGCCACCGGGACGCCCCCGCGCGCCGCCGTCGTCCACGGCCCCGCCCGCGCGGTCCGCCCGTACGCGGTCTGAAGGCCACCGCACGATGCCGACCGCACCCACCGCCGAGGACTCGCCGGCGGCGTTAGGGGCCGCGCCCGGGCAGCTCGGGCGCATCCTCACCGTCGTGATCACCGGCGCCGTCATGTCCGTCCTCGACATGACCATCGTCAACGTGGCCCTCGACAGGCTCTCCCAGTCCTTCGGAGCCCCGCTGGAGACCGTCCAGTGGACCGCCACCGCCTACACCCTGGCCCTGGCCGCCGTCATCCCGACATCGGCCTGGGCGACGGGCCGGATCGGCGCGAAGCGCACCTACCTCACGGCCCTGTCCCTGTTCACCCTCGGCTCCCTGCTCGCCGCGTGCGCGTGGAGCGCCGGCAGCCTGATCGCCTTCCGCGCCGTCCAGGGCCTGGGCGGCGGACTGCTGATGCCGGTCGGCATGACGATGGTGATGCGGGCCGCCGACCGCGACCGGCTCGGGCGGGCGATGGCCCTCCTGGGGCTGCCCGTGCTCGTCGGCCCCGTGGCCGGACCGATGCTGGGCGGCTGGCTGATCGACGCCGCCTCCTGGCAGTGGATCTTCCTCGTCAACCTGCCCGTCGGAGCGGTCGCCCTCATTCTCGCGGCGAGGCTGCTGCGCCCGGACTCCCCCCTGGGCGCGGCGGCTCCGCCGCGGCTCGACGTCCCCGGACTGCTGAGCCTCTCCCCCGGTCTCGCACTGCTCCTGTACGGGCTGTCCCGGGGCGGCGGGAGCGGCGGTTTCGGCTCCCCCGGGGTGCTGCTGCCCCTGCTGGGCGGCGCCGTTCTCGTCGCGGCCTTCGCACGGCGCGCGCTGCGCGTGCCGGAGCCGCTGCTGGACCTGCGGCTGCTGCGCGACCGCACCTTCGCCTCCGCCATCTGCACGCTCGCCCCGTTCACCTGCGGCTACTTCGGCTCCATGCTGCTGGCCCCGGTGTACTGGCAGCAGGCGCGCGGGCTGAGCGCGAGCGCGGCGGGGCTGCTGGTGGCGCCCGTCGGCCTCGCGGTCGGGGTGACCATGCAGATCGCTTCCCGGCGCGTCGACGAGGTCGCCCCGCGGCGGCTGATCCCCGTGGGGGTGGCGGTCGCGGCCCTCGGCATGCTCCTCGCCGGCCTGCGGACCGGTGCGTCGGGGGTGCCGGGCGGGCAGGTCGTGGGCTCGCTGATGCTGATGGGCGTCGGCGCCGGGATGGTGCTCATGCCGACGATGACCACCGCCGGCCGGGACCTGCCCGCCGCGCGCATGGCGGCGGCGAGCACGGCCCTCAGCATCAACTCCCAGCTGTGCGCCTCGGTCGGGACGGCCCTCACGTCCGTGGTCCTGGGCGCGGCGGGCACCAACCCGGCCGGCTTCCGCACCGCGTACGCGGTGGCGGCGGGACTGATCGCGCTGTCCCTGTGGCCGGCGCTGCGCCTGCCGGGGGGGCGGCGGGACCAGGCCGCCTAGGCCTTCGCGGCGTTGCCGAGGACCTTGGACGGGGTGAGGCGCAGGACCACCCGTACCGCGCCGTCCCCCGTGTCCCCGTACTCCTTGCCGGCGCCCGGGCCGAGGTACTCCTCGGCGATGCGGACGGCGACCGCGCGGCCGGTGTCCTCGGTGACGGTCACGGTGCCGCGGATCTCAGCGTAGAGGTACGGGTTGGCCAGGTCGAAGACGGTCAGGCCGACCCGTCCGTCGCGGACCGCGTTGCGCTCCTTGCGCCGGCCCCGCTCGGTGGAGATCAGGACGTCGTCGCCGTCCCGGGTCACCCAGACCACCGAACTCTGCGGACTGCCGTCGGGGTCGATGGTGGAGAGCACCGCCGGGTGCGGGGAGTCGAGGAGCTGTCGAACGGTGTCGTTCAGCGCAATCGTCATGCGCGGGAGCCTAGTCGGCGCCGGAGCGGCCGGGGCCCGCCCTGGCGTGCGGCGCCGGGACTACCCGAAGTCGCTCAGTGCCAGGGGATGTTGAGCCAGGGACTGGCCGGGTCGGTGGTCAGCGTCAGGTGGGTGGCGAGCGAGGAGGTGTACCAGTCCCCGAACTCCTCCTCGTCGAAGTGCAGGCACCGGCCGAGGGAGTACCCGGCGGAGAAGTCCGCCCAGGAGCGGTAGGCCCCGCGGGCCGCCTCGCCGGCGCGGAGCACGCCCCGCTCGGCGTCCTCCAGGGTGCCGTAGCGGGTGGCGACGCCCCAGCGGGCCATCTGGGAGGCCCGCCCGTGGTCCCAGCCCTCCACGGAGCGCACCCAGCCGTCCGGCGGGAGCAGCCCGTCGGCCCGGAAGCGCTGCTCGTAGCGGGCGATCCGGCCGATGAGCCGGCGCACCCCGGCGATCTCGCCCTCGACCTCGGCGGCGGGGCGCGGCTCGACGACGGTGACCCCTTCGGGGGTGAGCTGCGGCTCGGCGGAGCGTTCGGCGCCCCGGCGCAGGCTGGTCTCGGCGGCGTGCCGCCAGTGCTCCACGTCGACGGGCCCGGCGAAGTCGGAGGCGAGGACGCGGCGCACGCGCAGCGCGTACTCCCAGACGGGGCTGACGGCGTCGGCGTTCTGCAGCTGCCGCAGGGCCTCCAGCCAGCCCGCGCCGTCGGTGACGCCCCACCACTTGCGCATCCGCTCGCGCTCGCGGGTGTAGCCGTTGCCGTGCTGGGCGAGGGCGTTCCAGAACTCCCCGTTGGCGACGGCGAGGTGCGCGCCGACGGCCAGCCCGTGCGCGACCGGGCCGTGCAGCGGCCCGCCGGTGTGCAGGGCGTGCACGGCGCCTTCGGCCAGGCCCCACGAGGAGGCGGCGTCCCAGTGCGCGCGCCAGCGGGCGCGGTCCTCGGGGCGGGTGGTGAGGTAGGCCTCGGCGGGGCAGCCGGGGTTCACGGCGAGGTAGGCGGGATCCCGGTCGTCCCAGGCATTCGCGAACCAGGCGAGGCTCTGGCGCAGGTACACGGTGTGCTCGTCGGGAGCGGGCAGCATGCCCCGGGTGTAGACGGCCAGGCTCGCCCCGCCGGGGGCGGGGTGGAAACGGGCCTGCCGCGGATCGGCGTCGACGGCGGCGCGGTGCTGGGGGAGGAACAGCTCGGCGCGGGCGAGGGCGTCCAGGAAGGCCGGCCAGTCCCCGCGGGACTTCGCCTCGTACAGCTCTCTCTCGATCGCGCTCGGCGCCGTCCAGCCATCCATACCGCCCGACCCTATAGGGGAGCCCCCGGGGCTTCCCAGGGCGGTCGCGCCGGCGCTCGCCGTCCGGGGACGCCTTCTATTTCGCGGAGTGTTCGGCCTCGGCCTTGTCCAGGAGTTGCACGTACGGGGTCTGGGCCATCGAGCCGCGGACGCGTTCGAGGCCGTACCGGTCGATGACCGCCTTGTTCGCGTCGGGGTGGCGGGGGTCGAAGGCCTTCCGTACGCCCGGCGGGGCCACGTTCACGTAGATGTACGGCCAGGAGCCCCGGTACATCCACCACAGCGTCACGCGCTGACGGCCCCGGGTCACATTGAGGATCTCATTGCTGTTGGAGATCTCGGCCTGATAGCGGAAGTAGTCCCCGGGCGGGCCTTCCGGGTCTTTGTCCTTTCCTTCTTTCGCGAGTCCGCCGGCGTATTTCTTGGAGTTCTCGTAATCGGCGGTGATGGTCATCCTGTCGGCCCTGATCACGTACATCTCGGTCTGCGCGCGGATCGTCTCGAAATCGGATTTCCGGGGGTTGGTGATCTTCACCACCTCGTCGCCCGAGAATTCCTCGCCCGGGTTCAGGGCCCGGCCCGGCGGTGCGATGAACTCGCCGGGTTGGATGAGGCTGTAGTCCGGGTTGCCGACGGGTTTGCCGTGGATCCAGTAGATGCTGCCGAGGACGTAGACGGCGACGCGGCCGGCGTTCTTCACCGAGAGGTGGACCGGGAGGTACATGACCGTCCCGTCCTTGTTCAGGCTCGGTGGCCGGAACTCGGCCGCGGTCTCGACCAGCGGCGACGCCGTGTACGGCACGTAGAACTGCGAGTACGTCAGGTTGGTGACGGCCAGGACGGTGGAGACGACCGCCCCGATGGCGATGCGCTTGGGGTGCTGGAGTCCCGCCCACGCCTGGGAGCGGGCGAGCGTGTACAGAGACCAGGAGGCCCAGACGATGAGGACGATCCAGAGCCAGAGGTAGCGGGTGTACACCCGGCCGCCTATCTGCACCAGGAGGAGCGACATGTTCGCGATGAGGGAGATCGCGGCGGCGAAGAACACGACCGCTCCCGAATATCCCACCCGCCGCTTGGTCCAGTAGTCGAAAGCGGCGGCGATGCCGATCACCTCTATCGCGGCGGCGACCAGGAAGGTGGCTCCGGCGATGCGCCCGGCATAGGTCAGGGCGCTGAAGAAGTCCGCCATGCCTATTTTGGCGAGCACGATCGCGGTCGTCAGGAGGCAGAGTGCCATCGCCGTGCCGTTCAGCGCGCGCAGCCACGATCTGTTCGGCCAGACCGTGCTGTCGCCGCCGCGCCACTGGATGTCCGGGTCGAAGGGCAGACGGGCACGGCAAAGCAGTTTCCGCAGTTCTCTGGGAGACCGCGCCTTGCCAGCGGTCTTGCCGTCGACGGTGACCTTCCGCAAGCCCAGGCCGTCCGGCGGCCCCACGACGACCGTGGGGTTGTTCTCCATGGCACCAGTGTGGGGCCGGACTTGGGTGAACGCTCGCGGAGTGGGCACTCCGAAGGAGCCTGCCGTGTAATGGAAAGGGGTGCGTGTCACAGGACCGCTCCCGGAGGAGACTCGCCATGCCCATGCCCATGCCCATGCCCATGCCTGTGCGTATGCGAAAGCTCGGGTTCCCCGTCGCCGCTGCCGCCGCCGTGGCCGTGCTCGGCCTCATGGGCCCCGCCGCCCAGGCCGCCGTGCCCGCCGTCGACGCTCAGACGTGCGTGTCCGCCGGCGGCAGCGTGGAGTACGACTCCGCCACCGGTCAGTGGGTCTGCATCGGCGGCACGTACAACAAGGAGCCCGTCGCCTGAACGCGGTCGTCCCCTTCGGGCCGGTCAATCCCTCTGTGCCGCACGGGAGTCGGGCTGTGCGCCGCGGCGGGGTCGGGCGGGGCACCGATCGGTGGCCCTCGTCCCTGACACGGCCGTTCCGGCTCCGCGCGGCGGGTCCGCTCAGTAGGGTGACGGGCCCGGAAGGCCTACGGCGGGAGACGGACATGCGGGGCGGAACGGTAGCGGTCGTCGGCGGGAGCATCGCGGGGTGCGCGTTCGCCGCCGCGGCGGTGCGGGCGGGGGCGGACGAGGTCGTCGTACTGGAGCGCACGCGCGGCCGGCTCGCGGACCGGGGCCTGGGGCTCTGCGTCCACGACGACCGGGCCGCCGAACTGGCCGCGGCCGGGGCGCTGCCCGCGGGGATCCCCGCGCACCGGCTGGAGCGGCGCCGGTGGGTGGTGCGGGAGCCCGGCGCGCAGGGCGGCCGGCTGATCTGGGAGCAGCCCTTCCCCTTCCACTCGTACCACTGGGGGCTGCTGTGGCGCGGGCTGCGCGCGGCCACTCCCGACCGGGTGCGCTACCGGCAGGGCGTGACGGTGGCGGGCGTGGCCGCGGACGCGGGCGGCGCCGCCGAGGTGCGGACCGCCGACGGCTCCGCCGAGCGCTACGACCTGGCCGTCGGGGCGGACGGCTACCGCTCCGTGGTCCGCGAGGCGGTCTGCCCGGGGTCCCGGCCGCACTACGCCGGGTACGTGTGCTGGCGCGGCAACTTCGACGCGGCCCGGCTGCCGGAGCCCGACGGCGGGGGCACCGACCCGCACCCCGAGGCCGTCACCACCGTCTGCTTCGCGGGCGGGAGCTGCGTGATCTACCGGATCCCCGGTCCGGACGGACCCCGGGTGAACTGGGTGCTCTACGCCCCGCCGCCGCAGGACGGCGCCCTGCGCTACGACGACCCGACCAGCTTCCCGCCGGGCGCGCTGACCCCGGAGCTGTCGGGACACCTGCGGGAGCTCCTGGAGCGGGAGTTCCCGCCGTACTGGGGCCGGGCGCTCGCGCTGACCGACCCGGCGGACACCTTCGTGCAGCCGATCTACGACCTGGAGACCGCGCGCACCACCGCCGGGCGGCTCCTGCTCGCCGGTGACGCGGCCACCGTGGTGCGCCCCCACAACACCAGCGGCGCCGCCAAGGCGCTCCAGGACGCGACCGCGTTCGCCGCCGCGTGGCGCCGGGCGGACTCCTGGGAGGAGCTGCTGGGCGCCTACCAGGCCGCCCGGGGCCCGGCCGGCCGCGACCTCGTCGCCCTCGCCCGCCGGCTGGGCCGGGCACAGGTGGAGCGGACGCCGCCGTGGGCGGAGATGAGCCGCGACGAGGTGGCGGCGTGGTGGCAGGCACAGCTGGCGGGGGCCGCGGGGATCGGGGGCCAGGCGCTGACCCCGTAGCCGCACCCGTCGCCGGGCCTCCCCGCACCGGTACGGCCCCCGCAGCCGTACGCCCCCGCACCCGTACGACCCCCGTGCCTCCGCGCGACCGCGCGGACCCCCTTGACGCGGTCCGGCGACGGGGAGACGCTCCCCGGGCTCACGAACGGGGCGGTTGCAGCTGGGGGCGGTATGCCGGGGGAGTCTGTCCAGACGGCCGGGGAGCTGCGGGCGCAGCTCGTGGCGCGGGGGGCGCGGTGGTCGGTGAGCGAGCACCTGGCCGACGGGGATCCGGTGCCGCGCCCGGCGCTCGGTCTGGAACCGGGGGTGAACCTGACCCCGGCCGCGGAGGCCGGGACCGTGGACCTGAGGGAGCTGATCGGCCACCCCAGCGGCAATCCGCACCTGACCCGGCGCCGGGCCGCGCACGGCCTGCTCCCGGACGGCGGCGCGGACGGCGGCGCGGGCACCGCCGCCGGAACGGACGCGGACACGGCGGTGGACACGGCGGCGGGCGCGACGGCGGGCGTGATGGCCGGCGTGATGGCCGGCCGGCCCGTCGCCGTGGACTGGCGGTCCCGCTGGGGCTGGCCCTGGCTGACGAAGGTGAAGGACCAGAACCCCTGCGGGTCCTGCTGGGCCTTCGGCGCGGCGGGTCTCGTCGAGTCGATGGCCCGGATCGAGCACGACGTGTGGGCGGAGCGGTCCGAGGGGGACGTCCACGACGGGCTCAAGTCCACCTGCGGGCAGGGCGGCAACCCGGAGACCGCCCTCGACTGGATCCGCGCCAACGGCGGCCTCGCCGACCCGGACTGCTGGCCCTACAGCCCCCCGCCCCCCGGACTGCCCGCCGAGCGGCGCGACGCCTGGAGGGCCGAGTACACGCCCAGCTGGGACCGCTCGGGCCGGACCGTGCGGATCACCGACTACGTCCGTCTGGGGGACGTGGAGCAGCAGAAGGCGTGGCTGGACACGGTCGGCCCGCTCACCGCCTGCTTCGACGTCTACGACGACTTCTTCGGGCTCGGCTCCGGCGTCTACCACCGCACCAGCGACCGGCTCGCGGGCGGCCACTGCGTGCTGGTCGTCGGCTACGACGACGCGGCCGGCTGCTGGCTGTTCAAGAACTCCTGGGGGACCGGCTACCACGTCGGCGGGTACGGCCGGATCGCCTACGGCGAGGTCAACATCGACTACTGGGCCAAGTGCGGACTGCGCGGCACCAACATCGACCCCTGGAGCAAGCGCCGCCTGCACGCGGGCAGCGTCTACGAGAGCGGCAACGGCCGGGCCCACCGCAACTTCGAGATGGCCGCGGCGGCGGGCGGCGGCCGGCTCCAGCACTGGTGGCGCGAGGGCGACGCCCCCTTCGCCTGGTCCCGGGGGGCGGCCTTCGCGGGCGACGCCGGCGGCCAGCCCGCCTTCACCGGCTCCACCTACAACCGGAACATGGAGTCCCTGCACGTCACCACGGGCGGCCGGCTGCGCCACTGGTACTACGAGCAGTCCGTCGGCGTCTGGCGCGACGGCGGCGCCTTCGGCCCCGGGGACGCGGCGCTCGGCTCGACGCCCGGGTTCATCCAGAGCGACTACGGCGCGCCGGGCAACTTCGAGGTGGTCGTGCGCACCGCCGACGGCCGCCTGAACCACTGGTGGCGGATCAACGGCGCCCCCTGGACCTGGAACGACGGCGGCCGCTTCGCCTCCGGGATCGCCCACTACGGCCCCGCCCTGGTACAGACCCGCAGCCGCCACCTGGACCTGGTGGCGGCCCGTACGGACGGCACGATGCAACTGTGGTGGCGCGACGACCCCAACGGCTTCGTCTGGCGCCCCGGCGAGGTCTTCGGCGGCGGGATCACCTCGGCGCCCTGCATGGTCGAGGCCCAGTACGGGGCCGCGGACGAGGACACCGCCGGGAACTACGAACTGTGCGCGGCCCGCGCGGACGGCCGCGTCGAGCACTGGTGGCGCGGGAACGCCTCGGGCGCCGCCTGGGCCCGCGGTGGCGTCTTCGGGCACGACGTGCTCACCGTCACCGGGATGCTCCAGGGCAGCTTCGGGTTCAACCTGGAAGTCGTGGTCCTGCGCACCGACCGCCTGCTCCAGCACTACTGGCGCGACGGTGCCGGCTGGCACGAGGGGCCGGTCATCGGCCCGGCATGAGAGGGGCTGCGGGTGGAGGTGCGCCGGATCGGGCTGGGGCCGGGCGAGACGTACACCCTGCGGCTGCCGGGCCGGGGGGCGCGCGGCTACGTGTGGACCTGGCAGGTGACGGGGGACGAGGACGCCGTCACGGTCGCGGTGGCGGACGCCGGGCCCGGCGCGGAGCGCGGTCCCCTGCCCGGGGAGGCCGTCGAGCGGGCGTACACGCTCCGGGGCCGCCGGCCCGGGGCGCGGGCCCGTATCCGGTTCGCACAGATCAGGCCGCCGTACCCGCAGGAGGCCCCGTACGACGAACTCCTGCTGGAGGTCGAGGTCCACGGCAAGCGGTGAGCGGTGAGTGGGGGGCGTTGCGGCGGTGGGCGGTGAGCCGTCCGGATGGCGGACGTACGGCCGCACGCATCCATGATGTATCTATCCTGTGCGCATGCCCCCCTCCCCGGCCTCTCCCGCCTCCCCGCCCGCCGCCGACCGCGTCTACCGCCACGTCAAGCAGGGCGTCCTGGACCGCCGCTACGAGGGCGGGGTGCTGCTCACGGAAGGGGAGCTCGCCGAGGCCGTCGGCGTCTCCCGCACGCCCGTCCGCGAGGCGCTGCTGCGGCTGGAGACCGAGGGCCTCCTGAAGCTGTACCCGAAGAAGGGCGCCCTGGTGCTGCCGGTCTCCGCACAGGAGATCGCCGACGTCATCGAAACGCGGCTGCTGGTCGAGGAGTTCACCGTCCGCAGGGCCGTGCCCGCGCCCCCCGCCCTGCTGGAGCGGCTCGCGGAACTGGTCGAGGAACAGCGCCGGCACGCCGCCGCGGGGGACCTGCCCGCGCTGATGGCCGCCGACCGGGGCTTCCACGCCGAGATCGTCCGCCACGCCGGCAACCAGATCCTGTCCCGGCTCTACGACCAGCTCCGCGACCGCCAGCTGCGGATGGGCGTGGCCCTGCTGCACGCGCACCCCGACCGGGTGGAGCTGACCCTCGCCGAGCACGCCGAGATCCTGGACGCCCTGCGCGCCGGCGACGCCGACACCGCCGCGGCCGCCGTACGCGGGCACGTCGGGCGGGTCGAGGCGCTGGTGCGGGGGGCGGGCCGATGAGCGGGCTGCCCCAGGACCCGCCGGGCGGGCGGAAGGCCGTGGCCGTCTGGTCGATCGGCGTCGCCGTCTACTTCGTCGCCGTCATCTTCCGCACCAGCCTCGGCGTCGCCGGACTCGACGCCGCCGACCGCTTCCACGTCAACGCCTCCGCGCTGGCCGCGTTCTCCCTCCTCCAGCTGCTGGTCTACGCCGGCATGCAGATACCCGTCGGCCTGATGGTGGACCGGCTCGGCACCAAGAAGGTCCTCACCCTCGGCGCCGTCCTCTTCACCGCCGGACAGGTCGGCTTCGCACTGTCCCCGTCCTACGGGACGGCGCTGGCCGCGCGCGCCCTGCTCGGCTGCGGCGACGCCATGACCTTCATCTCCGTCCTGCGGCTGGGCACCCGCTGGTTCCCCGCCCGGCGCGGGCCGCTGATGGCACAACTGGCCGGGCTGGTGGGGATGGCGGGCAACCTCGTCTCCACCCTCGTGCTGGCACCCGTCCTGCACGGCCTCGGCTGGGTGCCCGCCTTCGCGGGCAGCGCGGCCGCCGGGCTCGTGGTGCTGGTGCCGCTGGTGCTCTTCCTGCGGGACCACCCCGAGGGGTACGGGCCGGCGGCCGACCCGGCCCGGGGCGCGGGCGGCTCCGGCGGCTCCGGCGGCTTCGTGCGGCGCCAGATCGCCGACTCCTGGCGGGAGCCCGGCACGAAGCTCGGGCTGTGGGTGCACTTCACCACCCAGTTCCCGGCGATGGTGTTCCTGCTGCTGTGGGGGATGCCGTTCCTCGTCGAGGCACAGGGGCTGTCCCGGACCACCGCGGGCGGGCTGCTCACCCTGGTGGTCGCCTCCAACATGGGCTTCGGACTGCTCTACGGCCAGATCGTGGGCCGCTTCCAGTCCTCCCGGATCCCGCTGGCCCTGGCCACCGTGGGGACCACCGCCACGCTGTGGGGCGCCGTACTCGTCCACCCGGGGGACCGGGCGCCGATGTGGCTGCTCGTCGCCCTGTGCGTGGTGCTCGGCACCTGTGGACCCGCCTCGATGATCGGCTTCGACTTCGCCCGGCCCGCCAACCCGCCCGAGCGCCAGGGCACCGCGTCCGGGATCACCAACATGGGCGGCTTCCTCGCCTCGATGACCACCCTGCTGGCGGTCGGCGTCCTGCTCGACGCCACCGGCGACGACTACCGGATCGCCTTCTCCTCGGTGTTCGTCCTCCAGGCCCTCGGCGTGTCCCGGATCCTGAGCCTGCGCGGCCGGGCCCTGGCCCGCGAACGGGACCGCCGGGCCCCCGCACCGGTCGCCTCCCACGGCGACCCGGCGCCGGCCCCGGCCACGGCCTGAGCGCCGCCGGGAGACGCGGAGCAGTGCGCTGCGGGGTGGGTCGCGGGGTGGGTCGCGGGGCGGGCTGCGGTGTCCGCTACGGAGTCACCGCGAAGGCCGCCAGGATCGCGTCGCCCAGCTCCGCGTCGCCCTCCACCTTCACCCGGTCGGCGACCGCGCGCGGCCGCACCCGGCCCGCGGCGAGCCGTACGTAGGTCTCCCAGTCCATGCCCAGCGTCACGGCCGGGCCCAGCGAGGGCGTCTCCTCCACGGTGGCCCGGCCCGTCGCGTCCACCCGTACGGTCCGCATGAACTCCAGCGCCCCGTGCACGTCCAGCACCACGGCCGAGTTGGGGGGCGCGCCCGCCCCCTTCGCGACCACCTTCGCCAGCCCGGCGAGGAGGAGGTCCCGCGCCACGTACGCGCCCGGCGAGTCCCAGTTGCCGGGCACGCCCAGCGCGGCCCGCAGGTCCTGCTCGTGGATCCAGACGTCGAACGCCCGCAGCCGCAGCGCGAACTCCAGCGTCACCTGGTCGCCGAGCGGACCCCGCGCCATCGTGGTGGCCGGATCCCGCTTCTCGTTGCGCAGCTGGCGCTGACGCCGGATGACCGTGTACTCCAGCTCCGAGGTCATCTCCGGCGCGGTGTGGTGGCGCCGGACGTCAACCTGCACCTCCATGTACCGGGTGAACTCGTCCACCACGTGGCGGAGATCGCGCGGCAGGGTGTGGATCGGCCGGGGGTCCCCGAGCTGCTCGCACTCGATGCCGATGATGTGGGACACGACGTCGCGGACGGACCAGCCGGGGCAGGGGGTCGCCCGGTTCCAGTCGGACTCGGCCAGCGGGCGCACCAGCTCGGATATCGCCTCGATGGAATGCGTCCACGCGTCGGCATAGGGCTCAAGGCTGGGATGGACGGTCAACGGGACCCCTCGCGTGCAGTTTCAGTGGCGCGTTGTGGACTATGCCCAAAACTACGCTGCCGATGAGCACCCCGGCAGTGCTTTCGTGTGACGATCGTAGGCCCGAGTTGACGGCCGATAGGCCAGGACGGTGGTACTGTGCGCGCCTCGCTGATCCAAATCGCGGTGAATGAGGGGGAGTCGGTGGCTTCCCGGCGGTCGAGGGCCGCCGAACTCGTCCGGGAGCAGAGCGGCTCCGATCTCGTGGTGCTGCCCGAACTGTGGACGGTCGGGGCCTTCGCCTACGAGCAGTTCGAGACCGAGGCGGAGCCGCTGGACGGCCCGACGTACGAGGCGATGTCCAAGGCGGCACGGGACGCCGGGGTCTGGCTGCACGCGGGCTCGGTCGTCGAGCGCGCGGGCGACGGCTCGCTCTACAACACCGCGCTCGTACTGTCCCCGGCGGGCGAGCTCGCCGCGACCTACCGCAAGATCCACCGCTTCGGCTTCGACCAGGGCGAGGCGGTGCTGATGTCGCCCGGGGACTCGCTGACCACGGTGACCCTGCCGGAACAGACCCTGGGCCTGGCCACCTGCTACGACCTGCGCTTCCCCGAGCTGTTCCGGGGCCTGGTCGACGCGGGCGCCACGACCATGGTGGTCTCGGCGGGCTGGCCGGCCCGGCGCCGCGCCCACTGGACGCTGCTGAACCGCGCACGGGCCGTCGAGGACCAGTCGTACGTCCTCGCCTGCGCGCTGGCCGGCACCCACGCGGGCGTCGAGCAGTCGGGGCACAGCCTGGTGGTGGACCCGTGGGGCGAGGTCCTGGCCGAGGCGGGACCGGGCGAGGACGTGCTCACCGTCGACCTCGACCCGGAGAAGGTGGCCGCGACCCGGGAGCAGTTCCCGGCGCTGAAGGACCGGATGCTGGGCCTGCGCACCCCCGGCGGGGCTTCCGGCCGCAGCTCATGATCCGCCGCGGACGGGGCAGCAGAACCGCATGACCCACCCCGACGAATCCGCCGTCCAGGCCGTGGCCGAGCCGCACGAGCCCGGCCCCGGTGAGCGCGCGGCGCGCGACCGGATCCGTGCCGAGGCCACGGGCATGGCCCACGCCGAGGCGCGCGACGCCCTGGAGGCCGCCCGCGCGGCCGGGGCGGACCCGGCCGCCGTGGCGGAGTGGCAGCGCATCGAGGAGCACCTCGTGGCCCACGGAGGCCCCTACTCCCCGGCCTCCGACCCCTACGTCCAGGGCCAGCTCACCGCCCGCTCCCACCACGACGGGCCCAGGACGGCCTAGGGGGTGTCTGACGGATCTCCGCGGCGTCGCGACGCCCGGCACGCACTCTCGCCGCACCGACCGAAAGCTCAAGTACGTCCAGTACGCGGGCTTCCGGTCGGCACGCCGAGAGCACGCACCGGGCGCCGCTCCTTCCCCACGGACATCCGTCAGACACCCCCTAGCCGACCCGCACCGGAAGGGCCGCCGGGCCGCGCAGGGCCAGGCCCTGGAGCCACTCCAGCTCCGGGGCCGGCACCGCCAGGCGCAGGCCCGGCAGCCGCGTCACCAGCTGCTCCAGGCACACCCCCGCCTCCATCCGGGCCAGCGCCGCGCCCAGGCACATGTGCAGCCCGTGCCCGAAGGTGAGGTGGCGCCGGGTCGCGGCCACCGGCCGGCCGATGTCGAAGCGGTCGGGGTGCTCGTAGGCCCGCTCGTCCCGGTTCGCGGAGCCGGTCAGCCCGAAGACCAGGCTGCCCGCCGGGATCAGCCGGCCCCGCACCGCCACGTCGGCGGTGGTGGTCCGGCCCATCCACCCCGACAGGCTGTTCCACCGCAGCGACTCCTCGAAGGCCGGCCCCACCCGCCGAGCCGGGTCCACGCGCAGCGCCGCCAGCTGGTCGGGGTGCTCCAGCAGCGCGAGCACCGCGTTGGCGATGGCACAGGCGGTGGTCTCGTGCCCGGCGATCACGAGCAGCGCGCAGCACGCCACGAGTTCCTCGTCGGTCAGCGACTGCCCGTCGACCTCGGCGGCGACCAGGTGCCCCAGCAGGTCGGCGACCGGCCGGCCCCGCCGCCGCGCGATCAGTTCCCCGCACAGCTCCTCCAGGCAGTGGACGGCGGCGACCGCCCGCGCGTACCGCTGCCGCGGCTCCCCGCTCATCATCGGCACGGCCATCAGGTCCGCCGACCACTGCCGGAAGTCGTCCAGGTCCTGCGGCCGGATGCCCAGGACGTGCCCGATGACCCGCAGCGGCAGCGCCATCGCCACCTCCGCGATCAGATCGAACTCCCCCTTCGCGGCGGCCGCGTCCAGCAGCCCGGCGCAGGTGCGCGCGGTGAAGTCGCGCAGCCCCGCGATGCTGCGCGCCGAGAACGTGCGGGTCATCAGCGCCCGCAGCCGGGTGTGTTCCGGCGCGTCGGCGAAGATCATCCAGTCGCCCAGGAACCGGCCCAGCAGCGCCGCCTCCCCGCGTAACTCCCGCGGGGCCTCGGCGAGCAGCGGGCCGACCCGGTCGGCGGAGGTGCGCCGGTCGCGCAGCAGGAAGTCGACGTCCTCGTAGCGGCTCAGCAGCCAGGCGTTCAGCGGGGCGTGGAAGTGGACGGGGTCCGCTTCCCGCATCCGCGCGTAGACGGGATACGGGTCGCGGAAGAAGTCGGGGGTCAGCAGCTGGTACCCGCGGTCGTCGCCGCGCTCCGGCAGGGTCGCCATGGTCGCCTCCTGGTGACGGGTGGTCCCCCGTGGTCCGGAGCGTCCCCGCGGAAAGGCCGCCTCACCCTTCGGGGTCCGGGCCCTCCCGCTCCTTTTCGGCCATCCGGATCACGCACACGGCGACCGCGATGAGCAGCGCCGGATCCGCGTCCTCCCGGACCACGTCGACGGCGTAGGTCTCCCGGATCCGGTACCACTGGCGGGAGATCAGCGCGAGCAGCTCGCCGTCGTACTCGACCTTGAACTCGCGGTCCAGGATCCGCCCGCTGACGTCGAGTTCCGTGCCGTCGGCCAGGGTCACCAGGAAGTGGTTGCGCAGCAGGGAGAGCCGCTTGCGGCGGATCACCGCGAGCCGCAGCTCGTCCCGTTCCAGGGTCATCGCGTCGCGCAGCGAGAACAGCTTCGCCCGCAGGGTGATCAGGATCCGGCCGTCGCGGTCCTTCAGCTCCAGGGTGTCGCGGAAGCGCAGCGCCTTCCCGTCGACGAGGAAGGCGTGCCGGCCGTCCTCGTCCTCGATCCAGTAGTCGTCCCCGATGGCCAGCAGTTTGTCCCGTACGAGGTATTTCATGCGCTGATCGTTGCCCGCGATAGGTTGCCGCCATGCCTCTTCTCTACGTGACCGACCTGGCGTACCCGGCCCGCGGCCGCCGCTACGGCGACGAGGACATATTCCTCACCGCCCGCCTGCGCGAGCACTTCCCGCTGGCCCTGTGCCACCCGCTGGACGCCGCGGCCCTGATGCCCGGCTTCGACGCCGTGATCGTCCGCAACAGCGGCCCGGTCCTGCACTACCAGCAGGCCTACGACGCCTTCCGCGCCACCGCGCTCGCCACCGGAACCCGCGTCTACAACCCGCTCACCGGCCGCGCCGACATGGCCGGGAAGCAGTACCTCCTCGACCTGACCGCCGCCGGGTACCCGGTGATCCCCACCATCGACGACCCGGCCGACCTGCACCTGCTGCCGCGCGTCCCCTCGTACGCGGTCAAGCCCAAGCGGGGCGCCGACTCCATCGGCCTCACCTTCACCGCCGAGCCGTCCGGACCGGCGGGGGAGATCCTGATCCAGCCGCGCATCGACTTCGCCTACGAGGTGTCCTTCTACTTCGTCGACGACGCCTTCCAGTACGCCCTGTGCGCCCCGGACCCCGAGCGCCGCTGGGAGCTCACGGTCTACGAGCCCACCCCCGCCGACCTGGAATTCGCCCGCCGCTTCATCGACTGGAACACCCTCGCGCACGGGATCCAGCGCGTGGACGCCTGCCGCGCCCCCTCCGGCGATCTGCTCCTCGTCGAACTGGAGGACCTCAACCCCTACCTGTCGCTGGAGCTGCTCCCGGAACCGGTCCGGGAGTCCTTCGTCACGGCGCTGGCCGGCTCGCTGCGCTCGTTCCTCGCCACCGCCTGAGCAGGAGCCGCCGTCCGGGGACCTCCACCCAGGTGTGCAGGGCCCAGGCCAGGGCCAGGGACACCGAGAAGGCGAGGGCGAGCACCAGCAGGCCGCCGTCCCACAGGGGCAGCTTCGGGTGGCCGCCGAAGAGGTGCTCGCCGGTCCGGATCACCAGGATGTGGACCATGTAGAAGGCGAAGGAGACCTCGCCCAGCTTCACGCTGATCCGGCCCCGCCAGGGCGAGGGCTCGCCCTTCAGGTCGGCCTGCGCGGCGGCGGCGATCAGGCAGGTGAAGCCGACGACGGTGCAGGCGACGGAGCGGAAGGCGTAGTCGGCCTGGTAGTTGAGGAAGTAGCCGCCCAGGGCCAGGGCGAGGGAGGCCGTCAGCCCCGGGCCGCGCCAGCGGCCGCAGCGCACGAGTTCGGCGACGGCGATGCCGAGGACGAACTCGGGGAGCCGCACGAGCGGGAAGAAGTACTGCGCCCAGACCGTGCCGTCGGGAACGCCGGTGAGGTCCCAGACGGTCGGGACCGCCACCACGACGGCGAGCGCGAGCCCGGCGACCACCCGGGCGGAGCGCGGGCCGAGGCGGCGCAGCGGCCAGAGCAGCAGCGGGAAGCAGAGGTAGAAGAACGCCTCGCAGGCCAGGGACCAGCTGACCGGGTTCAGGCCCTGGAAGTAGGGGATCTCCAGCACCCAGGACTGCACGAGCGCCAGGTTCGCGGCGAGCGGCCGCAGCCCCTGCTTCGTGTCCGGCGCGAACACCACGGCCATGACCAGCGCGAAGACGACGGTGACCAGGTGCAGCGGGTACACGCGGGCGAACCGGCGCCGGTAGAACGTCAGGATCCGCCGGCCCGTGGGGGCCGTGGCGGAGGACCAGGCGAGGACGAAACCGGAGAGGACGAAGAAGAACGACACCCCGCTGTTGCCCGCGCCGAAGGCGAAGGTGACGAGGTCCTGGGCGCGCCCGCCGAAGTACTCCACGATGTGCACGTGGTAGAGGAACACCATCAGCGCGGCGGTCCACCGCAGCCCGGTGAGCGAGGGCAGGGGCACGGGCGCGGCCCGCTCCCTTTCGGCCACTTGCCCGTCGGGGCCGGTTCCGGATATCAGCTCTGTCGTCGCCACGGCCCGAAAAACTAGCACGCGCCGCCGTTCCGGTTAGATGCGCGAGCAGGGTGTTACCGTGGGTAGCGACAGAGGCCCGCCGCACGGCGAACTCCCATTGCCCGCTCGGGGTCCTACCGGTGGGAGCAGGCGTCAGACGGTGACGGGGCGGAGGCCGGGCGCGGGGTTCCGGCGGCGGCGGTGGTAGGCCACCGTGACCACCGCCAGCAGCGGACCCCAGGCCACCAGGGGCAGGTAGCAGGCGGTCATCACCCAGTAGGCCACACCGGTCGGGGAACCGGGGGCACCCATGTTCCCCGGGTCGTTCCAGCCGATGGCCCCCATGACCCCCAGCAGGGTCAGCACGGCGGCCCCCAGACCGGCGGGGATCACGGCGGCGAGCGGCGGGACGCGCCTGCCGCCGATCAGCGGCAGCCAGCCCGGGGCGACTTCGCCCCACCGCTGGACGAGGCCCAGGGTGAGGAAGCCCAGCGTCTCGGCGAACACGCTCAGGCCGATCATGTAGAGCGAGAAACCGCTGCCGAACCTGACGTCCGCCAGCGCGTCTCCCCCGGAGAAGCCGAGCGGCACTCCGAACGCCCCGGCGATCCGCCACAGCCCCGTGGGCAGCGGGGCGAGCGCGGCGAGGCGGGCGAGCCGCACCACCCGTCGGCTCGGTTCGCGTTCCATGGCCGTTCTCATTCCTTGGTCCCCGCGTCCTGCGCGTCCTGCGCGTACTCCGAGTTCCCCGACGGGTTGGGCGGCAGCACGTGCTCGACCTTGAAGTCGCCGCTCTCGACGGTCTCGTACGGTGCGGCGCTCAGGCACTTCGGCACCTCCATCGTGGGGATGCTGCCCACGGCCCAGCTGTAGCCGACCCGGTCCTTCCTCCCGTCGCCCTTCCCGTCGTAGACGGTGAAGCCGACGCGCTTGCCGATCGCGCCGGGCAGGTCGGAGCGCGTGATGACGCCGGTGGCGGTCGCGACCGGACCGCCGGTCAGCAGGCAGTCGACACGGCCTTCGGCGTACGCGCCCTGCGTGCCGTCGGCGGAGTAGTGGCTGAACCGGAAGGTGCCGCGCGAGGTGCCGGCCGGCGCGCCCGGCTCGTCGGGCTCGGCCGGTGCGAAGCCGTGTGCGTCGAAGGAGAAGCGGACCTGCTGGCCGTCCGCGCGGAACATCTTGGCGGAGCCGGTGAGGCTCGATTCCTTCGGCGCCTTCTTCGCCCCGTCCGAGACGGAAGCGGAGGCCGGGGCGGAGGCGGGGCCGGAAGCGGAAGCGGAAGCCGCGAGGCCGCCGATGACCGCCAGCGCGGCGATGCCGACGACGGACGTACGGAGGGTGGTGCTGCGCAACATGACGAACTCCTCTGCTCCGGCGGCCGGTCGGGCCGCTCTTCGGTGTGGCATCAGCCTCCGTCGCCGGCACGGTCCGCGACCATCGGCCGATGGGGAGATCCGCTCCGGGGTCCGGCAGGGCCTCTATGCCGTTCGGCAGAGGCCCCGGATCCCGGCAGCCCCTAAGGTCGTGTGCGTGAAGATCAGGGGCATGTCACACCGGGACCGGGACCGTGCCGTCGTCGGTGTCGTGACCGTCGCCTGTTGTGTCGCCGCACTCTTTCTGGGCGTACGGCCGGTGCCGGCGCTCGCGGCCGTCGGAGTCGCCCTCGCCACCTTCGGCTGCCGGCCGCGGTCGCACGAGTGGACCGGGGCCGCCGCGGGCGCCGCCGGCCTGCTGCTGCTGGTGGCCACGTTCGCCTGGCCCGGACGCGGAACGACCGAAGGATCGGTGTGGCACCTGGTGGCCGTGGGGGCGGTACTGCTGCTGCTCACGGCGGCGGTGCGCCGGTCGTCCCGGCGGCAGCTCCTGGCGGGCGGCGGGCTCGGCGCCGCGGCCGTCGCCGTATGGACCGTCCCGCTCGTACCGGACTCCTCCTTCTTCGAGTACCTGGGCATGATCGCCTTCTGGTCGGCGCCGATCGTCGGCGCGGTCGTCGTCGGCGGCTATCCCCGTCTGATGGAGGACCGCCGCAGACAGGCGGTCCTTGCCGCGCGCCGCGCCCAGCAGCTCGAACTCGCCCACGATCTGCACGATTTCGTCGCCCACGACGTGAGCGGCATCGTCGTGCAGGCCCAGGCCGCCCGGTTCGTGGCCCCGCACGATCCGGCGGCGGCGATCCGGGCGCTGGAGCGGATCGAGCGGGCCGGACTCGCGGCACTGGCCTCGATCGACCGTACGGTCCGGATGCTGCGCGCGGCCGACCCGAACACCGACGGCGACGGCGGCGACCCGGCCGAAGGCGAGGCCGCGGGCGGCGCCCGTACGGTCCTCCCCGGCACCGACCGGCTCGGCGAGGTGGTCGACCGGTTCAGCGAGACCGGAGACGTCCGGGCCCGACTCGACCTGGCTCCGGGCGTCACCGAGGCCCTCTCCCGCGAGGGGGCCGCCACGGTCCACCGGGTGGTGGTGGAGGCGCTCACCAACGTCCGCCGGCACGCGCCCGGAGCGGCCGGTGTGCGCGTCGCGCTCAGCACGGACGGTACGACCGTCGAGGTCAGCGTGACCAACGACGGCGGCCGCGGCCGCTCCGCGCACCTGCCCGGGATCCCCCGCCGCGAACGGGGAGCCGGGGACGGCGGTGGACTGCTCGCGCTGGCCGAACGCGTCCGCGCCTTCGGCGGCACCTTCGCCTCGGGGCCGTACCGGGACGGCTGGCGCGTGACCGCGGTCCTCCCCGCCACCGGCCCGCACGCCACGGCATCATGACCCCGTGACCACCCGCATCCTGATAGCCGACGACCAGGAAGACGTACGCAACGGCTTCCGGCTCATCCTCGACTCGCAGCCCGACATGACCGTCGTCGGGGAGGCCGCCGACGGTGCGGAAGCGGTCGAGCTCGCCCGTACGCTGCGGCCCGACGTCGTACTCGCCGACATCCGGATGCCGCGCCTGGACGGCCTGGAGGTGACCCGGCTACTGGCGGGCCCGACCGCCGAGCACCCCGTCCGCGTCCTCGTCGTCACGACCTTCGACCTCGACGACTACGTGCACACCGCACTGCGCAACGGTGCCTGCGGCTTCCTGCTGAAGCGGTCGGGTCCCAACCTGCTGATCGAGGGCGTACGGGCGGCGATGGCCGGGGACACCCTGATCAGTCCGCAGCTCACGGTCCGGCTGCTGCGCAGCCTGTCCGCGCCGCAGCCCGTACCGGAGCCCGCTCCGCAGCCGCGGACCGCCGCCGCCGACCCCCTGACCGCGCGGGAGCGGGAGATCGCCCTGCTCGTCGCACGCGGACTGACCAACGCCGAGGTCGGCGCCGAGCTGTTCATCTCGCCGGGCACCGCCAAGACCCACGTCGCCAACATCCAGGCGAAGCTGGCGGTGCGCAACCGGGTGGGCATCGCCGCATGGGCCTGGGAGACCGGCCTGGCGGGGAAGGCCTGAGCAGCCGCTTCGCAGCGACGTGATCCCGTGTTCACGGGCGGATGGCAAGCTTGAAGGATGAACGATGCTGCCCCGGCGCCCACCCCTGCGCCCGCGCCCCGCAAGCGTGCCCGTGTCCGTGCCCCTGAGCTGGTCGGCAAGGGGGGCTGGCTCAATACCGGAGGCAAGGAGCTCACCCTCGCCGACTTCCGAGGTCGCGTATTGATCTTGGATTTTTGGACCTTCTGCTGCATCAACTGCCTGCACGTCCTCGACGAGCTGCGCGAGCTGGAGGAGAAGCACCGCGACACCGTCGTGATCGTCGGGGTGCACTCGCCGAAGTTCGTGCACGAGGCCGACCATGCGGCCGTCGTCGACGCCGTCGAGCGGTACCAGGTGCACCACCCCGTGCTCGACGACCCCGAGCTCGCCACCTGGAAGCAGTACGCCGTGCGGGCCTGGCCGACGCTGGTGGTGATCGACCCCGAGGGGTACGTCGTCGCGCAGCACGCCGGTGAGGGGCACGCGCACGCCATCGAGCGGCTCGTCGAGGAGCTGGAGGCCGAGCACGAGGCCAAGGGGACCCTGCGGCGCGGTGACGGGCCCTACGTGGCGCCCGAGCCCGTCGCGACCGACCTGCGGTTCCCCGGCAAGGCGCTGCTGCTGGAGAACGGGAACCTGCTGGTGTCGGACTCGACGCGGCACCAGCTGGTGGAGCTGGCCCCGGACGGGGAGAGCGTCGTGCGCCGGATCGGCAGTGGGGAGCGGGGCTTCGGGCCCGACGCCTTCAGCGAGCCGCAGGGGCTCGCCCTGCTGCCCGACGGCCGGGTCGTGGTCGCCGACACCGTCAACCACGCGCTGCGCACCTTCGACCCCGCCACCGGCGCCGTCGAGACCGTCGCCGGCACCGGACGGCAGTGGTGGCAGGGGTCCCCGACCTCCGGGCCGGCCCTGGAGGTCGACCTGTCCTCCCCCTGGGACGTGGCCTGGTGGCAGGGCCGGGTGTGGATCGCCATGGCCGGGGTGCACCAGCTGTGGACCTGGGACCCCGGGGCGGGCACGGTCCAGGTGGCCGCCGGTACCACCAACGAGGGGCTCGTCGACGGCCCCGCCGCCGAGGCCTGGTTCGCGCAGCCGTCCGGGCTGTCGGCCGCCGGGGACCGGCTGTGGATCGCCGACTCCGAGACCAGCGCCCTGCGCTACGCGGAGCCCGACGGGGAGGGCGGGTACGCGATCCGTTCCGCCGTCGGCACCGGCCTGTTCGACTTCGGCCACCGCGACGGCGACGCCGGCCAGGCCCTGCTCCAGCACCCCCTCGGGGTGACCGCCCTGCCGGACGGCTCGGTCGCGGTCTGCGACACGTACAACCACGCGCTGAGGCGGTTCGACCCGGCCACCGGGCAGGTGACGACCCTCGCCACCGACCTGCGCGAGCCCAGCGACGCGGTCCTCGTCGGCGAGGACATCGTGGTCGTGGAGTCCGCCCGGCACCGGCTGACCCGGCTGCGGCTGCCCGAGGAGGCCGTACGGGTCGACGCGGTCGCCCACCGGACGCAGCGCGCCGCCACCGAGGTCGCCCCGGGCACGCTCCGCCTCGACGTGGTCTTCCAGGCCCCGGCCGGGCAGAAGCTGGACACCCGTTACGGTCCCTCCACCCGGCTGCTGGTCTCCTCGACCCCGCCGGAACTCCTCGCGGAGGGCGAGGGACCCGGCACGGACCTGTTCCGTGACCTCGTACTGAACCCGGAGGTCAAAGAGGGCGTCCTGCACGTGTCGGCGATGGCCGCCTCCTGTGACGACGACCCCGCCAACGAGTACCCGGCCTGCCACGTCCACCAGCAGGACTGGGGAGTCCCCGTCCGCGTGGCCGCGGACGGCGCCGCCCGCCTCCCGCTCGTCCTCGCCGGCATGGACGCCTGACCGCGGACCCGGGACCGGTGACCGTTGACCGGTGACCCGCGCCGTGAGCGCCGGTCACCGGTCACCGGTCGGCCGACCGGCCGGTCGTGCCGCGGGGAGCCGGGGCCGCCGCTCGCTCCGGTCAGCCTTCCAGGAAGGCGAGCAGGGCGTTGGCGAGGAGGAACGGGTCGTCCGCGCCGCACAGTTCACGGGCGGAGTGCATCGAGAGGATCGCGACGCCGATGTCGACCGTCTGGATGCCGTGGCGGGCGGCCGTGATCGGGCCGATGGTGGTGCCGCACGGCATGGAGTTGTTGGAGACGAACGTCTGCCACGGCACGCCGGCGCGCTCGCAGGCACCCGCGAACACGGCCCGGCCACTGCCGTCCGTCGCGTACCGCTGGTTGACGTTGACCTTCAGGATCGGGCCGCCGTTGGCGCGCGGGTGGTGCGAAGGGTCGTGGCGCTCGGAGTAGTTGGGGTGGACGGCGTGCCCGGTGTCGGAGGAGAGGCAGATGGTGCCGGCGAAGGCGCGGGCCCGGTCCTCGTAGGAGCCGCCACGGGCGAAGACAGAACGTTCCAGCACGTTGCCCAGCAGGGGGCCGTCGGCGCCGGTGTCGGACTGCGAGCCGTTCTCCTCGTGGTCGAAGGCGGCCAGGACCGGGATGTGGTCGAGCGCGGTGTTGGTCGAGACGGCGGCCAGCGCGGCGATGCCCGCGTGCACCGACAGCAGGTTGTCCATGCGGGGCCCGGCGAGCAGTTCGCGGTCGCGGCCCAGGTAGGCGGGCGGCTCGATGGAGTGGACCATCAGGTCCCAGCCGGCCACGGAGCCCTGCGGCAGGCCCTCCTCCTCTTCCAGGAAGGCGATCAGGTCGCCCTCGCGGGCGTCGCCGAGGCCCCAGATCGGCTGCATGTGCCGCTGCTTGTCGAGCTTGAGGCCGTCGGTGTTCACCGACCGGTCCAGGTGCACGGCGAGTTGGGGGACGCGCAGCAGCGCGCGGTCCACGTTGACGAGCCGCTCGGTGCCGTCCCGCAGGGAGAGGCGCCCGGCCAGGCCCAGGTCCCGGTCCAGCCAGGTGTTGAGCAGGGTGCCCCCGTAGATCTCCACGGCGACCTGCCGCCAGCCCTGCGAGCCGGTGTCCGGTACCGGCTTGACCCGCAGGTTGGGGGAGTCGGTGTGCGCGCCGATGATCCGGAAGGGGGTGTGTGCGGCCGCGCCCTCGGGCACGTACCAGGCGATGAGCGCGCCGCCGCGGAGGACGAACCGGCCTCCCGTGCCCGAGTCCCAGGCGTCCTGCTCCGACAACTGCCTGAAGCCTGCCTTCTCCAGCCGCTCGGCCGCGTTGGCGACGGCGTGGTACGGCGACGGACTGGCCGTCAGAAAGGTCATCAGGTCGTCGGTGTGGCCGCGGTCGAAGCGGGCGGGAGAGCTCATGTGGTTCACCTTAACGACGGTCGTGTTCGCCATGGCCGGACTGCGGCGGATAGCCGGAGGGTCAGGGGTCGGGGCAGGTCGCCCCGCCGTCCCGGCGCTCTCAGCCCGGTGGGCGCTCGAATCTGCGCTGCAATTGCCGACGCTCGCCCCGGCGGATGCGCGGGAGCATCTCGGGGGTCTGCGGCGGGCGCTGCGCGCGTCTCTTGCGCCCGGCGCAGAAGATACAGGCCTCGCCGGGAGGGGCATCGGGGTCGATCGGCGCGCCGGGGTGTTCGGAGCATCCGGAGGCGTTGCGCGGCCGGGACAGTTCGCGGGCGACGATGAAGGCGCGGTGCAGGTCGTCGGCGATCCGGACGAAGTCCTGGTCGGGGGAGCCGAGGGTGAGGTGGAAGCGCTGCTCGTCGATGGTGCGCAGGTACCGGCGGAGCACGTCGAGGGTGTACGGGGGCTCGGGCACGGGGTAGCCGAGGCGGCGCTGCTCGCCCGCGGGGGCGGGACCGGCCTGGCGGCCGCCCTGGAGGCGCCGGCCGAGGCGGCGGCGGTCGTTGCAGATCAGGCAGCGGCCCCAGCCCTCGGGGGCCTCGGGGTCGAGGGCGCCGTTGGGGTGCTCGGGACAGCCGGTGTAGCTCTTGGCGGGGGCGAGTCCGGCGGCCGTCTGGAAGGCGACGTAGAGGGCGTCGGCGACGGGGTCGTACTCGGCGGGGTGCGCGCCGTCGTAGAGCTCGGTGATCCGGTCGCCGAGGGCGCCCACGTTGGCCTGGAGCTCCTTGAGGGCGTACGGCCGCCCGGTGGGGACGGAATACCCCCTGCTGCTGTGCTGCTCCTGCGGACTCATGTCTACGAGCGTCCCATGAACGACCGACAACGGGGAAAGCCGCCGGTGGGGGCGGTGGCGGCGGTGGGCGGATACGGGGGCGGGGCACCGGGCCGGTACCGAGCGCGGGGGCCGGGCACGCCAGCGGCCGGGCCCCCGTGCGGGAGGGCCCGGCCGCTGTGCGTCCACCGTGTGCGCCGACCGCCGGGGCGGCGCCGGTCGTGGTCTAGAAGGCGGCCTCGTCGAGCTCCATGAGGGAGTTGTCGACGGTCTCGGCCAGGGCGCGCTGGACGGAGACGCCCGGCAGGATCTGGGCGGCGAAGAACTTCGCTGCGGCGATCTTGCCGGTGTAGAACGCCACGTCCTTGGCGGAAGCGCCGGCCAGCTTCTCGGCGGCCACGGCCGCGCCCTTGAGGAGCAGGTAGCCGACGACCACGTCACCGGAGGCCATCAGCAGGCGGGTGGTGTTCTGGCCGACCTTGTAGATGTTCTTGACGTCCTCGCCGGTGGCGGTGAGGTCGACGATCATCTGGCCGACGATGGCCTCCAGGTCCACGGCGGCCTTGGCGAGGGCGTCGCGGGCGGGGGCCAGGTCGTCGCCGCCGGGGCCCTCGGCGAGGAACTTCTTGATCGTCTCGGAGAGGATGTTCAGCGAGGCGCCCTGGTCGCGGACGATCTTCCGGAAGAAGAAGTCCTGGCCCTGGATCGCCGTGGTGCCCTCGTACAGGGTGTCGATCTTGGCGTCGCGGATGTACTGCTCGATCGGGTATTCCTGGAGGTAACCGGAACCGCCGAAGGTCTGCAGCGACTGGGCGAGCTGCTCGTACGAGCGCTCCGAGCCGTAGCCCTTGACGATCGGCAGGAGCAGGTCGTTCAGGCCGATCTCGGCGGAGGCGTCCTCGCCCGCGGCCTGCTTGAGCTGGATCGCGTCCTGGACGGAGGCGGTGTACAGCACGAGGGCGCGCATGCCCTCGGCGTAGGCCTTCTGCGTCATGAGCGAGCGGCGCACGTCGGGGTGGTGCGTGATGGTGACCTTGGGCGCGGTCTTGTCCATGAAGTTGGCCAGGTCCGGGCCCTGCACACGCTCCTTGGCGTACTCCAGCGCGTTGAGGTAGCCGGTGGAGAGGGTGGCGATGGCCTTCGTGCCGACCATCATCCGGGCGAACTCGATGATCATGAACATCTGGCGGATGCCGTCGTGCTTGTCGCCGATCAGCCAGCCCTTGGCGGGGTGCTGGTCGCCGAAGGTCATCTCGCACGTGTTGGAGGCCTTGAGGCCCATCTTGTGCTCGACGTTCGTGGCGTAGACGCCGTTGCGCTCGCCCAGCTCGCCGGTCTCCCAGTCGAAGTGGAACTTCGGGACGAGGAAGAGGGACAGGCCCTTGGTACCCGGGCCGTGGCCCTCGGGGCGCGCGAGGACGTAGTGGAGGATGTTCTCCTCCATGTCGTGCTCACCGGACGTGATGAAGCGCTTCACGCCCTCGATGTGCCACGAGCCGTCCGCCTGCTGGACGGCCTTGGTGCGGCCGGCGCCGACGTCCGAGCCGGCGTCCGGCTCGGTCAGCACCATGGTGGAGCCCCAGCGCTTCTCGACGGCGATCTCGGCGACCTTCTTCTGCGCCTCGTTGCCCTCTTCGAAGAGGATGCCGGCGAACGCCGGGCCGGAGGAGTACATCCACACGGCCGGGTTCGCGCCCAGGATCGTCTCGGCGAACGCCCAGATGAGGGAGCGGGGCGAGGTGGTGCCGCCGATCTCCTCGGGCAGGCCCAGGCGCCAGTACTCGGAGTCCATGAAGGCCTTGTAGCTCTTCTTGAACGACGCCGGGACGGGCGCGGTGTTGGTGGCCGGGTCGAAGACCGGCGGGGTGCGGTCGGCGTCCTCGAAGGAGGCGGCCAGCTCGTTCTCGGAGAGCTTGGTCATCTCGCTGAGGATGGTCCTGGCGGTCTCGGTGTCCATCTCACCGAACGGGCCGGTGCCGTACACGTTGTCGCGGCCGAGCACCTCGAAGAGGTTGAACTCGATGTCGCGGAGATTCGACTTGTAGTGCCCCATGGCGACGGCTCCGTTAAGGCTCGGGGAGACAGGTTCCTCGTACATACCAATCGGTAACGTCATGATGCTACCCGTCGGTAATAAGAAGCAACCCTTCACCGGAGACTGTGACCAGCGTCAAGCCAGGGACGCTGGAGCGGGGCCGGGGCGCCGCCCCGGCCCCGGAGCGTCAGGCCGCGGCCCCCGGGACCTCCGGGAAGGCCAGGCGCGGCGAGCCGCCCGCCCACCAGACCCCGATCACGAAGGCGGCCGTGGCCTCCACGTACGCCGCCCGGTCCAGCCCGCCCGCGGCCATCGGGCTCCACCCCATCCCCGTGATCAGCTCCTCGACCCGCCCCGCCGCCACCGGGTCGTCCGCGCAGAACGGCACCGCCGGCCGCTCCCCGCCGAAGGCGCCCGGAGGCTGCTCCCACGCACTGGAGTGGGCCAGGTTGAAGGCCTTCACCACGTGCGCGCCGGGTGCCGCGGCCCCGATCAGCGCGGCCACGCTCACGCCGGGGGCCGTCGCCAGCATCACCCCGCCCGGACCCGGCTCCAGCGGGTTCGTGCAGTCCACGACCGTCCGTCCCGCCAGTGCCGCGGCGTGCTCCCGGGCCAGCTCCGGGGCCCGCCCGGCCGGTACGGCGAGCAGCGCCACCTCCCCGTACGCCGCCGCCGCGGCCACCGGCCCGTGCCCGGCCGCCCCGATCCGGCCGGCGAGGGCCGCGGCGGCCGCCGTGTCCCGGCCGCCCACGAACACCTCGTGCCCGGCCCGCGCCCAGGCGCCGCCCAGGGCCTCCGCCATCGCTCCCGTACCCATGACGCCGATCCGCATGGTCCACCTCTTCCGTCCTCTGGCCTGCTCGGTCGGGCCGACGCTACGGAGGCCGACGCACACCGTCCGGTGTCCATCGGCGGGGGCAGGATGGCGGGCATGGAGACGCCGACCGAACCCACCGACCCGGCCGCGGGCCTGCCCGACCTCGCCTACACGGCGGACTGCCGGGCGCGGGTCGCGTTCGAGGTGCTGGCCAAGCGCTGGGACAGCGTCGTGGTCTTCACGCTCGGCGCGCACGGCCCGATGCGGCCGCGCGCGCTGGTGGCGCGGATCGGCGGGATCAGCCCGAAGGTGCTGAACGAGGCGCTGCGGAGGCTGGAGTACAACGGCCTGGTCGAGCGCCGCGCGTACGCCGAGGCCCCGCCGCGCGTGGACTACGCCCTGACCGAGGCCGGTACGGCCCTGCTGGTCCCGATGCGGGGGATGGGCGCCTGGGCCGCGGAGTACGCGGACGCCGTGCTCGACGCCCAGGACCGGTACGAGGCCCGCTAGGGGCGGGGGAGTTCGGCCCAGACGGTCTTCCCGGCCGCCTCCCGGCGCACCCCCCATCGCAGCGACACGGCGGCCAGCAGGGCCAGGCCCCGCCCGGACTCGTCGGTCTGCGCGGCGTGCCGTTGCGCGGGCTGCCCGTACGGATCGGGATCGGTGAGCTCGACCCGCGTACGGGCTGCCCTTCCGGTGACCCGCAGGGTGACGGGGGTGCCCGCGCCGAGATGGGTGATGACGTTGGCCAGCAGCTCGCTGACGCAGAGCTCGGCGTCGGCCGACTCCGCCCCGAGGTGCTCGCGCACGGCGTGACGCAGCAGCGGGGCCGCCTCGGGGACGGCGAGCAGCCGGATCGTGAGGCTCACCGGCCGGCCAGCGCGTCGGCGATCCGCTGCGCGGTGGCGGGGTTGCAGTTCCCGAGGCTGATCAGCGGCGGGGTCCGGTGGCTCGCGGCGTACGAGGGCAGGTGCAGGTCCAGCGAGGGCAGGGTGATCCCGTGTGCCGCGAGGGCGGCGCGGAGTTCGGTGAGGGCGGTGATCGCGACGCGGTCGCCGTCGGGGTCGCTCATGGGGGCTTTCCGTTCCTGTGCAGAGTGTGACGAAGTCCTCACAGGCTGATGTCTCGCCGCGTACCGTGGAAAGGGTTTCGAGTTCCGCTGGGCAAGTGGTAAATGGCGGTGGTGGGTTGTGCCTGCTCGTAAGGACACGGACGCGTCGGCGAGTGTTCCGTCCTTCTACGGCGCGGAGCTGCGCTTCAAACGGGAGGCCGCCGGGCTCACGCTCGATCAGCTCGCGGACGGCAGCTTCCGAGGAGTTCCGTTCCTCAGCCAAATCGAGCACGGCGAGCGGCGGATGCCGCTGGATCTGGCCCGGCACGTAGACCGGAAGCTGGGGACGGACGGCTTTTTCGAGCGCCGCTGTGAAGATGCCCGCAAGGCGAAGCAGTCGGGGCACGCGGAGTACTTCGCGGACGTTGCGGAGATGGAGCCGGATGCGCAGACCATCGAGGACTGGGCGCCGATGCTGGTGCCGGGGCTGTTGCAGACGGCCGCGTACGCGCGAGCCCTCACCCGGGCCGCGATGCCCCGGGCCATGGACAGCGAGGTCGAGCAGAAGGTGACCGCGCGCATGGCGCGGGCCCGGCTCTTCAGGCGGGAGAACCCCCCGGAGTACTGGGGAATCCTGGACGAGTCGCTGCTTCGGAGGCCGGTGCTGCCAGCAGAGGGGATGGCGGAGTTGCTGGAGCACATCGCGGGCGTGGTCAGAACAACCCGCTCCATTTTGCAGATCGTTCCGGAAACCGAGGCCGCTCACCCGTTCATGATGGGCATGGCTCGGTTGATGACTTTCGGGGACGCGCCCCCGGTTGTGTACACCGAGAACCTGCACAGCGGCCAACTCATCGAATATCCGTCCCTCGTGAGGGACTACCGCAGGTCGTACGATCTGCTGAGGGCTGCCGCGCTGTCACCTGAGGCGTCCCTTGCGAGGATCGACGCGGCTGCAGAGGACTTCCGACATGGCAAACACCGAGAATGACCTGGCGTCCGCCTCCTGGCGTAAGAGCAGCTACAGCAACGGCACCGGCGGCGAGTGCGTCGAGGTGGCCGACGGAGTCACCGGACTGGTCCCCGTGCGCGACTCCAAGGTGAGGGGTGGCCCCATCCTCATGTTGTCGGCGGCGGCCTGGGGGCCCTTCGTCTCCGCCCTGAAGGGCGGTCCCGCCCCGGAAGGCCCGCGGCCTCGATAGGCTTCGGCCCATGTACGGCTACGACCAGAACCCGGGTGCCCAGCAGGGCTACGCGCAGCAGCCCCCGCAGGGGTACGCGCAGCAGGCGCCGCCGCTGTACCCCGAGCCGTCCCCGCCCTCGCTCGCGGACGCCGTACGGGCCTTCACGACCGGTTCGCTGTCCGCCGAGGACTTCCAGCAGATCTTCGCCACCTCGAAGGTCTACTGCCCGCGCGGTGACACCCCGGGGTTCCTGGCGCTGCACAACACGCAGCAGCCCGTCATCCCGATGTTCACCACGCTCAAGGAGCTCCGCCGGTACGCCGGCAAGGAGTCCAAGTACTTCGTGATCACCGGCGCCGAGGTGATCGACCTGCTCCCCACCGGCTACGGCTTCGTCCTCGACATGGAGGGCGACCACCGGATGGTGTTCGACGCGAAGGCCGTCGAGCAGATGGTCGACTTCGCCATGCGCCGCATGTATGGCTAGACGCCATTGCTGCGCAGACGGCTAGACGCCATTGCTGCGCAGGCGGCTAGGCGCCGGTCCGCCGCAGCCTGCGCCGCCACAGGGCCGTGCCCGCCGTGCCCACCGCCAGGGCCGCCGCCCCGTACGCGTACAGCAGGGCCGGGTCCGGGTGGTGGGCCAGGGTGATGCGGATCCCGGCGTAGACCGGGAGGACGATGAGCTGCCAGCGGCCGTCGTACTCGACCCTCGCGGTGGCCCACTGGAGCAGCAGGCCGGCCAGGAACGTCAGGACCGCCCAGGCGGTGAGGTACGGCCACGGGGACCCGGGCAGCGGTGACAGCGGCATGCCGCTCGACGCCCAGTGGTGGGTGGCGTAGCCGATGGCCGTGACCAGGGCGGCGATGCCGGCGGCCCGGCCGAGGGCGGCCAGGGGGGCGGGCAGGCGTCGGCGGGGGTCGGCCGCCCCTTCGGGGGTGGGCTCGGGCTCGGTCGGACGGGTCTCCATGTCCGGGAAGACCCGATAGCGGGCCCCCGGGTTGTCATGTGTAGGACATTTGGCGAGATTTCCCCGGTCCGGGGTCCGTCGCCCCGTCGCGCGCCCGTCCGGGAATGACCCGGGCGGGCGCGCTGTTCTGTGCGGGTGTGGCAGAAAGTTCGACTTTCAACTAAAGTCGAAGCAGAAGGAGGTCCTGACCATGCCCGCAGTGACTGTTGAGAACCCGTTGACCCTCCCGCGCGTGGCCGCGCCGCAGACGGCCGCGCCGCGCAAGGTGCTGGCCGTGTCCACGGCCCCGGGCGGTTTCGAGGGCGAGGGATTCCCGGTGCGCCGCGCGTTCGCCGGGATCGACTACCGCCACCTCGACCCGTTCATCATGATGGACCAGATGGGCGAGGTGGAGTATCAGCCTGGAGAGCCGAAAGGGACCCCCTGGCACCCCCACCGCGGCTTCGAGACCGTCACCTACCTGATCGACGGAACCTTCGTCCACCAGGACAGCAACGGTGGCGGCGGCGTCATCAACGGCGGCGACACCCAGTGGATGACCGCCGGTTCGGGCCTCCTGCACATCGAGGCCCCGCCGGAGTCCCTGGTCGTCAGCGGCGGCCTCTTCCACGGCCTCCAGCTGTGGGTGAACCTCCCGGCCTCCGACAAGATGATGCCCCCGCGCTACCAGGACATCGGCGGCGGCCAGGTGCAGCTGCTGACCACCCCGGACGGCGGCGCGCTGCTCCGCGTGATCGCCGGTGAGCTGGACGGGCACGAGGGGCCGGGCATCACCCACACCCCGATCACGATGATCCACGCGACCGTCACCCCGGGCGCGGAGATCACCCTGCCGTGGCGCGAGGACTTCAACGCCCTCGCCTACGTCCTGGCCGGGCGCGGGTCCGTCGGCGAGGAGCGCAGGCCCCTCCACACCGGGCAGACGGCGGTCTTCGGCGAGGGCGGCTCGCTCACCCTGCGGGCGGACGAGTCCCAGGACTCCAACGCCCCGGCCCTGGAGGTCGTCCTGCTCGGCGGGAGGCCCATCCGGGAGCCGATGGCGCACTACGGGCCGTTCGTGATGAACAGCCGGCACGAGCTCCAGCAGGCCTTCGACGACTTCCAGGCGGGCCGGCTCGGCCGGATCCCGACCACGGAGCGCACGAAGTAGCCCACGGAGATCAGGGGAGCGGGACCTCGGGGTCCCGCTCCGCGAAGCGGCCGCGCAGTTCCGAGACCACGCCGAACGCGGCCGCCGTCAGCGGTACGGCGAGCAGCATGCCGAGGATGCCGGCGACGCTCGCCCCGGCCGTGATCGCGAGCATCACCAGCGCCGGGTGCATCTGCACGGTCCGGCTCTGGACCAGGGGCTGGAGCACGTACCCCTCGATCATCTGGACCGCCAGCACGACGCCCAGGACCCACAGGGCGATGACCCAGCCCCGGTCGGCGAGGGCCACGAGGACCGCCACGGCGCCGGAGAGGAAGGCGCCGAGGTAGGGGACGTAGGCGGTGACGAACACCAGCGCCGCCAGCCCCACCGCGCCCGGCACCCCGAACACCAGCAGTCCCGCGCCGATCAGCACGGCGTCGACGAGGGCCACCAGGGTGGTCCCCCGCATGAAGCCCTCGACGGCCTCGAAGGCGCGCCGTCCCATCGCCTCCACCAGGTCGCCCGACCGGCTCGGGACCAGGGAGCGCAGCGTGTGCGCGGCCCGGTCGGAGTCGCGCAGGAAGAAGAAGATCAGCACCAGCGCCAGGACCCCCATCGCGATCGTCGTGCCGACCGCGCTGAGCCCGGCGAGCAGCCCGGACGCGGCGGTCCCGCCGAACTTCGCGAGCAGGTCCTCGGAGTTCCTGGCGAGGTCCTCCACCGAGGTGCCGACCGCCCCGAAGTGCTCGGCGAGGGCCTGCCCGGCCCGCCGGAGCGCGTCGACGATCTGGTCGCCGGTCTCGACGAGCGCGAGGACGACGACGTACGCGGCCCCGCCGACGACCGCGACGACGGCGAGGCAGGTGAGGGCCGCGGCGAGCGAGCGGTGCACCCCCGTCCGGACCAGCCGCCGCTGCAGCGGCCCGAGCAGGGCGGTCCCGAGCACGGCCAGCAGTACGGGCGTGACGACGGTCTTGAGGACGACGCACAGCCAGATGGCGACGGCGAGGACGCCGACGGCGAGCAGGACCACGGCGCACCAGGCGGCGAACCGCCGCACCGGGCCGGGGAGCAGGGGGGTCGCCATTGCCGCGTCCGCCTTTCGGGTGGACCTCCGGGGGAGTTACCGGTCCGGTACGGGGTCCCGTTCCGGGCCTGGGACCTGCTCCTCGTCCGGCTTGGAGCGTTCGTGCAGCTCGAACCAGATCGACTTGCCCGCGCCGCGCGGGTCGACGCCCCAGGTGTCGGCGAGCATCTCCATCAGCAGCACGCCGCGCCCGCTGGACGCCATCTCCCCGGGGTGGCGCATGTGCGGCAGCTCGTCGCTCCCGTCCGCCACCTCCACGCGCAGCCGGCGCGCGCCCAGCTCGCCCACCGCCTCCGCGACCAGCAGCGCGTCGCCGTCGGTGTGCACGAGCACGTTGGTCACCATCTCGGAGACCATCAGCTCGGCCGCGTCGACCTGCTCGGGGTCCGTCCAGTCGTGCAGCAGCTCCCGGACCTGGCGCCGGGCCCCCGCGATCCGCTCCGGCTCCGCCTGCGCCACGGTCAGCACCGTGCGCCGGGCGGGCCGCGACGGGCGTGACGGCGGGGTCCCGCAGCCGCAGTCCGCGCTCTCGCGGCACAGCAGCACCACGGCTATGTCGTCCTCGCGGCGGTCGGCCAGCGGCCCGGTGGTGTGGTGCGAGGAAGGCCCGTGCACGGCCTGCACCAGCAGGTCGGCCAGTGTTTCGAGGTGCCGGGGCTCCAGGTCCTCCGTGTCGTGCGTCCCGGACTCCAGGATGGCCCGCAGCCGCGCCCAGCCGGTGTCCAGGTCGTGCCCGCCGGTCTCGATGAGCCCGTCGGTGCAGAGCATCATCGTCTCGCCGGGTTCCAGGGTGAACCGGGTGGTGGGGTAGTCGGTGTCCGGGATGATCCCGAGCGGCAGGCCGCCCGCGGTGGGCCGCATCAGGACGGTGCCGTCCGCCATCCGGATCGCCGGGTCGGGGTGTCCGGCGCGGGCCACCTCCAGCAGGCCCGTCTCCGGGTCGCACTCCACGTAGAGGCAGGTCGCGAAGCGCGGGCTCTGGTAGTCGGGCCCCTCGGCCGGGTCCGACTCCTGGGAGGAGCAGAGCCCGGACAGGAAGCGGGAGGCCCGCGAGAGCACGGCGTCGGGGCGGTGGCCCTCGGAGGCGTAGGCCCGTACGGCGATCCGCAGCTGGCCCATCAGGCCGGCCGCGCGTACGTCGTGCCCCTGGACGTCGCCGATGACCAGCGCGAACCGGCCCGAGGGCAGCGGGATCACGTCGTACCAGTCGCCGCCGACCTGGAGGCCGCCGCCGGTGGGGACGTAGCGGGCCGCGAGGGTCATGCCGGGGATCTCCGGCCCCAGCTGCGGCATCATCGACCGCTGGAGCCCGGTGGTGAGTTCCCGCTCGGACTCGGCCACTCCGGCCCGCTGGAGGGCCTGGGCCAGCATCCGGGCCACCGTCGTCAGCACGGACCGCTCGTCGGGCGAGAAGGACACCGGGTGCTTGAAGGCGGCCATCCAGGCCCCCATGGTCCGCCCGGCCACGATCAGCGGCAGGAAGGCCCAGGAGGCGCGCCCGAAGCGCTGGGCGAGCGGCCAGGTGACCGGGAAGCGCCGCAGGTAGTCCTCGGGGCTGGGCAGGTAGATCGCCCGGCCGCCCCGGACGACCTCCGCGGCCGGGTAGTCGGTGTCCAGCGGCATGTCGGTGAAGGGGCTCTCGTCCCCGGGGCCGTGCCCGTGGTGTCCGATGACCGACAGCCGGTCGCCCGCCACTCCGAAGACGGCCAGCCCGTCCGGGTTGAAGCCCGGCATGGACAGCGAGGCCGCCACGCGCAGCACCTCCGCGGTGGAGCGGGCCTCGGCCAGCGCCCGGCCCGCGTCCAGCAGGAAGGCCTCGCGGGAGCGCCGCCAGTCGCCGGTGATCGGGGTGTGCGCCGCGGTGGTGCCGGGCTGCGGTTCGGCGATCTCCTGGATGGTGCCGATCAGCTCGTAGTCGACGCGGCCCTCGGCCGTCAGGTTCTGCACGGGCTTGGAGCGGCTGCGCACGGTGCGCAGCACGCGCCCGTCCTCGTCCATGATCCGCAGCCGGGCCTCGGCGAGGGTGCCCTCGGCGACGGCGAGGTTCACGATGCCGTTGATCTCGTTCCAGTCCACCGGGTGGAAGCGGGAGCGGGCGGCGGCCTCCGGCAGGACGACGGGCTCCGCGGGCAGCCCGAGCAGCCGGGCGGCCTCGCCGTCGAGGGTGACCGTCCCGGAGGCGTTGTCCCATCGCCACAGACCGGTCGCGATGGCGGCCAGGACGTCCTCGGTGCGCACCCGGCCATCTTTACAGGTCATCCGGTCGGGCTGCCTGTTCATCCCCCTGTACGGGCGCGCCCGCGCGGCGGCCCGCCCGGACGGTAACCTTGGGACGGTTGAATCCACCCTGGTATCGCGTAGAACTGGATGACTGATGCATCGGTACAGGTCCCACACGTGCGGCGAGCTCCGTGCCTCCGACGTCGCCTCCGACGTCCGGCTGAGCGGCTGGCTGCACAATCGTCGAGACCTGGGCGGCATCCTCTTCATCGATCTGCGTGACCACTACGGCATCACGCAGCTCGTGGCCCGCCCCGGCACCGCGGCCGCCGCCGTCCTGGACAAGCTGTCCAAGGAGACGGTCGTGCGGGTCGACGGCAAGGTCGTCTCCCGTGGCGCCGACAACGTCAACCCCGAGCTGCCGACGGGCGAGATCGAGATCGAGGCCGTCGAGGTCGAGGTGCTCGGCGCCGCCGCCCCGCTGCCCTTCACGATCAACACCGACGACGGGGTGAACGAGGAGCGGCGCCTGGAGTACCGCTTCCTCGACCTGCGCCGCGAGCGCATGCACCGCAACATCATGCTGCGCTCGGCCGTCATCGCGTCGATCCGCTCGAAGATGGTGGCCCTCGGCTTCAACGAGATGGCGACCCCGATCCTCACCGCGACCTCTCCCGAGGGCGCCCGTGACTTCGTCGTCCCGTCCCGTCTGAACCCGGGCAAGTTCTACGCGCTGCCGCAGGCGCCGCAGCAGTTCAAGCAGCTGCTGATGATCTCCGGCTTCGACCGGTACTTCCAGATCGCCCCCTGCTTCCGCGACGAGGACGCCCGCGCCGACCGTTCGCCGGGCGAGTTCTACCAGCTCGACGTCGAGATGTCGTTCGTCGAGCAGGAGGACGTCTTCCAGCCGATCGAGCGCCTGATGACGGAGATCTTCACGGAGTTCGGCAAGGGCCGCGAGGTCACCTCGCCGTTCCCGCGGATCCCGTTCCGCGAGTCGATGCTGAAGTACGGCAACGACAAGCCCGACCTGCGCGCCAAGCTGGAGCTCGTCGACATCACCGACGTCTTCGAGGGCTCGGAGTTCAAGGCGTTCGCCGGCAAGCACGTGCGCGCGCTCGCCGTCCCGGACACCGCCGCGCAGCCGCGCAAGTTCTTCGACGGCCTCGGCGAGTACGCGATCTCGCTGGGCGCCAAGGGCCTGGCCTGGGTCCGCGTGGGCGAGGACGGCGCGCTGACCGGCCCGATCGCCAAGTTCCTCACCGAGGAGAACGTCAAGGTCCTCACCGAGCGTCTGGGCCTGGCGGCCGGGCACGCGGTGTTCTTCGGCGCGGGCGAGTTCGACGAGGTCTCCAAGATCATGTCCGGCGTCCGCGTCGAGGCGGCCAAGCGCGCGGGCCAGTTCGAGGAGAACGTCTTCCGCTTCTGCTGGATCGTCGACTTCCCGATGTACGAGAAGGACGAGGAGACCGGCAAGATCGACTTCTCCCACAACCCGTTCTCCATGCCGCAGGGCGGCATGAAGGACCTGGAGGAGAAGGACCCGCTCGACATCCTGGCCTGGCAGTACGACATCGTCTGCAACGGCATCGAGCTGTCCTCGGGCGCCATCCGCAACCACGAGCCCGAGGTCATGCTGAAGGCCTTCGAGATCGCCGGTTACGAGGCCGAGACCGTCGAGCGCGAGTTCGCCGGCATGCTGCGCGCGTTCCGCCTCGGCGCCCCGCCGCACGGTGGCATCGCCCCGGGCGTGGACCGCATCGTGATGCTGCTGGCCGACGAGCCGAACATCCGCGAGACCATCGCCTTCCCGCTGAACGGCAACGCCCAGGACCTGATGATGGGCGCGCCGACGGTGCTGGAGGAGGCCCGCCTGCGCGAGCTGAACATCGCGCTGCGCAAGCCGGTCGAGACCAAGGCCGCGGCCTCGGAGCGGCCCGTCTCCGACGCGGTCGCCCCGGACGCCGGTTCGCCGCGCGGCTGAGGCCCGTAGGCCCGTAAGGCCCTTGGGCCCTGGGGCCCGCTCGTACGAAGGCGGCGCCCCCTCCCGGACCGGGAGGGGGCGCCGCCTTTTCGTCGCCGGGGGTCGTTCAGAACCGGTCGAGCAGGCCCTTGAGGAGGGCGGCCGGGGCGAGCTCGGCGGGGGCCGGGCCGGCGTGGAAGAAGCCGGCGTTGTCGGCGTCCAGCTTGCGCAGGAAGTCGAAGGCCTTGTTGTCGTGGTCGCCGAACGCGACGAACTGCCAGTGGACCTCGGGGGCGGTGGCGGCGGCGTCGACGATCGCCTGCCGGGCGGGCTGACGGCTGTCGGGCGCGCCGTCCGTCTGGAAGACGACCAGGGCCGGGCCGGTGCCGCCGTCCTTCCGGTAGCGCTCCAGGACGGCCTCCACGGCCACGTGGTAGCTGGTGCGGCCCATCCGGCCGAGTTCGGCGTGGCGGGCCTCGACCCAGGCCGCGTCGTGGGCGTCGAGGGTCAGCTCGGCGGTGCCGTCCAGCTCGGTGGAGAAGAACACCGTGTGGACGGTGGCCTCCTCGTCGAGGTGCGCGGCCAGCGCCAGGGCGTGGTCGGCGAGGTGCTGGGCGCTGCCGTCCTTGTAGAAGCCGCGCATGGAACCGGAGCGGTCGAGGACCAGGTACACCTTGGCGCGGGCCCCGGCCCTGCCCTTGGTGCGCAGCACCTGGCCGGCGGCCTTGTACGCGGCCGCCACCTCGGGCGCCCGTCGCCGTACCGCTGCCGCGGCGATGGCGGGCCCCTGCGGTTCCGCCTCCGGCTCCGGTTCGGCGGCCTCGGGCTCGGGCTCGGCCTCCGCTTGCGCGGCGACGGGCTCCGGCTGGGCCTCGGGCTCCGCGACGGCGGGCTCCTCGGGCTCCGCCTCCGGCTCCGGCTCGGCAGCCACGGCCACGGCCTCCGCCTCGGGCTCCGGGGCGGAGGTCTCGGCGGCGACGGCCTCCGGCTCGGCCTGCGCGGCCACCGCTTCGGTCTCGGCCTCCGGCAGCGCCGGGGCGGTCTCGGGCTCCGGCAGCGCCGGGGCGGTCTCGGGCTCCGGGGCCTCGGCGGTGACCGCCTCCGGCTCGGGCGCTTCGGCTTCGGCCTCGGGCAGCGCCTCGGCGGCGGCGGCCTCGACCGTGGCGGCTTCCGCCTCGGTGGCTCCGGCCTCGCTGGTGACGGCCTCGGGCTCGGCCTGCGCCTCCACCGCTTCCGCCGCGGGCTCCGTGACCCCGGCGGCGGCGGGCTCGGGCTCGGCCGTGGCGGCTTCCGCCTCGGTGGCTTCGGCCTCCGGCTGCGCCGGGGTGGCGGTCGCCTCCGGCTCGGCCTCGGTGCTGACGGCTTCCGGCTCGGCCTGGACGGCCACCGCTTCGGCCTCGGGCTCCGTGGCCTCGGCAGTGGCGGCCTCGGCCTCGGGCGCTTCGGCTTCGGCCCCGGGCGGCGCCTCGGCGGTGGCGGCGGGCTCGGCCTGCGGGGCCACCGCCTCGGTCTCGGGCTCCGGCTGCGCCGGGGCGGCCTCGGGCTCCGTGGCCTCGGCGGTGACCGCCTCCGGCTCGGCAGGGGCGGCCTCCGGTGCGGGGGTGTCCGTACCGGCGGTGGCCTCGGCCGGGTCCGGCTGCGCCGGAGTGGCGGGGGCCGGGGAGGGGGTTTCCGGCAGCGCCGGGGGCGAGGGGCGCCGGGCCTCCGGGACCGTGGGGTCCGTCGTCTGCGCCGGGGCGGTCAGCAACGTGCCCGGCTCGCGGTCGCGCGGTGCGGACTGCGGCGGGACGGTGGGGTTGTCGAAGGAGGCCGCCACCAGTTCGGCGGCCGCGTCCAGGGGGTTGCGTTCCGCCTGGCTGGGTACCGCTGCCGAAGCAGAGGAATCCGACGTCTCCGGAACCGGCTCGGCCGACCGTCCGAACACCTTGCGCAACAAGCTCCGAATACCCATGGGCCAGGCCTTTCGCATGAGTGCGTGCGTCATTTGTCCGTGCTGCGCGGTTGATCCCTGCCCAGAGTGGACACGTAAGGTTATCGGCCCCTTGGCTGGAACTTCGGCAGGGGCGCCTTTCGTGGCGCCCAGCCAACCAGGGAACAGCGGCCTCCACCCGAACTGCCCCTCCGCCGTGCCGGGTTCATCCAGCGTTCACCCCCGCGCCGCCGCATCGGCGCAACCCGCGCCTAGCGTCGCCGCTGATTCGTCCCGACGCGACGTCGGCGCCGTGCACCCACCGGAGGACACCTCGTGCGCAAGCTCCTGCCGCTCATCGGCAACCCGCATGGGAGCGGTCGTTCCGCTCTCACCTGCCGCTACCGCTGTGGCGACGCCTGCTTCCACGAGGTGCCCAACACCAGTGACAACGAGTACGTCGGCGACGTCATCGCCCGTGCCTACTCCCGCCGCTCGATGCTGCGCTCCGCGGCGGTCGTCACCGTCGCCACCGCCGCCGGCACCGCCGTCACCCTCGGGGCGGGCGGAGGCCAGTCCGCCGAGGCGGCTCCCTCCGCCGACCCCAAGGCCGGTTCGGGCGAGGCCGCACGCGGCCTGCGCTTCAAGGCCGTCGCGCCGAACACCGACGACCGGGTGACCGTCCCCGAGGGCCACGACCAGAACGTGGTCATCCGCTGGGGCGACCCGATCGTCAAGGGCGCCCCGGGGTTCAATCCGGACAAGCAGACCGCAGCCGCCCAGGCCGGTCAATTCGGTTACAACAACGACTTCCTGAGCCTGCTCCCGCTCGGCGGCGGCTACGAGCGCCAGCAGCTGCTCGTGGCCAACCACGAGTACACGGACGAGAACCTCATGTTCAAGGGCTACGACCCGGCCAACCCGACCCGCGAGCAGGTCGAGGTCGCGTGGGCCGCGCACGGCCTCGGCGTCGTCGTGGTCCAGGAGGACCACCGCTCCGGCAAGCTGACCGCCGTCAACCGCCACCAGCTCAACCGCCGCCTCACCGCCACCAGCGAGTTCCGCCTCACCGGCCCGGCCGCGGGCAGCGCGCTGCTGAAGACCTCCGTCGACCCGACCGGCACCAAGGTCCTCGGCACGCTCAACAACTGCTCCGGCGGCACCACCCCGTGGGGCACCACCCTCCACGGCGAGGAGAACTTCAACCAGTACTTCGCCAACGCCGGCCAGGTCACCGACCCGGCCGAGGCGGCCCGCCTCAAGCGGTACGGCGTGAGCACCGGCGCCACCGAGCGCAAGTGGGAGCGGTTCGACAAGCGCTTCGACTGCCTCCAGGAGCCCAACGAGTCCCACCGCTTCGGCTGGGTCGTCGAGCTCGACCCGTACGACCCGAACTCCGTCCCGCGCAAGCGCACCGCGCTGGGCCGCTTCAAGCACGAGGGCGCCCAGCCCCGGCTGACCGAGGACGGCCGTCCGGTCGTCTACATGGGCGACGACGAGCGCTTCGACTACTTCTACAAGTTCGTGTCGAGCAAGCAGATGAAGAAGGGCGACAGCCGCGCGGCGAAGGAGCACAACCTCACGCTGCTCGACGAGGGCACGCTCTACGTCGCCAAGCTGACCGGCGACTCCCCGGCCGCCGAGATCGACGGCTCCGGCAAGCTGCCCGCCGACGGCCGGTTCGACGGCTCCGGCGTCTGGATCAAGCTGGCCACCGCCTCCGCCTCCGGCAGCGTCTCGCACGTCGAGGGCATGACCGCCGAGGAGGTGTTCGTCTTCACCCGCCAGGCCGGTGACAAGGTCGGCGCCACCAAGATGGACCGCCCCGAGGACATCGAGCCGAGCCCGCGCACCGGCCGCGTCTACGTGGTGCTGACCAACAACACCGACCGCGGCAAGGCCGGCAAGGCCGGCGCGGACGAGGCCAACCCGCGCAACCTGAACAAGCACGGCCAGATCCTGGAGCTCGCCGAGAACTTCGACGACCCGGCGGGCGACGGCTTCGCCTGGCGCCTGTTCCTGGTCGCCGGCGACCCGAACGACGCGTCGACCTACTTCGCGGGCTTCCCGAAGGACAAGGTCAGCGCGATCTCCTGCCCGGACAACGTGACCTTCGACCCGCACGGCAACCTGTGGATCTCCACGGACGGCAACCAGCTCGGCTCGCACGACGGCCTGTTCGGCGTCGCCACCGCCGGTGAGCGCCGCGGCGAGCTCAAGCAGTTCCTGACCGTGCCGCGGGGCGCCGAGACCTGCGGTCCGCTGGTCCAGGACAGGCGCGTCCTGGTCGCGGTGCAGCACCCGGGCGAGATCGACGGCGCGTCCGTCGAGAAGCCGCAGTCGGTGTGGCCCGACGGGCCCGGCAAGATCGTCCGCCCGGCGGTCGTGTCGGTCTGGCGCAAGGACGGCAAGAACATCGGCGTCTGATCCGCCCGGTGGACGGGGCCGGTTGACCGCGGCGCGGTCAACCGGCGTCCGGCATCCGCCCCACCGGCAGGCGCAGGGTCGTCAGCGCACCCCCGTCCGGGGCGTTGGCGAACCCCAGGACGATCTCCAGGACCGCGGCCTGGCCCACCACGATGGTCAGGCCCAGCCCGTGGCCCCGGCCGCGCCCGGGATCCCCGGTGCGGAAGCGCTTCGGGCCCTGCTCGATCAGTTCGGCCGGGTAGCCCGGACCGTGGTCGCGGATCGCCACGACCGGTCCCTCCACCGTCACCTCGACCGGCGGCCGGCCGTGCCGGTGGGCGTTGACCAGCAGGTTGGCCAGGATCCGGTCCAGGCGCCGCCGGTCGGTGAGCACCACCGCGTCGCGGACCACCCGGACCTCGGCGGGCAGCCGGGTCCCGGCGACGGCCCGCTCCACGGCCCGGCCCAGCTCCACCAGGGACAGGTCGGCGCGCTCCACGCCCGAATCGAGCCGGGAGATCTCCAGCAGGTCCTCGGTGAGCAGGTGCAGGGCCTTGAGCCGGTCGTTGATCATCTCCTTCGGGCGGCCCTCGGGCAGCAGCGAGGCCGCCGCCAGTGATCCCGTCAGCGGGGTGCGCAGCTCGTGCGCCACGTCCGCCGTGAACCGCTTCTCCGCCTCCAGCCGTTCCTGCAGCGAGGCCGCCATGGTGTCCAGGGCGTGCGCGACGTCCCGTACCTCGTCGCGGTAGCGGCGCGGCCGGCGTCCGTCCGGGTCCGCGTCCGAGTCCGCCTCCTGGACCGCGTCCGGGGCGGCGTCCGCGCCGGTGTCCGGGCCCGCGTCGGCGGGGAAGTCCACCCGGGCGTCCAGGTCCCCGGAGCTGATCCGGCGGGCCACGGCGGCCGTGGTGGCGAGCCGTCTGCTGATCCGGTCGGCGAGGAAGAGACCGGCCAGTGCCACGACCCCGGCCGCGAGCACCGCGGAGGCCAGGATCGCGGTGTCGATGTCCCGCAGCCGCCCGCGCGTGTTCCCGTACGGGATCCAGACCGCGAGGGCCGCGCGGTCGGCGGGTCCGGCCGCCCACATGACGGGTTCGCCCCCGTGGGTGCCGACCATGCTGCCGGTCCGGCCGCGCGCGACGAGCGCCCGCAGCGGGGCGGGCAGGCCGGGCGGGTCCAGGGCGGCGTTCACGTCGCCGTGCGCCGTGCCGTACTCGTAGTGGCCGAGGGCGTGGTCGAGGTCCCGGGCCGCCTCCTTGCGGACCTCGCCGACGACCTGTCGGGCGACCACGTTGTGCACGAGGATCCCCAGCGCGGCGGCGACCAGGCAGCACACCGTCGTGGTGGTGAGGGCGATCTTCCAGCGCAGGCTGCTCAGCGCGCGCATCGCGACCGGGCCCCGGGCAGCGGGACGTCCGTGAGGGCCGCGCACTCGTCGAGGGTGAGCTGCGACAGGCTCATGCTGCGCGTCCTGTCGTCCCAGACGTAGTCGGAGACCGAGCTGTACTGCGGGTTCGAGGTCGGCTCGCGGACGGCCAGGTGCCCGGCGGCCACCTCGACGCCCTCCAGTACCCCGCGCCGGGCCAGGATCCGGGCGATCCGGCCGTCGTCCCGGACGGTGTAGACGCGCAGTTCGCTGAGCCGGCCGTCCACGTCCAGGGCCGTGATCAGCTCCTCGCGGCCGTCACCCGTCAGGTCGTGCAGGACGCCGGGGCGCACCGGGCAGTCGGGCCCGCCGTCCGCGGTCCGGGTGCAGAGCGCGAGCCGCCGTACCGCGCGCGGGTCGACGAGGCGGCCCGTCCCGCCGTCCTCGGCGGTGGCGGAGGTGATGTCGGCCCGTACGACGGCCGGCGCGTCGACCCCGCGCATCGTCAGCGCCGGCGCCCTGGGGAGTCCCGGCACCGTGGCGGCCGCGCCCGGCTGCTGTCCCTCGGGAGCCGGGTCGGGGTGGATGTCCTTCCACAGGGTCTGGGGGGCGTGCACGGTGCCGAGGTCGCCCTCGCTCTTGAGCCCCTCCACGTCGGCGCACCCCGCCCCGCCCGCCAGAACGGCGGCGAGGACCATCACGGCCGGAACCCGGTGCATGCTCCGATGCTGCCCCGCCGCGGTCGGCCCGGCCCGGCCCGTGCGCCGTTCGGGGGACCGCGGCACCCGGCGGGCGGCGTCCGGCCGCCGCGGGCGCCGGCGGCCGGGTCAACGGTCCGGCTGGGCGATCGCGCGGGCCGCCGCGACCTCCTGGTGGACCGGGGCGAGGACGGAGTCCAGGGCCTCCGGCGGGAGGGGCCGGACGCGGACCTCCTTCAGGGTCGCGCTGCTGCGCACCCCCCGCGCCAGGCCGTGCAGCTCGTCCGTGAGGGCAGCCACCTCCTCGGCGCCGGGGGGAGCGGCTCCGTGGTTGACCCGGACCCGGGCCGCCGTCGTCGCGTCCACGATCCGTTCCACCGCCACCACCAGCGGCCACCACGCGGCGGCACGCGGGCCGGTGGGCGGGGGTTCGGTCAGGGCCCGCTGGAACTCGTTGCGCACGTCGGAGAGGTCCCGGTAGATACGGCGGCGGGCCTTCTGCCGGGTCAGCCGGGCGGCCCGGAGCGCGGCGTCGTCCGCGAAGGGGGCGAAGGCCCGCTCCACGTAGCTGGCCGCGTCGTCCACGGCGGCGGCGAGCCGGTCCCCGATCCGGGTGTGCCAGCTCTCGGGCCACAGGAGGTAGCCGGCGACGAGGGCGATGGCGCAGCCGATGAGGCTGTCGATCAGGCGCGGCCGGATCAGGTCGAAGCCCTGGTGGTTGAGGAGGTCCGAGAGCAGCAGGATCACGGGGGTGATGGCCGCGGTCTGGAAGGCGTACCCCTTGGTGGAGAACACCGGGATCAGCATGGCCAGCAGCGCCATGACCGGTACGTCCCACCAGCCGCGCGGTACCTCGGCGAGGACGGCGGCCGACAGGACCAGCCCGCCGGCGGTGCCCAGGGCGCGCAGGACGGCGCGGGAGAAGACGGAGCCGAAGTCCGGTTTGAGGACGAAGGTGACGGTCAGGGCGACCCAGTAGGACCGTTCCACCTCGATCAGGGAGACGAGGGACTGCGCGAGCCCGATGCACAGGGCGAGGCGCAGCCCGTACCGCCAGGAGGCCCCGGACAGCATCGTGTCGCGCACCGCCCGCCGGGCCCTGATCCGCAGGGCCGCGGGCCGGCCGAGCCGGTCGTCGATGTCGTACGGGTCCGGTCCCGGGGAGCGCACGGTGGCCGCGGCGTACGTCAGCGCGGAGTCGAGGGCCCGCTCGGAGGGGCTCCGCGGTGCGGGCAGGTCCGGTACGGGGGCGCCGGGGCGGCCCTCCTCGACGGCCCGCGCCAGTTCCCGTACGGCCGCCGGGAGCGCGGGCGGCAGGGGCCGGCCGCGCAGGTGGGCGGCGGGCGCGGCCTCGACCAGCGGGATCAGCGCGTTCAGCTGGGCGAGCAGCCGCACCAGCGAGGGGCTGCGGCCGTGCACCCGGGCCCGGCGGCCCAGGACGAGGTCGTAGGCGTGGTTCAGGGCCTGGGTGAGCTGGTGGCGGCGTTCCTCGTACGCGGGTCCGCCCGCGGCCTCCAGGCTGTCGGCGAGGGCCCGGTAGGCGGACGCGACGGCGGTCCGTTCGGGCAGCCGGCCGCGCAGTGGCCAGCCCAGCAGGCTCAGGGCGAGCACGAACAGGCCGCCGGCGCTGAGCAGCAGCGGGGCGGTCCACCAGGGTTCGGGCATCGGCAGGCCGGCCCCGACGACCGCGTTGAGCAGGAGCAGCAGTCCGGACACGGAGGCGACGGTGCCGATCGAGGAGATCATCCCGGAAACGAGGGCGATCAGGGTGAGGACGCCGACGGCGAGCCAGCCGTGCCCGTAGACGAGGGTGCCGGCGGCGACGCCGACGGCTCCGAAGAACTGCGGGACGGCGATGTTCAGGATCCGCATCCGGTACGCGTCGGCGGTGTCGCCGATGACCCCGGAGAGGGCGCCCATGGAGACGAGGGCGCCGTACTCGGGCTCGTCCAGGGCGAAGCCGACGGCGAGCGGGGTGGCCAGCGCGATCCCGGCGCGGACGGCCGCCGCCCAGGGGACGGGCGCGCGGCTCGGCCGCAGTCCGGCGAGCAGCCAGGCGGGGGGTGCCAGCGGATTCGGCCGCAGCCGCCCGGACGGTATGTGCTCGGTGCGTCGTTCGGTGGTCATTCCGCTTCCGTGTCGCCACTCGCGAATCGGTTCTTCTGGGGAGTTCTGCGGAGTATGGGTGTGTACGTACCGAGCTTATGGGGTGCGGCGCAGCCGTCCGGCCAGCCAGGCGGCCAGGGCCGCCGCCAGCCCGACGGTGAGGACCACCCAGGAGGTGGTCCGCAGGAACGCGGTGAGCGCGTCGTACACCGCTCCGGCGGCGGCCCTGTCGACGTCGGCGGGCAGGTCGTCGAGGGTGAGGCGGCGGCACAGGACCACCGCGGTCCACAGCAGCACGGCCCCCGCGGCCAGCCCGAGACCGGTGGCGAGGACGGCGCGCCGGCGGTGGACGGCGACCGCGACGGCCAGGACGGCCAGGCACAGGGTCAGCAGGGGGAGCCAGACACCCGCGATCTGGAGCATGCGGAACCCCTTCCGGAGCGCGCCGAGGTTGTCGTACTCCATGACCTTCACGGTCAGGTGGGTTTCCGGGATGCGGTCGGCGAAGGGCACGCCGTCGGCGATCAGTTCCCCTCTGACCTGGGCGATCACCGGGGCGAGGTCGATGGTGACCGCGTCCCCGTGGCCGGAGTCGAGGGCGGCGAGGAAGGCGGCGTGCGCGGCGCGGTTGGCGGCGTCCCAGGCCGTGCGGTACGCCGGGGTCCCGGCGAAGGAGCGCAGGGCCTCGCCGATCAGGGCGTCGACGCCGCCCTGGAACGGGCCCGCGTCGATCTGTCCGGAGAGGGCGCGGGTGGCCTGGGTGACGACCACGCCCCGGACTGCCGGGTCGTCGGCGAGCGGGGCCATGGCGGCGGTGTAGCGGTCGGCGTTCCCCAGCTCCCGGTCGGCCCAGTAGGCGACCGCGCTCGCGGGCACGAGGAGGGCCACGAGCACGACGAGGGCCGCCGACAGGTAGGTGCGCACGTCACCAGGGAATGCCCCGGGCGGCGGGCGGCGCCACCCCTGTTGCTGCGTCCGGGTGGGCCCGGCGGTGCCGGTGGCGGCCGGGGCCGCGGCGGTCCCCGTGCGGTGCGGGCGTCCGGGCGGTGCGACGGGCGTCCGGCGGGGCGGGACCGGGCCACCCGGACGAGTGATCCACTTGCCGCCCCGGGACGCCGGGTGTGCCCTGGATGATGGAAGAGAGGAGCCCCGCCATGGCACATGCGGCACCCACCGTGTCCCGGAGGCAGCGCCCCACGACATCGGTGAACGTGGACCACAGCAGCAGGAACGCCCTGATCCGTGCGCTGCTGCTCGGCCTCGTGTACGGGGTCTGGGCGGCCCAGATCGAGCGCGACACGGGCCCGGTGACCGTGGGCAACGTCTTCTACGGGATCCTGTGCGGCGTGCTGTTCGCCGGCGTCATGTTCGCCCTCCACGAGTTCGGTCCGCGCCTGATGCGGGAGCTGCACGCCACCGCCTACGGCGCCTTCGCGGGCGTGGCCGTCGGCTACCTGCACAGCCTCACCGGCGCCTCCGTGCTCCGCTCCACCACCGTCGGTCTCGCCGCCGGCGCGGGCGTCGGACTCGCCGCCTTCTACCGCTACTACACGCGGGAGGACTGAGCCCCGTCCGGCGCCCGGCGCCGCCCCGTGCCGGTGGCCGGCACGGGGCGGTGGCCGTGTCCGGTGGCCGGTTCGAGGCGGCCACCGGCACGGAGCGCCCGGCGGGTGGCTAGGCGGCGGGAGAGGCCGGGCCCGGCCGTGCTCCCGCCTCCGGCTCCTTCTCCCGGCCCGCGGGCGTGGCTGCGGTCGTGCCCGCGGTCGCGGTCACGGTTGCGGTCGCGACCACCGCCTCGGGGTCGGCCTGCCGCGGCGCGGGCGCGGGCCGGTCCGGGGCCGGGCGGACCGGCGGGGCGTGGCGGGCGACCTCGGCGCGGAGCATGGCGTTCAGGGCGGCGTACGGGTCGATGGGCATGGCGGAACCTCACGGTGGTTCGGGAGTGTGGGGGGACACGCTGCTGCTCGGCCCGCTCAGCAGCGCAGGACCACGCTCCGTACCGTCCGCAGGGATCCTGCCGGTGCGGCCTCCCCGCCCCGGGCGGCGTGCGGCGGCCGAGCCGCATCGCACACGTGTTTCACGTGAAACATCCCCGGCAGCCGCCGGACGGTGGGCGCCGTGCGCACCGCCGTCCGTACGGCCGCGCGGGCGTCGGAGTCCGCCGCCGCCCCGTCCGACTGCCCTTCGGTGGGCTCGGCGGGGGCGGAGGAGGCCGAACGGGAGTCCGCGGCCAGGGCGGAGGCCGTACTCGCCGCCGGACCGGTGCCGAACAGGCACAGCAGCGCGACGCAGGCCACCGTCAGGGCCCGCGCCAGCACCGTCCGCGCGTACCGCGCACCGCTCATGCCGCCCTCCATGCCCCGGTGCACCGGGCGGCTCCCCCGCCGGGCCCGAGAAGCCCCCGACCGGGGGACGAAGACACCCCCCTCGGCTGACAGCCGCCACCGCCCCACCGGGACCCCCGCGCTCAGTGGGTGCGCAGCGGCCCGGTCAGCCGCGCCAGGACCGTGGTCTCCCCGCTGATCAGCCGCAGCCGGGCCCGCCCGGGCCGGTCGGCGGAGCCGCCGACCCTGCCGGGCGAGATCCGTTCGACGGTGAACACGGCCGTACGGTGGTCCGCGCGCGGGATCTCGATGGTGCGCCCCCGCCGCAGTCCGGCGAGCGGCAGCCCGTCCCCGCTGACCACGGCGGTGCCCGCGCTGCCGGGTAGCGGGCCTTCGGGGTCCCAGCCGGCCATGCCCTCGGCGTTCTGCGGACCCCGCGCCAGCGGGAGGTCCACCCCCAGGCTGGGGATGCGCAGCCGCAGCGGGCGCGAGGCGCGCAGCGGTGCGGCGGACACGCCCCGGGTCACGGTGCCCGGACCGTGCGTCCCAGAGTGTTCGAGCCCGCGCACGAGCCGCCGGTGTCCGGACAGGCCCAGCGCCCGGGAGGGCAGCGCGTCGGCGGTGCCGGTGGTGGCGGGCTCCGCGCCCTGGCTGCCGCGCAGCAGGCCCACTCCGGTGCAGATCAGAGTGACCGTCAGCGCGGCGACGATCCACTGGGCGCGGGCCATGGCGTTCCTCCCGGGCCGGCTCGGGCGGCCGGTTCCTGTGAGCAGTGGACCGCTCCCGGGCGCCCGGCACCGCACGGGCACGCCGGGAAGTGACGGTTCGTCATCGGTGTGTCGTGGCTGTGCTCCGGTGTCTTCGCAGCTCGGGGGCGGTGCGCCGGGCGCGCTCCCGGTGGGTCGACGCCGTGCGCCCGAACGGGTGAGGGCGGATCCGGCGTGCGACGGCCCCCGCCCCGCGCGCCCTGCCGGGCGGCACGTTCAGCCCCCTGACGCGGCGTCCGGGTCCGCGACGGCGGTCGACGGCAGGGGCTGCGCGGGCCAGTCCAGCAGCCGGGCCCCGATCGCCGCCGTCTGCAGGGTGTACCGCTGCACGGGATCTCCGGGGTCGTGGCCGGTCATCCGGTGGATCCGCTCCAGCCGGTAGGTCAGTGCCCGCACGCTCAGGCGCAGCCGCCGGGCCGACTCCGCGGCCACGCACCCGGAGTCGAAGTACGCCGTCAGGGTCTCCAGCAGCGGCCCGGCCCCGCCCCGGCCGGCCCGCAGCGGCCCGAGCACGCTCAGCACCAGGTCGGCCAGGGCGGCCCGGTCCCGGGTCAGCAGCGGGAACACCAGCAGGTCGGCGGCGCGCAGTACGGGTCCCTCGAAGCCGAGGCGGTCCGCGAGGCCGAGGGCGTCGCGGGCCTCCTCGTACGAGGCCGCGATCCCGCCCGTGCCCGGACGCGTGCGCCCGACCGCGACGAGCCCCGCGCCCGGGAACGCCGCGCACGCCTGCCGCGCGAAGTGGACCGGCACCTCGTCCCGGTCGCCCGGGGCCACGCAGACCAGCAGGCCGTCCTTGGTGGCGAGGAGGGCGGCGCCGTCCCCGAACCGCCCGGTCAGGGCCGCCTCCACGCGGCGGGCGGCCGGGCCCGCGTCCTCGCAGGGCTGCGGGCCGCGCGCCACGGCCACCGTGTACGCGGGCGCCTGGGCCGGTCCGAAGCGCGACGCCCGTTCGGCGAGGCGGCAGGGGTCTCCCCGGCCGAGCAGCAGGTCGTCGACGTACTCCCGGCGGGCGGCTTCCTCGCGGCGCACCACCAGGTGCCGGGCCCGCTCGTAGCCCTCGGCGAAGGCGTCCACGGCCTGCTCCGCCGCCGCCAGCACGGGGTCCGGGGCGCCGTGCCCTTCGAGTGCGGCCCGGGTGGCGGCGAGATGGGCGCCGACGAGGTTCCGCAGCCCGTACCCGGCGGCGGCGGCCCGCGCGCCGAGGGCCCGCCGGGTGGCGAGTGCCTCGGGGCCGGGGCGGCGTCCGGTGGTCCGGACGTCCGCGAGGATCCCCGCGTACCCGGTCAGATATTCCTCGGGTACGTCCCGCCCTGACGCCACACCAGCTCCCCGCTCCGTTCGAACTCCCATTGTCGCCAGGGGGTTCGCGGGGCCCAGGGCCGGGGCGGGCAAGACGCTCAGATCACCACGAACGCGACCGCCGCCGCCCCCATGAGGGCGGCGGCGAGGTGGATCGCGGGGTGGCCGTAGTCGCCGAACCAGAGTTGGCGGGCCAGTCCGCCCAGGGCGGCCAGGGCGGTGATGACCCCGATCTGCGCGAGCAGGGTCGCGGCCGTGAACGGGGCCAGGAGCAGGAGTAAGGAGTTCAGCCAGAAGGGTGCGGCGCCGGTCCAGCCCCGCCAATGCCAGATCGCGGACGGCATGTCCCGGCTCCCACCTTCCACACCCGCAACAGGCGTGTCGTGCTCAACTCATCGGCTGTACAGCCTCCTGGGGTGCGGCGGCCGGGGCAATAGCGCGTTCGGCTAGAAATCCGAAGGCCAGGCCGAAAGTCGTCCACAGGGCCGCCTGGATGCCCAGCGAGGCGAGGCGGAACTGCCAGATCAGCGCGGCCGGGAAGTCGGCTGGCACCTCGTTGATGCCGGGGAGCAGGGCGTAGGCGATGCCCACCGCCACGACGAAGGACAGCGAGGCGACGGTCGAGGCGTTCCAGTTGCCCAGGGAGGGGGCCAGGCGCCGCCCCAGGATCAGGGCACCCGCCGCGAGCAGCAGGCTCAGGGCGATCATCAGGACGAACAGGGTGGTCCGCCGGACGACGGTGTCGGGGTCGCCCACGGCCGGCGGGTTGGCCGGGTACTTGAGGAACGGGACCAGGTTCACGGTGAGGAACAGGCCCCCGGAGACCAGCGCGGCGGTGGCCCGCGGGCCGAAGCGGCCGAGCCGGCCCAGTGCGTAGCAGAAGACGAGCGCGGCGATGCCGCCGAGCGCGACGCCGTAGAGGAGGGTGCCGGTGCCGAGGCCGGCCGTGGCCTGCAGGGCCCGGCTGACCGGGGCGTCCTCGGCGTGGTCGTGCCCGGCGGAGGCGGCTTCCTCGATGGCGATGGCCGCGTCCACCTTGGACTCGCCGAGGACGTACGCGACGAGGAAGGCGGCCACACCGGCGAGCAGGCCGGCCAGCATGCCCCGGATCAGCAGGACACGTGGGGAGATGCGGTTCATGCGTCGGTTTCCCTTGCTGCAGCGGAGAGGGGGGGAGCGGGGATCTCCGGGGTCCACAGGGCAGGCGGAAGCGGCACGCGGGCCGTACGGCGCTCCGCGGGTGCGTGCCCCGCGGAGTCACGCAGGGGAGCCGCCCGGTTGACGGGCCCTGCGCAGAGCCGTACCGGCGCCGCGCGCGGGGGAGTTCCCGGCGGCGCGTGGACCGGGGATCAGCCGGTCAGTGGCAGGGGAAACCGAGCAGGTGACGGCCGTCGTGCATCCACTCGTGGACGGTGTCGCCCTGGAAGACCGCGGTGGCACCCTGTTCGGCGCCGACGAGGTACAGCAGGACCAGCATGAGGACGCCGACGAACAGCGCCCAGGGGGCCAGTTCCTTCAGGGACAGGGGGGTGACGGCTACGGGCGCCGACGTGGGCACGGCGGAGTGGGCCATGGCAGGACCTCCAGAGGGAACACGCGTCCCGGTCAGTGGTGCTCTTGACGAAGGTGGCGGGTCTGACTTCCCTGCCCACACTGCTGCGGGAGGATTCACAGTGGCGCGACCGTGCCGGAATCTCACCGGTACTTCCGTCATACCTTCGTCATGTCGTCCGAGACCGTACCGCGCCCGTGGCCTGAACACCACGGCGCATGTCCGCCGTCTCACGCCCTGGGCGCGCGCTCTACGCTCCCTCCCATGCCCGAGACGACAGCCCAGGCCCCGCCGAGTCCACCCGTACGGCTGCACCTGACCACGCCCCCGCTCGACTCCGCCGCCCGTCAGGGCCGGTTCGGGTACGGGGACCCGTGCCCCGGCCACGCCGGTCTGGCCGGCCCGGCGACCGGGGACTGGGCGGGCCGGACCCTGGAGGAGGTCGCGGCCGAGGACCCGGGCGGGATCCGCGCCTGGCTCACCGATCCGCAGTACGCGCCCCCGGGCGGCGGGGAGTCCGTGGCCGCGCTGATCGCCCGGACCGGCGCGCACCTGGCCGCGCTGCCGCCCGGTCCGCACCACGCGGTGGTCGCGCAGGCCGTCGTACGGGCCGCGGTGGTGTGGGCCCTGGAGCTGCCGGCGCCGGCCTTCTGGCGGCTCGACGTGCGGCCGGAGACCGTGACCACCCTCAGCGGCCGGGCAGGACGCTGGAACCTCCTGGTGGGCCGCCCGGCCGGGGAGTGAACGGCACGACGGCCCGGACCCCGCGACGCGGTCCGGGCCGAACGGCGCTGCGGGGCAGCGGTGTTACGCGACGATCCAGTCGGAGGTGGCGATCACCGGCTGCACGCCGTCGCGGTGGATGGTGCCCTCGATCAGGCCGTACGGCCGGTCCGCCGCGAAGTACACCTCGTTGTCGTTCTTCAGCCCGAAGGGCTCCAGGTCGACGAGGAAGTGGTGCTTGTTGGGAAGGTTGAGGCGCACCTCGTTGACCTTGGGGCAGTTGTCGAGGACGCGCTCGGCCATCTGGTTCAGGGTCTGCTGGAGCGAGTAGGAGTAGGTCTCCGCGAAGGCTTCGAGCATGTGCTTGCGGACCTTCTTGTACGACTGGTCCCAGTCGAAGTCCGCGTCGTCGGCGGCCAGCGCCGAGTGCGCCCAGCGGGAGGTGACCTTGGTCGCCAGGATGCGGTCGTACGCCTCCTGGAGGGTCGTGTACCTGTCCTTGATGTAGCCGTGGAACTCGGAGTTGGTCGAGTTCATCACCGTCAGGTCCTTCAGGCCGGAGATGACCTGGAGACCGGTGGTCTCGCTGTAGGTGATCTGCGCGGTGCGCACCTCCTGGCCCTTGCGGACGAAGGAGTGCTGCTCCTTGCGCGTCGGGACCGGGATCCGGTCCCAGGCGTACTCCTCGATGCGGATCTGCGCCTCGCGGATCGGCTGCTGGGAGGAGACGAAGTGCTTGGCGAGGAGGATGCCGAAGGCCTCGGGCGAGTCGATGCCGTGTTCCTTGCCGAAGGCGTACACCGTGTTCTTGGTGGTGTCCGTCGGCAGGCAGTTGGCGTTGTCGCCGGTCAGGTGGACGTCGCGGAACTCACCGCGGAGCGCGACCGAGACGTTGAGGTCGCGGATCTCGCTCCAGGAACCGTCGCTGCCCTTGCGGGTCACCTTCACGATGCGGTTCTCGGCCTTGCCGTACTGGTTCTGGCCCAGGACGTGCTTGCTCATGCTGTCTTCCTTCGGGTACTCGGGAACACGGAGTCCGATTGGTCTGGATCCCGTACGCCCGGCGTCCAGCGCGCGTCCCGACTGAAGACGTGCCGCTCCCCGCCGTTCGGCCGCTGGGGGCCGCCCCGGGACTGACGTGCATCCCGGTCCGTAGGTGCTGAGTAGTACTGCACGGATTGCAGCATGTGTACGGCGGGTTGACCACCGCACGGATCCTCCGAACACCAGCGCCCACGGATTGGGCGACCGTACAGACCCGCAGGTCAGGCCATGTGCGCGTCGGCGACCGAGAGGGCCTCGTCGAGGACGGCCAAGCCCTTGGCCACGTCCTCGGCGGAGACGTTGCAGGGCGGGGCGACGTGCATCCGGTTCCCGGCGAGGAGCGGCCACAGGCCGCCCTTCTTCAGGGCCGCCCCGAAGGCCGCCATGGGCGCGTTGTCGGCGCCGGAGGCGTTGTACGGGACGAGCGGCTCGCGGGTGTCCGGGTCCCGTACGAGTTCCAGCGCCCAGAAGGTGCCCAGTCCGCGGACCTCCCCGACCGAGGGGTGGCGCGCGGCGATCTCGCGCAGGCCCGGTCCCAGCAGTTCGGCGCCGGTGCGGGCGGACCGGCCGACGATGTCCTCCTCCTCCATCGTGTTGACCGTCGCGACGGCGGCGGCGCAGGCCAGCACGTGCCCGGAGTAGGTCAGCCCGCCCGGGTAGGGGCGGCGGGCGAAGGTCTCGGCGATCGCGGCGGAGATGGCGACCCCGCCGAGCGGTACGTAGCCGCTGGTGATGCCCTTGGCGAAGCAGATCAGGTCGGGGGTGACGTCCCAGTGGTCGGCGGCGAACCAGGTGCCGGTGCGCCCGAAGCCGACCATGACCTCGTCGAGGATGAAGACGATGCCGTAGCGGTCGCAGAGCGCGCGCACGCCCGCCAGGTAGCCGGCCGGGGGCACGAGCACGCCCGGGGCGCCGCCGACGGTCTCCAGGATGATCGCGGCGATGGACTGCGGGCCCTCGAAGACGATCGTGTCCTCCAGGTGGCGCAGGGCGCGCTCGCACTCCTCGGCCTCGGTCGTCGCGTGGAAGGGCGAGCGGTAGAGGAACGGGCCCCAGAAGTGCACGACGCCGGCGGTGGCGGTGTCGTTGCCGAAGCGGCGGGCGTCACCGGTGAGGTTGATCGCGGTGGAGGTCGCGCCGTGGTACGAGCGGTACGCGGACATCACCTTGGGCCGGCCGGTGTGCAGCCGGGCCATCCGGACGGCGTTCTCGACCGCCTCGGCGCCCGCGTTCGTGAAGAAGATCTTGTCCAGGTCGCCGGGGGTGCGCTCGGCGATCAGCCGGGCGGCCTCGGAGCGGACGTCGACGGCGAAACCGGGCGCGACCGTGCACAGCCGGGCGGCCTGCTCGGCGATCGCGGCCGCGACCTTGGGGTGCTGGTACCCGATGTTCGTGTAGACGAGCGCACTCGAAAAATCGAGGAAACGGTTGCCCTCGTAGTCCCAGAAGTACGAGCCCTCGGCGCCGGCGACGGCCAGCGGGTCGATGAGCTCCTGCGCCGACCAGGAATGGAAAACGTGCTTCCGGTCGGCGTCTTTCACGGCGGCGAGGGCGTCGGCGGCTTCTGAGTTCATATATCGAGGGTAGTTGTCCAGGATGTGGACCCGGGGGTGCCTCCGCGGCGGCGTGGCCGAGGGGTGACTTGACGTACGGGGGCTGCGCCGCTCGACGGGTTCCGGCCGTCGTCATAGCGTCGCCGTCACCGGCCGCTCCACGGGGGAGAACGGCGGAAAACTCATGGTGGGGCCCTGTTCGGTGGCCCCCGCGACAGCGGGGGCCACCGAACAGGGCCCCGTCGTGCATGGAGATCCGGCCACGGCATGGTGGGATTTGGCCGTCGCCCTCGGGGGTAGGTGCGGCGCCGGGGGACGGGCGGCGGAGACGGGAGAGCCTGTGGCCGAGCAGACGCGGAAGCTGGTCCTGGGCGGTGGCACGACGGGTGTCGTGACCCGCTGCCGGGACTTCACCCGGCGTGCCCTCGCCGACTGGCACTGGCCCGCCGGAGCCGAGGCCGAGGAGGACGTGCTCCTGCTGGTCTCCGAGGTGGTGACCAACGCCTGCCTGCACGCGGGCGGCCCGCGCGAGCTGGTCCTGCGGCACGCCCCCGGCCTGCTGCGCGTGGAGGTCACCGACGACAGCCCCGAACCGCCGGCCCCGCGGCCGCCGGACCGGGCCCGGCCGGGCGGGCACGGCCTGATCCTGCTGCAGCGGCTCGCCCGGGGGTGGGGCTGCGTACCGGCCCCGCCGGGCAAGACGGTGTGGCTGGAGGTTACGGGCCCCGCGGCCCCGGCCGCGCCCCCGGCCCCACCCCCGTCGGGGCCGGAGGCGTAGGCGCGGGGCGGCCCGGGTCAGGCGGCGCCGGGAGCCCGCGGGCGGCCCGGGTCAGGTGGCGCCGGGAGCCTCGGACGCGGCCCGGGGTGTCCCGGACGCGGCCTCGGGTGCCGCGTCGGCGAGGAGACCGCCGCGCAGCCGCGTCAGGGTGCGGTGCAGCAGCCGGGACACGTGCATCTGGGACAGCCCCAGCCGCTCCCCGATCTCGGACTGGGTCAGCTCCTGCCCGAACCGCAGCGCCAGCAGTGTCCGCTCCCGCTCCGGCAGCCCGGCCAGCATCGGCTTGAGGGACTCCAGGCACTCGATCAGTTCGTACGCCGACTCCTCCGCGCCCAGCGAGGACCGGTCGGTCTGCGGGTCGCGCTCCGGGTCGTCCTGGGCCGGGGCGTCCAGCGAGCGCGCGGAGTAGGCGCAGGCGGCCTTGCGGCCCTCGCCGAACTCCTCCGGCGTGACGTTCAGCTTCCGTGCCAGCTCGGCGTCGGTGGGCTCGCGGCCGAGGCCCTGTTCGAGGGCGTCGTGGGCCTTCGCCGTGTCGATCCGCAGCTCCTGGAGCCTGCGGGGGACCTTCACCGCCCAGCTGGTGTCGCGGAAGAACCGCTTGATCTCTCCGCTGATCGTGGGCATGGCGAAGGTGGTGAACTCCACCCCGCGCTCCGGGTCGAACCGGTTGATGGCCTTGATCAGTCCGATCGTGCCGACCTGGACGATGTCGTCCATCGGCTCGCTGCGCCCGCGGAACCGGCGGGCGGCGAACTTCACCAGGCTCAGGTTCAGCTCGACCAGGGTGTTGCGGACGTACGAGTACTCCGCCGTGCCCTCTTCGAGCTCGGCCAGCCTGTGGAAGAGGGAGACCGAGAGCGCCTTCGCCTCGCCGGTGGCGACATCGGTGTGGTCCCCGTGGCCGGTGAGGCGGAGGTCGGTGAGGTCGGTGTCGGTGGGGTTCATCGGTCTGCGCTCCTCTCACGAAGGGCTCCCCCCGGGGGAGGCCGTCGTCCTGCGCGGTCGCGACCGTCCTCATGGATATACCCTCTCCAAACGGGTGATACCCCTGCGGATCTTCCACGGTCCGGCCGGTGCCGCCCGCGCCCGCAGCCGTTCCCACGCGCCGGCCGGCCGAAGAGGGCGTACGGGAAGGGCGCGGGCCGCGTGCGGGGGGCTCCCCTGTTGCCCCCCGTACGCGGCTCGCGCCGGTCTCGTGCGTCCCCTCGGCGGCACCCTCCCCGCGGAAGGCGGAGGGCACGGGAGGAGCCTGCGTCCCCGCGTCCGCCCGGCCCACTGATTAAGCTCAGACCGAATCCAACGGAGCTGCGGGGGCGGGGACATGGCGACGGGACTGACCTTTTCGGCGGCGGACCTGGCCCGGACGCGCTTCGCGGTCTCCCCGATGTGGGAGGTCGTCACCAGCTTCCGGCTGCTGAAGCATCCGGCCGGGGGTTCCCTGCACCGGCGCTGGGCCGCGCAGGTGCGGCCCCGGATGCGGTGCGCGGGGCTGCGGGGCGGCTGGCTGGACGAGCTGATCCCGGCGCGCGGCTACCTGGCGGACTTCCTCAACCCGACCCCGCAAGGCCCCTTCCCCACCCTCGGCGCCGAGCTGGCTGCCATCCGCGCGAGCCGCCCCGAGCAGGTCCGGGCCGACGTCGACGACCTGCTGCGCACCCGCCCGGGCGGGTACGGTCCCGACCCCTCGCCCCGGCTGCGGCTGCTCCGGGAGGAGCCGCAGCCGGCGCTGGAGAAGGTCACGGCGGAGATCGAGACGTACTGGGAGCTCGCACTGGCGCCCTACTGGGCGCGGATCCGCCAGCTGCTGGAGGCGGACGTCTTCCACCGGGCCCGCCAGGTCGCCGAGCACGGATCCGCCGCCGTCCTCAACGAGCTGCACGACTCGGTCCACTGGGACGAGGGCACCCTGCACCTGCCGCGCTGCGAGTGCGGGCTGACCCGGGAGCAGGCGGGACCGGGGCTGCTGCTGGTGCCGGCGGCCTTCGCCTGGCCCCGCGTCCTGACCCGGTCGGTGGCCCCGGACCCGCCCCAGCTGGCCTATCCGGCCCGGGGCGTCGGCACCCTGTGGGAGCCCCGCGCCGCCGCCTCCGCCGATGCGGTGGCCGGCGTACTGGGCCGCTCCCGCGCGCTGCTGCTGGCGGAGCTGGACAGCCCGGCGTCGACCACCCAGCTGGCCCGCCACTGCGGCCTGTCCGCCGCGGGGGTCTCCCAGCACCTGACGGCACTGCGCAACGCGGGACTGGTCACGGCGCACCGCGCGGGCCGCTCGGTGCTCTACGCCCGCACCGCCATCGCAGACGCCCTGCTCACGGCCTGAGGACACGGACCGAGGGCACGGGACCGAGGGCACGGGACCGAGGGCACGGGACTGACTTAGGCTGCCCGCATGGAGTCCTACACCATCGGCCAGGCAGCGCGGCTGCTCGGCGTCAGCAGTGACACCGCCCGCCGCTGGGCGGACGCCGACCGGTTCCCCACCCGGCGCGAGGGGAACCGCAGGATCGTCGACGGGCCCGACCTCGCGGCGTTCTGCGTCGAGGTCGCCCAGGAGGCCGGGGAGGACGAGGACACCCCGTACACCTCGGCGCGCAACGCCTTCCCCGGCATCGTGACCGCCATCAAGCTGGGCTCGGTCGGGGCGCAGGTGGAGGTCCAGGCGGGCCCGCACCGGGTGGTGTCCCTGCTGACCCGGGAGGCGGTGGAGGAGCTGGGCCTGGAGGTCGGCATGCGGGCCACCGCCCGGGTGAAGTCCACCAGCGTGTTCATCGACCGCACCTGAGGCACCTGAGGCACCTGAGGCCCCGGGGCTCCGGGCCGCCCCCGCCGGTCCGGGCGGGGCCCCGGGCACGGGTCAGCCGTGCTCCGGTTCCCGTACGAAGGCCCCCGCGCGGGCCGCGGCGACGGCGGCCCGCGCCGCGCGCGCGGCCGCGGCCCCGTCCAGCGGCTCCCCGGTGGTGAGGAAGCGGTAGTACAGCGGTGCGGACACGGCGCGGACCACCTCGGCGGAGTCGGTCCCCTCCGGGAGCTCCCCCCGCTCGACGGCCTGCCGCACGCAGGGCGCCCATTCCGCGACCCGGACCTCGTAGAAGCGGTACAGGGCCTCGGCGGTGCGCGCGTCGCCGGTGGCGGCGGCGATCACGGCCTTGAACAGGGCACCCTGACGCGGGTCGGTCAGGGTGCGCCGGACGAGCTCCGCGTTGGCGAGCAGGTCCTCGGTCAGCGATCCCGTCTCGGTGCGCGGCGCCGACTGCTCGGCCATGTCCGTCAGCAGGTCCGCGACCAGCCCGGCCACCGTGCCCCAGCGCCGGTACACGGTGGTCTTCCCCACGTCGGCGCGACGGGCGATCTCGGCCAGGTCCAGCCGGTGGAAGCCCTGCTCGGCGAGGGTGTCGCCGGCCGCCCGGAGCACCGCCGCGCGCACCCGCGCCGTACGCCCGCCGGGACGGACGGTCCCCGGCTCCGCCGGGTCCCCCGCCGTGGGGGCGGCCTCATCAGAAAACTCCATAACGGGGCTCCCGTTCCATTAGTGGCGATCTCCTGTTACGTTGGGACCACCTTAAAGGGTCTGCGGTGCCATTACCGCTTTCGAGTCGGGGGATGCGTCATGGAATACAGGCAGCTGGGCACGTCCGGTCTCAAGGTCCCCGCCCTGAGCTTCGGAGCGGGAACCTTCGGGGGCCGGGGGCCGCTCTTCGGCGCGTGGGGCACGACGGACGCGCGGGAGGCCCGCCGCCTCGTGGACATCTGCCTGGAGGCGGGCATCACCCTGTTCGACACGGCCGACGTCTACTCCGCGGGCGCCTCCGAGGAGGTGCTCGGCCGGGCGGTCAAGGGCCGCCGGGACCGGGTGCTGCTGTCCACCAAGGCCGGACTGCCCATGGGCGACGGCCCCGGGGACGCCGGCACCTCCGGCCCCCGCCTGGTCCGCGCGACCGAGGACGCCCTGCGCCGCCTCGACACCGACCACATCGACCTCTTCCAGCTGCACGCCTTCGACGCCGCCACCCCCGTCGAGGAGGTGCTCTCCGCCCTGGACGGGCTCGTGCGGGCCGGGAAGATCCGCCACGTCGGCGTCTCCAACTTCGCGGGCTGGCAGCTGATGAAGTCCCTCGCGGCCGCCGAGCGGCACGGATTCCCCCGCTACGCCGCCCACCAGGTCTACTACTCCCTCGTCGGCCGCGACTACGAGTGGGAGCTGATGCCCCTCGGCCACGATCAGGGCGTCGGCGCGATGGTGTGGAGCCCCCTCGGCTGGGGCCGGCTCACCGGCAGGCTGCGCCGCGGCCTCCCGCTGCCGGAAGGCAGCCGCCTCCACCGGACCGCCGACTACGGCCCGCCGGTCGAGGACGAGCACCTCTACGACGTGGTCGACGCCCTCGACGGCATCGCGGAGGAGACCGGCCGGACGATCCCGCAGGTGGCCATCAACTGGCTGCTGCGCCGGCCCACCGTCTCCTCCGTCATCGTGGGCGCCCGCAACGAGGAGCAGCTCCGCCAGAACATCGGCGCCGTCGGCTGGGAGCTGACGCCGGACCAGGTGGCCCGGCTCGACGCCGCGAGCCACCGTCCGGCCCCGTACCCGTACTACCCCTACGAGCGCCAGGAGGGCTTCGCCCGCCTCAACCCGTCGCTGGTCAAGGGGAACTGACCCGCCCGGCCCCGACCCGGCCCGGTTTCGGCCCCGGGTGGCCGGCTCAGCCGCCCAGGACCGGCCCCAGGTCGATCCGCGCGAGGCGCTCGGGGTCGGTGAGGATGTCCAGCGCGGTGATCACGCCGCCCCGGACGGTGAACGACATGACCGAGAGCGGGGTGCCGTCCGCGGCCACCGCCACCACGCCCGGTGTTCCGTTGACCAGTGCGGGGTGCGCGGCTTCGGCGAACCGGGCGAACAGGATGGCCTGCGAGGCCACGTTCACCGCACCCCGGCGCAGCACTCCCGGCCGCAGCGTGCCGCCGTCGGACCGGGCCACGACGTCCGGGTCGAGCAGGGCCACCAGGGCGTCGAGGTCCCCGCCGCGCGCGGCGGCGAGGAAGGCGTCGACGACCTCCCGGCGGCGGGCGAGGTCCGTGTCGGGGGCCGGGGCCGCGCCCTGGACGCGGCGCCGGGCCCGGCTGGCGAGCTGGCGCGTGCCGGCCGCGGTCCGGCCGAGGACGGGCGCGATCTCCTCGAAGGGCACCCCGAACAGGTCGTGCAGGACGAAGGCCAGCCGTTCGGCGGGCGCGAGGGTCTCCAGTACGACCATCAGGGCGAGGCCGACCGAGTCCGCGACGAGCACCTCCTGCTCGGGATCGACCCGGTCGGGACCGCTGACCACCGGGTCGGGCAGCCGGACGGGGCCGTTCCCGTCTTCCAGCGGCTGCTCGCGGCGGGTGGCGCGGGCCCGCAGCATGTCCAGGCAGACCCGCCCGGTCACCGTGGTGAGCCAGCCGCCCAGGTTGGCCACGGCGCCGACGTCGGAGCGGTTCAGCTTGAGCCAGGTCTCCTGCACGGCGTCCTCGGCGTCGCCCAGCGAGCCCAGCATCCGGTAGGCCACCGCCCGCAGGTGCGCCCGGTGCGCGTCGAACCGCTCGGCCAGAAGGTCGTTCCCGTTCATCTGCCCCATCCCCGTGCCGCGTTCCTCCACTGCCTGGAGGACCGTAACCGCCACGGCGGGCGGGCGGCGTAAAAGGGCTCCGCGGGTGGACGCGGACCGTGACGGTGCGGATGCAGAAGGTGGTGGATGCGTTTATTTTGACACCTGTGGTCATAGGTCGTGACTGCGTTGATCTGCCCCCTTTGAGGAAGGCCTCACCCATGAAGCGTTTCCCCGTGATCGGCGCGCTCTGCGTTACCGCGGCGTTCGGCCTCGCGGCCTGTTCCGACAACAGCAGCTCGCCGGCCGAGGAGGCCAGCCAGGCCTCCGCGGACCTCTGCACCGACCTGAACGCCCTCAAGGCCGACAACGCCAAGCTGAAGGCCCTGAACCCCGCCGTGTCGACCAAGGACCAGGTCCAGAGCGCCATCGACGCGGTGCAGAAGGACTGGGAAAACGTCAAGAGCAACACGCAGAAGATGAAGCAGTCGGAGCAGGAGGCCGTGAAGTCGGCCGCCGAGGGCCTCAAGAAGGGCTACCAGGACCTGCCCGGGGACACCACCGGCAAGGACGCGCTCACTCAGCTCCAGCCGCAGATCCAGAACCTCGACCAGGCGGTGGCGGCCGCCTCGACCCGGCTCAAGTGCTGACCCGGTGACACCCGCCCGCCCGGTGGGGCCCCCGTTTCCGGGGAGGCCCCACCGGGCGGTGGCGCGTCGGCGAAATGCGTGACATCTCCGATTTCGCCGCGGTTCTCGGGCATGGTGGTGCTCCCGTGCCCCATGAGGAGTCCTCCGTGCCCGAACCGGAAGCCGGGCCCCGGCTGTTCGCCATCCCCGGCTGGATGCGCAAGCACACCCCGGTGCTGACCCGGCTGATCGAGCAGCTCGCCGCCGTCAGGGTGCTGGACTGCGCCACCCGGCTGGCCGCACAGGCCTTCCTCGGCGGGCTGCCCGCCCTCTTCGTCATCGGCACCGTCGGTCCGGACTGGATGCAGGACCAGCTGACCCACTCCCTCCGCGCGGCCATGGGCCTCCAGGACGCCGCCCTGGACCAGGTCCTCTCGGTCTACTCCGCCAAGGACCCCACCACCGCCACGACCACCGGCGCCGTGGGCATCATCGTGACGCTGGCATCGGCCACCGCCTGCAGCCGCGCCCTCCAGCGGACCTGCGAGCGCTCCTGGCACCTGCCCAAGGCCAAGGCCGCCGTGGCGGCCTGGCGCTGGATCGCCTGGCTCACCGTCTGGCTCGCCGCGCTGCTGTTCCAGGGGCCGTTGCAGAACGCCTTCGGCACCGGCGCGGTCACCGGTTTCGCCCTGGCGGTGGTGAGCGGCACGCTGCTGTGGTGGTGGACCCAGCACCTGCTGCTCGGAGCCCGGATCCCGTGGCTGCCGCTGCTACCCGGGGCCCTGCTGGCGGGGGTGGGGGAACAGGTGCTGACCCTGGCGTCGCGGGTCTACATGCCCCGCACCCTGAACCGCAGCATGCAGGAGTTCGGCGCCCTGGGGTCGGTCTTCGTCGTGCTGTCCTGGCTGATCACGCTGTTCGTCGTGATCACCCTCGCCATCGCCGTCGGCTACGTGGCCGCGCACGAGCCCCCGCTCGCCCGCTGGCTGCGCACCCCGCCGCGGCCGGCCCCGACGAAGGCGTCGGGGCCGGCCGCGGCGTGACGGCGTACGGCTACCGGTCCCCGTGCCCGGGGCTCCCGGTACCGGGTTCCCGGCCGCCGGCCCCCGCCCCGTTCCCGGCGCGGCCGCCCGCCGCGAGCAGCGCGAGGACGGCGAGGGCGACCAGCAGGATGAGCACCAGCAGCAGGACCGTGAGCACCGTCGGGTGGTTCCACAGCGCGAACACCAGCGCCAGCACGATCAGCACGCCCACCGTGAGCGGGCGCCGCCGGGCTTCCACCCAGCCGCCCGCGCCGCCCGCCGTCACCCCGTGGGCGGCGCCCCAGCGCACGGTGGAGTCGGCCCGGCGCTCGGCGCCGCCGCGGACGGCCCGCGGCAGCCGGCCGGCGCCGGACAGGTAGGCGCCGAGCGCGATGACGATCCCGAGGACGAGCGCGGTCCGCAGGCTGACCCGCAGGAACCGCACCAGCGTGTCGAAGATCGCCGCGGCGGCGTCCCGGGACTGGACCTGCTCCGGGAGGTGGTCGAGGTAGTAGCGGCGGGCGATGACCAGCCCGATGGCGACGAGCAGGCAGGCGCCCGCCCCGCACAGCGCCATGACCACCAGGGCCCGGCGGCGGCGCCGGGCGAGCAGCACCCCGGCCGCCGCGAGGACCACGGTGATCACGGGAAGCCAGTTGCCGGCGATGTCGAGGAGCCGGACACCGCCCCGGATCTTCTGCAGCTCGTCCGAGTGGAAGAGCACCATCTGCTTTTTGACGTCGGGGATCTTCTCGGCCGGGGAGAGCCCCGCCTTGACGAGGTCCTGCTTGACCGTCTCGACGGCCTCGCCGACGTCGAGGGTGACGGTGCCGCCCTCGACGCCGATCGCGCCGCGGCCCTTGCCCGTCAGCGCGTGCACGACGGACTGGTGGGCGACCCGGTTGGCCTGGGTCCAGACCTTGTCGAACGCCCGGCTCGACACGAAGCGGCTCGCCACCTTGGAGACGGCCTGGTCGGCGGCCGAGTCCAGCTGGGGGCCCAGCGACTTGACCGCCGTACCGACGCGCGGCGGCAGGCCCTGGGACTCCAGCCACTTGGCCAGGTCCGCGGTGACCTGCGAGCCGTCGATCCGTACGTCGGCCGCCTCCGTGATGCGGTGGACGGCGGCGGCCTCGACCGCCGGGTTCGAGGCCAGCGGGGCGACCGTGGACACGTAGCGGTTGGTGTCCAGCACGATGTCGTGCACCCAGACGGTCAGGAGGGACACCGGTACGAGGAGGCAGGCGAGCGTGATCAGCACGGCCGACGCGGTGCTCGCGGCGATCCTGCGCCCCCGCGACGGCGGGGGAGGAGGGGGAGCCGCGGCCGGGGCCCGGGGTGAGGGCGGGGGCGGCTCGGACGGCTGACTCATGGCCCTCCCGGGGACGGGGGAGGCACGGCGCCTCTCGCGTCCATTGACGGCCCTGCGGACCGTGGTCGCACCCCGGGTTGCGCCCACCGGGTGGTGGCTCCGTCCGGATTCGGCAGCGTACGGCGCGGGGTCGGTGAATACAATCGGCTTCCATGTCGAAGCCCGACCAGCTGCTCGTGGACATCGCCGCCCTGGTGGAGTCCGCGCAGAGCAATCAGATGTCCCTGACCGTGGTCACCGGGGGTGGCGTCATCACCGGCCGGCTGGCCCCCGAAGCCGTCTGGAGGCAGCGCGTGGCGGAGGTCCTGACGGACTCGGCCCGGCTGACCGAGTTCTCCGCCGCCTTCACGGGTCCCGCGGGTCCCACGGCCACGGACGGCCCACCCACCCATCTGCACTTCCACGTCGCCCGCATCCTCCAGGGCACCGTGGGCATCCCCGAGACGGGCGGCATGTACCGCGTCGCGATCGAGGACGTAGGCGCCTGGACCGTCGGCGACTTCAGCTACTCCGACAGCTGAGCCGCTCCCGCACAGCACACGGACGGGGCCCCGCCGGCACGCTGCGGTGGGGCCCCGTCCGTGCGTCAGGACGTGGCGGGAGGGGGCTGCGCGGGCGGGGCGGTGGGGAGGGAGAGGCCGGCGTAGACCTGGTCGAGGACGGTCGGCACCAGGGCGTTGGCGGTGGTGCGGCCGTCGGGCGACAGGGTCAGGTTCGTCCAGATCACGAGGGTGACGTCGTTGTCCGGATCGTGGCCCATGAAGGAGTTGAAGCCGGGGAGTTCACCGCCGTGGTAGTACATCCCCGCCTTCGGGCCGAACCTCTGGTGCGCGATGCCGTACCCGTACTCCTGCCCTCCGGGCGCGGCCGGGTCCTCCGCCCGCAGGCTGTCGCGCCACTGCCGCTGCGACGCGGCGTCCAGGACCCCGCCCCGCACGAGGGCCCGGATCCAGGTGGCCAGGTCGTCGGCGGTGGAGACGGCACCTCCGGCGGCGTTGGCGTACGAGGGGTTCTGGTGGGTGTAGTCCGTCGGCCGGAGCTTCCCGGACCGGGCCGCCGCCCGCAGGTCGGCGGGATACGGCTGGTCGACCAGGGCGTACTCCGTCCCGCCGTACATGTAGCCGTGCGCGGAGGGGGCGGGCAGGGACACGTCGCCGGCGGCGGGCAGTGAGGTGGCCCGGAGACCGAACGGGACGAACAGCCGGTCGTGGAACTGCCGTTGCAGGGGCCGGCCGCCCGCCTTCTCGGCGACCAGGCCCAGGAGCGCGTAGTTGGTGTTGCTGTACTCGTACGAGGTGCCGGGCGCGAAGTCCGGCGGGTGGCGGAAGGCGATGTCCAGCATCTGGCGCGGGGTCCGGGCCTTCGCGGGCTCGGCGTCCAGGGAGGCCGAAAGCTCCGGCGCGTCGGTGTAGTTGTAGAGCCCGCTGCGCATCGTCAGCAGTTGGGCGAGGGTGATGTGGTCACCGTTCGGGACGCCGTCGACCCAGGCGGACACCGGGTCGTCCAGCCGGAGCTTCCCGTCCTGGGCGAGGAGGGCGATCAGCGCCGCGGTCATGGTCTTGGTGTTGGAGGCGATCCGGAAGCGGTCGCCCGTGGTGGGCGGCCGGTCCTTGCCCAGTTCGGTCGTACCGACGAGCGCCCGGAAGGTGCCCTGCGGGGTCCGGAGCAGGACCACCGCGCCGGGGACCATGAGCTGCTTCGCCGCACGCTCCACGGCGGAGCGGAACGCGGCCGGATCGATGGTCTTGAGGGCCGGTGCCGGTGCCGGCGTCGGTGTCGGTGTCGGTGTCGGTGTCGGCGGCAGCGGGGCGGCGGTGCGGGCCGGGGCCGTGCGGGCCGGGGCGGCGGGGCCGTACGCCGCGGAGGCGGGAGCCGCGACGGCCTCCGGCGGCAGGGCGCACCCCAGGACCAGCAGCCCGGCGGCGCACGGCGCCAGCAGGGCCGCACGGCGGGCCCGGGTGGTCCGCGAGGCGAGGGTCCTCATACCGAAATCCCATCCCAAAAGGGATAAACCACCCTATTTTACCAACACCTATTGATCGCCATCGTCAGGGCGCCGTCGATACCGGTGGGCGACGATCTCCTCGACCCGGCCGTACACCGGGGAGCCATCGACGCGCAGGGCGCAGGAGCCATCAACTCCCCGCCACTCTCAACGTATAGCGCACCGGGGGGCTTGCGGCAAGGCCCCGGTCGTCGGTCAGAATCGCCGACCGAGGCCACGACCGGCCGGGAACAGCGGAAACAGGAGAGCATGCACCCCCTGACCCTCAGTGCGACCACCAGCGCGACCACCAGTGCGTTCGACCTTCCCGAGCACCTCGCCGCCAAGGCCGACCCGGCGTTGACCGCCGGCGACGAGCAGCACTTCGCGGCCGTCACGGAGACGCTCGACGAGGCGATCGCCGAACTCACCGACCGCCTCGCCGCCCTGCGCAAGGCACCCGGAGGCGCCGGCCGGGAGGCGATGGAGCGGGACACGGAGATCCACCGCCTCACGGGCCGCCTGCGCACCCTGCGTCGCTTCGGTCGGGACCTGTGCCTGGGACACGTCGTCGGCGCGGACGGCTCCGAACCCGTCTACATCGGGCGGCTCGGCCTCACCGACAGCACCGGCCGCCGGCTGCTCCTCGACTGGCGCTCGCCCGCCGCCGAGCCGTTCTTCGCCGCGACCCACGCCAACCCGATGGGCCTCGCCAGCCGGCGCAGGTACCGCTGGACCCGCGGCCGGATCAGCGACTACTGGGACGAGGTCTTCACCGCCGACGGGCTCGAAGGGCGCGCCGCGCTCGACGACCAGTCGGCCTTCATCGCCGGCCTCGGCGCCAACCGGTCCGCCCGGATGCGGGACGTCCTCACCACCATCCAGGCCGACCAGGACGCCATCATCCGGGCCGGCTCCCGCGGCGCCCTCGTCGTCGACGGCGGTCCGGGCACGGGCAAGACCGTCGTCGCCCTGCACCGGACCGCCCACCTCCTCTACTCCGACCCGCGGCTCGGCCACCGGCGCGGCGGCGTGCTGTTCGTCGGCCCGCACCGTCCCTACCTGGCCTACGTGGAAGACGTCCTGCCCAGCCTCGGCGAGGAGGGCGTGCGGACCTGCACCCTGCGCGACCTCGTCGAGGAGGGGGCCGGCGCCGGGGCCGAGACCGACCCGGACGCGGCCCGCCTGAAGGCGTCCGCGGACATGGTGAAGGCGATCGAGAGGGCCGTCGCGTTCTACGAGGAGCCGCCCACCGAGGGGATGACGGTCACCACCGACTGGGCCGACCTCCGGCTGAGCGCCGACGACTGGGCCGACGCGTTCGACGCCGGACGCGGCACCCCGCACAACGAGGCCCGCGAGCTGATCCTGGAGGAACTCGTCACGATCCTGGGCGAGCGGCTCGGCGGCGAGGTCCCGCACGAAACGCTGCGCGGGTCGCTCCTGCGGGACGAGGAACTGGTCGAGGCCCTCGACCGCGCGTGGCCGATGCTCGACGCGGCCGACCTCGTCGGGGACCTCTGGTCGGTCCCCGCCTACCTGCGCCTGTGCGCCCCCTGGCTCGGCCCGGACGACGTCCGCACGCTGCGTCGCGCCGACGCCCGTGCCTGGACGGTGTCCGACCTGCCGCTCCTGGACGCGGCGCGCCGACGCCTCGGCGACCCGGGGGCGTCCCTGCGCAAGCGCCGGCACGACGCCTCCGTCGCCGCCCAACGCGAACGCCTGGCCGGGGTCATCGACAACGTCCTCGCCGCCGACGACGACGGCGAGGGCGCGGTGACGATGCTGCGCGGCCGGGACCTCCAGGACAGCCTCATCGACGAGAGCGCCCTGCCCGCCGCCGACCCCGAACCCCTCGCCGGTCCGTTCGCGCACATCGTCGTGGACGAGGCCCAGGAGCTGACCGACGCCGAGTGGCAGATGCTGCTGCTCCGCTGCCCGTCCCGGAGCTTCACGATCGTCGGGGACCGGGCCCAGGACCGGCGCGGGTTCACGGAGTCGTGGCGGGAACGCCTGGAGCGGGTCGGCCTCGACCGGATCGAGCTGGCCTCCCTGAGCGTCAACTACCGCACCCCGGAGGAGATCATGGCCGAAGCCGAGCCGGTCATCCGCGCCGCGCTCCCGGACGCCAACGTGCCGTCCTCGATCCGCGGCAGCGGCATCCCCGTCGTCCACGGCCCGGTCACCGACCTGCGCGAGGTCCTCGACGCGTGGCTCGCCGAACACGCCGAAGGGGTCGCCTGCGTCATCACCGCCGAGGACCTCGCCGAGGGAGCCCTCCCGGCGAGCTCCCGCGTCCGCTCCCTGACCCCGGAACTCTCGAAGGGACTCGAATTCGACCTGGTCGTCCTCATCGACCCGGCCGCCTTCGGCGAGGGCGTCGAAGGCGCCGTGAACCGCTACGTGGCCATGACCCGCGCCACCCAGCGCCTGGTCGTCCTCACCTCTTCCTGATCGCGACCCCGCCGCCGGGGCCCGGGGCCGCCGACGGGTGCCGGCGGCCCTCCGGGAGGGCCGTCACGGGGAGTCCGCCTCAGCGGCGTCGGCCAGGATCGGCTTGCCCATCTCCTCCGCGACCCTGGCCAGCAGCGCCGCCTTGCGCGCGTCGAAGAAGGCGCCGAAGTCATCGGCCCGCATCAGGTCCGGCCGTACGAGGTGCGTCACGACGTGCGCCTCCACGTCCGGCCGGGTGCTCTCGGCGCTCTTGGCCAGCCGGTCCAGGTACGAGGAGGGGGCCTGGCTCCCGATGATCCGGTTGGTCCGGGCGGCCAACGGGGTCTTGTTGATCACCGAGTTGTAGACCTCCGGCCGGTGCCCCTCCTTCTCGCACCACGCCTTCGGGAAGATGTGGTGGATGTCGACGGCCTCGTCGAAGTAGTCGGTCACCTTCACCGGCTCGCCCGTCCGCCAGTCGGCGGCCCCGGCCTTGAGCAGCAGGGCGTAGATGCCCTTGTACGCCGCGCTCTGGCGGGTGCGCAGCGTCAGCAGCCGGCCCGGTGCGAACTGGGCGGCCGTGATGGTCCTCGGCTCCTGCTCCGCGCCGCGGATCCAGTCCACGACGTCCTGGAGGTCCTGGCTGAAGCGGGTCTCGGTGGCGCCCCCGTACAGCTCTCCGAACACCCCGCACCAGTACCAGCGGGCCAGCTTGCGCCGGGCCCCGGCGGGTTCGGCCGCCTCACCGGTCGCGGCCAGGATGGCGGCGAGCGGGATCAGCTGGGTGCCGTACGGCAGGAACCTGGTGTCGAAGAAGTACTGCTGGTGCAGGAACCTCGCCGCCTTCCTGAACCCCTCGACGACCGCCGGCGCGTACTCCTCGTAGTCCTTCAACGAGAGCGCGAGCATGTCCTTGCGCTTGCAGCCGACCCGGGGGAGACGGTCCTCCTCCGTGCCGCGGGCCGCCTCGGCGACGCGCCGCTGGTAGGTGGCCAGCAGGGTGACGGCCTGAAGGAAGTCGGTGTTGGAGACCTCGCGCAGGATGCGGTACTCGGGGGCCTGCCAGGAGGCGCGGCACACCCGCTCCCAGTGGTGGCGCAGGTCGAACTCGTCCGCCGCGTAGGTCGCGGTCAGCAGCTCGAACACGGTGAGGGTGACGCCGCCCGTGTTGACCTTCTCGAAGACCTGGCAGACCGCCTGGCGTTCGGTCGCCTTGCCGAGCTCGATGACGGGCACGTGGTAGAGGACGAAGGGCCTGATGAACGCCTTGTCGAAGTCCTTCCACAGCTGCCGCTTGGTCTTGTCGTACTCCCAGTGCTCCTCGAAGCCGTCCTCCCAGGCGTCGGGGTCGAGGACCGAGTTGAGGGGGAAGAGGTGGGCCTCGTACTCCTTGGCACGGGTCGAGAGGTCTTCGAGGACCTCGCCGCGGAAGTTGGTCACCTTGCGGGAGGCGGGCAGGAAGCGGATCGCGTCCTCGCGGTCGGTGTACGCGTCGAGGACCTTGCGCATGTCGACGTAGAACCAGCCGGACACCGGCTGCTTGCGGGTGTCCTGGGTGGCGACCGCGCGGTCGAGCTTGAGCGACTGGAAGAGCGACGTGAGCCGCTGCTGGCCGTCGAGGACCAGGGTCTCCGGCTCCTTCCCGGCCGGCGGCGCGGCACCTTCGATCGGGCGGTACTTGAAGCGGACGTCGCCGCCCGCGCGCAGGGTCATGAGGGTGCCGAGCGGGTAGCCGAGGGATATGGACGCCAGCAGACTCGCGATGTTGGGGTGCGGCCACACCCAGCCGCGCTGGAACTCGGGCAGCTGTGCCCGCCCGTCCTCGACCTGCTGCAACAGGTCGCGCAGCGGTCGCTTGTCGATGCTGAACGCTTCGTCGGCCACATCGGCTCCTCGGGACACGGATCTCACGGCATGACGCGCTGAGATTAAACCGCTCCGGGCGTCCGGTCCGCCGCCTCGGGCCGACCGTCGCCCGGACGCGTGACGTGTGGTCCGGGGCGGTCGTCGGGGTCCGTGCGCGGTGCGTCCGGGATGTCACGGGCCGAGGGAGTCGACGTCTTCCATGAAGCCCAGCATCCGGGCGTTGACGAGGTCGGGGTGGTCGATCTGCGGCCCGTGGCCGGTCGCGGCGACGATCTCGGCGCGGGCGCCGGGTATCAGGCGTGGTACGCGCTCCATCTGCCGCTTCGGGTGCACGAGCAGGCTTCGCTTGCCCATGATCAGGTAGAACGGCGTCCGGATGGAACCCAGTTCGGCATCGGACAGGGGCAGCGGCGCGGGGCGGCGGATTCGGAAGGCCCGCACGCTGGCCTGGATCATGGCGCGGAGTTCGGGAACGATGATCACCGGCTGTTCCAGCCAGGCGGCGAGGCGCGGGCGCAGTGCCTTGGGCGCGTAGGTGGCGAAGAGGCTGGCGAAGATCCAGACGAAGAAGCGCAGGCCGACCTTTTCCAGGCCGCCGGGGTCGAGGGCGGTGACGGAGGCGAGCCGGCCGGGCTTCAGGTGGGCCTGGTTGATGACGAGCCAGCCGCCGTAGGAGGAGCCGACGAGGTGGACGCGGTCGAGGCCGAGGGCGTCGAGGGCCTCGTCCATCCACTGGGCTGCGCGCTCGGGCTGCCACATGGGTTCGCGCTGGACGCTGCGGCCGGGGTCTCCGGGGGTGTCGAGTGCGTAGACGGGGCGTTCGGCGCTGAGCGCGTGGGTGTTGGGGTACCACTGGGCGGAGCAGCCGCCGGAGCCGTGGATCAGGACGACGGGCGTGCGTGACTCGGCTGCCGGGTCCGTGGGTCCGTACCGGTAGACGTGGGTGGTGCCGAAGCTGGTCTCGACGTCCGTCTCGGATCGAGGCGGCGCGCCCTTCGCGTAGAGCACGTCGCAGGCGGCGAAGTAGCGGTCGCGCAGATCGTCGTTGACGTAATGGCCGATGTCGCGTCGAACTCGGGTCGTGCTCTCGGGCACGGGGCACCTCCGGGAGATCCGTTCTTCGTGATACGACAGTATCATGATGTTGATACAGCGGTACCATAAAAGGTCCGGGCAGTCCCGGACGGCGGGCCAATGCCGCCACCACACCAACTACGGCCGGAGACAGCACGGATGCCAAAGCTCGTGGACCACGAGGAACGCCGCACCCAGATCGCCGAAGCGCTCATCCAGGTCGCCGGACGGCGCGGCCTGCACGCCGTCGGCATGCGCGACGTGGCAGCCGAGGCGGGTGTGTCCCTGCGCCTCGTCCAGTACTACTTCCAGACCAAGGAGAAGCTGCTCTTCTACGGCCTCCAGCACCTGACCAACCGCTTCACCGCCCGGGTGGGCGCCCGCCTGGCCGCGGCCGGCCCGGACCCGGGCCCGCGCGCGACGATCGAGGCGCTGCTGCTGGGCTCCCTCCCCACCGACGAGGAGAGCCGCACCTTCCACCTCCTCTACACCTCCTACTCGATCCTGTCCGTGACCGACGAGGCGCTCGCCGCCCAGCCCTTCATCGACAACCCCGAGGCGGCCGAGAACGCCCTGGCGGGTCTGCTGGAAGGGGCCCAGGGCTCGGGCCTGGCCGATCCCGGTGTCGCGGCGCGGACGGAGGCGGTCAGCCTGCTCGCGATGGCGGCGGCCATGGGCACCAGCATCCTCGTGGGCCAGCGGACCCCGGAGTCGGCCGTCGCGGTCCTCCGCCACCACCTGGACCGCGTCTTCCGGACCGCCGAAGCGCCGGGGCCGGCCGGGGTCGAGCGCGCCCCGGGGGAGACGGCGTAGCGGAACGTGCGCGACCGGCCTGCCTGAGCTGGGGTTCCCCAGAAACGCACGAACTCCCGATCTCGTGGTGATCAAGGTTTCATGTGTTCAACGCCTGCCTCGGGCAGGTCTGTTGGCGATCTACTCCTCGGGCAAGCCGCAACGACACACGGGGGAACGCCTTGTCCGAGAAGTTAACCGTCCGTCAGATCGAGATCTCCTGGGCCGACCTCGGCATCACGGTCACCGCCGATCTCGACGACCGCAACCCGGCACTCGCCGACGTCCTGTGGGAGTCCCTGCCCTACCGGAGCCTCCAGGGGCACGCCCTCATCGCGGGAGAGCACCTCTACCACGTGGCGCCCGTACCGGCCCTGCTGCACACGCCCCACGCCACCCGGATCCCCGACCGGCGCGAGGCCCCCGACGGCACCGTGTTCTGCTCCGGTCTGCAGCACCTGGGCATCAAGTACGGCACCCTGACCGAGCCGATGCCCGCCACTCCCGTCGGCCGGATCCGCGAGGCGGACATGCCCGCCCTGCTGGAAGCGGGGGCCGCGATCTGGGACGCCGTCTACTCCACGAAGAAGCAGATCCTCGCCGAGGTCCGCCGCGCGGGCGAGCCGGGCGGCCACAGCATCCCGGCGCTCCACGCCGCCGACGCGGACGCCGCCCGTCTGATCGCCGACATCCACGCCGAGACCGAGAGGATCTGGCTCGCGCCGCCGGTCGAGCTGGAGGACCTCCACCAGGGCGTCATCCCCTCCCGGGCGGGCAACTTCGGCACCGTCCTTCCCACCCTCCTGTTCGTCAACGGGGAGACCCGGCCCCTGGGTTACGCGGCCTACGGCGGACTCGTCCGCGCCGCCGTCCAGGACATGCGCATGGACTCCCTCGTCCACATGACCCGCCTCCTGGTCGGCGTCCCCGCCGAGTTCCTGGGCTACTGCGGCCTGGAGAAGCTGTGGGCGTTCACCCAGCGGTTCCTGGAGGTCCTCGACCGCCTCGACCGTGACGACTTCTACGCCGTCACCAGCCAGATGGCCCTCTACGTCAACTGCCTCGGCGGCTGGAACCTCCAGCTGTACCCGTGGGAGACCGGAGACCACCTGCGCCAGCAGGGCGCCCGATGAGGCACGAGGCCGTGTCCGGAGCGGAATCCGCAGGGGGGACGGCGCCCGTGCCGGCCGTCCCCCGCCAGGACCCCACACCACAGGAGGGGGAAGACCTTGAGCGCCTTACCCGAACGCGCTGACGCCGTCGTCATCGGCGGGGGAGTGATCGGCACCTCCGCCGCCTGCCACCTCGCCGAAGCCGGCGTGAACACCGTCCTGCTGGAACGCGGAAGCCTCGGCGGCGGGGCGTCCGCGCACACCGCGGGCATGGTCCGCACCTACTTCCCCGGCGCCCCCCGCACCGGCGAACGGGCCGTGCGCAGCCTGAGCGCCTATCACGACTTCGCCCGCCGCACCGAAGCCCCCCTCGGCCTGAAGCGGCTCGGGTTCATGGTGCTGTTCACCGAAGAACGGCAGATCGCCGACTTCGAGGCGGACCTCCAGGCCCAGCGGGCCGCCGGGGTCGACGTCGGACTGATCGGCGCGCGCGAGGCGTCCGCACTCAATCCGCTGATCGACGAGCGCGCCGTCCTGGCCGCCGCCTGGTCCCCCGAGGCCTACCACGTGGACGGCCTCGACATCGTCCGCGGCTACGCCGCCGCGGCCCGCAATCACGGCGCCCGCCTGTTCACCCACACGCCCGTCACGCACATCGACGACGACAACACCGTCCACACCCCTCGGGGCAGCATCAAGGCGGACAGCGTCGTGTGCACGGCCGGGCCCTGGTCCGGCGAGGTGGCGTCCATGGCATCGGTCGACCTGCCGATGACGCCCCACCCCATCGAGATGCTGTTCACCGACGCCCCGGACTCCCCGCACCATGAGATGCCCATGACGATGCACGCCACGTCCGGCCTGCGGATCCGATCGTGGAAGGACCGCGTCCTCCTGGCCATGGGCATGCCCGGGGCCGACGAGACCCGCGAGGCCTGGCTCGGCCGCATCGCCGGCCACCTCGGCACCCTGTTCCCCGCCCTGGACGGCACCGGCCTGCACCGCGCCTGGTCCGGCGACTTCGACGCCGGCCCCGGCAACAACGCCCTCATCGGCGAACACCCCGCCCGCCGCTTCCTGTACGCGGCCGGATTCACCGGCGCGGGCCTCTGCCAGGCGCCCGCTGCCGGGGAGATGCTCCGCGACCTGTTGATCGTCAAGTAGCCCCCACACAGGAAGGAACGACGTGATCGTTCTGGGATGCAACGGTTTCAGCCGGGTGTCGGAGTTCTTCTCCGAACGCCTCGGCGCGACCGGCGTCAACAAGCACTACCTCTTGGGCCACGACGCCGCCGCAGCGGTCCTGGTGGACGGCCGGCTGGTCGCCGCGGTGGAGGAAGAGCGCCTCAACCGGGAGAAGAAGACCACCGACTTCCCCGCGAACGCGATCGACTGGTGCCTGGGGGAGGCCGGGATCACGTTCGACGACGTCGACCTGTTCGCCTTCCCCTGGAACTGGTCCGCACGGGTCCGGGACGAGATCCTGGACGGCATCCGCGGCTCGTCGGCACCCGAGGACGCGAAGGCGCGACTGCTCGCCGACATGTCGGACCTGTTCGACGAGGTCGTCGGTCACGACGCGATCCTCGCGGACTTCGAGGCCCGCACCGGACACCGCCCCGACCCCGCCAAGGTCCGCTTCGTCCCCCACCACCTGGCCCACGCCACGACCGGCTACTACCTCGCCGGCATGAAGGACTCCGCGTTCCTCGTCAGCGACGGCCGCGCCGAACGCTTCTCGACCCTGACGGGCGAGATCCGCGACGGCCGGATCACCGTCTTCGACGACACCGCCACCGGCGCGCGGTACTCCATCGGCACCCTGTTCTCCTGCATCACCCGTTTCCTCGGCTTCGTCCCCAACAACGACGAGTACAAGGTGATGGGCCTGGCCGGATACGCCGAGCCCCCTTCTCCGAACCCGTTCGTCGACGACCTCCTGAGGCTGCACGACGACGGCCGCTACACCTTCACCGAGCCCCTGCGGACCGACGACCTCCACAGCCACGACGCGCTGTTCGAGAAGTACTTCGGACCCTTCGAGGACACCCTCGAATACACCTCCCGCGTCGCCGCAGCCGCGCAGCAGATGCTGAACGTCGCCACCGCCCACCAGGTCCGCCACCTGGAGCGGAGGACGGATCTCGACCGGCTGCTGTTCGAAGGCGGCGTCGCCCTGAACTGCCTGAACAACACCCCGATGTTCGAGGGCTCGCGCTTCGGGGACATGGAGGTCAGCTTCGGCGCCTCCGACACCGGCATCACCATCGGGGCCGCGGCCCACGCCTGGCTCGGCCATCCCGACACCGGCCCCGCGGACGTCCTCGCCGCCTCGGCACCCGTCAGCCCCTACCTGGGTCCCTCCTACGACGAGGGCGCGATCGAGGAGGCCCTCGCCGGCTTCGCCGGCCGCGTCGTCGCCACGCGCCTCGACGACGACGAGGTCGTCGAGCACGTGGCGAAGCTGCTGACGGAGAAGGTCGTCATCGGCTGGTTCGACGGGCGCGTCGAACACGGGCCGCGCGCGCTGGGGCACCGCAGCATCCTCGCCAACCCCGGCTTCGACGACATCAAGGACATCATCAACACCCGGGTCAAGCACCGCGAACCCTTCCGCCCGTTCGCTCCCCTCGTCCTGGAGGAGCGGGCGCCGGAGATCTTCGAGATGGGGCGCAAGACCCGGTCCCCGTACATGACGTTCGTCTTCCCCGTCCGCGACGCGTACAAGGACCGCATCCCCGGTGCCGTGCACGTGGACGGCACCTCCCGCATCCAGACCCTGACCGACGAGGGAACCCCGCGGCTCACGGCCCTGCTGCGGAGGTTCACCGAACTCACCGGCACCCCGTGCCTGATCAACACCTCGTTCAACGTCGCCGGCGAACCCATCGTCTGCACCCCCGCCGACGCCCTGAACTGCTTCATGGGCACCGAGATCGACTACCTGATCCTCGGCAACCACCTGGTCGCCAAGACCGACGACGCCAACTGACCAAGGAGCACTCCGTGCCGATCCAGATCCAGCGCAAGCACACCATGTACCACTCCACCGTCCTGGAGTCCGACCCGGACACCGTGTGGGCCACCGTCCGCGACGCCATGCAGATCCTGGCGATCGTGTCCCCGGGCGACCTGGACATCCACACCGACGTCACCTGGACGGAGGGCGGCTCGGTCGAGACGGTCCCGGCCCGTTACGACTTCAAGCTCACGCTCAACGGCGGCCTCGTCCAGCAGGAGATCGCCGCCCGCGACGAGATCAACAAGACCCAGTCCTACCGGGCCATCGCCCCCACCAGCGGGGTCCAGAGCTACGAGGCCACCATCCGGGTGCGCCCCATCACCAACGACCCGGCCCGCAGCTTCTTCGAGTGGTCGCGGATCCTGGAGATCGCCGAGGACGCCGACCTGAAGGTGGTCGAGGCCATCATCGACGTCATGGAGAAGCAGACCGACGCCGTCCGGGACCACTTCGCGGCGCAGACCGCGAAGTGAGCGACGTGACGACGTTCGTACTGCTGCGGCACGGCGAGACCCTGCTCACCCCGCAACGGCGGATCTCCGGCAGCGGAGGGTCGAATCCGGGACTCTCACCGGCCGGACGCCGCCAGGCCCGGGCGACAGCGGACGCCCTCGCCCGCCGCGGCGGCATCGAGGCGGTCGTCACGTCACCGATGCGGCGCTGCCAGGAGACGGCCCGGGCCGCGGCCGCGCGCCTCGGCCTGGGCGTCCAGGTCGACCGGGACCTGCGGGAAGCGGACTTCGGCGCCTGGGAGGGCCTGACCTTCGCCGAGGTGCGCGAACGCCACCCGGACGACCTGAGCGCGTGGTTCGCCTCGCCCGACAGCCCGCCCTCGGGCGCGGGCGAGACCGTGCAGCAGGTCAGCCGCCGGGTCGCCGCCGTACGGGACGGCCTCCTGGCCCGGTACTCCGGCGCGACGGTTCTGGTCGTCTCCCACGTCGTGCCGGTGAGGACCCTGCTCCGCCTCGCCCTCCAGGCACCGCCGCACAGCCTGTTCCGCATGGAGGTCGAGGCGGCCTCGCTGTCGACGGTGACGTACGAGGAGGACGGCACCGCCACGGTGCGGGCCCTCAACGACACCCACCACCTGGACTGAACGTCATGCGGCGTAATCGCGGAGCCTGATGGGTTCGGTGCGGGTCTTCTCGGGGGCGTCGGCGGCCAGCATGTCCAGGATCTCCTGGGTCGGGGCGGGCATGAAGAACCGCTCCGCACCCTCGCGGCCCAGTGCCTGGTGTTCGGCGACGTAGGGGCGCATCAGGTGTTCGTACGCGGCGAAGGCCGTGGCGTGGTCGCCCGCCGCCACCGCCAGTTCACCGGCGAGGACGTACGCGCCCATCAGGGCCTGCGAGGTGCCGCGGCCCGACGTCGGGCCCGCACAGTAGCCCGCGTCGCCGAGCAGCACGACCCGGCCGTTGGCCCAGGTCTCCATCTCGACCTGGGCGTTGGCGTCGAAGTAGAAGTCCGCCGACGCGGCCATCTCGGTCAGCAGGCGGGGCACCTCCCAGCCGTCGTCGGCGAAGCGCCCCGCGACGATCCGCTGCTGCTCCCGCGGGTCGCGGCGGTCGTAGGGCAGCCCCTCGGGCGCGGCGAAGTGGAACGCGGCGCGGGCCTCGGTGTTGCCGCGTGCCGTGAAGATGTTCGCCGCCTTGCCCGCGGCGGCGTAGAGCCGGCCGGTGTTCTTCATGCCGAGGTAGTTGTCGAGGCTGAAGACCGCCGTGTAGACGCCGAGGTGGCGCACGAACCGCTCCTCGGGTCCGAAGGCCAGTCCGCGGGTATTGGAGTGCAGCCCGTCCGCGCCGACGACCAGGTCGAAGCGCCGGGGCGCGCCGTGCTCGAAGGTGACGTCCACGCCGTCCGCGTCCTGATGGAGAGCCGTGACGGAGTCCCCGAAGACGTAGGCGACGTCATCGCGTGTGGCGTCGTACAGCAGCCGGGCCAGGTCGCCCTTGAGGACCTCCAGGTCACCCGCGAAGACCGCGGCGGGGAGGGTGGCGTACTGCCTGCCGTCGGCGTCCACCATGGCCGCGTCGCCCATCTCGGTGTCGAGGGCCCGGATGGTGTCGAGGAGGCCCATCCGGTCGAGGACGTCGAGCGCTTCACCGCGGAAGTCGACGGCGTAACCGCCCGTGCGCAGGGAGGGGGCCCGCTCGACGACGGTGGGGGTGAAGCCGTGGCGGCACAGCCAGTAGGCGAGGGCGGGGCCGGCCACGCCGGCGCCGGAGATCAGTACGGTTCCGGTCATTTCGTGTTCCTCTCTCGGGGTGATGTGTACAACGTACAGACACCACGAGCCCGTTTGAACAGTCAGAAGGGGCAAAGCTGCCTAGTGCAGTAACATGGGTGTGTACTAGTGCACCAGGGGGCGTGGAGATGACGGAACGGGCGCCGTACGCGCGGATCGCGGCGGAACTGCGGGGGCGGATCGAGAGCGGCGAGCTCCGCCCGGGGGACCGGGTGCCGTCGACCCGCGCGATCACCCGACGGTGGGGCGTGGCCATGGCCACGGCGAGCAAGGCACTGGCCGCCCTGGGACAGGAGGGCCTGGTCCGCGCCGTACCGGGAGTCGGGACGGTGGTCGCGGCGGCTCCCGCCCGGCCCGCCGCCCCGGCCGACGACTCGGCCGTCCGGGCCCGCATCGTGCGCACGGCGATCGGTCTCGCGGACGCGGAGGGCCTGGCCGCCCTCACCATGCGGCGACTCGGAGCGGAGCTCGGGGTCTCGGCGATGTCCCTGTACCGGCACGTACGGAACAAGGAGGAACTGGTCGTCCTGATGGCCGACGCGGCCTTCGCCGAGTTCCCGCTGCCGCGGGCGGAGCCGGGGGACGGCTGGCGGGCTCGGCTGGAGGCGTCGGCGCAGGCGCAGTGGCGGCTGTACGGGGCCCACCCCTGGCTGGCCGCGGCCATGAACCTGAACCGGCCGCTGCTCGTCCCGAATGGAATGCGCCACATCGAATGGGCACTGACCGCGCTGGAGGACCTGTATCCGGACGCGGACGCACGCATGCACGCGGCGATCTCGCTCTTCGCCTACGTAAGGGGCCAGGCCATCGACCGGGAACCGGAGGCGGTCGCGGAGCGATCCAGCGGAGTGTCGGGCGAACAGTGGATGGAAGCCCAGCAGGCACGCATGGCGGCCCTCTTGGGCAACGGCACCTTCCCGGCCTTCACCGCGGCCCGCGCGGACGCCGACCTCTCCCCTGAGTCCCTCTTCCGCTTCGGCCTCACGACCCTGCTCGACGGCCTGGCCACCCGGGCGACGTGAAGGCCGGCGCGGCGGGGGGAAAGCCCGCCTCCGCCACGCCCGGCCGGCACCGGGGAGGCGAAAGACCTGGTGCGCGGGGCCGACGGGACCGGGTAACGTCATTGTCATGTTCTTCCAGACCCCGATTTACGAGTGAGGGCGTGACGGGCCCCTGCTGACGCCCTCCGACGTCACCGCGCCCGTCCCCCCACCGATGCATCCGTAGATCAGCCACACCGTTACCGGGAGAACCCATGACCGTGAGCAAGAACATCAACAACCCCGTGGGCCAGGGCGGCGGCCAGCGCAAGAGGCTGTCCCGCGCGGAACGGCAGAACAACGGTCCGCACCGCAACCGCGACCGCCAGGGTGCCGCCGACCAGAAGGCGGAGCTGCTGCGCAAGATGCGCGAGAAGGCGGGCACGGCCGAGGGCGCCGGGCAGCCGGGCGACGACACCGCACAGAGCTGACGCGCCGCCGCCGCGGGGCGGCAGCGCACACGGGGCCCGGACCGCGACGCGCGGTCCGGGCCTTGCGCGTCCACCGACGAAGGACCAGGCGTTTGGCGTTTGTCCGTACGCGTCGTTACGCGGTGGGGTACGTGACGGTTGCCGAGCGGGAGCTCGATCCCGCCGAATATCCGGGCGCCGGTCCGGCAGGGCTCGTGCCCGGTGCGCTGGTGTTCCGGATGACGCGTGGTCCGGTGGACCGGGACGACTGGCGGCAGTGGTGGAGCTACGTGCCGGGTGCCTGCCGGCGTCGGCCGCAGGGGGCGGGCAGCACTCTGAACGGGCGGGAGCTGCATCCCGTGATCCAGGTGTCCTACGAGGACGCGGTGGCCTACGCGTCTGCCCGTCTCGAAGGCGCACCCCGATCCTGCCCCGAAGGCCTGCTGCGCCCCGCGCAACCCCCGCGTGGACCTCCCGGCCGGCACCCAGGGGGGCGGCGAGCGCTTCATGCACAGGGTCACGAAGGGCGGCTCCCACCTGTGCGCCTCGAACTACTGCCCGGCGGGTTCACCCTCGCCGGCGAGGGCCTCAACGTGGGCAAGGACGGCGGCGACGCCGGCACCGCCGACTACCCCGGTACCGCACCCTTCACGTTCACCGGCGGCACCCTCCACCGCGTCGCCGTCGACGTCAGCGGCGATCCGTACGTCGACCTCGAACGCGAGGCCGACGCCATGCTCGCCCGCGAACAGGGACGGACGCAGAAGTGCCGACCGACCCCGACCGGAGCGACGGTTCGCCCCCGGCGGAGCCGGGGAGCTGGACCGGCCCCTGCAGCGTGCAGGGCTGCCGGTCCGGACTGCGGCCGCTTTTCGGACCGGGTGCAACGGGTCCTTCACCCCGTGTCCGGCAGCCAGGCGTTGTTGTTCTCGTTGTACCAATAGCTGTGGCCGGCGTTCAGGGCGACCGTGCGGAACGGGCGGCCGTGGTCGTCGATGCGGGTGGTGCCCTTGCGCTCGCCACTGCTCCAGGCCAGCTCCAGGTACCAGCTGACGTCCTGACCGAGTGTGGCGGCGTCGATGTTCAGCACCTGGGGGTCGGTGGCGGAGACCTTGTACGGGAAGTCGGTCGAGGCCGTCTGCCGCTCGCCCTCCTTGCCGGGTACGGGCCTGGCCCTCGGGGAGGCGTCGTCCAGGTCCACGGCAAAGGACGCCGGCACCAGCGCGCCGCCGCAACCGGCGCCCATGGTGTACGCGTTCCAGCCGGGAGCCTTGCCACCGCTCACGACATGGACGTACAGCGCGTGCAGGACCGCGGTCCTGCCCTCGGCGCCCTGGACGGTCAGCTGCATGCGCAGGTGCCCCGCCGGGACGGCATGCAGGGCCCGGGCCCACCCTTCGGTCGCCTGCGCGGCGGGGGGCGGGGGGACCGTGCCGGGGGCCTTGTCCAGGGCGAACCACTGGCCGCAGGGGCTGTCCCAGTTGTCGGGCAGGACGTTGACCGTGAACGGGGCGGCGGGGGAGGCCCCCTCCTTGGCGGTGGCCGACGAGGTGGACGTGGACGTTGCCGGGGGGGACGACGGTCCGGGGCCGGACGGGGGTGCGGAATCGGCTGTGGGCGTGGGTGATGACGACCCGCCGGACGGCACGGCCGGGCCCGCCGCCGCCCGCTCGCGCGAGGACGGCTGGGCGGCGCCGTGGCGCGTGTCCCCGGGACCCGTATCTCCCATGGCGGAGACGGCGGCGGCGGTCCCCGCCACCGCGGCGGTGGCCACGGCGGCCGCAAGGGCGAGCAGCAGCCGAGGACGCCGGGCCCCCGGTACGGAGGTCCGGGCGGGGCCCGGCTGGATGAGGGCGGCGGGGCCGTGTGCGGGTGTCTCCGTCGCCGGTGCAGGAGCGGGTGCCTCCGCCGGTGCCGGCGCGGGAGCGGGGGTAGGCGCCGGGGCGGGTGCCTCGGCAGCGGCAGGGCCGGGCACCGGGGCGGACCCGGCCGCGGACGCCGGGGCCGGTGCGGGGCCGGTCTCCGTCTGCGGCCGGACCTCCGGAGCCTCCCCAGCCACCACCACCGCCGATGCAGGCGGCACCTCCGGCGTGGCGTCACCGCCCCGTGGCGCCCCGGAGTTCGCCGGCCCCGACCCCGAGGCCTGCCCCTCCGTCACCCCCCGCCGCCGCTCCACGAGCGCCAGCAGCCACTGCTGGTGCAGCGCGACCAGTTCGTCGGCCGAGGCACCGCAGACTCGCGCGAACCGCTCCACCGGGGCGTAATCCGTGGGCACCGCCGCGCCGCTGCAATAGCGGTGCAGCGTCGAGTTGCTGGAGTGCAGGCGCTTCGCGAGCATGCCGTAGCTGCGCCCCGAGCGCTCTTTGAATTCGCGCATCAGCTCCGCGAACCGCTCCGTCTCCGTGGCCATTCCACCCTCCCCCTCATCCCGGAAGCACGTTCCAGGCTCGCCCGATCGCCCAGGTGAGAGGGGTCGGGAGCGTTCCAGGGTTCCTACTATCCCGGTCCAGACGCCACTGGGACGAAACCGGCCCCACAGTTGCGTCATCAGCCCGTCGGTCCGCCGGTCGGATCGGCGGTCGGATCGGCGGTCGCAACGGGAGGGCCCCCACCCGCCCCACCGGCCGCCCTCGGCCGCCTGCGGCAGCAGCCGACCGGAACAGCAGCCCCACCCAAAGTCTCGTCAGGCGGGAAGCGGAAGCCTCCGTCTGACCCCCGCACCGAAACGGAGAGTTCCCCATGCGCACCTACCGACTCCGCACCACCGCCCTGGCCGCCGCCACCGCCGGCCTCGCTCTGGCACTGACCGCCTGCGGCGGCTCGGACAGCGCCGGCGGGACGACCGCGAACCCCGCCGCGTCCAAGAGCGCGGACAAGCAGGTCTCGACCGGGACCGTGACGCCGTCCGGGGAGGACGCCTCCGCCGCCCCGTCCGCCGGCAAGGTCACCGGAACCGGTACGGCCACCGCCACCCCGGCGAAGGCCGGTTCGGGCGGTAAGGGCACGGGGGGCACCACCGGTGACTCCTACGCCTACGCCCACCCCTGCTCGGCCCGCGACCTGACCGTCAGGGTCACTTCCCCGACGGGCGCTCCGGCCACCGTCCGCGTCATCGCCGTGACCAACAACGGTTCCAGCTCCTGCGGTCTCGACTACTTCCCCACCGTCGGCTTCAGCGCCAAGGGCGGCGCGCTCGGTCTCCAGGCCGCTGCCCCCGGTGGTCTGGGCGGCGCCCCGGCGTACCCGGTGCACCCCGGCGCCACCGCGTACGCGGCCGTGGACCTCAACCCGTCGGGTGGCAACGGCCCCGTGGCCGACGAGGTCAACGTCCTGGCCGACAAGGAGCACATGCCGAACGCGGACGGCGTCAGCCTCCAGCTGGCCAAGCCGGGCAGCGTCGCCAACCCGAAGGTCGGCCTGTACCGCACCAACACCCGCGACGCGCTGAGCGCCTTCTGAACGGAGTTCCGGGGCCGCGGCCCCGGACGTCCCACGGGGTGTGTCGCCTGGCGGGTCAACTGCCCCGGGCGAGGAAACGCTGGACAACCGCCTCGCCGAACGCAGGGCAGTCCGAGACGAGCTCAAGCCCCTGGAGCGTGAGTTGGCTCAGCTCCGGGGCTTGATCGACGTGGCGGTCGGCGCGGTCAAGGCCGTGGTCCTCTCTCCTCGGCGTACCCGGGGACACGCCGGGTCTGGGTCGCCGGTTGCATGCGGAACCGACGAGCGCCCCGTGGCCACCGTCGAGCAGGTCCCCGCCCCGGCCGAAGGACCTCAGGGTCCGCGCCGGCCAGTCGTCCGGCTCCAGCGGGTGCCAGGCGACAGCGGGCGGCCCAGCCCGGCTGGGACCGGGCGTATGTTCGTGCCCTCGCCCTCGCCCTCGCCCTCGCCCTCGCCCTCGCCCCTGGCATCCGGCCGGGCCGCCCGGGCGAGGTGATCTTCACAAGGGGCACGGCGCAACAACCTGACGCCCTGTCGGGGAATCGAACCCGCGCTATAAGCTTGGGAATCTGTGGCGCGCAGACGATCTGCAAGGTGTCTGACCTGTGGAAATAACCCGATGGGCGAGCTGTCGTGGGGCGAGCGTTCCATGGGCCGATCGTCGGGCCTCCCTCCCGTCCGAGCCGGGGGAGGGCGTTCTGGGTTGTGGTCTGCGGTTCCGAACGGCTGCCTCAGAGTGCTTGGCCGCCCTGGCTGTCTAGCGGGCGAGGAACCTCTCGACCGCCGTCGCCAGGGCCTGCGGACTTTCGTCGGGGGCGAAGTGACCGGCGTCGTCGAAGACCTCGAGCTCGGCGTTCGGATACCACTGCAGCCACGTGGATCGCATGGTGTCGGGGCTCATCGCCGGGTCGCTCGCACCGGCCACTACAAGCACTGGCGTCGCGTTTCCCTTGACCAGCTCGTGGATATCAGGGCCGCGTGTCCAGGATTCGAGGTACGAGCGCAGGGCCGTCTGCGAGGACCGTTCCGAGCCGTTCACCCTGGCGTCCAGCCACGCGTCGTCGTGCCGGCTGCCGGTGAGGGCGTCGAAGATCGTCCTGCGGTTGCCGGAATCCTCCACGGCCCCGACGAACAGCTCCCACATCTCCCCTTCGAGCGGGAACCCGGACGCGGGCACGGGCGAGATGCCGATGATCGAGCGGATCCGTGAGGGGGCGTCCAGCAACAGCTGCTGGGCCGCCTTGCCGCCCATGGAGTGACCGATAACAGAGAAGGTGTCCCAGCCGAGGCCGTCGGCCACGGCGAGGGCGTCCGCCGCGATTTCCTCCATCGTGTACGTGCCGGGGGTGTCCATCGCCTCGCCGTACCCACGGCAGTCCACGAACGCGTAGCTGAACGCGCCTCCGTCCAGGTGCTGCCGCAGATGGTCGAAACTCGACCTGTCGCTGAGCCAGTGGTGGAGTGCGATGACCTGCTCCGGACCGCTGCCCTGCACCTCGTACGGAATGACGTTTCCTGCTCCACGGTTTGCCACGATGGTGGATCTCCCCTGTCGGGCCGGGCCCGGAATCCCGCCGGCCGGAGGCTTCGCCCCAAAGGCGTACAGGGAAACCGGGCAGGATCAGCCCGCCAAGCTCCACGTCGTACGGATCCGAACTCCGATCCAGCCGCGCTTCTCCTCCTCGGCCTCCAGGAGCCGGATCTCGTCGGTGTGGGTGCCGATGCGACCGCGATGGTCTCCATGTCGCTCCCCTCCAGGTGTCACCAGGCACGGGGAAGGAGCGGAGGGCGGGAGTCCAACCCGCGCTATTGACCTGGGAATCACCCGGCGACCGTTGTTCACCGTCCCTACTGGCACGCTGGGTCACGGCGTTCCGTCATCCGCGCCACTCGAACAGGACGAGCGTCGCGTCGTCCGAGGTGGTTTCGCCGCGTGCCCGCTTGAGGGTGTGGGAGAGCTCCCGGGCCACCCTGCGGATCCCGTGGTCGGCCTGCTCCAGCTGGTTCACCCAGTCGATCAGCTGCTCCTCGCCGAACTGTTCCTGCCCGCTCTCGTGCTCCTCGATCAGGCCGTCGGTGAAGCACAGGACGCGGTCGCCCGGCTCCAGGGCCACCGTGCTGACCTGCGGCTGGGCCCCTCCGAATCCGACGGGGAGGGTCGTGGGGCTGTCCAGACGACCTACGACGCGGTGCGCGCGGATCAGCATCGGCGCGGGATGTCCCGCGTTGACCCATTGGAGCCGCCCCGTGTCCGTGTCCAGGCGCATCATCTGGGCGGTCACGAAGTGGTCGGGGTCGAACTGCTCGGCGACGGCCCGGTCCATGAAGAGGTAGATCTCGGACAGCTCGATGCTGATCCGGCGGGCGTGCCGGTACGCGCCGATGGCCACCGTGGCCATCGTGGCCGCGTCCAGGCCGTGCCCCATGGCGTCGACCATGGCCAGGTGCAGGACGTCGCCGTTCAGGGCGTAGTCGAAGCTGTCCCCCGCCACGGCGTAGGCGGGCTCCAGGACCCCGGCGACCGCGACGCGCGGCATCACCATCGACAGCGGGGGCAGCAGGGACCACTGGATCTCCGCAGGGACGCTCATCGGTTCGCTGCGGCGGGTCCGGAAGAAGAGGTCGGTGTAGCCGTTCTTGGTCTGCAGCAGGTCGGCCGCCAGGCCCGCGATCCTGCGCAGGAGGCGGCGGTCGTCGTCGTCGATCCCGTCCAGGGTGACCGAGAGGACCCCCACCTGGTCGCCGCCGTCCAGCAGGGGCAGGTGCACCCGTACGCCGTCGGCCGTCGGGACCTCGACCGGGCGTGACTCCAGGAAGCACCGCCCGGCGTCGGAGCGGTCGATGGGCTGCGCGCCCCCGGCGGCCACGCCGCCGGCGGCGTCCAGAGGGACCAGCTGCTGCAGTCCGTAGTCCTGGAGCAGGATCTGCGGTTCGCGGCCCCCCAACCGGGCCACCGTCGTGGCGACGAGCGGGCCGACCATGTGCGGCGGCAGCTCGTGCGCCCGGTCCAGGAGCAGCCCGAGCAGTTCCTCCCCGAAGCTCTCCGAGCGGTCCGGGTCCCCGCGCCCTCCGACGGTCATCCTGTTGCCTCCAACCGGCCGGCGGGCCGGCGTCCGGGCTGCACGGGCGGCATGGCCTCCAGGATGCTCCCCGGCGACCGGGCACGCCACACGGTCCGCCCGGCGTGCGCATCGCGCGCACATCGGCCGATGATGGGAGTACGGCCGAGCACACGGAGCTGACCATGACGGGTTGGCATGTCAGGGACTACACCCCGGACGATCTCGAAGCGGTGATCCGGGTCGACGCGGAGAGCAGTACGGCCGAAGAGCCACCCCTCTTCCCGCTGTCGGACGCGGTGGCGGCCCTCCAGGCCCTCCATCCGGCGGTCGTGGCCACCGCGGACGAGGTGGTGGTCGGCGCCGCGGTGAGCAGGGTGGAGGGCGACCGGTCGTGGATCCTGCGCATCTGCATGGCGCCCGACTGGCGGCACCGGGGGCTGGGCAGCGACCTGATCACGGCCCTGGAGCACCGGCTGTTCGCCGACGGCGTCCGAACGGTGCACGCGGCCCTGCCCGACGGCGAGACCGGTGCCACCGCCCTGCACAACTGCGGCTTCGACGCCCGTCCCGGTCTGGTCCTCTTCGAGAAGCGCGGGCGGGTGACCCCGCAGGCGGTCGGCATGCTCGCGTCGCTGGGAGCGGAGCTGCCGCCCGGGGGGCTCTGGCAGAAGGTCGCGGGCATGCAGAGGGAGAAGGAGCTCATCGAGCGGCGTCTGGTCCTGCCACTGGCCCATCCCGAAATGGCCGCCCGGCACGGAGTGGAGCCGCCGCGGGCGGTGATGCTGTTCGGGCCGCCCGGGACGGGGAAGAGCACGTTCGCGCACGCGATCGCCAGCCGTCTGGGATGGCCGTTCCTCGAACTGTTCCCCGCCCGGCTGGCCGCCGAGTACGGGCTGGCCAGCGGGCTGAACCGGCGCTTCGACGAGATCGCCCGGCTCGACCACGTCCTGGTCTTCATCGACGAGGTAGAGGAGATCGCGGGGACCCGGAGCGGTGCGGACGCGACCGCGGTCGGCGTCGTCAACGAACTGCTCAAGGCGATCGTCCGGTTCCGGGGCCAGGACGGGCGGCTGCTCGTCTGCGCCACGAACGACGTGACCACCCTCGACTCCGCGTTCCTGCGGCACGGCCGGTTCGACTACGTGCTGCCGATCGGCCCGCCCGACGACCGCGCGAGGACCGCCCTGTGGGAGAGCTATCTGGCCCGGGCGGGCGCGCAGGCCGACAGCACGGCGCTGGCGTCCGCCAGCGAGGGGTTCACCCCCGCCGACATCGCCCATGTGGCGCGCACGGTCTCACAGGTCCAGTTCGAGCGCACCTTCGACACCGGGGCCCGGGCCCGCCCCACCACCGAGGACTACCTGCGCACGATCCGCGGGACCAGGCCGACGGTCAGCGCCGCCATGGCCCAGGAGTTCGCCCACCAGACCGAGGAGTTCGCCCGCGTCTAGACCGCCCCTCAGCTAGACCGCCCCTTCCTCCTCGGCTTCCATGTGCCGGATTCCCACGTGGGTGAGGGTGACCATCGCGGGGGTGTTGCCCGGTTCCCAGTCGACGGTGATCAGACCTTCGCCCGCCAGGTAGGTGCAGGCCGCCGCCAGGTCCTGTTCCGGTATGCGGAGGTCGCTCCGCAGCTGCGCTCCGGTGATGCCGAGGAGGCGGTTGCCCTCGACGGCTTCGTACAGGACCCGGAGCACTTGTTCGCGGTAGGTCTTGCGTTCGCGCAGTGTGGCCATGACCGCGTCCTTTCGCGTGCGCCGGCGGTTGCCTGTGCCGTGGGGCCCGCCCGTCAACCCCGCCCGGAGGAAGGTCCGGAGGAAGGTCGTGCGAGGAGGGCGATGGTCTCCACGGAGCTCACCTCCAGCCGTTCGCGGACAGCGGGAGGGAGCTTCGTCCCATCGCGTCCCCGAACGGGGACATGCAGGCCCCGCCCTCGCCCTCCCAGGTGGCCTCCCGGCGGCCCGCGTCGCGGATGCCGCGTCCGATGACGGTTTCGTTGGCCATCAGCATGCCCGGGGTGAGGACGCTGCCCGGTATCGCCGCGGCGGCCATGAGACGGGCCGCGGCCGCGGGTGCGGTTTCGGGCGGGATGACGAGGAGGTCCCAGCGCCCGACGGTGTAGGAGAGCAGGATCAGCTTGTCGGGGTCCTGTTCGGTGAACCAGCCCACGTGCAGCACTCGCCCGTCCATGGGCACCGTGTGCGGTACGACGGGCCAGCGGGTGGGATTCACGGTGACGCGGGTGACGCGACCCCAGGATTCCTCCAGGGCGGCGGCAAGCGGGGGGAGCTCGGCTTCGAGGTCGCGGGAGTAAGGCCACCAGGCCCCGTCCAGCTGGCCGGCGAGCGTGGTCTTCGGGGTGAGGGACAAGCGGGCCGGGACTGCGGCGAGGTCGCGGGGCGCGGTCCGGTCGAGGGTCGTGGTCATGATGCGGACCTGCCCCCGGACTGCCCGTCGGCAGCCCGGTCTTTAGGCGATCGCCGGAAACGACACCCGCATGAAAGCCGGTGTGCGAGGTACTCCCGGTGTTTTCACCTTACGCCCGTTCGGCGGGTTTTGGCCGTTCTGAACAGGTATTTTCCGGTAGGCGGTGGAGTGGGCGGTGGGCGTAGTGTGAAAGGACCACAGGTCCCCGTAGACGGGTGAACCCACATGGCTGACTCAGACGGCCCCCCCACACCCCCGCTGCTCCTGCCGGATGCGATCCACCGTGCGATCCGGCCCGGCGCGGCCGTGCTCCGGCTGGAGACCACGCGGTCCCGGGAGGGGCTCCTCGACGGCGCCTGGTGGCCGCGCACCCGCGACATCGGAACCGAGCTGCCGGCGCTGATCAGAGTGCTGACCGGGCATCTCGGCCCGATCACCCGCGTGGGCGTGGACGCCTCCGCCTGGAACGGAGTCCCCACCCGCCTGGTCGTCGACGACCAGGTCGTGCACCTCGACTCCGACCCGGTCGGCGACGACACCGTCCTCGTCACCCGCGGCCACAACGACCACTTCGCCCTGCTGGTGGTTCCCCCGGACACCACCGCCGACGCCGCCCGGGAAGCGATGGCCCGCGCCGTCCGCGCCGACAACATCACGCAGGCCGCCCAGCTCCTCGTCGCCACCACCGAGCCCGGGGACGGCGCCGCCGATACGGCAGGCTGACCCGGAGCCCACGGCGGCCGAGCCGAGGGCGCGGCGCCGCCGTGGGGTCGGGCGGGATGCGACGGGGCCCGGCCGGAGTGGTGCGTACCGGCCGGGCCCCGGGCCTGCGGTGCGCCGGTCAGAGCCCCTCGTCGTGCAGGTCCTCTTCGCGCAGCAGGTCGTCCTCGCGGCGGCGCGAGCCCTTCTTCTGACCGGGCGTCCCTTCCTGTTCACGGGACTGCCTGCCCGGCCGGGGCTGCGCGGGGTCTCCGGGGCGATGGTGCTCCTGAGCCTCGCGGCCCGTGCTCTTGCCCGGCTCCTGACGCTTGTCCTGCGTACCGTCCATGACGGCGCTCCTCTAGATGCGTGGGGGTACGGACTCCTCTCGGATCACGCTGCCACGCACGCCGAAGGTCCGCATGACGGCGACCGCGGAGCGAGGCACTTCACGGCTGCCTCCGGAGCCTGGCATATTGCGCAGAAATCCGTACCGGCTTGTGATTCGGGCGGGAATTCTCTGCGCAATCCGTAATTCACGCGGATGGGGCGCCGATGTGAGGATATTTCGATTCTTGTTATGTGAACCGGAAAATGTGGACGGTTCGGTTGTCGCCGTTCACGACACGGCACAAAAGCGGATCGAGCCGACCGTGCCGTGGCAATCTGCTCGCCTGTGCAAGGTTTTCCGAGCGGAGGTGCGCGTCCTGTGAGTGGCGCTGTCAATCCCACCGTCAGCAGGCGCCGACTGGGGTCGGAGCTACGTCGGCTCCGGGAGATCAGCGGTATGACGACACAGCAGGTGGCGGAACACCTGCTGATCTCCCAGCCCAAGATCAGCCTGCTGGAGAACGGCCGCCGCCTCGCCAAGCCACGCGATGTGCGCGATCTCTGCGGGTTGTACGGAGTTCAGGATCAGCGGCGCGTCGACCACCTGATGCAGCTGTCCCGGGAGTCGGGTCAGCAGGGCTGGTGGAACTCCTACGGCGACATCCCGTACGGCCCCTACATCGGCCTGGAGGCCGAGGCGGCCTCGATCCGGCTCTACGAGCCGTTGGTGATCCCCGGCCTGCTGCAGACTCCCGCCTATGCCCGGGCGGTCATCGCAGGAACGATCCCTCATGTCACGGCCGAACAGGCCGGCGCACGCCTCCAGGTGCGGCTGCGGCGCCAGGACCGGCTGGGGGCCCCGCGCGACCCGCTGCGTCTATGGGTCGTGCTGGACGAATCGGCGCTGCGGCGCGTCGTGGGCAGCCGCGAGGTCATGCGCAAGCAGCTGGACCGTCTGACCCGTCTCGGTGCCCAGCCGCACATCACCGTGCAGGTTCTCCCCCATGGTGCGGGCGCGCACCCGGGTGTCTCGGGACAGTTCTCGCTGCTGGAGTTCGCCGACGCCGCCGATATGAGCGTGGTGTATCTGGAAAGGTTCACCAGCGACGTTTATCTGGAGAAACGTTCCGATGTTCGGCTCTACCGCGATATGTATGCGCACTTGCAGGCCCGGGCGCTGAGCCCGGACAGCACCCGGCATCTCATCGACGAAGCCATCAAGTCCTACACCGGCGCGGAATGACCCGCCCTTCGCCGACCGGGACCATGACATCGCCGGCCGGCGCGTCCGTGAATCCGAATCGATCACTCGCGAGCACCACTGAGCCCCTGGACGATGTGCCCAGGGGCTCAGCCGCCGAACGGCGGACGTGACGTCCTACGCGCTTGATCGAGCTCCAGCCCCTGCCGCCGATGCGTACGCAGCCATCGGCGACGGGAGGGCGAAGCGTTCGAGGATCGGGCCGAGTGCCCGACACCGATGGGTCAGGGGCGTGAGGCGGTCACGCCTGCGATGGGCTACTCCTGTCGCGTTGTCGTACCTCGCCGCATCCTCCTCCTGGTGAAGACGACCGAGCCTCCGACGAATGCCAGCGCTGCCGCGGAGGCGGCCGTGATGCCGGTCCCGCTGCTTGATCCGGCCCCCGCCGGCTGCTGGCTGGTGGCGGCGCTCACGTGGGCGAAGTTGACGCTCTTGGCCGCGTGGCCGGGACCAGCGTGGCCGGGAGCCTCGGCTTGGCCGTTCGGAAGGAAGTTGGCCCACGGCGGCTTGCCCTCGTCGTGGTCACCCTGACCGTTGTCGCCCTCGCCCTCGTCCTGGTCGTGGTCGTGGTCGCCGTGCTCGTCCTTGCCGTGCTCGTCCTTGTCGTGGTCGTGGTTGCCGTGTTCGTCCTTGTCGTGGCCATGGTGCCCCTTCTCGCCCTTGTCTCCGCGAGGCCCCTTGGGTCCTGCGGGTCCGGTGGGTCCGACAGGTCCTGTGGGTCCTGCGGGTCCGGTCGGGCCGGGGGCGCCGGGCGCGCCGGGGCTGCCGGTCGGGCCGGGGGCGCCGGGGCTGCCGGGGGCACCAGGTGCGCCGGGGGCGCCGGGCGCGCCGGGGCTGCCGGTCGGGCCAGGAGCGCCGGGGCTGCCGGGGGCACCAGGTGCGCCGGGGGCACCGGGCGCGCCGGGGCTGCCGGTCGGGCCAGGAGCGCCGGTCGGGCCGGGAGCGCCGGGAGCGCCAGGGGCTCCGGGGGCACCAGGGGCGCCGTCGGGACCAGGGGCACCAGGGGCGCCGGGGCTGCCGGTCGGGCCAGGAGCGCCGGTCGGGCCGGGAGCGCCGGGAGCGCCAGGGGCTCCGGGGGCACCAGGGGCGCCGTCGGGACCAGGGGCACCAGGGGCGCCGGGTGCCCCGGGGTTACCAGGTGCGCCGGGTGCGCCAGGGGCGCCGGGGTTACCGGGAGCGCCGGGTGCGCCAGGTGCGCCGGGTGCGCCGGGTGCGCCAGGTGCGCCGGGGGCGCCGGGGCTGCCGGTCGGGCCCGGGGCACCGGTCGGGCCGGGGCTGCCGGTCGGGCCGGGGGCACCGGTCGGGCCGGGGCTGCCGGTCGGGCCGGGGCTGCCGGTCGGTCCGGGAGGTCCACTGGGTCCGGGAGGTCCGCTCGGTCCGGGCGGACCAACGGCGCAGTCCGGCCTCGTAATGGTGTTGTTGTCCATCGTGACCGCGCCATTGCGCGCCAGGGCACGGCCCTGGATCACGGCGCTGTTGTTCAGCGTGATGGACTGCAGGGCCAGGATGTTGCCCTTGAACTGGGTGGTCGTGTCGATGGTGGCGGAGCTGCCCACCTGCCAGAACACGTTGCAGGCACTTGCTCCGTTGATGAAGGCCACGACACTCGCCGGAGCCGTGGTCAGGGTCGAGGGGATCCGGAAGATGAAGACGGAGTTGGGATCGTTCTGGCCGTCGAGTGTGACCGTCCCGGTGAGTTGCACGAACGACGGGGCGGTGTAGACGCCGGGCGCCAGCGTCAGTCCGCCGATCTCGGCCGCAGCGAGCACGGTCCCGGGTCCCCGTCCTGCCGCGTCGTCGTAGGCGACGACGAGGTCGGACTTCGCCTGACCGGCAGCGGCGTTGGGGAACACGCGCTGCACCCCGTTGACGATGCCGGGCGGGAAGCCGGTCACCGATGTGCCCGGATAGAGCCCCAGGTCGCCGTTGATGATGGTGGGGTTCGTGTTGGTGATCGTCGAACCGGCCAGAACCGCGTAACTGGTGGCGGTCCCCAGCCCCACGGTGGATTCCGCGGCGTGAGCGAGGTTCGGGACCAGGGCGGCCGACGCCAGGAGCGCTGCGGGGAGCAGGGCGAAGGCTCCCCGTTTGAGCAGACTGCGTTGAGGGCTTGCGTCGGGTGGAGCCGACCGGATGACATCCAATGCCATAGCAGGACCTTTCTTGTTGCTTCGATCCTCAGTACTCCCCGAGGAGGATTCCGAGCGCCCGCGACGGTGACTGCTCAGGGCCGCAAGCTCCCTGCCTGCGTCGGCGCGCAGGCTCACCCCGAGCGGGGGACGGCAGAGCGACTCCCTGTCAGAGGCAGTGATGCGCCGTCACCCGGCAGTATTGACGCATATTTCACAGCAATAGACGCCAAATCGTAAAAAAGGGTCTGCAAGAGTGACGGAACGTCAGGAAGGCGAAGGTGTCGCACGTCCGTGCGGATCTGTTGCGTGGTCTTGGCCCGTGCTGGCGCCAGATGTGGCCGCAGGCCGACTCGTGAGGGGTGGAGAGGTCCAGGCAACACAAAAGCCCCGGGTCGTTGACCTGGGGCTTTGCAGTGGAGCGGATGACGGGAATCGAACCCGCGCCATAAGCTTGGGAATCTATGGCGCGGAACCTGTTCGTATGGCTCCTGACCTGCGGGAATCGACCCTTCGAAGCGCATTCTGGGGCCTCTTTGCGCTCCGGTTCTGACCGCTGTTGACCGTCCCTCAGGGCACGGTTGGGGCACGTCCCTCATGGCGGTGCCTCACGGAGGCGCAAGGGCGCGGATCGACTGCGGGTTTCCGCCGCCGGCAGGGCCGCCGGCGCCTGGAATTGCTCCCGCAATCGGTTTCAGAGAGAGGGTGATGAGCAGAGCGAACGCAATGAGGGCGGTGAGCGTGCGCAGGTCGTTGAAGAGTTCCCAGCGCCGCAGGATCTCCGCGTGATCGACCGGTGCCGAGGTGAGCGCCCATTCCTTGATCCGGCCGTTGATCGGCACATTGCCGAGCCGGGTTATCAGGAACGAAGCGAGGGTCAGCAGACCTGCCGTACCCGAGATCAGCCGGGCGCGGCCGCGTGTCAGGGTCGCGAGAGCGAGGGAGCTCAGTGTCGACGCGGCCATCGCGGCCTGCATGGTGATGCCGTTCATCTTCATCAGCTCGGCGTGGAACGACAGCCGCATGTCGAGCGGTACTGCGTTGAAGGTGGGGACGAGGTTGGCCGCGCCGTAGCCGAATGCGCCGGCGAGCAGCCCGGTGGCGAGCACGGCGAGCCCCTGGAGGAGTCGGATGCGCATGTCCGTCACGCCACCCGCGCGGCGACGAAGCGGTCACGCGGTTCGCCGCGGAGGTGCCCCGGCGGGAGCCGTCGGCCGTAGGCGAGCAGGAGGAGATCCTGTGCGGCACCGGAAAGTGGCGTTCCAGTACCGAAGGACCAGTCGAGGTCGTCGGCGCGGAGTTCGATGCCGCCCAGGTCGGCTCCGAAGAACGTGAGGGTCCTGGCGTCGACGCACTCCAGGAGGATGCGTACGCGGTCCTCGGGAACCCGGCGGTCGAGGCCCAGCGCGACCGTAATGTCCAGGCCGTGGACCACGTCATGGCCCAAGGCCGCCTCGATCCCGCCGACCGGCGGCTTCCAGGGGTGATCCGCGTTGTCGCCGAGGAATGCGGCGAGCTCGCGTGTCGAATGGGCGGCCGCGTCCTTGTGGGCACAGAGGTCGGTCATCCGGTGGAGGCTGCCTCGCGCCCTGATCAGTTCCCGCGCCATCTTGGGGAGCGAGTACCGGAACCCCATCGTCATGTGGGCCGCGACCTCCCGTACCCGCCAACCCCCGCACAGGCTCGGAGCGTCCCACTCCTCGGCCGACAAGCCGTCGAGCACGGCCGCCAGCTCTCGGCGTTCGGCTGCGATCGCGGCTTTGATGTCTGCCGCTGGTCTCCGGTGCGTCTTGTTCCCCATGACCTCAAGGCTCTCGGCAGCCCCGTCATAAGTCCAAGAGTTTGCATGTCTCACAACTAGAATGATGAGTTATGGACATCCGGCAGCTGCGGTACTTCGTCACGGTCGCGGAGGAAGCCAACTTCACCCGCGCCGCCGCCCGTCTGCACCTGGCGCAGCCGGGTGTGAGCGCCCAAGTCCGCCAGCTCGAAAAGGAACTCGGGCACCCGCTGCTCGACCGCTCCGGCCGGTCGGTGACCCTGACGGAGGTGGGCGAGGCTGTACTGCCGTACGCGCGGGCCGCGCTCTCCGCCGTCGAAGCGGTACGGCAGACCGCTGACGAGTTCACCGGATTGCTGCGCGGTCACGTCACCCTCGGCCTCGTCTCGGGCGCAGCCGCGGCAGCCCATGAGTTCGACCTGGCCGCCGTACTGGCAGGCTTCCACGAGGACCACCCCCAGGTCGAGATCGCCCTGACGGAGGACGCCTCGGAGCGGATGCTCACTGCACTGAATCGTGGGGAGCTCGACATCGCCGTGATCGGACTCGCGCACGAGGAACCGCCACCGGGCATCTCCGTCCAGGTCCTGGTCGACGAACCTCTGGTCGCAGCCGTCGCCCCGGACGACCCCGCCCTCACGCCCCCGGACCGCACGAGCATTCCGTTGGCCGAACTCCGCGATCGCCCGCTGATCAGCCTGCCGCGTGGCACGGGTATCCGTGGAGTACTCGACCGTGCGTCGGCGCAGGCCGGGTTCCGGCCCCGTATCGCCTTCGAGGCAGCCGCTCTGCCGTTCCTCGCACAGCTCGCCGCCCGCGGCCTCGGCGTGGCGGTGGTTCCCGCTCTCCCTGTCGGCGCGGCGGCAGCCCTCGGGCTGCGGACGCTGCAGATCACCGAGCCGCTGCTACGCGCCCGGGTCGCTCTGGCCTGGCGGACGGACGGCCCCTCCAGCCCCGCGGCCACCGTCTTCCTGGACCTGCTGCGCACAACCCTCACAGCGCCGGGTGCGGCGTCTCGGAGCCCAACCTGACGCCCCGGTACGGCACTTATGGCACGTGCGGCACGCGGGCCCAGATAGGTCTAGACAGCAAACAAGCCCCAGGCCGGTGACCTGGGGCTTTGTCATGGAGCGGATGACGGGAATCGAACCCGCGCTATAGGCTTGGGAATCACCCGGTACTTGGGTGTGCATATGCCCGCTGACCTGCGGGGATATTCGCCGGCGGATCCGTCCGGGCTGCTTCCGGCGACCCCGTGTTGACCGCTGTTTACCGCCCCTACTGGCACGTTGTGGCACGGAGTGGGCGCCGCCTACGGCCGCTTCTCCCTGCCGTAGCCCTATGCCTCGACCGCAGCAGGGTCGAGGGAATCGGCGTCCTCCATGAAGGACAGCATCCGGGCGTTGACCACGTCCGGGTGGTCGATCTGCGGTCCGTGGCCGGTCGCGGTGATGATCTCGGCGCGGGCTCCGGGAACGAGGCGCGGTACGCGCTCCAGCTGCCGCTTGGGGTGTACGAGCAGGCTGTGCTTGCCCATGATGACGTAGAGCGGGGTCCGGATGGACCGCAGCGCGTCCTCGGCCAGCGGCAGGGGTGCGGGGCGGCGGATCCGGTACGCGCGGGCGCCGAGGTGGATCCACTTGCGCATCTCGGGGACGGCTATGACCGGCTGGTCCAGCCACTTGGCGAGCCGGGGGCGCAGCGCCTTGGGGGCGAAGGTGGCGAACAGGCTCACGAAGACCCAGGCGAAGAAGCGCAGGCCGACCTTCTCCAGCCCGCCGGGGTCGAGGGCGGTGACGGAGGCGAGCCGCCCGGGTCGGCGGTGGGCCTGGTTGAGCACCAGCCAGCCGCCGTAAGAGGAGCCGACCAGGTGGACCCGGTCGAGGCCGAGGGCGTCGAGGGCCTCGTCCATCCACTGGGCGGCGCGCTCGGGCTGCCACATGGGCTCGCGGTGGACGCTGCGGTTCGCGTCGCCCGGCGTGTCGAGCGCGTAGACGGGGCGGTCGAGGCTGAGACCGGGGGTGTTGGGGTACCACATGGCCGAGCTGTAGCCCGCGCCATGGATCAGGACGATCGGGGTCCGGGACTCGGCGGCGGGGTCCGAAGGCCCGTACCGGTAGACGTGGGTGGTGCCGAAGCTGGTCTCCACATCCGTCTCGGAGCGGACGGGTGCCCCCATCGCGTAGAGCACGTCCGCGGCGGCGAAGTAGCGGTCGCGCAGAGTGTCGTTGATGTAGCGGCCGACATCGCGGCGTACGCGGGCGGTGTTCTCGGGCACGGCGGCACCTCCTGGGAAGATCCGTTCGTCGTGGTACGACTGTACCACCAATGTGGTACGGCGGTATCATGAAGGGGTTCGGGTAGCGGACCGCGAACCCACTATCGACAGGCGGAGACACAGGAACATGCCGAAGCGTGTGGATCACGAGGAGCGGCGCGCCCAGATCGCCGAGGCGCTCATCCAGGTCGCGGGGCGGCGCGGGCTGCATGCGGTCGGCATGCGGGACGTGGCCGCGGAGGCCGGTGTGTCGCTCCGGCTCGTGCAGTACTACTTCGAGACCAAGGAAAAGCTGCTCTTCTACGGCCTCCGACACCTGACCGACCGCTTCACCGCGAGGGTGGGCGCCCGACTGGCCGCTGTCGGCCCGGACCCGGGCCCGCGCGCCACGGTGGAGGCGCTGCTGCTGGCCTCGCTGCCGACCGATGAGGAGAGCCGCACGTTCCACCTGCTGTACAGCTCGTACGCCATTCTGTCTGTGACCGACGAGGCGCTGGCCGCCCAGCCCTTCATCGACAACCCCGACGCCGCGGAGAACGCTCTGACCGGACTTCTCGAACAGGCACAGGAGGCCGGCCTGGCCGACCCGGACGCCGACGCGCGCACGGAGGCGATCAGTCTGCTCGCGATGGCGGCGACCATGGGTACCAGCATCCTCGTGGGTCAGCGGAGCCCGGAGTCGGCGATCGCGGTGCTCCATCACCACCTGGATCGGATTTTCTCGACCGCCGGGACGTTGACGAACGGAGGCCCAATCTGACGCGCTGCTGCGGCACTTGTGGCATACGAACGGCGCGTGGGCTCTGAAAGGTCTAGACAACGAAGAAGGCCCAGGTCGCTGACCTGGGCCTTCTTGTAAGAGCGGATGACGGGAATCGAACCCGCGCTATAAGCTTGGGAAGCTCATGTTCTACCATTAAACTACATCCGCACGGCGGTCCAGTTGCCTGGAGCCTTACCGTTGCACACTGTACCCCATGATCGACCTGCGGTGAATTCCCCCGTGGTGCGGCGGTCCCGGAAGTGGTGCAGCAGGGTTCGTGCGTGCGGGAGTTGGGGCGTAGCGTGAGGGGGCGGAGCGGCGGCTGGAGTGGGTCCCGATCATCCCCTAATGTGGCGATTCATCGCAGTACGGCTCGTTGGGGAAAGGGACTCGATGGAGCACACAGTCGTCCGTTGTGCCGAAGGGCATGTTTTCAGTACCGCCTCGTTCCCGTTGCAGCACCTCGGTGCCGGCCGGATCGGTCCCGGGCGGCTGCTGCGCTGTCCGCGGTGCGCGCGGCTGAGGCACGCGGTGCCCGTGGGCGGCGTCAAGCGCTAGGCGGGCGGTCCGGCAGGCCGGGGAAGGCGGGCGCGCGGGCGTCGCTCCGATTGGGGGTGGCCCGCGCGCTCTGCGTATCCTCGGGACGTGCTTCTCTCCGACAAAGACATCCGGGCCGAGATCGACAGCGGACGGGTTCGCATTGACCCGTTCGACGAGTCGATGGTGCAGCCCTCCAGCATCGACGTGCGTCTCGACCGGTTCTTCCGGGTGTTCGAGAACCACCGCTACGCGCACATCGACCCCGCGATCGAGCAGACGGATCTGACCCGGCTGGTCGAGCCCGAAGGGGACGAGGCCTTCATCCTGCATCCGGGCGAGTTCGTGCTGGCCTCGACGTACGAGGTCATCTCGCTGCCCGACGACATCGCCTCCAGACTGGAGGGGAAGTCCAGCCTCGGCCGGCTGGGACTGGTGACGCATTCGACCGCGGGCTTCATCGACCCGGGCTTCTCCGGGCACGTGACGCTGGAGCTGTCGAACCTCGCCACGCTCCCGATCAAGCTCTGGCCGGGCATGAAGATCGGGCAGCTGTGCATGTTCCGTCTCAGCTCGCCCGCGGAGTTCCCGTACGGCAGTGACCGCTACGGGTCCAGGTACCAGGGCCAGCGCGGGCCGACCGCCTCGCGGTCCTTCCAGAACTTCCACCGCACCCAGGTGAGGCACGAGGCATGAGCGCAGTACGGGAGAACCTGACCTACGAGGGGTTCGGCAACGCCGTCCGCGAGCTGGCGCAGACCATCGCCGACGATGGCTACGAGCCGGACATCATCCTCAGCATCGCCCGCGGCGGGGTGTTCGTGGCCGGCGGTCTGGCGTACGCGCTCGACTGCAAGAACATCCACCTCGTGAACGTGGAGTTCTACACGGGCGTGGGTACGACCCTCGAAATGCCGGTCATGCTGGCGCCGGTGCCCGAGGCGATCGACTTCACCGACAAGAAGGTGCTGATCGCCGACGACGTCGCCGACACCGGCAAGACGCTCAAGCTGGTCCACGACTTCTGCCTCGGCCACGTCGCCGAGGTGCGGTCCGCGGTCGTCTACGAGAAGTCGCACTCCCTCGTGAAGTGCGAGTACGTGTGGAAGAAGACCGACGAGTGGATCAACTTCCCGTGGTCGGTCGAGCCGCCCGTGGTCAAGCGCGAGGGCCAGGTCCTCGACGCGTGAACGACGAGAGGGGCCCGGCGCGCACTGCGCGCCGGGCCCCTCTCGCGTACCCGGGGCTAGAGGGTCCCGAGCTTGATGATCGACAGCAGGGCGACCAGCTGGATGGCGGAGGCGCCGAGCGCCTTCTGCCACGGCAGGTCGTGCGACTTGCTGATCAGTGAGGTGAAGAGGGCGCCGGCGGCCACCCAGGTGGCCCAGCCGAGGATCTGGACGAGCATGTTGTCGCCGCCCAGGAAGATCGCGAACAGCAGGCGCGGCGCGTCCGTGAGGGACATGACCAGCATCGACAGGCCGACCGTCGGCTGCCACGCGCCGTCGCCGCCCAGCTGGCGGGCCAGGGTGTGGGTGACCCCGCCCAGGATCAGCCCGCAGATGACGAAGGCCACGCCGGTGCTGAGGGCGATCGGGACCGCCTGGGTGAGGGTCGCCTTGATCGCGTCCTCACGGGCCTTGTCGAAGCCGAAGACCGCGAGCAGGCCGTAGAGGAAGGTGACGGTCAGCGCCGGGCCCCAGACGGCGTAGTCACGCATCTGGAAGAAGGTCGGCCCCGGGCGCAGGACGATGCCGCGCAGCAGTTCCTTCCACGGCAGCCGCGGTCCGGCGGGCGCGGCCGGGGCGACGCCCGCCTGGTACGTCGCGCCGTTGCCGTACGGGTCCTCGCCGACGGAGAAGGCCTGGGTGTGACCCGGGTCGTTCGCGTACGAGGGCTCGTGCGGGGCCGCGTACTGGCCCTGCGGCGGCTGCTGCGCGTGCTGCGGGCGGCCGTACGGGTCGAAGTACTCGGGCTCGTCGTGGCCCCCTGAGCCGCCGTGCTGCGGCCAGTGCTGCTGCGGGGGCGGGCCGGCGTTCGGGTACGGCTGGTGGCCGTACGGCGGCTGCGGCGCCTGTGGCGCCTGCTGCTGACCGTACGGCTGCTGCCGAGGGGCGTGCGGGGGTTGTTGCGGGGGGCGGTTGTTGTCCCGGCCCCGTCCGATCCTGAATCCAGCCACGTGATCGAAAGTACCTGCTCCGCGCGGCGGCCGTGGCCCGGCCGTCGGAACACGTGGCCTTTGCGGCTGACCTGTGACATCCCCTAGGGGTACCCGGGGTCGGGTGGTTTACATGGCTGCGTCGAGGTCTGCGGGGGTTCGTTACATTGCCTATGGAATGCGTAGATATTGTGCCCGTAGGTTGTGACCGTCGCCGCCACGGAGTCGTGAACGAGCACGGAAAGAGCCCTTGTCATGAGCAGCACCCGCCGCACCGCCCTCCGTACCGCCGCCGCCCTCACCGGGGCCGCCGCCGTCCTGGCGCTGCCCGTGGGATCCGCCTTCGCGGACTCGCCGAGGGTTCCGCCGGTGACGCCACCGGTCGAGGGGGGCGGGCAGCCGGTCGAGATGCCGGTCGCCCCGAAGTCGACGGTCGTCGCCACGGAGACGCAGGTCCGGGTCGTCCCGGGCGGCGTGAAGGCCGGTGCGGCGGCGGTCGACGCGGCTCCGAAGTCCCACACCCCGGTGCTGCTGGCCGCGGGCGGAGGCATGGCCGCGGTGGGCGCGGCCGGGCTGGGCTTCGCGATGCGCGGGCGCGGGCGCGGCTAGTGCGTACACGGCGACGGCCGGTCCCCCTGGTGGGGGACCGGCCGTTCGCGTGCGGTGCCGGGGCCTACTTGGCGCCCGCGGCCCCGTCCTTGACCTCGTCGTCCTTGGCCTCGTCCTTGGCCTCGTCCTCGGGCTTGGACTCGGGCTGGGACTCGTCCTTGGCCGGAGCATCGGCTTCGGTTTCGGCCTGAGCCTCCGACTTGTCGGCGTCCGCGTCCGCGTCGGCTTCGGCCTTCGTCTCGGCCTCGGGCTCCGCGTCGACGTCAGCTGCCGTCTTCGCCGCGGCGGCCTCGGCCTCCGCTTCGGCCTTCGCCTTGGCGGCGGCTTCCGCGTCGGCCTTGGCCTTCGCTTCCGCTTCGGCCTTCGCCTTGGCGGCAGCCTCCGCGTCGGCCTTGGCCTTCGCTTCCGCCTCGGCCTTCGCCTTGGCGGCGGCGGCCTCCTCCTCGGCCTGCGCGGCGGCGGCGGCCAGTTCGGCCTCCGTCGGCTCCGGGGCCTTGACCGACTCCAGCAGGAGCTGGGCGACGTCGACGACCTGGACGGATTCCTTGGCCTGGCCGTCGTTCTTCTTGCCGTTGACCGAGTCCGTCAGCATGACCAGGCAGAACGGGCACGCGGTGGAGACGATGTCCGGGTTCAGGGACAGGGCCTCGTCGACGCGCTCGTTGTTGATGCGCTTGCCGATGCGCTCTTCCATCCACATCCGCGCGCCGCCCGCGCCGCAGCAGAAGCCCCGCTCCTTGTGGCGGTGCATCTCCTGCTGGCGCAGGCCCGGCACGGCGGACATGATCTCGCGCGGCGGCGTGTAGACCTTGTTGTGCCGGCCCAGGTAGCAGGGGTCGTGGTAGGTGATCAGGCCGTCGACCGGGGTGACCGGCGTGAGGCGGCCCTCGTCGATCAGGTGCTGCAGCAGCTGCGTGTGGTGGATGACCTCGTACTCGCCGCCCAGCTGCGGGTACTCGTTCGCGATGGTGTTGAAGCAGTGCGGGCAGGTCGAGACGATCCGCTTCGCCGACTTCGGCTTACGGGTCGAAGGATCTTCATCGTCTTCACCGAACGCCATGTTCAGCATGGCCACGTTCTCCTGGCCCAGCTGCTGGAACAGCGGCTCGTTGCCCAGGCGGCGCGGCGAGTCACCGGTGCACTTCTCGTCGCCGCCCATGATCGCGAACTTGACGCCCGCGATGTTCAGGAGCTCCGCGAAGGCCTTCGTGGTCTTCTTGGCCCGGTCCTCCAGCGCGCCCGCGCAGCCGACCCAGTAGAGGTAGTCGAACTCGGAGAGGTCCTCCGCGTCCTTCCCGATGATCGGGACCTCGAAGTCGACCTCCTTCGTCCACTCCACGCGCTGCTTCTTGGCCAGACCCCAGGGGTTGCCCTTCTTCTCCAGGTTCTTGAGCATCGTGCCCGCCTCCGACGGGAACGCGCTCTCGATCATCACCTGGTAGCGGCGCATGTCGACGATGTGGTCGATGTGCTCGATGTCGACGGGGCACTGTTCCACGCACGCACCGCAGGTGGTGCAGGACCACAGCACGTCCGGGTCGATGACGCCGTTCTCCTCGGCGGTGCCGATGAGGGGGCGCTCGGCCTCGGCCAGGGCGGCGGCGGGGACGTCCTTGAGCTGCTCGGGCGTGGCCTTCTCGTTGCCCTCCATGTCCTTGCCGCCGCCGGCCAGCAGGTACGGGGCCTTGGCGTGCGCGTGGTCGCGCAGGGACATGATCAGGAGCTTCGGGGACAGGGGCTTGCCCGTGTTCCAGGCCGGGCACTGCGACTGGCAGCGGCCGCACTCGGTGCAGGTGGAGAAGTCGAGGATGCCCTTCCAGGAGAACTGCTCGACCTGGGAGACGCCGAAGACGTCGTCCTCGCCCGGCTCCTCGAAGTCGATCTCCTTGCCGCCGCTCGTCATCGGCTGGAGCGCGCCGAGCGCGGTGGCGCCGTCGGCGTTGCGCTTGAACCAGATGTTCGGGAAGGCGAGGAAGCGGTGCCAGGCGACACCCATGTTGGTGTTGAGGCCGACCGTGATCGCCCAGCCCATGGTGGTGCCGAGCTTGATCATGGCGGTCAGGTAGATCAGGTTCTGCAGGGCGGCGTAGCTGAGCCCGTTGAACGCGGCGACCAGCGGGTACGAGGCCCAGTACGCGGCTTCGTAGTGGTCGACGCCGTGGATGGCGCCTTCCAGGCCGCGCAGGGTCATGATCGCCAGGCCGATGGTGAGGATGACGTACTCGACGAAGTACGCCTGCCCGGCCTTGGAGCCCGCGAAGCGCGACTTGCGGCCCGCCCGGGAGGGCAGGTTCGCGAGCCGGATCCCGATCAGGGTCACGATGCCGAGGGTCGTGAACAGCGCGATGAACTCGGTGTAGAGCTCGTACGGGAGCCAGCCACCGATGATCGGCAGCACCCAGTCGGCCTTGAAGAGCTGGCCGTACGCCGTCACGATCGTCAGGCCGAGGGTCAGGAAGCCCACGGCGACGAACCAGTGCGCGACGCCGATGACGCCCCAGCGGTTCATCCTGGTGTGGCCGACGAACTCCTTGGCGAGCGTGATGCTCCGGGCCGTCGGGTCGTCGGTGCGGCTGCCCGAGGGCACCGGCTGGCCGAGCTTGACGAAGCGGTAGATCTGCGCGACGGCTCGGGAGATGAGCGCAACGCCGACCACGGTCAGTACCAGCGACACGATGATCGCGGCGAGTTGCATGGGAGGGCTCCTCGGGCGGGACTTACTAAGCGGTAACTTATTGAGTCAAGGCTTGAGGTTACCCAGTTCCCGCGCCGCAATGTAGGTGGGCGAGCGGTGATCTGTGTCGCTCAGGCATGCCTCTGTCGGTAGGCCGCCCGAGGGGTCTGCGCGAGGATCGCGAGATCCATCCCCAGCCAATGGCTCTCCACATAGTGCCGGTCGAGCAGGGCCATCTCCTCCCAGGGGAGGTCGGAACGCGCGCTGACCTGCCACAATCCGGTCATTCCGGGCCGTACGAAGAGCCGGTCGGGCCGGTTCGCGCCCGCCTGGGGCCGCGGCCCCACCAGCGACATCTCCCCGCGCAGCACGTTGAGCAGCTGCGGCAGCGCGTCCAGGGCGCAGCGGTCCACCAGTTCTCCGGCCCGTCCCGAGTCCTCGGTACGCAGTCGCCAGGTGCGGAACGGCCGCCCGCCGAGGCCGAGGGCCGGGTCCCGTACGAGGACGCCCGCGCGCCGGGTCGCGTAGAGCAGCGCGGCGGCCAGCAGGACCGGGACGGCGCACACCGGCAGCAGGACCAGTGCGCCGACGAGGTCGAACACCCGCTTGGCCGGGGGCCTGGCCGGCCACGGCCGGCGCGGCCGGAGCGGCAGCCGGGGGCGGGGCCGGGGCCCCGGCCGGGCGGGGAGCGAGAGCAGCGAAGGCATGCCAGCACCGTGCCGGACGGCCGCCGCGGCCCCGGCGCGCCGCGCGGCCGCGCGGGGCGGCTCGAACCCGTTCGGGCGTGGCTCCGGCCTGGACCCCGCCTCAAGGCCGGGTGAGGCCGGAATCGCCCGGGGGTGGCCGGAGTTGTCCTGGATCGCGGCGGCTCCGGCGGGGGCTTCGTGCGGCCCCCAGCGACTCATTGAGCGTAAGGGGCACCTAAAGGTTGAGTGCCCTCGACTCACCTCTGTTGACGCCCGCGCGGCGATACGGCATTCTTGAGTCCGTTGCACTCAAGTCAGCTGGAGGAATTGAAATGGCACGTGCGGTCGGCATCGACCTGGGCACCACTAACTCCGTCGTCAGCGTTCTCGAAGGCGGCGAGCCCACCGTCATCACCAACGCCGAGGGCGCCAGGACCACGCCGTCCGTCGTCGCCTTCGCCAAGAACGGCGAGGTCCTCGTCGGCGAGGTGGCCAAGCGCCAGGCGGTCACGAACGTGGACCGGACCATCCGCTCCGTCAAGCGCCACATGGGCACTGACTGGAAGATCAACCTGGATGGCAAGGACTTCAACCCGCAGCAGATGAGCGCCTTCATCCTGCAGAAGCTGAAGCGCGACGCCGAGGCGTACCTGGGTGAGAAGGTCACGGACGCGGTCATCACCGTTCCGGCGTACTTCAACGACTCCGAGCGTCAGGCGACGAAGGAGGCCGGCGAGATCGCGGGCCTGAACGTCCTGCGCATCGTCAACGAGCCGACGGCCGCCGCCCTGGCCTACGGCCTCGACAAGGACGACCAGACCATTCTCGTCTTCGACCTCGGTGGCGGCACCTTCGACGTGTCGCTCCTGGAGATCGGCGACGGCGTCGTCGAGGTCAAGGCCACCAACGGTGACAACCACCTCGGTGGTGACGACTGGGACCAGCGCGTCGTCGACTACCTGGTGAAGCAGTTCGCCAACGGCCACGGCGTCGACCTGTCCAAGGACAAGATGGCGCTCCAGCGTCTGCGCGAGGCCGCCGAGAAGGCGAAGATCGAGCTGTCCTCCTCCACGGAGACCACGATCAACCTGCCGTACATCACGGCCTCCGCCGAGGGCCCGCTGCACCTGGACGAGAAGCTCACGCGCTCGCAGTTCCAGCAGCTCACCGCGGACCTGCTCGACCGCTGCAAGACCCCGTTCCACAACGTCATCAAGGACGCGGGCATCAACCTGTCCGAGATCGACCACGTGGTCCTGGTCGGCGGCTCCACCCGCATGCCGGCCGTCGCCGAGCTCGTCAAGGAGCTCACCGGCGGTCAGGACGCCAACAAGGGCGTCAACCCGGACGAGGTCGTCGCCATCGGCGCCACCCTCCAGGCCGGTGTGCTCAAGGGTGAGGTCAAGGACGTCCTGCTCCTCGACGTGACCCCGCTGTCCCTCGGTATCGAGACCAAGGGCGGCATCATGACCAAGCTCATCGAGCGCAACACCACGATCCCGACCAAGCGGTCCGAGATCTTCACGACGGCCGAGGACAACCAGCCGTCGGTGCAGATCCAGGTCTACCAGGGCGAGCGCGAGATCGCGGCGTACAACAAGAAGCTCGGCATGTTCGAGCTGACCGGCCTGCCGCCGGCCCCGCGTGGCGTCCCGCAGATCGAGGTCTCCTTCGACATCGACGCGAACGGCATCATGCACGTCACGGCCAAGGACCTCGGCACGGGCAAGGAGCAGAAGATGACCGTCACCGGCGGCTCTTCGCTCGGCAAGGACGAGGTCGACCGCATGCGCCAGGAGGCGGAGCAGTACGCGGACGAGGACCTGCGCCGCAAGGAGGCCGCCGAGTCCCGCAACCAGGGTGAGCAGCTCGTCTACCAGACGGAGAAGTTCCTCTCGGAGAACGCGGACAAGGTCCCCGGTGACGTCAAGACCGAGGTCGAGACGGCCATCACCGAGCTGAAGGAGAAGCTGAAGGGCGACGACGCGGCCGAGATCCGCACGTCGACCGAGAAGCTCGCCGCGATCAGCCAGAAGCTGGGCCAGGCCATCTACGCCGACGCCCAGGCCGCCCAGGCCGGCGCCCCCGCCGGTGACGCGGGCCAGGCCAAGGCCGACGACGACGTCGTCGACGCCGAGATCGTCGACGACGAGAAGCCGAAGGGTGGCGCTGCCTGATGTCGGAGGAGACCCCGGGCTTCGACGAGAAGCCCGAAGTCCCCGCCGACGGCACGTCCGACGACGCCGCCGAGCCGAAGGCCGCCGCTTCCTCCGACAAGGAGGAGGCCGCGGCCCCGGCCGGGGACTCCGCAGCAGCAGACGTGGCTCTGCTGGCGCAGCTGGACCAGGCCCGTACCGCTCTGGGTGAGCGCACCGCGGACCTCCAGCGGCTCCAGGCGGAGTACCAGAACTACCGCCGCCGCGTGGAGCGGGACCGGATCGCCGTCAAGGAGATCGCGGTCGCGTCCCTGCTGACGGAGCTCCTGCCGACGCTCGACGACATCGGCCGGGCGCGCGAGCACGGCGAACTGGTCGGCGGCTTCAAGTCGGTGGCCGAGTCGCTGGAGACCGCGGCGGCCAAGATGGGCCTGCAGCAGTTCGGCAAGGAGGGCGAGCCCTTCGACCCGACGATCCACGAGGCCCTGATGCACTCGTACGCGCCGGACGTCACGGAGGACACCTGCGTGGCGATCCTCCAGCCCGGGTACCGGATCGGCGAGCGTACGATCCGTCCCGCGCGGGTCGCGGTGGCCGAGCCCCAGCCGGGGGCGGCACCCGCCGCCAAGTCCGAGTCCGCGGAGGGCGACGAGCCGTCCGACAAGGACACGGATGCCCCCGAAAAGGGCTGACGCACCACATGTAGGGATCCGAGAGGAGGGCCACCGGGGATGAGCACGAAGGACTTCGTCGAGAAGGACTACTACAAGGTCCTCGGTGTCCCGAAGGACGCCACCGAGGCCGAGATCAAGAAGGCGTACCGGAAGCTCGCGCGCGAGTTCCACCCGGACGCCAACAAGGGCGACGCCTCGGCCGAGGAGCGCTTCAAGGAGATCTCCGAGGCGAACGACATCCTCGGTGACGCCAAGAAGCGCAAGGAGTACGACGAGGCCCGCGCGCTGTTCGGCAACGGTGGCTTCCGCCCCGGTCCGGGCGGCGGCGGTGGCTCCTTCAACTTCGACCTGGGCGACCTCTTCGGGGGCGCCCAGGGCGGCGGAGCGGGAGGGGCAGGCGGCTTCGGCGGCGGCCTCGGCGACGTCTTCGGCGGCCTGTTCAACCGCGGCTCCGGCCCGGGTGCGGGGACCCGCACCCAGCCGCGCCGCGGCCAGGACGTCGAGTCCGAGGTGACGCTCTCCTTCACGGAGGCGGTGGACGGCGCGACCGTCCCGCTGCGGATGTCCTCGCAGGCCCCCTGCAAGGCCTGCTCCGGCACCGGCGACAAGAACGGCACCCCCCGGGTGTGCCCGACCTGCGTCGGCACCGGTCAGGTGTCGCGGGGCAGCGGCGGCGGCTTCTCGCTGACCGATCCCTGCGCGGACTGCAAGGGCCGCGGCCTGATCGCGGAGACCCCCTGCGACGTCTGCAAGGGCAGCGGGCGTGCCCGCAGCTCGCGGACCATGCAGGTCCGGATCCCGGCGGGCGTCTCCGACGGCCAGCGGATCCGGCTGCGCGGCAAGGGCGCTCCGGGCGAGCGCGGCGGCCCCGCGGGCGACCTCTACGTGGTGGTGCACGTGGACGGCCACCCGGTGTTCGGCCGCAACGGCGACAACCTCACGGTGACGGTCCCGGTGACCTTCACGGAGGCCGCCCTGGGCGCCGACATCAAGGTGCCCACGCTGAACGGGCCGGCGGTCACGCTGAAACTCCCCCCGGGCACCCCCGGCGGACGTACGATGCGGGCCCGCGGCAAGGGCGCGGTCCGCAAGGACGGCACCCGCGGCGACCTGCTCGTCACGGTGGAGGTGGCGGTTCCGACGGAGCTGTCCGACAAGGCCCGCGAGGCCCTGGAGATGTACCGCGACGCGACGGGTTCCGAGGACCCGCGCGCCCTGCTGTTCGAGTCCGCGAAGGGAGCATGACATGGACGGCCACCGACGACAGCCCCGTTTCGGCAACGGTGCGTACCAGCTCACCGATGAGACCCCGGTCTACGTGATCTCGGTGGCCGCCCAGCTCTCGGGCCTGCATCCGCAGACCCTGCGGCAGTACGACCGGCTCGGTCTGGTCTCCCCGGACCGGACGGCCGGCCGCGGCCGGCGCTACTCCGCCCGGGACATCGAACTGCTCCGCACGGTGCAGCAGCTGTCCCAGGACGAGGGCATCAACCTCGCGGGCATCAAGCGGATCATCGAACTGGAGAACCAGGTGGCCGCGCTCCAGCAGCGCGTCGCCGAGCTGTCCACCGTCGTGGACGGGGCGGCCGCCGCCCTCCAGGCCCGTGAGGCCCAGGTGCACGCCTCGTACCGGCGCGACCTGGTCCCGTACCAGCCGCCGCAGCCGGGCAGCGCCCTGGTCGTCTGGCGCCCCAAGCGCCCGATGGACTGACCTCCCGCCGTACGCGTACGCAGGCCCCGCCCGGGATTCCCGGGCGGGGCCCGCGCGTACCGGCGGCCGTGCGCGGGCCCCGCGGACCCTGTGCGCCCGCGCGCGCCTGCCGACGCCGTGCGCCCCTGCCGGCCCCGTGCGCCCCCGCCGGGCCGTGCGCGCCCCTGTGCGGCCCTGTGCGGCCCTCTCAGGCCTCCGGAAGGTCCGGGGGGCCCTCGGTGTGCAGGATCCCCGACTGGGCGATCAGGAAGCCGAGCTGGGCCCTGCTGCCGCTGCCCAGGGCGGTGGCCAGCCGGGCGATGTGCGCCCGGCAGGTCCGGACGTTCATTCCGAGCCGGCGCGCGATGGCCTCGTCCACGTGTCCCTCGACCAGCAGCTGGGCGATGGACCGCTGGACGCCCGAGATCCCGTCGGGCGTGTGCGTGTAGGTGATCTCGTCGTTGAGCGGGACGGCGCGCCGCCACAGCTGCTCGAAGACCTTGATCAGGTACTCGACGAGCCCGGGGTGGCGCAGCTCCAGCGCCACCCGGCGGTCATCGCTGACCGGGATGAAGGCCACGGTCCGGTCGAAGATGATCAGCCGTTCGATCAGCTCCTCCAGCGTGCGGATCTCCACCTTGCCCGCGGAGATCCGGTCCACGTAGGCGAGCGTGCCCTGGCTGTGCCGCGCGGTGTGCTGGTACAGCGTTCTTATGCTGATGCCGCGGTCGATCAGCGGAGCGTCCCGTTCCAGGGCCTGGGTGAGGGCCAGGGAGGGCCGGGCGCCGCCCGGCTGGACGGTGAGCACCTCCGTATGACATTCGGCCGTCGCCAGGTCCAGCGCCGCGTTGATCCGTTCGAATCCTTCCAGCACGGTGATGGCGTGCGTGTCCGCGGGGCTCTGCGCGCTGATGGCGAGGAACGGCTCGAAAGCATCGGTGAGATCTACAGCGGTGCGACGGCGGTCCTGGATCTCGCGTTCAATCGGATGCAGCCGTTGCGCCAGTGCAACGGATGGGGGAACCGGACGGAGCTGGTTGGCGTCATCGGGGTCGGGCTGCAGGAGGGCGAATTCAAGCAGGCAGGGAGCCTGTTTGACCTCGCTCCGCGCGATCCGGCCGGTGCTGAGCGCCGCCGCGTACAGCCGCGTTCCCTCGGGGCACAGGGCCGTGACGGAGTGGGGATGTGTCGGGTTTGTCGCACTATTGGGCAAATCTCCACCCCCCAGGGTCCTGAACATGCAAGAACATGATGCATCGTCCCTGTGGCATTGACGTGCCTGAATGAGCCATCGTCTGTCAGGCGGGGGAGAGGATTCCATCAAGTGAGGACGAAGCCGACCATGTATAAGAGAATGCTTCGCTCGGCGCTTGCCGTTGGTTTCTCCGCTGTTGCGGTGTTTGGGACAGTCAGTGCTGTCGGGAGTGGCGTGGGGAGCGCTCTGGCCGGCGACACGGGCTGGACCACCAGCGGCGCGATAGCCAAGTCGGACACGGGGTGGACCGCCACCCCCGCCGGCTTCGACACGGGTTGGACCGCCGGGCCCGCCGACATCGACACGGGCTGGACCGCGACCCCCGCCAGCATCGACACCGGCTGGACCGCGACCCCCGCGGGCGCCGAGGACAACGGCAAGTTCGACACCGGCTGGACCGCTCTTCCTGCGATGGACGTCTGATGACCCCCGACGACCGCGACTTCCGACGTGAGATGGCTTCCGCCTACCGGTCCGGCTGGCAGTTCATAGACCTCGCGACCGCCATCCCCTACGCGGGCGACTCGCTGATGGTCACCCTCTTCGGCCAGCCCATCGTCGTCGTGCGCGAGGAGGACGAGGACGTCCGCGCCTACCGCTGTCTGCGCCGCCCCCGGGGCGCACCGCAGCCCGTCCGCTGCGAGGTCCGGTACGGCATGGTCTTCGTCAATCTCGATCAGCGGGACCACCAGCTCTTCGAACCCGATATCACCACCGCCACCCCCCGCAGTGCCTGAGGCGATTCCCCCGTCGTTGCAGATCGCCCCAGGTGCTACCCCCACACAACGGCGCCATCGTGGACCTGACCACGATGGCGCCGTTGTGATGTCCGCGTCCAGTGGTTGAACCGGACAATCACATGAGGATCCGCTGAGAACGCCCGCCGGACCGGTGGACCCGGCGACCCCGGTGTGCCCGGCGGCCCCGGCCTGCCGCGTCAGGCCCGGCCCATCGCCCGGTCCAGGGTGATCTCCAGGACGACCCGGTCGGGATTGGGCGAGGGCGTCCGCCCGTACCGCTCCGCGTAGCGCGCCACCGCTTCGGCGACCGACGCCTCGTCCGTACGGACCACCGCGCGCCCCTCCAGGGTGGCCCAGCGGCGGCCCTCCATCTGGCACACCGCCACCCGCGCCGCGCCGTCCGGCGCGGTCAGGACGTTGCGCACCTTCTTGCTGTGCTTGTTGCTGATCACCCGGGCCAGCCCCGCCTCGGGGTCGTACGTCACGCCCACCGGCACCACGTGCGGCGTGCCGTCGGGCCGCGGGGTGGTCAGGGTGCAGACGTGCCGCTCCCGCCAGAAGGCGAGGTATTCGGGCGTCGGATCGAATACGTCATGGGACATGCGCCGAAGCGTACGTAACTCGCCTTGAGTGGAATAGACTCAACTTTGCAGACGCTGAACGTGTCAGAGTTACGCAGTGCGGTGCACCGTGCACGGCACCCCCGCCGGAGAGGAGAGCCACCGAGTGGAAGCCGAGCTGACGAACAAGAGCCGCGACGCCCTGAACGCGGCCACCAGCAGGGCCGTCAAGGACGGCCACGCCGACCTGACCCCCGCACACCTGCTGCTGGCGCTCCTCGCGGGCGAGGACAACGAGAACGTCACCGACCTGCTCGCCGCGACCGAGGCCGACCAGGCCGCCGTCCGCTCCGGCGCGGAGCGGCTGCTCGCCGCCCTGCCCAGCGTCACGGGCTCCACCGTCGCGCCGCCGCAGCCCACCCGCGAGCTGCTCGCCGTACTCGCCGAGGCCGACGCCGAGGCGGGCAAGCTCGGCGACGACTACCTCTCCACCGAACACCTCCTCATCGCGATCGCCGCCAAGGGCGGGGCCGCCGGTGAGGTCCTTTCCGCACAGGGCGCGACGGCGAAGAAGCTGCTGGCCGCCTTCGAGAACGCACGAGGAGGGCGGCGGGTGACCACCCCCGATCCCGAAGGCCAGTACAAGGCCCTGGAGAAGTTCGGCACGGACTTCACGGCGGCCGCCCGCGAGGGCAAGCTCGACCCCGTCATCGGCCGCGATCACGAGATCCGCCGCGTTGTCCAGGTCCTTTCGCGCCGAACCAAGAACAACCCGGTGCTGATCGGTGAGCCCGGCGTCGGCAAGACCGCCGTCGTCGAGGGCCTCGCCCAGCGGATCGTGAAGGGCGACGTCCCCGAGTCGCTGAAGAACAAGCGGCTGGTCTCCCTCGACCTCGGGGCGATGGTCGCCGGCGCGAAGTACCGCGGCGAGTTCGAGGAGCGCCTCAAGACCGTCCTGGCGGAGATCAAGTCGAGCGACGGCCAGATCATCACCTTCATCGACGAGCTGCACACCGTCGTCGGCGCGGGCGCCGGCGGGGACTCCGCCATGGACGCGGGCAACATGCTCAAGCCCATGCTGGCCCGCGGCGAGCTGCGCATGGTCGGCGCGACCACCCTGGACGAGTACCGCGAGCGCATCGAGAAGGACCCGGCGCTGGAGCGCCGGTTCCAGCAGGTGCTGGTCGCCGAGCCGTCCGTCGAGGACACCATCGCGATCCTGCGCGGTCTCAAGGGCCGCTACGAGGCCCACCACAAGGTGGTCATCAACGACAGCGCCCTCGTGGCCGCCGCCACCCTCTCCGACCGCTACATCACCTCCCGTTTCCTGCCCGACAAGGCCATCGACCTCGTCGACGAGGCCGCGTCCCGGCTGCGCATGGAGATCGACTCCTCGCCGCTGGAGATCGACGAGCTGCAGCGCTCCGTCGACCGGCTGCGGATGGAGGAGCTGGCACTGCGGGGCGAGGCCGACCCGGCCTCCATCGAGCGCCTGGAGAAGATCCGCAAGGACCTGGCGGACAAGGAGGAGGAGCTGCGCGGCCTGACCGCCCGCTGGGAGAAGGAGAAGCAGTCCCTCAACCGGGTGGGCGAGCTCAAGGAGCGCCTGGACGACCTGCGCGGCCAGGCCGAGCGCGCCCAGCGCGACGGAGACTTCGACACCGCCTCCAAGCTGCTCTACGGAGAGATCCCGGCACTGGAGCACGAGCTGGCCGAGGCCACCGAGGCCGAGGCGGAGGCCTCCAAGGGCACCATGGTCAAGGACGAGGTCGGCCCCGACGACATCGCGGACGTGGTCGGCGCCTGGACCGGCATCCCGGCCGGCCGCCTGCTGGAGGGCGAGACCCAGAAGCTGCTTCGCATGGAGGAGGAGCTGGGCCGCCGCCTGATCGGCCAGGGCGAGGCCGTGCGCGCCGTCTCGGACGCGGTGCGCCGCACCCGCGCCGGCATCGCCGACCCGGACCGCCCCACCGGCTCGTTCCTCTTCCTGGGCCCCACGGGCGTGGGCAAGACCGAGCTGGCCAAGGCCCTCGCGGACTTCCTCTTCGACGACGAGCGGGCCATGGTCCGCATCGACATGTCCGAGTACTCCGAGAAGCACAGCGTGGCCCGCCTCGTCGGCGCCCCGCCCGGCTACGTCGGATACGAGGAGGGCGGCCAGCTCACCGAGGCCGTCCGCCGCCGCCCCTACAGCGTGGTCCTGCTCGACGAGGTGGAAAAGGCCCACCCGGAGGTCTTCGACATCCTGCTCCAGGTCCTCGACGACGGCCGCCTCACCGACGGCCAGGGCCGCACGGTGGACTTCCGCAACACCATCCTGATCCTGACCTCCAACCTCGGCAGCCAGTTCCTGGTGGACCCGGCGACCTCCGCCGAGGACAAGAAGGCCCGGGTCCTGGACGTGGTGCGGGCGAGCTTCAAGCCCGAGTTCCTCAACCGGCTCGACGACCTGGTGGTCTTCTCCGCCCTCACCCGCGACGAGCTGGCCCACATCGCCGAGCTCCAGATCGGACGTCTCGCGCAGCGGCTGGCGGCGCGCCGGCTCACCCTGGACGTCACGCCCGGGGCCCTGGCCTGGCTGGCGGACGAGGGCAACGACCCGGCGTACGGCGCCCGACCCCTGCGCCGCCTGATCCAGACGGCGGTCGGCGACCGCCTCGCCAAGGAGATCCTCTCCGGCGAGGTCAGGGACGGCGACACCGTCCGCGTGGACGTGGCCGGCGACGGCCTGCTGGTCGGCAAGGCCCTGTAGCCCGTCGGGCACGCCCGGTTTCCGCCCCCGTTTCCGCCCTGGTTTCCGCCCCGCTCTCCGCCCCGGTTCCGGCTCCGGTGTCCGCCCGGAGCGGATCGGGCGTGCGGGGGTGGACACGGGGTGGGACGGATGGGGGAGGATGGCTGTATCCGCACGAAGGGAAGTACACGGTGAGCATCGACCCGGCCTCGATTCCGAACTTCGGGGGTCAGCCCGAACCGCAGGCCACAGGACCGGCGGGCCCCGTCGTCCCCGACCAGGATCTGGTCAAGCAGCTCCTGGAGCAGATGGAGCTCAAGTACGTCGTCGACGACGAGGGTGACCTCGCGGCGCCGTGGGAGGACTTCCGGACGTACTTCATGTTCCGCGGCGAAGGCGAGCAGCAGGTCTTCTCCGTCCGGACCTTCTACGACCGCCCGCACGCGATCGACGACAAGCCGCAGCTGCTCGAATCGATCGACGACTGGAACCGTCGCACCCTGTGGCCCAAGGTCTACAGCCACACGCACGACGACGGCTCGGTCCGTCTGATCGGTGAGGCGCAGATGCTGATCGGCACCGGCGTCAGCCTGGAGCACTTCGTGTCCTCCACGGTCAGCTGGGTCCGCGCGTCGATCGAGTTCGACAAGTGGCTCATCGAGCAGCTCGGCCTCGAAAAGGAGGTCGACTCCGCGGAGGGCGACGACAAGACCGAGGGCGACGAGGACAACTAGTCGCCGGCGGCCCTCACGGAGGTATCCGCGCCACCAGGAGCAGGTACACCCCGTAGCCGTACGAGAGCCCGGCCAGGCAGGCGGTCACCCCGACCGCCGTGCGCGGCCGGGCTCTCGCCATGACGGCGGCCAGCGGCAGCAGCAGCGGGAACGCGGGCAGCAGGAACCGCGGCTTCGACTCGAAGAAGCCGGCCCCGCCGAAGGTGATCAGCAGCAGGGCCCCGGTGTACGCGAGCAGCGGCAGCGGAGCCCGTTCCAGGAGCAGGGCCGCCGCGAGCAGGCCCGCCGCGGCCAGGACGGCCACCGTCACCGTGGTGGCGAGCGGGGTGTGCCCGCCGGTCAGCACCTTCTCCACCGAGCCCATCGCCCCCGCGCCGAAGTCGAAGCGGGAGCCCCATTGCCGCTGGACGGCGAAGTAGCCGAACGGGTCGTGACGGCGCGCCCCGACCGCCAGGACGTACGCCGCCCAGCCCGCCGGCGCCAGCAGCCCGGCCGCCCACACCGCGGGCGCGCGCCGGTCCCGCAGCGCCAGCTCCCGTACGGCCGCCGCCGTCACGGCGGCGGCCACGGCGATCCCGGTGGGCCGGGTCAGTCCGGCCAGCACCGCCAGGGCCGCCGCCCACGCCCAGCGCCCGCGCAGCACGCAGTCCAGGGCCCAGGCGGCGAGGGCGGCCAGCAGTGCCTCGGTGTAGCCCAGGGTCAGCACCACGGAATGCGGCAGCACCGCCCACAGGCCGACGAGCAGCAGCCCGCCCCTGGGTGTTCCGAGGAGCCGCTCCCCGACCCGGAACACGCCCACGGCGGCCGCGGCGGCGGCCGTCCAGGACACGGCGAGCCCGGCGAGCGCGGTGCCGCCGGCGAGGCGCACCAGGGCGGGGTAGAGCGGGAAGAAGGCGTAGTCGCTCTGGATGGAGCCGGAGGCCCACATCTGGGTGCGGCCGTAGCCGTGGGCGGCGATCCCGAGGTACCAGACGGAGTCCCAGGAGGCGCCGAGCACCCGTACCGGGTCCCGGCCGGCCCACCAGGATCCGGCGGCCACCACCAGCAGCCCGGCTCCGCGTACGGCGGCGAACACGCCGAGCGCGACGAGGGCCGTCGGGGCCGTGCTCTCCCGTACCCGCGGCCGCAGGGCCACCAGCGTCATGTTCCGCCCGGCTTTCCCGTGCCCACGGCAGTACGCTCGTCCGATGATGCGAACTGCGGGCACTTTCAAGGTCGTCAGTTTCACTCCGGCGTCGCTCGTACCGGAACCGGCGGTGGAGACCGCGCTTCCGGTCGGCGTCGCCACGCTGGAGAAACACTACGAGGGCGAGGGCCTCGAAGGCCGTTCGGCCACGCTCTTCACCGCGGCCTTCGACCAGGCTTCGGGCATCGGCACGTACGTCGCGATGGAGTCCTTCGAGGGCTCCCTCGAAGGCCGGGAGGGTGCCTTCAACTTCGTCCACTCGGCGACCACGGACGGCGGCCCGCACCGGGGCACCGACCACTTCCTGATCGTCCCGGGCAGCGGCACGGCCGCCCTCGCCGGTATCACCGGTTCGGGCGGCCTGCTCGTCGAGGAGGACGGCACCCACCGCGTCTGGTTCGAGTACCGGCTCCCGGGACTGCCCGGCGAGGCCCAGGCGCGGGGGCGCGGCTAGAGCTGTCGCAGGCGGTTGACGGCCTCCTGGAGGACATCGGTCCGCTTGCAGAAGGCCCAGCGGACCTGGGTGGCGCCGGCGGACTTGTCGTCGTAGAAGACCTGGTTCGGGATGGCGACCACGCCGCAGCGGGCGGGGAGGGCGCGGCAGAAGGCGAGCCCGTCCTTCTCTCCGAGCGGTGAGACGTCGGTGGTGATGAAGTACGTGCCCTGCGGGCGGAAGACCTCGAACCCGGCGTCGGCGAGGCCGTCGGCGAGGAGGTCGCGCTTGGCGGCGAGGTCGGCGCGGAAGTCGTCGTAGTAGGAGTCGGGGAGGGCGAGGGCCTCGGCGACGGCGTACTGGAAGGGCCCCGAGGAGACGTACGTCAGGAACTGCTTCGCGGAGCGGACGGCCGAGACGAGGGCGGGCGGGGCGGTGATCCAGCCGACCTTCCAGCCCGTGAAGGAGAAGGTCTTGCCGGCCGAGGAAATGGTGACGGTGCGCTCGCGCATGCCGGGGAGCGAGGCCAGCGGGGTGTGGCCGCCCTCGAAGACCAGGTGCTCGTAGACCTCGTCCGTGACGACGAGGAGGTCCCGCTCGACGGCGAGTTCGGCGATCGCGGCCAGTTCGGCGGGGGTGAGGACGGTGCCCGTCGGGTTGTGCGGGGTGTTCAGCAGGAGCAGCCGGGTGCGCGGGGTGACGGCGTCGCGCAGGGCGTCCAGGTCGGGGCGGAAGTCCGGGGCGCGCAGGGTGAGCGGGACGCGGACGGCCCCGGCCATGGCGATGCAGGCGGCGTAGGAGTCGTAGAACGGTTCGAGGGCGATGACCTCGTCGCCGGGTTCCAGGAGGGCGAGGAGGGCGGCGGCGATGGCCTCGGTGGCTCCGGCGGTGACGAGCACCTCGGTGTCCGGGTCGTAGGCGAGTCCGTAGAAGCGCTGCTGGTGGGCGGTGATCGCCGCGCGGAGTTCGGGGACGCCCGGACCCGGCGGGTACTGGTTGCCGCGGCCGTCGCGGATCGCGCGGACGGCGGCCTCGGCGATCTCGGCGGGGCCGTCGGTGTCGGGGAACCCCTGGCCCAGGTTGATCGATCCCGTGGCGGCGGCCAGAGCCGACATCTCCGCGAAGATCGTCGTGCCGAAGGCGGCCAGCCGGCGGTTGAGGAACGGGCGGTTGCTGCTGCTCGCGGGTGCGCTCATGGCCGCCATCCTGGGGGCAACCTCTGGAGTTGCTCAAGTGTGCTTTGGCCGGGTTGGCCTGCGGGCATCCCCCCTGCACACCGGGACGAGGGGATCCCGGGCCCCGGGGGACCGGGTGTCAGAGAGGGGGCGAGGACATGATCCTTTTCGCGCTGATCGTCGCGGCCGTGGTGGGCGGCGTCATCCTGATCAAGAAGTTCTTCGGGGGCGGCGGTTCCGGTGGTTCCGGCGGCTCCGGCAGCTGGTGGGCGGGCAGCGGCGGAGGCTCCTCCTGCGGTTCCTCCTCGTCGTGCGGCTCCTCGTCCTCCTGCGGTTCGTCGTCCTCGTGCGGATCGTCCTGCGGTGGCGGGGGGTGCGGGTCGAGCTGACACTGGGAGAGGCCTGCCGGGGCCGCGTGAACGGGCGCTCCTGCGGGGACAACTTCCCTGGTACGCCTTCTTGTTCGGGCCCGCGCTACGGCGTACGGGCGGCATGTTGTTGAACACGTGAACCGAGTAGCCCCCGGGGGGATGTAAACCCCGTCAAGTTGGGTAAAAACGCTGTGAGTGCCGTGCCTTTCATGATTCCCTCGGTTGAGTAGACCAGTCCTCGGACCTCCCTGGACTTCCTGTGGACCCGTGCCGGTGTTCCCCCACCCGTTGACTACCGCTGGCGGGCCCCGGCCCATCTCCCTCGCGCGTTTGCGGAGCCGACTCATGCTCACGACCCTCCAGACCACGTATACCGACACGCGTGCCGCCGATCTCGCCTGGGCCCTGGGACGGGAGCGGCTGCCCGCCCTGGCCGTACTGAACCTCCGGCTCGCGGACGCGAAAGTGGAGTTGCGCCTGCTCGGGGCCTCACACCAGGTGCTCCTGGAGGAGGGTGAGGTGCTCTGTTCGGAGACGGTCGCCTGCATGCCCGGCAGCAGTACGCCGCTGCCGCTCGGCGTGGCCAAGCGGGTGGGTGACTGGGAGTACGAGTTCGCCGCGCGCGTGGAGACCCTCTCGCGCGGCTCCTTCGCGGGGCGGGCCCAGGAGCTGCTCGCGCTGGTCGCGGACCACCCGAACGGCCTAGCGGGCACCTTCCCGGGCGATCCGCACGCGTTCACCGCCCTGCTGGCCCAGCGCCACGAGGGCCAGGTGCGCTGGCGGACCTGGCACGCGTACCCGCAGGAGGGCCAGCTGGTGGCCACCCGGACCCGGGTCGGCATGCGCACGGGAGTGACCGTCTAGGGCGCGGGGGTTGCGCGCCGATTGCCCGCCGATTGGCCGCCGATTACGCCAACTGGCCTTATCCGTACGACAGTTGCACCCATGTGGGTGACAGGGTGCGGCTGGGTGGTGACGTACGGTTCGCTGCATGATCGACCGTTCCGCCCCGCGCGGGGTGCTCCCGGCGCCGGAGCCGCGGGGCGTGCAGCCCGTCCCGGCCGCCCTGCCCGTACGCCCCCGGACCGGCCGACTCCTCGTCCTGGCCACCGTGTTCGTGTGCGCCGCCTGCGGGCTCGTGTACGAACTGGAGCTGCTCGCCCTCGGCTCGTACCTCATCGGGGATTCCGTCACCCAGGCGTCGGTGGTGCTGTCCGTCATGGTCTTCGCCATGGGTGTCGGCTCGCTGCTCGCCAAACGGCTCCGCGGCCGGCCCGCCTTCGGCTTCGGCGCCATCGAGGCCGCGCTCGCCCTGCTCGGCGGCTTCTCCGCGATGGCGCTGTACGCGAGCTTCGCCTGGCTGGGGGAGCCGCGGCCGGCCCTCGTCGCCTTCTCCTTCGCCATCGGGGTGCTCATCGGCGCGGAGATCCCGCTGCTGATGGTCCTCATCCAGCGCGTCCGCAGACAGGACGCCGGCGGGGCCGTCGCCGACCTCTTCGCCGCCGACTACGTGGGCGCCCTCGTCGGCGGGCTCGCCTTCCCCTTCCTGCTGCTCCCGATGGTCGGGCAGCTCACCGGTGCCCTGCTCACCGGCACCGTCAACGCGGTCGCCGGCGGCGGGCTCGTCCTGTGGCTGTTCCGCCGCGACCTCAGCCGCCGCTGCCGCTGGCTGCTGATCGCCGCCAACGCGACCGTCCTGGCCGTCCTCGCCTCCGCGACCCTGCTCGCCGACGACTTCGAACGGGTCGCCCGCACCGCCGTCTACGGCGGGGAGGTCCGCGTCGCCGTGCAGACCGGAGTGCAGGAACTGGTGCTGACCGGCCCGGCCACCGGCTCACCGCGCTCCCTCGACCTCTACCTCGACGGCCGGCTCCGGGTCTCCGGCTACGACGAGTACCGCTACCACGAGGCCCTCGTCCACCCCGCCATGACCGGTCCGCACGCCCGCGTGCTGGTCCTCGGCGGGGGCGACGGGCTCGCCGCCCGCGAGGTGCTGCGCTACCGCGACGTCGCCTCCGTCACCGTCGTCGAGCTCGACCCCGGCGTGGTCCGGCTCGCCCGCACCGACCCCATGCTCTCCGCGCTCAACGCCAAGGCCTACGAGGACCCCCGGCTCGGCGTCGTCACGCAGGACGCCTTCCGCTGGCTGCGGGGGCCGGCCGCCCGCGACCGCTTCGACGTCATCGTCTCCGACCTCCCCGACCCGGGCATCACCCCGAGCACGAAGCTGTACTCGCAGGAGTTCTACGGGCTGGCCGCGCGCGCCCTGAACCCCGGCGGGCGGCTCGCCGTCCACGCCGGGCCCCTGACCACCCGGCCGCGCACCTACTGGACCGTCGACTCCACCCTCCGGGCGGCCGGGCTGTTCACCACCCCCTACAGCGCGGGCGGCCGCCTCACCGGCTTCGCCGCCGGCCCCGACCGCACCGCCGGGGCCGCGGGCTCGCCCCCGCAGGACTGGGGCTTCGTACTCGCCGCCCGCGAGCGCGTCCCCGAGCTGCGGGTCGACCGCGACACGCCCGCCCTGCGCGCCGTGTCCACCCGGGCCCTGCGGGACTCCGCCCGGGACGCGGCCCGGACCCGGCTGACCGGGCTCCCGCCCTCGACGCTCCCGCACCCGCGCTACTCCTGATCCCGGCCCGCCGGGCCCGGGACTGTCGTGTCCGTGTGCACCGACGGGTCACGTCGGTAGGCTCGACCACATGGAGCATCAGGTGTTCGTTCCGGTACCGGCAGACGATCTCCGCGCCCTGCTGCGCGATCCCGCCCGGGTGGCCCGCTGCGTCCCCGGGCTCCAGCAGGACGCCGACACGGCGGCCGGGCCGCTCGCGGGGCGGCTCAGAGTACGGGTCGGCGGGAGCACGGTGACCTACCGGGGGGCGCTGTCCCTCACCGAGCCGGAGCCCGGCCGCTTCGCCGCCGGGGGCGAGGGCGCCGAGGTGCGCGGGAACGGCACCGTCAAGCTCGCCCTCGGGCTGCGGCTGATCCCGCACGAGGGCGGTACCCGGCTGGAGTTCACCGCGGAGGCGACCGTCGACGGACGCGCCGCCGCCTTCGAACCCGAGGCCACCGTCACCGCCGCCCGCAGGCTGCTCGACCGGCTCGCCGGGAACCTCGCCGCGGCCGCCGGACCCGAACGCGACGCCCGGCCGCAGCCGCAGGACCCGGTGGCGGAGGCGGAAGAGGCGGCGGAGGCGAACGGAGTGGACGAGGGCGCGGGGGACGGTGAGGAAGGGGAGGCCGGGCCCGGGGTCAGCGCGTCCGTGTTCGAGACCGAGGTGCCGCCCCCTTCCCTGGACCCCTTCGCGGAAGCCGACTTCACCGAGGCGGCCGGAGCCGCCGGGGCGCCCGAGCCCGCCGGCGCCGCCTCGGGTGCTTCGGGCGGCGCCGCCCGCCCCCCGGCCGAGGCGGCCCACGCCCGCCGCACGATGATCGGCCGCAGCGCCGAGGAGGTCGATCACGCGCCCCCGCGCGGCCGTTACGCCCCCGTACCCGCCCCCTCCACCGTCGGCGCGGGAGCCGGCATGCGCTGGATCGCACCTGCGGCGGCCCTGGCCCTGGCCTCGGCCGTCGTCGTCGGAAGGGTATTGCGCCGCCGCCGCTGACGGGCCGTAAGGTCGCCGTATGAGTACGCGACTGAGCGCCGGCGGCGCCGACATCACCATCGACCGGGAGAACGGCTGCCGGATCAGCAGTCTGCGCATCGACGGCACCGAGCTGCTGCGCCAGGGCCCGCACTTCGGGTCCTTCCCCATGGTCCCCTGGTGCGGCCGGACGGCGGACGGGCGGTTCCACGACGGGGCGACCGTCCACCGGCTGCCCCTGAACCACCCCCCGCACGCCATCCACGGCTTCGGCCGCGACGCCTCCTGGAAGCCCGCCGGGGTGAGCGCGACCCGGGCCGCCTTCGTCTACGACCTCACGGACCCGTGGCCGTACGCGGGCCGGGTGACCCAGATCTTCGAGCTCACCGAGGACGCGCTGACGCTCACCATGGGCGTGGAGACGTACGAGGACTCCTTCCCGGCGCAGGCGGGCTGGCACCCCTGGTTCCACCGCGTCCTGACGCCCGGCGGGCCCGAGGCGCAGATCGCCTTCGACCCGGCCTGGCAGGAGGAGCGCGGCGAGGACCACATCCCGACCGGCCGCCGCACCGCCCCGAAGCCGGGCCCCTGGGACGACTGCTTCGGCATGCCCGAGGGGGTCGACGTCACCCTCACCTGGCCCGGTCAGCTGGAGCTGAGGGTCACCAGCCGGGCCGAATGGGTGGTGGTCTACGACGAGCAGCCCGAGGCCATCTGCGTCGAGCCCCAGTCCGGACCGCCGAACGGCCTGAACACCCTCCCGCAGCTGGTCACCCCCGTCGACCCGCTGGAGATCTCCAGCACCTGGACCTGGCGGCGGCTCCCGTAGGGCGCAATTAAGCTCGGGGGCATGACTGACGTACGCGATGCGCTTCTGCAGCAGATCAAGGACAAGGCCGTCGTGCACGGCAAGGTGACCCTCTCCTCCGGCAAGGAGGCCGACTACTACATCGACCTCCGCCGGATCACCCTCGACGGCGAGGCGGCCCCGATGGTCGGGCAGGTCATGCTCGACCTCACCGCCGACCTCGACTTCGACTGCGTCGGCGGCCTGACCCTGGGCGCCGACCCGGTGGCCACCTCGATGCTCCACGCCTCCGCCGCCCGCGGCGCGCGCCTCGACGCCTTCGTCGTCCGCAAGGCGCAGAAGGCCCACGGCATGCAGCGCCGCATCGAGGGCACCGAGGTGAAGGGCAAGCGCTGCCTGGTCGTCGAGGACACCTCGACCACCGGCGGCTCCCCGCTGACCGCCGTCGAGGCGGTCCGCGAGGCCGGCGGCGAGGTCGTCGCCGTCGCGACGATCGTGGACCGGGGCGCGGCCGACGCCATCGCCGCGGCCGGGCTGCCGTACCTGACCGGCTACCGGCTGGGTGACCTGGGTCTTTCCTGACCCCGGTCCGGCTCGGGTCCCGATCGTGGGGACGGTGCGCGACGACTCGTGACGAAGGTCCCGAGGTTGCCGCCGAGCCGGTTCTGACCTGCCCTTTTCGGAGCGGGCGGAGTGTTTCACGTGAAACACTCCGCCCGCTTCGCACTCCGTCGGGTGGTGAGGGGGGTGGAGTGTCGCGCCGAGTCTGGAAAGATAGGCGCGACGATGACGTCGCCCCCAGGTCAGGGCCCGCAATCAGCACCCTTCCCCGCACAACCAAGGAGCGGACAGATGCCCATCGCAACCCCCGAGATCTACAACGAGATGCTCGACCGGGCGAAGGCAGGCAAGTTCGCCTACCCGGCCATCAACGTGACCTCGACCCAGACCCTGCACGCTGCTCTGCGCGGCTTCGCGGAGGCCGAGAGCGACGGCATCATCCAGATCTCCACCGGCGGTGCCGAGTTCCTGGGTGGCCAGTACAACAAGGACATGGTCACCGGCGCCGTCGCCCTGGCCGAGTTCGCGCACGTCGTCGCCGCCAAGTACGACGTCACGGTCGCGCTGCACACCGACCACTGCCCCAAGGACAAGCTGGACGGCTACGTACGTCCGCTCCTGGAGGTCTCCGCCGAGCGCGTGGCCCGTGGTCTGAACCCGCTCTTCCAGTCGCACATGTGGGACGGCTCCGCCGAGACCCTGTCCGACAACCTGGCCATCGCCCAGGAGCTGCTCGCCAAGGCCGCCGCCGCGAAGATCATCCTTGAGGTCGAGATCACCCCGACCGGTGGCGAGGAGGACGGCGTCAGCCACGAGATCAACGACGAGCTGTACACCACCGTCGAGGACGCGCTGCGCACCGCCGAGGCCCTGGGCCTGGGCGAGAAGGGCCGCTACCTGCTGGCCGCCTCCTTCGGCAACGTGCACGGCGTCTACAAGCCGGGCAACGTCGTCCTGCGCCCCGAGCTCCTCAAGGACCTCCAGGCCGGCGTCGGCGAGAAGTACGGCAAGGCCTCGCCGTTCGACTTCGTCTTCCACGGCGGCTCGGGCTCCACGGCCGAGGAGATCGCCACCGCGCTGGAGAACGGCGTCGTGAAGATGAACCTGGACACCGACACCCAGTACGCCTTCACCCGCCCCGTCGCGGACCACATGTTCCGCAACTACGACGGTGTCCTGAAGGTCGACGGCGAGGTCGGCACGAAGTCCACCTACGACCCGCGCACCTGGGGCAAGCTGGCCGAGGCCGGCATGGCCAAGCGCGTCGCCGAGGCCTGTGCCAACCTGCGCTCCGCCGGTACCAAGCTGAAGTAGGCAGTCAGCACCGAGGACCCGAAGGGGGTCCGCCGGTCCGCAACGGACCGGCGGACCCCCTTTGTCATGGGGCTTTGTCATGGGGCCGGAATCCCCACCTCCGCCCTGTTCCGCTGCCCTTTCGGGCAGGCTGTGGCGGCGGATTCCGGGCAATCTGACGGAGGGGGACCCCTCCGGTGGACGTGTGGCCACGCGATGGTGTGGAATCTAGACACAAAAACGTACCCGTGAGGATGTAAAGCCGGCGGGCCAGGAGAAGGCGACGCCAGACATGAGGACAGAGCGACCCCAGGTGAAGCAGGACCGGGCGGTGCGCACGCGTCGGGCGATCCTGGAAGCGGCGGCCGAGGTCTTCGAGGAGCGCGGCTACGACACGGCCAAGCTCTCGGACATCGTCAACATCGCGAAGGTCACCAAGGGCGCCCTCTACTTCCACTTCGACTCCAAGGAAGCCCTGGCCCAGGCCGTCATCGACGCCCAGAACGAGACGCAGCCGCCGGTGGTCCCGCAGCCGTACAAGGCGCAGGAGTTCGTGGACATCGGCATGGTCTTCTCGCACCGGCTGCGGCACGAGACGCTGATCCGGGCGAGCGCCCGGCTCTCGCTGGAGCACGTCGGCGCACAGCTCGACCGGGCGGCTCCCTACCAGGCCTGGATCGACCAGCACGTGGCCCTGCTGGAAGAGGCGAAGGAGCGGGGCGAGCTGCTCCCCAACGTGGACACGGTGGTGCCGTCGCGGCTGATCGTGGGCGCGTACGCGGGGCTCAACACCATGTCCCAGATGCTGCGCCTGGACCTGGACGCGCAGGTGTCGGAGCTGTACACCCACGTGATGCCGAACGTGGTGGTGCCGGCCGTGGCGATCCGGCTGGACACCCGGCCGGGGCGGGGTGCGCGGGCCCTGTTCGGTCCGGAAGGCCTCCACGCGTGCGGGATGGGTTGCGCGGGCGGGGTGGAACCGGGTGAGGTGGACCCGGACGAGACGGAGCCGGGCCAGGTGGACCCGGGCGACGAGACCTCCGGCGAGGAGACCTCCGGCTGACACTGCCTCCGGCTGACACGGCGTTCGGGGCGGGCCCCCCTTCCCCAGAAGATCCTTCCGGGTATTATTTTTTTGCTGCCTGCCCAGGGAGGACAACGTGGACATCGAGGTGCTCGGCCCTCCTCGGGTCACCGAGAACGGTGTGCCCATCACGGCCCCCACGCCGGAGTCCCGGCACGTCCTCGCGGTCCTCGCGGCCTGTCCCGACCGGGTCGTGCCCGTCTCCGTACTCGCCGACGAACTCGCCGCCCGCGTCCCGCCCGAGCACGCCCGGGCCGTCCTGCGCGCCGCCGTACGCCGCCTCCGCGAGCGGATCGCCGAGGCGCTGGGCCCCTCTTCGGTACGGACTCCCGAATCGGTGCTCTCCACACGTCCCGGCGGGTATCTTCTCGACACCGGCGGCGGCCGCTGTGACGTGCGGGAGTTCGAGCGCGAGGCCGGGGCCGGCTACCGGGCGATGGGACGCGGTGATTCCGCCCAGGCCGCCGCCCGGCTCCGGCGGGCCCTCGACCTGTGGACCGGCCCCGCCCTGGACGGGATCGCGGCCGGCACCTGGCTCGGCGGGCGCATCGCCGTGCTCGACGCCGACCGGCTCTCCGTACTCGGCCAGTGGGTCGAAGCGGAACTCGCGCTCGGCCGCCACCGCGAACTGCGCCTGGCCCTGGCCGGTCTGCGCGGCGCCGGCGCGGGGCGCCCCGGCGACGCCTACCTGGCCGCCCTGCGCCGGGCCGAGGAGCGCGCCCTGGCCCCGCGCCCCGCGCCGACCGGCCTGACCCTGGCCCCGCTCCCGGCCCTGGCCTGCGCCACCCGGCCGTGACCCGCGGCCCTGACCTGCAGCTCTGACGCCCGGCCCTGACCTGCAGCTCTGACGCCCCGGCCCGTTCGCGGGTCCGGCCGACGGCCGGTCCGGTGCCCCCGCGCGCCTTGCTTGACCCCTCGCCGCACGGAACCTAGGTTCGGGAGCCGGGCAGAAAACAGCTGGTCGGACGGGGGATGGCGGGATGCCGGGGGATGAATCGGGTGCACTGTCCGTACTGGAACTGCTGGCGGAGGACGCCCCCCAGGGCCGGTACGACGCCCTGCTCGCCGAAGCCCACGCCACGGGCGCCGACGAGGAGGCCCTCGCGGAACTCGCCCGCGCCGTGGAACTGGCCCGCGCGGTCCGGGCCGGCACCATCCGCCGCGAACAGCGCGAAGCCGCCCTCACCGCCCTCGTGGACACCGCGCACGACCTCACCTCCCCGTACGACATCGACGGCCTGCTCCGTCTGATCACCCGCCGCGCCCGGCGCCTCCTCGGCTTCGACATGGCCTGGCTCTCGCTCAGCCGCCCGGACGGGTCCGCGTACGTGCGCACCTCCGAGGGCGAGACCACCGCCCTCAACGTCGGCCTCGAACTGGGCACCGGCCGGGGCCTCGGCAGCATCGCCCAGGCCCGCCGCTCCCCGGTGTGGACCGCCGACTACCTCGCCGACCCGGCCATCGCGCACGCCCCCGGCATCGACGCCGTCGTGGAGGCGGAGGGCCTGCATGCGATCATCGCCGTCCCGCTGCGGCGGGGGGACTCCAGCCTCGGCGCCCTCTACGGCTCCGACCGCGCGGTACGGCATTTCACCCCGGACGAGATCGGCATCATGCTCTCCCTCGCCGACCTGGCCGCCGTCGCCATCGAGAAGGCCCGCCTGCTGGAGCAGACCCGGGACGAGGTCACCGAGCTGGAGGCCTTCGGCTCGCGCACCAACACCGCCCTCACCCGGGTCCGTTACCTGTGGGAGTGCCACGCCCGGCTGGCCGGCCTGGTGCTCGACGGGGCCGGACTGCCCACCCTCGCCCGTGCCACTGCCGACGCGCTGGACGGCGTGCTCCAGGTGCGCGACCCGGGCGGCCGGCCGCTGACCGCCACCGGTGAACTGCCCGGTCTGGACGAGGAGGCGGTGGCCAAGGCGGCCCTCCAGGCGCTGACCGACCGGCGGCCGGTCCGGCTGCCCGGCGACCTGTGGCTGGCCCCCGTGCTCGCCGGCGCGGAGGACCTCGGGGTGCTGCTGCTGAGCGCGTCGGCGCCGCTGGCCGACGAGGACGTCCGGCTGCTCCAGCTCGCCGCGCAGTCCGTGGCCTCCCTCATGCTGATCCAGCGCGGCACCGCCGCCGCCGAAGGGCCCGTGCACGACGAACTCCTCGCCGACCTGCTGGAGCGGCCGCACTCCGTCGACCTGCACCTGCTGGAGCGCACCCGCCGGCTCGGCATCGACCTCGACGGCCCGCACGTGGTGGTCGTCGCCCGGCCCGAGGGCGGCGAACTGGGCAAGGCCGTCGCCTGGGCGTCCTCGTACGCGTACCGGGCGGGCGGCCTCAAGGGCGTCCGCCGCGGCTGCATCGTCCTGGTGCTGCCCGGTACCGACGCCTCCGCCGCCGCGCACCGGGTCTCCGGCGAACTCTCGCCGCTCCTCGGCCACGCCGTGTCCACGGGCGCCGCGGGACCCACCGCCGCCGCGGGGCAGGTGGCCCGCGCGTACGCCGAGGCCGTGCGCTGCCTGGACGCGCTGACCGCCCTGGACGGGGTCGGCGGCACGGCCTCCCTGCGCGAACTCGGCTTCCTCGGGCTGCTGTTGTCCGCCGACCACGACGTGGAGTCGTTCATCGCCGCGACCATCGGCCCCGTCCTGGAGTACGACACCGACCGGCTGACGCACCTGACCCGCACCCTGGAGGCCTACTTCGCCTCCGGGGCCAGCCCCACCCACGCCGCCGAGACCCTGCACGTGCACCCCAACACGGTCTCCCGCCGCCTGGAGCGCATCGCCGAACTGCTCGGCCCGCACTGGCAGAAGCCCGCGCAGGCCCTCGAAATCCAGCTGGCGCTGCGGCTGCGCAAGGCCCGTACGGTCCTCCACGACCGCCGGACCGCCGCGCACGAGGCCGAAGCGGAGGGGTAGGACGGGAAGCCCTTACGGTGCGGGCGGTCGTACGGTGCGGCCGCCGGGCGGCCGGGCGGCCGGGCGGTCGCGTCCGCCTACGCCGTCAGGGCGCGGGCGGCGTGCGCGATCGAGGCCAGCGTGACGTGGCGGTGCCAGCCGGGCAGGGCGCGGCCCGTGAAATCGCGCAGCCCCGCCTCGCGGCCGCTGTGTTCGGCGGCGCAGTCCACCCGCAGCGCCTGCTTGGTGAGCCGCAGCAGCGGGCCCACGGGAAGGCGCACCAGGTCCGTCACCCACATCTGCGCCGGTTCGCGGCGCGGGTCCGTCCACTCGCCGACCAGCAGCAGGTGTCGCCGGCGGGCCGGGGACGGGTCGGGCATCATCACGCGCACCGCCACCGCGAGGGTGCTGCGGTGGCGGCCCCCCGGGTGCGCGGGGTCCGGGTCGGTCCATTCCACCGGGGTGCACAGGCCGCGCACCGACCGCAGGACCTCGCGGGCGCCGCGCGGGCCCGCGCCGTGGCCGGGCAGCGCCGGGTCGGTGACGAGCAGCGGGGTCGCGGGGTCGACGCGGGCGATCACCGGCAGCCGGGCCTGCGCGAAGCGGTTCATCGTCGAACGGGTGCCGATGTGCCGGATGTCCAGCACCACGGGGCGGGGCGCGCCGGTGGTGCGGCGCACGGTCGCGATGACGGAGGCGGTGGCGGCCTCCTCGTACGCGGCCTCCTCGTACGCGGCCTCCTCGTACGCGGCCCGGGCGGCGAGGGCGCCGGGCGCGGTGGCGGAGGCCCCCGGGCCCGCGGGGGCCTGCGCCTCCGGGAGGAACATCCGCCAGCCGACCGGCGTCACCAGTCCGGCGGACGCGAACCAGGTCCCGAAGGCCTGCTGACCGCGGAACATCTGTCCCTGGTGGGGGTCGAAGCGGTGCGCCACGCCCACCGAGTGCTCGCCGCCCTTGGGGATCGCCATCGGCTGCGCCACCCAGGCGGTCGGCGTGGTGGTGGCCTCCAGGTAGCCGGAGAGGGCGCCGCGGATCGGTTCCCAGTCCCAGGTGGAGCCGGAGATGAAGTGGTGCATGCTCTGCTCGGCGGCCCCTCCGCCCACCTGTCCGGCGATCCCGCGCATCGACTTGCGGCCCGGGAGGGCCAGCAGTCCCCGTACGTACCTGCGGCCCTTCTCGCGCTGGTCCCTGCGGCGCAGCGAGCCGAGGACGGCGGCGCAGAGGTCGTCGGCGGCCTCGTACGCGGCGGCCGTGGCCGGTCCGCCGGTCCCTCCGCCGGCCCTGCCGGGCGCCCCGCCGCGGTCCGGTGTGGTCGTCCCCGTACCCGTGACGGTGCTGCTGCTCATGATCGTTGACACGACATGCCCCCCTAGGCGTGCATCGACTGCACCCCCACCGTCCTTCGAGTACCCCTCTTCCGGGGAGGTGTGCCGGGCACCGCACTTCGCCCGAACGTGGTGGGGACCCCACCACCCCCCCTCACCACACCCCGACTTGACGGACTGCCGGAACGGCCCTGGCCCGGCGCCCGGGGATCCGGCACGGTCCTGTTCCGGGCCCCGGTGGCCCCCCACGGACGGCGGTGCCGGGGCCTGCCCCCCGGCACCGCACCGCCGGGGCCTGCCCCCCGCACCACGCCGCCGGGCGTACGACATCGGCTCGAGAGGCGGGGTGGCAGGGTGCAGTTCGGGATCTTCTCGATCGGTGAGGTGGCCCCCGACCCGCTGGGCGGCCGGACACCGACCGAGTACGAGCGGATCAAGGCCATGGCCACCCTCGCCGTCCGGGCGGAGGAGGCGGGCCTCGACGTCTTCGCCGTCGGCGAGCACCACAACCCGCCCTTCGTCTGCTCCGCGCCGCCGACCCTGCTCGCCCACGTCGCCGCCCGCACCCGGCGGCTCATCCTGTCCACCGCCACCACCCTCGTCACCACCAACGACCCCGTGCGCGTCGCGGAGGAGTTCGCGCTGCTCCAGCACCTCGCCGACGGCCGCGTGGACCTGATGACCGGCCGCGGCAACACCCCGGACGTCTACCCCTGGTTCGGTCAGGACCTGCGCCGGAGCCACGAACTGGCCCGGGAGAACTACGCCCTGCTGCACCGGCTCTGGCGCGAGGAGCAGGTCGACTGGCGGGGCCGCTCCCGCGCCCGCCTCGACGGCTTCACCTCCACGCCCCGCCCGCTGGACGGCGTACCGCCCTTCGTGTGGCACGCGGCGCTGCGCTCGCCGGAGACCGCCGAGCGGGCCGCGTACTACGGCGACGGCTTCTTCGCGGACAACCTCCACGGACCCGTCGAGCACCACGCCCGCCTCGTGGACCTGTACCGGACCCGGTACGCGGAGCACGGCCACGGCACGGCCGAGCAGGCCGTCGTCGGGATCGGCGGGCAGGTCTTCGTGCGCCCCCGCTCGCAGGACGCGGTGCGCGAGTTCCGCCCGTACTTCGACCGGTCCCCGGCGTACGGGGGCCGGTACTCCCTGGAGGAGTGCGCGGCCCGGACACCGCTGGTCGTGGGCAGTCCCGACGAGGCCGTCGAGAAGATCCTCGGCTTCCGGCGGGCCTACGGGGACTACCAGCGCCAGCTCTTCGCCGTGGACCACGGGGGGCTGCCGCTGAAGACCGCCCTGGAGCAGATCGACCTGCTGGGGGAGCGGATCGTCCCGGTGCTGCGCCGCGAGCTGGCCGTGGGCCGCGCGGCGGCCGCCCCGCCGGGGCCCCGGCACCCGGCGGCGCGCCGCCGCGGCCCGGCCGCCGCCGGCCCGGCTCCGTCCGCGCGGGCGCCCGGGGGCGGGCTCGTACCGGTGAGCTCGCCCGGGTGAGCCCGTAGCGGTGAGTGCCTGCCGGCTAGCGCCTGCCGGTGAGCGCCTGCCGGTGAGCCCCTGCCGGTGAGTTGCCTGCCGGTGAGTTGCCTGCCCGTGAGTGCCTGCCCGTGAGCGCCCCGGCCCCCGGGCGCACGGCCCATCGGACACACTGAAGCCATGTCGATTCACCAGAACCTGCTCGGGGGCCCCGCCCCCACCCACCTGCCCGACGAGCCCGCGCCCCGCGAGGCCCTCGCCGCCGGGACCGACCCGGCCGAGGTCGCCGCCGCGCACCCGACCTCCTCCCTCGCCTGGGCCGCCCTCGCGGACCGCGCCTTCGAGGCCGGCCACACGGTCGAGTCGTACGCGTACGCCCGCACCGGCTACCACCGGGGCCTGGACGCGCTGCGCCGGGCCGGCTGGAAGGGCCACGGGCCGGTGCCGTGGGAGCACGAGCCGAACCGCGGTTTCCTGCGCGCCCTGCACGCCCTGGCCCGCGCCGCCGGGGCCATCGGCGAGAAGGAGGAGTACGAGCGCTGCTCCACCTTCCTGCGCGACTCCTCGGCCACGGCCGCGGACACGCTCGTATAACTGCCGGCGTTCGCCCTAGAGGGCTTCCGGATCCCCTGCTTATGATGCGAGGCAGGGGACCGGGGCTCCACTTACCTCACGGAAGGAGCGGACCGCTACCCGGAAGCACGTGTCGAGGAGACAGAAATGTCGCACGCCCTTGATGCCTCCGGAGCCGGTTCGGACACCCCGAACCTCGACTTCGCCGGCACGACCCCGTACGAGGACTACGTCCAGGCAGACGTCCTCACCCACCTCCAGCACCTCCGCTCGGACGACCCCGGCGAGATGGTCTTCCTGGTCACGACCCAGGTCATGGAGCTGTGGTTCACGGTCATCGTCCACGAGTGGGAGACGGCGGCCCGCGCCCTGCGCGAGGACCGCATCCCGGTCGCGATGGACGCGCTGAAACGATCCCTCCGCGAGCTGGAGGCCCTGAACGCCTCCTGGCGGCCCCTCGCGCAGCTCACCCCCTCGCAGTTCAACGCCTACCGCTCGGCGCTGGGCGAGGGTTCCGGTTTCCAGTCGGCGATGTACCGCCGGATGGAGTTCCTGCTGGGCGAGAAGTCGGCGTCCATGCTGGTCCCGCACCGAGGCGCGCCGCGCGTCCACGGGGAGCTGGAGAAGGCCCTCCAGGAGCCCAGCCTCTACGACGAGACCCTGCGCCTGCTGGCCCGCCGCGGGCTGCCCGTCCCCCAGTCGGTCCTGACGCGCGACCTCGCGCTGCGCTACGAGCCCTCGGCGGAGGTCGAGGCGGTCTGGACGGCCCTGTACGCCGAGCCCGACGGCGGCCACGCGGACCTGCACCGGCTGGGTGAGGTCCTCACGGACGTCGCGGAACTCGTCTGGCGCTGGCGCAACGACCACCTGGTGGCGACCCGCCGCGCGATGGGGGCGAAGACGGGAACGGGCGGCTCCGCCGGGGTGACCTGGCTGGAGAAGCGCGCCACGAAGAACGTCTTCCCCGAGCTCTGGACGGCCCGCAGCCATGTCTGACACCCACGCCACCTCCGACCTGGCGGAGCGCGCGGCGCGGCTCGACGCCCTGGACGGTCTCGCCAAGCTCCGTGAGCGCTTCACCCTCCCCGACGGGGTCGTCTACCTCGACGGGAACTCCCTCGGAGCCCTTCCGTCCGCCGTTCCCGACGCGCTGACGGACGTCGTCCGCCGCCAGTGGGGCGAGCTCCTCATCCGGTCCTGGGACGAGAGCGGCTGGTGGACCGCCCCCGAGCGGATCGGCGACCTCATCGCCCCGCTCGTGGGCGCGGCCCCCGGTCAGGTGACGGTCGGCGACTCCACCAGCGTCAACCTCTTCAAGGCCCTGGTCGGCGCCGCCCGTTTGGCCGTACCCGGCCGGACGAAGCTGCTGGTCGACGCGAGCACCTTCCCGACGGACGGCTACATCGCCGCCTCCGCCGCCCGGATGACCGGCCTGGAAGCGGTCCCCGTCGACCCCGCCGACGCGCCGCGCGCGATCGACGGCGACACCGCGGTGGTGCTGCTCAACCACGTCGACTACCGCAGCGGCCGGCTCCACGACCTGCCCGGTCTCACGGCGGCCGCGCACGCGGCGGGCGCCCTGATCGTCTGGGACCTGTGCCACAGCGCGGGCGCCCTGCCGGTCGGCCTCGACGCGCACGGCGTCGACCTCGCGGTGGGCTGCACGTACAAGTACCTCAACGGCGGTCCCGGCTCCCCGGCGTACGTGTACGTGGCCGCCCGCCACCAGGGTGCCTTCGACTCGCCGCTCCCCGGCTGGAACAGCCACGCCGAGCCGTTCGCGATGACCCCGGGCTACGTGCCGGCCGAGGGCGCGGCCCGGGCGCGCGTCGGGACGCCGGACATCCTGTCCATGCTGGCGCTGGAGTCGGCCCTCGGGGTGTGGGAGGGCGTGGCGGTCGAGGACGTCCGCGCGAAGTCCCTCGCTCTGACGGACTTCTTCCTGGAGTGCGTGGCCCGGTACGTCCCGGAGGGGAAGGTCGAGGTGGTCACCCCGGCAGGACACGCCGAGCGCGGCAGCCAGGTCTCGCTGCGGACCGAGGGGGCCCGCGAGGTGATGGCCGAGCTCATCTCCCGCGGGGTCGTCGGGGACTTCCGGGCGCCCGATGTCCTGCGCTTCGGGTTCACCCCGCTCTACGTCGGTTTCGCCGACGCGGAGCGTGCCGCGCGCACGCTGGGTCACGTTTTCGGGTGACGCCCTAGCGAAACGTCACTTCGACGGGTGTGGCGAACGAGCGGGCGGGGCTGCGGCCCCGCCCGCTCCGCTTGTGCCCGGTGCGGCCACAGGACGGCCCGTTCCAGCCTGATACGGTCCCGCTCTGGCGAAACACCGGAACATCAGTCCCCGCTGTCCCACGCGTTTACCGAGAGGTTGAGCCGATGACGGACCCCGCAGCCGAACGGGACGCCGCCGAGGCCGCCTCGGCCTTCTCCCATCCGCCGGTCGAGCCCGACGCGAGCGCCGCGTACGGGGAACACCCCGACCAGGTCGTCGACTTCTACGCTCCCCGCAGGGGCGCCGGGGGTCCCGCCCCGCTGGTCGTGGTCCTGCACGGCGGGGCCTGGCGGGCCCCGTATGACCGGCAACACATCACCCCCTTCGCGGAGTTCCTCGCCCGCCGGGGTTTCGCCGTCGCCAACGTCGAGTACCGGCGCGGGAGTTCCCTGCCGCACCAGGGCTCCGACGGGCCGGTGGCGGGGCGCTGGCCGGAGACCTTCGACGACGTCGCCGCCGCCATGGACGCGCTGCCGGGGCTGGCGGCGCGGGCGCTGCCCGTCGCGGACCTGCACCGGGTGGTGGTGACGGGCCACTCGGCGGGCGGCCACCTCGCGCTGTGGGCCGCGGCCCGCCACGTCCTGCCGGCCGGGTCCCCGTGGCGGCTGCCCTCCCCGCCGCCGCTGCGCGGCGTGGTGGCGCTGGCCCCCATCGCGGACTTCGCGGTGGCGGAGGAACTGGGGGTGTGCGGGGGCGCGTCCGCGCAGCTGCTGGGCGGCCCGGAGCACTGGGACGCCCGCCTCCCGTCCGCCGACCCCGCGTCCCTGCTCCCGACCGGCATCGCCACCGCGGTGGTGCACGGGAGGGAGGACATCGTGGTCCCGCACGCGGTGGCGGAGTCGTACGTCGCCGCCGCGGGAGAGGCGGGCGAGCTGGTCGGCCTGACCCTGCTGGACGGCGTCGGCCACTTCCCCCTGATCGACCCGGCGGCCGACGCCTGCGCGGTGGTCTGCGAGGAGCTCGCGCAACTGGCCTGGTAAGGCCCCGCGGCAAAGGCGGGCACGGACACGCGGCGGTGTGCGAAGATCCGCGCACAGGCCCCGGCCCCGACGCGTCGCGGGCCTCATCGAGAGGTGGGCGGGACGGTACCGATGACCAGCACCCTGCGACGGGCCGCGTCCGGCTCCGGCGACCCGAGCGGCGCGGACCGGGCCGCGGAGCGGGCGTAGTGGCGACCTGGGGTCTGCTCCTGGAGCGGAACATCGGCGAGCGCCAGGGGCTGACCTGGTCCGTCGGGGTGATGGAGCACGTCGAGGGGACCCGGGAAGAGGCCCTCGCCCTGCTCCGGGAGCGGGTCGACGGTTTCGATCCCGGACTGTTCCAGGCCGTGCGGCGCAGGGTCGTCTACCGCGAGGGGGACGGGTTCCTCGTCATCGTGGAGGTCCGCTTCGGATGGCACCGCCACTACCGGTTCAGGGCGGTCGAGGTCGTCTCCGACAGCGCCCCGCCCCCGCCGGATCCCGAGCCCCCGTCACCGCCCGAACCGGTGCCGGTACCGTCCCGCAGGCGTCCGGCTCCGGCTCCGCAGCCGCCACCACCACCGAAGGACTGGGACGCCGACGTACCCGACCGTCCCGCCTGGCTCGGCAGGGACGACCTGACCTGATCTGACCTGGCCTGATCTGACCTGGCCTGGCCTTACCTGGCCTTACCTGCCCGCCCCCGTCGGCCGTGCGCCGGATCGCCCGGCCGCACGTGGACCTCAGTCCCACTGCCGGTCGGCGAGGGAGGCGACCGGGGCCGGCTTGCCGATGAGCGCCAGGGCGATGAAGAAGTTGATCTGGCCGATCGCGATGGTGAGGGTGGCCAGGGCCTTCTCGTCGAAGTGCTTCGCCGCCTCCGCGTACAGCTCGTCGCCGACGCGCTCCTTGCCCTGCGGGGCGGGCTGGAGGACCGCCTCCACCAGGGCGAGGGCGGCCCGCTCGGCCGGGGTGAAGCAGTGGGCGTCCTGCCAGGAGGAGACGGCCGTGATCCGCTCCTCGGTCTCGCCCGCCTTGCGCAGGAACCCGGTGTTCAGGATGGTCAGGTAGGTGTTGTGGACGATCTGGCCGGCCCGCAGGTGGACCAGGCTGATCGTGGTGCGCGGCACCGAGCGGTTGCCGGTGGCCCGGAAGAGGGCGGCGCTGATGTCGCTCATCTCGGGGACGAACGCGCCCGGGTCGGGCATGCGGGAGATGGAGGCGGTGGCGGCGCGGGGGGTGTCGGTGCTCGTCATGGCGTCTCTCCGGTGGCTGGGGCCGGCGCCCGCTGCGTCGGCTTCACCGCACTGACGGATGGGACGGCGCGAGTGTGACAGCTCCGGGAGAAAACTTTTCGGGGCGACACGTGCGGCCGTGCGGGGGACCATGAAGGAACGGATACGGCCGACCCGTCCGGCCGCGCGGGCGCCGGACCGGTGCCGGACGGGCCCTACGGCCCGGTGCGCCGTCGGCGCTCCGCGCCGTCGTCCCGGTCCCCGGCGACCTCCGCCCTTCCCCTTCTCCCCCGTGGGAGGCAGCACCATGAACCGACGTACGCGCCTGATCCTGCTCACCCCCGTGATGGCGGGCTCCCTCGCCCTCGGTCCCACCGCCCTCGCCATGGCATCGGCCCCCGGGGCCGTTCCCGCCGCCACGTGTTCCCTGTCGGGCGTCCTGCCGGACGGCACGGTGAGCATCTCCGGGGGCGGGTTCCAGCCGGGGCCCGCCTTCCTGGAGTCGTCCACGGGCGTCGGCGCCGGCTTCAGCATGAACCAGGACGGCACGTTCAACATCGCCAAGGCGAAGGACGGCCAGTACTCGGTCCGGCAGGGCTCGACGGTCACCAAGTGCAGCGGAGGCAGCGCGGCAACCACTGCCACCGGTACCACCCTCAAGGCCGGCATCGTCGCCGGCTGGGACGCCGTCAAGGCCGACTGCAAGGCGACGGCCCCGGCCTCGGCCAACCAGCAGTTCAGCCAGGGCTGGAACAAGGGCGCCGCCGTGGCGAAGGAGGCCTTCTGCTGAAGCCGCACACGCCCGAGCGGGGCGGCCGGCGGACGTGCCGGCCGCCCCGCTCGGGGGTGGTGCGGGTGCTGCGGGTGCTGCGGGTTCCTAGAGGAACGAGTTGATCTCGATCGTCTCGGTGCGGCCGGGGCCGACGCCGATCGCGGAGATCGGGGCGCCCGACATCTCCTCCAGGGCCTTCACGTACGCCTGGGCGTTCTTCGGGAGGTCGGAGAAGGTCTTGGCCTTGGTGATGTCCTCGGACCAGCCCGGGAGGGTTTCGTAGATCGGCTTCGCGTGGTGGAAGTCGGTCTGCGAGTACGGGAGCTCCTCGACGCGCTTGCCGTCGATCTCGTACGCGACGCAGACCGGGATCTCCTCCCAGCCGGTCAGTACGTCGAGCTTGGTGAGGAAGAAGTCCGTCAGGCCGTTGACGCGGGTCGCGTAGCGGGCGATCGGGGCGTCGAACCAGCCGCAGCGGCGGTCACGGCCGGTGGTCACACCGCGCTCGCCACCGATGCGGCGCAGGGCCTCGCCGTCCTCGTCGAACAGCTCCGTCGGGAACGGGCCGGCGCCGACGCGGGTCGTGTAGGCCTTGAGGATGCCGATGACGCGGCTGATCTTCGTCGGGCCCACGCCGGTGCCGGTGCAGGCGCCGCCGGCGGTCGGGTTCGAGGAGGTGACGAAGGGGTACGTGCCGTGGTCGACGTCGAGCAGGGTCCCCTGGCCGCCCTCGAAGAGCACGACCTTGTCCTCGTCCAGCGCGTTGTTGAGGATCAGGGTGGTGTCGGCGACGTAGCCCTTGATCTGGTCCGCGTACTGGAGCATCTCCTCCACGATCGCGCCGGCCTCGATGGCACGGCGGTTGTAGAGCTTCGCGAGGAGCTGGTTCTTGCCCTCCAGCGCCGCTTCGACCTTCTGCGTGAGGATCGACTCGTCGTAGAGGTCCTGGACGCGGATGCCGACGCGGTTGATCTTGTCCGCGTAGGTCGGGCCGATGCCGCGGCCGGTCGTACCGATCTTGCGCTTGCCGAGGAAGCGCTCGCCGACCTTGTCGAGGGTGACGTTGTACGGCGTGATCAGGTGCGCGTTACCGCTGATCAGCAGCTTCGAGGTGTCGATGCCGCGCTCGTTCAGGCCGCGCAGCTCGGAGAGCAGGACGGCCGGGTCGACGACGACACCGTTGCCGATGACCGGGGTGCATCCGGGGGAGAGGATGCCGGAAGGGAGAAGGTGCAGCGCGTACTTCTGGTCACCCACGACGACCGTGTGGCCGGCGTTGTTGCCACCCTGGTAGCGCACTACATAGTCAACGGATCCACCGAGCAGGTCGGTGGCCTTTCCCTTGCCCTCGTCACCCCACTGAGCTCCGAGCAGCACAAGAGCGGGCACAGGCGTACACCTCTTCCGGATGGGGCATGTCCAAGGTCAGGGGGCGTACGACGATGTACACCGCAGGCTGAGCCGTCGGACCGGTACCCCGGAATAGACGAAGGCCCTGGCGCAATAGCGCAAGGGCCTCTTGCACAAAGATGCTACCCGAGGAAGGACCGAGGTGTCGGCTCCAGAGCCCACCATGAGCCATGCGGGCGCGCCGGTCGGCGGCCTGCTCGTGCTCGTCGACCCGGTCGCCCGCCGTCTTGACGGCGAGTCCGTGCGAATCGCGAAGGATGTGTTGTCAGCGGGGGCCGCGGCGAAAATCTGCCTCCCCGATTCGCAGGAGGAATTTGCGCGGGCCCTCGCCCGCCGGGGTCATCGGCGGCCGGTGATCGTGGGTGACGACCGGGCGCTGGTACGGGCCGTGGCGCTGCTGCACCGGGAGCGGGGGCCGGTGGACCGGGCGCTCTCGCTGGTTCCGGTGGGGCCCGCGGGGTCGCTGGGGCTGGCCCGCTCGCTCGGCGTGCCGCTGTCGGCGGTGCTCGGGGCGCGGGCGGCGCTGGACGGGGTGCCGCGGCCGCGGGACCTGCTGGTCGACGACAGCGACGGGGTGGTGCTGGGCGGGCTGCGGATCGCGGGTCCTCCGGCGGCGCGGCGCGGCGGCGCGTACCGCTCGCTGCTGCGGACCCTGCTGACCGGCCCGCCGGCCGCGCCGCACCGGCTGCGGGTGGAGGTGCGGGTGGACGGGGTGGTGCTCGCGGACGTGGACCAGCCCGTGGAGGACGTGGCGGTGCGCACGGGGGAGCGGGGCGGGCCGGCCGAGGTCGTCGTCCGGCTCGCGGGGGCCGCGCCGCTCACGGGACGGGCCGAGGCGGTGACGGTGTCCGGGGCGGACTTCCGTTACCGCGCCGACCACGTCCTGACCGGCCCGGTCCGCCGCCGCACCTGGACCCGCCATCCGGCGGCCTGGGCCCTCACCCTGCCGCGCTGAGCCGGCCCCCGGCGGGTGGGGGCGGGGAGGCGTACCCGCAGCTCCCCGTCGGAGCCGGGGGCGATGTTGGCAGGGGCGATGTTCCGGAACGCCGCCGGGGTCCGTCGCCCGGGGCCCCGCCGGGCAGCCCCCGGGCAGCCCCCGGGCAGCCCCCGGGCAGCCCCCGGGCAGCCCGGCGGGGGCCGGGCAGCCCCCCCCCGGGGCCCCGCCACCGCGGCTACGGCAGGTCGAGCGTCGCGCGGTGGGCGCGCCAGCGGTCCATCATTCCGAGCATCTCGCCCTGCAGGAACTCGAAGAACGCCGCCGTCTCCGCGATCCGCGCGCCCGCCGGGGAGCCCTCTCCGAGGCCGGCCGCGCCCTCGCGCAGGGTCTTCTCCCACAGGGTCAGGACCTGGTCCCGGCGGGTGAAGGTCTCGTACCAGAGCTCGTTGTGCAGGACGTACCGGTCGCGGCGGGAGCCCGGTTCGCGCTCCCGGCTGACCATGTTGACCTGCGTCAGGTAGGCGACGGCGCCCGATACCGCCGCCGGACTGATCTGGAGCGCCTCGCCCAGTTCCGCGGAGGTCATCGATCCCCCGTCGCTCGCGAGCAGCCGCGCGAAGACCCGGGAGGCCATGCGTTGCATGCCCGCCTCCGTCAGCTGCGCCGCGAACCGCTCCACGAAGCGGGATACCGCTTCCTCGTCCCGTACATCCATCGCATCCGCCACCCCTCAGACTTTACGTGATTCCCTAGCTTCACAATTTTGTGAAAGTAGCGTACGTTCAGAAACATGACGAAGGCAATCAGCGTCGCCGGGCTCCACAAGGCGTTCGGCCGCACCCACGCACTGGACGGACTCGACCTCGACGTCACCGCGGGCGAGGTCCACGGGTTCCTCGGCCCCAACGGCGCCGGGAAGTCCACCACCATCCGGGTCCTGCTCGGCCTGCTGCGCGCCGATGCCGGGACCGTCAGCCTCCTCGGCGGCGACCCGTGGGCCGACGCGGTGGCGCTCCACCGGCGCATCGCCTACGTCCCCGGTGACGTCACCCTGTGGCGCAACCTCTCCGGAGGCGAGGTCATCGACCTCTACGGGCGGCTCCGCGGCGGCCTCGACCGGGCGCGCCGCACCGAGCTGCTGGAGCGGTTCGAACTCGACCCGACCAAGAAGGGCCGTACGTACTCCAAGGGCAACCGTCAGAAGGTCGCCCTGGTCGCCGCCTTCGCGTCGGACGTCGAGCTGCTGATCCTCGACGAACCCACCTCCGGCCTCGACCCGCTGATGGAGGAGGTCTTCCAGAGCTGCGTCGCCGAGGCCCGTGCCGCCGGCCGCACCATCCTCCTCAGCAGCCACATCCTCAGCGAGGTCGAGACCCTCTGCGACCGCGTCAGCATCATCCGCGCCGGCCGCACCGTGGAGACCGGCACCCTCGCCGAACTGCGCCACCTCACCCGTACGTCGATCACGGCCGAACTCGCCGGACCGCCGAACGGCATCGCGCACCTGCCCGGCGTGTACGACGTCGACGTGCGCGGCCTGAAGGTCAGCCTCCAGGCCGACACCGACAAGCTGGACGCCGTGCTGCGCTCGCTCACCGCCTCGGGCGTGCGGTCGCTGACCTCGACCCCGCCCACCCTCGAAGAGCTCTTCCTCCGCCACTACACGACCGCTGACGAGGCGAACGCACGATGAACCGACAACTGGCGGGCACCGGCGCGCTGCTCCGGCTGGCCCTGCGCCGCGACCGCGTGATGATGCCGGTGTGGGTCCTCGTCACCGGCCTGCTGGTGGTGAGCATGCCCGGTTCACTCGAAAAGGTGTACGGCACCGCCGCCGAACGCGCCGAGCTCGCTTCCTCGATGAACGCCAACGGCTCCATGCGCGCCCTGTACGGGCCGGTCTTCGGCGACTCCCTCGGCGCGCTGACCTCCTGGCGCATGGGGGTCTACGGCGCCGTCCTCGCCGCCGTGATGAGCCTGATCGTCGTCATCCGGCACACCCGCGAGGAGGAGGAGACGGGCCGCCAGGAAATGCTGTCCGCCGCCATGGTGGGCCGCCGGGCCCCGCTGACCGCGGCGCTGCTCGCCGCCCTCGTCGCCAACGCGTGTGTCGTCCTGCTCGTCGCGGGCGGACTCGCCGGGCAGGGCGGGCCCGGCGCCCTCGCGCTGGGCCTGGCCATCGGCGGCGCCGGTCTGCTGTTCGCGGGGATCGCGGCCATCGCCGCCCAGCTCACCGAGAGCGCCCGCGCCGCCAAGGGACTCACCTCCGCCGTCCTGGGCGCCGCCTTCGTGCTGAAGGCCGCCGGCGACGCCGGTACGCCGGACGGCGCGTCCGCCCTGACCTGGATCTCCCCGCTCGGCTGGGTGGAGAACGCCCGCGCCTTCGCCGCCGAACGCTGGTGGGTGCTCCTCCTGCTCGTCGCCGGGGTGGCGCTCACGACGGGGGCCGCCTACCTGCTCTCGGGCCACCGCGACCTGGGCATGAGCTTCCTGCCCGCCCGTCCCGGACCGGCCGAGGGCCGGCTCGGCACGGCCGGGGCCCTGGCCTGGCGGCTCCAGCGCGGCAGCCTCATCGGCTGGGGCGCCGCCTTCCTCGTCGCCGGGCTCGTCTTCGGCGGGATGGCGGACGGCGCCGCCGATGTGGTCGGCGGCAACGAGAAGACCCGTCAGATCATCGAGCGCATGGGCGGGCAGAGCGGGCTCACCGACGCCTTCCTCGCCGCGATGGCCGGACTGCTCGGCATGATCGCCGCGCTCTACGTGGTCTCCTCCGTGCTGCGCCTGAACGGCGAGGAGAGCGCGCAGCGCGCCGAACCGCTGCTCTCGAACGCCGTCGGGCGACTGCGCTGGGCCGGCGGTCACCTCGCCGTCGCGTTCGGCGGCTCGGCCGTGATCCTGCTGCTGGCCGGGCTCGGACTGGGCCTCGGGCACGGCCGGGACATCGGTACGGCCGTGGGTGCCTGCCTCGCGCAGCTCCCGGCGGTGTGGCTGCTCGGCGCCCTGGCCGCCCTGCTGCACGGCGCGCTCCCGAAGTACGCGGTCGCGGGCTGGGCCGTCGCCGGAGTCGCGCTGGCCCTCGGCTGGATCGGCCCGGCGCTCGACCTCCCCCAGTCGGTCATGAACGTCTCGCCCTTCACCCACCTGCCCAAGCTCCCCGGGCCGGAGTCCCTCGACTGGGCTCCGCTGCTGACCCTGACCGTCCTCGCGGGGGCGCTGGTCGCGGCAGGACTGGGCGCGCTGCGGCGCCGGGACCTGACGGCGTAGCCGCGGGCGGAGACCACGAGGGGGCCCGGGCCCCGGCCGGACGGCCGGGCCCGCGCCCGGCGCTTTCGCCTTCGGGCCTCCGGCCTTCGGGCCTCCGGCCTTCCGGCCCGTCGGCTAGAACTCCACGATCAGTTCGCGCAGGCCCCGGATGACGTAGCCGTCCCCCCACTGCGGTTCCCTGACCAGGCGCAGCGGTGGGAGCGCCGGGTCGAGCAGGGCGCCGAAGGAAGCCGCGAGCTCCAGCCGGGCCAGGGGCGCCCCCAGGCAGTAGTGGATCCCGGCGCCGAAGGTCAGGTGCGGGTTGTCGCCGCGTGAGAGGTCCAGCACGTCCGGGTTCTCGAAGCGTGCCGGATCCCGGTTCGCAGAACCGAACAACAGTGCGACTTCGGAGCCCCGGGGGATCGGGGTGTCCCCGATCAGGATGTCGTCGAGCACCCAGCGCTCGAACATCTGGAGAGGCGTGTCGAAGCGCATGAGTTCATCCACAGCTGTGGACAACTTTTCTGGATCCACCGCTCCCGGGTCCGCGCGCAGCCGCGCGAGCTGCTCGGGATTGCGGAACAGGGCCCACCAGCCGTTGACCGTCGTGTTGACGGTCGCCTCGTGTCCGGCGTTCAGCAGGAGGACACAGGTGGAGATCATCTCCTGCTCGCTGAGCCGGCCCTCCTCATCGTGGGCGGCGATCAGGCCGGAGATCAAATCCGCGCCGGGCCGCCTGCGCCGCTCGCCGATCAACTCCCGCAGGTACGCGCTGAACTCCACGCTCGCGGTCACCGCACGCCGGGCCGTCTCCGGGTCCGGCCGGAGCTCGAACATCCCGCAGATGTCCGCCGACCAGGGCCGCAACAGCCCCCGGTCCGCCTCCGGGACACCCAGCAGCTCCGCGATCACCGCCACCGGCAGCGGCTCGGCGACGGCGGTCAGCAGGTCCCCGCCCCCCGCCCGGCGCAGCCCGTCCGCCAACTCCCGGGCCAGCCGCTCCACCGCGGGCGCGAGCCGCTCCACGGTGCGCGGGGTGAAAGCCTTCGCCACCAGCCGTCGCACGCGCGCGTGCGCGGGATCCTCCAGGTCCAACAGGCCGTTCCCGTTGAGCACGTGGAAGGGCTCGTGCTCCGGCGGCGGCGCCTGTCGGCCGAACTCCTCGTGGCTGAAGCGGTGCAGGTAGGTCCGCCCCAGCCGTCGGTCCCGCAACAGGGCGCTCACATCGGCGTAGTGCGGCACCAGCCACTGCCCGGTCGCCTGCGACCACACGGCCCGCCCCTGCGCCCGCAGTTCCCGGTAGGCGGGGTAAGGATCGGCGACGAACTCGGCATCCCACGGATCAAAGCCCATCCCCGCAGACTAGCCCCGCCCCGCCGGGAACCCCCTGGACCCGCCCCGCAACCCGGCCCCTCCCGGCGGGCCCCAAGGGCCCCGGCCCGTACCCGGCCCGGACGACGGCCCCGGCCCGGATGGCGGCCCGCACCCGGCCCGGACGGGGCCTAAGTCGGCGTCACCAGCCGGGTCTCGTAGGCGAACACCGCCGCCTGCGTCCGGTCCCGCAGGCCCAGTTTCACCAGGATCCGGCTCACGTGCGTCTTGATCGTGGACTCCGCGACCAGCAGCCGGTCCGCTATCTCCCCGTTGGACAGGCCCTGCGCGATCAGCACCAGCACCTCCGTCTCCCGCTCCGTCAGCTCTGGCACCCCCGCCGGATCGGCGGCCCGAGGAGCCTGCGCCAGCTTCGAGAACTCCACGATCAGCCGCTTCGTCACCGAAGGGGCCAACAGTGCCTCCCCGGCCGCCACCACCCGTACTCCGTCCGCCAGCTGACGGGCCGACGCGTCCTTCAACAGGAACCCCGAAGCCCCCGCCCGCAGCGCCTGGTACACGTACTCGTCGAGGTCGAAGGTCGTCAGGACCAGCACCTTCGCGTCCGCGTCGGCCGCCACGATCTTCCGTGTCGCCTCCAGGCCGTTCATCTCCGGCATCCGGATGTCCATCAACACCACGTCAGGCCGCAAGGCCGCCACCTGCGCGATGGCCTGCCGGCCGTCGACGGCCTCGCCGACGACCTCGATGCCCTCCATCGCGTTCAGCAGGACGGAGAAGCCCTCGCGGACCATCATCTGGTCGTCGACGATCAGCACCCTGATCGTCATACCGGGTCCTCCTCCGACTGCGGTCGGCTGCGTACCGGTATGAACACCGCCACCTCGTACCCGCCCGAAGGGCTCTCCCCGGCCGTCATCTCCCCTTCCAGCATGGCCACCCGCTCCCGCATTCCGGTGATCCCGTGCCCGGCCCCCGGCGAAGGCGGCACGTCCCCGACGGCCGGGCCGTTGACGACCCGTATCCCCAGACCACCCAGCACGTACGACACCTCGACCTCCGCCAACGATCCCGGCGCGTGCCGCAGGCTGTTGCTCAGGGCCTCCTGGATGATCCGGTACGCCGACAGCTCCACTCCCTGCGGCAGCTCGCGCACCGCACCCGTGACGGTCTTCTCCACGCTCAGCCCGGCCTCCCGCACATTGGCGAGCAGCCCGTCCAGCGCGGCCAGCGTCGGCTGCGGGGCGTCGGGGGCCTCGTAGTCCGCGGACCGCACCACCCCCAGCACCCGGCGCAGCTCCGTGAGGGCCGCCACCGCGTTCTCCCGGATGGTGACGAACGCGGCCTCCAGCTCCGGCGGCGGATTCTTCACCCGGTACGGAGCCGCCTCCGCCTGGATCGCCACCACCGACATGTGGTGCGCGACCACGTCGTGCAGCTCCCGCGCGATGGTCGTCCGCTCCTCCAGCAACGTCCGCCGGTCCCGCTCGAAGGCCGTCACCTCCAGCACCGCCGTGACCTCCTGCCGGGCCTCCCGGCGGGTGTTGCGCACCGTCACCAGCAGCAGCGCCACCGCCGAGGCGGAGGCCATCGGCCCGATGCTGCCCGCACGCTCCGCACCGAACAGGATCTGCACGGCAGTCCCGAACGCCACGGTGACGACCCACATCCAGCCGGCCACCCGGGGCCTGGTCCGCAGCGCGACGAAGACCATCACGGCGAGGTAGGAGACGAAGGTGCCCGGAGACCAGGGCCAGGTGAAGATCCGGTCCTGCAGTACCGAGAGCACGACCGTGGCCGCCAGCGCCGCCCAGAAGGCCCCCAGGGGCCGCACCAGGGTCATCAGCACCGGCGCCGCGGCCACCAGCCCCGCCACGGTGAGCGAGACCGGCGACATACCGCCCGGCCCGCTGGCACCCGCCAGCATGACCACGAAGAAGGCCGTCACCACCACCACCGCGTGTGGCAGATAGGCCATCCGCGTCCGTATCCGCGCCGGGAGGCGGCGGACGATCGGTCCGTCCGTTCGCATCGGGGCGAGCGGCCGATAGGCGAAGGCATCCGTGAACATGTCGTCACGCAGGCTCTGCATCAAGCCTGAAGCCAGCCTCAGTTCGGGCGGACGGGGAGTGGCCCCGGTGGTCGTCTGGGTCATGTTCAAACCGTAGGCCGCCTCCCCATTGGCCCGCGTCGGCGTAGAAGGGGATTTCCGGGGGTCCCCCGCAAGTACTACGCGGCTTCCCTCAGTAGCCCGCCGGACGGACCAGACCCGTCTCGTACGCGAACACCGCGGCCTGCGTCCGGTCGCGCAGACCCAGCTTCACCAGGATCCGGCTCACGTGGGTCTTCACCGTCTGCTCGGCCACGGTCAGATGTCCGGCGATCTCCGCGTTGGACAGCCCCTGGGCGATCAGCGACAGCACCTCCGTCTCCCGTTCCGTCAGCTCGTCGATCCGGGCCCGGGACGGCGCCCGCGGCGCCCCCAGCCGGGAGAACTCGGTGATCAGTCGCTTCGTGATGTTCGGCGACAGCAGGGCCTCGCCGGCGGCCACCACCCGCACCGCCTCGGCGAGCTGGTCCGCCGAGGCGTCCTTCAGCAGGAAGCCGGAGGCGCCCGCCCGCAGCGCCTCGTACACGTACTCGTCGAGGTCGAAGGTGGTCAGCACCAGCACCTTCACCCTCGACTCCGGCACACCGGTGATGACCGAGGTGGCCTCGATGCCGCCCATGCCGGGCATGCGGATGTCCATCAGCACCACGTCCGGCCCGAGTTCGGCGACCTTCGCCACCGCGTCGGCGCCGTCCACGGCCTGCCCGACCACCTCTATGTCGGGCTGCGCGTTCAGGAGGACGGTGAAGCCCTGCCGGACCATCATCTGGTCGTCGGCGATCATCACCTTGATCGGAGTGCTCATGCGTCCTTCTTCGTCTCGGAGGAGCCGCCCGGCGGGTCCATGGGCAGGACCGCGCTCACCTCGTACCCGCCACCGGGACGCGGCCCGGCGGCCAGCTCGCCCCCCAGCATGCCCGCCCGCTCCCGCATGCCGAGCAGCCCGTGCCCGGCGCCGACGGACGGCGGGGCGACCCGGGAGGGCGCCGAGTTCGCGACGCACAGGTGCAGTTCGCGCGGCCCGTAGGCGATGCCGACCTCGACCCGCGAACCCGGCGCGTGCCGCAGACAGTTGCTCAGCGCCTCCTGGACGATCCGGTACGCGGTCAGCTCGACTCCCGGAGCCAGCGGCCGCCGTATCCCCGCCACCTCGGTGATGACGTCCAGCCCGGCCCCCCGCACGTTGTCCACGAGGCCGTCCAGCTCCGCGAGGGTGGGCTGCGGATGCTGCGGCGCCGCAGGATCACCGGGCTGCTCGGACCGCAGCACCCCCAGGACCCGGCGCAGCTCCGTCAGGGCCTCCAGGGCGTTCTCCCGGATTCCGGCGAGGTTCTCCTTCAGTTCCTCGGACGGGTTCTCCACCAGGTGCGGGGCGACCTGGGCCTGGATGGAGATCACCGACATGTGATGGGCCACCACGTCGTGCAGCTCACGGGCGATCCTGCTGCGCTCCTCCAGCAGGGTCCGCCTGGCCCGTTCCTCCTCGGTCAGGGTCTCCTGGACGACGAGTTGTCCCCGGGCGAGCCGCACCGCGCGCAGGGAGTAACCCAGGAGCCCCACGATGCCGAAGACCAGGCTGGACGTGAAGAAACTGGTGGTGCTGTGATTCGGCTTGAAGAGCAGCTCGGCCACCGCCGAGAGGCCGACGGGGACGGTGACGACCGCGACGGTGGCCCGCGGCGGCACGCGCAGGGCGGCCAGCAGGATCAGCGGGGCGAGGGCGAAGAATCCGGCGGGCATCCACGGCCAGGACTGGCCCTGCCCCACGTGGGAGTGGATCGTCCAGGCGATCAGGCCGGCCGCGAGCAGACCCAGCCACCAGGCGGCGATCGGGCGCGACAGCGCCACCGCGATGGGCACCCCGGACAGGAGGGCCAGCACCAGCGAGGGCCCGCCGGTGACGTGGTAGTGCGACAGCTGCTCGTTGGTGAGGAAGCAGAAGAGCACGGCCGCGTAGAGCACCACCGCGTGCGGCAGCCGGGCCAGCCACCGGGGCCTGGACATCCGGGGGAGCGGATCCCGCCGCAGGGTCAACAGCTCGCTGACCACACGGCCCTTGGCGAGGAGGGCGGTATCCGCCCCGGATGCGCGTTGTTCGGTCACGCGGATCACCCTAAACACGGCCGGCCTCCTCGAACCGGGCCGCCCGGGGCACCGGGACCCGCGGTTGCCGCGGAGATCGCGGCAGTGCGCGCGGTGCGGGCGGCCCGAGGCTGCTCGTGAATCCGGAAGGCGGACCAGCAGATGGTCAGGGCGGCCGCGAACACCGGCAGCCACAGCAGCCGCGCGAAGATCCAGCCGAGCGAGCCGGGCGCGGTGTGCAGTCCCGGCAGTTCGGTGGAGAACAGCAGCCCGACGGCGGTCACGGACATCATCGCGGTCTGGTGCCACAGGAAGACGGTCATCGCGGACAGGTTCAGCAGGGCCACCTTCGCCCAGGTACGGGGCCGCCTCATGACCCGGGCCAGCGGTCCGCGCACCAGCAGGGCCAGCCCGCACTGGGCCAGGCCGAAGGTGACGGCGGCCAGCGTCGGCGGGTTCAGGTTGGAGACGGCAGCCCCCGGGACCCCCACCATGGAGGCCGGGTACCCGCCCCAGAGAACCAGCGCGGCGGTGGCGGCCCCGCCGCCGACCAGCAGGAGCAGGGACTGCCGGCGCCGGGAGAAAGCGCCCCGGGACCAGGCCGCGCCCAGGGTGTAGGGGACGAGCCAGCCCGCGGCGACATTGACCCAGCCGATCCACTCCGGCCCGCCGAAGCCGAACCGCCACACGTCCACCCCGGCCACCACGGCCAGTGGCCACAGCGGACCGATCCGGGCGACGAGCGGGGTGGCCGCGGTGAGCGCGGCGAACACCAGCAGGAACCACAGGGGCGACCACACCAGCCTGAGCAGCGTCCGCAAGGTCTCCGGCGCGGCGCCGCCCAGCAGCAGCCCGCCCGCCACGACGGCCCACAGCGTCACCACCGCGGCCACCGGCCGGAACAGCCGCCCGAGGCGCTGGCGGACCCAGGCGCCGTACGAGACTCCGCGCGCCTTCGCCGAGGCGTGGCCCTGGGCGGCGACATGACCGCCGACCAGGAAGAACACGGCCAGGGTCTGGAACACCCAGGAAACCGGGGCCAGCCAGGGCATGGCGGCGAGCGGACTCGCGCCGTGCAGGCCGCCGTCGGTGACGGTCAGGGCGGTGACCAGCCAGTGGCCCAGTACCACCCCGAGGATCGCGAAGGCCCGCAGAGCGTCCACGGACCGGTCCCGGTGGGCCGGGGTCGCGCTGTCGACGCGGTCCGCGAGGGCGGACCAGCGGGTGCGGAGCTCACGCATGTGAGGCCTCCTGGCGGATGGGTGAGGCGACGGGGCCGGTGAGACCACCGGGCCCGGCGGCCGGGCCGATGACGATGCGGGCCAGGCTGTCCAGGGACTCCGTGCCGGGCTTGAGGTAGTCGCTGTGTCCGGCGGAGCCCGCCGCGAAGAGCCGTGCACCGAAGGCCGGGTCCACCGGGTCGGTACCGAAACCGAGACCGGCGAAGCGGATATGGGGAACCCCGCCGATCCAGTCCTCGCTGCCCCGGCCGGCCCACACCCGCGCTCCGGTCGGCATCCGCCCGGCGGACGGGAGCCCCGTGCCGGGACTCCCGTAGAGGACGACATCGCTCACGCGGGGTCCGGTGCCGGTCCGGGCGCAGACCACCGAGCCGTAGGAGTGGCAGAGCAGTGAGATCCGGGCGTCGGCGCCGGTCATCTCCCCCAACCGGTTCAGGAACGGTCCCAGTTCGGCGGCCGCCTCCTCGGCGCGGGCGGCCGTCAGGACCGTGGTGCTGACCGTTTCCGGGGTGTCGTACCCGAGCCACGCGACCACCGCGGAGCGGGGATGCTCCCGCTGGAGCCGCTGCTGGAGGGAGCGGGCACCGTCGCGGAAGCGCTGATAGGTGTCCAGCGAGGTGTCCGAGCCGGGCACCAGGACGGCGATCCGGTCGGCGGTGCCCAGATCGCCCAGCACCTCAATGGCACGCCCCTGCCCCCGGCCGTCGAAGGTCAGGAACTGCGCCCCGCCCTTCTGCCCTGGGGCGGCGGTCGCCATCGTCCGCAGCTTCTCGGCGCGGCCGGTCCGCCCCGCGTCCCGAGCCATGCGCGAGGCCTCGCCCAACGCGGCGAGGTTCGTCGTGTAGCGGCTCTGTATCGTCGCGGACGGGGCGAAGGACGCCGGGACGGGCGCGGGAATCCTCGGCGAGGCCGCCGCGGACACGGGGACCACGACGGCCGCGGCGACGAGGCCGGCCAGCAGAGTGCGGCGGATGCGGCTGCCCATGGTCATGGCGTGCCCTTCTTCCCTGACTTCGTAGGAAGAGCGGGTGATCACCCGCTCTCACAACGACGTTAGGAATCAGCCCCCTTGGTCGGCGTCACGCTCCGGAGCGGCCTTTCCTCGTAGCTCTCAGGTATGACAGGCACTACCTCAGAGCCAGCCGGCCCCCGAGCCGATCCGCCAGTCGACCCCAAGGGCCGCTCACCACCGCTGCGTTAGGGTCCGTGCAATGAACAAGAACGACTGGAGACGCGACCGCATCGGCAGCGCGCACCGGGGTGAGAACCCCACCGTCCTGCGCCGCCTCGACTCGGGGTTCGCGGTCATCGGGGACCGCCAGTTCCTGCCCGGCTACTCGGTCCTGCTGACCGACGACCCGGCCGTGACCCGCCTCTCCGAGCTGCCACGGTCCCGCCGCATCTCCTACCTCACCGACCTGGAGCGCCTCGCCGAGGCCGTCGAACGCGCCTGCGCCCGCCTCGACCCGGCCTTCCGCCGCGTGAACATCGAGATCCTGGGCAACACCGACCCCTACCTCCACGCCCACATCTGGCCCCGCTACGAATGGGAGCCCGCCGACCTCGTCGGGATGCCGGTCTGGCTCTACGAGGACGAGGAGTGCTGGCGCGGCGAGCGCCACGCCCTGGCGCCCCGGCACGACGGGCTGCGCACCGCCATCACCGGGGAGCTGGAGACCCTCCTCGGCTAGCGGCCCCTCCGGCCCTCCGGCCCCCCAGCCCCCCCAGCCCTCCCTCCCCGGAGCTACGTCGCCGACGTCGCCACGCGCACCCCGAAGCCGATCAGCACGACCCCCGTCACCCGGTCCATCGTCCGCCGGACGCGCGGGCGCGTGAAGAACCGCCGGGCGTGCGAGAGGACGTAGACGTAGGTGCCCAGCCAGAGCAGGGTCAGCAGCACGTGGACCAGGACGAGGAGCGCCATCCCCGCCGCCGGCCGCAGGCCGTGCGGCGCGAGGGTGGGCAGCAGCCCGGTGTAGAACACGGCGATCTTCGGATTGAGGGCGTTGCTGACCAGACCGGTCCGCCAGGCGCTCCCGCTCCCGCCGCCGGCACCGCTCCCGGCCCCGTCGGGGCCGCCCGGGGAGCCGCCCTCCGGGCCGCCCCCCGGGCGGCGCAGGGACTGGATGCCGAGGAAGCACAGGTATGCCGCGCCCGCGAGCTTGACCCCCAGGTAGACCTCGGCCGAGGCGGCGAGCAGCGCGGCGAGACCGGCCACGGTCAGGGCGCCCCAGAGCAGCAGCCCGGCGGCGATCCCGCCGACGGTGCGCAGCCCGTCGGCCCGCCCCCGTGAGACGGCCCGCCGGGTGACGATGGCCATGTCGGGGCCGGGGACGAGGGTGAGCAGGGCCAAGACGCCGGTAGCCGCGGCGAGTTGCGTGAGCACACGGCTCAGTCTGCCACCAGCGGTTCGACGTAAACGGCCCTCCAGCGGGGCGCAGGGTCTTGTCCAGGGCTGGTCCAGTACTCCCTCGCGCCGACGATCTCCCCGTCGCGCACGGTCCACAGCGACACGGCCCGGTAGACGACGTGCTCCTCGGGTATCTCCACCTCGGTGACGACGAGGTCCCCGTCCGCGAGGATGCGCAGCACCTCGACCGCGCCGAGGGAGCTCTCGTCGTCTGCGGAGTCCTCCCCCTCGTCGCGGAGCACGGCGACGAAGTTGGCCCTGCCGACGATGCGCTCGCCGCTGACCGGCCACTCGATGACCGCGTCCTCGGCGATGAGCGCGGCCATGCCGTCCCAGTCGCGTGCCTCGATCCGCTCCCACAGTCGTGCCACTACCTTCAACGGCTCCATGTGCCGCAGTGTGCGATGGGCTCTTCGTACGCAACAAGCTTTGCTTTCAGGCTTATTGACTTCGACACAATCGGCTGCCGACTACTCCCGGTGATACGTGAGAGGGGGGTTCGATCCCCCGTCCAGCTCGCGCAGCAGGGTGCCGTCGGGCAGCAGGCGCAGCCGGCTCCGGCCGCCGGGAGTGCAGGTGGGAGGGGGGCCGGAGGTGAGGGTGGAGGCGTCGAGCTCCACCGGGTCGGGGGCTCCGCGCAGGGTGGCCCGCCAGGAGCAGGAGTAGCCGGGGTCGTCCACGCGCAGGGTCATCACGGGCTCGCCGACCGCCCCGGCGGTGAGGTCCAGGCGCCAGGTCGCGCTGCCGGAGGCGGCCCGCCAGGTGCCGGCGTAGGACTGGGGGAGCCGGCCGGCCGGGCCGCCTCCCGCGGAGGTTCCGGTCGCGGGGGCCTTGGGGTCGGCGGGGCCCGCCCCGGTGGGCGGGGACGGGGCGGAGGCGGTGACGGCCGGGCCCGGAGGGAGGGGATCCGGGTCGCTGCTCATCACCGCGTACACCGTGCCGCCCGCCGCCGCCGCGACCACGACGGCGACGGCCACCAGGAAGGCGGTCGACGCCGCGTGGGGCCGGGGCGCCGGTTCGGCGGACGGCCCGTAGGAGTACGACGGGGGCAGGACCGGCGGCGGTGGCGGGGGCGCCACGGCGGTGGGCGTCGGGAGGACGACATGCCGCGGACCGGAGTCCTCGCGGTCGAGGAGCTGTACGGCGTGCCGTCCGAGCCGGTCCACGAGCGGCGCCGGAAGCCACGCTTCCAGGGCGCGCCCGTTCGCCACCGTGCCGCCCGCCCCGACCCGGTCCAGGACCGCCGCCGGATCGGGCCGCGCCGCGGGGTCCTTGCGCAGGCAGTCCGCGACCAGTTCCCGCAGTTCGGGCGGTACGCCGTCCAGATCGGGTTCCGCTTCGACGATGCGCAGCAGCAGCCCCGCGGCCCCGCCGGGGTGTTCCGCGTCGCCGAAGGGCAGCCGCCCGGTGGCCGCGTAGGCCAGCACGGCGCCGAGGCAGAAGACGTCGCAGGCCGGGGTGACCGCCTCGCCGCGGACCTGCTCGGGAGCCATGAACCCGGGCGAGCCGACCAGTTCCCCCGGCCGGGTCAGACCGGCGTCGCGGGTGTCGAGCGGGCGGGCGATGCCGAAGTCGATGACGCGGGGCCCGTCGAGGGTGAGGAGGACGTTGGACGGTTTCAGGTCGCGGTGGATGAGGCCCGCGCGGTGGATGTCCTGGAGGGCGTACGCGAGTCCGGCGGCCAGGACCAGCACGGTACGGGTGGGAAGGGGGCCGAAGTCGTGCGCCACGGCCCGGCGCAGGCTCGGCCCGGCGACGTACCCGGTGGCGAACCAGGGGACTTCGGCCTCGGTGTCGGCGTCGAGGACGGGAGCGGTCCACGCGCCGCCGACCCGGCGGGCGGCCGCGACCTCCTGGCGGAACCGGGCGCGGAACTCCTCGCGGAGGGCGAGTCCGGGGTGGACGAGCTTCACCGCGACGGTGCGGCCGCGGTCGGACCGGGCGAGGTAGACCTGTCCCATGCCGCCGGCGCCGAGGCGGGACAGGACGCGGTACGGGCCGACGTGTTGGGGGTCGGCGGGGTGCAGCGGTTCCATCGGCGGTTGGTCCTTCCCCGGGGGCGGCCCGACGGGCCGAGCGTAGTTCGCCGCGTGGGGCGAGGGGGAGTATCGGGCCGGGGCGGGCCGGTCCGGGCGGGGGCGCTCCGCTGCGGCCCCGCCGCCGGAGGCCGCACCCCGCCCCGCCTCAAGCGCCCCCGCCCCCTCAAGCGCCCCCGCCCCCCTCAAGCGTCGGCGTCGCCGGATCCGGTGATGGCGGTCAGGGCTGCCGAGAGGCGGTTCAGGACGCGGGTCGTCTCGGCGAAGGCCTCGTCGCCCAGCTCCGCCGCCAGGCGGGTGGCCAGGTCGGCGTGGCCCGGGTCGATGCGGGCGATCGCGGCGCGCCCCTCCTCCGTCGGGCGCAGCAGCTTCGCGCGGCGGTGGGCCGGGTTCGGGGCGTACGCGGCGAGGCCCTGGGTCACCAGCAGGTCCGCCACCCGCTGCACGCTCTGCCGGGTGATCCCCATGGCCCGCGCGATGCCCGCCACCGGCAGCGGCTCGCGCAGTACGGCCCCCAGGACCTGCCACCAGGCCGCCGTCAGCCCGGCCGGGCGGGCCAGCTCCTCCGACAGCGCGAGGAACTGGCCGTTCAGGTGGAAGACGCCGAGCGCCGTTCCGCTCAGCAGGTCCTGCCGCTCCCGTACCGAAAGCGGAGGTACCGGCTCAGGCATCTCCGGCCTCCGCCGCGGCCATCAGCACCGGGTAGGCGCTCGCGTCGGAGTCGTGGAACAGCCGGTACCAGGCGTCCAGCACGTCCGGCCGGTAGACGCCGAGCCGCGCGAAGACCTCGCGGGCGAAGGCCACCGGTTCGGTCGGGCCCGCCGTGATCAGGTCGCCGTCGGTGACGGCGTCGGCCTCCACGTAGTGCGCGGCGCCCCCGTACCCCGGCTGCTGTGCCAGGTGGAAGGAGGCCGCGCCGGTGTGGGCGCGCCCGTCCAGGAGGCCCTCGCGGGCGAGGCCCGCCGTGGCCCCGCAGATCGCCGCGACCGGGACCCCGGCCGCCAGGAACGCGCGGGCCTTCGCGGCGAACGGGGCCAGCTCGTCGCCCGTCTCCCAGAGTGAGGCGCCGGTCAGGATCAGCAGCGAGGAGTCCTCGGGGCGCAGGTCCGCGAGGGCCAGGTCGGGCTGGATCCGGATCCCGCCCATCGTGGTGACGGGCCGCCCGGCGGCGGGGCCGACCGTGCGGACCGTGTGGCCGCGCTGGGCGAGGTGCGCGGTGGTGTGGCCGGTCTCCCAGTCCGCGTACGTGTCGTAGACCGCGAGGTGGACGGGCTTGGACTCGGGCCGGGGCCCGCTCGGGGTTCCGCTCATGGTGCTCGCCTCCGGATCGCAAGGGGCCTCTGACGAGAGGTCTATGACAAGAGACTGTCATTTTGGGAGCATGCTGTCAATGTTCGGTTTCGGCAGACAGACTGCCGAGGGCGGGCGCCCACCCGCATACAGTCCGCCGATATCCCTTCCGACCTGCGCACTTCTAGCGTGACGGCATGACCCCTCATGTCACCGGTGCGGCCGTCAAGGCCGCCGACCGCGCTCACGTCTTCCACTCGTGGTCCGCCCAGGCCCTGATCGACCCGCTGGCCGTCGCCGGGGCCGAGGGCTCGTACTTCTGGGACTACGACGGCAACCGCTTCCTCGACTTCTCCTCCCAGCTGGTCAACACCAACATCGGCCACCAGCACCCCAAGGTGGTCGCCGCGATCCAGGAGCAGGCCGCCCGGCTCTGCACCCTCGCGCCCGGTTTCGCCGTCGACGTCCGCTCCGAGGCCGCACGCCTCATCGCCGAGCGCACCCCCGGTGACCTGGACAAGATCTTCTTCACCAACGGCGGCGCCGAGGCCGTGGAGAACGCCGTACGGATGGCCCGGCTGCACACCGGCCGCCAGAAGGTGCTGTCCACGTACCGCTCGTACCACGGCGCCACCGCCGCCGCGATCAACCTGACCGGCGACCCGCGCCGCTGGCCGTCCGACACGGCCGCCGCCGGGGTCGTGCACTTCTGGGGCCCGTTCCTCTACCGCTCGCCCTTCCACGCGACGACCGAGGCCGAGGAGTGCGAGCGCGCCCTCGCCCACCTCGCCGACACGATCGCCTTCGAGGGCCCGGCGACCATCGCCGCGATCATCCTGGAGTCGGTGCCGGGCACCGCCGGGATCATGACCCCGCCGGCCGGGTACCTCGCCGGGGTGCGCGAGCTCTGCGACCGCCACGGCATCGTCTTCATCCTCGACGAGGTCATGTCGGGCTTCGGCCGCACGGGCAAGTGGTTCGCCGCCGAGCACTGGGACGTCACCCCGGACCTGATCACCTTCGCCAAGGGCGTGAACAGCGGATACGTGCCGCTGGGCGGCGTGGCCATCTCCGCCGCCATCGCCGAGACCTTCGCCACCCGCCCCTACCCGGGCGGACTGACCTACTCCGGTCACCCGCTGGCCTGCGCCGCCGCCGTCGCGACGATCAACACGATGGAGGAGGAGGGCATCGTCGCGAACGCCGCCCGCATCGGTGCCGAGGTGATCGCCCCGGGCCTGGCCGCGATCGCCGAGCGGCACCCGTCCGTCGGCGAGGTGCGCGGGCTCGGCACCTTCTGGGCGCTGGAACTCGTACGGGACAAGGAGACGCGCGAGCCGCTCGTCCCGTACAACGCGGCCGGTGCCGCGAACGCGCCCATGGCCGAATTCGCGGCGGCCTGCAAGGCCTCCGGTCTGTGGCCGTTCGTGAACATGAACCGGACGCACGTCGTCCCGCCCTGCACGGTCACGGAAACCGAGGCCAAGGAGGGTCTGGCACTCCTCGACGAGGCCCTGTCGGTCGCCGACCGGCACACCGTGGGCGCGTAGTCCGAGGGGCCGGACGCCAGGTCGTCCGGATAACGAGCGGTACATCCGCATATCGGCCATGGAACCGATCGGTTTCAGCCGCGCTGCCTGGCCTAAGGTGTCCGAAGATCTACGGAGGAGACGGACCCCTATGCCAGGCAGCGGAAGCGGAGCCGTCACCCGCAACACCCTTCGGCAGCAGATCGCGGACGCGCTGCGCGACGAGGTGCTCGCGGGTCGTCTGCCGCCGGGGACCGAGTTCACGGTCAAGCAGATCGCCGAGCAGTACGAGGTCTCCGCGACCCCGGTGCGCGAAGCGCTGGTCGACCTCTCGGCCCAGGGGCTGCTGGAGTCGGTGCAGCACCGCGGGTTCCGGGTGCGGACCTACACCGTCGACGACTTCCGGGGCATGATCGAGGCCCGCACGCTGGTCCTCGACGGCATCTTCCGCTGCCTCGTCGAACGCGGCGTCGCGCCCGGAGCGGCCGAGATGCTGGTGTCGGTGCGCCGTCGCGGGGAGGAGGCGCGGCGGGCCGCCCGGAGCGGTTCGCTCGAAGTGCTCATCGGCTACGACCTGCGGTTCTGGCGGGAGCTCAGCGGGCTGGTCGGCAACCGCTACATCTCCGAGTTCCTGCACCGGATCCGGATCCAGTGCTGGGTCTTCTCCGTACCGCACCTCCAGGGGTCGCCGGAGCTGCGGACCGCGCTGTGGGACGGGCACAACGAGCTGGTCGACGCCGTGACACTGGCCGACGCCGAAGAGGTGCGGCGCCTCATGCGGGCGTACAACCAGCACGGTCTGGACTGGGCCGCCCGGCTCTGAGGGGCCGCCGTGGCCGCCCCCGGTTCCACCCGCCCGCCGTCCCGGGTTCCCCCGGGTTCTGCGCACCCCTTCGCTGAGGGTGTCCGGAGCACTACTCTGACCGGATCGGCGGCAACGACTGATCGGAGCCCGCGTGGCCTGTGACCTGTGGCTGGTCCCCCTTGTCGACGTGCTGTGCCACAGCCCCGACAACCCCTTCGCGGAAGAGATCGCCTCGTACGACAAGGCGCTGGGCGAGGCGGGTCTGCCGTCGGTGCCCGTGTTCGCTTACATGCCGGGCCTGAGCGGGGACGTGGCCCCGGTGGCCGGCTTCGACTACGACGCCCTGCACTTCCTGAGGCGGGCGTACCTGCTCCAGATCTGCGGGCTGCCGGTGACCCCGGTGGACGAGCTGGGCGGGGATTACGAGCAGCTGCTGGAGATGTTCGAGGCGACGGCGCAGCAGTCCCACCTGGTGTGGCACTACGACCACGCCGGGGCGTACGTCCCGGTGGACTTCCCGGCTCCGCTGGCCAACGACGAGCTGCTGGCGGGGGGCGGTCCGCTGGGATCGGCGCAGGGGCTGCTGCGGGAGCTGGCCTTCGTGGCCCCCGCGATCGGGATCGACCCGGGGAACCCGCCGGCCGCGCCGGCGCCGCCCGGCGGGCCGACGTCGCTGGAGGAGCCGGCGGGTCCGATTCCGTACGACGCGAGCCCCTTCGCGCGGGAGCGGCACGTGTGGCTGGGGCTGCACGCGGCGGCGACGCGGAGCCTCGGACAGGGCTCGATGATCATCTTCAGCTGAGCGCCACCCGGCCGGGGCCGCCGGGCTGCAGGGCACGGGGCACGGTGCGCGGGGCACCGGGCGCGGGGCACCGGGCGGCGACCCGCCCCCCCCCGCCGTGCCTCAGCGGGGCTGCTCCGGCGGCCGCTGGCGGGGCATGTTCGGGCGGGTGCCCGGCGGGAGCGGGAACCGGGCCGGGGGCACGTACGCGTCCGGGCGGGCGGGGGCCCCGGCCAGGGACTGCATCACCAGCGGCGCCGGGCCCGCGCGGAACTCCACCATCCAGTCGGCGGTCTCGGAACGCACCAGCTCCGTGATGTCCTCCGAGAACCGGCGCAGCACCGTCAGACACCGCTCCGCGGCCTCGCCGGCGGTGCCCTCCGTCGGGCCGAGCACCTCCCGTACGTTCTCCGAGGCCCAGTCGAACTGGAGGGTCTGCAGGCGGCGCTGCACCGCCTGGGCGGTCGCGACGTCCCGCATCCAGCCCGAGGTCAGCCCGAAGAACCGGTCGCAGGCCAGGCACGCGGCGGCCAGCAGCAGCGACAGGTACCCGTACGAGGACGCGCCCGGCGCCGCGCCCGTCAGTTCCAGCAGGGGCATCGCGGCACCCGCGACGGCGCCCAGGGCCGCGCCGGCCCGCAGTGTCCGCGCGCCCCGGCGCTTCCAGGCCCGGTCGGAGAGGTACCACTCGGCGGTGCGCAGCGCGTCGGCCTCCACCCGGCGGTAGAGCTCGTCGAGCCGCTCGGCGGGTTCGCCCCAGTCCCCGAGCGGGAACGGCCGGCCGGTCAGGTCGCCGTCGCCGTCCTCCGCGGGATCCCGGGGTGGCCCCTCGGGCTGCATCTCCGGCTGACTCACCCGGCACTCCCTCTGCCTGCGCTGACGTCTCTGTGGTGCGCGTGTGCGCAATGATGCGCATGCTCTTCCTACCTTCGAATGACGCGCGATGGACAACGAATCCCGGGTTTTCCGCCCACACGGAGGGCGCCATCAGGTACGCGCACGCCCCGACTCTCACTCGAAAGAGTTGGTCCTCCCGGCGTAGGGCGCGGCGCGCGGGGAGCACGTAGGCTCGGATTGACCGAGCGTTCCCGAAGGTCGTAGCGACGACGTATGGAGTGAGCACCTGTGATTCCCGGTGGTGGCCAGCCCAACATGCAGCAGCTGCTCCAGCAGGCCCAGAAGATGCAGCAGGACCTCGCCGCGGCGCAGGAGGAGCTGGCCCTGGCCGAGGTCGAGGGCCAGGCCGGAGGCGGTCTGGTCAAGGCCACCGTCACCGGTTCCGGTGAACTGCGGGCGCTGGTGATCGACCCGAAGGCCGTGGACCCGGAGGACACCGAGACCCTCGCCGACCTGGTGGTCGCGGCGGTCCAGGCGGCCAACGAGAACGCGCAGGCGCTCCAGCAGCAGAAGCTGGGACCGCTGGCCCAGGGCCTGGGCGGCGGCAGCGGGATCCCCGGCCTCCCGTTCTGACCCCGGCCCGAGACCCGGGCCCGAGCGGGGCCCGGCTCCCGGTGGTACGGGCTCCGCAGACGACCCGAAGACACGACAGAGAAGACCAGAGAAAGAAGGCAGTCCGTTGTACGAAGGCGTGGTCCAGGACCTGATCGACGAACTGGGCAGGCTGCCCGGCGTCGGGCCCAAGAGCGCGCAGCGGATCGCCTTCCACATCCTGCAGGCCGAGCCCACCGACGTCCGCCGCCTCGCGCACGCGCTGCTGGAGGTCAAGGCCAAGGTCCGGTTCTGCGCGGTGTGCGGGAACGTGGCGCAGGAGGAGCGGTGCGGGATCTGCCGTGACCCGCGCCGCGACACGACGGTCATCTGCGTGGTCGAGGAGCCGAAGGACGTCGTCGCGATCGAGCGGACCCGCGAATTCCGGGGCAAGTACCACGTCCTCGGCGGCGCCATCAGCCCGATCGAGGGCGTCGGCCCGGACGACCTGCGCATCCGCGAGCTGCTCGCGCGCCTCGCGGACGGGACGGTCACCGAGCTGATCCTGGCGACCGACCCGAACCTGGAGGGCGAGGCGACCGCCACCTACCTCGCCCGCATGATCAAGCCCATGGGCCTCAAGGTCACCCGCCTGGCCAGCGGGCTCCCCGTCGGGGGAGATCTGGAGTACGCGGACGAGGTCACGCTCGGGCGGGCCTTTGAAGGAAGGCGACTTCTCGATGTCTGACGCAACGCTGCACGCCCTCGGACAGGATCCGGACGACTTCGCGGCCTCGATCGCGGACCAGATCGAATCCTTCATCGTCGCGGTCACCGAGGTGGCCAAGGGCGAGGACCCGGACAGCGCCGTTCCCTTCCTCCTCCTGGAGGTCTCCCAGCTGCTGCTGGCGGGCGGCCGGCTGGGCGCGTACCAGGACGTCCTGCCCGAAGAGCGCTACGAGCCCGACCTGGGCCCGGAGCCGGACGTGGACGACCTGCGCGAGCGCTTCGCCGTCATGCTGGAGCCGGTCGACGTCTACTCCGAGGTCTTCGACCCGTACGAGCCGCGCAAGGCCCCGGTCGCGCACCGGATCTCCGACGACCTCGCCGACGTGGTCGCCGACCTGCGCCACGGCCTCATCCACCACCAGGCCGGCCGGATTACCGAGGCGCTGTGGTGGTGGCAGTTCTCGTACTTCACCAACTGGGGTCCGACGGCCTCGGCCACCCTGCGCGCCCTCCAGTCGCTGATCGCGCACGTCCGCCTGGACCAGCCGCTGGCCGCCCTCGACGGTCTCGACACGGACGAGGACCTGACCGAGGAGGAGCTCGCGGAGCAGGCCGGGCTGGTCATGGCCGAGGAGCTGGGGCGGCTCGGCCGCAAGTGACGGCAACCGGAGCGCTGATCTTTTCGTCTCATGATGTGGTACGGGGCGGTCGGATCCCGACCGCTCGTTAGACTGCACCAGCAATGAGACGGACCGAGCGAGGAGCGCACGTGGGCCTTGTCGTGCAGAAGTACGGAGGCTCCTCCGTAGCCGATGCCGAGGGCATCAAGCGCGTCGCCAAGCGGATCGTGGATGCCAAGAAGAACGGCCACCAGGTGGTCGTCGTGGTTTCCGCGATGGGCGACACTACGGACGAGCTGATCGATCTCGCCGAGCAGGTATCTCCGATGCCTGCGGGGCGCGAATTCGACATGCTGCTGACCGCCGGAGAGCGCATCTCCATGGCCCTGCTGGCCATGGCGATCAAAAACCTGGGCCACGAGGCCCAGTCGTTCACCGGTAGCCAGGCAGGCGTGATCACCGACTCGGTCCACAACAAAGCGCGCATCATCGATGTGACGCCGGGCCGGATCCGCACCGCGCTGGACGAGGGCAACATCGCCATCGTCGCCGGCTTCCAGGGTGTGTCCGCGGACTCCAAGGACATCACCACCCTCGGCCGGGGCGGCTCGGACACCACCGCCGTGGCGCTGGCCGCCGCGCTGGACGCCGAGGTCTGCGAGATCTACACCGATGTCGACGGCGTCTTCACCGCGGACCCCCGCGTCGTGAAGAAGGCCCGGAAGATCGACTGGATCTCCTCCGAGGACATGCTGGAGCTCGCGGCCTCCGGTTCCAAGGTGCTGCTGCACCGCTGCGTCGAGTACGCCCGCCGCTACAACATCCCGATCCACGTCCGCTCGTCCTTCTCGGGACTGCCGGGCACCTGGGTCAGCAACGAGAATCCGCAAGGGGACGCGCAGGTGGAGCACGCCATCATCTCCGGAGTCGCTCACGACGTCTCCGAAGCCAAGATCACGGTCGTCGGCGTCCCGGACAAGCCGGGCGAGGCCGCGGCGATCTTCCGGGCCATCGCGGACGCCGAGATCAACATCGACATGATCGTCCAGAACGTGTCGGCGGCCTCCACCGGCCTGACCGACATCTCCTTCACCCTCCCCAAGGCCGAGGGCCACAAGGCCATCGACGCCCTGGAGAAGGCGAAGGGCCAGATCGGCTTCGACTCGCTGCGCTACGACGACCAGATCGGCAAGATCTCCCTGGTCGGCGCGGGCATGAAGACGAACCCGGGCGTCACCGCCTCCTTCTTCCAGGCGCTGTCCGACGCGGGCGTGAACATCGAGCTGATCTCCACCTCCGAGATCCGCATCTCGGTCGTCACCCGCCAGGACGACGTCAACGACGCCGTCCGCGCGGTGCACACGGCCTTCGGCCTGGACTCCGACAGCGACGAGGCCGTCGTCTACGGAGGCACCGGACGATGACGGTGCCCCGGTCCTCCGGCCCGGCGCTCGCCGTGGTCGGGGCGACCGGAGCCGTCGGTTCGGTCCTGCTCCAGATCCTGTCCCAGCGGGCGGACGTCTGGGGCGACATCCGCCTGATCGCCTCCCCGCGCTCGGCCGGCCGCCTGCTGGCCGTCCGTGGGGAGGAGACCGAGGTGCTCGCCCTCACCGAGGACGCCTTCGACGGCTTCGGCGCCGGCGACGTCGTGCTCTTCCTGACCCCGGCCGAGGTGTCGGCGCGCTGGGCCCCCGTGGTGACCGCGCGCGGTGCCGTCGTGGTGGACCAGTCCGCCGCCTTCCGGGAAGACCCCGAGGTGCCCCTGGTGGTGCCCGAGGTGAACGGCCACGCCGTACGGATCCGGCCGCGCGGGATCGTCGCGGGCCCGGACTGCGTGACGGCCGCCATGATCGCCGCCCTGGGCGCGCTGCACGCCGAGTACGGACTGGCCGACCTGGCCGTCTCCTCGTACCAGGCCGCCAGCGCGGCCGGCCGGGCCGGTTCCGAGGCGCTGCGCCGCCAGCTGTCGCTGGTCGCCGGGAGCTCCCTGGGGGAGCAGACCGGGGACGTGCGCCGGGCCGTGGGCGAGGACACCGGCCCCTTCGCGGCTCCGCTCGCGCTGAACGTGGTGCCCTGGTCCGGGGAGCTGCGCGAGGGCGGCTGGTCCTCGCACGAGCTGGCCGTACGGGCGGAGACCCGGCGGATCCTGGGGCTGGAGACGCTGCCGATCGCGGTGACCTGCGTACAGGTTCCCGTGGTGACCGGCCATTCCCTGACGGTTCGGGCCCGCTTCGAGCGGGAGGTGGACGCCGGGCACGCCAGGGAGATCCTGGAGGCGGCGCCCGGCGTGGTGCTCGTCGACGATCCCGAGGCCGGGGAGTTCCCCACACCCGCCGACGCGGCCGGTACGGATCCGGCCTGGGTGGGGCGGGTACGGGCCTCGCTCGACGACCCCCGCTCCCTGGAGTTCTTCGTGTGCGCGGACAATCTGCGCAAGGGTGCCGCGCTGAATGCCACGCAGATCTCGGAACTGATCGCGGGTGAATTCGCGTAATTCGCTTTGTAGGATCGGTACCGATCCCTTGATCAAGGTGATGGCCCGACTGCCGTCTGGATAAATGGGGCAATCGGGAAGAGCGGGTACGCATGAAGGCAATGGGGAAATTGCTGGTTACTCTGCCGCACGCGTACAACCCTCACGGGGGGACGCGTGTCCAACCGGCGTGGCAGAGGCACTGTTGGAATACGCCGTCGTACCGGCGCGCCCCGGGATCGTTCCCCCGCGCCGCCGCTCGCTCGCGGCAGGCGGCTCCGGCGGCTTCCCCGTGATCGTTCCCGTCCCGCCGGCAAGCGTTCCGGCCGCCGTGCCGCCCGTCCTGCCGACCCTCGGCGGGCGCGTGCCCGCGCCGCGCGACAGCGCGTCCACGGAAGCGGCCGGCGGACCGGCCGGCGGGCCGGTCAGCGGACCTTCCGATGGACCGGACACGGCGGCGGCCGGCGCCGTGCCCGCCGCGCCGCCGCCCGAGACGGCGGCCGACGGCGCTCCCGTCGTGGCCGGGACCACGGTCGACCACCTCACCGAGACCTACCAGGCCCACTACCGGTCCCTGCTGGGCCTGGCCGCGCTGCTCCTCGACGACACGGCCTCCTGCGAGGACGTGGTCCAGGAGGCCTTCATCCGCGTCCACTCGGCCCGCAACCGGGTGCGCGACCGCGACAAGACACTGGCCTATCTCCGCCAGACCGTCGTGAACCTCTCGCGTTCCGCGCTGCGCCGCCGCATCCTCGGTCTCAAGCTGCTGTCCAAGCCGATGCCGGACATGGCCAGCGCGGAGGAAGGGGCCTACGACCAGCTGGAGCGGGACGACCTGATCAAGGCGATGCGCGGGCTCCAGCGCCGCCAGCGCGAGGTGCTGGTGCTGCGCTACTTCGCGGACATGACGGAGGTCCAGGTCGCCGAGACGCTCGGGATATCGCTCGGCTCGGTCAAGGCGTACGGGTCGCGGGGCATTGCCGCGCTGAGGGTGGCGATGGAGGCAGCGCAGTCATGAGGGACGAACACGAGAACCCGCGGGGCACGGCCGCACCGGGCACCGGTGACGAGCAGGTCCTGCGGAGTCTGCTGACCGGGGCGGTGCAGGGCCTGGAACCCTCCGAGGGGGCCCTGGAGCGGCTGCGCCACGCGGTGCCCGTCCGCCGGGCGCGCAAGCGGCAGGCACTCGTCGGGGCGGCTGCGGCGGCCCTGCTGGCCGGCACCGCGATCCCGGCCGCGCTGCACCTGGGCACCGACCAGGGCGCCGCCGCCGGACACTCGGCGATGGCCGGTCACGGCGAGGCACAGGGCGGCAGGACCGGCGGCCCCTCCGACCCGCACCAGAACGGCTCCGGCGACGGGACCGGGACCGGGCCGAAGCCCGCGAAGCCCGCCGGCGCGGACCAGGAGGCGGGCGGCGCCGACGGCAAGCCGTCCCCGCAGGTCAGCGGCTCCCCCTCCGGCGGTACGGCGACGGGCGGCCCGTCCGACGCCGGAGCCGTCGCGGGCACCTCGAACGGAGCAGGCCACGGCCCGCCCCCGGTGGGCGCCGCCCCCGGCGTCGCGGGCTGCACCGCCGGACAGCTCGGGGTGGCCGGCAGTGCCCGTGCCCCCGGGCCCGACGGCAAGGTGCTCGGCAGTTTCAAGGTCACCAACGTCTCCGCCAAGGGCTGTACGGTCACCGGCCCGGACACCGTGACCGCCGCGGCGGTCCCCGCCGGGCCGCCGCCCGCGCAGTCCGCAGGGGTGACGGTCACCGGCCACACGGCGGGCGACCCGGCGAGCGGGCTGCTGCCCGACCCGTCGGCGGAGACCCAGGTGCTGTTCCTGGAGCCGAACACGGCGTACGAAGTGCGCTTCGCCTGGGTGCCCTCGGGAGCCTCCTGCCCGACACCCCCCGGCCCGCCGGCCAAGCCCCAGCAGGGCGACGGCACGCAGCCGGCCGGTACGGAGACGGCCACGGGAGCGCCCGCCGCCGCGCCGGGCGGTGACGGGACCGCGGCCGCCGCCGCTCCGGGCCCCGACCCGCAGACCGGCGGTACGGACTCCCAGCCGGGCGGAGTGGCGGTCTCGCACACCCCGGCCACGGGCGATCCGGTCACCCGGACCACCATTCCCGAGGCCTGCGGCGGGACGGTCTACCGGACGGGCATCATCCCGCAGACGACGCCGTAGCGCGGAGCCGGCGTCCGGGCCGGACCGGGCGCCGGACCGGCGGGGCCGGGCCCGTTGCGCGGTCCCGGAGCCCGGTCCCGGTCCCGGACACCGGTCCCGGGCTCAGGCCTGGGCTTCGGCCCGCGCGCCCGCGGGAGCGGGGTCCGGCGCCGGGAGCAGTCCCGCCTCGGCGTCGCGCAGGGTCTCGACTTCGCGCCGGTAGAGCCGGAACCACATGAAGAGCACGAATCCGGCGAAGACGAACCACTCGCCGGTGTAGCCGAGGTTCTGGAAGGCCTTCATGTCGAGGCCGGTGTTGACCGGTGCCTTCGCCGGCACCGGAAGCATTCCGTCGGCCGGGGTCTGCACCGTCAGCCAGGCGTCGTAGAGCGGGTCCTGCACCAGGTTGACCAGCGTGGCCGACCCGATCACCCCGATCTGTCCGGACGGCAGCCCGCCCTGCGCGTGCACGCCCTTGGTCTGGGAGTTCTCCGAGGACTGCAGGGCACCCGTGACCTCGGTCCGCCCGGCCGGCGGTGCCGGAGCCTTCGCCGGGTCCGGCGTCCCGGGCAGCCAGCCGCGGACCACGGGGACGGTCTTGCCGCCTTCGGTCCGCAGCAGGGTCAGGACGTAGAAGCCCGTCTTGCCGTCGAGCTCCCGGTCCGGGACCAGCAGCTGCCGCCCGTACTCACCGGCCGCCGAAGCGAGCCGTCCGGAGGTCTTCGTGTCGACCGGGAGCAGCGAGTCCAGCGGTGCGGCCGCCTGGTCGGCGGGCCGCTCCGCGTTCGCCTCGCGGTGGCTGCCGACGCGGTCCTCGAACCGGCCGAGCTGCCAGGTCCCCATGAACAGGCAGAAGGGGATGGCGAGCGCGACGAAGACGTTGATCCCCCACCAGCGCGGGGTCAGGAGAAACCGGTGCACCCCACCACCGTACGGGGGCCGTGCCCGGAGCCCGCCTCCGGGGCTCGGCGGGCTCCGGGCACACGACGGGAGCAACGAAGGCCGACCGAGCCCCGCGGCATCACCTCGGCAGGTGCTTCAGCGCGAACTCCAGGTCCATCCGGACCTGCTTGATCCGCTCCTCCACGACCAGCGAGCCGTGTCCCGCGTCGTAGCGGTAGACCTCGTGGACGGCGCCGCGCGCCGCGAGCCGGTCCACGTAGTTGTCGATCTGCCGGATCGGACAGCGCGGGTCGTTGACACCCGCCGCGATGTGGACGGGCGCCTTGACCGCGTCCACGTACGTCAGCGGTGAGGAGGCCTCGAACCGCTCCGGGACCTCCTCCGGGGTGCCGCCGAAGAGGGTGCGGTCCAGGGCCTTCAGCGCCTCCATCTCGTCGTGGTACGCCGTCACGTAGTCCGCCACCGGTACGGCGGCCAGCCCGACCGCCCAGTCGTCGGGCCGGGTGCCGATGCCGAGCAGGGTCAGGTACCCGCCCCAGGAGCCGCCCGACAGGACGAGGCGCGCGGGGTCCGCGAGGCCGGAGGCCACGGCCCACTCCCGGACGGCGGAGACGTCCTCCAGCTCGATCAGGCCGACCCGGTGCTTGAGGGCATCGGTCCACTCGCGCCCGTAGCCGGTCGATCCCCGGTAGTTGACCCGGACCACCGCGAAGCCGTGGTCGAGCCAGGCCGCCGGAGTGGCGAGGAAGGAGTCGCTGTCGTGCCAGGTCGGGCCGCCGTGGATCTCGAAGATCGTGGGGAAGGGGCCCTCGCCGTGGCCCACCGGGCGCTGGGCGAGCGCGTGGATCCGCCCGCCGGGGCCGTCCACCCACACGTCCTCCACGGGCACCGAGCCCGGCGGACGGAAGCCGGGCGGGTCGAGTACGACGCCGCCCGCGGTGGACCGTACGGAGGCCGGCTCGGCCGCCGAGGACCACTGGTACTCCACGGTCCCGTCGGGGCGGGCGGTCGCGCCGCTGACCGACCCCGGGGGAGTGTCGACCCGTACGAGTTCCCGCGCGGCCAGGTCGTAGCGCCACAGTTCGCTGCGCGCCTCGAAGCTGTGCGCGACGAGCAGGGCGGACCCGTCCGGATACCACTCGGCGCTCACGTCGCCCGGCAGCTCGACCGCGAGGTCCTCCTGGGTGCCGGTGGCGACGTCCCACACCATCGGCTCCCAGCGGCCGCGACGCTGGTGGCCGACGAGCAGCCGGGTGTCCCCGGCGACCGGGGCGAAGCCGAGCACCTCCAGGCCGAGCTCCACGGTGCCGCCGCGCGAGTCGTCGAGCTCCGCGACGGTCGTCCCGTCGAGGGTGACCACGCGCAGCGCCGAGTGCATCGCGTCGCCGTGCTCGGTGTGCTCGATGGCGAGCAGGGTCCCGTCGTGGGACAGGTCGCCGACGCCGGCCGACTCGCGGTGGCGGTAGATGACGGCGGGGGCGCTGCCGTCGGGGCGCACCACGTGGATGGTGGAGCCGTCCTCGTCCGTGGACCGGCCGACGACCGCCGTGCCGTCGCGACCGATGGCGAGACCGGCCGGGTAGGAGGCCTCCAGGCCCGGGGTGGCGGGCTCGTCGGGGCCGCCCGCGAAGGGCTGGCGGACCCAGGTGCCGAACTCGTCGCCGTCGGTGTCGGAGAACCACCAGATCCACTCGCCGTCGGGGGAGAGGGTGCCGTCGGTGGTGCCGTTGGGGCGGTCGGTGGCCTGGCGCTGCGTGCCGGTGACACGGTCCCAGGCGTAGAGCTCGTACGTCCCGGTGGCGTTCGAGACGAAGAGCGAGCGGTCCGGGGCGTCCTCCGCCCAGTCGGGGAGCCCGACGCGCGGCGCCCGGAAGCGCTTCTCCCAGTCGGGCATCTCGGGCGTCTCGGCGGCTGCGCCGGGGGTCAGATCGCTGTCGCTGGTCATGCCCTCCATTCTTGCCGCACCGGCGGGAGCGATGCGCCGGAGCGGTTCCGGGATGCCGACGGTGGCGAAGGGGAGCATCGTGGTGGGGGTACGCCCAAGGCAGCCGAGAGGTGTTGATCATGTCCAAGAAGGCTCGCACCGGTCACCACGAGCATCAGGACTCCGAGCGCGCGCTGGCGAAGAACACCGCGGCCGAGGCGCGTGCCAAGGCCGCCGTCCGGGACGTCCAGTCGGTCGCCGCCAAGACGAGGGGCATGCAGCAGAAGGCCCAGTCGAAGCGCGGCTGAGCACCGAGCGGGCCGTTGTTTCACGTGAAACAGAGCGCCGCGTGCGTACGCTGACCGCATGCGGATGATCGTGCGCGGTGCCCGGCTCCTCCACACCGATGGCCTGTCCGACGTCGAGGTCGGCGAGGACGGCCGCATCGCGCGGGTGATCCCGCACGACGACCAGAAGGAGCCGCCCGCGACGGGCGTGCTCGTAGATGCCCACGGGGGGCTGCTCACCGCCCCCTTCGTCGAACCCCACATCCACCTCGACACCGCCCTGACCGCCGGCCGGCCGCGCCCCAACGCCTCCGGCACCCTCTGGGAGGGCATCGCCTGCTGGAGCGAGCGCAAACGGACCCTCACCCGCGAGGACGTGATCACGCGTGCGACGCAGGTGCTGCGCTGGCAGGCCGCCCACGGCGTCCTCCACGTCCGGACCCACTGCGACGTCACCGACCCCTCCCTCACCGCGCTCGACGCGCTGCTGGAGGTCCGCGACCGGGTGCGGGACGTGATGACGCTCCAGATCGTGGCCTTCCCCCAGGAGGGCATCGTCTCCTTCCCCGACGGCGAGGCGCTGCTGCGCGAGGCCGTGGCGCGCGGGGCGGACGTCGTCGGGGCGATCCCGCACTTCGAGGACACCCGCGAGGACGGGGTCGCCTCGCTGCGGACCGCGTTCGCGCTGGCCGAGGAGCACGGACTGCGCGTCGACGCCCACTGCGACGAGATCGACGACGAGCAGTCCCGCTTCGTGGAGGTGCTGGCGACCCTGGCGCTGCGCTCGGGCCTCGCCGGGCGCGCGACCGCCTCGCACACGACGGCGATGGGCTCCTACAACGGCGCGTACAGCTACAAGCTCCAGCGGCTGCTGGCCCGTTCCGGCATCAACCTGGTCTCCAACCCCTTCGCCAACCTCAACCTCCAGGGCCGCTTCGACGGCTATCCACGCCGCCGCGGCCTCACCCAGGTCAAGGAGATGCTGGCCGCCGGGGTCAACGTGGCCTTCGGCCACGACGACGTGATGGACCCCTGGAACGCGCTCGGCACCGGAAACCCTCTCCAGACCGCCCTCGTCGGCCTCTACGCCGCCCAGCTCACCGGAGCCGACGAGATCCCGGCCGCCTTCTCGATGGTGACGGACCGTGCGGCCCGTGTGCTCGGCCTCGACGCCTCGGAGTACGGGATCACGGAGGGCGCCCCCGCCTCCTTCGTGCTCCTGCCCGCGCCCACACCCGAGGAGGCGATCCGCCGTCAGGTCCGGCCGCGCTACGTCGTATCGCGCGGCAGCGTCCTCGCCGAGACCCGGCCCGCGCCGACACGGCTGTCCTGGCCGGGGGAGGAGCCGTCCGAGGTGGACTTCATCCCGTCCGCCTAGGGTGCTCCCATGACGTGGACCCTTCACAACCTCGACTCCGACACGGCCCGTTCGGCCTTCGAAGCCGCCTCGGAGTACGCCGATCCGGCCCTGCTCAACCACTCCGTCCGTTCCTACGCCTTCGGCGCCGAGTACGCGCGCCGGCACGGGCTCGCCCACGACGCCGAACTCCTCTACGTCAGCGCCCTGCTGCACGACCTGGGCCTGACCCCGCCCTTCGACAGCCACACCCTCCCCTTCGAGGAGGCCGGCGGGCACGTGGCCCGGATCTTCACCGCGGGGCTGGGCTGGGCGCCGCAGCGGCGGGCGCGGGCGCAGGAGGTGATCGTGCTGCACATGCGCGACGACGTCACCGCCGCCGAGGACGTCGAGAGCCACCTCCTCCAGGTGGGCACGAGCGCGGACGTGTCGGGGCTGCGCGTCCCCGACTTCGACCCCGCCTTCCGGGACGGCCTGCTGGAGCACTACCCGCGCCTCGGCTTCGGCCCGGCCTTCCTGGCCCTGGTCGAGGACCAGGCCGTACGCAAGCCCGCCTGCGCGGCGGCCGCGTACGTGGCGGGCGGCGCGGCCCGGCGCATCGCCGCGAACCCGCTGGACGCGTAAGGGGCGGGTCGGTACGCGCCGGGTTCCTCAGCCGCCGGGCCGCGGGCCGCCCGGCAGCAGCTCGGTGGTGATCAGGGCGCCACGACCTGCTGCTGGGCATCGCCGCCGTGACCCCGCTGGTGATCATGGCGGGGTGACGGGCGCGCAGAGCGGCAGGGGCTTCAGGTGTCCGGGGGCCTTCAGCACGTCCGCCGGCCGGAGCGCCTCCGCGGGCCGCGCCGTGCTCACGGTTCATGCCGTCCCGGGTGACGGGTGAGCCCGATCCGCACCGCGCCGAAGAGCACCTTGGCGACGATGCCCACCACGACGAGGTCGGCCACCATCTGCAGGGTCGTCAGCACCCGGCCGGTGGGGGTCGTCGGCACGATGTCGCCGAAGCCGACGGTCGCGAACACCGTCACCGTGAAGTACAGGGCGGCGGTCCGGTCCAGGGGTTCCGAGAACGACTGCGGATTCCCGTCCGAGACCAGGACGTACGACGCCGAGAACAGCAGCAGGAACAGGGGCACGGCGGTGGCCAGCGCCTCGATCGCCCGCAGCCGCGGATACTCCGAACGGCTGATGGCGGAGGCCTGCCAGGCCACCAGGGCCCCGAACAGGACCAGCCCGCCCAGCAGGGCTCCGAAGGACAGATCGTCGAAGCCGTGGTCGAGCGGGGCCACGTAGTAGAGCGCGGTCAGCACGGTCGGCGAGGCGACGATGCACGCCAAGTGGCCCAGGATCTGCCGCTGCCGCCGTCGGGAGGAACCGTCGCCACTCATGGCCCTCCTCCCGTGCTCCGGCGGCCCGCCCCTCCGGCGGTGGCCCTCCAGCATTGCAACACCGCTCGCCCCCCGTCGCACCTCAGCCGCCGCCCCACCGGGGAGAATCGGCCCCGGCAGCGTCATCGGTGACGCCCCGCCAGCTCCACCGGCAACGAAGGACTCGACCCATGAACGACGCGGACCGGGGCCGCAGCGGCCGTACTCCCATCGAGGACACGCGCTTCGGCGTGATCACCGTCCGCCAGGAAGGACAGGACCGCGTCGAAGTCCGGGGCGAGGGCGTCCCACGCGTGGTCCTGCGGCGGGCCCCCGGCGCGGAAGCGGACCCGCGGATCGCCATAGGCACCCGCGACCCCGAGCACCTGACGATGACGGTCGACGGACGTGCAGCCGTGCTGAGGCCGGCCAAGGGCGCGCTGAGCAGGCGTTCCTACCGGGTGGACGTGGAGTTCGAGGGAGTGGGCTACCGCATGGTCCCCGATTCGGTACCCGGCAGCCGGCTGACTCGCGACGGCCTGCACCTCGGCGACTTCTCCTCCGACGGAGACGAACTGGTCCTCGCGGAATGGCGGGACACCGCCGAGGTCCGCCCCGTGGACGCCTCGATCGGCTACGCCCTGGCCTCGGCGTTCGGGACCGGGGGTCAGCCCATGTGGATGATGATCGTCGAGGGTGTCGCGGAGGCACTCCCGTAGCACCGCTCGGGAGAGGGCCTGATCCGCCATCCGGATCAGGCCCTTGACCTGGTCCTACGTCCCGGCCGGGGTCACTTCGCGCCCATCGCGTACCGGTAGGACGCCTGGACGATCTGCCAGACGGTCTCCAACTCCGCCGCGGTCCTGGGCCCGTAGACGAGCGTCACGTCCTGGACGGGGTGGTGTACGCCCCAGCCCGCGGCGATGACGTCGGCCTCGGTCTCCGGCGGGAGCGTGACGTGGAGCGAGCCGTCGTGGTGGGGATGGATGTGGCCCCACTCCCGGCCCCCCTGGAAGGCTTCGGCGGGGCCCGTGCCGATGCCCTCGGGCAGGAACAGCGCACGGGCGTGCGGGACCGAGACGAGCGTGGGGGCCATGTAGACGTACGGCAGCGCGCGCATCCGTTCCCACAGCTCCTCCTGCAGCATGATCGGGGAGATCTGGGAGCCCTGGCCGTGCGGGGCCGGACCGAAGACGCGCGGAGCCACGCCTTCGCGGGGAGTCAGGGTCAGCATGAAGGTGTCCTTTCGGGCCGGTGACCCGGCCGCAGGGTGAACGGTCGACGGAGCTGCAGCATGCGGGCTCCCGGCGTTCGCCTTGGTGGAGAGCCGGTCGAGGACGCGGCGCAGCCCGTCGGCGGCGGCCTCACTGGCAGGGCGCGATTCGGAGGAGGCCCCGGGCGAGGGGTGATCGCACTGCGCCGCGAGCCATGGTCGACCGGCCGTGAGGAGGCCTCCACGGAGGCCGAGCCGCTCCACGAGAAGGCCGGCCGCCCTTTCGCGGCGGATCCCCCGGGTGTCTTCCGAACGATCACCCGGAAACGCAGGAAGGGCCCGATCCGCGATGCGGATCAAGCCCTTGACCTGGTCTTACGAAGTCGGGGTGGCGGGATTTGAACCCACGACCTCTTCGTCCCGAACGAAGTACGGCCGCGCGCCGACGCTGCGTGTTTGCAATCTCCGCAGGTCAGAGCGTTGGTGTCCCGTGGTCTGAGTGGGTCCTGGAGCCCCCTTGAAGCAAGATCATCTCCCAGATTTCTCCCAGCCGCCGAGGTCGGGCGTCTGATCGAGGCGTGCTCCTTGAGGGTGGTGATCGCGTGACCGGCGAACTGCGGAAGGTGTCTGAGGCGTGGTGCCCGCTGATACCGGCTGTGCGCCGAGCACGGCAACTCACCAGCCGAAAGAGGACTTCGCATGACGCACGCTGATGTGGCTCCCGAGGTGCCTCCGCTGCTGGGGATCGACGGTTCTTCCACGGAGCGCCTGCACGCTGCCTTCGAGCAGGTGGAACTGTCCGATGCCACGCCCGCGGTGCTCCAGAAGACGGAGGCCGGAATCACGATGTCCTATGACCCGAGGCGGATGTCGGCGATTGAAGCGCGCGAGTTCCTGATGGCCCGCACCGCCTTCACCGAAGGGCCGGAGGCCGATGCGATGGTCGAGGCGGCCCAAGAGCACGGTGGAGCCTTCCGGGACCTGGTGGGGGAATTCCTGGGCCGGATCGACCGCTTTGGTGATCCCGTCGGTACCGCACAGGAGTTTCTTCGCATCTTCGCCGCTGCGCAGCTGTACGTCTTCGCAGAGAAGAGGCGACTCCGGATCGTGCGCGCTGACGGGCCCAACGGCCATCTGCTGACCGAGGCCCTGGTGGTCGACGGCCTGCTGGTGGTCCCGCCCGGTCGGAGTCCGCAGGACACACTGCGTGACGTGGGCGCAGCCGACTGTGCGGCTGCTGTTCGCTGAGGCCCGCCGTACGGCGCCTGGGCGCTGGCCGTCCTGGCCTGAGCGATGGCCAATGGGCGCTCTTACGCGTAGGCGGTGAGGTGCTCACACTCCTGGGAGGCGGGAGGGAGGCCGAAGTGGGTGGACGAGGGCGACGTCGCTCGACAGCCCGGCGGAAACGTGAGGCCAGGAGGCGGGCGGTCCTGATCTCCGGCGCCTGCATTGCCACTGTGCTGGTGGCTCTCTGGGCACAGATCTGGCCCTACGTCGTGGGAGCCATGGTTCTGGCCACAGCGGCAATGGTCGGCTGGCGGCTTTGGCGCATGGACCGGCTGTTACGTCGAAGCGACGGGCAATGGCGGCACGAGGAGGCGGTGAAGGCGGGGCACCGCACACTCGCCGAGGTGGACCGGATGGATGGCGGGGAGTTCGAGGACTTCGTTCTGGAACTGTGCCGGCGTGACGGATGTACGGATCTCAAGCGTGTGGGGCGCTCTCACGACGACGGTGCGGATGTGCTGGGAAGGCTGCCCGACGGAAGGACCATGGTGATCCAGTGCAAGCGCAACACTCCCAAGCGTCGGATCCCCAGTCGCGAGATACGGGACCTTCTCGGTACGCGGGTGCACTTCGGCGCCGAGGTCGCCATCTTCGTGACGACCACCTACTTCAGCGGCCCTTCAGTCCGGACCGCGGTGCAGAACGGCGTCTTGGCGGTCCACCGTGACCACCTGGGGCAGTGGAACAACGGAGCCACGCTCCTGTCGCTCCGCGATGTGAACGGCCTGGGCCAGGGAGACCGACGCCATCACCAGCGGTGGAGGGACACGTACTCCTCGTAGAGACGTTCCAGGGAGTGGTCCCGGCCGATCGGGCCGAAATTGATCAAAAAGGGGCTAGGCCGATGCCGCGCCCGGGGTGTGCAGTGTGGACGAAAGATCGGCCATATCCGGAGGGGGAATTCATGGCGATCAAGGTGCTGCCGGTGTCGGGGGAGCAGGCCGGCTGGATCGACGCAGTCGTTGCCCTGGGAGACCGGTACACCAAGCGGCTGGGGTTGCTGACCCCGCCCGCCTACCGCAAGGCAGCCGAGGACGGAGGCCTCCTCCTCGCCATGGAGGGGGAAGAGGTCGTCGGCTACACGCTGTTCGGTCTTCCGAAGCGCAGTCAGCACGTGCGTCTGGCGCATCTGTGCGTGGCCGAAGAGCACCGCGAAAAGGGCATCGCTCGCCTGCTGATCCAGGCCATCCGCGAGCGCCATGCACAGCGCCTCGGCATCAGGGCAAGGTGCCGCCGCGACTACGGACTCAGCGGAATGTGGACCAAGTTGGGCTTCGTACCCCGTGGCGAGGGCCTTGGCCGCGGTCGAGACCAGGAAACCTTGGACACCTGGTGGTTGGACCTGGGGCATCAGGACCTGTTCGCCGAGGCCCAGAGCGATGCGTTGCTCGTGGTGACCGTGGACCACAGCGTCTTTGCCGGCCTGAGGGGAGGTGGCACCGGGCGTGCGGTCGAGGAGTCGCGGGCACTTGAGGCAGGCTGGCTCTCCGACCTGATCGAGCTCGCCTTTACCCCGCAGTTGCTGCACGACGTACGCGATGTCGCAGACCGTGGGGAGCGGCAGCATCAACGCGCCGGCCTGGCAGGGATGAGGCAGATCACTCCTGATTCGGACGGCGTGGCGGCCCGGCACGAAGAGCTGCTGGCCGCCCTGGTAAAGAACGCGCCGGGTGTGGTGCTCGACGCGGGCACGCGAAGCCGCTTGCGGTATGTGGCCGAGACCTCCTGCGCCGGTCTTCAGGTGTTGGTGACGCGTGATCCTGCGCTCGCACAATTGGCCGACGTCGCCTGGGATATCGCCCGCGTCAAGGTCGTAGCGCCGTCCGTGGTGACCCTCCACGTCGATGAGCTGCGCCAAGCGCAGGTCTACCGGCCCGCGGACCTGTTGGGTACGGCGTTCTCTGCGGCAGAGGTCGCGCCAGGCAATGAGGCTGAACTGGTGGCCTTTTTCAACCAGGCCGGTGGCGATCAGGGATCCGCCTTCGAGGATCGGCTGAAAGGCTTCGTCACTGATGCCGTGCTGTGGCGTCGGGAGCTGCTGCGAGATGGTGATGGCCACCCGGTGGCCCTGTACGTCTGGGCCCTGGACGGGCGCACCCTGACTGTGCCCCTTCTACGCACGGCATCGCATGCTCTGGAGGAATCCCTCGCCCGGCAGCTGCTGTTCATGCTCAAGCGCCTCGGTCGTGAGCGCGGGGCGCAGGTGGTCCGGATCACCGACCCCTTCCCCTCGCCTGCGGCGGGAACGGCCGCGGGCGCGGATGGCTTTGCCGAGCACGAGGGCGGCCTCACCGCGTTGCTGATCGACGTCTCTGGCTCCGCCGACGCGGTGTCCCGTGCGGCCGGTGAGATCTCGAGTCGTCTGGGCCTCACCGTGCCGGTGCTTCACGAGGGACTGTCCGCCGAGGTGGCGAGTGTCGCCGAGCGATCCTGGTGGCCTGCGAAGATCACAGACTCCGAGCTGCGGTCCTTCAGTGTGCCCATCGAACCGCGCTGGTCTGCGGAGCTGTTCGACTTCCCCACGATGCTCGTGCCTCGCGATGAGGTACTGGGAATCAGCCGGGAACACGTCTACTACCGCTCCTCCGGCCACCGGAATGAGAGTGTCCCCGCCCGCCTCCTCTGGTACGTCAGCAAGGGACCTAAAGGGCAGCAAGGGCAGGTGGTGATCGGATGCTCGCGGCTGGACGAGGTGTTGATCGACGAACCTGACATCCTCTTCTCGCAATTCGAACACCTGGGCGTATATGGTCGTGACCAAGTCCGTGAGGCAGCCGATTCCTCCGGCAGGGCCATGGCGTTGAGGTTCTCGGACACCGAGCTCTTCCCGGTGCCGGTGACGCTCGGACGTTTGAACCTGCTGGCACAGAGTCTGGGACTACCGTTGTCACTGATCTCGCTGACGAAGATCAGCAACGCGCTGTTCCAGGCGGTTTACGAAGAGGGGCACCGAAAGACGTGAGCGATCCGGAGCGCGCGATGCTGCTGTCCGTCCACCCCCGGTTCGCGACGGCGATCCTGGCCGGGAGCAAGACGGTGGAGGTGCGGCGACAGCGCGTCGCCGCCCCTCCCGGCACGGCGGTGCTCCTCTATGCCACGGCGCCCACGATGGCGATCGTGGGCATGGCGCGCATCGCTTCGGTGCAGGTCGCTTCGCCCCGAGAAGTGTGGTCAGCGAGCCGTACTCGCGCTGGAATCAGCAGGCGCGAGTACGACGCCTACATGTCCGGCGCCACGCGGGCCAGCGGGCTCACCTTGGAGGACCCCGTGACCTTCGATGCTCCTGTCCCCCTCACCGCACTACGGGCCACCGGTCCCTTCCACCCGCCACAGAGCTACCGGTACTTGAAGTGCGACGACCTGCAGCTGATGGCCATGGCCGCGCCCAACGCCGACTCGACCCTGCGCGGCGTCCTGAGCGAACTCGTACCAGCGTAGAGGCCCTCTTTTGCGGTGGCTGGCGTGCTCCGAGAGATTGTCCCAACACGCTTTCCAAATGTTCGTACACCGTCCGGCAGGGCCGCCCGGACACGTCCTGACCTGCGTCGTACCGCTTTCGTGGTCTCCGGCCGAACACGTCCGGACGGAGGCGAATGCAACCAGAACTGCAACCACGGAGGGGTGGCCCGGAAGCGTCAGCGGCGCCGCAGCCGGGCCCGGTGGCCGCGGTGGAGGCTGCCTAGTACGTGGGGCAGAGGTGCGTGTGCACCGCGTCCAGGATCTTGGCCGCCTTGGCCTGCCCGAATCCGTCCGGGTGGGTGGGCGACGTGAACCGCTGGTTCGTGAGGTCGGTCTGCTTCTGTTTGTCGGTGGGGAAGTTAGCGATCGTCTCGCACTGGTTGCGGCCGCGGTCGACTGCCTTGTCAGGCTTGGTGTTGACGACGTCCGGGTCGATGGCTGTCAGGGCGGCGATGTACTTTGCCTGCGTCGCCGCATCCGGCTTGGGCGGAATCCCCTTACCCTTGGGCGCCTCGGCGGCGGCCGACGGGCTACCCGTCGCCGTAGGTGTGGCGGGGCTGCTCGGAGCAGCAGCGCTGGGCGTCTTCGCCGACGCCTTGTCGGCGCCCTTGTCGGTGCCGCAGGCGGTCAGTGAGGCAGTGGCGATGACGGCCGAGAGTACGGCGATGGCGGTGCGGTGGTTCACGGTTCTCCCCTGTGCAGTGACTGTGTGCGCAAGAGTCGATCGCTCACCGTAGGCAATGGTTGTACGCCAGTGGAATCGCTTTCCGATCCTTCCACTCCAGCCGTTCCTGGGCCGCCAAAGGTGGCCGTCGCCGAGACTCGAACCGGCAACTATCGGATTAAAAGTCCCGGCAAGTGCTGCTGGATCCGCTCCAGACCCCGCCTTCCCGTCGCATCGCTCACGCATCGCTCACGCATCTGACCCGGGTGACCTGGGCTCTTGCCGCCCGGAGGGACCGGTCAGGCCCGGAGACGGCGGAGGAACTCGTCCTCGTCTACGACCTCGATGGCCTGGCCGGCGTCGAGCAGCGCCTGCGCGATCTTCAGCCTGCCGCTCAGGGTCGACCAGCGTGGGCGGGGTCAGCTGCCCAGCCACGGCGGTGTTCCATCCGCAGATGGCGAGGTGCACCGTGTGAGCCACGGTTAGTGACTCCGACCGCCCGGCGAACCCCCAGGTCAGACAGCAAAGTCCTGCTGGAGTTACTAGGCTTGCCCCATGGCCAGCCGACACGTCGCGCGCACCTGGGGGATCCATCCCGGCGGGGGATACTCCACCGTCTGGGCCGACCTCGCCGAAGGCCGGCTTACCGCGCGGGGGCGGGCCGTCGGGCTCGACCCCGAGCCGTACTGGCTGACGTACACCCTGGAGACCGGCGAGGCCTACGCGACCTCCCGGCTCCGTGTCACCGTCGAGACGGCGACCACGGCCAGGATCCTGGACTTGCGCGGCCACGAGGGTTGCTGGACGGCCGACGGAGTCCACCGGCCCGACCTCGACGGCGCGCTCGACTGCGACCTGGGCCTGTGTCCGCTGACCAACACCATGCCCGTGCTGCGCCACGGCCTGCACCAGGGGGCTCCGCCCGTACCGCATCACTTCCTGATGGCCTGGGTGTCGGTCCCCGGCCTCGACGTCAGCCCGGACCAGCAGACGTACACCCCCCTCACCCGAGACGGACACGGCGCCCGCGTCCGCTATGAGTCGGGCGACTTCCGCAGCGACATCGAGTTCGACGGCGACGGCCTCGTCCTGGACTACCCCCTCCTGGCCACGGCCCTTACGCGCTGACTGCTCGCCCGGCCGAGTGCCGCTGTGAGGCCGGAACCGCAGGGGCCCGACGGCAGGCGACGGCTCCCTGGGCCGGCTCCCCGCCCTCGGGCGACGTGACTGAGGCTTCGAGGGACGGAGGAGGCGGCCGCCGCGCCCGCCGTTTCGGGACGGCCGCGACACCCCGTGGGCGTATCCATCAGACACCATCGCCACTTGCCCGCCCCACCGGCCACGCGCTGCCCGCGCTGGTTGCCGCCCGGATGGACGATTAGGGCCGTCGTAACTCGTCCTTCGGCCCTCAGCGGGTTCGATACTCGGATCGGGTGAGGCGCACCGGCCCGGGCTCACCCGGCTGTCGTGGCGGCGGCGCAGCGGAGTGCTCCGATGCTTCGCTTGCCGGGCCCGGTCGCACCCCGCGATCGTGTTCGACAACCAGGAGGGCCGCCGTGGCCGCGCAGGGCGAGTTGGACCAGGCAAGGGTGGATGCCTTCATGGAGAAGGCGCTCGGGGACGTCAGCGGGACGATGGCCGTCGGCTTGTGCCACCTGGGGGACCGGCTCGGCCTGTTCAAGGACCTCGCGGTCAGCGGGCCGACGAGCAGCCAGGAGATCGCGGACCGTCTGAACCTGAACGAGCGTTACGTGCGCGAGTGGCTGCGGGGTCTCACGGCCGCGGGCTATCTGGAGGAACCGGAGCCCGGGCGCTTCGTCCTCCCCGCCGAGCATGTCCCCGGCCTGGTCGACGAATCGGGGCCGATGTTCCTGGGCGGCGTCTACCAGATGATGCCCGCCGCCCTGGCGCCGTACGAACGTCTGATCGAGGCGTTCCGGAGCGGGGGTGGCGTGCGGCAGAGCGACTACCCGGACGTCCTGTGGGACGGCATGAGCCGCTTCACCGGCAGCTGGTTCGAGAGCGTGATGGTCGACGATTGGCTCGGTACCTTCCCTCACGTCATCGAGGGGCTTGAGCGGGGCATCGAGGTCGCGGACGTCGGATGTGGCGCCGGCCGCGCCCTGATCGTGCTGGCCAAGGCATTTCCCCGCTCGCGCTTCACGGGCTTCGACAACTTCCCGGGCCAGGTGGAGCGTGCCCGTACGAACGCGCAGGAGGCCGGTGTCGCCGACCGCGTGGGCTTCGAGATGGTCGATGCCGCTCAGGGTCTTCCCGGGCGCTATGACCTCGTCACCACGTTCGACGTCATCCACGACTCTGCGGAACCGAAGCGGCTCCTCACCGCCATCAGGGATGCGGTCAAGGACGACGGCGACTACCTGATGCTCGAGGTCAACTGCGAGGACCGCCCCGAGGACAACGTGGGCCCAGTCGCATCAATGTTGTACGGGTTCAGCGTGTTCTACTGCATGACCACGTCCCTCGCGAACGGCGGCGCGGGCTTCGGGACGTGCGGCATGCCCGAGGCAGTCGTACGCAGTATGTGCGCCGAAGCAGGCTTCGGCAGCGTGGCGCGATCCACAGCGGAGGACCCCTTCAACGTCCTCTACGACATCAAGCCGTAGGCCGACGCCCAGGCCCCTCGGAGCCCGTGTTGGAGGCCCACAGCACCGCCCGCGTGGTCGGCGGAGCCGGGATCATATGGCCAGCCAGACGTATCGAGGGCCCGCGATGTCCAGTACGTATTCGCCCTGCTCCTGGCCTGCAGGGCGCATCACGGGGGGTGGCAGCCGGTTGAGCCAGCGCTGCCACAGCCCTGCGTACGGGCCGCCTTCGAACGGGACACGGATTCCGGAGTCGATCTCTGTCACGGCGGGAGCGTACGTCGGCCGTCGCACGCTGGCGACCGTCAGGGAAGTCGTTGAATGGCGACCATCGCAGCGTCGTCGCCGAGCGTGCCGCCCGCAGCGTGTTTGAGCAGATCGTCGTGGAGGCGAGTGAGCAGGTGCTGCGGACTGGCACCGTGCCAGTGTGCGACTCGCTCCGTCAGCGGGTAGAAGGCTCCGGTGTCGTCGCGGGCCTCAAGCACGCCGTCCGTATAAAGGAGCACGATGTCGCCGGGCTCGAAGGCGAACACCTCCGCGGCGAGACTGGAATCACCGAGTGAGGCAAGGCCCAGAGGCGGCGCCGGCTGGTCTACCTCCAGGGACGTGACGTGGCCGCCGCGCAACAACAGTGGCGGCGGATGACCGCAGTTGAGGAGGTGCAGGACCGATTCGTGGTCGGGGATGTCGAGCACCGCTGCGGTGACGAACCCTTCGCCCTCGTCACCGGTGCCGGGACGCGAGCCGTCGGTGTACTCCACGGCCGGCGTCACCGCCGTCTCCAGATACACCGCGAGTCCAGGCAGGGCACCCTCCTGGTGAGCGGCCGCCCGGAAGGCCCCGAGGACAAGCGCGGCGTCACCGACCGCGTCCAGGCCCTTGCCGCGCACGTCGCCGATGATCAGCCGGGTTCCGTGAGGGGTGCGTGCTGCCGCGTACAGGTCCCCGCCGATCTGCGCCTCCGCCTCGGCCGCCAGATACAGCGAGGCGATGCGCAACGGTCCGAGCCGCTCGGGGAGCGGCCGTAGCACCACCTGCTGCGCTGTCTCGGCCACCGAACGCAATTGGACCAACTCTTTCTCGTGTACCTCGCGGAGATGGGCGAAGAACGTCACGAACACCGAGATCAGAACGAGCGCGGTGATCTGGAAGGTGTGGTTCAGGTCGGTCAGGCTGGTGCGCGCCGCCGCGACCGCCATCTGAGCCAGGACGGCAAGTGCGCCAATGGCCCCGGTGGTGCGGGGGCCGGCGAACGAAGCCGTGATGGCGGGAGCGGCGACCATGAACGGACCGACATGCACGTCAGGTGGCGCCAGAACGTCGACCACGGTCACCACAGCAATCAGTACGAGTGGGACCACCAGCAGCGCGTGGCCGAGTTCCCCCGGTCGGCGGGGACCGACCCGCGTGCTACGACGTTCCATCTTCCCTGCATACACCGCCCGCGCCGAGGCCGCCCGGCGCTCGGGTCTGTTGCGAGGTGCTCGTCACGGGCGCTCGCCGCTCCCGACCCCGGGACCTGAGCCGACCATCTCCTTCAGGACCTTCAGCGTGCCGGAGGCGCGCATCCGCGGCTACGTGGACGCCCGCAGGGGCCTCAGCCGGGCTTCAGCTCGCTGACACGAGCGATGCCCTGTTCCCGACCGCGACGGGGCAGTCCGGGACATGCAGCACCCGGGTAGCCCCGCTATGCGCCTGTGTGCACCTGTTCGCCGCCCCAGGCCACCCCCGTCCATTGCCCTGGGCGAGGGCCGGGCTCAGCCCTGTGACCTGATGTGGTCGATCACGGCGGTCAAGTCCTCCGTGGGGGAGAAGTCCACATATTCACAGTCTTCGAGCGCTACGGGCGCATGCCCGGGTGCCCAGTAGAACGCCTGCCCGGCTTCGTAGATCTCGTCGCCGTCCTTCGTCACCATCTTCAGCCGGCCCTTGAGCATGTACCCCCAGTGAGGGCAGGGGCAGAGATCACCGGCCAGGCCCTTCACCGCCGGTCGCAGGTCCGCCCCCTGGGGCAGCTGTACGAAGGCCACGGACAGGTCGCCGCCGACTGCTTGCGCTCGGAGTTCGACTCCGCCGCCCTCGATCGCGACCGGTGTGTCCTGCCTTGTTATCGCTGTCATGGATGCCTCGCTTCCTTCGGAGGCGGCGAAGCGCCTCTCTTCCAGGCTGGCCCGGAGGACCGCTGCGCGCCAGGCGGGGCATGCGGGAGGCCGGTCCCCGGTTCTCAAGTCGGCGCCGACTGTCGGACCAGCGAGGGGCCCATTGCCCAGCTCGGCCCGGTAGCCCAGGTCGCCGCACTGCACGGCGAGCTCCGCAGGTCGGTGGCTGCCAGCGCCAGGCTGGCAGCCACGAAGGCCAGAGATTGTCTTCGTGCGGGAGCGCGCGTCCGTGTACTGGTGCTTACTCGCGGTGGGCGGGGTGCCCGTCGGTGAGGAGACTGCCGTACGCCAGGCACAGCACGGGGAAGCCGAGCTCGTCCAGGGCGAGGCGAGCCGTCTCCGCGTTGGAGGGCCGGTGCCCGGTCGCCGTGTCGATCAGTTCGATGACGTAGTGCAGGCCGCCGCCGACGAGGGCGAACCACGCCTGATTCTTGCTGAACGTCTCGCTGTGCACGGGGACCAAGCGGGCCGCGGCCTGCTGGATCTGCTCGCGGGCGACTTCGTGCCGTGTCCCCTCGGACAGGAAGGTGGTGGTCAAGGGTGTGTCCTTGCTGGTCGGGGTCGCGCCGGGGTGAATCGTACGGGCCTGTGCTCTGGTGCAACCGCTCGTTGAGCGCTTCGGTGGCGGTTGCCGCGAGCTGAGGTTGTGGAGTGGAGTGATCGACAGACGACGAGGCGGCAGACGAGCGCGGCCCTCATGGTTTGACCGCAACCGCCAGAAGGCCGTGACCTAAGCACGCGCTGCGCGGCAGACGAGGACGCCGCCGAGGCAGGTGACCCTGAACGCGCCTTCCACCCGGATGGTTTCGTCCACCCGCTCTCGGGCCCGTTCGACCGTCTCCTTGAACGGCACACCCATCTGGTCGGCCCACGCCTCGTACGAGGCCAGATGGGCGACCACAGGCGCGGCGTCGGTCACCTCGATCAACCCCCGGTAGGGGGGATCGTCCGGACATCGTCGAAGACGGCGCCAAGGACGGTGGGGGCGTCTTCCAGGGTGAAGGGGGCGGAGAGCTGTACCCGTGCGGGGCCCTCCAGGATGCCGAGGACATCGCCTGCGGCTCGTCGCCAGAGGTCTTCCAGTTCTCGCTTATCAGTCCTGCTGTTGGTGGACGCGATGGCGATGCCGTCCCCGGCCAGGACGCGGTCAGCTCCTGGGTGGCTCGGGCCTGGTCCTCGACGTGGTAGAGCATGTGCATGGCCAGGACCGCGCCCAGCGCCCCGTCGGCGATCGGGAGCCTCTGGACGTCTGCCGCCACGGCTCCTTCGATACCCGCCAGGATGCCGGGAGAGATGTCCATGGGGAGCACGGCCAGGTCCGGCCGGTCGGCGCGTACCCGCTGCACGAACTTTCCGTTGCCGCAGCCCACGTCCGCTACTGCTCCGCGTATGCCGGCCAGCTCGCCCACGACGATGCCGGGGAGGTCGTGTCGTGGGGTCTGCCATTGGTAGAGGGACTGGCGGGCTGCGAGGTGCTGGCCGTTGCCGTACGCCTGGTGGAGAGCAGGCGCCGGTCGGTCACGGAAGGGTCGTTCGCGGGCTGGGTGGTCATCGCGGCTCCGTGGGTGTGCTGACGAGAGCGGGCCGGGTGGTCGCCTCGTGGATGTGCTCCCGAAGATCGACCACCGGCCGTGAGTCACGGTACGGCTCTGCTAAAGCTCGCGAAGCGCGGTCAGGACCTGTCCCAGCAGGAGTGGGGTTGTATCGCGCCGGGCATCAGACGGTTCGCTGAGGGCGGTCGTAGGCCGGGCCGGGACCTCGGCCCAGACGAACTTGCCAGGGTGTGGACGGCGGGGGTGGTAGCCCCAGCGGGTGGCCATGGTGGCGGTGAGCAGGAGGCCGCGACCGCCCAGGGCGCTGTCGCTGGGGGACTGGGGTGTCGGCGGGCGGGGGTCGTTGTCGCCGACCTGGAGGACGACGCCCGTCGGGGTTGGCCAGAGGCGCAGGAGGATCGTGTCCGGAGCGGGCCGTGTGGCGCCTGGTGGCCCCAGTGGACGTGCATGCTGGATGGCGTTGGTGGCGAGCTCCGAGACGAGAAGGCGGGCCACTTCGGTGCCTTCGGCGGGGAAGTGCCAGTGTTGGAGTACATCGACGGTGTGGCAACGGGCCCAGAAGACGGCGTTCGGGATGGCTGCGAGCGCGAGATCGCTGACGGGAGGCAGGGGCTGGCTCATGCGGGTGGCTTCCTCGACGGCGTGGCCAGGTGGCATGCGGTGTGCCGTGGGCTGAGGGGGCGGCCCCCGGGCGGCGGGAGGGGTGCCTCCCGGGGGCTCGCCGGTTTGCGCGGGCTACTTCGTCGCGATCACGTAGACACTGCCCCAGCGGCGCTTCGGGTTGGCCATGGTGGGGTCGAAGGTCCACGGCTCGACGGTGGTGAAGCCGGCCTCGGTGAAGAGCTGGACGAGCTTCTCGTGGTCGTAGGCCCACAGGTGCTGGGTGTACGTGGGGTCGTCGTCCTGGTCGCGGAAGACGAGGTTGACGAGGTCAAGCTGGGTGTTGATGTCGCCGAGGCAGTTCCGCTTGGCGTACCAGCGCTCGATCATCTCGGCGGAAGTGTCGAGGGAGCCGGGGTAGCGGCTGAGGGCGAAAGCGGCGTCGGGGACGCCCGTGATGATCTGGCCACCGGGCGCGAGGACGCGGTGGGCCTCGATGGCGTACTGCTTGGCCGAGCGGGGGTAGTCGATGTGCTCCAGGAAGTGCTCGGAGAACAGCATCTGGGCGGTGTTGTCGTGCAGGGGGATGCCCTCGCGGACGTCCCAGAGAAGGTCGGCCGGCGGGACGGCGTCGATGTTGAAGAAGCCGTCGATTCGATGGGCGCCGCCGCCGATCTGGACCTTGGCGGGCTTGTGGTCGATGCGGCCGTTGGGCCAGGCGCGCCGGCTCGTGTGGTGGTAGCGGTGGAGTTCGATCTCGCGGGCGGCGGCGCGAAGGCCACGGGCCAGCCCGTGGGTGGTGGCCGGGTCGCCGAGGAGAGAGGCGATCTGCTCGCCGAGGAGGCCGACCGAGGGCATGCCGGAGTTGCTCATGACAGGGCTCCTGATCATGAAGAGGTCTGGGTGAGGTGGCGCTGTGGGTGAGGTGGTGGGTTACGCGGCGCTGGGCGCCGGGGCGGTCCACTGCTTGTTGCGCATCAGCGTGTACTTGATGTCCACCAGGCGCGGGGCGATGGTGAGGGAGAGCTCCTCGGCCGGGTGGAGGTGGCCGGTGTCGTCCTGCTCGGCGCGCCAGATGCGGTAAGCCAGGTTGGGGTAGGCCGGGTTGATGCCGATCTCGCCCTTGGGCATCGTGCCGTTGAACGGGGCAACGATGTCCATGTGATTCCAGTAGTTCCAGGCTTGCAGCGCCTTGTACTGGTCGAAGTAGAAGTAGAAGTCGGGGTAGCGGCCGAAGGTCCGCAGCTCCCGGTGGATGAGGTGGCCCAGGAGCGGGCCGAGCTGGGTGGCGAGGGCGTCGAACTCCCAGCGGGTGTGGTGCCAGGCTTCGGGGATCTCTCCGGGGGTGAAGAGCCGTGCGGCCACGAGGTGACTGATGCGCTCGACGAGGTACGTGGCGGCGTGCTCGGGGTCGATGGCGGGGTCGACACGGTGGAGGAGCGTGGCCAGCTCGTCGGGTCGGGGGCGGAACTTCGCGAGGTCGAACTTGCCGGACAGGGCCGGGAAGGAGGCGAACAGCAGCTCCTTGTAGAGCCAGTTGTTCAGCTCTCCCATTTCCGCCAGGCGGCGGGTGTGGCGCGAGGTGGAGTGGAGCATCAGGTACTCCGCCACGGCTTCGAAGTAGAGGTAGCCGAGGATCGGCAGGCGGGGGATCGTCTCGTCGAGCTGCTGGAGGAAGGCTTTCGGGGCGATGGCTGTGCCCTGATAGGCCACGGCGGCGGTGGTGGCGAGGAAGGCGGCCGAGTTCTTGACGCGGGCCACGACGGTCTCGCGGAGCTGGTGCCGCTCGTTCTTGCTGAGCAGGTACTCGAGGTGGCTGTAGATCTGCAGATGGATGAGGCCCAGCCTGAGGTAGTCGATGCCGGCCAGTCCCCGGTACGACTCCGGCGGCGTGTCGATCTCGATGATCAGTGGGGTGGGCCTGCGGTCGGTGATGCCGAGCTTGGCCAGGAAGGCCGGCGCCTCCCTGGTCAGGACGTACGAGGCCAGGTTGTGCATGCGGAAGCCCTGCTCGGTCGGGGTGAGCGGCGCGCAGTAGATGCTTCCGACGAGGCAGCCGCCGGAGGGGTAGAGCATGCCCTCCTGGTTGATCTCCTCCAGCGCGTGGGTGACGTGGAGGAGGTGCAGCTTGCCCTCGCCGCTCAGGGTGTCGAAGAGGGCGTTGCGGCGCAGCAGATGGCCGTTCGGGGTGCCCTCCGCGAGGCGCTGGTCCCATGTGGCGGACTGGGCGGTGAGCGGGTCGACGGGATCGGCGGGGCTGGGGATGAGGCCGCTGCCGTAGAAGGCGTGGGCATCGGCCCACAGGTGGTAGGCGTCGAGGAAGTCCATGGTCACACCAGCCCTGCCTCGGCCAGCGCGAAGCGGACGGCCTCGGGGCTGCTGGCTCCTGCCAGGTGGGCCTTCTCGGAGGTGAGGACGAGATCGAAGGCCAGGCCGCGGTACCGGTCGAAGGCCGGCTCGCGGACGTGCCGGGCGTCCGGCCACCAGGTGGCCTTCGGGAGCCGGTATCGGTCGAGGGCGTCGGCGGCCTTCAGGATGTCCGCCAGCGGCTCCGCCTTCGCGTGGTCGTGCCAGTCGTCGGCGGTGAAGGCGTCGTACGGGACGTCGTGCAGTCGGACGGCGGTTGCCGCCTGCACGATCCGGCGGGGGGTGGCTGTGAGGCCGAAGTGGCCCCACACGGTGTCCGCGTTCGCGGCGAGCCAGATGGCCGCCCGGGCGCCGTGCCCCTGGTCGTCCTTGTCGTGACGGCGCTGGCAGTCGTGGACGGCCGCGGCCACGACCACCGTGGCAGTGTCGGCTTCGTCGAGTCCGTGGCTGTCGGCGAGTACGGCAGCCAGTGCGGCCGTACGCATGCTGTGACGGACGCCGTGGATCGAGGTGTACAGGCGAGGCGTCGCCATCCAGGCGGCCGGCAGTGCGGACTCCTTCAGTAGGCCCCGCGCGGCCGAGGCCAAGGCCGGCTGCGCTGTCGTCGTGATGTCGGGCCGGTTCTCTTCGATCCACTCGACGGTGGCCCGGTCCATGTACTGGTGGAGCGGCAGCTGACGACGGGCAGCCTGGTCGATCAGGGTTGCGGTTGCTGGGATCGTGCTCATGTGTGCCCACCCCCTTTGGTGGTCTCCGCGGTGACGTGCTCCTACCTGAGTGGCGCGGCCTGCTGCTCGCGCTCCTTGCGGTCCTGCTCGGCGGCCTCGAAGGCAGCGGTGAAATCGGCCAGCTCCTGCTCGGTCATCAGCGTGACGCCCAGCTCCGCCGCCACATCCATGATCTTGGCCGTTGCTTCGTCGCGGGCGGCGTCCGAGGCGTCGTCGTCGAGCAGCAGCTCGAACTCGGCGTGGTAGCCCCACGCCTCGCTCCACTTGACCGCGATCTCGACGCCGTCGAAGCGGTAGTTGTGCCGGAAATTGAACGCCTCGTGCATGGCGGCCTCGAAGCCGAGGCCGTTGAACACCTTCACCGCGGCGGGCACGTCGGCGGGGGCGATCGCGAACTCCGTCTCCGCGAACGCGGAGCCCTGTCCGATCTTGCTCTCCTTGAGGGTGATCTTGGCGGTGCCGGCGGCGGTGTTGTCGGTGACCTTTAGCAGCTGGTCGGGCAGCACGTAGAAGTAGATGTGCTTGTCGTCGTTGCCGAGGTCCTCGCCATCCGCCTTCAGGCGGGCGACCAGCTGGTCGTGGGACTCCTTGGGGAAGCGGGCCCGCATCTCGATCTCGATGGCCACGGGGTGGTGTCTCCTCGTTTCAGGCATGGCGAAGCCAGCCGGACCCTGCCGTGGGGGCCCTGTCCGGTTGGCCACGCGCTGTGAAATTGGTGCTCAGGGTGGGTGGCGCGGCTGGGCCGGGGCCCCGCCGCACCGCTCGTGTGTCAGCCCAGGTCGCCGAAGCGGGCCTGGACCACACCGGAGTGCAGGTACGTGGGCAGCTGGACGCCGCCCACCGACGAGCGGCTCGTGGCGACCTGCTCCTCCGTCTCGCTGGGGAAGCCCTCCAGGAGACGGAGGCACTGCTGGACCCACTCACGCGACGCGGGCCAGTCGCCCAGATCGCGGTGGCGTACCGCCAGGGCATAGGCGGTCTCGGTCGCCGCCCAGCGGTCGCTCACCAGCTCACGCTGGAAGATCGACTCCAGTTCGTCGGTGGACGCCAGGCGGGTCTGGTTGGTCATGGTGCCCTCTCAGATCAGACGTTCGTACCCCAGTGGTGTTCAACGCGTCGGCGTCCCACCGGTGACGCCGTGGTCCGCCGTCAGTACGTGTAGATCTCGGCCAGCGTCTTGTAGTCCTGCAGCTCGTCCTTGTCGAACCACAGCTCCACCTCCTGCTTGGCCTCCTCCGCGTTGCCGGAGGCGTGCACGAGGTTCGCGACCGCCTTGCCGGAGGCGATGCTGGCCGCGGCGCTGTAGTGGGACAGGTCGCCTCGCACGGTGCCGGCGGGGGCCTGGTTCGGGTAGGTGCTGCCCACGATCTTGCGGACCGTGGCGATGGCGTCGTAGCCCTCCAGCACCAGGGCGATGACCGGCCCCTGCTGCATGAATGTGGAGGTGACGTTATAGACCTCCGACCCGAGCCGTTCTTCCAGGTCGAAGTAGTGGCGGCGAGTGAATTCCTCGTCCATCCACTTCATCTTCGTTCCGACGATCTTCAGCGCGGCGTCCTCGAACCGCGTGATGACCCTGCCTGCCAGGCCACGCGCCAGCGCATCGGGCTTCAGTAGGACGAGCGTGCGCTCCACGGTGTGTGCCTGATCCTCGGGCATTGTCTCCCTTTCGCCTTGCTAGCAACCGGAGATGACGGGCGATCAGCCGTCACCTGCTGAGGTTACCGGCGTCGGTGAAGCGGCCGGGACGACCAGCGGTGTCCCGTGACGATCAGAGGTGGATGGGGCCTCTGCAGAGACTGGACCGAGGATTCGAATTCAGCCAACTTCCCTGTCCCTCCTATCCAAAGAAGCCGCGCATCTAATATCTCCCTGTGGTCGTCCGGCGCCCTTGCGCCACTCGATAGGGCTCTGGATTCGGAGCGTCGATCAGGTGATTCCTTGCCCCGGTGACTCCCATACTTCCGGGGTGCGCGCTGCGCGACCATGAAGCGCCAGTGCAGTTGGAGTGCACCTTCGGCAGGCGGGTTCCTGCACCGAGAGCGGCGACGACGAAGGGGCGGCGCGTGGAAGTAATCGAGCTCTGGAGCGGGCGGTACGCATGCATCCTCCAGTCCGCGCTCCGGCTCACCAACGAGCAGTTCGCTGCCCAGCTCGGCATCGCCGTCCGAACCGTCGCGGCCTGGCACGCCGACCCAGCTGTCGTGCCGCGCAAGGAGATGCAACAACTCCTGGACTCAGCCCACGAGCAGGCCCCGTCGGGAGCCCGTCAGCGGTTCTCCCTCCTGGTCGCGAACGAGCACCGACCTGCCGCGCCGGGTCCCGCCGGTGCCCAGGCGCTTCGGGTCGCCATCGCCGTGGTCACCCGTGACCATCAGGTCCTGCTGGTGTGCCGACGGCACGACGACGCGTCGGGCATCACCTGGCAGTTCCCCGCAGGCGTGATCAAACCCGGTGGCAAGGCCGAGACCACCACGGTGCGGGAAACCCTGGACGAGACAGGGGTCCACTGCGCCGTACGCGATCACCTGGGTAGCCGCCTCCACCCGGTGACCGGAGTGCTCTGCGATTACTTCCTGTGCGAGTACCTGGCAGGCGAGGCCGCCAACGCCGACGCCGAGGAGAACGCGGACGTCATGTGGGTTCCGAAAAATTCGCTCACCCGGTTCATCCCCGTCGATACGATCTTCCCACCCATCCTGGCAGTGCTGGAGGAGTAGACGTGACGCAGCAGAACGCTGAGGAGCGACCGGGCATCGCCGCGGCAATCGTGGTGCACGAGGGACGTGTGCTCATGGTGCGGCGCCGGGTCAGCGAGGGCCAGCTCTCCTGGCAGTTCCCCGCCGGCGAGGTCGAGGCCGGCGAATCCCGCGAGGACGCCGCCGTACGGGAAACACAGGAGGAGACGGGCCTGACGGTGAAGGCGGTCAAGCTCCTCGGCGAGCGGGTCCACCCGGCTACCGGCCGACTGATGTCCTACACCGCCTGCGAGGTGATCGGCGGCCACGCGCACGTCGCGGACACCGAAGAGCTGGCCGAGCTCGCATGGGTTACCCACGCAGAGATCCCGCAGTACGTCCCCTACGGCCTGTTCGGGCCGGTACAAGAGCACCTCGATGCAGCTCTGACCCGCTGACGAAGGCCGTTGAAGCGTGCGGCGTCGCCCCTTGCGTTGCACGGAACATGCCGGGCCCTATCAGGCCGCGATGTTCCTTCGGGGAACATTCGACCGTTCCTTCGGGGAACACATGCCGTGTTCCCCGAAGGAACATGGCGACCTTCGGGCTACCGGCTGCCTCGGCGGGGTGGTTGCTGTCGTGAGGGAACAGGGACGGCTGCGCTCGAACCCTGGCGGGTGGTGCTCGCGGAGTCGGGGTGAGCGGGCCTTTCACCTGCCACGCCGACGAGGCGGTGCAGCCGCCAGACGAGGACGTCGCTGATCGAGGTGGCGGTGTCGAGTTCTCGTCGTCGGGTGGATTCGGCGAGTAGGACGGTTGGGTCGTGGCCGGCCTTGTGGGCGTCGGCGAGGGTGGCGGCCAGGGCGGGCCAGCTGGGCTCGGCGAGGATCTGCTCGGCCAGGTCGGGGAGTGCCTGGCGGACGAGGGTGGCCTGCCGCTGCTGCACCGTGACGGTGAGGCTGAGGCCGCGTTGGTGGATCACGGTCAGGGGCTGGATGGCGGCGGCCTGGTAGGCGGCGTGCAGGTGTTCGGCTGCTTGGCGGGCGGCTTCGGCTTGCTGGTCGTGGTGGCGGGTGTGGTGCCACTGCTGGGCTGCGACGACGGCCAGGAGCAGGGCGTCGAGGAGGACCGCGAGGAGGGCTCCGTCCTTGGGCGCGGGTTCACGCACGATCGCCTTGATGGCCCGGCGTGTGGCCTGGGACTGCTGATGTTGGGCGCGGATGCGGGAGCGGCTGGCCCGCTCGAATGCGGCTGCTGCCTGGGCCAGCTGGGGCCTGTAGCTGGCGGGGGCGATGAGGGGGAGGGCGTCGAGGGTTTCGGCGAGCACGGTGATGTGCGCCTGGCCCGCAGCGTCGTCAGCGTCGTCGAGAACGTCAGGGATCCGGTCGGCGGCGTCGGCGACCTGCTGCCATGCCGTTCGCCGGCGTCCGGAGTGCTGGCTCGTGGAGTTGGGTTCGGTGGGCGCGAGGCGTTCGCTGATCTTGGGGTAGGACAGGTCGGGGGCGAGGGTGGAGCCTGAGAACCACACCGGCTCGCCCTTGGCGTTCTTGTCGTCGGCGAGGGCGACTTTGTAGCCGCGGATGTCGCCGGAGGGGAAGTGCTGGATGTCCACCAGCACGCCCGCGCTGCGGAGGATGGCGAAGAACTCCTCGGTGCCCGTGGCAGCGGCCACCGTTGTGCGGACGGTGGCGCGCAGCCTCTCCCGGGGTGTGGCGGTGTGCCCAGCGCGCAGGGCCTTCTCCTGCTCGGCGCGGGTGGGGCGTTTGGCGGCGGTGCGGTCGCCGCGTACGACCTGGCGCAGGCCGTACTCCTTCTCGATCGCGGCGCACTCCTTGTCGGCGCGCGGGTAGTCGTTCCAGTGGCGGGCTGGGGTGAGATCGCCTCGGACCTTGGTGGCGACGATGTGGATGTGGTCGTCGGCGTGGCGGACCGCGACCCAGCGGCAGGCGTCGGGGTCGCCGGCCGGGGCGATGCCAGTGGCGTTCAGTACCCGGCGGGCAATCACCGCCCACTCGTCGTCCGTCAGGACCCGGTCCTCGGGCGCGGCCCGCACCGAGCAATGCCACACGTGCTTCTCCGGTGCCCGGTCGCCAGCCTGCTTGACGCGCAGGTCGAGGACGGTGGCGAGCTGGGTGAGTGTGGCCTCCTCGTCGCGGCCGGGGTCGGGGGCGAAGCCGTCGAAGGACGCCACAAGGTGGGGGTCGGTGTGTTCGTTGGCGCGGCCGGGGCCATAGAGGTAGTTCAGGACGCCACGGGTGTTGGCGCCGGCCTTGCCGATCTTCGCGATCAATCAGGCCGCCCTCTTCGATGTGGCGGCTTTGTCTGACGCCACATCGATCGCGGTGGCGGCGTTACGGGCCAGACCGAGGACACGTGCCGCTTCCCCGAGGAGCGCTGTGTCCCCAGGCTGTGGATGGCCGCCGGAGTTCAGTTTGCGGGCGATCTGGTTGACGTTGGTGCCGATCCTGGCGACCTCGGTCCGCAGGGCGGCAAGTTCGTCGATCAGGTCATCGTGGGAGGTCCGCTGGCCGGGCACCGCGAGGTCACCCGCAAGGTGGGACACGACGAGAGCGCCGACGAAGTGGGCGCCTGCCAGGTTCAGACGGCGGGCCTCGGCGAGGATCTCGGTGTGCTCTTCGGCGCTGTAGCGGACGTCGACACGCATCTTGCGCTGCTCGGTCTCACGGGCGCGGCGGCGGGCGATCCGGTAAAGCGCGGCCTCATCGGCGGCCCGTACGACGACGGGCAGCCCGGGGTCGGCGGCACCGGCCGCCTCCTGCCCCGGTGCGCCCTCGCGCCGGGGTTCTGCCTCCGCCACCCCCGGGGCGGAGGCTGCGTTGGACCGGCCCTTGGACGGTCCAACGTCATACCTTGCTGCCTGGTCTGGGGCTGGGGTACGGGCGGTGTGCTGCTGGTGGACGGTGAGATGGGGCTTAGGCATGTTGGGTCCTTCTTCGGCGGTGGGTTCGCCTCAGGGGGCGGAGTGGGGGAAGGCACGTGCTCACCCGCGGTGCCGGTGCGGGTGGGAGGCTGGATCAGCGGACGGCGGCGGCGTACGCGTCCAGTTCGGCCTGGAGGATGTCCTTGGCCTCCTCGGCGAGGTCCTTGTTGATGGTGAAGCCCTTGTCGCGGACGGCGGCCTCGATGCGACGGCGGGAGGCGTGTCCGGCCCGGCCGGGCTGCGTGGTGCGGCCCATCTCGATCGCCTGCTCCAAGGTGGCGCTGGGCTTGCGTCCCTTGTGCTTGGGCGGGCTGTCGATTTCCGCCACTTGTTTCCGGTCGGGCGCCGCCACAACCCGGCCGGGCTTCGGCGCTGTGGGGGCGGGCGCATCGCTGTCCGCGGTGGCCTGTGCGGGCTCGAGCCTGGTGGCGGTCTTGGGGCAGGCAGTGGCGTGGGCGCCGGCCGTGTTGTGGCGGGCGTCGGGTTGGCGATGGACGAGGAGGTAGAGGTGGACGGCTCCGGCCAAGGCGAGCGGGGCGATGGCGGAGATGGTGCCGACGGTGATGTCGTCCAGGAGGAGGCCGCCGTGGCGGGCCTGCTGGTTGAGGCGGATGGCGTGGAGCACGTTGGCCCAGATGCTGGTGAGGGTGGCGAGACCGACTAGGGCGGACACGTAGAGGCGGGCGCGCAAGGGTGCGGTCCTCAGGATGAGAAGGGCGCCGATCCCGATGGCGATGAAGCCGTCGATGACGAGGGGGAAGGCGTACGTGAGGATGGGATGGATGTGGCTGGCAGCGGCCATCTGACGCAGGGCGTCGTAGGAGAGTGCGAAGGCGGCGCACGCCATGAGAGCGACTCCGGTGCGGATCGGCCTGGACAGGACGGTCCGGCCGGGGAATGAGGTAGACGGGGAAGGGACGGCGGAGGAGGCCAAGCGTGATGCTCCAGAGGCTGCGGGAGCCCCACCTGGGCGGCCTGCGGCGGGAGCAGGCGCCTTGGTGGATGGGCTGATACCGGTGGGCGCTTACGCTTCCCCCTCCCTAAAGAGGGGGAAGCACGTAAGCGCTTAGGGGCGGACGAGTCGTTCGTTCGGCCGTACGCGTCTGACCTGCGGTTTCGTGAAATGCGAATGCGGTGTAGGCGCTGCGTAGGCGTGTTCTGGCCGGTTGGGCGCGTACGGGTCCGCGTACGCGCCCCGGGGTCAGGAGACGACGGTCATGTGGCGGGCGGGTGCGGCGGTCCAGCGGGTGGCCTGGCCTCCGCCGGAGCCGCCTCCCGCGCCGGTCTCCTGGGCTGCGTGGCCGCTCGTGGCGAGGTTCTCCAGGCGGCGCCTGGCCTTGGCGATGTCCGCCTGGCTGGGGCTGGTCTCGCCGGTGATCTGCTCGGCGAGCTGGCGGGCGGTCAGGCCGCGCGTACCGGCCTGGCGGAGCAGGGTGAGGGGGTCGAGGTGGGTCTCGACGCGGGAGGTGCCTCGGGTGTGGTCGTGGGTGATGGGCAGGGGCCCGATCTCGTCGTTGACCGTCTTGAGGTGGTGGAGGTGGACGATCGGGTCGCCCGCCGCCCCTGAGAGGAACAGGACGCTTCCGGCGCCGGCGGTGAACCAGGCGGATCCGTAGACCTGGTCCAGGATGGGGCGCTGGTTGCGTGAGGCGTCCTGTCCCTGCTTGCGCTGGTGGTGCAGTTCCATCAGCTGGACGTCGTCGCGCAGGAGCTGCTGGCGGGCGTTGTTGTAGGCGAGCCCGGCCTCGTCGTCGGTCAGTTTGCCGACGACGTCCTTGAGGCTGTCGATGACCACGGTGTCGGCGCCGTGCTCGGCGGCGAGCTCGGCGAGCAGGTGCGGCTCGGCGATCAGGGACGCGGGGAGCGGCCCGGACCAGAAGACAAGGCGCTGGCGCAGGATCTTCTCGTCCACCGGCCGGATGATCCGGCTGAAGGCGCGGGCCAGCTGGCTGGGCCGGTCCGCGGCGATGTAGAGGACCTTCTTGCCCTCCTGCACGGGCATGTCCAGCACCTGGGCGATCAGGCCGATGCGGGCCAGGACGACCTGTTGGGCGATGGTGGACTTCCCCACTCCGGGCGGGCCGACCAGCATCAGGCTCTCGCCGGCCGCCCAGGCCGCTTTCCCCGGTGCGCCCCAGATCGGCTCGTTGTCGGTGGCCGTGTCGGTGACGAACGCCCAGCCGTCGAGGGCGTAGCGCTGCAGGCGTCCACCGGAGCTGCGGCGGGATCGGTCGGTGACCTCCTGCAGGGAGGCGTTCAGCAGGGTCCTGACCTCCTCGGGGTCCGCGCCTTCCGAGGTGGCGCCTTGCAGGACGCGGACCGCCATGGCCTGCATGGCGCGCAGGTCGGCCTGCTGCCGGACGATTTCGGCGTAGTACTCGGCGCCCGATCCGACCGCTGCGGACGATGCGAGGGTGTGCAGGTAGGTGGATCCGCCGATGCGGTTCAGGTCCCCGGTGCGCTGGAGCTGGTGGCCGAGTGCGATGGGGTCGGTCGGCGCCTGCTGTCGGCGCAGCTCCACCAGGGCATGCCAGATGGTGGTGTGCGCGGGGTGGTAGAAGTCGCCCGGCTCCAGGATCTGGCGGAGCCGGTCGATGGCCTCGCTCTGGTAGACGCATGCGCCGAGCACCGCCATCTCGGCTGCCTCGTTGCGCGGGACGTTCATCGACCCGGCCGCCGCGAGGGTGGAGGGCTGGGCGAGCTGTGCGGTCAGGGGTGTGCCTGTGGGCCCGATGGCCGTAGGGTTGGGCATGGATTCCCTCCCCGGAGTGCATACGGCCCTGGCAGGCCGCACTCCCGGTTGATCGTCTTGATGGGTGGTCATTCAGGGAGCCGTTCGTGGCCTCCGGTGCGCTAACACCGGGGGCCGCTCCCATTTCCGGGCGCGGCGGGCCACGTCCGGGACCAGAAGCATCGTGTGCACTGACCGCACAGTCAAGCCCTAACTTTGAATCTCTTGCGCACAATATTTGCGCCGTGGATGCACAGAATGGGGTTGAGTCTGTGCGGGCGCCAAGTTAACGTGGTGGTATGACGCAGAACGACTGGCAGGGGCGCCTCACGCAGCACGTGGCCGACGCGGTGCGCCACTATCGGAAAGAGCGGGGCCTGAGCGCTCAGGCCCTCGCGGACGCCTGCGGCAAGCTCGGATACCCGGTTCCGCGGACCTCGATCGCCAACCTGGAGAACGGCCGCCGGTCCGGCGTGGAGCTCGCGGAACTGCTGGTCCTCGCCAAGGCCCTGGAGATCCCGCCGATCATGCTCATGCTGCCCGTCGGCATGGCCGGCGCGGTCGAGGTCGTACCCGGGGAGGAGCTCCCGATCTGGGACGCCATCGCCTGGATCAGCGGCGAGACCCTCCTCGGCAGCGAGCCGAACCCCGGCACCGCCAACGAGATCATCTACGAGCTGCGCATCCACGCGCAGGCCGTCAACCAGGTGCAGAAGGCGATCCAGCTCGCCGAGGAGACCCAGCAGTACGGCCTGTACCGCAATCAGCGCCTGAACGGCAGGAGCATGCTCGAGGCCATCCAGAATTACGCCAAGGAGAGCGTCGTCGATCTCCGCGACTACCGCCGCAAGCTTCGCGCGCGCGGCATCGAGCCGCCGGCCCTCGCCGAGGACCTCCAGTTCCTAGACGACGTCGAGTAGCACTCTCCGTCCTGGCTCACACACGGTGTTAGCGCGCCGCGAGCCGGGACCGCAGCCACAGGCTGCATGACCACCCATCACACGATCCCGCCACCGGAGTGCCAGCTCCAGCGGGAAGGAGTCCCCGTGCGCCAAAACCAACCCTCGTTGTGCCACTGCTCCATATCCCGTGCCTCCCTCACCCGAGGTGGTGCGCGATGACGAAGCGCAAGCCGCCGACCGACTCCGGCCTGCCGCGGCTGTTCGGTCCTGATGAGATCGCCAACGCCCTCGGCTGCTCTGCTTGGTGGGTCCGCGATCGTGCGCGTCGCCGCCTCATTCCGTTCACGTACGTCGGTGGCGCGTACCGCTTCACCACTGACCACCTAGCCGAGATCATCCGCCTCCACGAGGAGCGGCCCGCAGAGGCCGCCCACCCCGCCAAGCCGACTGCTCCCACGCGCACGGCCGGCTCTCCGCAGGCCCGTTCCGCTTCCGGCCCCGGCATGCCCCTGCCCGGCACCCGGCTGACGGCCCGGCCGCCCCGGCGCCTCCTCGATGCCCAAGCCCGCTACGGGACCGCCGCCTAGACCTGCCCACGACAGAGAGGGGGATACGTGGGCTACGCGGAGAAGCGCAGCACCTATTGGCGAGGCCGGTACAAGCTGGCCGACGGCAAGTACGGCACGGTCCAGGACACCACCGGCGCGGTGGTCAAGTTCGTCACCAAACGGGAGGCGAAGCAGGCCGCCGACGCCGAAGAGGTGACCGTACGGCGCGGTGAATGGCGGGACCCGGCACGCGGACAGGAGACCTTCGGCGATTACGCCGGCCGCTGGTACGACGACCAGGACCTGGCCGCCTCCACCATGCAGAACTACCGGCACCATATCGAGGAGCACCTGCTCCCCGAGTTCGGCGACATGGCCCTCGGGGGCGTCCTGCGATCCGACGTCGACCGATGGGAGAAGGCGGAGAAGTCCGAGTACGCCGCGTCGAGCGTCAAGACCTGGCGCGCGACCCTCCACCTCATCCTGGCCGACGCGGTGGACGAAGGACTCATCACGTCCAACCCCGCGACGAAGCGGCGCGGGCGCGGCAAGCGCGCAGGCCGTTCCCGGGATCGCGGGCCGGAAAAGGTGGTCACCGACGCGCTCGGTGTGCTGCTCATAGCCGAGCGAGCAGCGCTGCTCTCGGGTCGCGACGACGAGTTCATCGCCGTGGTCCTCAAGGCGTACACCGGCATGCGCTGGGGCGAAATCGTTGGCCTGGAGACGGAGTTCGCCCGCCAGGGCTCGGTCCGGGTCGAATGGCAGCTGTACGAGCTCGACTCCGGCGAGCTGGTCCGCTGCCCGCCCAAGGACGACAGCTATCGCACCATCGACGTACCGGACTGGCTGTCCGCCCTGGTTGCCAACCACATCGCCCGTACGAAGCCGAGCCCGTGCCCCTGCCACGGGAGGGCGTACGTCTTTCAGGGCCACGGCACCGCCCGCACGGGCGGACACCAGGGGGCGAAGCTCGTGGACGTGGCCCGCCGCGCCGAGGTCTCCACCGGCACGGTGTCCAACGTGCTCAACCGCCCTGACCGGGTTCGGGAGGACACCAGAGTCCGCGTGGAACTCGCCATCACCCAGCTCGGCTTCGTACGCGGCGGGATCCCGAGCGAGCACGCCGCCCACTGGCGGCGCAACGGCTTCGCCACCTGGCTGTTCCAGCCGGCCGCCACCGGCTGGTATCCAAAGAAGGCCCCGCAGGAGGCACGCCCGGTGCCGCTGCTGGGTGCCCCCTGGCCCGGCGTTCCGGTCCGGGGTCGCAACGCTCAGGGCCGCGCGGACGCCTGCTGGACTCCGATCGCGAAGGGCCTCACGCCGCACGGCCTCCGTCACTCCCACCGCACGGTCATGGAGGACCTGGGCACGGAGAAGGTCCTCATGGACGAGCGAATGGGCCACATCGACGGCTCGGTCTCGGCCCGCTACGCCCACGTGACCCCCGGCATGCGCCGGCGGCTCCTCGTAGGCCTGACCGGCCGGTGGGAAGAGGCACTGGAGGCTCGCCGGGAGATGAGTCCGCAGTCACCGGTCACCGTTGTCGACCGACTCTTGAAGGCGGCAGGTCCTCGCTGACCCGCCGGACGCGGGGGGTGGCAGCCGGGGCCTGGCGTGTCACGGGCCGGCTGAAGTCCGCGTGCGGGATGTTCTCCTCGGAGGCTTATGCCTGATGAGCCCCGGTAGTGGGAATGCGCGGAGGTGTCCCGATGGACGCGGGCGACGGCGAGCGGAATCAGTCCGGTGACATGCCGCCTCCCAAGGGGGAGAGGCCACCGGCTCCGGCCGCCCCGCCGGAGGGCGGGGGGCCGTTCCCTACCCCCGTGTCTGCCGGGCCCGACCCGGACGAAGCCGGGCCCGGTCCGCTGGCGCGGTGGCGGACGGCCGTGGATTCCGCCGTGGCGGCGGGGCCGCCGCCCGGTCCGTCGCGCCCCGGGTTCTGGCGCAGCCCGCTGCGGGGGCCGTGGCTGACCGCCGTCTTCGGGCTGATCCTGCTGGTCGGCATCACTGTCCTGTTCGTGACGGGCCTGTTGTCGTACGCGGCGTACAACCCGGATCTCGCCGCAGTCAACGACCAGACCCCCGACAAGGGGTGGCTCGGCTTCTACCTCTTCTCCTGGCCCACCTCGCCGTACTGGCTCTACCGCGTCACCCAGGGCGTACACGTCGTGCTCGGCATCGTGCTCGTGCCGGTGCTGCTGGCGAAGCTGTGGTCGGTGATCCCGAAGCTGTTCGAGTGGCCGCCCGTACGGTCGCTCAGCCACGGCATCGAGCGGCTGTCGCTGCTGCTCCTGGTGGGCGGCGCCGGGTTCGAGTTCGCCACCGGCATCCTCAACGTCCAGCTGCACTACATCTTCCCGGGCTCCTTCTACACGCTGCACTTCTACGGGGCCTGGGTGTTCATCGGGGCCTTCGTCGTGCACGTGGCCTTCCGGCTGCCCAGAGCCCTCCGCGCGGTCGGGACCCGTCTCGGTGAGCCCGCCGCCGGTACCGAGGCGGCGGCAGGGTTGGCCTCCCCGAACCCGCAGGCCCCGACCATCTCCCGGCGCGGCGCGCTCGGCATGGTGGGGCTGGGCTCGCTCGCCCTGCTGCTGGTGACCGCCGGGCAGAGCGTCGGCGGCTGGTTCCGGCAGACGGCGCTGCTCGCGCCGCACGGCCAGGACCCGGGCTCCGGGCCGAACGGCTTCCAGATCAACAAGACCGCCGCCTCGGTCGGCATCCGGCCCAGCGACATCGGACCGGCCTGGCGGCTGACCGTACGGGGCGCCGGCAGTCAGGTCGACCTGACGTACGAGCAGCTGGCGGCCATGAAACAGAGCGAGTCGGCGCTGCCGATCGCCTGTGTGGAAGGCTGGTCGACCCCCGACCAGCACTGGAGCGGCGTACGGCTCACCGACCTGGCCTCTCTCGTCGGGCTCGGCACACGCACCCCTCAGGTACTGGTCCAGTCCGTCCAGCGGGGCGGCTCGTTCAGTTCTGTGGTCCTGGGCGACAACCAGGCCCGGGACAACCGCTCGCTCCTCGCGCTGCGCGTGAACGGGGCCGTCCTCTCCCACGACCACGGCTACCCGGCGCGCGTCATCGTCCCCGGAGCCCCGGGGGTCCACAACACCAAGTGGGTCACCCGCCTCACCTTCGGAGAGCCGGCATGAGCAGCTCGACCGCGTTCCGCAGGCGTTACGGCGCCTCCCCGCTCCACCTGCTCCTCGTCCTTGCCTCCTTCGCCCTCGCCGTCTACGCCGGCCTGCGTTTCCTGAAGGGGGACACCCTCGGCGTGGCCGTGTGGTTCGTCGGCGCGGCCCTCCTCCACGACCTCGTGCTGCTGCCCCTGTACGCGGTGACCGACCGGGCGGCGCAGGCCCTCTTCGAGCGCACCGCCGAGGCCGGGAAGCCCGCGCCGAGGGCGAGCGTCAACTACGTCCGCGTGCCGGCCTTCGTCTCCGGGGTCCTGCTGCTGGTCTGGTGGCCGCTGGTCTTCCGCCAGGTCGGCCACTTCACCGCATCCACTGTCCTCCCGGCGGACGGATTCCTCGCACGCTGGCTTCTGATCACCGCCGGCCTCTTCGCCGCATCGGCCGTGGTCCTCCTCGTACGGACGTGGCGCGGGACGAGGGCGGTACGTCGATCCGCACGGGCTCAGAGGCAGGCGCGCAAGGCCACGAAGTGACGGCCCCCGCCGGTACTCCACCGTTCGGTCGCCGCCCAGCCCGAGGCCTGTGCATGCCGGATCAAGGCGGTGGTACCCACAGCGGCCCAGGGGAACACGCCGCTCACGGGCCGGTGCCCCGCGTGGATCCGGACACGGCGGCGCTCGTCCACATCCTGGGGAGCAGTCTCCACGAGGAGCAGCCCTTGGCCGTGCACCAGATCCCTGATCCGGAGCAGGAGCCTGCGCGGATCACCGCCGATGCCGATGTTCCCGTCGATGAGCAGCGCCGTTCCCCACCGGCCCTCATCGGGTAGTGGTTCGAACACCGAACGGCGCAGGGCGGTGCCGCCCCGGCAGACCGTCGTGATCACTGCGGTCGGACAGACGTCGATGCCCAGGACCGAACGCCCGCGTCCGGCCAGCGCCTCGACGAGCCGTCCCGCACCACAGCCGATGTCCAGTACGCGGCCCCGACAGCGCCGGAGTACCGCCCGGTCACTGGAGTCCGCCCGCGCACACCACCGCTCCAGGTCCAGGGGAAAGCACCAGCCCTCGGCATCGCGTAGGGAGAGGTCACCGTGCTGCACGTGGATCGCTTCCGCATAGGGGCGGATGTTCCAGTCCTTGATCTCTTGGGCGGTCATCCTCCATGTCTCGCCACACAGGGCGCGCGGGGTCTGCCGGGGGCGGTCGATTCCACCCGAACGGACCGTGGCCAGAGATATACGGGGAGCCGGTGATGCTCGTACTCCCGCCCGGGGAGCCGCAGCTCAGCGCGGGGAGCGGCCCTGGTGGGGGCTGGCGCTCAGGCCGGGCAACGTCCCTCGGCGTGGCCGACTCCGAAGCCGTCCGAAGGTCTGACATAGGCGATTCGATCAGGAGGGGGATCGCGCCGCCATGCGGGCGGGACCGGCCATTCCGCGACTGCGTGCCGCTTTTTACAAGCGTTGCGGCGCGTCCTGGGTCATGATCGCGCCGCCACCTCTCGTGGTGATCAACATGCCTGTGATCAGGGGGAGTCGAGCCATGCCCGAAAAGACCCGCACCACCAGAACCCGCAGTACGATCTGGCGCCGCACACTGGCGGCCGGCGTGGTCCTGGCGGCCACCGGTTCCATCCTCGCCGCCAGCCCGCACCCCGCCGAGGCGGCGCTGCCCACGCAGTCGATAGCCGACCCGGTGCACTACTGGAACGACGTCCTCCAGGGTGTTTTCCGTCAAGTGGAGGGCGGTCCGGTCCCGATGGCGCGGGCGGCCGCGATGATGAACGGCGCGATCTACGACGCGGAGAGCTCGTACCAGGCCAAGTGGAAGGGCCCGATGACCTCCGCGGCCTACATCCACGCGGAGGCCTACGCGGGCTGGGTCCAGGGGCCGGACGAGGAGGAACGCGTCATCGGCCGCACCGCGTACAACATCCTGCTCAACCTCTACGGCGTGAACCGGCCCAACAAGAACGCCCCCGACTTCACGGCCTACCTCGACAAGCGCTTCGAGGACCGGTTCGGGACCAAGCCGACCAGCGGCGATCTCCTGGACATCACCATCGTCAGCGGGATGGTCAACCAGATGATGAACCTCCGTGCCAATGACGGCTCGGATGACGCCTCCAGCTACACGAGCGAGAACACGCGGCCGGGGGCCTGGCGGCCCACGGGCAACTACGCCGACATGCCCGACCCGAAGTGCTCGACGGACGGCAATGCCGTCAACCCGGCCTGGGGCCAGGTCAAGCCGTTCTCGCTGAGCTCCGGCTCGCAGTTCCGGCCCACCACGCTCGCGCAGTACGGCACGTACGAGAACCTGGTGGCGAGCCCCGAGTACAAGGCCCAGGTCGAGGCCGTCCGGACGGCCGGCGCGGCCGCCCCCACCGCCGCCACACCGGTGATCAACCGGACCGCGGACCAGTTCAACGCAGCGTGGTTCTGGGCCAACGACAACGACGGTACGTACAAGCCCCCGGGGCACATGCTCCAGGCCACCCGGGAGGTCTCCAAGGCCCGAGGGCTCAGCACGTACGCCAACGCCAAGCTCTTCGCGCTCCTCTCGATCGCCCTCGCCGACACGGGCATAGCCGTCCGCGATGCGAAGTTCTCCACCCCGATCGACCTGTGGCGGCCCGTCTCCGCGATCCGCGAGGGCGGCCTCGACCCCCAGTGGAAGCCCCTCCTGAAGAACAAGGACGGGGTCAACGTCAACCCGTGCTTCCCCGCCTACGTCTCGGGCCATGCCTCCTTCGGCGCGGCCTGGGCGGGCATCATGAAGCGCTACTTCAAGACGGACAACATCGCCTTCGATCTCACCACCGACGAGCCGAACGCCCCCGTCAAGCAGCGCCACTTCACCAGCTTCAGCGCCGCCGCCAAGGAGGACGCCGACAGCCGCATCTGGCTCGGCGTCCACTACCCGTGGGACGCCACCGACGGCCTGGTCCTCGGCGACAAGGTCGCGGACCAGGTCTTCAGCACCAAGCTCCGCACCCTGTGACCTGAACGGCGGGCGGGGGTTCTGTACCCCCGCCCCGCCGCATGGGAGCCTGGGGCCACCACCTCTCCCTCCCTGCCAGGAGAAACCCCATGACCCGCCGTTCACGGACCGGGCCGATCTCGCCGCTCTTCGCCTTCGGCGCGGTGCTCACCGCCGCCGGTGCGGTGCTGTACCTGCACCCGGGACCCGGCCCGATGGTCATGGCCCTCGGGGCGCTCGCCCTAGCGGTCGCTGCGGCGGTGTGGGCCTCCTCCAGGCAGCGATGACCACAAGGTCCAGGGGCAGCCGTAAGCCTTTCGTCACCGGGCCGGAGCTGGTGAGGCTGCGATCCGGTCGCGTTCAATTCAGGCGACGGACCAACGACGAGAGGCATCCGCGGTGACGGAGACGAAGCGACGCGGTCGGCTGTGGGCCGGAGCGATGGTCGCGGCGACGCTGGTGCTGGGCGCAGGCCTGTACTGGTTCCAGCCCTGGAAGCTGTGGCAGGACGCGACCGTCCACGAGGCCATCCCGGCGGCCTCCCCGTCCGCAGCCGCACCCGGGCCGACCCGCTCACCGACGACCCCGGCGACGGCCCCAAGCGCTCCGGCCGGCCCGCAGACCTTGGCCCAGGGCACTCTGATCAGCCACGAGCACACCACCACGGGCACGGCGAAGCTGATCCGCCTCCCCGATGGTTCCCGCACCCTGCGCCTGGAGAACCTCGACACCAGCAACGGCCCGGACCTGCGGGTCTGGCTCACCGATGCTCCGGTGAAGGAGGGCGCAGCGGGCTGGTCGGTCTTCGACGACGGCAAGTACGTGAGCCTGGGCAAGCTCAAGGGGAACAAGGGCGACCAGAACTACGAGATCCCGGCCGACGTGAACCTGGCCGACTACAGCAGCGTCACCATCTGGTGCGACCGCTTCGACGTCTCCTTCGGCGCGGCGGCCCTCGCGACCGTGTAAACCCAGCGCCGCCCGGATACCGCCCCCCCCGCTTCCGCGGTTCGGCATCCGGGCCGCGCTGGCCATCCCCCGTGCCCTGATTCTCTCCGCGCGGTGCGTCGATGCGCATTGCCGGTCACCGGCAATCTTTACGCCGTCCTGATGCCGGTCGCGAAGAGCCGTCCGGGTACGTGTCACCCTTGTCCCCGCATCAAGGACGCGTCACGGGCGCGTCAGGATCGGGGGAAGACCGTGGTGGAATCGCAGACGCCGGAGCACCATCTCGCGGGGTATGCCGAGACGCTCTTGCACGCCTGTGCCACGGGCCGCCGGCTGACCCGCGCCGAGCTGGAGTCACGCCGTGCGGAAGGGGAGCGGGCGGCGGAGGCCGGACTCCCGCTCCGTGCCCTGATACGCGATCACCTTGCCGCGGCCCAGGCCGTGCGGCCCCTCCCGGAGCCGGGCCCGCTCCTGGCGGCCGTCGAGCAGGCGGTGGACGCCTTCGTCGAGGGCTACGAACGGGCCCAGCAGCAGGCCGTCCGCCAGGAAGAGGCGGCCCGTCGGGAGTTCATCGACGACCTCCTCTACGGCGGCAGCGACCTGGGCCGACTGGCCGAGCGGGCCGAACGCTTCGGGCTGCGCCTGTCGCAGTCACACGGGGTCGCCGTGGCGACCGGCCCCGAGCCGTACGGTGACGGCTACCCGGTGGCGCGCGGGATCGAGTCGGCGGTCCTCGCCCGGTTCCCGGGCCGGCAGATCCTGCTGACCACGAAGGACGGCCGGCTGATCTGCGTGGCCCCCGGGGACCAGCCCGATGTCCTGTCGTACTTCGCCAAGCGGGCCTACGCGGCAACGGACGGGGGCCGCGTGGCGATCGGCCGGCCACACCCGGGCGCGGGCGGGGTCGTCCACTCCTACGAGGAAGCCCTCAACGCGCTCGACCTCGCCCGGCGGATGGGTCTGGAAGGGCCAGTGCTCCACGCCGCCGACCTGCTCGTCTTCCCGGTGCTGACGCGCGACCGGCAGGCCATGGCCGACCTGGTCGAGAGCACCCTCGGCCCGCTCCGCAAGGCCCGGGGCGGCGCGCAGCCGCTGCTCGACACCCTCACCGCGTACTTCGACAGTGGCTGTGTGTCGACAGAGGCGGCCCGACGCCTCTCCCTCAGCGTGCGGGCGCTCACGTACCGGCTGGACCGCATCCACACCCGGACCGGCGCCGATCCGGCTGACCCGCTGAACCGCTACACGCTCCAGACCGCCGTGATCGGGGCCCGCCTGCTGGGCTGGCCGGACGGCGAGGCCTGATCTACGCCAGGGCGAAGTAGCGCAGCCACAGGTAGAGGGCCGAGACGCCGATCGTGACGGCGGTGACGATCAGCCCGTACTTGGTGAACTGCCAGAAGCTGATGGGGTGGCGGTTGCGTTCGGCGATGCCCAGGACCACGACGTTGGCGGAGGCGCCGATGGCGGTGGCGTTGCCGCCGAGGTCGGCGCCGAGCGCGAGGGCCCACCACACGACGTGGTCGGGGTTGCCGCCCATGTCGGCGACGAGCTCGCTGGTGATGGGGGCCATGGTGGCCACGTAGGGGATGTTGTCCACGATCCCGGACAGGACGGCAGAGCCGCCCAGCAGCAGCATGGAGCCGCCGAGTTCGTTCCCTCCGATGGCGTCCGCGAGGGAGCCGGCCAGGTCGCCGATGACGCCGGTCTCGATGAGGGCGCCGACCATGACGAACAGGCCCGCGAAGAAGGCGAGGGTGGGCCACTCGACCTCGCCCAGCACCTCGCCGGTCTCCACCTTGGAGATCGCGACGAGCAGGCCGGCGCCGAGGAGCGCGACGACGCTGGGCTCGTAGTGCAGCACGGGGTGCAGGACGAACCCGGCGACGACCAGGGCGAGGACCCCCAAGCCCTGGACGAGCAGGCGCGGTTCGGTGATCGCCTCGCGCTCGCGCAGTTCCATCAGCTCCGCGGCACGCTTCTCGTCGTAGACGAAGTACTTGGCGAACATCACCCGGCACAGCAGCACCAGGACCACGGTCAGGACCGCGGCCAGCGGGGCGAGGTGGATCAGGAAGTCGTTGAAGGTGAGCCCGGCCCGGCTGGCGATGATGATGTTGGGCGGATCCCCGACGAGGGTGGCGGTGCCCCCGATGTTGGAGGCGAACACCTCGGCGAGCAGGAACGGGACGGGGGACAGCTTCAGCCGGTCGCAGACCAGGAGCGTCACGGGGGCGACGAGCAGCACGGTGGTGACGTTGTCCAGCAGCGCCGAGGCGACCGCGGTGATGACCACGAGCATGGCCATCACCCGGAAGGGTCTGGCCCTGGCCTTCTTCACGGACCAGATCGCCAGGTACTCGAAGAGCCCGGTCCGCTTCAGGACACCGACGATCATCATCATGCCGAGCAGCAGGAAGATGACGTTCCAGTCGATGCCGGTCTTGTCGGAGTGGAAGGCCGCGTTGTCGTCGGTCGCCCCGATGGCGAGCATCAGCCCCGCGCCGCCGAGTGCCGCGGCGACGCGGTGGACCCATTCGCTGATGATCAGGATGTAGGCGCCGGCGAAGACGGCGACCGCGGCAGAGCTGTGCCAGTCGCTCACGCCTGCCCGCCCGAGGCGAGCAGGTGACGCATCAGCGCGGCGGCGGTGACCACCCCGAGGAGCCGGCTCTCCTCACCGTCCCGCTCGAGGACCGCCACGAGCGGGACATGGGAACGGGCCATGACGGCCGCGATCTGCAGGGCCCCCGCGTCCGGTCCGACGTAGGGCGGCTTGAACGTACGCGGGGGCAGCCACTCCGCGACCGTCTTGCCCGCGAGATCGTCGGCGAGCGCTTCGGCGTGCCGGTCGTCGATGACGGCGGCCAGCAGCGGGTCCTCCATCACGTACTCGGGCACCAGCTGCCGTACGACCTGCGAGCCGGGGACCACGGCGTACGGGGTGCCGTCCGAGTCGAGGACCAGGAGCGCGGGCAGGTTCTGCTCGGCCAGCAGGCGGACCGCGTCGACGGCTGTGTCATCGGTGGTCACGTGCGGGTAGGGCTCGGCGAGATTACGGGCTGGCATGGTGCTTCTCCTGGTCGGGTGCACTGTTCGGGGCGGGAACGGACGGAACGGAGGCAACGTGGGACTGCGGAGCGTCTTGGCCCGCGGGGATGCCCGCGAGGTCGTCCACGTTGAAGAGGCGGGCGATCGGTACGTCGGTGCTGGAGTGGGCGATGATCGAGAACGCGATGCAGACGGCGATCAGTGTGTACGCCTCCTCGCCCTGCGGAATTCCGGCCTGGAGCACGAGCAGCCCGTACACGACGGACGCGAACCCCTTCGGGCCGAACCAGGCCGCGACCAGCTTCTCCCGCCGCTCGATCCGTGCACCCAGCAGCGAGACGAGGAAGGAAGCGGGCCGGATCAGCACGATCGCCAGAACGACCGCCACGTACCCGCCGACCGACAGGTCCCCGAACAACGCGGGGGTCAGCAGCGCGCCGAAGACGAGAAGCGCCGCGAACTTCGCGAGCTCGGACAGCGCCTCGCCGAGGGGCTCGAAAACCGTTCTCGCCTCGGGCGAGACGGAGGCCAGGACGGCACCCGCGGAGAAGGCGGCCAGGTAGGGGTTGGCGTGGGTCAGGTGGCACAGCCCGTAGAGGATGATGCCGGTCGCCAGCGGCAGCAGCGGCTGGAGCTTGGGCTCCGCGCCGAGCAGCCGCAGCCGTACCAGTCCCGCGACCACGAGCGGCAGCACGATCCCGAAGAGCAGCCCCAGCCCGAGTTCCAGGGCGATCGTGGCGACGGAGGCGTTCGCCGGACCTGAAGTGGGGCCGGCGGCGGCGATCAGGATCAGCACCACGGGCAGGGCGAGGCCGTCGTTGATGCCGCTCTCCACGTTGAGCAACTGCCGCAGCTTCGCCGGTACCTCCTTGCGGCCCACGATCGCGGAGGCGAACACCGGATCGGTGGGCGCGAGCACGGCACCGACCAGGAACGAGGTCGTCCAGTCCAGGCCCACCAGGTAGTGGGTGATCAGGGCCATGCCGGCCATGGCGAGGGGCATCCCCAGCCCCAGTGCGCGCGCTGGGTTCTTCCAGTTCCGGCGCAGCTTGGGGAGCGAGACGTGCATTCCGTCGGTGAACAGCACGGCGAACAAGGCCAGATCGGCGGTGACCGCGACGATCTCGCTGTCGGCGGTGATGTGGACGAGCCCGAGGAATCCGTCACTGACCAGAGCCCCGCCCAGCAGGAAGAGGAGGGAGGTCGAAAGGACGGTACGGGCCGCTAGCCCGGACAGCAGGACAGCGATCAGCAAAGAAGCACCGAAGACAGCGACGAGCACCATGGCGTCAAGCCCCGATCGACGAAGAGAGTTTTCCCCTGTTCGCCGACCAGACTTCCCGGCACACCACCGGCTACTTTATACATTCCTTACGCATCTTTAACGGGTTTCCGACAGCAGTCCCGCAGGCCGGACACTGCCGGGCCCCGGCATGAACGCATCACGCGACACGCCCTTATGGTGGGTGCTCGCTGCAGAGAGGCACCAATGGACGGAAACCCGGCGTATCACGCCGTCGCGCTCGCGGCGGCGACGCTGCTCATGCTTCCGCCCGCCGTGGCGATGCTGGCCGGCTGGACCCCGCCCAAGCTGACTTCGCGGGCCACGGTGGTCCCGTACGCCTGGGCTCTGGTGTGCCTCTATGCCAATGCGCCCCTCAACGCTGTTCCGCGGATGCTCAGTGCGGCTCCGGGCGTGGTGACGGCTTGCATGGCTGCTGGTCTCGCATTCAGTGCGGCGGCGGTCGCGCTCCTCGTCCGGGCCGCACGGGCTGCACGGAGCCTGACATCGCAGATCGGGAGCTGATCGCCCATGCCCGGTATTGGATTCGCCTTCTGGGTGCGCCGCAACGTCACGGAGTTCCGTCTCGCCCTCGCCCTGGTGGTCGCCGGCAGCCTCACCGCGTCAGCGGGCGGCGTGCTGTATTCCGTGCATGAGCGCGGATTCCCCGCGCTGGCCAGCGGCCTCGCCCTGCTCACCACCGGCCTCGTGATGCTGGGCTCGGGAGTCAGGCACCGCTGACGGAGCAGGTCCGCCGCGCAGGCGATGTACGTCAAAGAGGCGTAAAGATTGCCGATGACCGGCAATGTGTGGAGTGCCCCTCCGGTGACATGATGGCGGTGTACGGCGGAAATGCCACTCGGGCGGGGAGGTGCTCATGGGTTTGTTTCTTGGTCTCGGCATTGCGGGGATCGCGCTCCTGGCCCTCTCCCTGATCCTCGACGGCGTGCTGGAAGGCCTCTTCGACGGCGCGCTCGACGGACTGTTCGACGGCTGGCTGTCCCTCCCCGTGCTCGCGGGCTTCACATCGATGCTCGGCTTCACGGGGGCGATCGTGCTCGGGTCCACAGGCTTGGGGCCGGGGCCGGCAACCGCCGCGGGCGCACTCGCGGGGGCCGGTGCGGGCTGGGCGACGTACCGCCTGAGTCGAGCCCTGATGCGCGACCGCAGCGGGGCCGCCCCGCACCACGACGCCCTCATCGGCTCGACCGGGACCGTGGTCACCGCGATCCCGGAGTCCGGCTACGGCGAGGTCCTCCTCCGGCTGGCCGGGCAGCCCGTGAAGTACGCAGCGACCGCTGACGGGCCCGTGGACCGCGGCGCGGAGGTGTGGGTGACGGCGACACCGTCGTCCACCTCCGTCAGCGTCCACCCCGTCGAGCGCTGAAGAACCCCACCCACCCAGCTCATCCATCACCGATCTGCCCCCACGAGGGAGGCAGGGGGGAACCACCATGAGTCCTGTCGTCACCGCGGTCGTGGGAGTCGTTGTACTCCTCGTCCTGCTCGCCCTGGTCGTCGTCACGCGCTACAAGGTCGCCGGGCCCAGCGAGGCGTTCATCATCACCGGCCGGCGCGGCAAGCGTTCCACCGACCCGGAGACCGGCCGGATATCCACCGACACCACCGGCCAGAAGGTCGTGGTCGGCGGCGGGGTCTTCGTCGTCCCCTTCGTGCAGCAGCGCTACACCCTCGACCTGTCCAGCCGTCACATCCCCATCGCGGTACGCGGTGCGGTCACCCTGCGCGGCATCAAGGCCAACCTCGAAGGCGTCGCGATCGTCAAGGTCGGCGGCAACGAGGACGCCATCCGGGCCGCCGCCCAGCGGTTCCTCCAGCAGCAGGACGGCATCGTCGGCTTCACCCAGGAGGTCCTTTCCGGCGCCCTGCGCGCCATCGTGGGCCGCATGTCGGTGGAGGACATCATCCGTGACCGTGCCGCCTTTGCTGGGCAGGTCGCCGAGGAGGCGGAGGCCAGCCTGTCCGGGCAGGGCCTGGTCCTGGACGCCTTCCAGATCCAGGACATCACCACCGAGGGCTCCTACCTCGAAGACCTCGGCCGGCCGGAAGCCGCCCGCGCCAAGCAGGAAGCCGACATCGCCGAGGCCAACTCCCGCCGCGCCGCCGAGCAGGCCCGCCTGAAGGCGGAGGAGGAGATCGCCGTCGCCGAGCGCACCCTGTACCTGCGCCAGGCGGAGATCAAGGCCGAGACCGACGCGGCGGCTGCCCAGGCCAACGCTGCCGGCCCGCTCGCCGAGGCCGACCGCCAGCAGCAGATCCTCGCCGAACAGGAGAAGGTGGCCGAGCGTCAGGCCGCCCTGACCGACCGCCAGCTCGACACCCAGGTCCGCAAGCCCGCCGACGCCCGCCGCTACGAGGCCGAGCAGGAGGCGGAGGCCAAGCGCGTGGCCCGCGTCAAGCAGGCCGAGGCCGAACGCCTCGCGGCCATCGCCGCCGCCCAGGGCGAGGCGGAGCGCGCCCGGCTCACCGGTGAGGGCGAGAAGCAGCGCCGCTCCGCCCTTGCCGAGGCCGAGGCCATCGAGGGCGCCAAGCGGGGCGAGGCCGAGCGGGCCCGCCGCGCCGCGATCGCGGAGGCCGTGCGCCTTGAGGGCGACGCGGAGGCCGCCGCCATCCTGGCCAAGGGATCGGCCGAGGCGGAGGCGATGCAGAAGAAGGCGGAGGCCTTCGAGACGTACGGCGACGCGGCCATGATCCAGATGATGGTCGAGGCCCTGCCCCAGGTCGTGGCCAAGGCCGCCGAGCCCCTCTCCGCCATCGACAAGATGACCGTCATCTCCACCGACGGCGCGAGCAAGCTCTCCCGCACGGTCACCGACAACGTCGCCCAGGGCATGGAGCTCCTGAGCTCCACCACCGGCGTCGATCTGGCCCAGCTCCTGAAGGGCCTCACCGCTCCGAAGCAGGACGCCGCTCCTGCCCCTGCTCCGAGCAACGGGAAAATCGAAATATCCGGCTAGTCGCACCCGCACCGCCTTGGGGCCCACTTCGGGGGAAGTGGGCCCCAAGGTCAATTCCCGGCCGTCAGCTGGAGCAGTCCCGTGCGCCCCAGGCGCTAGTGGCCGGGCTCCGGGCCGGGGAGAAGCGGTCCACCAGCACGGACGCAGGAGGCCGCCAGACGGAGACCGTCGAGGACAAGCCGTCCGTTCCGCGGCACACTGACCTGACGGACACGCCGAAGAAGAAAGGCGCTGTATGAGCAGGCTGCTGGAAGCGGCGTGTGCGCTGACCGTGGGCGTCCTCGTTGCGCTCCTTGTGTGGGGTGCCAATCCCGGCGCCGTGCGGGTGGCGTGGCGGAGCGGCGAGCTGAGCGGTCTGACGGTTGTCCTCGTGGGGGCGTGTGCGCTGTGGCTGGTGCTGTGGCGCAGGCGTACCGGGCGCGGCTGGCTGGCATGGCCGCTTGCGGTGCTGCTGTGCGGTGCGGCCGTTGCGCTGGTTGTGGCGTCCATGGCCGGTTGACCGGCGCAGGCAGGCAGGTGGGGCTTCCCGTCTTGTGGGTGGGGTGCCCCGCTCACGTTTTACTGGCTGTTCCGTTGGTCCCGACGGCGGGGGCGGCGCGTTCTGTGGCGGCGCGGATGATGTCACCGGTGGTGACGATGCGATCCTGGAGCTCGGCCCGTTCGATGACCTATCGCCCGGTCCACGGCGACTACAGGCGTCGTACCGAGCCCGCCGAGATCATCGAGGTGCTCCGGTAGCCCGCCCGGATGAGGGCGGGGACCTCGTCAGTTACCCGCTGACAGTTCGCCGCTGAGGGTTCCGTGCAGGCGGGCGCTGTGTTCGTTCAGGCCGGTGATCTCGACGGTCTTGCCGCGCTGGGCGTACTTCGTCTCGATGGCGTCGAGGGCTGCGACGGTCGAGGCGTCCCAGATGTGGGCGGAGGACAGGTCGATGACGACCTTGTCCGGGTCTCCCGCGTAGTCGAACTGCGTCACCAGGTCGTTGGAGGAGGCGAAGAACAGTTCGCCGGTGACGGAGTAGATGACCTGGCTGCCGTCCGGGTCGGTGACCGAGGTGACGTTCGCCAAGTGCGCGACGCGCTTGGCGAAGATGACCATCGCGGTGACCGACCCGGCGACGACGCCGACGGCGAGGTTGTGGGTGGCGACCACGCAGGCGACGGTCAGCACCATGACGGTGATCTCGCCGGCCGGCATCCGCTTCAGCGTCTTCGGGGCGATGGAGTGCCAGTCGAAGGTCGCGAAGCAGACCATCACCATGACGGCGACGAGCGCCGCCATCGGAATCTCGGAGACCGCCGGCCCGAAGACGATGCACAGCACCATGAGGAAGACGCCGGCGAGGAAGGTCGACAGCCGGGTCCGGGCGCCCGACACCTTCACGTTGATCATTGTCTGGCCGATCATGGCGCAGCCGCCCATGCCGCCGAAGAACCCGGTGACGATGTTTGCGATGCCCTGGCCCACGGACTCGCGCGTCTTGCTCGACCGCGTGTCGGTGATCTCGTCGACCAGCTTCGCCGTCATCAGCGACTCCATCAGGCCGACCACCGCCATGGCCAGCGCGTACGGGGCGATGAGCGTCAGGGTGTCCAGGGTGAACGGCACGTCCGGAAGACCCGGAACCGGCAGCGAGGACGGCAGCGCGCCCTTGTCCCCCACGGTCGGCACCGCGATGCCCGCGGCGACGGTGACGGCCGTGAGGATGACGATGGACACGAGCGGAGCCGGTACCACCTTGGTGACCTTGGGGAAGAACACCATCAGCCCGAGCCCGCCGGCGAGCAGCGGGTAGACGGCCCACGGCACGTTCCGCATCTCGGGGACCTGGGCCATGAAGACGAGGATGGCGAGGGAGTTGACGAAGCCGACCATCACCGAGCGGGGTATGAAGCGGATCAGCTTCGCGACCCCGAGCGCCCCGAGCACGATCTGGAAGACACCGCCGAGGATCACGGCCGCGATCAGGTAGCCCAGGCCGTGCTCACGGTTGAGCGGCGCGATCACGAGCGCGACGGCGCCCGTGGCGGCGGAGATCATCGCCGGGCGCCCGCCGACGACCGCGATCACCACGGCCATGGTGAAGGACGAGAAGAGGCCGATTGCCGGGTCGACTCCGGCGATGACCGAGAAGGAGATCGCCTCGGGGATCAGCGCGAGTGCGACCACCAGACCGCCGAGCACCTCGGTGCGGAACACCTTCGGTGACATCCAGGCGGGCCGCGCCGGACGGCGAAGGCCGCGCGGGCGCGAGGGGCTGGAGACAGGGGAGGAAGGCAAGACGGCACGGACCTCAGGCTCGGGCACACCCCAACCGGCAGGCGGGCGCGCGGAGAAGACGCGAAGACGGAGGTCGCCTGGGCTCCTGGGAGAAGCCGATCAAGATCTTCTCCCAGATTTCTCCCAAACGATCTCCGGAGACGCAGGAAGGGCCTGACCCGCGATGCGGATCAAGCCCTTGACCTGGTCTTACGAAGTCGGGGTGGCGGGATTTGAACCCACGACCTCTTCGTCCCGAACGAAGCGCGCTGCCAAGCTGCGCTACACCCCGATGTCCACCTTGCAGGCTTGCTGCCTGGCGACATCGATTACTTTAGCGGACCCTCGCCCGGAGACGAAATCCGGTTTTCGCGGGGCCTCGGCAGGAGGGGAGGAGCGGACCCTAGGCCTTGGGCGTGAGGGTCAGGAGCGTGGCCTCCGGCGGGCAGGCGAAGCGGACCGGAGTGAAGCGGTTCGTGCCGCAGCCGGCCGAGACGTGCAGGTAGGACCGGTGGCCGCCGGCCTCGTACGTCGACAGTCCCTTCACCCGCTTGGTGTCGAGGTCGCAGTTGGTGACCAGCGCCCCGTAGAAGGGGACGCACAGCTGCCCGCCGTGGGTGTGCCCGGCGAGGATCAGCGGGTAGCGGTCGGCGGTGAAGGCCTCCAGGACCCGGAGGTAGGGGGCGTGCACCACGGCCAGCGAGAAGTCCGCGTCCGCCTCGGGGCCGCCCGCGACCCGCTCGTAGCGGTCCCGCTTGATGTGGGGGTCGTCCAGCCCGGTGAAGGCCAGCTCCAGGCCGTTCAGCTTCATGCGGGCCCGGGTGTTGGTCAGGTTCAGCCAGCCGGCGGAGTCGAAGGCGTCCCGCATGTCCTCCCACGGGTTGTGGACGGCTCCGACGACCGGCTTGTTGCCGTTCAGCCCGTGCCGGCCCTGCGCCTTCTCGATCAGGTAGCGGCCGGGATTGCGCAGCCGCGGCCCGTAGTAGTCGTTCGACCCGAAGACGTACGCGCCGGGGAACTCCATCAGCGGACCCAGCGCGTCCAGGACCTCCGGCACGCCCTCCGTGTCGGAGAGGTTGTCGCCGGTGTTGACGACGAAGTCGGGGCGCAGCCCCGCGAGGGACTGGAGCCAGGCGCGCTTCTTGCGCTGCCCGCCGACCATGTGGATGTCCGACACCTGGAGTACGCGCAGCGGCCGCATCCCCGCCGGAAGCACCGGCACCGTGACCCGCCGCAAGCGGAACGACCGGGCCTCGAATCCGGCGGCATAGGCCACTCCGGCGGCCCCCACCGCCGCGATTCCGGCCGTGACCTTCAGGGGGACTTCGTAACGCGCGCGCATGCCCCCATCGTCGCAGACAGCGAAAACCCGTGGGCGCCACCGTCCCCGCACCTGGCAGACTCAGTGCATGACCACGCTCAAGGCCAAGCTCCAGGAAGACCTCACCACCGCGATCAAGGCGCGCGACGAACTCGCTTCGTCCACCCTGCGCCTGACCCTCTCCGCCATCACCAAGGAGGAGGTCGCGGGCAAGGAAGCGCGCGTGCTCTCCGACGAGGAAGTCCTCAAGGTGATCGCCAAGGAGGCGAAGAAGCGCCGCGAGGCCGCGGAGGCCTTCGCCCAGGGCGGCCGCGACGAGCAGGCCGCGCGGGAGACCGCCGAGGGCGAGTTCCTCGACGGCTACCTGCCCAAGCAGCTCAGCGACGACGAGCTCGTCGCGATCGTCGCGCAGGCGGTGGAGGAGGCCAAGGCGGCGGGTGCCGAGGGTCCGCGGGCCATGGGCGCCGTCATGAAGATCGTGAACCCGAAGGTGGCCGGTCTGGCCGAGGGCGGCCGCGTCGCCGCGGTCGTCAAGCAGCAGCTCTCGTAGCGGCGCACCGGGCCGGGAGCAGCAGAACCGGACCGGGAGTACACGAAGAAGGGGAGGGCCCCGGCGGACGGTTCCGCCGGGGCCCTCCCCTTCTTCGCTTCTCCCGCTACTGCGGCTCAGGGCCGCCGATCAGGCCGGCCGCGCCCGCCGCGGTGCCGCCGGTGACGGGGTCGGTCGCGCCGCCTCCCGTGGCGCCGCCGAAGAGGCCTCCGGTGGGTCCGGCCGCCGTCGCGCCGCCGGGGCGGTTGTCCCCCGGCTTGTTGTCGCCGCCGGGCTTGCCCGGCTTCCCGGGCTTGTGCGGGATGGTCGGCTGGGTCGGGTTGTTCCGGCCGCCGTTGTTGCCGCCCGTGCCGTTGTTGCCGCCGGTGCCGCCGCCACCGCCCGGAACCGAGGGCTCCGGGATGTTGACCGTGACGAATCCGGGGGCCTCGCGGCCGGACAGCGAGCCGGAGACCGCGTCCTTCCAGATCGGGCCGGGCAGGCCACCGCCGAAGACCTTCGGGTAGTACTGACCGCCGATGGTGATGTCCTCCATCGTGATCTTCTTCGCGCCGCCCGAACCAACCCACACGGCGCCGGACAGGTTCGGCGTGTAGCCGACGAACCAGGCGTTGTAGCGGTTGTCCGTGGTACCGGTCTTGCCGGCGTTGTCGCGGTCGGTCAGGCCCGCCCGCTCACCCGTACCGGAGTCGACCACTCCGCGCAGCAGTGTGTTGATCGTGTCGGCGGTGTCCTGGGACATCGCCCGGTCGCACTTGGTCTTCGGCACCGCGAGGGCCTTGCCGTGGGCGTCGGTGATCGACTCCAGCGCGATCGGGGTGCAGTAGACGCCCCGGTTGGCGAAGGTGGCGTAGGCGTTGGCCATCGTCAGCGGGGACATCTCGGCGGAGCCGAGCGCGATGGACGGCTCCTCGGGCAGCTTCACGCCGCTGGCCGGGACCACGCCGAGCTTCTGCGTCATCTCCGTGACCGGGCACAGCCCGATCTCCGAGATCATCTGCACGAAGTACGTGTTGATGGACTTCTCCATCGCCGTCTTCAGTGCGTACGGACCCTGCTCATCCGCGGTCTCGTTCTCCGCCGTCTGCAGCTTGCCGTTGGCGAGCGGCAGGTTCTGCCAGTTCGACCCGTCGCACCGGGACACCGGGCTCGGGTACTCCATCTTGTTCGGCGCCGAGTACACCTTCGTCGGCTCCATGCCGCGCTCTATGGCGGCGGCGGCGATGAACGGCTTGAACGTGGAGCCGACCTGGAAGCCGAAGTTGGAGCCACCCATCCGCTTGTCCACGGAGTAGTTGATCTGCGTCTCGTTCTTCCCGAAGCCGTACGGCTTCGACTGCCCCATCGCCAGCACCCGTCCGGTGCCCGGCTGGACCATGGTCACGGCCGTCGCGATCGAGTCGTCCTCGTGGACGTGGTCCTTGATCGAGGCGTTGGCGGCGTCCTGCGACTGCGGGTCCAGCGTCGTACGGACCGTCAGACCGCCCTGGTTCCAGATCTTCGCGCGCTCCTCCCGGGTCTTGCCGAAGACCGGGTCCGACAGGAAGGTGCTGCGCACGTAGTCGCAGAAGAAGCCCGCGCCCTTGACCGCGGTGATGCAGCCGTTCTTCGGCCGGGTCACCTTCAGGGTCACCGGCTTCTTCTTCGCCTCGTCCGCCTCCGCCTGCGAGATGTCCCTCATGTCGGCCATCCGCTGGAGGACGGTGTTGCGGCGCTTCATCGCCTCCTGCGTGTCGTTCACCGGGTCGAACCGGCTCGGCGACTGGACGACGCCCGCGAGCAGCGCCGACTCCTCCAGGGTCAGGTCCTTGGCCGGCTTGCTGAAGTAGCGCTGCGCCGCGGACTCGATCCCGTACGCCTGCTGGCCGAAGTACGTGATGTTGAGGTAGTTCTCGAGGATCTTCTTCTTCCCGAGCTCCTCCTCGACCTGGATCGAGTACTTCAGCTCGCGGATCTTGCGTCCGAGGCTCTTCTCCTGGGCCTCGCGGACCTTCGACTCGTCGTCACCCGCCTCCTCGACGAAGACGTTCTTGACGTACTGCTGCGTGAGTGTGGAGGCGCCCTGCGCGGCGCCGCCCTCCTGGGCGTTCCGGTTCACGGCGCGCAGGATGCCCTTGAGGTCGACCGCGCCGTGCTCGTAGAAACGCGAGTCCTCGATCGCGACGATCGCCTTCTGCATGTACGGCGAGATGGCCGTGAGCGGGACCACCTGCCGGTCCCGTGAATAGACGGTGGCGATCAGGCCACCTTCCGCGTCCAGAATCGTGGTGCGCTGGCTCAGCGGAGGGGTCTTCAGATTGGCCGGGATCTCGTCGAAACCCTCGACGGTCCCCTTGGCCGCGAGTCCCAGCGCGCCTGCGCCCGGAATCGCGATGCCGGCGAGTACGACTCCGGAGAGAACGGACACCCCGAGGAACTTGGCGGCCTGCTGTGGCCCCGTGAGCCCGCCGCCCGAGCGCTTCTTTCCCATGGAGGGCAGCCTACGTTCTCATTCGCCGGACACACGCGAATGCCTTGGCCTAAGCTGACCCCAACTGTCACAGGAGTGCGGTGCCACATCAACCCCCCGGCTTGATTTTCACCCTTCCCGAATGGGGTGGACGCATGTCCGAATCCCGCCCTTCCCGCTGACGGCCCTGCACCGGCACTTTCCCGATTTCACCCGAATCGCCGGAATGGTCGGGCATGTCGCCGGATCACTCCGTCGGGTGATCTGCCGCTTACCCATAGTCCGTTCGGACCATTCAAGATTGGGCCCGTCGGGGGTGTTGCACTGTGCCCACCTTCCGTAACGTCCTCAACTGGCAGCGGTGAATATGCCGCTACCGCCGTGGGGGAGCCTCGATTCGGGAGAGGACGGCGCCGGGATGGGCTGGGTTACCGACTGGAGTGCGCAGGCAGCCTGCCGCACTACCGATCCGGATGAACTGTTCGTTCAAGGAGCGGCACAGAACAGGGCCAAGGCGGTGTGCACCGGATGTCCGGTGCGGACCGAATGCCTGGCCGACGCGCTCGACAATCGTGTCGAGTTCGGAGTGTGGGGCGGAATGACCGAGCGGGAACGACGCGCCTTGTTGCGCAGGCGTCCCACCGTCACCTCGTGGCGACGGTTGCTCGAAACCGCCCGCACGGAGTACGAGCGCAGTACGGGCATCCTGACCGTGGATGTCGACGCGGAGATCGACGTGTCGTACGAGACGTACGCGGCAGCCGGGTAACCACCCGGGCGCCACGTCGTACGAACGCCTATGCTCCGGCCGGAACACCGGCCGCGAGTCGCTCTCCGATGGCCCGCAGCCCGGCGAGGTCGTGTACATCGCCGGGCAGGGCGGCCACTTGGGCCACCGCCACTTCGGGGTGCAGTGAAGTGAAACGGTCGCGGGTGCGCTGTTCGCGCGCGATCACCTGCATGCGTTCGGCGTGCAGGCGCAACAATCCTGCCGTGATCTCGTCCACCTCGGTGACGACGCGCGCGGCGTCCGTGTGGTGTGCGTCGGGTGCTTCCGGGTCTCCGGAGGTCTGCGGTGCGTCGTCCACGCCGGGGGAGCCGTCGTCGGCGGCGTCACGAAGTCCAGCTTTCCCGGACTCCTGATCGACAATGCCGCCTTCTTCAAGATTCTCTGCGGCGGCCAGGGCCCGCTCGGCGGACAGCTGCGCGGCATCGCTGCCGTGCACCCGGTTCAGCACCAGGCCGGCCAGCGGCATCCGCTCCGCTGCCAGCCGTTCGACGAAGTACGCGGCCTCGCGCAGGGCGTCCGGCTCGGGGGCGGCGACCACGAGGAAGGCCGTGCCGGGAGCCTGGAGCAGCCGGAAGGTCGCGTCCGCGCGGGTGCGGAACCCGCCGAACATCGTGTCCATCGCGGCCACGAAGGTCTGCACGTCCTTCAGCAGCGAGGCGCCCATCAGCTTGCTCAGCGTGCCGGTCATCATCGACATGCCGACGTTCAGGAACTTCATGCCGGCCCGCCCGCCGACCTTCGCCGGAGCCATCAGCACCCGGATGAACTTCCCGTCCAGGAAGGACCCGAGCCGCTTCGGCGCGTCGAGGAAGTCCAGCGCGGACCGGCTCGGCGGGGTGTCCACCACGATCAGGTCCCAGTCGTCCTTGGACCGCAGCTGCCCCAGCTTCTCCATCGCCATGTACTCCTGCGTGCCCGCGAAACCGGCCGACAGGGACTGGTAGAAGGGGTTCGCGAGGATGGCCCGCGCCCGCTCGGCGTCCGCGTGCGATTCGACGATCTCGTCGAAGGTCCGCTTCATGTCCAGCATCATGGCGTGCAGTTCGCCGCCCCCGCCGGACACGCCCACCACCTTGCGCGGGGTGTTGTCCAGCGAATCGATGCCCATCGACTGGGCCAGCCGGCGCGCCGGATCGATGGTCAGCACGACCACCTTCCGCCCGCGTTCGGCCGCCCGGACGCCGAGCGCCGCGGCCGTCGTGGTCTTGCCGACCCCGCCGGCCCCGCAGCACACGATGATCCGGGTCTTCGGATCGTCCAGCAGCGCGTCGACCGCCAGTCGCGCGGGAGTGTCCAGGCCCACGGTGTTCCCACCCTCACTCATCGGCGTCCGCCTGCTTGCGGACCTCGGTCGCCAGCTCGTACAGCCCGGCCAGCTCCATCCCCGAGCCGAGCAGGGGAAGTTCGTACGTCGGAACGTCCAGACCCGCCAGCACCTGGCGTTGCTCCCGCTCCAGCTCCACCCGGCTCGCGTGCTCCGCGGCCTGCGCCAGCAGCGGCTCCACCAGCCGCTCGGCCAGCCCGCCCCGCCGCGCGCCCCCGAGCCCGGCCCGGGACAGGGCCCGGGCGATGTCGGCCCGGTGGCCCTCGGCGGCCTCGCGCAGGGTCCCCTCGTCCAAATGGTGCGGGCGCACCATGTTGACGAAGACCCGGCCCACCGGAAGCCCCGCCTCCAGGAGTTCCGCGATTCCGTCCGCGGTCTCCTGGACGGGCATCTCCTCCAGCAGGGTCACCAGGTGCACCGCCGTGTCGGGTGACTTGAGCACCTTCATCACGGCCTGCGCCTGGTTGTGGATGGGCCCGAACCGGGCCAGCCCCGCCACCTCGTCGTTGACGTTCAGGAAGCGGGTGATCCGCCCGGTGGGCGGCGCGTCCATGATCACGTGGTCGTAGACGAACCGTCCCGCCTTGTCCTTGCGCCGGACCGCCTCGCACGCCTTGCCGGTCAGCAGGACGTCCCGCAGACCGGGCGCGATCGTCGTGGCGAAGTCGATCGCCCCGAGCTTCTTCAGGGCCCGGCCGGCGGAGCCGAGCTTGTAGAACATCTGGAGGTAGTCCAGCAGCGCCCGTTCCGCGTCGATGGCGAGCGCGTACACCTCACCCCCGCCCCCGCCGGGCGCGACGGCGATCTTCCGCTCCTCGTAGGGGAGCGCCTCCGTGCCGAAAAGCTGTGCGATGCCCTGCCTGCCCTCGACCTCCACGAGAAGAGTCCGCTTGCCCTCGCGTGCGAGGGCGAGCGCGAGTGCCGCGGCGACCGTGGTCTTGCCGGTGCCGCCCTTGCCGCTGACCACCTGGAGCCTGCTCACAGCGTCCGAGCCTAACCACTCCCGCCCAGGCATTACGCTCGGGCCCATGACCAAGAAGTTCGAATACGCGACGGTGCCCCTGCTGGTGCACGCCACCAAGCAGATCCTCGACACCTGGGGCGAGGACGGCTGGGAGCTCGTCCAGGTCGTGCCCGGCCCGAACAACCCCGAGCAGCTCGTGGCCTACCTCAAGCGGGAGAAGGCATGAGCGGCGTCGTCGAGGCGAGGATCGCCGAGCTCGGCCTGACCCTTCCCGAGGTCGTTCCGCCGCTGGCCACCTACCAGCCGGCCGTACGGTCGGGTGCCTACGTGTACACCGCCGGCCAGCTCCCGATGGTGCAGGGCAAGCTGTCGCTGACCGGCAAGGTCGGCGCGGAGGTCTCCGCGGAGCAGGCCAAGGAGCTGGCCGCGACCTGCGCGCTGAACGCGCTGGCCGCCGTGAAGTCCGTGGTCGGTGACCTCGACAAGATCGCCCGTGTCGTCAAGGTCGTCGGCTTCGTCGCCTCGGCCCCCGACTTCACGGCCCAGCCGGGCGTGCTGAACGGCGCGAGCGAGCTGCTGGGCGAGATCCTCGGGGAGAAGGGCGTCCACGCGCGCAGCGCGGTCGGCGTCGCCGTCCTCCCGCTGGACGCCCCGGTCGAGATCGAGATCCAGGTCGAGCTGACCGCTTCGGCCTGACGCGCCGCTCCCTCCGGGACGCGTCGCCCGCACCGCTCGGCCCCGAGGGGCCTCTCCGGCTCCGCGCCGCCCCACCGGACCCCGTCCGGCACGGCCGGTGCGGGGCCGGTGGTGCTTCCGGCCGCGGCGGGCCGCCCGGCCCGTAAGGTGGCGCCGTCCGGCACTGCGGGGAGCGGCCGGGCCGTGGGGCGTCGCCGTCCGTCCCGGTCCGCCCGCGGGCCGGGCCGCCACCGGGAGGGCGCGGTCGGGGCCGCGTGCCAGGAGGCCCGGAGCGCCGCCTCCGGGGCCCGTCAGCCCCTCCGGGGGCCCGAGACGGGAACGGCGGCGGGGCGGCCCTGTGCCGGGCCTGCGAGGCGATCCGGTGTGGGGCCCGTGCGGCGGCCCTGTGCCGGGCGAGTACGGCGATCCCGTGCCGGGCCCGCGCGATGCGGCCGGGTGGGCCTCGAACATCGGGCCGGATGGCCGTAGCATCCGGCCATGCCGAATGGTCAGCACGGTCCGTCGTCCAGCCAGCCCGCCGGAGGCCAGTGGTACCCCCCGGAGTGGCCCGACCGCATCCGCGCGCTCGCGGACGGCGCGCTCACCCCGGTCGCGCCCAAACGCGCCGCCACGGTGATGCTGCTCCGCGACACCCCCGCCGGCCCGGCCGTGCACATGCTGCGCCGCCGCGCCTCCATGGCCTTCGCCGGGGGCGCCTACGCCTACCCCGGCGGCGGGGTCGACCCGCGTGACGAGGACCGCCGCATCGGCTGGGCCGGACCCGGCCTGGACGCCTGGGCGGAACGCCTCGGCACCGACGCCGCCACCGCCCAGGCCATCGTGTGCGGGGCCGTCCGTGAGACCTTCGAGGAGGCCGGCGTCCTGCTCGCCGGGGAGACGCCCGGCACCGTCGTCGGCGACACCACCGGTGACGACTGGGAGGCCGACCGCGAGGCCCTCGTGGCGCGCGAGCTGTCCTTCGCCGAGTTCCTGGACCGGCGCGGCCTGCTGCTGCGCTCCGACCTGCTCGGGGCGTGGGCCCGGTGGATCACCCCGGAGTTCGAGCCCCGCCGCTACGACACGTGGTTCTTCGTCGCGGCCCTCCCGGAGGGCCAGCGCACCCGCAACGCCTCCACCGAGGCCGACCGGACCGTCTGGATCCGCCCTTCCGAGGCCGCCGCCCGCTACGACGGGGGCGAGCTGCTGATGATGCCGCCCACCATCTCCACCCTGCGCTCCCTGGAGCCCCACGCCAGCGCCGCCGACGCGCTGACGGCGGCCGCCGCGCAGGACCTGACGCCCGTACTGGCACAGGCCGCCCTCGTGGACGGTGAGCTGGTGCTCAGCTGGCCGGGGCACGACGAGTTCACCAAGCGCGTCCGCCCGGGAGGCACCGCATGACCGACGCCGCCGTACTCCCCGGCCAGCCCCGCGGAATGGTCTCCTCCGGGCCGGCGACCGTCCGTGCCGTCAACGTCCTGGCGCCCAACGCCTCCGCGATGACCCTGGACGGCACCAACACCTGGCTGGTCTCCGAGCCGGACTCCGAGCTGGCCGTCGTCATCGACCCCGGCCCGCTGGACGAAGCCCACCTGCGGGCCGTCATCGCCACCGCCGAGCAGGCCGGCAAGCGCGTCGCGCTGACCCTCCTGACCCACGGCCACCCCGACCACGCCGAGGGGGCCGGCCGCTTCGCGGAGCTGACCGGGACGAAGGTCCGCGCCCTCGACCCCGCGCTGAGGCTCGGCGACGAGGGCCTGGCCGCCGGCGACGTGATCCGTACCGGTGGCCTGGAGCTGCGCGTCGTGGCGACCCCCGGCCACACCTCCGACTCGCTCTGCTTCCACCTGCCCGCCGACCGTGCCGTCATCACCGGTGACACCATCCTGGGCCGCGGTACGACCGTGGTCGCGCACCCCGACGGCCGTCTGGGGGACTATCTCGACTCCCTGCGCCGCCTGCGCTCCCTCACCGTCGACGACGGGGTGACCACGGTGCTCCCGGGGCACGGGCCGGTCCTGGAGGACGCCCAGGGCGCCGTCGAGTACTACCTGGCGCACCGCGCCCACCGGCTCGCGCAGGTCGAGACGGCCGTGGAGAACGGCTTCGTCACCCCCGAGGCGGTCGTCGCGCAGGTCTACGCCGACGTGGACCGCTCCCTGTGGCCCGCGGCCACGTGGTCCGTACAGGCACAGCTGGAGTACCTTCGTGATCACGGACTGATCCCGGGGGGACCTGAATGAACACCCTGTACGTACTGCTCGCGCTGCTCGCCGCGGCCGGCTGGATCACCTCGACGGTGACCCTGCGCATGCGTGCCCTGGCGGACAGGGCGGACCGGCTGGAGCGCCGCCTGGGCCTGGTGCTGGACCACCTGGGCATCGAGGAGCCGGAGCCGGCCGGGATGGACGAGGTGCGGGCGCTGGTGCGCGACGGCCGCGACGTCTCGGCGATCAAGCGGTACCGCGAGATCACCGGCGCCGGTCTGGCGGAGGCGAAGCGGGCCGTCGACGCCCTGGCCCCGGCGCGGAGCGCCTGACTCGCTCCGCCGCGGCCTACGGGCGCGGCGCCTTCGTACCGTGCCGGGCCGTGTACTCGTCGGCGAGCCACGGCCCGAGGTCCTCGACGTACCGGCGCACCACGGCGGGGTCCTCGACCGGGGCCAGCGCCACGACGGCCGCGGCCCGCATCTGGTCGGCCCGCTGCGGGTAGTACCGGGCGAAGACCTCCGCGGACTCGGTGAGGTCGCTGGTCCAGCCGCCCCAGCGGGGCATGACCAGGGTGAACCCGGTGCGCACGAGGTGCCGGGCGAAGGCCCGGCTCAGCCGGCGGTAGTCGGACGGTTCCGAGGCCGCCTCGACGCGTTCGCGCCAGCGGGGCAGTACGCGGGCCAGGTCGCCGTTGGTCTCCCGGGCCAGGACGCCGTCCGGCCGGTACCGGGGCAGGTGCTCGGCCAGGTCGTCCCCGAGCAGCGGCGTGCACAGGCAGGCCAGGAACCAGCCCAGGTCGTAACGTTCCTGCTCGCTCAGCAGCCGGTCCTTGCCGTACAGCAGGACGCCGACCCCGTCGATCTCCGGGAAGTCCTGGTCGAGGCCCTGGCCCAGCACCTCCGCGATGTCGCGGTCGTCGTGGGCGGGCTCGTCGTGCAGGGCGATCAGCAGGTCGAGGTCGGAGCGGCCGGGGCGGGCGGTGCCGCGCGGCACCGACCCGTAGAGGTAGGCGCTGTGGAGCCGGCTCCCGTAGGCCTCGGCGATCCGGCCGCGCGCCGCGGCGACGAGGCCGGCGAACGAGGGCTGGATCCGCCCCAGGGACCCCTCCCGCTCGAAGTACCCGTACGCGTCCAGACCCCTGTGTTCCATGATCCCCACTGTGCCCCTTCCCGGGGCGGCCGCGAAGCCGTTTTCCGGGGCGCGCCGGACGCGCGGAGGGGCCCCGCCCGGCTTCCGGACAGGACCCCTCCACGACCGCGCCGGGGCGCGGCGGCCGACGTCGGTGACGTCAGCGCGAGCGCTTGGCGAGCCGCTCCACGTCCAGCAGGATCACGGCGCGCGCTTCCAGGCGCAGCCAGCCGCGGCCCGCGAAGTCGGCCAGGGCCTTGTTCACGGTCTCGCGGGAGGCGCCGACGAGCTGGGCGAGCTCCTCCTGCGTCAGGTCGTGCACGACGTGGATGCCCTCCTCCGACTGCACGCCGAAGCGGCGCGACAGGTCGAGGAGCGCCCGGGCCACACGGCCCGGAACGTCGGAGAAGACCAGGTCGGACATCTGGTCGTTGGTCTTGCGCAGGCGCCGGGCGACGGCGCGCAGCAGCGCGGTCGCGACCTCGGGCCGGGCGTTCAGCCACGGCTGCAGGTCACCGTGGCCGAGGCCGAGGAGCTTGACCTCGGTCAGCGCGGTGGCGGTGGCGGTGCGCGGGCCCGGGTCGAAGAGCGACAGCTCGCCGATCAGCTCGCCGGGGCCGAGGACGGCCAGCATGTTCTCGCGACCGTCGGGGGAGGTGCGGTGGAGCTTCACCTTGCCCTCGGTCACGACGTAGAGCCGGTCGCCGGGGTCGCCCTCGTGGAACAGGGCGTCACCGCGTGCGAGCGTCACCTCGCCCATGGAGGCGCGGAGCTCCGCGGCCTGCTCGTCATCGAGCGCCGCGAAGAGCGGGGCGCGCCGCAGAACGTCGTCCACGAGTCTCTCTCCTATGTCGACCAGCTCAGGGGACCGGTCTCCCATTTTGCCGGACGGCTCAAACAGTGCGATCAATCACTACCAAGGATGCCGGACGGACGCCCGTGCTGTGTGGTGAGCGACCGATCGGGGTGGTGTTACCTGAGGTCCGGGCGGGTGTCGGCACCCGGCCTTAGGCTGGCCGGGTGTCCAATAAGCCGGTGAGAGCACAGGCCAAGGGGTCCGCAGGAGTGACGGCGACCCAAAATTCAGCCGTGGGCGAACAAGCCCCCGGGGAGGTGCCCGGCGGGTCCCGGCCCGCCCCCCAGGGCAAAGCTTCGGCCAAGAAACGGCCGGGCGCGGCGGCGCGCGCGACCGCGGACAAGAGCGCGTCGGGGACCGTGAACGGGGCCCCGGCGGCCTCCCGGGTGCCCGCCCCCGCCCGGAGCGCCGGGAAGGGCAGGGCCGAATCCCGCCTGGCGATGGTCCGGCGGGCCCGCCGCATCAACCGGGAACTGGCCGACGTGTACCCGTACGCCCATCCGGAGCTGGATTTCCGCAATCCCTTCGAGCTCCTGGTCGCCACCATCCTGTCCGCGCAGACCACCGACCTCCGCGTGAACCAGACGACCCCCGCCCTCTTCGCGGCCTACCCGACCCCCGAGGACATGGCCGAGGCCGTGCCGGAGGAACTGGAGGAGCTGATCAGGCCGACCGGGTTCTTCCGGATGAAGGCCAAGTCCCTCCTCGGCCTGTCGCAGGCCCTGCGCGACCGCTTCGGCGGCGAGGTCCCCGGCCGGCTCGAAGACCTGGTCACCCTGCCCGGAGTGGGCCGCAAAACGGCGAACGTGGTCCTCGGCAACGTCTTCGGGGTCCCCGGGATCACCGTCGACACCCACTTCGGACGCCTCGCCCGCCGCTTCAAGTGGACCGAGCAGGAGGACCCAGAGAAGGTCGAGGCGGAGATCTGCGCGATCTTCCCCAAGAGCGAGTGGACGATGCTCTCGCACCGCGTGGTCTTCCACGGCCGCCGCATCTGCCACGCCCGCAACCCCGCCTGCGGCGCCTGCCCCATCGCGCCGCTCTGCCCGGCCTACGGGGAGGGCGAGACGGACCCGGAGAAGGCGAAGAAGCTGCTGAAGTACGAGAAGGGCGGCTACCCGGGCCAGCGCCTGTCCCCGCCCCCGGACTACCCGGGCCTCCCCGCCTCCCCGCTGGGAGCCCGTACGGAGCCCTGAGCGCGACCTGGGGCGTACGGCCGGACGTGGCCCGGGCCCACCGGCGGGGGCGTGCGCCGGGACGGCCGCACGCCCCCGCCGGAACGAATCGGTACCCGGACCGCGTTCAGCGGTGTGGGAGAGGGTGTTCACGGAAGAACACGGACAGGGGTGCCTATGACGCGCGGTACACAGGACGAGACCACGGCCACCACCCGCGAGGGCGACGGCCTGGTCCTCAGCACCGAGGGGCTGCCCGCCTGGCTCGACCCGGTCGTGGCGGCGGCCCGCACCGTCCGGCCGCGCCAGCTCAGCCGCTTCCTGCCCCCCGAGGACGGCGGGGGCCGCCAGTCCGCCGTGCTGATCCTCTTCGGCGAGGGTCCGCGCGGCCCGGAGCTGCTGCTCCAGGAGCGGGCCGGCACCCTGCGCTCGCACGCCGGCCAGCCCTCCTTCCCCGGCGGAGCCCTCGACCCCGGGGACGGCGATCCGCACACCACCGGACCGCTGCGCGCCGCACTGCGCGAGGCCGAGGAGGAGACCGGTCTCGACCCGGCCGGCGTCCAGCTCTTCGGGGTGCTGCCCCGGCTCTACATCCCGGTCAGCGAGTTCGTCGTGACCCCGGTGCTCGGCTGGTGGCGCGAACCCTCCCCGGTCGGCCCGGTGGACCCCGCGGAGACGGCCCGGGTCTTCACGGTGCCCGTGGCGGATCTCACGGATCCCGCCCACCGGGTGACCGTGGTCCACCCCAGAGGCCACCAGGGGCCCGCCTTCACCGTCGAATCGGCCCTGGTCTGGGGGTTCACGGCCGGGGTGATCGACCGCATCCTGCACTTCGCGGGCTGGGAGCGCCCGTGGGACCGCTCACGTCAGGTCCCACTCGACTGGCACGCATGAGACGGTGACCCTCGTGAACGTGCTGGACATCCTGTTGCTGGTCGCCGCCGTGTGGTTCGCGATCGTGGGCTACCGCCAGGGGTTCGTCGTCGGCATCCTGTCGGTGATCGGCTTCCTCGGCGGTGGTCTCGTCGCCGTGTCCCTGCTGCCCCTGATCTGGGACCGGGTGACCGACAACGGCACCCAGGTGACCACCACCGTCGTCGTGATCGCCGTCGTCGTGATCATCATCTGCGCCTCGATCGGCCAGGCCCTGACCACCCATCTGGGCAGCCGCCTGCGACGCCACATCACCTGGTCGCCCGCCCGCGCGCTCGACGCGACCGGCGGGGCCCTGGTGAACGTCGTCGCGATGCTGCTGGTGGCATGGCTGATCGGTTCCGCACTCGCCGGGACCTCGCTGCCCACGCTCGGCAAGGAGGTCCGCAACTCCAAGGTGCTCCTCGGCGTGTCGCGCGTGCTCCCCGCGCAGGCCAACACCTGGTTCTCGGACTTCAGTTCCACCCTCGCCCGCAACGGCTTCCCCCAGGTCTTCAGCCCGTTCTCCAACGAGCCGATCACCGAGGTGAAGGCGCCCGACCCGGCCCTCGCCCGCAGCGGCGTGGCCGAACAGGCGAAGCTCTCCATCGTGAAGGTCGTCGGTACGGCGCCCAGTTGCAGCAAGGTCCTGGAGGGCACCGGCTTCGTCTTCGCGCCGGGCAAGGTGATGACCAACGCCCACGTCGTCGGCGGTGTCATGGAGCCCACCGTGCAGGTCGGCGGCGAGGGCAAGCTCTACGACGGCAAGGTCGTGCTCTACGACTGGGAGCGCGACATCGCCGTCCTGGACGTGCCCAAGCTGCGCGCCCCGGCCCTGGAGTTCACCGAGAAGGACGCCACGAGCAGCAGCGACGCGATCGTGGCCGGCTTCCCGGAGAACGGCGCCTACGACGTCCGAGCGGCCCGGGTCCGCGGCCGGATCAACGCCAACGGCCCGGACATCTACCACCGGGGCACCGTCCGCCGCGACGTCTACTCGCTCTACGCGACCGTCCGCCAGGGCAACTCCGGCGGCCCGCTGCTGACGCCCGAGGGCCGGGTGTACGGGGTCGTCTTCGCCAAGTCGCTCGACGACCCGAACACCGGTTACGCCCTGACGGCGGACGAGATCCGGGACGACATCCGCCTCGGCAAGACCTCCAGCCGCCGCGTCGACACCCAGGGCTGCGCCCTCTGACGCCCTCCCCGGGCCCCTGCCGGGGCCCGGGGAGGTGTGTCCTACATGCGTGGATGGCGCAGCCGCGCCGAGACCCAGCGGGCGCGGCGGCGCAGGATGCGTGGGATCCCCAGCCGGGGGTCGTGACCGTCCCGGCCGGCCCTGTCGTGCGTGCCCGGCGCTGTGGCCGAGCGGCGTTCGCGTGCGGTGTCACCGTGGTCGTGCGTCCAGCCCATACAACGAGCTGTGCCCGGGGCCCAGGGTCCGTAATCCCCCGGGGGGCCGCCAATTGGCCTATGCGCCGGGCAATTGAATGCCCGTAAGACAGTCGTACGAAGCGCCTGTCGCCCCGTCAGCCATCCGCGGGGATCCCGCGGATGGCCCGCCGACGGCCCGTCAGCGGTCGGGCTCGGGGTCCTTCAGCCAGTTCACCAGCTCGGTGGAGAAGGCCACCGGGTCCTCCTCGTGGGGGAAGTGCCCCAGTCCGTCGAAGAGCCGCCAGCGGTACGGGGCTTCGACGTACTCCCCGGAACCGGCGGCGCTGCGGGTGCGCATCACCGGGTCCAGCGAGCCGTGCAGGTGCAGCGTGGGCACCCGTACGGGCCGCTTCATCCGCCGGTAGAACTGGAGCCCGTCCGGCCGGGCCATCGAGCGCATCATCCAGCGGTACGGCTCGATGGAGCAGTGCGCCGTGGAGGGGATGCACATGGCCCGCCGGTACACGGCGAGTGCCTCCTCGTCGGAGCCGTCCGCCTGCAGCCGCGGCCCGGACCACTCCCGGATCAGCTCCCCCACGAGGGCCCCGTCATCGGCGACCAGCTGCCGCTCGGGGACGAAGGGCCTCTGGAAGCCCCAGACGTGGGAGCTGGCCCGGGTCTGGCCGAAGTCCGCCAGCATCGCCGAGCGCCAGCGGCGCGGGTGCGGCATCGAGGAGACGACCAGCCGGCGCACCAGCTTGGGCCGCATCACGGCCGCCGTCCAGGCGAGGTATCCGCCCAGGTCGTGCCCGACGAGGGCGGCGTCCGGCTCGCCGAGGGAACGGACCACTCCGGTGATGTCCAGGGCGAGGTTCGCCGGGTCGTAGCCGCGCGGGGTGCGGTCGCTGCCGCCCACCCCGCGCAGATCCATCGCCACCGCGCGGTACCCGGCGTCCGCGAGCGCGGTCAGCTGGTGCCGCCAGGTCCACCAGAACTGCGGGAACCCGTGCAGCAGGAGGACGAGCGGGCCGTCGCCGCACTCCGCGACGTGGAAGCGCGCGCCGTTGGCGGCGACGTCCCGGTGGGTCACCTTTCTCCCGCCCGGCACGTCGATCCGTACCGCCGAAGCAGCGGTGGGCGCGGGGCTGGGGTCCGGAGAAGGGGCTGTCATGAAGACGAGCGTGCCACACCCACGGCCTGGTCACTCAACGGCCGCGGGTGCGGCTTGACGGTTCCGACGAGCGCCGCGGTCTGCTTGACCGAGTCGATGGTCTTCACCGGCGGCTTGACCTTCTTGAACTTCGACATGGCCAGCAGCCCGGTCAGGCCCGCGAGCAGCCAGAACGCGACGCCGACGATGAGGAAGGACCAGGCCAGGCCGAGCCCGAGATTGTGGATGCCGTAGGCCGCGGCGAAACTCAGTACGGGGAGGGAGAAGAGCAGCAGCACGCCCGCCACGATCGCGGCACCGCTGCCGATGCCCGCGCGCTTGACGTCCTGCTTGAGCTCGACCTTGGCGAGGGCGATCTCGTCGTGCACCAGGGCCGACATCTCGGCGGTGGCCGAGGCGACCAGCTGACCGAGCGTGCGCTCGGCTCCCGGAGCCTCTTGGTCCACTGCGCTCATCTCTGACTCCCTCTGTCGTCTGCTGTCGGCGGCTGTCCTCCGTCGTCAGTCAGATCATGCCGGACGGTCGGCGCCGGTGCTGGACCCGCCCGCCGCTTCCCGGGTGGATCCACCCGTGGATCCACCCGTGGGACCGTCCTCGGCCGGGGCGACGGCCTCGGCCCTGCGGCGGTGCTCGGCGGCCTTCTCCTCGTAGATCTTCGCCATCCGCAGGTGGTACGCCGGGTTGTCCTGCTCGTAGATGTCCGGGATCCCGTCGGCGTCCTCGTCGCGCTCCTCGGCCTCGGTCAGCGACCGGTACCGGCGGTCGCGCAGCTTGAGCATCACGCACGCGATGGCCGCGGCGATCAGGGAGCCGAGCAGGACGGCCGCCTTGACCTCGTCGGTCAGGACGGGGTCTCCGGCGAAGGCCAGCTCGCCGATCAGCAGGGAGACGGTGAAGCCGATGCCGGCGAGGGAGGCCACGGCCAGTACGTCGGGCCAGGCGAGGTCCTCGTTCAGCTCGGCCTTGGTGAAGCGGGCGGCGAGCCAGGTGCCGCCGAAGATGCCGACCGTCTTGCCGACGACGAGTCCGAGCACCACGCCGAGGGTCTCGGGACGGGTGAAGACCTGCGCGATGGCCTCGTCGGAGAGCGAGACCCCGGCGGAGAGCAGGGCGAAGAGGGGGACGGCCAGGCCGGCCGAGACGGGGCGGACCAGGTGCTCGATGTGCTCGCCGGGGGAGTGCTCCTCGCCGTCCCTGCGGGTGCAGCGCAGCATCAGGCCCATCGCGACGCCGGCGATGGTGGCGTGGACGCCGCTGTTGTACATCAGGCCCCAGATGACCAGGGCGAGCGGGACGTACACGTACCAGCCGCGGACGCCGAAGCGCAGCAGGAACCAGAAGAGGACCAGGCCCGCGAGGGCCCCGCCGAGGGCGAGGAAGTCGATCTCGCTGGTGAAGAACACCGCGATGATCAGGATGGCGAAGAGGTCGTCGACGACCGCCAGGGTCAGCAGGAAGGCGCGCAGCGCGGACGGCAGCGAGGTGCCGATGACCGCGAGGACGGCGAGGGCGAAGGCGATGTCGGTGGCCGTCGGGACCGCCCAGCCGTCGAGCGATCCGTTGCCGAGGGTGTTGACCAGGGCGTAGACCACCGCGGGCACGGCCATGCCGCAGAGGGCGGCGATCACGGGGAGGGCGGCCGCCTTGGGGTCGCTCAGGTCGCCCGCGACCAGCTCGCGCTTGAGCTCGATGCCGGCGACGAAGAAGAAGATCGCGAGCAGGCCGTCGGCTGCCCAGTGCTGGAGCGAGAGGTCCAGGCCCAGGGCGGCGGGGCCGATGTGGAAGGACCTGACGCTGTCGTAGCTCGCGGATATCGCCGGGATGTTCGCCCACACGAGGGCGGCGATGGCGGCCACCAGGAGCAGGACCCCGCCGACGGTCTCGGTGCGCAGCGCGTCGGCGACGAAGCGGCGCTCGGGGAGGGAGAGCCTGCCGAGGAACTTGCGGCGGGTGCTGGGCGGGGGCGTGGCCACGGTGGGGAACCTCCGGGTGGGCGACGGCATGACAAATGCAGTTGCCGACCAGACTTCCCGGCGCACCCTGAGACTCTTCGAGCGTCAAATGTTGACGCTTCCTTTACCTTACAGGGTTCGCGCGGTCGTATCGGGTGATCTTCACCTTAAACGGGAGGAGGGCGTCCGGCGCGTTGTGCGCCGGACGCCCTCCAGGACCCGTGGCCCGTTGTGCGTCAGTCCGGTCAGTCCGGTCAGTCCTCGCTGGAGGCGCTGGGCAGCTTGGTCTGGATCAGCGCCATCACCGAGGAATCGGCGAGCGTGGTCACGTCGCCGACCGCCCGGTCCTCCGCCACGTCGCGCAGCAGACGGCGCATGATCTTGCCGGAACGGGTCTTCGGCAGTTCCTGCACCGGGACGATCCGCTTCGGCTTGGCGATCGGGCCGAGGGTGGCGCCCACGTGGTTGCGCAGCTCCCCGACCAGGGCGTCCGTCTCGGTGGCGCTGCCGCGCAGGATGACGAAGGCCACGATGGCCTGGCCGGTGGTCTCGTCCTTGGCGCCCACGACGGCCGCCTCGGCGACCGACGGGTGCGAGACGAGCGCCGACTCCACCTCGGTGGTCGAGATGTTGTGGCCCGACACCAGCATTACGTCGTCGACCCGGCCGAGCAGCCAGATGTCGCCGTCGTCGTCCTTCTTGGCGCCGTCGCCCGCGAAGTACTTGCCCTCGAAGCGGGACCAGTAGGTGTCGACGAAGCGCTGGTCGTCGCCCCAGATGGTGCGCAGCATCGACGGCCACGGCTCGGTGAGGACCAGGTAGCCGACTCCGCCGTTCGCCACCTCGCGGCCCTCGTCGTCCACGACGGTGGCACCGATGCCGGGCAGCGCGCGCTGCGCGGAGCCGGGCTTGGTCTCGGTGACGCCCGGCAGCGGGGCGATCATCATGGCGCCGGTCTCGGTCTGCCACCACGTGTCCACGATCGGGCAGCGGTCGCCGCCGATGTGCTTGCGGTACCAGATCCAGGCCTCGGGGTTGATCGGCTCGCCGACCGAGCCCAGCACGCGCAGGCTCGACAGGTCGAACTTCGCGGGGATGTCGTCGCCCCACTTCATGAACGTACGGATCGCGGTGGGCGCGGTGTAGAGGATGGTGACGCCGTACTTCTGCACGACCTCCCAGAACCGGCCCTGGTGCGGGGTGTCCGGCGTGCCCTCGTACATCACCTGGGTGGCGCCGTTGGCGAGCGGACCGTAGACGATGTAGGAGTGCCCGGTCACCCAGCCGATGTCGGCGGTGCACCAGTAGACGTCGGTCTCCGGCTTGAGGTCGAAGACGGCGTGGTGGGTGTACGAGGCCTGCGTGAGGTAGCCGCCGGAAGTGTGCAGGATGCCCTTGGGCTTACCCGTGGTCCCCGAGGTGTACAGGATGAAGAGCGGGTGCTCGGCGTCGAAGGCCTGCGGGGTGTGCTCGGTGGACTGGCGGCCGACCACGTCGTGCCACCAGACGTCGCGGCCCTCGGTGACGGCGGTGTCCTGGCCGGTGCGGCGCACCACGAGGACGTGCTCGACCTGCGGGCACTTGGCGACGGCCTCGTCGATGGCGGGCTTGAGCGCGCTGGGCTTGCCGCGGCGGTAGCCGCCGTCGGCGGTGATCACCAGCTTGGCGTCGGCGTCCTGGATGCGGGAGGCGACGGCATCGGCGGAGAAGCCGCCGAAGACCACCGAGTGGGCGGCGCCGACGCGGGCGCACGCGAGCATCGCGACGACGGCCTCGGGGATCATCGGCAGGTAGACGGCGACCCGGTCGCCCGCCTGGACACCGAGCTCGGTGAGGGCGTTGGCGGCCTGCGAGACCTCGTCCTTGAGCTGGGCGTAGGTCAGGGAGCGGCTGTCGCCGGGCTCGCCCTCGAAGTGGATCGCGACGCGGTCGCCGTTGCCGGCCTCGACGTGCCGGTCCACGCAGTTGTACGCCACGTTCAGCTTGCCGTCGGCGAACCACTTCGCGAACGGCGGGTTGCTCCAGTCGAGCGTCTCGGTCGGCTCGGTCTCCCAGGTCAGCCGCCGGGCCTGCTCGGCCCAGAAGCCCAGCCGGTCCGCGTCGGCCTGCGCGTACGCCGCCTCGGTCACGTTGGCGGCGGCGGCCAGATCGGCGGGCGGTGCGAACCGCCGCTCCTCCTTGAGCAGATTGGCCAGGCTGTCATTGCTCACGACATCTCCCTTTCCCAGGGTGTCCGTTGTGTCCCCGGGCATAGCTCATCAGGTCAGACGCCCAGGTGACAAGGGGTAGCCGTGAATTGGTTTAGACCTATAGCACGACTGGGCGGCCCGTGCGCCGCAGCGTACGCGCGGGCCGCGCGCGGCGCGCGGCGCGCGAAGGGCCCCTTCCCGCTGCAGGGTGCGAGAAGGGGCCAACAGCTTGCACGGATACGGGAGGGTATCGGTTCGGACGGAAATCCGGTCAGGCGTTCTGACCCACGCTGTCGAAAACCCGACAGTCGAAGAAGTCCTCGCCCTCGGACAGCAGGTAGGCCTGGGCCTCGCCCACGTGGAAGTACATTCCGTGCAGTTCCAGCGAGCCGTCGGCGAGCCGTCGGGCCACCGATTCGTGGGCCCGCAGGTGGTCCAGCTGCTGGACCACATTGGTCAGGCAGAGCTGTTCCACGGCGTCCGCCGGGAGCCGGCCCGCGATCCGGGCCCAGGCGTGGTGCCGGCTGGCCATCCGCTCCAGGCTGGGCAGACCGTGCCGCAGCCAGCGGCGCAGCGGGGTCATCGGAGCGCCCGGGTGGGAGTTCAGCAGGGCCTGCATGGCTCCGCAGCCGGAGTGCCCGCACACCGTGATGCTGTCGACCTTCAGCACGTCCACGGCGTACTCGATGGCCGCCGCGACCGAGTCGTCGGTGGCTTCGGCTCCGGGCGGGGGGACCAGATTGCCGACGTTGCGGACGGTGAAGAGGTCGCCGGGGCCACTTGCCGTGATCATGCTGGTCACCAGGCGGGAGTCCGCGCAGGTGAGGAAGAGCTGTGAGGGCCGCTGTCCCTCGCGGGCCAGCCGGGCCAGCTCGTCGCGGACGTGCGGGGCGGTGTCCCGCTGGAAGGCGCCGATCCCGCTGGCGAGTTGACCCGCGCCACGGCGCCGGGGGGAGGCGGTTCCGGCGTCGCGGGGCTCGGCCGCGCTCGGGATCGTCCCGGCCGCCTCGCCCGCCGGGACGCGCGCGGCGACCGCCGGGTGCGTGGCGGGCAGGGCGCGGTGGTCGCAGTGGTTCTGCCAGGGGGTCCACGGGCGGCAGCACTGGTGCGCTCCCCGGCCTTCGCCCCGGTGGCCGCCGGCCCCGCCGATCGCGGTGCTCCCGCCGGCCGGCACCCGCCCGGACCCGGTGGCTGAGCCGTGGCCCGGCCGCACGCCGGCGCCGGTCCCGGGTGCCGTCCCGGTGGGCCGGGCGTGGTTGCCGCGGGAAATGGCGGCCCCGCCCCGGCCGGTGAGCTCCACCGAACCCCCGTGGGCCAGGTGCGTGTCCTGCCAGTCCTGGAGGATCTCGTAGGCGGCGTGGTCGATGAACGAGCCGTCCAACTCGACGACCGCGTGGCCCTCGTGCGGGATCGAGTTCAGCACCCGGCTCAGGCGCGGCACGGCGAGGAAGGTCAACTGCCCGCGCGCCCGGACCCGGTGGACGCCGTCCGCCTCGTCCAGGGTGATCCTCGTGCGCGCCAGCCGGTGCATGGCCAGGGCCACGGCCACGGCGATGCCGACGGCGACGCCTTCCAGGACCCCGCCCAGGACCACGGCGACGATGGTGGCTGCGTAGACCAGGACCTCCCGGTAGCGGGTGACGGTCCTCAGGTGCGTGATGCTGACCACCTGGATTCCGACGGCCAGCACCAGCGCCGCCAGGGCGGCGAGCGGGATCAGGTCGAGCGCGGGGACGAGCAGTCCGGCCGCGATCACCACCCACAGCCCGTGCAACATGGCTGATTTACGGCTTACGGCACCGGACTTGACGTTCGCCGCGCTGCGTACGGCCACGGCCGCGACGGGGAGCCCGCCGAGCATCCCGGAGACGATGTTGGCGGCGCCCTGTCCGCGCAGCTCGCGATCGAGGTCGGCGCGGGGCGGGCGGTCGCCCGTACCGCGCTCGGAGGCGATCAGCTTGTCGGTGGCCACCGAGGACATCAGGGACTCGACGCTGCCGACCAGGGTGATGGTCAGCACGGCGGCGATGATCCCGAGCACCGGGCCCTGCGGCAGTTCCGGCAGCGCGTGGCTGCTCCAGGAGGGCAGGTCCACCCGGGGCAGGTCGAGCCCGGCCAGGGCCGCGCCGGCGGTGGCCGCGGCGACCGCCGCCAGTGCGGCGGGCACCTTGCGCAGGGCCAGGCCGACCCGCCCGGGGATCCGGGGCCAGAGCAGCAGGACGCACAGGGTCAGCGCGCTCACCCCGAGCGCGGCCGGATGCAGATCGGCCAACTGGGCGGGCAGTCCGAGTACGTTGGCGACGGCCGAGCTCTGCGGGGTGCCGCCCAGCACGATGTGCAGCTGGGCCAGCGCGATGGTCACGCCGATGCCGGCCAGCATTCCGTGCATGATCGCCGGGCTCACCAGCAGGGCCGAGCGCGCGGTGCGCAGGAAGGCCAGTCCGAGCTGGCAGCAGCCGGCCAGGACCGTGACGGCGCAGGTGGTGCGCCAGCCGTAGTGCTGGATCAACCCGGCCGTCACCACGGTGAGTCCGGCGGTCGGCCCGCTCACCTGGAGCGGGGCGCCGCCGAGCCGCCCGGCCACGATCCCGCCCACCGCGGCGGCCACCAGCCCCGCCTGCAGGGGGGCTCCGGTGGCCAGGGCGATGCCCAGCGAGAGGGGAAGTGCGATCAGGAAGACGGCGACGGACGCGGACAAGTCCGCATGGAGCCCCTTGAGGCGGGGTCCGGCACCGTCGGGGCCTTGGTTCGTGGAGGGGGGTGGGGCGGCTGTCGTCATGGGTTCCCGTCTCCTCGGGGGAGGTGATGAAGCGGCGGGAGTCTCAACACTCGGTAAATGGATGGTAATGGAGAGTAAAGGCTGTTGGTAGGTAATGCGGGCAAATGGGCTACGAATTAGCACTCCGGGGTGATTAAGTATTTTGTCTGCCTTGTCATACCTTCCTTAAAGCGGACCGCGTGGGACGTTGCGTCACGAAAGTCCCGCGATGGAACTGCGAGGGAGAGGTGTGCGGATGATCGCCGCCACGAAGAAGATCGCCGGCGGCCTTGTCGCCACGGCCCTGGTACTGGGCGTCGCCGGGTGCAGCGCCTCCGAGCCCGCCCGCCCCGGCGCTCCCGGCGCCCCCGGCGACCAGAACACGAAGAAGGGCGCCGCCGCCCCGGAGGCCCCCGGCAGTGTCAACCGCCCCATCGGCGACGGTTCGACCGCCTACACGGGCTCCCAGCCGAACGTGCAGAAGCCGCAGAGACTGAAGCCCGGCGAGAAGCCCCCGCAGTTCGTGGTGTTCTCGTGGGACGGCGCGGGCGAGGACAGCCAGAAGCTCTTCTCGCACTTCCGCGAGGTGGGCAAGCAGTACAACGCCCGGATGACCTACTTCCTCAGCGGCGTGTACATGCTCCCGGAGGAGAAGCGTTCCCTCTACACGGCCCCGCAGCACTCCGCTGGCCTCTCCGACATCGGCTTCGGCGACCTCCAGGGCATCAAGGACACCGCCACCCAGGTCCGCGGGGCCTGGCTGGAGGGCAACGAGATCGGCACCCACTTCAACGGCCACTTCTGCGGCCCCGAAGGGGGTGTCGGCACCTGGTCGGTGGAGGAGTGGAAGAGCGAGATCAACCAGGCCAAGTCCTTCGTCAAGAACTGGAAGACGAACGCCCCGGCGCTCAAGGACCTGGCGGCGCTCCCCTTCGACTACGACAAGGAGATGATCGGCGCCCGCACCCCCTGCCTCGAAGGCCAGAAGAACTTCATGCTGGCGGCGAAGGACATGGGCTTCCGCTACGACTCCAGCGGCATCAGCAAGCAGATCTGGCCGAAGAAGACGGACGGGCTCTGGGACCTCCCGCTCCAGCTGGTGCCCATGCCCGGGCGCGCCTTCGACACCCTGAGCATGGACTACAACTACCTGGTCAACCAGTCCGGTACGACCACCCAGGGCGACCCCTCCCAGCACGAGTACTGGGGCGACCAGATGCGCGACGGCCTGCGCCAGGCCTTCGACCGGGTCTACCAGGGGAACCGGGCGCCACTGATCATCGGCAACCACTTCGAGTCGTGGAACGGCGGCACCTACATGCGTGCCGTCGAGGAGTCCATCCAGACCATGTGCACCAAGCCGGAGGTCCGGTGCGTGCCCTTCCGCGAACTGGCGGACTGGCTGGACGCCCAGGACCCGAAGACGCTGGAGTGGATGCGCACCCTCGACGTCGGCCAGGCGCCGAAGGACGGCTGGACGAAGTTCCTGACCGCGGGGCCGCCGCCCGCGCCGCCGACGGCCCCGGCCGCGGTCAAGCCGGCTGAGGAGTCGAACGAGGGCTGACCAGGGCCTCGTGCAACACGAAGCCGGGGTCGACCTGCTCCGCCAGGTCGGCCCCGGTCTTGGCGTTCCCCCAGCTCTCCGCGTTGCGCAGGTGGAAGTGGACCATCTGCTCGGTGTACCTGTCCCAGTCGCGGTCGGCGTACGAGTCCTCGGCCGCGTCCTGGAGCGCCTGCAGCGCCAGCCGGTTGGTCGCCTCCAGCAGGTCGAACGGCGCGGGGCGGCCCTTCTCCATCGCCCGCACCCAGTCGGAGTGCCCGAAGGTGACCAGCAGGTCCTCTTCCACCTCGTCCTGGAGGAACTCGATGTCCTCCGGGCCCTGCACCTTGTTGCCGACCACCTTGAGCGCGATGCCGAAGTCCCGCGCGTACTCCTTGTACTGCCGGTAGACGGAGACGCCCTTGCGGGTCGGTTCGGCCACGAGGAAGGTCATGTCGAAGCGGGTGAACATGCCCGAGGCGAAGGAGTCCGAGCCGGCCGTCATGTCGACGACGACGTACTCGTCCGGGCCGTCGACCAGGTGGTTGAGGCAGAGCTCCACCGCGCCGACCTTCGAGTGGTAGCAGGCCACGCCGAGGTCGGCCTCGGTGAACGGCCCGGTGGCCATCAGCCGTACGGGCTCCCCGTCGAGCAGCAGCGTGCGCGCGCAGGCCTCGTAGACCGGGTTGTCCTCCGTGACCCGCAGCAGTCGCGAGCCGGCGCCGGGCGGGGTGGTCTTGATCATGCTGTCGGTGGATGCGATGCGAGGGTTGGAACCGCGCAGGTACTCCTTGATGAGGGGGAGGTGCGCGCCCAGGGCGGGCAGTGCGGCCGCCTCGTCCTCGGGGAGCCCGAGGGCCGCGCCGAGGTGCTGGTTGATGTCGGCGTCCACCGCGACGACGGGGGCTTCATTGGCTGCGAGGTGGCGGATGAAGAGGGAGGACAGGGTCGTCTTGCCGCTGCCGCCCTTTCCCACGAAAGCGATCTTCATGTTCACCAAGAGTAGTGGCATGGTCGCGCGGTGTGGTCGAGGTGAGTGAAGAAGACCACTCCAAGGAGGGGTCGGTGCTACGGCCGCGCAGTGCGTAGGCTCCCTACTTATGAGTAGCGCTTCTGACCCGCTGGCGGCCCTGGGTTCGCTCCCGGGGGTCGCAGAGTCCGTGGATTCCGTACGCAAGGCCGTGGACCGGGTCTACGGACACCGCGTCATGCGCCGGCGCAGCGGGGAGATCACCTCGGAGGCCGCGCTGCGCGGCGCGCGGGGCAGCGCGGCGCTGTCCGGTGCCGACTGGGCGCTGGAGGAGGTCCGCCGCCGCACCGACTTCGGCGCCGAGGCGCAGGCGTTGACGGTGGGTGCCGCGCTGCGCCTGACGGCCGAGGCGGGCCAGCTGCTGAGCATCTGGCGCCAGTCGCCGCTACGGGTCCTCGCGCGGCTGCACCTGGTGGCGTCCGGGTCGACCGCGGCCGGGGACGTCGTGGGCAGGCCGCGGCTGGCCGGCGAGCCGGTGGACGAGCCCCTGGTGGACCTTCCGCTGCCCGGCGCCGACGAGGTGGCGGGGCGGCTGGACGGCCTCTCCCGGCTGATCATCGCCGGCGGCTCGGCCCCCGCCCTGATCACGGGCGCGGTGGTGCACGGCGAGCTCCTGGCGCTGAGGCCGTTCGGCTCGTACAACGGCCTGGTCGCACGCGCGGCCGAGCGGATCGTGCTGATCAACAGTGGCCTCGACCCGAAGGCGATCTGCCCGGCGGAGGTCGGTCACGCCGAGCAGGGCGTGAAGGCCTACCTGGAGGCTTTCGAGGGCTACGTCTCCGGGACCCCGGAGGGAATGGCCGCCTGGATCGCGCACTGCGGCCGCGCGATCGAACTCGGGGTGCGCGAGTCGACGGCGGTCTGCGAAGCCCTCCAGCGCGGCGCGGCGTAGGCGGCGGGGCGCGGCGCCGGGGCCCGGTGCTCGGGGGCGCCGGAAGCCGGGGCGCGCAGGGGCCGGAACGGGGTTGCGGCGACACCGTGATGCTTTGGTGTCGCCGCTGGCATTCGCGCCCAGTTACCAAGCGTCCTCGATATGTGCCCATCAGGTCGGGAGCTTTGCCCGGTTACCTGGTGCGGCTGGCCCGTAATCGACGGGTCGACGTCGCGTGGGTGCTCGGCGTTCATGCTTCGGTCCGTGGGCCTTACTGCGTTTTAAAGATGATCCTCTCGGATGTTCTTTGGTCTCGCGGGCCGTTGACTCCTTTGTACTCCGCTTCCGAGCCGAGCGAAACCCCTGGCCGGAGTTCTTTACTTTCCGGGATGACCCGGGGCGATTCGGACAGGTCAAAACGCCCCAGGTCAGGACACCCGGCGGTGGGGTGACGGCGGGGATCAGGCGGTGGCGGCGGCGGCCCGACGGCGGCTGGCGTACCAGACGAGACCGGCGGTGGCCGCGGCCGCGCCCACCGCCGCGGCGGCGACGAGGGCCGGGCGGGCGGGCATCGAGAGTGCGGGCAGCCGCTGCTTGAGCCGTACCGGCCTGCTGAACACCAGAACCGGCCACTCGCGTGCCACGGCCTCCCGTCGCAATGCCCGGTCCGGGTTGACCGCGTGCGGGTGCCCGACGGCTTCGAGCATCGGCACGTCGGTGAACGAGTCGCTGTACGCGTAGCACCGGGCCAGGTCGTAGCCCTCGGACTCGGCGAGCTCCCGGACGGCTTCCGCCTTCGTGGGCCCGTAGGCGTAGTACTCGATCTCCCCGGTGAAGCAGCCGTCGTCGCCGACCACCATGCGGGTGGCCACGACCCGGTCCGCCCCGAGCATCTCGCCGATCGGCTCGACGACTTCGGCGCCGGACGTCGACACGATCACCACGTCACGGCCCGCGGTGTGGTGGGCCTCGATGAGGGACGCGGCCTCGTCGTAGATGATCGGGTCGATCAGGTCGTGGAGGGCTTCGGCGACGATCTCCCGGACCTGCTGCACGTTCCACCCCTTGCAGAGGGCGGAGAGGTACTCGCGCATCCGCTCCATCTGATCGTGGTCGGCTCCGCCGGCCAGGAAGATGAACTGCGTGTACGCGGTGCGCAGCACGGCCCGCCGGTTGATCAGGCCGCCCTGGTAGAAGGACTTGCTGAACGTCAGAGTGCTGGACTTCGCAATGACCGTCTTGTCCAGGTCGAAGAAGGCGGCGGTCCGAGGCAAGGAGTGCGGCAAGGGCTGATTTTCCACGACCCGAGCATATGCGCCCACCATTCGGCGTAAGGTGTGGCGCGTGGGTTTGCCTGAGAAGGCTCTCGGGTACACCATGGAAGTCACGGATCGTTCGCGACCGTGCTAACCCGGTCTGGCTCCTCCCCCCCCGAGTCGGACCGTGGGGACGACCCCCGCTCTCCCCCCCGGCGGGGGTCGTCGCATGTCCGGACGCGGTTCGCGTCCCATGCCTTCGGCCTTCAGTGGTCATCCGCTCGGCCCTCCCTCGTCGGCGGGCCCGCATGGCTCAGGCCCTCACCCCCTCGAACTCGTCACGCTGCGTAGTGGTTCCGGCGCGCTCCGGAACTCACCTGATGGGGTGGCGAAGTTATTCACAAGGGCCATCTCGTCCACAGTTTTGGAGCAAGATCCACTCCCTTTTCCGGATCGCTGCACGGTGATTCCAGCCGCGAAGTCCGCGGCTCGTGGATTTGCGGTGAGAAGGGGGCGGAGATCGTGGCTGGATCGAAGTCGTGTGAAGGGCCGGAGCCCGTGGCGACCGGCGGGGGCGGGCGGGCCACAGGTGCGCCCGGGGCGGGGCCCGGCGGCGGGCGGCCGCTGATCATCACCGAGGACCCGCTGCTGCTCGACGACCTGCTGCGGCTGTGCGCCGCCGCGGGCGCCGAACCGCACGTGCACCATGCGGTGCCCGAGCAAAGCGGAGCCGGTGGTGCGCGTGGGAGCGGGGACGACGGGAGTGCCTTCGCGGGCGGTGGGCCGCGCGGTGGCGTGGGATGGGAATCGGCCCCGCTCGTCCTGGTCGGCGACGACGCCGCGCGCCGGGTGGGCGGAGCGCCGCGCCGAGGCGGGGTGTTCCTCGTCGGCCGGGACCTCGACGACCCCCTGGTCTGGCAGCGGGCGGTGGAGATCGGTGCCGAGGAGGTACTGCGGCTCCCCGACGCCGAGGGCCTGCTCGTCGACCGCATCGCCGACGTGGTGGAAGCGGCGGGACGCCCCGCCCTGGCCGTCGGCGTGATCGGCGGCAGCGGCGGCGCCGGCGCCTCCACCCTCGCCTGCGCCCTCGCGCTCGGCGCGGGCCGGGCGGGGGAGCGCACCATCCTCATCGACGGCGACCCGCTCGGTGGGGGCATGGACGTCCTGCTCGGTGGCGAGAGCGCCGCGGGCCTGCGCTGGCCCGACTTCGCCGCCTCGCGCGGCCGCGTCGGGGCGGGGGCCCTGGAGGAGTCCCTGCCCGAACTGCACGCGCTGCGGGTGCTGAGCTGGGACCGCGGCGAACGGGTGGTCGTGCCGCCCGCCGCGATGCGGTCGGTCGTGGCCGCCGCGCGCAGGAGGGGCGGCGTGGTCGTGGTCGACCTGCCCCGGCGGGTGGACGAGGCCGTGGCGGAGGTGCTGGCCCAGCTCGATTTGGTGCTGCTCGTGGTCCCCGGCGAGCTGCGGTCGGTGGCCGCGGCGGGCCGGGTGGCCGCCGGGGTGCGGATGGTGGCCCGGGACGTGCGGGTGGTAGTACGGGGCCGCTGCCGGGAGGGGCTCGACGCCGAAGCCGTGGCGGCGCTGCTGGGGGCGCCGCTGGCCGGGGAGGTGCCCGTGGAGGTGGGACTCCCCGGCCGGGTGGAGGAAGGGGAACCGCCGGGGGCGCGGGGCGCGCTGGCCCGGTTCTGCGACGGCTTCTGGCAGCGGGCCCTGGGCTCCGCGCAAGGAGTGCCGGCATGAGCGCGCCGCTGCTGGACGCGGTGCGCCAGCACCTCGCCGAGACCGGGGCGGAGCCCACCCCGGCCAGGGTCGTGGCGGCCCTGCGGGCACAGGGCCGGCTGCTCGGGGACGCGGAAGTGCTCGGAGTGGCCGAGGAGTTGCGGTCCGAGCTGGTCGGTGCGGGGCCGCTGGAGCGGCTGCTCGCCGACCCCGAGGTCACCGATGTGCTGGTGGCCGCCCCCGACCGGGTGTGGGTGGACCGGGGCGGGGGGCTGGAGTTGACGGAGGTGACGTTCGCCGACGCCGAGGCCGTGCGCAGGCTGGCCCAGCGGCTGGCCGCCGTCGCCGGGCGGCGGCTGGACGACGCCCGGCCCTGGGTGGACGCCCGGATGCCGGACGGAACCCGGCTGCACGCCGTGCTTCCCCCGGTGGCGGTCGGGTCGGCCTGCCTCTCGCTGCGCGTGGTGCGGCCCAAGGCGTTCACCCTGGACGAGCTCGTGGCCGCGGGAACCCTGCCGCCGGGCGGGCAGCGCCTCCTCCGGGCCATGGTCGAGGCCCGGCTGTCGTTCCTCGTCTCCGGCGGGACCGGGACGGGCAAGACCACCCTGCTCAGTGCCCTGCTGGGGCTGGTCGGGCCGGGCGAGCGGATCGTCCTGGCGGAGGACTCCGCCGAACTGCGCCCCGACCATCCGCATGTGGTGCGGCTGGAGACCAGGCCGGCCAACCAGGAGGGGGCCGGGCTGGTCACCCTGGCGGACCTGGTCCGCCAGGCCTTGCGGATGCGGCCCGACCGGCTGGTGGTCGGCGAGGTGCGTGGCGCCGAGGTGGCCGACCTGCTCGCCGCCCTGAACACCGGGCACGAGGGCGGGTGCGGCACGGTGCACGCCAACGCCGCGGCGCACGTGCCCGCCCGGCTGGAGGCGCTGGGCACGGCCGCCGGGCTCGACCGGGCTTCCCTGCACAGCCAGTTGGCCGCCGCGCTGACCCTGGTGGTCCACCTGGTCCGTGACCGGGCCGGGCGGCGCCGGGTGGCCGAGGTGCACGTGCTGGAGCGGGATCCGGCCGGGCTGGTGGTGACCGTGCCCGCGCTGCGCTGGGGGACCCGCGGGTTCGTACGGGAGCCGGGCTGGGCACGGCTCGGGCCGCTGCTGGGAGGTTCCCGGTGAGCCCCGGGGTGTCGGTGCCCGTTTTCGCCGGGGTGTTGTGTGCGGGCGCCGCAGTCCGAGTGCTGGCCGGGGGTGACCGACTGCCCCGGCGGGCACGGCTGGTGCTGGCGGGGGGAGGCCCGCAGGTGCCGGACGGGCCGGTGTGGGGGTGGCACCTGGTGGCCGGGCTGCGGGTGCGGGCCGGGAGGTGGCGGGAGTGGGTCCCGTTCGTGGCCGGGCTGGTGGTCGCGGTGCTCGGCGGGTCGGTGATCCCCCTGGTTTCGGGGGCGCTCGCGGTGCCGTTGGTGCGGCGCCGGCTGCGGGCCCGGGAGCGCGAGCGGGCGCGCGGGGCCCGGGCCGCGGAGGTGGTGGCGCTCTGCGGGGCCGTGGTGGGGGAACTGCGGGCGGGATCCCAGCCGGGTCGGGCGCTGACGGTGGCGATGCGGCGTACGTCGGCCGGTCCCGGCGGTCCGGGCCCGGCCGAGGCGGGGGTGCTGGCCGCGGCGGCCTTCGGCGGGGACGTCGCCGGGGCCCTGCACGAGGCGGCCCGGGAGCCGGGCGCCGCGGGGCTGGCCGGGATGGCGGCCTGCTGGCGGGTCTCGGTGGACGGCGGCGCGGGCCTGGCGGCCGGACTGGACCGGCTGGAGGGGGCGTTGCGTGCCGAGCGCGACCGGGAGGAGTCGCTGCGGGCCCAGTTGGCGGGAGCCAGGTCGACGACGGTGGTGCTCGCGCTGCTGCCGCTGGTGGGGCTGCTGATCGGCACCGGGCTCGGGGCGGACCCGCTGCGGGTGCTGCTGCACTCGCCGGTCGGGTGGGGCTGCCTGCTGGTGGGCGGAGTGCTGGAGGCGCTGGGACTGCTGTGGTGCCGGCGGATCGTACGGACGGGGGAGCGGTGATGGGCGGGCCCGTGGTCCACAGGCTGGGGACGGCGCTGTGCCTGGCGGCGCCGGTCTGGTGTCTGGTGTCGGGGTGGGCGGTGTGGCTGCGGCGGCGGGCGGCCCGTCGCCGACTCGCGGAGCTGTTTCCCGCGAGGGCGGTGGGCTCCGGGCCGGGGCGCGGGTCCCGGGGGCGGGCGTCGCGGGCCGTACGGGCCGGACCGGCCCGGGCGCTGCCGGGGCGCCGGGCGGTGGCCGGGGTGGTGCCGGGAGGCCGGGTGTCTGCCGGGAGGCCGGGAGGCCGGGTGTCGTTCGGCGGGGCGCCGGGCGCGCCGGCAGCGCCGGCGGGGCACGCGGCGGAGTCCGGGGTGCGGCGCTTCCTCGCCCGGTCCCGGTCCCGGTCACCGGTCGGTGCCGATCCCCGGGAGGTCGAGCGGCAGCTGCCCTTCGCGGCGGATCTGCTGGCCGCCTGTCTGGCCGCGGGTGCGGGCCCCGTGGAGGCTGCCGAGGTGGTGGGGGAATCGCTCGGCGGACCGGTGGGCGAGCGGCTGGCGCTCGCGGGCGCGGAGCTGCGCCTCGGCGGAGAACCGGGCGCCGCGTGGGGGAGGTTGGCGCGGATACCGGGGGCCCGGGGGCTCGCGGAATGTTTGGAGCGGGCCGCGCGTACCGGGGCGCCGGCCGCCGAGCCGGTCTCCCGGCTGGCCGCGGGTCTCCGTGCGGACCGCTCTCGCCGGGCGGTGGCCGGGGCGCAGCGGGCGGCGGTGCTCGTCACCGCGCCGGTGGGGCTGTGTTTCCTCCCTGCCTTCCTCGCGATCGGGGTGGCTCCGGTGGTGATCGGAATGGCCTCTGGGCTGCTGTCGGGCAAGTGAGAGAACCACACGGATCGCAAGCTGAAAACACATCAAGAACGTAATCCCACAGGAGGTTGTCATGAGGATCATCTGGTTTCGGGTGCGGGCGGCGCTGAGCGGCCGTTCGGGTGACGCGGGAATGTCGACTTCGGAATACGCCATGGGCACGATCGCGGCGTGTGCGTTCGCCGCCGTTCTGTACAAGGTGGTGACGAGTGACGTGGTCTCGGCGGCCCTTCAGTCGACCATCGGGAAGGCGCTCGATGCGCCCTTCTGAGGGAAATCGGGCGGGAATCGGAGACCGCGGATATGTGACGGCCGAGGCGGCTCTGATCATTCCGGCGCTGGTGTTGTTCGCGGCGTTGCTGGTGTGGGCGCTGATGGCGGCGGCCGCGCAGATCCGGTGTGTGGACGCAGCGCGGGCCGGTGCCAGGGCGGCGGGCCGGTCGGAGCCGCTCGACGTGGCGGTGGCGGCGGCCAAGGCGGCCGCCCCGCCCGGGGCGCGGGTGGAGCTGGAGCGGTCGGGGGACCTGTGGCGGGTCACGGTGGCCGCCCCGGCGCCGGGCCCGGCGGGGCTGCCGGTGCGGCTGGGGGCGGTGGCGGTGGCGCTGGCGGAGGACAGCGTGGGGGCGCCGCCGTGAGCCGGGACCGGGGTTCGGCGACGGTGTGGGCCGCGGTGGTGGCAACGGCCCTGGTGGCGGTGTTCGGGGGTGTGCTGCTGCTCGGCCAGGCGGTGGTGGCCCGCCACCGGGCGGGGGCGGCCGCGGATCTGGCGGCGCTGGCGGCGGCCGTGACCTGGGCGCGGGGTCCGGAGGCGGCGTGTGCGGTGGCCGGGCGGGTGGCGCGGGCGCAGGGGGCGGAGGTGGCGGTGTGCCGGGTCGGGGGTGAGGTGGCCGAAGTCACCGCCCGGGTCCGGGCGGGGCCGTTCGCCCCGGGGGTCGCGGCTCGCGCGGGGCCGGGGCCCGTGCCGGCGCCGTTGCCCGTGGAGGGCTGAGCCGGGTGCCGTTGCCGCTGCGCGGAGCCCTCCCCGCCCCGCCCTTCCTCCGTTCCCCGGGGCTCCGCCCCGGACCCCGCGCCTCAAGCGCCGGCGGGGCTGAAGTTCTGGGGCTCGGCCCCGGACCCCGCGCCTCAAGTACCGGCGGGGCTGAAGTTCTGGGGCTCGGCCTCGGGTCCCGCAGCCCGGGTGCCGGTGGGGCCGGAGGCGGGAGCTGGGGCTTCGCCACGGTCGCCGTGCCTCGGGGGTTGGCGGGGCTGAGGGGCGGGGGCGTGTCTCGGGCCCCGAGTGGCGGAGGGAGGGAGGGGCTGGAGCCGTGTCTCGGGGCCCGGACGCCCGAGTACCGGTGTGGCCGGGCGTGGGGCCCGGGGTTTCGCCTCCTGCCTCGGGACCCGTGTGTGGGTGGGGCTGGGGTTTTCCCGGGTGCTGCGCCGCAAGGGTCGGGGGTTCGCCGCTCGGGGGTTCGGCCGGGGTTTCAGGGGGTGCTTGGGGGGTGGGTGGGGTCGTGGGTGGGGGTCGGGGAGAGGAGGCGGGTGAGGAGGCGGATGGCGCCGCGTTTGTGGAGGGGGTCGTTGCCGTTGCCGCACTTGGGGGACTGGATGCAGGAGGGGCAGCCCGCCTCGCACTCGCAGGCGGCGATGGCGTCCCGGGTGGCCGTCAGCCAGGCGCGGGCCGTGTGGAAGCCCCGCTCGGCGAAGCCGGCGCCGCCCGGGTGGCCGTCGTAGACGAACACGGTCGGGAGGAGGGTGTCGGGATGCAGCGGGACGGAGACCCCGCCGATGTCCCAGCGGTCGCAGGTGGCGAACAGCGGGAGAAGGCCGATGGAGGCGTGCTCGGCGGCGTGCAGGGCGCCGCCGAGGATCTCCGGGCTGATCCGGGCCTCGTCGAGCTGGTCCTCGGTGACCGTCCACCAGACGGCCCGGGTGCGCAGGGTGCGCGGGGGCAGGTCCAGCTTGGCCTCGCCGAGGACCTCGCCGGTGATCAGCTTGCGGCGCAGGTAGGAGACGACCTGGTTGGTGACCTCCACGGAGCCGAAGCAGAGCCGGGCCGGGCCCCAGGGGATCTCCGTCTCGGTCTCCAGGACGGAGATGGAGGTGGTGTCCCGGGCCGTGGTGGAGAACGGCGGGGAGGCTTCCTCGACCAGGGCCACCGAGTCCTCCAGGTCCAGGCGCTCGACCAGGTAGGTGCGGCCCTGGTGGAGGTGGACGGCGCCGTCGTGGACGGTGGTGTGGGAGGCGGACTCGTCCACGGTGCCCAGCAGCCGCCCGGTCGAAGCCTCCACGATCTGCACGGGACGGCCCCCGCCTCCGCGGATGTCGGTGAGGTCGGAGGCCCGTTCCCGCCGGGTCCAGTGCCAGGCGGTGGCCCGGCGGCGCAGCAGTTTCGCCGCCTCCAGCTGGGGGAGGAGCTCGCGCGCCGCGGGGCCGAAGAGGTCCAGGTCCGGTTCGGTCAGGGGGATCTCGGCGGCGGCCGCGCACAGGTGCGGGGCCAGGACGTACGGGTTGTCGGGATCGAGGACGGTGGCCTCCACCGGCCGGCGGAAGAGGGCCTCGGGGTGGTGGACCAGGTAGGTGTCCAGGGGGTCGTCCCGGGCGATCAGCACGGCCAGGGCGCCCTGCCCCGAGCGCCCGGCCCGGCCCGCCTGCTGCCACAGGGAGGCCCGCGTGCCCGGGTACCCGGCGATCAGGACGGCGTCCAGGCCGGAGACGTCCACGCCCAGCTCCAGGGCGGTCGTGGCGGCCAGGCCGAGCAGTTCCCCGGAGTGCAGGGCCCGCTCCAGGGCCCGCCGCTCCTCGGGCAGGTAGCCGCCCCGGTAGGCCGCGACCCGCCGGGGCAGGGACCGGTCCACCTCGGCGAGCCGCTCCTGGGCGATCACGGAGATCAGCTCGGCGCCGCGCCGGGAGCGGACGAAGGCCACCGTGCGGACGCCCTGGACGACCAGGTCGGTCAGCAGGTCGGCGGTCTCCGCGGTCGCCGTGCGGCGTACGGGGGCGCCCTTCTCGCCCCTGAGGTCGGTCAGGGGCGGCTCCCACAGGGCGAAGACCACCTCACCGCGCGGTGAGGCGTCGTCGGCCACCTCGGTGACCGCCACGCCGGTCAGGCGGGACGCGGCGGCCGCCGGGTCGCTCGCGGTGGCCGAGGCCAGCAGGAAGACCGGCTCGGAGCCGTAGCGGGCGCACAGGCGGCGCAGCCGCCGCAGGACCTGGGCGACGTGGGAGCCGAATACCCCGCGGTAGGTGTGGCACTCGTCGATGACCACGTAGCGCAGGGCCTTCAGGAAGGAGGACCAGCGGGGGTGGGAGGGCAGGATGCCCCGGTGCAGCATGTCGGGGTTGGTCAGCACGTAGTTCGCGTACTGGCGCACCCACTCGCGTTCCTCGAAGGGGGTGTCCCCGTCGTACACGGCGGGCCGTACGGCGTTCCCGAGCGGTGCGGCCAGTTCCCGCACGGCCCGGCGCTGGTCGGCGGCCAGAGCCTTGGTCGGGGCCAGGTAGAGGGCGGTCGCACCCCGGCCGTTGGGTGCCTCGGCGCCGTCCGCGAGGGCGGAGAGCACGGGCGCCAGGTAGGCCAGGGACTTGCCCGAGGCGGTTCCGGTGGCGACGACCACGGATTCCCCGTCCAGGGCGTGCTCGGCGGCCGCGGCCTGGTGTTCCCACGGATGTTCGATCCCGGCGGCCCGGATGGCGGCCACGACATCTGTTCGGATGCGGTCGGGCCAGACCGCATGACGACCCGCCCGAGGGGGCAAGTGCTCCGTATGGGTGATGCGCGCAGCTCGGGAAGGTCCCCGTGAGAGACGGTCCAGGACCGTGCCGGGAGTGGGTCGTGGGTCCGCCGCGGCCGTGGCCGGACCGGGGCGCTGAGTGTTGGCCATTGGAACCGAGTGTGTCACCGGCGTGCGGGACAATGGACCCAAGGCGTCGTGCGCGCCTGCCGGTAAGTGATTGAATGCCATCGCGGCAGCCGATCCCTCCCCTACCTTCGGGTGGGGTAGGCCCCTGGGGGGCGCCGCTCGATAGCAAGGTGCTGGAGGATCCGTGGACCTGTCCCTGTCGACTCGCACTGTCGGCGACCGCACGGTCGTAGAGGTCGGTGGCGAGATTGATGTGTATACCGCGCCCAAGCTGCGCGAGCAGTTGGTGGAGTTGGTGAACGACGGCAGCTACCACCTGGTTGTCGACATGGAGCGAGTGGACTTCCTCGACTCCACCGGCCTCGGTGTGCTCGTGGGAGGCCTCAAGCGCGTGCGCGCGCACGAGGGCTCGCTGCGTCTGGTCTGCAACCAGGAGCGCATCCTGAAGATCTTCCGTATCACCGGTCTGACCAAGGTGTTCCCGATCCACACCACGGTGGAAGACGCCGTCAACGCCACCGACTGACGGCTCCCGGCCAGTGCCGCCCCGGCGGCACGGGAGCCGACGAGGAGCGGGGGTACCGGACCACGGGTGGTCCGGGCCCCTGTCAAGGCACGCCCGTAGTCCGAGGGGGATGCAATGGCCACCGTTGAACTGCGCTTCAGCGCCCAGCCCGAACACGTCCGGACGGCCCGCCTGGTCGCGGCCGCCGTGGCGCGCCGGGCGGGTGTGGAGGAAGCCGTCCTCGACGAGGTTCGCCTCGCCGTGGGCGAGGCGTGTTCCCGTGCCGTCGGACTGCACCGCAGCAGCGGGCTGACCGCGCCCGTCCGGGTGGTCCTGACCGAGGAGGAGAAGTCGTTCTCCATCGAGGTCGGCGACGACGTGCCCGGGCCGGCCGGTGGTTCTTCCGTGTCCGGGATCGCCGCGGCCCTCGACCCCGACACCGACGGGGAGGACGAGATGGGCCTCGCCGTGATCAGCGGGCTCGTCGACGACGTCTCGGTCACCACCGGGGAGGGCGGCGGAACGATTCGGATGAGCTGGCCCGTCTCCGGGGGGTCGGACCTCCCGTAGACCCGCCGCGCCGTAGACCCGCCGCGCGCGGTCCGTCGTATCTTCCGATCTTTATCAAGGCCCTGCTGAGCAGGGCCTTTTTCATTTCTCCGGGAAATAATCCCGATCATCCGCAGTGTGCTGATCGCCTGTCAATGCCTTTGTCCCATTACTTCTTTCGGGGGTAATGGGGTGACGTGATCTATTGCTGAGGAGCAAGAGCAGGCCAATTCCGTTTCACGCCCACTGTTTTGATGCGGGTGCGCTCCCTACAATCCGTCCACATCTTGAGCTCATCACGTCAAGGAGGACGAATGACGGGGCTCTTCACCCCTATCGCGCCGGATCGCGTCAATGATCTGGCAGCCGCAGTACTCACCGATGAAAATCGGCTCATCGTGTTCGTCATCGCGGGCGTCGCACTGGCCGCGCTGGTCGTCGCGCAGATCCTGGTCCGCCAGGTCCTCGCCGCCGACGAGGGCACGGACAGCATGAAGAGGATCGCCGCGGCGGTGCAGGAAGGCGCCAACGCCTACCTCGGCCGCCAGCTGCGCACCCTCGGCGTCTTCGCCGTCGTGGTGTTCTTCCTGCTCTTCCTGCTCCCCGCCGACGACTGGACGCAGCGGGCGGGACGTTCCGCCTTCTTCCTCGTCGGCGCGCTCTTCTCGGCCGCCACCGGCTACATCGGCATGCGCCTCGCGGTCCGCGCCAACGTGCGCGTCGCGGCCGCCGCCCGGGAGGCCACCCCCGCCGAGGGCGAACCCGCCAAGGACCTCACCGAGGTGGCCCACAAGGCCATGAAGATCGCCTTCCGCACGGGCGGCGTCGTCGGCATGTTCACCGTCGGCCTCGGCCTGTTCGGCGCCTCCTGCGTCGTCCTGGTCTACGCCGCCGACGCCCCCAAGGTCCTGGAGGGCTTCGGCCTCGGCGCCGCGCTCATCGCGATGTTCATGCGCGTGGGCGGCGGCATCTTCACGAAGGCCGCCGACGTCGGCGCCGACCTGGTCGGCAAGGTCGAGCAGGGCATTCCGGAGGACGATCCGCGCAATGCCGCGACCATCGCCGACAACGTGGGCGACAACGTCGGCGACTGCGCGGGGATGGCGGCCGACCTCTTCGAGTCCTACGCCGTCACCCTCGTGGCCGCGCTCATCCTCGGCAAGGCCGCCTTCGGCGACCTCGGCCTGGCCTTCCCGCTGATCGTGCCCGCCATCGGCGTCGTCACCGCGATGATCGGCATCTTCGCGGTCGCGCCCCGGCGCTCGGACCGCAGCGGCATGACCGCGATCAACCGCGGCTTCTTCATCTCCGCCGTGATCTCCCTGGTGCTGGTCGGGATCGCCGTCTACGCGTACCTCCCGGCCACCTACAAGGAGCTCGTCGGCGTCGAGGACGCCGCCATCTCCGGCCACGCCGGGGACCCCCGCGTCCTGGCGGTCGTCGCCGTCGCCATCGGCATCGTCCTCGCGGCCCTGATCCAGCAGCTGACCGGCTACTTCACCGAGACCAACCGCCGTCCCGTCCGGGACATCGGCAAGTCCTCGCTGACCGGACCCGCCACCGTGGTCCTCGCCGGCATCTCCGTCGGCCTGGAGTCCGCCGTCTACACGGCGCTCCTCATCGGCCTCGGCGTCTACGGGGCCTTCCTGCTCGGCGGGACCTCGATCATGCTGGCGCTCTTCGCGGTGGCCCTCGCCGGCACCGGCCTGCTGACGACCGTCGGCGTCATCGTCGCCATGGACACCTTCGGGCCGGTCTCCGACAACGCCCAGGGCATCGCCGAGATGTCCGGCGACGTCGAGGGCGCGGGCGCCCAGGTGCTCACCGACCTCGACGCGGTCGGCAACACCACCAAGGCCATCACCAAGGGCATCGCCATCGCCACCGCCGTACTCGCCGCGGCCGCGCTCTTCGGCTCGTACAACGACGCGATCGCCACCGCGGTCAAGTCGGTCGGCGCGAAGGCGGGCGAGATGAACCTCAGCCTGGACATCGCCCAGCCCAACAACCTGGTCGGCCTGATCCTGGGCGCGGCCGTCGTGTTCCTGTTCTCGGGCCTGGCCATCAACGCCGTCTCCCGCTCCGCGGGCGCCGTCGTCTACGAGGTGCGCCGCCAGTTCCGCGAGCACCCCGGGATCATGGACTACACCGAGAAGCCCGAGTACGGGCGCGTCGTGGACATCTGCACCAAGGACGCGCTGCGCGAACTCGCCACGCCCGGCCTGCTCGCCGTCCTCACCCCGATCGCCGTCGGCTTCTCGCTCGGCGTCGGCGCGCTCGGCTCGTTCCTCGCGGGCGCCATCGGCACCGGCACCCTGATGGCGGTCTTCCTCGCCAACTCCGGTGGCGCGTGGGACAACGCCAAGAAGCTCGTCGAGGACGGACACCACGGCGGCAAGGGCAGCGAGGCCCACGCCGCGGTCGTCATCGGCGACACCGTCGGCGACCCGTTCAAGGACACCGCGGGCCCGGCCATCAACCCGCTGCTCAAGGTCATGAACCTGGTGGCGCTGCTGATCGCCCCGGCCGTCGTGCAGTTCAGCTACGGCGAGGACACCAGCGCGACCGTGCGGGCCGTGGTCGCGGCCCTCGCCATCGCGGTGATCGTCGGCGCGGTCTACGTGTCCAAGCGCCGCGGCATCGCCGTCGGCGACGACGGCGACGGCGGGGCCGCCGAACGGGTGGCCCAGCAGGCCGATCCGGCGGTGGTTTCCTGACCCTGCGGACGCTCCGAGCGCGTCGGCACCGGCCCCCGGGCCGGACCCGGCTCGACGATGCGCCCGAACGGCGGACGGGCGGCGCGGACTGACGCGCCGTCTGTCCGCCTTTGTGCGTCCCCGGATGGCGGGCGTGTATCTTCCGGCCGAGAGCCTTCGAAGGGACCAATCCGGTGAACAAGAAGCTTGCGGCCGCGGTGTCCGGCGGTGCGGTACTGATGCTCGTCCTGTCCGGCTGTGGCGGTGGGGACGACGGTGACAAGAAGGCCGACGCCTGGGCCAAGAAGGTCTGCGACAAGTGGGAGCCAGAGCTCACCAAGATCAAGACCACCAATGACGAGCTGAAGCGGGTGGCCAGCCAGAGCAGCAAGCCCGAAGAGGTCCAGAAGACCGACTCGGCCGCGTTCCAGACGCTGTCCGAGGCCTACAAGACCATGGGCGGCGCGCTCACGGCCGCGGGCGAGGCACCGGTCAAGGACGGCGCCACCACCCAGCAGGCCGTGGTGAAGAGCTACGGGGAGATCTCCAAGGGCTACACCGATCTCAAGACGAAGATCGACGCGCTCGACCCGAAGGACCAGGCGAAGTTCGCGGACGGCCTCCAGCAGGTCGCCGGCGGTCTCACCGAGGTCGCGGCCAACGAGACGGCGAGCAAGGAGAAGCTCAACTCGACCGGCCTCAAGGTGATCTACACCCAGAAGGGCTGCCAGGTCAGCGCCCCCAAGTAGCCGAGCGGGTGCCGTCCGCCCCGCCAGCGCGCGGCGGGCGGTACGCCGAGGCTCGTACGGATCCGCGGCCCCAGCGGCCACAATGGACGCGTGAGTACCACCAGCCTCCCCACGCCCGATCGGGCCGCCGCCCTCCGTACCGCCCTGCTCGCCGCGGGCTTCACCGCCGACGGGCTGCTCGACCTGCTCGGCGCCCCGGCCTACGCCGCCCTCGCCCGCAGCGAGACGGTCCCCGCCCTGCGTGCCGCGCGCAGCCACGGCGACGGCCCCCTCGCGAGCCTGGTCCGGCTGTTCCTCCTGCAGAGCCCGGTGCCGTACGCGCACGCCGCGGCCGCGCTGCCCGTCGAGGACGCGCTCGCCGACGGCTGGCTGCGCCGGGAGGAAGCCGCCGACGGCGAGGACGCCGTCCGCGCCACCGTCGACGTCCGCCCGTACGGGGGCCCGGACGGCGAGGACTGGTTCATCGTCTCGGACCTGGGCTGCGCCGTCGGCGGGGCCGGCGGCATCGGCAGCCGCGAGGAGGGCGTGGTCCTCGGCGTGGGCGGGGCCTCCACCACCCTGGCCGGGATCACCGTCCGCGTCCCCGTCGGATCGGCCCTCGACCTGGGCGCCGGATCGGGCATCCAGGCGCTGCACGCCGCCCAGCACGCCACCCGGGTCACCGCCACCGACGTCAACCCGCGCGCGCTGGAGTTCACCCGTCTGACGCTGGCGCTGTCCGGGGCGCCGGAGGCGGAGCTGCTCGCCGGATCCCTGTTCGAGCCCGTCGGCGAGGCCACGTACGACCTGATCGTGTCCAACCCGCCCTTCGTGATCTCGCCCGGCGCCCGGCTCACCTACCGCGACGGCGGGATGGGCGGCGACGACCTCTGCCGGACCCTGGTCCAGCAGGCCGGCGCCCACCTCAACCCGGGCGGGTACGCGCAGTTTCTCGGGAACTGGCAGCACGTGGAGGGCGAGGACTGGCACGACCGGGTCCGCTCCTGGGTGCCGCGCGGCTGCGACGCCTGGATCGTGCAGCGGGACGTGCAGGACGTGACGCAGTACGCGGAGCTGTGGCTGCGCGACGGGGGCGACCACCGCACCGACCCGGCCGAGTACGCGCGGCGCTACGAGGACTGGCTGGACGAGTTCGAGGCGCGCAAGACCAAGGCCGTCGGCTTCGGATGGATCACCCTGCGCCGCACCGCCGCCGCCGAGCCCTCGATCGTGGTCGAGGAGTGGCCGCACTCGGTGGAGCAGCCGCTCGGCGACGCCGTCCTGGCCCACTTCGCCCGCCAGGACTACCTGCGCGAGCACGACGACGCGGCCCTGCTGGCGGGGTACTTCCAGCTCACCGAGGAGGTCGTCCAGGAGCAGGTCGGCGCGCCCGGGGCGGAGGACCCGGAGCACGTGGTGCTCCGGCAGCACCGCGGCATGCGCCGCGCCACCAAGGTCGACACGGTCGGGGCGGGCTTCGCAGGAGTGTGCGACGGGTCACTCAGCGCGGGCCGGATCCTGGACGCGATCGCCCAGCTGGTGGAGGAGGATCCGGTCGTTCTGCGGGACCGGACGCCGGAGGCGATCCGGATGCTGGTCGAGCAGGGTTTCCTGGATCCCGTGCCGGGGCCGGCCGCCGGCTAGCGGATCCCGCGCCGCCCTCCGTCGCCGTGATGTAACCCGGGGTTCGCCTGCTGTCTCCCCACGGCTGGCAGGCTCCCGGGCAACGGGATCCGGGGGGATTCCCGAGCGGCCCGAGGGGAAAAGGGGAACGGCATGGAACGCGGTCCGGCGATCTTCGCAGCGGCCGTGTTCCTGCTGTTCGGGGCCGCTCTGCTGGCCTGGACCGGGGCGCGCGCACTGCGTCGCGCGCCGGTGGCGGAGGGAGTGCGCCCCGTCGTGGCCGTACCGTTGGCACTGCTGTCCGGAGCGGTGTCCCTGGCCCTCGGGGTCTGGTGCCTCCAGCGGTTCTGAGGCGGCCTCCCGCGATGATCTCCGCGGGGGTGTGAAACCCGACGTCGCGGCGGGTCGGGGGGCGGGGCCAGACGGCCCTCCGGCCACCCCGCCCGGTGACCGGGAGGGGGCGGCCGACGCATCCGGGCGGCAGAAACGGCACTTGTCGGGTTACCGTTCGAGTGGCCGTTGCGGGCTTGTGCCGTTTGACACGGGTGCGGGTTGTACCGTCACACTCCGCAGCGTCGCCGTACCGCGACCGAGTGCCGACCGGAGAGAAGAGCCAAGTTGTCCCCGACTAGCGAGACCGCAAAGGGCGGCCGCCGACTCGTCATCGTCGAGTCCCCTGCCAAGGCGAAGACGATCAAGGGCTACCTCGGCGCCGGATACGTCGTCGAGGCGAGCGTCGGGCACATTCGCGACCTCCCGAACGGCGCGGCGGAGGTCCCCGACAAGTACACCGGCGAGGTCCGCCGTCTCGGCGTGGACGTCGAGCACGACTTCCAGCCGATCTACGTCGTCAACGCGGACAAGAAGGCGCAGGTCAGGAAGCTCAAGGACCTGCTGGCCGAGTCCGACGAGCTCTTCCTCGCCACCGATGAGGACCGCGAGGGCGAAGCCATCGCGTGGCACCTGCAGGAAGTCCTCAAGCCCAAGGTCCCCGTCCACCGGATGGTCTTCCACGAGATCACCAAGGACGCGATCCGCGACGCCGTCGCCAACCCGCGCGAACTCAACCAGCGCATGGTCGACGCCCAGGAGACCCGCCGCATCCTCGACCGCCTCTACGGCTACGAGGTCTCGCCGGTCCTGTGGAAGAAGGTCATGCCGAAGCTGTCGGCGGGCCGCGTGCAGTCGGTGGCCACCCGCCTCGTCGTCGAGCGGGAGCGCGAGCGCATCGCCTTCCGCTCCGCCGAGTACTGGGACCTGACCGCCACCTTCGCCACCGGTCGCGCCGGTGACGCCTCCGACCCCTCGACGCTGGTCGCCCGCCTGAACGCGGTGGACGGCAAGCGCGTGGCGCAGGGCCGCGACTTCGGCTCCAACGGCCGGCTCAAGAGCGAGGTGCTGCACCTCGACGAGGCGAACGCCCGGGCGCTCGCCGCCGCGCTGGCGGACACCGCCTTCGCCGTCCGGTCGGTCGAGTCGAAGCCGTACCGCCGCTCCCCGTACGCCCCGTTCCGTACGACGACGCTCCAGCAGGAGGCCTCGCGCAAGCTGGGCTTCGGCGCGAAGGCGACGATGCAGGTGGCGCAGAAGCTGTACGAGAACGGCTTCATCACCTACATGCGTACGGACTCCACCACGCTCTCCGACACCGCGGTGTCGGCGGCGCGGGCGCAGGTCACCCAGCTCTACGGGGCCGACTACCTGCCGGAGAAGCCGCGCGTCTACGCCGGCAAGGTCAAGAACGCGCAGGAGGCGCACGAGGCGATCCGCCCCTCGGGTGATCGTTTCCGCACCCCGGCCGAGACGGGTCTGAGCGGCGACCAGTTCCGCCTGTACGAGCTCATCTGGAAGCGGACCGTCGCCTCGCAGATGAAGGACGCGACCGGCAACTCCGTCACCGTCAAGATCGGTGGCCGGGCCGCCGACGGACGCGACGCCGAGTTCAGCGCCTCCGGCAAGACGATCACCTTCCACGGCTTCATGAAGGCCTACGTCGAGGGCGCCGACGACCCGAACGCCGAGCTCGACGACCGCGAGAAGCGGCTGCCGCAGGTCGCCGAGGGCGACGCGCTGACGGCCGAGGAGATCACGGCCGACGGCCACTCGACCAAGCCGCCGGCCCGCTACACCGAGGCCTCGCTGGTCAAGGAGCTGGAAGAGCGCGAGATCGGCCGCCCGTCGACGTACGCGTCGATCATCGGCACGATCCTCGACCGCGGCTACGTCTTCAAGAAGGGCACGGCACTCGTCCCGTCCTTCCTGTCGTTCGCCGTCGTGAACCTCCTGGAGACGCACTTCGGGCGGCTCGTCGACTACGACTTCACCGCGAAGATGGAGGACGACCTCGACCGCATCGCGCGGGGCGAGGCCCAGTCCGTGCCGTGGCTGAAGCGGTTCTACTTCGGCTCCGAGGACGCCTCGGAGGTCGTGCCCGCCGACGGCGACCACCTCGGTGGTCTGAAGGAGCTGGTCACGGACCTGGGCGCGATCGACGCCCGGGAGATCTCCTCCTTCCCGGTCGGCGACGACATCGTGCTGCGCGTGGGCCGCTACGGCCCGTACGTCGAGCGGGGCGAGAAGGACGCCGAGGGCCACCAGCGCGCCGACGTGCCCGACGACCTGGCTCCGGACGAGCTGACGGTCGAGTACGCACAGGAACTGTTCGCGAAGCCGAGCGGTGAATTCGAGCTGGGCGCGGACCCGGTGAGCGGGAACCAGATCGTCGCGAAGGACGGCCGCTACGGCCCCTACGTGACGGAGATCCTGCCCGAGGGCACGCCGAAGACGGGCAAGAACGCGGTCAAGCCGCGCACGGCGTCCCTCTTCAAGTCGATGTCCCTCGACACGGTCACCCTCGACGAGGCCCTGAAGCTGATGTCGCTGCCCCGCGTGGTCGGCGCGGACGCGGAGGGCGTGGAGATCACGGCGCAGAACGGCCGCTACGGCCCGTACCTGAAGAAGGGCACGGACTCGCGGTCGCTGGAGACCGAGGACCAGCTCTTCTCCATCACCGTGGACGAGGCGCTCGCCATCTACGCGCAGCCCAAGCAGCGGGGCCGGGCCGCGGCCAAGCCCCCGCTGAAGGAGCTGGGCACCGACCCGGTGAGCGAGAAGCCGGTGGTGGTCAAGGACGGCCGCTTCGGGCCCTACGTGACGGACGGCGAGACGAACGCGACGCTGCGGCGGGACGACGACGTCGAGACCATCACCCCGGAGCGCGGCTACGAGCTCCTCGCGGAGAAGCGGGCGAAGGGCCCGGCGAAGAAGACCGCGAAGAAGGCACCGGCGAAGAAGGCGCCCGCCAAGAAGGCACCGGCGAAGAAGGCGACGGCGACGAAGGCCGCCGCGAAGAAGACGACGACGGCGAAGAAGACCACCGCCGCGAAGAAGACGACGGCCGCGGCGAAGAAGGCGGCGGCGGCTCCGGCGTCGTCCGAGGAGTAGCCGGTACGGCAGTGGCTCACCCTGAGGTGCCCCGATACGGCGCCGCAGTCCGCCCGAGGGCCCCGTGCGATCCGCGCGGGGCCCTCGGGCGTGCCCGGGGCGGCGCCCCGGGTGGGTGCGGGGTCACACCCGGCCCCGTCCACAGGCCACCGCAACGGTCAGGCACAGCGGATAGGCTGGGCGGATGACGCGAGCCGAGCAGCCAACGGTCGTGACCGCCTCCGAGAACCCCACCTACGACGAAGCCCTAGCCGCGGATTCCCGCGAGCGAGCGGTGCGCGCCCTGCTGCGCACCCCCGGGCTGCGCCGGCTGTGGAGCGCCCAGCTGGTGAGCGGCATCGGCGACGCCCTGGCCCTGTTGGTCCTGGTGCTGCTGACCCTCCAGGCGGCCGTCACGGCCGGCGCGGACGGCCTCTTCGGCGCCGGCTACCGGGGCGCGGCCTTCGCCGTCGCCGCCGTGTTCGCCGTGCGGATCCTCGCCACCGTCCTGTTCGGCGCGGTCCTGCTCGGGCCGCTGTCGCAGCTGATGGCCCCCGCGGGCAGGCTCGACCGCCGCTGGACGATGGTCGGGGCCGACGGACTGCGGATCGGGCTGTTCGTCGTCGCCCCGCTGTGGCTCGACTGGATCCCGGCCCACGCCACCACCGCGCTGCTCGCCACCGTCTTCGTCTCGGGCGCCGCCGAACGCGTGTGGACCCTGGCCAAGGAGAGCGCCGCGCCCGCGCTGCTCCCCGCGCCGCCGCCGGAGGGGGCGACCGTACGGCCGCTCCCCGACCACCTCGACGCGCTGCGTCGCCTCACGCTGCGCACGGCGTTCGCGGCGCTGCCCGCCGCTGCCGCCGCGCTGCTCGCCGCGACCCTGGTCGGGCGGGCGCTGGGTCTCGGCGTGGACTGGTTCGCCGCGAACCCGTCGGCGCTGGGCTCGTACGTGGCCGCCGGCCTGTTCGCCGCGTCCCTCTCGCTGCTGCTGCCGCTGGCGCTGCCCGCCGTGAAGACCCCGAGGCCGCGCTCCCCGCTGGAGGGGCTGCGGGCCCCCCGGGTGGGCGAGCGGCCCGAGAAGGGGCGTACGGGCTCGATCCGGCTGTTCGTGCTGGCCTGTGCCGCCGTCGCCGGGGCGGTGGCCGGTGCCGCCTCCGTGGCCGTGCTGCACGCGTTCGACCTGGGCGGCGGCCCGTCCGCGTACGCCCTGCTGGTGCTCGCCCTCGTCGGCGGAACCGGCCTGGGCATCCGCGCGACCCAGGCCGGCAAGGTGCTGCCCGGACTGTCCCGGCGCCGGCTGCTGGCCCTGGCGATCGCGGTGGCCGGGCTCGCGCTGCTGCTGAGCGGGCTGGTCCCGGACACGGCGACCGTGGTGTTCCTGGCGCTGCTCGCCGGCACCGCCGCGGGCGTCGCGGCCAATGCCGGACACACCCTGCTGGACCAGGAGACCGAGGAGTTCCGCCGGGCCCGGGTCACCGCGCACCTCCAGGCCGTGGTCCGGGTGGCCGTGGCGGTCGGGGCCGTCGGCGCCCCGCTGCTGGCCGCCGCGATCGGACCGCACCGGCTGACCGCCGGCGAGGTCGTCTTCTCGCACGGCGGCGCGGCCTTCGCCCTGATGCTGCTCGGCGCGCTGCTGCTGCCCGTCGCCGTGGTGGTGCTCGTCAAGGCCGACGACCGCGGAGGGGTACCGCTGCGGCGCGACCTGCGCGAGGCGCTGCGCGGCGGCGAGCCGCTGCAGGCCCCGTCGGCGACCGGGTTCTTCATCGCCCTGGAGGGCGGCGACGGAGCCGGGAAGTCCACCCAGGTGCAGGCACTGGCCGACTGGATACGGGGCAAGGGCCACGAGGTCGTCGTGACGCGCGAGCCGGGTGCCACCCCGGTCGGCAAGCGGCTCCGCTCGATCCTCCTGGACATCTCGTCCGCCGGGCTGTCCAACCGCGCCGAGGCGCTGCTGTACGCCGCCGACCGCGCCGAGCACGTGGACACGGTGGTCCGGCCCGCCCTGGAGCGGGGCGCGGTGGTCATCTCCGACCGCTACATCGACTCCTCGGTGGCCTACCAGGGCGCCGGCCGGGACCTGTCCCCGACCGAGATCGCCCGGATCTCCCGCTGGGCCACCGACGGCCTCGTCCCGAACCTGACCGTGCTGCTCGACGTGTCCCCGGAGGCCGCCCGGGAGCGGTTCACGGAGGCGCCGGACCGGCTGGAGTCGGAGCCGACGGAGTTCCACCAGCGGGTGCGGGCCGGGTTCCTGACCCTCGCCGCGTCCGACCCCGGGCGCTACCTCGTCGTCGACGCCGGGCAGGACCCGGGCTCGGTGACCACCGTCGTACGCCACCGCCTGGACCGGATGCTGCCGCTCTCGGAGGCCGAGGTCGCGGCGCAGATCGAGGCCCGGCGGCTCGCGGAGGAGGAGGCCCGGCGCAAGGCCGAGGAAGAGGCCGCCCGCAAGGCGGAGGAAGCCCGGCTGAAGGCCGAGGAGGAGGCACGCCTGGCCCGGGAGGCCGAGGAGGCCAGGATCAAGGCCGAGGCGGAGGCCGCCGAGGCGCGCCGGCTCGCCGAGGAGGAAGCCGCCCGCAGGGCGGAGGAGGAGCGGCTGCGCGCCGTCGAGGAGGCGCGCGCCCGCGCCGAGGCCGAGCGGCTGCGCGCCGAGGCCGAGGAGAAGGCCCGCGCCGCCGAGCAGGAGCGGATCCGGCTGGAGGAGGCCGAGGCGGCCCGGCTGCGCGCGGAGGCGGAGGCACGGCGGCTGGAGAAGCAGCGCCGCGCCGAGGAGGCGCTGCTGCGGGCCGAGGAGGCGCGCCGGCTGGCGGAGGCCTCGGCGGCCGCCGCGGCGGCGGCTTCGGCGGCCGCGGCCGCTTCGTCCGCGTCCACCGCTTCGTCCGCGTCCACCGCCGCGCAGACGGCGCCGGCCGCCGGACCGGGACGGAAGGTCCCGATGCGCAAGGAGCCCCACCCGAACGACGCCGTCACCGTCGAGACCCCGCGCATCAAGCGGGCCCTGCGGCCCGACGACATCACCGAGACCGTCCCGGTCCCCAAGATCGACCCGGCGGCGGACGAGACGGCCGTGCTGCCGTCCGTACGCCCCGACGGGCCGGCGGGCGGTCCGGACGCCCGGGACGCGTCGGCGCGTACGGCGCCGCCGTCCGCCCCGGCCACCCGGCCGACGGTCCGTCACTCGCAGGAGAGCCCGGCCGACCGGGTGCCGCCCGGCATCTTCCGGGACTCCGGGAACGACGTGACCCGTGAGCTCCCGGTCGTCGGGGACGACGGCCGGCCGCGCCGGGCCCCGTCCGACTGGGCCGAGGCCACTCCGATGGACGACCTGCCGACCCTGGCCGACGAGCTGCTGGGGCCGCGCGGGGACGAGGAGGACGGCGAGGACGGCCGACGCGGCGGAGGCGGTTCGCGCCGCCGCTGATCCGGGACTGTCGGTGGCGCACGCCACAATGTGATCGGGACGCGCGGGAGAGCCGGGCGAGGGACAGAGCAGGGCGGCACGGCGCCGGGCGTGAGCGCGCGGGCCGCGTAGGGAAAGGCGGTGGGCGGGATGTCCGTGTGGGACGACCTGGTGGGGCAGGAGCGCGTGCGGACGCAGCTGGCCGCCGCCGCGCGGGACGCCGACGCGCTCGTCACCGCCGCCTCGGACGGGGCCCCGCCGCCGCCCTCGTCCAAGATGACCCACGCCTGGCTGTTCACCGGCCCGCCCGGCTCCGGGCGGGCCACCGCCGCCCGTGCCTTCGCGGCGGCGCTCCAGTGCGTCAGCCCCGACCGGGCGCTCGGCGGCGAGCCCGGCTGCGGGTTCTGCGACGGCTGCCACACCACCATGGTCGGCACGCACGCCGATGTGGAGATCGTCCGTACCGACCTGCTGTCCATCGGCGTGAAGGAGACCCGGGACCTGGTGCGCCGGGCCCAGCTCTCCCCGGCCGTGGGGCGCTGGCAGGTCATCGTCCTGGAAGACGCCGACCGGCTCACCGAAGGCGCCGGGAACGTCCTGCTGAAGGCGGTGGAGGAGCCCGCTCCGCGCACGGTGTGGCTGCTGTGCGCACCCTCGCTGGAGGACGTGCTGCCCACCATCCGCTCCCGCTGCCGGCACCTGACCCTGGGCACCCCCTCGGTCGCGGCCGTCGCCGACCTGCTGGTGCGCAGGGACGGGGTGGAGCCCGCCGCCGCCGCCAACGCCGCCCGCGCGACCCAGGGCCACATCGACCGGGCGCGGCGGCTGGCCACCGACGAGTCCGCCCGGACGCGCAGGGCCACCGTGCTCAAGCTGCCGTTGCGGGTGGACGACGTGGGCGGCTGCCTCAAGGCCGCGCAGGAGCTGGTCGACGCCGCCGGCGAGGACGCCAAGCAGATGGCGGAGGAGGTCGACGTCAAGGAGACCGAGGAGCTGCGGGCCGCCCTCGGCGCCGGAGCGGGCGCGGGCGGCCGCATGCCCCGGGGCACGGCCGGTGTGATGAAGGAGCTCGAAGACCGCCAGAAGCGCCGCCGCACCCGTACCCAGCGCGACAGCCTCGACCTGGCGCTGACCGAGCTCACGGGCTTCTACCGGGACGTCCTGGCCCTGCAGCTCGGCTCGAACCTGGCCATCGCCAACGAGGACGTACGGCCGGACCTCGACCGGGTCGCGCGGGCCTCGGGCCCCGAGCGCACCCTGCGGCGCATCGAGGCGATCATCGCCTGCCGCCAGGCCCTCGACCGGAACGTGGCGCCCCTCCTCGCGGTCGAGGCGATGACGATGGCCCTGCGCGCGGGCTGAACGCTCCCCGCTCCCCGCCCCCCGCTGCCCGCTCTCCGTTCCCAGCTCTCCGCTCTCCGTTCCCGGTCCCCGTTTCCCCCTTCACCCGTCCGAGCGATCCGGGCCCCGCGCGTGACGGGTCCGGCACGGGCGGGGCGGCCGGTACGCCCCCGGTCGGCGGACGGCCGCCCGCCCCACGCCCGCCGCACGGGCGCCGACGCGGACGGCGGGCAGCACGTAGGCTCGCGCCATGGACACCAGGCGTCTGCTGCGTACCACCGGAACCGTGATCGCAGCCGCCGGGCTGCTCCTCTCCGGCTGCACCTCCGGGGGCTCGGACGTGGCCTCGGCCTCGGCGGAGCCGGCCGCGGTCCCGGCCGCGCTGCGCCCGTACTACGAGCAGAAGCTCACCTGGCGCGACTGCGGCGTCCCCGGCTTCCAGTGCTCCACCATGAAGGCGCCGCTGGACTACGCGAACCCCGGCTCCGGGCAGGACATCGACCTCGCCGTGGCGCGCCGCGCGGCCACGGGCCCGGGCAAGCGGCTCGGCTCCCTGCTGGTCAACCCGGGCGGGCCGGGCGGTTCGGGCATCGGATACCTCCAGGCGTACGCGGGCATCGGCTACCCGGCCGCCGTGCGCGCCCAGTACGACATGGTCTCCTTCGACCCGCGCGGGGTCGCCCGCAGCAGCCCCGTCGAGTGCCTGACCGGTCACGGCATGGACCGGTTCACCCAGGTGGACCAGACCCCGGACGACGCCGCGGAGCGCGCCGAGCTGGTGACCTCGTTCAAGGAACTCGCGGCGGCCTGCCAGGCGCGCTCGGGGCGCGTCCTGCCGCACGTCTCCACGGCGGAGGCCGCCCGCGACATGGACGTGCTGCGCGCGGTGCTGGGCGACGAGAAGCTGAACTACGTCGGCGCCTCGTACGGCACCTTCCTCGGGGCGACGTACGCCGACCTCTTCCCGGCCCGCGTCGGGAGGCTGGTCCTGGACGGGGCCATGGACCCCACGCGGCCCGCGCTGGAGCTGAACCGCGACCAGACGGAGGGGTTCGAGACCGCCTTCCGCTCCTTCGCGAAGGACTGCGCGAAGCAGTCGGAATGCCCGCTGGGGCGGGGCAACCCCGACGCGGTGGCACAGAACCTGAAGGACTTCTTCCGCAAACTCGACGCCCAGCCGGTCCCCTCGGGCGACCCGAACCGCCCCCTGGGCGAGTCCCTCGCGACGACCGGCGTGATCGCGGCGCTGTACGACGAGAGCGCGTGGCCGCAGCTGCGCACGGCCCTCACGGACGCGATGAACGGTGACGGGTCCGGGCTGCTGGCACTCGCCGACAGCTACTACGAACGCGACGCGGGCGGCACGTACGCGAACCTGATGTCCGCCAACGCCGCCGTGAACTGCCTCGACCTGCCGCCGGCCTTCAATGGCCCCGAGGACGTCCAGTCCGCGCTGCCCTCCTTCGAGAAGGCCTCGCCGGTCTTCGGCGCGGGCCTGGCGTGGGCCTCGCTGAACTGCACGTACTGGCCGGTGAAGGCCACGGGCAAGGCGAGGCCGCTGACGGCGAAGGGGGCGGCTCCGATCGTGGTGGTCGGCACGACGCGCGACCCGGCGACCCCGTACAAGTGGGCCAAGTCCCTGGCCGGCCAGCTCGACTCGGGCACCCTGCTGACGTACGACGGCGACGGCCACACGGCGTACGGACGCGGCAGCGACTGCATCGACACCGCGATCAACCGCTACCTCCTGCAGGGCCAGCCCCCCGCTGCGGGCAAGCGCTGCTGACCTCCCGGCCATCCCGGTACGGGGCACCCGCTTCGACCCTGTAGACTTGGCGCCGCTGCTGATGAGAGCGTCCCCCAGGGGAAATCTTCTCGTCTTGCAGCGGTGCCGCCTTAGCTCAGTTGGCCAGAGCAACGCACTCGTAATGCGTAGGTCTCGGGTTCGAATCCCGAAGGCGGCTCTAGAAGAACCCTAGGACTCACTCGCCGTGACCTGGGGTTTTTCTTATGCCCCGACCAAGCGGGGACGGAACGCGATGATCTTCGCGCCCTCATGTGATGCCGACGTGATGCCGTCCTGCTCGTTGACTGCCTCGACGGCCTTCTGCTTGGGCAATCGGGCTGCTCCGCGCGGGACCATGGCGGCAGTCGCCTCGGCGGCCTCGGCGGCGGCCTTCGGCATGACCGACTGATAGATGTCCCGAGTGATCCGGGAGTCGGAGTGGCCGAGGGTCTCGGACACGATCTTGACGTCGACTCCGGCGGCGAGCATGAGCGAGGCGGCGACGTGCCGCAGATCGTGCAGGCGGATCGGCGGCAGACCCGAGAGCTCGACGAGCCGCTCGAACTGGTCGGTCAGCCACCCGGGGTGAATCCGCTCGCCGTCCTCCTGGGTGAACATCCGGCCCGACTCGATCCACGCCGGCCCCCACTGGCAGCGCTCGGCCGCCTGCTTGGTCTGGTGGGCGTCGAGCACCTCGGCGGTGTACTCGTCGATCGAGAACACCCGCTCGCCGCTGTCAGTCTTCGGCAGGCTCTCGATGACCTCCCATCCGTCCTGCACGAGCTGCGTCGCAATGGTCATCGAGCGCGCCGCTATGGAGTAGTCGGCCCACCGGACGCCGCACGCCTCGCCCCGCCGCAGTCCTCGGAACGTGATCAGATGGAACAGGGGCAGCAGCCGGTGCTCTGTGTCGGCGAGGTAGTCGAGGAACTCGCCGGCCTGCTCGGGTGTCCACACCATGACCGCCGAGGGCCGCTCGCCCGTCCGCAGCCACGCCTCGACCCGCTCATCAGTCCACACCATCGCCTTCGGCCGCTTCGCCGCCGTCAACTCGACGTACGACGCAGGGTTGAAGGTGATCGCCCCGCGAGCGATGGCGGTGTTCAGCGCGGCCCGCAGCGTGTCGCGGATGTGCTTCTGTGTCGACGGTCCGGTGATACGGCGGAAGGGCCCCATCTCCTCAATGGCTGCTTTCAGGAACTTCCGGCGGCCTCGGTTCTCTATCCCCTTCCACGGGATCGTTTTCAGCTCGTCGAGGGCGGCGCGGCGCTGCAAGTTGGCGTCGTGAATCTCGGCATTGGTCTCGGCGATGCCCGCGAACATCTCGTCGAGGTGCTGCACGGTGAGCCTGTCGAGGCGGACGTGCCCGATCCGCGGTTTCAGGTGGCACCTGATGTCGACCTCATACCGGGTTTCACCACTCTTGCGGAGCGCCTTCTTACCGGCGAGCCACGTGTCGAGCCACTCGGCGACGGTCATGTGCTGAGTGAGTGACTGCCCAGTCGCGAACCGGCGCTTCGTCTCGTCGTAGTCCGGGATGCCCTCTCCGCTCGTCGAGACCATTTCGAGCAGGTCGGCGATGCGGCGGCGCCCGTCGGGGTCCGACCTCCTGTCGGCGATGTCGAGCAGGGCGGCGAGGGCGTTCGCGTCGGTCTGTGCCTTGGCCTTGGTCTCGTAGCCGCTGCGGAAGAACCGGCGACGGCTCTCGTCCTCGCGGGGCGGCAGCGGGTGAACCAGCTTCCACACGCCGTGCGTGCGCTGAGTGAGCTTCTTGCAGGAAGCGCCGAGCTGCTTGTCGGTCTGCGGGTCGCGGCACCCGCAGCGCTTTGTGATTGTGGCGGTCATTCATCACCTCTCGTTTGGATGTGGTCGGGGTCGTCGAGCATGTCGAGCCCCTTCATGTCCTCGATCAGGTCCGGCCGCAGCTGGGGGATCTGTAGGCCGGCGAGGGTCATGTCGTTGATGTGCCGGGCGAGTTCTTCGAGGCGGTGCAGGTAGTCGGTCTGTGCGGATACGTGTCCCTCCTTGTCGGTCTTGCGCTTGCCGTGCGCAGCCTCGGCGCGCATGTAGGCCCGATGGACCGCGTCGCGACGACGCTCGAACTCGGGGTACATGGAGGCTGGATAGGCCGCTGACGCCCACGCCGCGGCCCATTTCGGACCGCCCTCGCCGATGGGCTGCGACTCGGCGACGTAGCGGCCATCGATCGGGCCGCCGAGCGTCGGTGTCTCCTCACCGGTCCACCAGCGCCACACGGTGTACGGGTCGCGAGGATCGCGGTTCGGCACGGTGGGCACTGCCTGTTCGCTCCCGAGTGGAAGCATCAGCAGCAGTGGGGGCACGGCGAGGGCGAGACCGAGCACGAGCAGCTCGTCGACAGCCACCGGGCGACGGATCTTCTCGCCGTCCTTACCTGTGCGGCCGGTCTCGATGGTGGTGAGCACGGCAAAGGTGAGATCGGGGCGCCCGAGGCGAGCGCATTCGGCTGCGAGGTCGCGGCGGTTCATGCCGAGGCGCTCTCGGTGCCGGCGGATCTGCTCGGCGATCAGGTCGCCCGTCGTCTGGTGACTGTGCATATTGCAAACCTAACGTTGTTGATTGCAACATGCCAGCCTTGATCGGTACGTTGTTGATCTCGCACTAGTCGGCATCATTCGGCCGATGTGCACATCGATGTCACAGGGGGCAGACCATGAGCACCGCAGAGCAGGGGATGACACACGACGAGCTGATGACACTGCCCGTCGCCGTGCCGCTGGAGACTGCCAACCGTGCGTTGCACCTCGGCCGGACCACCGGCTACCACCTCGCCCGGACTGGGCGTTATCCCGTCCGGGTCCTGCGCCACGGACGGGCGTACAAGATTTCGCGCTATGACCTGCACCGGCACCTCGGCGTCGTCGCGTCTGCCCCGTCGGCGCCGGATGCTGGCGAGTAGGTGCTGCAAGTGGCAGGCCCCGCCCGGACTCCGGGCGGGGCCTGCCACTGTTTAGAGCCCTCGGCGTCTCACGTGCTCGCCGTAGGTCGGGGCGGGGGCGTAGCGAGGCGCGCAGTCGGGGCAGGCGGAGATCGTGACGGGAGCGCCGCTCTGGCGTTCGATGAAGCGCACCGGGATGGGGGCGGACGTCTCCCGGCGGCAACCGCAGCAGGTCGCGCTCATACGGCGGCGCCCGCATGGGCCGGCGCTCCGGGGTAGCTGTACGGGTAGTCCATGCCTGCTGCGGCGAAGGCTGCTGCGCGGCGGCGCTCGCGTTGCCAATCCTGCTCGGTCCGGGGCCGGGGGAAGCCTGCGACGTAGGGGCGGGCGACGTTCGGCAGGTCATCCTCGAACGGCTCGCCTCGCTCGACGACGTGGGGGGCGGGCGGCGTGTTCCACGGCTTGAGCCAGATCGAAGGGGAGAGCTGAACCGGGGTCGGCTGCGCCGTGAAGTGTGCGGCGGAGTGTCGGCCCGGCTTCCTGGTGCGGAGAGAGAGCAGGAGTAAGGGAGTGACCCACAGCAGCCATAGCAGCGGGTGCAGGGGGGCGATAAGGTCGCGCATGTCGGCAGCTCCTCGAAAGCTGGTGATGTTTCGGCCCCCGGCGGGCCGGGCCTAATCGGCCTGCCGGGGTTCTTAGTTGGCGACGGTAGCCAACTTGTCTACCTACGTCTACCGACGTATGGCAACGAGTAGCGACGCTAGGCGATGTGGCCAGTTGTCTACCCTCTTGGCATGGCAGTGAGTGAAGGACCCGCGCGCGAGGTCGACCATGGGTCGGCGACCCCGGTGTACGTGCAGATCGCGCGATTTGTGATCGAGGACATCGAGAGCGGGAAACTGCCCGTCGGGCGGCGAATCCCGTCCGAGTCGGCGATGAAGGGTGAGTTCGGCGTCGCCCGAGACACCGCTCGTCACGCCGTCGACTACCTGCGCACTGAGGGGTACGTGCACACCGTGCCGCAGCGCGGAACGTTCGTCCTCGATCGGAGCGCAACGCCCAACGCCGAGTAGCCGTCCGCTCGCCACCTCGGGGGATGGGCGACGAGCGGACGGGCATGGCGGGACGCTGCGGCCCCGTGGGGGAGCACGAGTACGGCCGCAGCGATCCCGTTCGGGCGCGGCTCGGTCAGCCGCGCGCCGCGGCGAGCACGCGGCTGCGCAGGGGCTCTGAGGTGAGCGTGTCCGCGAACTGCCACGAGAAGTTGGTGACCTCCTCCTCCTGGAGCTCGACCGCTTCCACGGTGGTGCGGAACAAGAACCGGAAGTCGAAGTGCATGTGCTCGGGTTCACCCTTGGCGTCGTTCGCCGGGATGACGTGAGTGTCGATGTGCAGTGGACCCTCGCCGACGACCTCGACCTGCTCGGCCCGGATGCCCGTCTCCTCGGTCAGTTCTCGCAGCGCGGCGTCGAGCAGTGTCTCGTCGTCGGTCTCGATGTGGCCACCCGGCAAGAGCCACTTCTGTAGGGCGCGGTGCTCGATGGTAAGCACGCGACCGTCGGCGCGGAGCAGGATGGCGCCGGCCGTGGCGTGGCCTCGGAACTCCTTCCGCGACCCGATGCTGTTGCCCGCGACGTCGAGCGTCTCGGAGAGAGGCGCAAGCGGGTCCTTGTCCGCCGGGTGCTGGTCGAGATAGGCGTCGAGGGTCTCGCGTACGTGCTGTGCCGTGATCGGCATGGTGCGGGGTCTCCCTACTGATTGCGGTTGAAGAAGTCGAGCCAGGTAGCGGCGATGGTGGCCCGTTCGGCGGCGCCAACCTCGTGCATACCGTGGCCGAGCTCGCCGTGCGTGAGCTTCTTGATTCCGGCGAGTATTTCGGCCTGAACCAAGAAGATGAACGGCCCGACGCTCGCGCCGTGCAGGAAGTTGACGGCGTTCCCTCCGTTGAGGAGGTAGAAGAAGTGCCCGGTGGTCTGGTACTTCGTGACGTGGTCCGCGCTCGGGGTCTGCTGGTAGACATCGGGGAGCGCGGCGAGGTCGAGCTCGTCCTCGCTTGAGGTCACTGTGGCGACGTAGGCGCCGTTCCTGAGCGTCGCGAAGTCCTCCCCGCGTAAGGAGACGCTGCCCGTCGCGCACAGCACGAGTCCGGCGCCGTGCAGGGCTGTGTCGCGGTCCCGGGCGACGCCGAACCCTTGCGAAAGCGCCTGTGTGGTCCGCACGGGGTCGATGTCGTACACCGTGACCCTGATGCCCTTGGCGTGCAGCAGGCGAGCGATGCTCGACCCCAGCTTGCCGAACCCGAGGACCAGCGCGTTCCGGCCGTGCAGGATGTCGCCGCGGCTGCGCATGAGCGCCTCTGTGGAGAACACCACGCTCTGACCAACGAGGTAGTCCTCGGGGTCCTTGAGGGGTGAGCGGGCCACGGACACGACGGGGCACGGCAGCTTGTCCCGCTCGGCGTAGCGACGGTGCCCGTTCTCGGTGTCCTCGACGACGCCGAGGATTCGACCGGAGAAGCGATCACACAGGGCGTCGAGGGCGGGCGCGAAGTACCCGCCCACGTCGCACAAGACGACGTCCTCGCCGGCGGCTCGGGACTCCAAGTAGTCAACCGCCGTGTCGGGGTTCTCGAACATCTCCCGGGTCAAGGTGTCGCACTGCGTCATCTTCTCGACGGTGCGGCGGGCGGCGGGGTCGATGCTCTTGGGCTTCGGCAGGACAACGCGCAGGTCGGTTGAGGTGCCGATACCTCGGACGAACGACGGGCGCTCGGGGAGCAGGTGGGTGATCAGGAAGGACGCGGGGCGCTCGCGAGGCGCGAAGGTGCGCGAGATACGCGCGAAATACGAGTCGAGGCGGGCACGCTCGAACTGTTCCATGGACTCACTTCCCTTGGGGGACGGTAAGGATCAGGACAGGTGCGGGGGGTGGGGAGCGTGGCGGTGGTTAGGCGCGAAACGGCGCTCGGCGATGACGGCCCGAGCCTCCGAGGGTGAAGCGGGAACGCGCTGCGGGCGCCGGTGGGGCGGACGGCCCGCGAGCCGGAACGGGGTAGGCGTTTAGGCAGTACCGGGCGTCGTAGTCGCTGATGCTGATCAGGTAGGCGTCGCCAGCGCTGAGCACGCGTATCGCCCGCTCGTACTCGGTTTCGCTGTGACGCCAAGCGCGTAGGGCATCGTCGGGCCTTGGATAGGTCGGATCGACGATCGAGAGCGGGGCGTCCCGCATGGTCGATGACTGAGGATCGAGGGAGAACCGGCGGGCGAGCCGTTCAGCCTCGACTCGGAGCCATCGGGCGGCGAGGCGCGGTGTACTGGCGCGATGGACAGCGAGCAATACCTCGCGGGAGCCAGTGAGGCCAGTTGCCGTTGTCTCGCACCGGTACGCGAGGACGGTCTGCGTGAGTGGTCGTGCTGACGCCGGAGGGGCGGGCGTCAGCACGCGCGCGCTCACCGCGCGCCCCTCGCCTCTTCGCGGCGTTCGATGAGTTGCCCGAGCTGGATGTAGCACAGCTCGACCTGACTCGGGGTGAGGATCAGTACGGACTCGACAGAGCCGCCATCCTCGTTGTGGATCACAACCAGTAGGGCGGCCTGCTCTGCCCTGTGGTCGTAGATCACATCACTCTGCATGGGCGTGATGTGGGTGGGCTTCGCTGGAACGGGACGCAGCGTCGTACCGTCTGCGCGGGCGGACCATTCCGGGCCACCACCCGGGGGGCGCAGGTGGTACGACGCTGAGGTGTCGCTCGGCAGAGTGACCACGACACCGATATTCCCGCCCTTGGCGAGGTCGGCGGCGAGGTCACCCAATCGCGGATGGAACGGGTCGCCTGTACGTAACTGGGCTTCCTGCGCAGTGCGTTGCACTGCGGTCTGTTCGGCCATGCCCCGAAGTTAGGACGCGAGTAGCAGCCCAATATGAACCGGAGGAATACCGCACTCAGCCGTCGAGGTGGAAACGGTCCGACATGCGGCGCAGCTTCTCGCGAGTAGCTGCCCGTTCGGCGTACACGATGCCACGCAGGGTTGACCGGGCGATCGGATGGTTACGGATGAGCTGCGGCGCGATCCGCTCGGCCGTCTCCAGCTCCGTCAGCGCCTTGTCGCGGTTGCCGTCCCACAGCCATGCGCGGGCGAGGTCCATGTGATGGTGGCCCTGTCGCGAGTTGGGCAGCGCCTCAATCAGCATCGGGTCAGTGCGCCGACTTATGGCCAAGGCATCCCGTTGCTCGCGCATCTCCAGAGCAACGCTGATCGCATGAATCTGCACGTTCCCCGGAGAGAAGGTCAGAGAGTGACGGTCGTACACCGGCGGGCCGGCGTACTGCCCCAACCGCTTTGCGGCGGTCTTGGCGTGCTTGATTCGGTCCTTGGCCTCAGACTTCCGTCCGCCGCGCGCTGCGGAAACAGCAGCTCGCAGTTGCAGGGTTCCCCATGCGCGCAGGGCGAGCGGCTCACCCTGGTCAAAGCCCTGCTGCACACTCTTGATCGCCTTGTCGGACAGGGCGACCGCGTCTTCCCAATCGGCAGTGGCCCACATGTCCCACACCCGCATCCAGTCGGCCACGGCGGGCATGACCGAATCTCCGGACAGCCGAGCCGACCATGCGGCGCGCTCGCACGACATGGCGACTAGCTCGGGGTGCCCAAGGGCGTGAGCGGCTGTGTGCGCGAACTTGCAGCACACGGCGTAAACGGCGTACGCCTCTTCCCGCTCGTGGCCGGTGGTCACCTCGGCCAGGGCGCGCGATTCGCGAAAGAGGTCGGGCAGAACCTGCATGATCGCAGTGTTGGCCGCCGCGTCCCGCAGACGGTGCAGGCGGGTCGCCTCCTGCCACAACTCCCGCGCGGGTCGCGGCGTTCCTTCGAACACCGGTGCAAGGTCATAGCGGCGCAGCTCGCGCAGAATGGACGACGCCGCGACCTGCCACTGATTCTCGGTCGGTGAGCTGCTGTACGGACGCCCGATGAGGTCGTTGGGGTGCACGTGAAGCTCTGCGGCAACCAGATTGAGCAGGCCGACACGGTCGAGCTCGATTTGACCGCGCTCGACCTTGGAAACCCAACCCTGCGATTTACCCACGGCGGTAGCGAGGTCAGCCTGCGGCATCCCCAGTCGGAGGCGAGCGCGTCGGACGCGGCGGCCGATCTCTTCGGCTTCTTCCAACATCAGCGCGCCCCCCTCTCCGGGGCGGGGCGGTGGCGCTCAAGCGATCGGCTACGCATCGGGGCTCCATCCGTTCAGGCTCATACTCCAGACGGTACCCACGGGGTGGCGGGCGTGTGGAGCGCTACCGGCAAGGAATGAGCGGCAGAACGGCAAAACCGCCCCCTGCCCGCCGGGTGGCAAGGCAGGGGGCGGGGATTAGCGGGCCGCGGCCTGCCAAAGCGTGATGGCGAGACCGACTACGGCGACCAAGGCAACGATGCTGGGGACCGGCCATCGGTTCTTTTCGAGGGCGTCGAGCCGTTGCTCGTGGTCGGCGAGGCGGGTGTCGAGTTGGTCGGACCGTTGCACGAGTAGGGCGAGCGCTCCGTCGAGGCGGGCGAACCCGGTCTCGACGGTCGCCCGCAGTCTTTCGAGTTCGAGGGCGACGTCGCCCGGCGTCGGGTCGGTCACGGGCGACCGTCCGGCCGGCGGGCGAGGTCGAGCAGCGCGGCGTCGGCGCTCGGGGTGACGCGCAGCCACTGCGGCAGCAGGGCCTCGACCACGGGCAGCGCCATGACTCGGGTTACTCCACCTGCGACGGCAAGGGCGAGGCCGACGCCGGCCGCGGTCTGCGGGATGCCCGCGGCGTCGATGATCAGGGGCAGGCCGGCGGCGAGGGCGAGCACGGTCTGCACGACAGTGCGCACGGTGCGGCGGGTCGCATCGGTCATGAGCAGTACCTCTTTCTACGGGGTGAGATGTGGGGGCGCCCCGCCCGCGGTCGCGGGCAGGGCGTAGGGGCAAGAGGTCAGACCTTGGGGACCTTGAGCGCGGCCCACGACGTCGGGCCCGGCCAGCCGTCCGCGTCGGCGCCGGAGTAGCCGAGGCGTCGCTGCCACCGCGCGTAGGACTGGCGATCGGCCTCCGTCCACTGGGGACCGGGGCCCTCTCGGTAGGCGGAGCAACCTTCGGCGACGAGGCGGCGCCCCATCGCCGTTACGACCGCCGAGCGCGGCTCGTTGTGGAACCACTGCGCGCCGGGGAAGGGTTCGAACTGCTGCGACGGCGTGCCGCCCCCGCCACCCGGGCGCGGGGCGCCGCGCTGCACCCACGCGTACAGCGGGCCGCCGGGGCACTCGGTCGCGTATCCGTCGCGGTGGCCCTTGATCTCGCTGCCGGCGTCGCCGTCCTCGCGCAGCCACTCGATCGCGTCGCGAAGTCCGTTGAGCTGCGCGTCGGTCGGCTCGGTGAGCCCCTCGTCGCCGACCATGGCGCATACCGCGTAATGGGCACTGTTCAGCGCCGAGGTGCCGTTCGCACCGGTCTTGCGATGCGCACCGCGGCCCTCGAACACTGCACCGTGCGGGCAGACCATCGCCGAGTAAGCGATGTCGGAGTAGTTCTCTTCCCGGTTGGCGAGGTGGCTCGCCTGGATCGCGCGGACGCGTCCGGCGCACTGGCCGTGGTTCTCGGGACGAGGGAGGGATGCCGGGACCGGCGAGCCTTCGTAGTGGATCTTTACGCCTCGGGTGCTGCCGATGTACGCGAGGTCGTAGCGGCTGGGGCGGGCACCCCACTGGGCGCGGGTGACGAACTGCAAGAGGTCTCCTTGGGCATGAAAAAACCCCGGCCAACAGGCACGGGGCGTAAGGGGCGTGAAGGGGGGGAGAGGGTCAGACGAGGGCACACCAGAACCGATTGGCGCCGTTCTCCATCGAGCCGACGGCGATCGTTGCGGGGGCCGCGGCGGCGCCGGCGGTGTAGACGCCGAAGCGGCGCACGGGGGTCTGCCCGAACACGTTGGGTGGGGCGCCCGCGCCGCTTTCCGCGGCGAGCAGCATCGGCCCGTCGCCCGTGCCGACGTTGTACTGCCAGCGCGAGGCGACGTAGTAGACGCCGGCGGGCGCCGAGTAGGACGCCGTCAGGGGCGAGCTGATCGTCGCCCCGCCCGCGTTGTGGACCTCGGCAGGCTCGTACGTGGCGGTGGACATGTCGCCGGTAGCGGCCACGCGGTTACCGGCCGAGTCGTAGATCGCGGCCCATGAGCCGCTCACGAGTCCCCCCGCATAGCCTGTCGCGAACCAGCAGATCCGGGTCACAGTGGCGGGGATGCGCAGGATGACCGCGGTTACCCGTATGGGTCCGCTGCCGGGGTAGAGGGCGGTCGACTGGCCGAGCGCGGGATCGAACGCCCACGTGAGCAGGCCGTGATCGGACGGGAGCCACTCGCCGCCCCCGAGCCCGTCAACGTATGACTTGCGCGTGAGGTGGTTCGCTGTGGTCGGCGCGGCCGAGCTCGACGGGATGCTGCTGAATGTCTTCGCCCCGCTGATCGTCTGTGTTCCGGCGAGCAGGACGGCGGCGGTCGTGAGCGGATACCGGGCATCAGCCGCGGTCTGATCGAGGGCGCCGACGTCCGCCGCAGTCAGGACGACTACGCCTGTCTTGGCGTTGACCGAGTCGACCGCGCCCCCGCCGGCGGCGGGGAGCTGCGCCGCTGGCACCTTGCCGTCGGCGCCGAGCGTGGCAATACCGGACGGGGCGCCGGCCGCGGTGGTCGCGAGGGCGCCAACGTCGGCGGCGCTGAGGGTGATCGAGGCTGCGCTCTTGCCGTTGACGGACTGGACCACGCCGCCCGGGCCGGTGGCCCCGGTAGCGCCCGTGGCGCCCGTGTCTCCCTTCGGTCCGCGGAGACTGCCGATCGCGGTTCCCCACCCGGACGCGTTGCGCTGCCACAGGTCGCCGGTATCCGTTCTGATCAGCAGATCACCGGGCTTGGTGTTCGTCGAGGGGGTCGTCGTGTTGTTGGTGTAGATCGCCGCGCCGCGGACATCGCCGCCGATCTGCGCCCATGCTCCGGCGGCCCGCTGCCACGTCGAGACGGTCGTCGAGGTGACGTTCAGGAACGTCGTCGTCTCGTACCGCACGTAGAGGTCGCCGTCGAGGCCGAGGCCGGTCCCGGGGGCGGCGCTGCCGCTGTAGATGCGCGATCCGGGGGTACCGGGTGCACCCTGGGGCCCGGTTGGTCCGGGTACGCCTACGTAGTTGGGTTTCGCGGGGTCGGTGGGGGCGATGTCTGCGAGGTCGACCTCGGGCTGCGCGCGGGGCAACACGATGTTGTACGAGCGGCCTACGGGAATCCCGGCGAGCTGCTCGGTCACGATGTACGCCCATCCGACAGGGTCCATGTCGGGGGCGTCGGTCGCGGGCAGGGTGACCTCGACGGCCCCCTGCGCGTCGAGCTGGACGGTTACCGGGCCGCCGAGGATGACGTCGGCCGCGGGAAACGTGAGCGTGGCGGGTGCGCGGAAAGTGATCGCCCCCGACAGCGGTGTGCCGTCGGGGGCGAGGAACCGTGCTCTCACTGTCACGGTGGGTATGGACGGGGGCAGCAGGACGAGCCTCCTCAGTCGTCGATGGTGTGCAGTCCCGCCTTTGCGGGGGCAGGCGGCGGCCCCTCGTCCGGCGGCGAGGCGGGGACGCCGAGGAAGCGCTGCGCGTCGGCCGCAGCAGCCTGCGGCGGCGGGGTGGGGGCTTCTTCCGGGGTGAAGGTGTTCCGCGTGTACGCGTTGAAGACGCGCGTCTCGATTCCGCTGCCCTCGGTCAGGACCCGGTGCTGAATGTTCCACCCGACATAGTCGAGGAACCCGACGCCGTTGAGCGGCTGCACGATGGTCTTGTTGACCCATGTGCGGGCGGGGACGTCGTACTCGGCGACCGTCACCTCGCCCCCGCCCGGCGGGATCATGTTGACCCGGACCTGGCCGCCCCCGGGGGCGGAGATGCTCGACAGGGTGATGACGGCGACCGCGTTGTGCGCGGCGGCGCCGCCAACCCATCCGTACTGCCAGCTGGTCCCCTCGGTGCCCTGCTGCTTGGTCGGATGAAGCTGGATAGGCATCCAGGGCCGGCCGAGGAACTCCGGCGAGTAGTAGTCATCCATCAGGATCACGGCGCCGGCGCGGGAGAACTGGCGGACCATGTTCGAGCCTTCACCCGAGCCGCCTACGTTGAAGGCGAGGGTGCCGTCGGAGCGTTGGATCTGGACGCCGTACGCGCCATCCCAGAGCGCGCCCACGTTGAAAATCCGGGTGCCGTCCGGGGCCGAGACTTCCAGGGACCCCCCTTCGGCGATCTTCACGGGGCCGTTTGTGATCTCGTTCAAGGCGGGGCGGATCTGAGCGCGTCCGGTGAGCTCGCGAACCTTGCGTTCGAGTTCGCGGATGCGGTCGAGCAGGTCGAGCGGAATAGCTGCCACTAGGCGGCCTCCAAGTAGAGCTTTGCGGTCTCAGGCCGGCCTCGCACGGGTGGACTGATCGCGAGGCCAACGACCCTGTACCGGCGGTCGAGCCCCTCGGCCCACCACAGGTCGCGGATGCGCACGCGAACGGTGGCGCCGAGCAGTGCGGGCGACAGGGGCGTGCGGTCGAGCGCGACGGTTACCTCGGGGATCGTCTGCGGTCGGAGTGCGGCGGCGTGGTCGGCGCGGGCGTGCGCGTCGAGGGTGGCCTGCTCGGTCATGGTGCTGTAATCGCTGGTGCCGTCGAGCCGCGGCCATCCGGCGGCGAGCTGCTCGTCGTCGACGAGCAGCTCGGACATGAGGGGCAACGACTCTTTGGTCTGGTTCTGGTTGTCGGATGCGCCGCGGCTCTGCCATGTGTTGGCCTGCACGGTGGCGTCGATGGGCCACCCGTAGGACGTGATCGGGCCGGGGCGGTCGAGGACGATCTCGCTCGCGCCGGTACGGATGACGGGGGCGCCGAGTTGTAGCCGCTTGATTCGCCGGCCGCTGCTTGGGTCGCGGTACGACGCGATGCGCCACTCGAAACCGTGCTCGACCGAGGCGAGTTGGTCGATCAACTCGCGGATACGAGGGACGTCGTAGCGGCGGAAGGTCCTGTCACGCTGCACGCCCGAGAGCTGCTCGGCGTCGTGCTCGATGCCGATGTCGCCGCCGGGCAGGCTCGCCGAGTAGTCGATCAGTCCGCGCACGATGTCGAACTGATCAACTTGGGTGGCCTCTTGGGTGTGGAATATGGCCCGGTGGTCGAGGTAGCTTGCCCACCCGCCGGCCTGTACCTGTAGGCCGAGGAACCCTCGGTCGTTGCTGGTGAGGTTGGCAGTCCACAGGACGCCGCCCCACCAGATTTCGGGGCCGCGCTCGATCCACAGGGCCGTACGCCCGGGCTCGATGGCGGCGCGGGCGCGGGCGGCGATCCCTCGATTCGGTAGGGGGATCGTCGCCGAGCAGGTGCCGATCTTGCCTATGTAGTCGTCGAGCGACACGTCGGTGATCGGTAGGACGTCGATCACCTGATCGGTTCGCAGGTCACAGAGCAGCACCCGGTATGAAAGGGCAGCCAAGTCCGCTTCCCTCCCCTTGAGTTGTTTGGATACAGGCTCTGGCGCTACTTGTGATCATGTGCATGTGACTGTCACACTCGGCGATGAGGAGCCATCCCGAGGGGGCCACTACTTAGAGCCGGCCGCGTTTCTCACCCACGCTGATACTTGGTGTAACTCGTTGGGCCAAGACGATCCGATCCCGTTTTTTCTAAGGGTGGAGTGTCGCGCGGACCCTGAGGTGTAGCGAGCCTCTGCCAGGCAGCAAGGATCACGGACACTTCGATGTCCGGGGCCCTTGCCTGCGTGCATTCAGGTCCCGGAGAAAGGGACCTCTCTCGTGCGTCAGCTTCACAGCCGTGCACTGCTCTTTCTGTGCGCCTTCCTCTCTGCCTGTCTCGTTGCTCTCGTGGCAGGCATGCTGTCCCACGCCTCGGGCGCCTCCATTCCTGAGGCGATCCTCTATGGCGGTGGTGCCTTCACGGTGTGGATGACTCTGTGCATCACAGCTCTCTCGGCGTTTCGACTGCTGGAATAGCTCTACGCGTCGAGCGGGTAGATAAGGCCGGACAGGGTGGCCCACGTGGTCAGGGACGGATTGCCTATGAACTTGAGGTGTCCGTTCGTCTGACAGTCGACCTTGATCGGCACGCCGCCGGCGGCGATTGAGGCCGAGGTGTGCAGCGCGGGCCGCGCCGCGGCAGGAAGCGGCGCAGCGAGCGGCTGACCGCTCGCGGGCGGGGTGGCGTTGGTTGTCCATGAGACGCCGCCCCGCCATTGCAGGTGCGGGACGCCGCCGAGCATGATCCGCCGGTACCGCAGTGCCCCTTGCGAGTTGCCCCCGTTGGTGTAGCCGGTGGCGAGGGCGGGCGCGGTCCACCCGATCACGGGGTCGAGGGTCTGCCACGCCGCGCCGTCCCACCGATCGAGGCCGGCGCCGTTGTCGCGGTACTGGCCGACGTAAGCGCCAGAGAAGCTGAGCCCCCAGCCTCGGGGGATCACTCCGCCGTACGCCGTGGTGTAGCGGCGGCGGTCGGCGAGCGCCGAGCCCCACGTGATCCCGCCCGTTCCCGCGGACGTGCCGGCCGGCACGGTGATTTCCCACAGCCGCAGCGCGGCCGGCGGAAGCGAGGGCGGGGTCGGCGTCGCGGTCTCGGCGCCGCGGATGATCTCGAGGCGGGCGAGGGTCTGTGTGCCGGTGTCGTACAGCTCGTCGTACACCCGCAGCACAACAGCGTCGATGCGCCCGTACTGCGCGTGTCCGTCGCCGATTGCGAGGGTCTCGGGGGCGGTCACGGCGACGGGGTAGGCGCCTTGTGCGTCGGTGCCTTGCACCACGGCGCGACCGACGCCGATCTGTACTTGCATGGCGCCGACGCCGGTCGCGTTGAGTGCTGTTCCGCCGGCGATCACACCGTCGCGAGTCGTCATCGCGGACTCGGGCGCCATGACGCCGAGCGGCACGAGTCGGGTGTCCTCGCGGGTCTGACCAGCAGGGAGCAGCCATCCGGCACGCACGGTCAAGGCGGGGCCTCCTTACCAGTAGGCGGAGCGCCATCGGAGAGACGCCGAGGCGCGGGGGTCGGTCGATCCGGGGGCCGCGCGAAAGAGGAGCGAGGTCGCCCCCGGGTCGAGGGCGAAAGCCTGCTCGGGCGTGCTGCGGGCCGTCGCGGTGTAGAGGCGCGAGGCGGTGCGGTTGAGCGTCACCGTTCCGTCGCGGGTGTCGACGAGCAGCTCGTCGTCGGCGGCGAGGTCGATGTCGTACTCGATCACCTCGCCCGTGCCCACGTTGGTCAAGGAAGGAAGGGAGACAGGGCCGCGGATCGTGATGGTGGGGTGCGCGGGCGCGTCGCCCTCGTTGACGGCGCGCAGCGATCCCGTGCTGCCCGGGGTGCCGAACGCAAGCGGGTAGAGGAGCCGTTCCGGGCCCGGGGTCACGAGCCAGTCGAGGCCGGCCTCGGGGGCGGGCAGTACGGTCTCGACCTGCTGCTCGATCACGCTGTACCGGCGGGGGTCGCTGGCCTCGAATTGCAGCGCGGCCCCGGTGACGATGCCGATCGCATATCCGCCCGTGCCGACGGGCACGGCGCGTCGGATGCACCGTGCCCACGACAGCAGGGGCGGTGAGTCATCGAGTTGGATCACGAGTGCCTGCTCGTCGTCGCGGAGCGCGGTTGCCGCGGACAGGGTTCGCACGGCGGCCCCCATGCGCCCGGGGTCGGTACGGATCACGACGCCGTCGAGGGTGATCGTCCGCGGCTCGGCGAGCAGCCGGCCGGGGTAGGCGCCGTGCGCGTCGGCTCGGGCGACGGTTCCCGAGGCGGTGCCGGGGGTGTCCTCCCATCCGGTGAGGGACCGCCACCCGTACGCGGTGCGCGGGCCGAGCAGCAGCTCGCCGAACTGGACGTGTCCGGCGAGGGTGACCAGATCACCCGGGGCCACTGGTCACCCCTGCCCTTGGCGTGCCAGGCGAGCGCGACCGCGGTCTGATCGGCGGTGGCGTTGCCGGCGTGCCAGTTCTCGATGTGGACTGCCGGCCCCCAACTACCGCCCGCGCCAGCCCCGGTGGTGGGGGCGCCGGCGGTGGCGAACTGAGGGGCGGCGGGGACCGAGACGAGTCGGCGCATGGTGCGGTCGACGGCGGGGGCGCCGGCCTTGATGCCCTCGACGATGCCCGCCGGGATGAACTTGCCGATCTTGTCTCGCATGAGGCGCGACGGCGAGTGAATCCCGAGCGCTTTTGCAATGGGTCCGGGAATCAAGTTTTTGGCCCAAGACATGAGCGTCGAGCGGAGCCAACCGCCCATGGCTTTTATGCCGTTCCAAAGGCCGTAAATCAGGTCGCGGCCCTTGTCGTACAGCATCGAGCCAAAGTCGCCGAAATAGCCGGCGATCATGCCCGGTAGTCCGCGGACCCAATCAAGCATCTCACCGGCTTTGCGAACTGTTCCCGACTTGATCGAGTCCCAATGCTTGATGATCAGGCCGACGAGCGTCCAGTTCAGGAAGAAGTCGACGATGCGGCCCGGGATTCCGCGCACCCAATCAACGGTGGCATTCCATGCGCTTACGGTTCCCGACTTGATCGAGTCCCAATACTTGATGATGAGCCCGACGAGCGTCCAGTTCAGAAAGAAAGAAAGGATCTGCTGTCCGACCCATTGGAGCTTTCCCCAGACCCAATCCCACGCCGCCTTTGTGGCGCCAACGATGGTGTCCCAGTTGGCGACGATCAGGGCGACGATGCCGACTACGGCGGCGATCACGAGCGCGATCGGGCCCATGGCGAGCAGCCACGCCGCAGCCATCCGGGCGCCCTGTATCAGGGACTGCGTACCCATGAGCACCCACGCGCCGACCACCCGTAGAGCGGTCGCGCCGGCGCTCACACCCTGCGCGACCCAACCCGCCAACATTGTGGCGTTGAGCAGGACAAACCGTCCTGCAGCGGCTATGCCGGCCGCGGTCTGAGTGGCCCATCCGGTGACGACTGCGGTCGTCGTTGTCCACGCAGTGACGCCGAGCGCGATGAGCGTCGGCAGCATCAGGATGGCGATCACGCCGGCGGCGATCGAGAGCGCCGTCGAGTGCTCAGAGATCCACCCGACGGACGCACGGAACGCACCGCCGAGCCCACCCTCGCCCAGCCAATCGGCAGCCTTCTCAATTACGGGGATCGCATAGTTCCCGAGGACCCCGACGACCTTCTGCTCTATTCCTCGCTTGAATGCTTCGAGCTTAGTCGCCGCATTGTCGTGCAATGCTTTACCGGCGGCGTCGGTAGCGCCCTTAACGTCGCCGAGCGCCTTTACTGCGCTCGAAGGATCGAGCGAGTAGATCGCTTTCTGCATGTCCTCGGCCTTGGTGCCGAAGAGTCCGAGCGCGATCTCGCTCTGCTTCGCAGGGTCCTTGACGCCGCGCAGCTTGTCGAGGACTTGATCGAGCGCCTTTGCTGCTTCCGGTCCACCCTTCTGAAAGACCTTCTGCATTTTCTCGGCAGAAAAGCCAAGATCCTCATAGGCGGTCGCCGTTGCCTCGCCCATCCCCTGAGCCATCAGGGTGAATTCCTTGAGACTGTCAGCGACGACATCGGCGTCTCGCGCGCCGCCCTTGAGCCCTTGCTGCAAAAGGCCCATCGACGTCTGAGCGTCGAGACCCAGCTGCCGGAACTCAGTCGGGTATTCCGCGAACGTGTCGAGCAGGTCCTCGGCGACGTCGACGCCGTTCTGCGTGCCCCGAACGAGCACGTCGAGCGCTTCCTCCGCGGAGTCGGCGAGCCCGGTTTTCATCATCGTGCCGACGGCACGAGAAACCTTGGACACGTCCTCGCCCATGACCGAGGCAGCACTCGCGACCTGCGTCGCAAGCGTCTTGACCTGGCCCTGCGTGGCGTCCGGCGGGAGGAGTCCGCCCCGCGCGATGCCCTTGATGATCTCGGCGCCGTCGGCGACCGAGTCGACGATCGCCGAGGCGTACAGGTCGCCGGCGACCTTGCCGTATGTCTTGGCTACCGGGCCGGTGGCGCCGAGCTGCGCCTGCAACTGCCCCGGCACCTTGGCCTGTTCGAGCGCCTGCCCGATCCCGGCCATGAGAGCGCCACCGATCGCGGCGCCGATGGCCGCAGCAGCGAACCCTCGCAGCGCGGTCCCCATGCCCGAGCTCGCCTGTTCGGCGCCGTCGGACGCGCCCTCGGCGAGCCCGTCGCCGAGAGCGTCGCCGGCCTGATCGCCGGCGCGCTCGGCCTCGGCGGCGATCCGGTCGCCGCCAGCCTGTACCGCAGCGCGGGCGCGGGACATGCCCGCATCGGCCCCCGAGTCGTCGATCGTGACGGTGGCGGCGAGCTCGCCCACCATGAGCGCCATGGGGCCTCACCTCCGGGGGGTTCCGCCTCCCGTCGGGGAGGTGTCGGGCGGAGGTGTGAGGACCCGCGCGAGGCGGGATTCAGCAGAGAGCAGGGCGAGGATGCGAACGCGCAGCCAACGCCACGAGCGGGCGCGCAGCAGGCCCGGGGTGCCTAGGTCGATGCCGTAGACCTCGTGCAGATCAGCCTCGACGAGCGGCCACTCGGCGAGGATCTGCGCCCATGTCAGTGAGGCTTGCGGCCCTTTTTGCCCTTTCCTCGGGCGGGTGCCGGGCGGGTACTCGTACCACTCGTAGAGCCCCGAGACGGGGTCGAGCTCGCCGCACCCGATCGGTTCCGGCGAGCTGCCCGGTTCGGGGCCAACCTGTTTGGGTCGCCGGCCGCGTTCCAGTACCGCTCTGCCGCGGCCTTGTCCTGCGCGATCCACACCATGGCGGTGATCGCCGAATGTTTGAGGACTGGCCACTTCACGCCGTCGGCGACCATCTGATCGTGCGCCGGCCCAAGTACCTCGCGGTACAAGTCGCGCTCGGCGGCGTCGCCGAGCACCTGCTCGTCGGCCCGTCCGCCGTCCGCGGCGACCGCGGCGGCGTTGATCAGAGCCTGCGTGCGCAGACCGATCTCGGCCGAGGGCGCGGGCACGGTGTAGAGGCGGCCGGCGACGGGCAGCTCGAGCCGCTCGTCGAGCAGCTCGTCGAGTGCCTCGAACGCCACTACGCATCACCTGCCTTAAGCGTCTTGGCCTCGGCGGCGGCGAACGTGCCCCCACCGGCGACAGGGTTTGTGATCTCGACGAGCGGGCCGGACCCGGTAAGCGTCACCTTGATCGTGTCGACCTCATCCGGGCCGCCCCCGTCGGGCTCCCACGTCACCAGGGCGGAACCTTCCTGCGCGTCCGCGGCCCCGTTGCGGTCGTAGTAGCGGACCCGTACATAGCTCTTGGCGCCGAACGATCGCGACGCCTTCCGCAGCGCCTCTTGCGCTGCGTTAAAGACGCCGGTTGTGGGGTGCGCGCGGTGCGCGATCGTGGTCTCGATCGACCACGCGAGCATGGTTACGGCCTGCTCGCTCCACCCCTCGGCGTCGTAGGTCGTCACCTCCTGCTGCGTTGGCTCCACCTTCGGCGTGAACTCGGTGACCCCTGGAACGAGGGTCCATATCGGCGTACCGGGCGTCGTGCCCATGTCCAGCTCAAGCCGGTAGCGGCGCGCAAGCGCGGTTACGGTCTCGGCCGGGGGCGTCGGGGTGCTCAATGGCGCCTCCTATTCGAGGTTGGGGTGCGCCCGGTGGGCGCGCACGTGGAAGTTGGCGGAGCGCTCCCAGCGGCCGGCCGAGTCGGACCCGATCGGGGCGGCCGAGACGCGAAAGACGAGCTGCGCCCGGACCGAGCCGAGTAGGTGCGGGCCGCTGCCGTGCAGCACCTCGTGCACCTGGTCGTCGAGGGCGTCAACCTCGCGGGGGTCGACCCCCGCGCGTGTGCGCGCCTGCACGCCGGTGGTGGTGTCGGTGAGCACGGGCGAGTCGGTGACCGGGTAGGCGGCGAGGCAGATCACGCGGTCGGGAACGGGGGGAAGCGCGGCAATGGTGATCGCGGTCTCGCCCGCGGCGTACGGGCCGTCGGTGCGGTAGATGCCGACACCCTGCTCGTGCAGCAGGCGGGCGAGACCGTCGAGCAGGTCGACGGTGTAGGTCATCGCAGCGCGCGCCGGATCTGCGCAGCGATCAGCGCCTGCACCTCGCCCGCGGTCTCGGGCAGCACGCCCTCGAGGTACTTCGCGCTGCGCCCTGGGGCGTGCCGCGCGGTCATGTCCTCATGGACGCGGGCGGCGTACGGGGTGTCGAAGGACACCGCGGCGACGAGCTGCTGCTCGTCGACCGAGGTCGCGCCGCTCCGTTCGAGGGTGCCCTCGTTGATCGGCACGCGCTGCCTGCTCGCGGCGAGGACGTGCTCGGCGCCGAGCAGCACCCCGCGGGCCGCTGCCTCGCGCATCGCGTCGGCGACGGCGTCGCCATTCCAGCGCAGTCGGGCACGCGGGCTCATTCGCACACCACCTCCGTGGACGCGGGAACCGGTAGGCCCGGGGCGGTGTGCGAGGCGGCGCTGATCACGGTGGTGATCCGTCCGCCGGGCAGGGTGACGCGCGATCCGGGCGGGCAGGTAAGGCCCGGGGCGGCGATGATCTGCGCGCTGCTGGCGACCGTGCGCCCGTCCGGGGCACGCACCATGCGCACCGCCTCGCCGACGAGCGCGGGATGCTCGACGCGCGGCCCGTACGTCGGCCCGTACGCGCCGTCGCCCAAGTAGGGCTCGACGCCGATCCGGTGGCGGAGCAGGGACGGCGGGACGCGCGTCACCATGCCATCACCCGCCCCGGTTCGAGGCCGGCGCGGCGCAGCACCCGCGCGGCACGCGGGGCGAGCTCGACGCCGGACGCGCCCGCGGTCGAGGCGGCGCGGCCGGACAGGGATACCGGGCCGATCGAGACCGAGTCCCACTTACCCGCGGCCCCGGTGCCGTCGTCGCCGGCGGCGAGCCAATACTCGACCTGCGCGCACACCGCCGAGCCAAGGGCGGCGCCGATCGTCGGGTCGGTCGGGTCGCCGTCGTCGTCCACGCGATAGATCGCGGTCAGCAGCGCCGAGTCGATGTCCTCGCCGGCCCGCGCGATCAGCCGCTCGGCCTCGGGCGGCGCCGGAGTGCCGAGCCATGCGGCGAGCGCCTCGGGGGTGGCGTAGGGCTGTCGTGCCACGATCACCCCCTCTTGCTGCGGGCAGCAGAACGGCCCGCAGGCTTGGTGTCCTGCGGGCCGTCCGGTTCGCTGGTCTGCTCGTCGCCGAGCGGTTCGAGGCTGTAGCCATGGCGCCGGAAGTAGAGCAGCGCCCCCTCGTTAGGGTCGGTCGCGGTGGCGCGGCCGGCCGTGAAAGTGACGCCGGCGACGTGCTCGTCGCCCTCGTGCGGGGCCGTGATCTCGTACCGGCCCATCACTGAACCTTGATGTTCCGCAGGACGGCGGCGCTCTTAGTGGCCTTGAGCGCGACCGCGACGGGCCCGAGCTCGACCTCGCCGGTCTTGACGGCGCCCGCGGTGGTGAAGTCGGGCAGCCACTGCCGCACGAGCTGCCCGCCAACGGTGCTCACACCGTGGAAGCCATCGAGGCCGAGGCGGACGACGTAGAGATCGGACAGGCCCAGGATCGCGGCGCCGGCGCCCGCGCCGTCGACGTCGCGGGACTCGATCGGGATAACCGGGGTGGTGGCGCCGGCCTTGTCGCCGAGATCCACCAGGGGGATTCCGTTGTACGTCTCGATCTGCTGCCCGAACGCGTCCGCGGTCCGGTCGTAGTAGCCGGCCCGACGGGCGAGCGACCGCACCCGCGAGAGCGTCTTCTTGTTGCCGAAGATCGCCGACGGGGTGCCGTCGAGCAGGGCGAGGAACTCGTCGAGGACGTCGAGCGCGTCGTTCGCCTTCCCCGCATCCGAGCCGAGGGTCGCCCCGGTCCAGTCGAGCGAGGCGCCCGCGCCCATCTCCGTAGAGCTGCCGGCGAGCGCCTTGTCGAGCCCGTCGAATCCCGCCTCGGCGCCCGGGGTCGTGACCCGCTTGCCGTTGATGACCTGATCGGAGAAGAACGCCCGAGCTGACTTGATCGTCTGGCCCATCTGAAACGTGGTCTCGTTCGTTGCCGCGGCGCCGAGGTTGGACAGCACGCGGTCGACCTCGAACGCCCCGCCCAACGGGGAGAGATCGACGGTGTAGCGCTGCCGCTTGGCCTGCGCCTTGGGGTACTCGGTGTTCATCGGCCGGAACTGCGCGGGCCGCTCGGTGATCAGTCGGGTGTATCCGTACGTGAGGGTGGCGCCGCCACCCGCAGGGCTCACGACGTCGTCAAAGGTGAGGTTGTCGAGCAGCCAAGACGACTTACGGAACTCGTCGATCACCATGGTGTCGACGTCATCCTGCGTGTTCAGCCGCGCGTCGGCGAGAGTGATTGCCATAGGCGGGATCTCCAGTCAGAAGGGGCTAGCCGCCGAGGCGGGCGGCGATCGCGTCGTGCAGAGAAGCAGGGCGCCGCTCACCCGTCGGGGCGCCGTTGAACTCGCCGCCCCCGCGGGCCGGGCCGGCCGGGGCGGCGCGGTACAGGTCGGGGTCGGCGTCAACCGCGCCCGTGATCGCCGCGGTGAGCGCGGCGTCGAAACCGGTGTCGGTGGGGTCGAGGTCGGCGACCGAGGCGAGGAACGAACGGGAGTTGAGTAGGCGGTCGCCCCGAGCGCCCTGGTCGCCGGCGACGCGGGCGACGGCGAGCTCGACGCGTGCCGAGCGAAGCGCGCTCGCGTTCTCGGCGAGCAGCCGGTCGCGTTCGGCGACGGCAGCGGCCAGCGCGGCCGGGTCCTGCTCGGCATCGCCACCGTTGGGATTGAGCGCGCGGGTCACGGCGTCCAGTGCGGCCCGCAGCTCGTCGCGCTCGGCCGCGGCCTGCTCGGCGCGGCTCGTGGCGTCGGCGAGCTGCTGCTCGGCGGCCGGATCGCCGGCCGGCGCCGGCGGTGCGGCCGGGGCCGGCGGGTTGTTCGGTTCGCCGGCCGGCGGCGCGGGCGGGCCGGCGGGGTCGCCGCCCTCGCCCGAGCCGCCCTTGATAGGCCAGATCGGGCGGCCGTCACGGCGCCGGCCGAGGGCGGTCTCGCCCGTACGCGGGTGAGTGGGAAGGGCACCGTCGAGGGTGTTCTCGGGCATGGTGGGTCGGCCCTCCGGGGGCGTGGTGTGGGCATAGAAAAGGGCCCGCCGGACAGGTGGGCCCTGAGCGAAGGAGAGAGACGGTGTCGCGGCTACGCGCTCGCATGGCGCATGGCAGGACTCCGTCTCGTGTCGGCTCGTCGGTTAGGAATCGAGCGGGTCCCCCCTTGTCTCCGTTGCATTGAGTGGTAGATCATGTACCGAATGTAGTCAACTGGAGCGGTGGTTATAAAACACATGTTCGCTATCGAATTGGGTCAGATGCGGCTGGAGACACTCCAGTCGGTCTCTGGTCTCGCCGACGGGCACACGCAGAGCGGCCAGATCACGATCACGCGCGGCATGGACAAGAGCAACGAACTCACAGAGTGGATCAAGGAGTCGCGGGTAAACCACAACAACGGCGGCGCACGCAACGTCAGCATCTGCCGCTTGGACGCCGCCAACACGGTCGCCCAGCGCTTCAACCTGCGCAACGCGTGGGCGTCGTCATGGTCGGCCTCCGATGAGGCGATTGAGACCGTCCAAATCGACTTCGACGAGATGGTGATCGAGTAGGGGCCAGGCAATGCCTCACTCCGGCATAACGAAGCGCGCTCACTGGCGTGGCCAGGTATGCCCGGGCAGGGTGAGGCTAGTCAGCGGTCTCGTCGTTGAGCAGGCGCGCTTTGGCGTATCCACGGACCCAAGCAGCCATCAGTCGCGGGTCGGTGTAGCGGGGGGCGACGGTCGCCGGCCGGCCGGCACGTGCGGCGGCGAGCCCCTCGCGGCGGGCACGCAGCGCCTGCTCGCGGAAACCCAAGAGACCACCCCCTCTACTGCTTGAGCCACTGAGCATGTGCGGAATGCCGGGCGGTGTCGCCGGCGCCGGTGCGGACGCCGGTCACCCCCTCGGAGAACTCGGCGAATGTGATCCGGGGAGAGACGTCCTCCCAGAAACGAATCAGCTCCTCGCTTGCCCGGGCGTACGCAACATGGGCCGGCCCTGAGAACAGGGGGCGCGGGTCATGCCCCGCGGCCCGGGACTTGCGATTGAGCAAGATCCCGCGGGTGTAGTCCTCGGCGGCAAGCCACTGCACATAGATGTGCTCGTCGTACATCTCGCGCAACTCTGCGCGGCTGTACGCCCCGCGCGCGGAACGGGCCTCGAGCTCGCGCTCGTACACCCATCGCTCGGTGGCTGACATGTGTTCGGTGCCGTCCGGGCCGCGCTCGACGTCGGCGCCGTACGGCCCCCACTCGTCGGGGTCCACGGGCGGCGGATCGTCGAGGCGGATCGGGTGCATGGCGGCGTCGAGGGCGTCCCGGGCTGCGAGGGTGTCGGCGACTGTCGCGCCGGCCGCCGGTGGCGGCGGGGTGGGCGGGTGCCGGCGGTCGATCTCGCCGGCGATCCGCTCGGCGTCCGCCGGCGAGGCGTAGCGGATGCCCCACACGAGCAGCTCGTCGCCGAGCGCGGAGAGGTCGCCAGCGAGGCGCCCGCCCGGAAACAGGGAATCGAGCAGGCGGCGCCGGTGGATCTCGGCGCCGATCGCCGGCCGGTCCTCGGGCACGTGCCGTGCCCGGGTGGCGAGCGCCTGCTCGGACATGCCGAGCAGGTCGCCCCGTACCCCGGGCATGGCAGCGTCGATGTCGCGCCGGTCCGCCTCGGCCATGACGCGCAGCAGCCCGTCGTCGTCGAGGTGCAGCGCGACCCGGGCGAGCTCGTCGTCGCTGAACTCGGCGAGGGAGTCGACGAGCCGGCCGTTCGGCCGGATGCGGTCGAGCAGCGCCTGCTCGTCGCGGCGGTCCGCCTCGGCCGTGATCCGGTCGCGGTCGCGCTCGTCGAGTACCCCCGGGCGCAGCGCGGCGCCGAGCTGCTCGTCGGTCATCTCGGGCAGGGTGCGGTCGTCGCCCGCACGTACGCGCGCAGCCTCGAACGGGTCCGACCCCGGGCCGCTCGGTCCGGGCCGGCCCGCGGTGCCGCCGGCCGGCGGGAGGTTGCTCGCTCCGGGCTGCTCGCGCTCGCGCCGGCGGATGAGCTCGGGGTGCTGCGCGAGGTGCTCGCGCATTCGGCCCTGCCACTGCCGCACCCGTGCCTCGGCCGCTCTCTTGGTCTCGGGCGTTGCGGCGACGGCGGTGCGGTTCTTCCACTTCCTGATGGCGCGCTCGATCGCCCTCTGCCGCTGTGTAGCTTCATAGCCGGCCGGATCCTCGGAGTGCTCTACCGGCGCCCGGGTGACCCCCGGCAAGTAGGCCGAGGTGGAGTGCCGGCAGTTGGGGTGTTGCAGCCCGCGCCGACGTGCTTCGTCGAGCGATCCGGCGACGTGCACGCGCACGGTGCGATCGTCGTCGGTGGCGTGCTCGACCTCGATCGTCCGGGCGCCGCCCGGGCCGTCGAGCGCGAGCACCCGCCCCTCGAACGGGTCGCAAAGATCGCAGTTGTGGGGGGCGTTGGAGACGATCACGAGCGAGACGCCGGCGGCGCGCAGCTTGTCGCCGTGCGCCTCGACCGCGGCCCGCCCGACGGCGGTCCGCACTGCCATCTCGGCATAGCTCGTCATCTGCCACGCGCGCCCGCTCTTATCGACGAACGTCCGCAGACCGCGGTCGGCGAACCTTTCGAGGGCGCGCTGCGTGGCCTGCCGGCGGGTGTCGATGCCGAGGAGCGGCGTCGCCGATACCTCGCTGATGACCTGCCGGTATCCGTCCTCGACGCCTCGCAGAATGCCGCGGTGCGTCTCGGTGACGAGCTCGATCGTCTCGGCGGCGAGGCGGTCAACGGCCCGGGTGTTCGGGGTGCTGTCGGCGATCCGCCGGGCGTCGGCGTCGGAGAGGGCGCCGAGCTCGTCGAGGCTGGCCCGCGCCCCGACGTCGTACGCCTCGGTGACTGCTGAGAACACCTCGAGGTCGAGCGCGGTCTCGAGGGCGTTGACGACCCCCTGCGCTGCTCGTCGTAGCGGCTGGATGTCGCGCAGCTTGGCGACTGCCCACCCGGGGGCGTCGAACCCCTCGGCGAGCTGCCGCGCGACGATGCCGAGCAGGCGCTGCTCGGCGTCCGCGTAGAGATCGCGGACGCCGGCCGAGAGGTCCTCGGCCATGGCGGGGTGAATGGGCATGGCACCCCCCACCACGGCCCGGCACGGATTGTCAGTGGTCGCGGGTACGGTCGCGCTATGACCTCTGTGCAGATCAAGCCCGGCGACGTCAGGACACGTGCGGAACTGAAGGCGATCTTCGGTGGTGGCCCGCAAGGCGGAATCATCCCGTCACGCACGACCGACAACATCCTGTTGTTCACCGACCACGAGAGCGCCAAAGGCTTTGGCTATCAGGACGGTTGGCTGGCCGAGGAAGACACGTCAGGGCCGATCTTCGAATACACGGGGCAGGGAACGCTCGGCGACCAGACGCTGAGCGGCAACAACGGTTCCGTACTACGCCACGTGGAAGACGGCCGCACGCTGCGCCTCTTCATCGCGGTTGGGTACGTCGACGGAGGCACGACGGGGGCACGGACGCACCGCTACGTCGGTGAGTTCATCCTCGACGCGGACGAGCCCTTTGTAATGCGGCAGGTACTCGACTCCGCACAGAAGTTGCGGTGGGTATACGTGTTCCGCCTGCGGCCCGTGGCCGGAGTGGAGCAGGCACCCGAGGACTTCGTGCCAGTCGCCTCGGAGACGATCGCCACCAAGGTGCCGGCGACGCCGATCAGCGATCCGGCGCTCGTGTCCTTCCAGCTCAAGCCTGCCGAGGCGACAATGAGCCAGACGATCAAGCCCGAGGCCAACAGCGGGAAGAAGATCACGCGTAAGCCGACCGAGGCGGTCGAGGTCAAGCGCCGGGAAGCGGAGTTGAGCGATCGGTTCCTCGCCTTCCTGACCGAGCAGGGGCACAGCGTCGAGCGGATCAAGATCCGCGTGGAGGGGTTGAACTCAACCTTCTTCACCGACCTGTTCGACTCGACCGACAACGCCCTCTACGAGATCAAGGGCAACATCAGTCGAAACGCCATCCGCATGGCCATAGGGCAGCTCATCGACTACCGCCGGCACATCACCCCCAAGCCTGATCACCTCGTTGTCCTGCTGCCGGAGTGCCCCGACCACGATCTGTGTGATCTGGTCGAGGCCGGCGGAATGACCCTGATCTATGAGGACGGCGACAAGTTCGTCGGGTGGCCCGTCACCAGCTAGACCAGTTGCCCACTCTGCATCGGGTCGGGCACTGCCGTGCCCGACTCGATGCCGATACGGGCGACCTCGGCCTGCACGTATGTCTCGTCCCACTCGGGGTGCAGCAGTCGCACCTTGGTCTCGGTCGAGACGGCTTGCGCCTGCTGGAGGAGTGCCAAGGTCTGAGCGAGCGAGGACGTGTCGTCGGTGATCGTGTCACCGAATTCGACACGGGGCCGCTCGGGCACGATGCGCGGTGTGAAGAACTGCCGGTCGAGCAGCAGTAGAACGTGCAGCATGTCGGCGACGGGCGGCGTCCAGTACCTCACTTTCTTGCCCCGGGTGATCATGCTCTTCCGCTCGCGCGCTCTGACCTCGGTCGCAGTCACGGCGGCGCCCTGGTCGCCGAGCCCGAACGTCGCGGCGGAGTACCCGGCGCTCATCACCGCTTGCCGGGTGATCGCGGCTGAGGTGCGCTCGTGCTCGTCGACCCTGATCGCGAACTGCGACAGGGTGATGCCGGCGCCGCCCTGCTCGGTCGGCGGGACGTTGAGCAGCGTCCAGATTTCCCGGTCGTCGTCAAAGCTCGCACCGCGCCCCGGCCCGTGGTCCCGCAGATAACCGTCGGGCACGAGCAGCCGCGCGCGAGCGAGCCGCAGATCGCGAATCCAGCTCGACCACGTCGTATCGAGCGAGTCGAACAGGTCGTACAGGGGAGCGCTGAAGTCGGACCGGCCGAACGGCGAGCCGCGGTGCTTGCGGTGGGGACGGATGTTGGGGCAGTAGGCGGCGGTCAGCAGGCCGATACCGGTCTCGATCGCGTCGCCATCGGGGCCGAGCGAGTCGGCGAGCGCGGCGACGTCGGGGTGCTCGGTGAGCGGCACCCGCACCCCGAGACTGTTCTGCGAACCTTGGTAGAGCCCTTGCTCGATCCGGCCCGGGGAGTGCCGTTCAAGGTGCCGCCACACCGTGACTGAATCCGAGGAGAGCTCGCGCCAGAACGTCACGGCGACGAGCTGCCCCCAACGCCATTCCGGCACAGCGGCGTCGGGATGCACCGTCGTGAGCAGGGGCCGGCCAGCGAGCGACCGATCCCAGGTGACGCGTAGATACACGCCCCCGAGCGCGGCGGCGACCTCGGCCGCTTCGAGCAACGTGTTCGCGATGCCGTCGGCCTCGTCGAGCTCGTCGAGCCGGTCTTGCGTGGCTGCATCGGCGACGGTGAACTCGGGCGGCTCGGCGAACAGGAGATCAGCGCTCGCGGTCGCGATGTCCCCGGGCAAGGGGATGTGCAGCCGGTGATCGGGTGTCCCAGGCTGCTCTGCCCGGTCGCGCCCCCACAGCCGGCGCCGGCCGTCGCGGCGCTGCGGGGCGCTGCGATACACCGCGGCGAGCTTGTCGCGGTCGCCGGCGTACCAAGCATCGTCGACCCGCAGTTCGGCATAGTGCCAGGCGAGGGCCGGCGGCGGCCACGGCGCGCCGTTGTCAGGCAGCGGCACAGCTCACCTCCCTTGGTCGCGGCTGAGCGTCTTCCTCAGCCAGTGCGCGTAGATGGGCGGTCGCAAAATCGCGGTGAAGACTGTCCCTCGGATGCCACAGTGGTACGCGGGGCGCGACGATCTCTGCCGTGGAGCTAAAGGGAGCAGCCCTCAGCGATGCCGTGGCGAGTGGGAGTAATAGTGATGAATTCGGAACATTTTGACTGGAAGCCCCTGTCTCGCCGTGACATCTCGACACGGGATGTGACTCTGCTCGAAGGGGTGCCGGATCACCTGTTGCTCCCGCTGAAAACCTGGCTCGCCGACTACCTGAGAGGCAGCTCGGAAGTTATGGGGCGGGTTGCTCTCCAGTTGCACGTTGCACTGGACACCCCCGACCCCGAGCAGCTTGTCGAGACGATCTCCATCAACGACCTCTCGCATCTCCTTGATGCTGTTGACGCCGCGCTTCACCTCGACAAGGGGCTGTGGTGGGAGCTGGATGTCACCGGTCCCGAGCGCGCAATGGAAGCGGGCTTGGCCCCGTGGATTCCCGACTTCAGGTGGCCGAAGGGAAGCAAGGTCGCGGCGGTCGAGAGGCTCGATGACATGCTCGCGGACGCCGGCTCGGCCTTTGAAGTCGACTGGCGTCAGCGGTGCTTGCGCCGCAGAGTCGATGCCACGGTAACCGCTGCTGTCGAGCAGGCAATCAGCATGGATGCCGGAAGGCACCTTGAGGCAGCATGGGCCGCAACTTACGGACGCCACCCCGATCCGTCTAAGGCTTACGACGAGGCAGTACGAGCCGTCGAGGCCGCAGCCATCCCGGTTGTATTGCCGAAAAGTACACAGGACAGCCTCGGCAAGGTTCTAGCTCACCTCAGAGACGCGGCCAGCAAGTGGGAACTGGCGATCGAGGGGAGGAATGGCGGTGATGTTGCTCCGGTGAGGGAGATGATCAGTCTCCTTTGGAAGGGCCATGTTGCCCGGCACCCTGGCAGTCCAGGCTTTCGGAGGCAGCGTCAAGATGAGGCCCAGATGGCGGTTCATCTTGCCGCAACGTTGGTGCACTGGTTCACGACTGGAGCGGTCCGGCGGCGAGATAACGGGTGAATGCAAGGCTCCGTGCGCGGTCAGGCCCGCCCGCGCACGGAGTCACCGGACGCGCCTAACTGCACAGCTACTTGGTCAGTCTCATTCGTCGGGTCCTGGTCGCTGCGCAGGCTCGGCAGTGCCGGGTGCCGTTCGGGGCGCGGTACGTGTTCGCTTGGTCGAATCGGTGTCCGCGGGCGCAGTGCGTTTGGCGTGCGCGGCGGGCGGCCGGACTGATTCCGCGCCGGATGTTGGTCCGGGTGGTGACCACTTCGAGGTGGTCGGGGTTTGCACAGTGTCGGCGGCGGCACAGGTGGTCGATCACGAGCCGGCGGGGAATTGGGCCCCGTACGAGCTCGTAGGCGACGCGGTGCGCGTACTGCGGGCGTCCGGCGACCTTGATCTGCCCGTAGCCGTTGGGCTTGATGTGGGCTGTCCAGTCCCAGCAGCCGAGGGGCCCAGCGGTGACCTTGTCGAGGAACCGGTCGGTCAGTGAACGGGGCACTCGATCACCCCCTCGACGTGCTCGGGTCCGCGGCGCAGCGCACCGGGCAGGAACGGGGGAGGGGTCAGACGAGCAGGCCGCGCCACTCGTGCACGGTGCTGTGCACCACGTATCGCAGCGCGTCGAGCGAGTGATCGTCTTGCTTGACGGGGCGGTCTTCACCGCGGGCCGCGGCGGCGTCGTCCCATACGTACGTGGAGAACTCGGCGAGCAGCCCCTCGCACGAGCGATGGATCAGTAGCCGGCCGGCGTCGAGCGCATTCGCCACGCTGCGGATGCCGTCCAACACGGCGTTGTTGGCGCGGGCCACGTTCGGGTATCCGTCGGCCCAAAGCTGAGTCGAGAAGCTCGTCGCGCTCGGGTCGATGAACGTCCACTCGGGCCGCACGTCCTGCTCGGCGATCCACTCGCGGACGGCGCGGCTGTACTGCGCGTCGGTCATCTGCCGGTGTACGGCGCGAGCGTCGTGTCTCCACTCGCTCACCGCGTACAGCCGGCCGTCGACGCCGAGGCCGAGCAAGATCGCCACGAAAGGGTTGCTCGTGCCGTAGTCCACCCCTGCCCAGTAGCGGCGCATCTCGGGCAGCTCGTCGACGACGTGCTGCTGCTCGTCGTACATGTCGAAGATCGCGCCCTCGGCGACAACCCACTCGCCGAGGATCATCCGGCGCCGCCATAGGCCGGTGTACTCGGCGGACAGGGCCTTGACGTAGGCGGGCGACAGTGCCGGATTGTCGGCGAGCTTGAAGTGCCACGATGCGAGGTCGAGCTCGTGCTGCCGGTCGAGGTACTTCGCTTTGAGCCAGTGCCGCGGGCCGTCCGGGTTGGTCGTCCCGATCAGGATTGCGCCGGGCACCGACAGGCGGGCGAGTAGCTGCGTGAAGAACGCTTCCGGCAGCAGCGTGACCTCATCCGCGTAAGCGATGGAGGCGGTCAGACCTCGCAGCCGGCCCTCGGAGCGAGAGTCACTCGCGCCGATCAGGTGCACGACTCGGCCGAGGATTACGGCGGTTGTCGCGCCCCGGGTGTGGTGGACCTCGGCCGCGGTATCCGAGAACAACTCGGGGTCTTGCAGCGGCTCGATCACGTTCCGCTCGATCGTGGCGAGCGAGCGGCCCACAATCAGGATCAGGCCCGCGGCGGGCGCCCGCCGGACGGCGAGCAGGAAGCGCAGCAGCGACGAGATCGTCTTGCCGCTTCGTACGCTGCCGTGCCACAGGTTGATACGGGCGGTCGCCTCGCGGATCGAGCGCAGTTGCTTGTCGGAGAGGTGATCAGCCGAGGGGATCACCCCCCGTCCGGTGCACCGTCCTGCGTGCCGAGCAGTGCGTCGGCGAGGCGGTCGAGCATCCCGCCGGCGCTGCTGGTCTTATTCGTGCGGGCGAGCTCGGCGACCTTGGCGTGAACCTCGGTAAGCGCCCGCGCCGCGGTCGCGTAGTCGCGAGCGTCGCGGGCAGAGTCGGCGGCGCCGACCCGTTCAACTTGCGCGAGGGCGCCGTCGAGCGCGTCGTCGGCGAGCTGTTCGCGCCGCACCGCACCGTCGGCTCGTCGGGCATCTGTGGCAGCAGCGACCCGCGCCCCGCCGGAGAAGGTGAGCCCCTCGGCGGCGGCGATCTTTGAAACGGTGGCGGCGCCCCGCCCGAGGTCCCGAGCGATCGCGTTACGGGACCTCCCCTCGGCGTGCAGGCGGCGGACCGCCTCGCGGTCGGCGTCCGTGATCGGGTCGGCCACGGGATCACCTCCCGACCGGGGAACGCGAACGCCCCGCCACCAGGGGGAGGGGGCGGGGCGTGACATCACGGGTTGTTTCTGGGCACGCCGGAGGCGCCACCCACATTAGGTCACGGGACGATAACGACGCAAGCTCATTCGGGCGTTGCGGCGGGAGACGCTGCGCGCGCCTCCGGCAGGGGTTGCTCTCGCCGGCATAGCCGTCCGGCGGTGGAGTCCCTGAGGCGGCCACCCCCCCGAAGAGCGCGCCTTGCTCTGCCCCGGGTCGTCGAGCTCGAACGGTGCCTCGCCGATGGACGTCGGATTGCTGGCGGTCCAGCCGCAGCGGTGACGCTGGTGCAGCCTCAGCCCCGCCGCGTCACTCGGGCCGCTTGCCCCACTGAATACGGTACCTTGCACCTTTCCAGGTCTTATAGCGGTAAGCCATGTTGACCAGAATGGTAATGAAGGCGATTCCAAACGCCGTGCTCGCTCGATCGGCATACTGTCGCCAGTAATGTTCCTCGCCGACTTCGTTGTCTTGGGTGGCGTAGATTCCGAGTGAAAACCCCAGGAAGATAAGCCATCCTGTGAACGTCGCAATCAACGCCGATTTTTCGACGCCGCCGCGCTCACGGAAATATCCCCAGGGTGAAACATTGCTGACGTTTTCGATAATCCCCGCCACCAACTCCTCTTCGCTCTCGCGGGTTCGGATTGTCAGTGCGCGTTCGAATACACACTCGCTGCTTCTCTGCTTGAGGAACTCCGCTGCAAATTTCCGAACCATGTCATCGGCTTCCTCTTGCAGCCTGTCAATAGACTTCCCCAAAAGGCGCATTCGGAGATTTCTCGACATCTCTGTTGATGCGATTCCCCACGGAGGAACTGTGCCGGGCTTAAACACGAAAGGCTGACCGCTATTGACTTGCGCTTGCGCATCCGGGGGCAATTGTCTGGTCAAATCTTCCAGCATCGTCGCGGCGTAGTTGGGGTCCTCGACCAACCATCCGAGTTCCTTGAAGATGCTTTGAATGTCGGCTGGGCTTGCGTCGCCGATGTTGCACGAAACGAGGAGCCTCATGTGCCTACGTTAATGGTTGGCCGGCATTTGGGCGTGGACAGCTGAGCCAATCGAGTGTTCTCGCTAAGGGCTGCGGCGAGGTCGGGTAGAGCAGCCCACCCCCACAGCCGCAGTCCGCGCTCGTTAAGTGGCACGGGTGCGGTGCAGCTAGGCCCGGTCCCGCAGGTGATCGTCGGTGGGGTGTCGGGGCTGGTGTGCAGGGTGAGCTCGCCGACGCACCACGGGCACGGCTCGGGCAGCGGGGTCTCGCGTTGGTCGAGGCCGAGGGCGCGCAGCACCCGGGCCTCGGCGATCCGCGCGGTACGCCTTGCTTCGTGCAGGAGGTGCAGCGGCAGCACCTCGTACGGGGGCGGGGCGAGGGTGCCGTCGAGCTCGTGCTCGGGCTCGGTGTCCTCATCCTGCACGCGCCCCTCGATCCACACGCACGCCCAGTGCAGCCCGTGGGCCCGCGATCCGGCCGCGCGCCGGCTGTCGGGTGCGCTCGGGTCGGGGGACAGCCACGCTCGGGGGTCGTCCTGCTCGGTGTGCTGTACGACGGCGGCGAGGGTGTCGGCGAGGTCGAACACGAGCCGCTCGACCGCGCGCGCCGTGTCGAGCGCGCCGAGGTTGAGCGGGGCGGGGTGCTCGCGCAGCACGAGCGGCGCCCGGTCCTCGACGACGAGCTGCTCGTCGTCGCCCTCGCGCATGGTGTGTGCGAGCTGCCTCGGTGGCCAGTGATCCGCCGGCGGCGTCTCGATCGCGAGCAGCAGGTCGGCCCACCGGCCCCGGATCGTCCGCAGTGCGCGCACGGTCTCGTGCACAGCCTGTGCGTAACTCATGCGCGCACCGCCTTGCCCGTGCGCAGGGCCTCGGCCTCGGCGGCGTACAGGTCACGCGCGGCCTCGGCCTCGACGATGGCCTGCTCGGCGGCGGCGACGCGGTGCGTCAGTCGCAGCGCCGCGGCCTGCTGCCCGCCGGCCGCGCGCCGGAAGGCGTCACCGTCGGCGATCTCGGCCTCGACGAGCTGCCGCAGCTTCACCGTGTCCTCGGGACCGAGCACGCCGCCGTCGGCGCGAGCGAGCAGCACTCGCATCGCTGCGCGCCGCTCCTCGCGGACCGCCTCGCGGGCGTCGCTCCGGCCACGCCGAGACCGAGTGCGGGTAGGGGTGTTCGCGTTCATGGTGTTGTCTCTCCGTTCTCGGCTCGGCGAGTCGTCGAGCAGGTGGTGCAGGTGGTCGGGCACGGTCGGCGACCGAGGCGGCGCAGCTCGCGGTCGAGGCGGTCGTCGATCCGGACCGCGTACGCGAGGGTGGCGCCGAGGGCGAGCGCGAGCGTCACGGCGAGGGCGAGCAGGGCGGCGCTCATGGGGTTGTCTCTCGGTCTGCTCGGGCACGGCGCAGCAGTCGGTCGAGGGCGCGCCGAGCGCCGCGGGTTTCCCGCGCGCGAGGCGCGACCGGTCGCGCGGGGCCTTGGTGTTCATGGTGTTGGTGAACACCGGAGTGCCGCAGACGTACGTCGTCGGTGACGTGCCAGCCATCACGGGCGAGACGGTCGGTCAGGCTGGCGACGATGAGTGAGGCGAGGTGCGGGTGCACGTCGAGCTCGTCGGTCAGGTGGGCGGCGATCACGGCGCGCGCGGCGGCGGGGATCATCGGGCCTCGCCCCCGCCGCTGGTGTGCCGAGCGCGGGTGTCTCGGCGTGGTGCGGGCGGTTGGCACATGATCCGAGCGAGGCGTACCTGCTCGTCGTCGGCCTGCTCGCCGTTGCTGAGGTGAGCGAGCAGTGCCTCGACGCGCGACGGGTGCACACCAGTGAGCGGGCGCCGGCCCTTTCCGCGGTTGCGGAAGCTCGATCGGCACTGCTCGTCGACGGCGGCGAGGCAGTACGGGCAGCGGATGCCGAGCGGGTCGGGAAGACCCTCGGCGACGAGCTGCTCGCGGTGCGCGCGGGCCGGCCGGAACTGCCGCAGCTCGGTAGCCACGTGCGCCGGCATGTACCGGCGCGGGCCGGTACCGACTCCGGACATGAGGGCGGCGAGACGTTTCTGCCCAGCGTGGTTGATCTCGGCTCGGTACTGCGCGGGTGCGGAATGGCCGCGGGCGACCGCGGCGCGGGTGCCGAGCAGTTCCGCGCGCCATGCCTGCGGGTTGTCCGGGTCGGCGGCAGGCACGGGGTCGGTGTGCCGGGTCATGAGTTCTGCTCGGTGCGGCCCCCATGCGGCGAGCAGGTCGTGCGGTTCGATCGGCCGGTACTGCGAACTGCGGTTCCCGCCCTGCTGCTCGTAGTACCGCTGTGTAGCGCGGGCGGCGTCCCATCCGGTTTCGGGCATGGTGGCGGGGACGTCGGCGACGGCGGCGGTCCACTCTGAGATGGTGCGGGCGGACTGCTGCGGGTCGGCGAGGGCGCGGCGCACGCGGCTGTCGAGGGTTCCGGCGTAGGCGAGCAGGGCGGCGATCTGTTCGGGCGTCATGTGTAGCTCTCCTTTTGGGCGAGCAGGGCGAGGCCGGCGGCGAGGTTGTCGGCGTAGCTCGCGGTCGAGGCGGGCGCCCGAGGCGGCGCGCTCGGCGTCGGTCGGTCGAGGTCGCTCCAGACCTTGAGCCAGTAGCGGGCACTCTTCGGTGCCTCGCCCGGGTTGGTGCGGCGGGCGGCGAGGTCGACCAGGGCCTCGACGCCGTGCGCCTGTACGAGCCGGTAGACGTCGCGCTGCTCGCCGAGGCCGAGGGACCACCGGACAGTGATCGAGGCGGCGACGAGAGCGGCGTCGAGCGGACGTAGTTCGGGAATCAGCGCAGCCGCGGTGTTCGTCGCGCGCGGCTGCTGCTGTTCGTCTTGTAGAGAGCTTCTTTTGTTCTGGGGGCCGGTAGCCGGCCCCCCGGGGGCCGATCGTCGGCCCTCCCCCGGGCCGGTAGTCGGTCCCCCCGGGGCCGATGGTCGGCCCTCCCCGGGGCCGCCTACCGGCCCCCCGGCGGCCGATGTCCGGCCCGGGTCGGTAACCGGCCCGGGCCGCTCACCGGCCCCCCTCACGTCGAGCAGGGGGAGACGGTAAACGGTCTCGCCACCGGGGCCGAGCCTGCCCTCGACGACGGCGAGCTCGCCCGAGACGAGCAGGGTGTCGACGGCGTCGCGGACGGTGGAACGGGCGGCGCGGGTGCGGCGGATGAGCGAGGCGGTACCGGCGTAGGCGACGCCGTCGGCGTCGGCCCGATCAGCGATCGCGAGCAGCACCAGACGAGCGGCGCCTCGGCTGTCGGATTGGGACCAGACCCAATCCGTCGCGGCGAGGCTCAACGGACGTTCTCCCTATGGGAATCGGTGAGCCGGGCGGCTCGGGCCGGCCGGCGAGCGCGGCGGGCGTGTGGGCGGGGCACCGGGTGCCGACGATGTAGCGGCGGGTACCGATCGCGTGGCAGTAGGCGCCGGCGGCGCCGTCCCAGAAATCGCAGATCACGCCGCGGATTGAGCGGCGCCGATGTACCGGGCGTAGACGCGATATTCGGTCACACTGCCTTCGGTCACACTGCGGGCGACCGCCTCGAAGCTGCCTGCTGGCGCATAGGCGGGCAACCGGGCGTCACGGATCGCGCGGGCGGCCGATGCCGCACTGTCCAGGCTGGCCGGGCGTCGCACAACTCCCCACACTTGCGGGCGATCCCGCAGTTCTCGGGCGATGCGAGCGTGCTTGGTGTTTCGCTGTGCGGGCGGCGGCCCCAGGTACTCAACTGCACTCATGTCTAACCCCCTGTGTCAACAGACGTGAACACCCCTGGTAACGGCACGGCAAAACCGGCAGGTAGGGTGTTCACGTTCATGAACACTTACGACCCTAGGCCGGCCAAAATTGCACGTCAACGGGATTGGGGGGCTGTCGTCCTCCCGTGCTGGCTGATTAGATGGCCGCAGGTGTTCACATTCGATTACAGGAACGGGGGTGTGGAGAGTGGCCAAGACAGACGAACCCGCATGGGAGCTCGGGACGCCTTTCGGTGCCGTGGTCCGCGAGGCCAAGGCGGCGCGCAAGGTGGGTTACCGACCGCTCTCGGACCTGGCGCGCGATCCGGTGACGGGCTACCAGCCCGCGCACACGCTGCTTTGGAAGATCGCCAACAACGAGCCCGTCAAGCTGTCGCCGGCCCTCGTGCGGGCCGTCGCCGCGGCGGCCGAGCGGCCGGTACGCGAGGTGCAGATCGCCGCCGCTGCCCAGTACATCGGGCTCACAGCCGGTGATCCGTTCGGCGAGCAGAACGGCGAGGCAACCCGCAGCGTCGCCCATGCGCCCGGGCTTTCGGCAGACGACATGCCCCTCGTGCGCGAGCTGCTGCGCAAGCTCGAAGGGGGCGCGACGAGCTAGTCCTGCTCGTTCGCCCGCTCGGCGGCGGCGTCGGGGCTCATCCACCACGCAACGAGCTGATACACCGTGCCAAGTTCCAGCTTGGTCCGAAGATCACTCAGCGCAAGATTGATCGTCTTGGCGCTGTAGCCCAGCGTCTTTGCGATCTGCTGCTGATCCTTCCCCGCGCACAGCGCCCGCAAGATCGTGCGCTGTAGGGGCGTGGTGATCGTGGGCTGCTGTGTGGGCTCGGCGCTGTGCCAGTCGAGGCCGATCTGCCAGTCGACGTCAAAGGCGGCGGCGAAGTACCCGCACGCCGCTCGGTCGCGGACCAAGTACGCGCCATCGAAGCTAGGCCGGCCGTCGGCGTGGTCCTCGATGATCGCGTACTGACGGTCGACGAGCACCAAACGCATGAACGGCTTTGTGAGCGTGCGGAACTGAGCGCCAAGGGCGGTCAAGAGGTTCACTCGGTCGATCGCCCCAGGGTTCGACCGAGTGCTCGTGCTGTAGAGGGTGCGCATGGCGCAGCCCCGTTCGACTGCCGAGCGGTCGCGGTCCGTCGACAGGTCGATGACCTTTCGAGGGCGGGGGCCGGGTTGTGCGGTGAGCAGCTCGTGCCGTGCACCGTCGACGGCGGAGGCGATCGCGGCGTTTACCGCTTCCTTCCCCTCGATCCATAGCGACGACATCCCCGCCCCACGGGGGCGATCCGTTCGGCACGAGCGAAGCTGAGACACGAACCCCGGAATCTCGGCGAGCTGCCGCGCCGCTCCTTCGAGCTGCTGCTGCACCGACTTGCGCAACCGGCCCTCTATCTCGTCGAGGTCAACGGCGGCGTACCCGCTCGGCTGGAACGCATCGCGGAGGATCAGGCCGGCGGCGGCGAGGCGCTCGGCGGTGGCGGCGTCACGTTCCCTGATCGGCTCGCCCTCGGCGATCAGGCCGTAGACGCACAGCTCGGTCTCAGACAACGTCGACGACGGCACGCGACCCCCCGCGGTTCGGATCTTGGAACTTCCTATGTCTGACCTGGGGAAAGTCTGTTCGATCCCCCCGGAAGCGGTCAGGCTATATCCGCAGTGGAATCTATGTCGCCGGTGTATCTAGGTGGCATATCCAACATCTGGGAGGGGAACCCAACAAATGATCATGAAGGGGATTCGCCTCGGCCTCGCCGCGGCGCTCGCCGTCGGCGGCCTGGCGGGCGGGCTCGCGCTCGCCGACGCTGACGCCCCGCGCTCCGTACAGGCGGACAGCTCGTGGAACTTCGCTCCGCCCCCGCCGGCCGAGCCCGCGCCCGTTGAGTCGACGGTGTCGCCCCTCGGCGACAGCTCTTGGAACTAGGAACGGACAGCACAGACAGATCGACGAAAGGGGAGCGTCCCCACGAGGGACGCGACCGCGGGGGGCGGTAATGATCTCTGTAATCCGGACGCCGCTCGATACCGGTGTATGGGCCGTCGCCACCGCGACAAAAGGCACGACGTACATCGCTATCGACGGCCGACACATCACGCCGGCGGGCGCCGTTGCGCTCGAACAGGTGCTGAACGATCTAGATGAGCAGCCCTGCGGGGGCGGCCCAACGGGTGGGGGCGACGCCCCCCGGGCCGCATGACAAGAGGGCCGCACGGCACATGCCGTGCGGCCCCTTCTGTGAGCTGTTGGGCTCGCCTGGGTGATGCCGACGTGATGCCGGACTGCTTCGGAGCGGTCGGCACCGGCTGACACTCGAACGTGCAGTGAGGCCATCTGACCTGCACGTTCTGTCACTCGCCGGTACCGACTAGCACCCCCCACCATGAACGATCTTGAGCTCGTAATGCGTAGGTCTCGGGTTCGAATCCCGAAGGCGGCTCGGATCAGCCCCAGGACTCACTCGCCGTGACCTGGGGCTTTTTCATGCCCTTCAGCTGTACGGGCATGCGGCGGCCAGGACTGATGGCGCAGAGGCATGGCCGCTCCGTCCTGCGAGAATGGCCGTCGTGACCGACAACACTCCTCAGAGCCCCAACAGCGGGCCGACGCCTACCCACGAGCTGCCGACCCAGTACGCGCCGGCCGAGGTAGAGGGGGCGTTGTACGAGCGTTGGGTAGAGCGCGGGTACTTCGAGGCTGACGCGAAGAGCGAGAAGCCGGCGTACACGATCGTCATCCCGCCGCCGAACGTCACCGGCTCACTTCACCTGGGCCACGCCTTCGAGCACACGCTGATCGACGCCCTCACCCGCCGCAAGCGCATGCAGGGGTACGAGACGCTGTGGCAGCCCGGCATGGACCACGCCGGTATCGCCACGCAGAACGTCGTCGAGCGCGAGCTCGCCAAGGAGGGCAAGTCCCGCCACGACCTGGGCCGCGAAGCCTTCGTCGAGCGCGTGTGGGAGTGGAAGGCCGAGTCCGGTGGGCAGATCGCCGGCCAGATGCGGCGCCTCGGCGAGGGGCTGGCGTGGAGCCGGGACCGCTTCACCATGGACGAAGGCCTGTCCCGGGCCGTCCAGACCGTCTTCAAGAAGATGTTCGATGACGACCTGATCTACCGCGCCGAGCGCATCATCAACTGGTGCCCCCGCTGTCTGACGGCCATCTCCGACATCGAGGTCGACTACCAGGACGACGACGGCGAGCTCGTCTCCATGAAGTACGGCGAGGGCGAGGACACCATCGTCGTCGCCACCACTCGCGCGGAGACGATGCTCGGCGACACCGCCGTCGCCGTCCACCCCGACGACGAGCGTTATGCCCGTCTGATCGGGAAGCAGATCAGGCTGCCGCTGACCGACCGGACCATTCCGGTCGTCGCCGACACGCACGTCGACCCGGAGTTCGGCACCGGCGCCGTCAAGGTGACCCCGGCGCACGACCCGAACGACTTCGCCATCGGCCAGCGCCACGACCTCGAATCCATCGAGGTCCTCGACGAGCGCGGCATCATCACCGTCCACGGCCCGTTCCTCGGCCTGGACCGCTTCGAGGCCCGCTCCGCGATCGTCGCCGCCCTGCGGGCCGAGGGCCGGATCGTCGCCGAGAAGCGCCCCTACGTCCACTCCGTCGGCCACTGCTCGCGCTGCAAGACGACGCTGGAACCGCGCCTGTCGCTGCAGTGGTGGGTCAAGGTCGAGACCCTCGCCAAGGCCGCCGGTGACGCGGTCCGCGACGGCCGGGTCGACATCCACCCCGCCGACATGTCGCAGCGCTACTTCGACTGGGTCGACAACCTCAACGACTGGTGCATCTCGCGCCAGCTCTGGTGGGGTCACCGCATCCCGGTCTGGCACGGCCCGAACGGCGAACTGGTCTGCGTCGGCCCCGACGAGGAGCCGCCGGCCGGTGAGGGCTGGACGCAGGACACCGACGTCCTCGACACGTGGTTCTCGTCCGGGCTGTGGCCGTTCTCCACGCTCGGCTGGCCCGAGCGGACGCCGGACCTGGAGAAGTTCTACCCGAACTCCGTCCTGGTCACGGGCTATGACCTGATGTTCTTCTGGGTCGCCCGGATGATGATGTTCGGTCTGTACGCGATGGACGGCCGGCCGCCGTTCCGCACGATCGCCTTCCACGGCATGGTCCGCGACGAGTTCGGCAAGAAGATGTCGAAGTCGTTCGGGAACACGGTCGACCCGCTGGACTGGATGGACAAGTACGGCTCCGACGCCCTGCGCTTCACCCTGGCCAAGGGCGCCAATCCGGGCGTCGACGTCCCGATCGGCGAGGACTGGGTCCAGGCGTCCCGCAACTTCGCCAACAAGATCTGGAACGCCACCCGCTTCGCGCTCATGAACGGCGCCACGGTCGAAGGTGAGCTTCCGCCCGCCGAGCAGCTGTCGGCGACCGACCGCTGGATCCTGTCGCGGCTGAACAAGGTCGTCGCCGAGGCGGACGCGTACTACGAGGACTACCAGTTCGCCAAGCTCGCGGACGCCCTCTACCACTTCGCGTGGGACGAGGTCTTCGACTGGTACGTCGAGCTGTCGAAGACGACGTTCTTCGAGGAGGGCGACCAGGCCAAGGTCTCCGCGCGCGTCCTGGGCGAAGTCCTCGACGTCACCCTGCGGCTGCTCCACCCGATCGTCCCGTTCGTCACGGACACCCTGTGGACCACGCTCACGGGCGGCGAGTCGGTCGTCATCGCCGACTGGCCGAAGGACTCCGGGTTCCGCGACGAGGCCGCGGAGCAGGAGATCGAGCTGGTCCAGCAGGTGGTCACGGAGGTCCGCCGGTTCCGCTCGGACCAGGGCCTGCAGCCGGGCCAGAAGGTCCCGGCCCGCCTGGAGCTCGACGGCACGGCGCTGGCTCCGCACGAGGCGGCCATCCGCCAGGTGCTGCGCCTCCAGCCGGAGGGCGAGGGCTTCGCCGCCACCGCCTCCCTGCCGGTCGCCGGAGCCACGGTCTCGCTCGACCTGTCGGGCACCATCGACGTGGCGGCCGAACGCAAGCGGCTGAGCAAGGACCTGGCCGCCGCCGAGAAGGAGAAGCAGCAGGCCGAGGCCAAGCTCGGGAACGAGGCATTCATCGCCAAGGCCCCCGACAACGTCGTGGACAAGATCAAGGGCCGTCTCGCCAAGGCCGGGACGGACATCGCCCGGCTCCGGGCCCAGCTGGACAAGCTGCCGCCGCAGTAGGCGCCGGAACACGCCCGAAGGGGGCCCAGACCATGTGGTCTGGGCCCCCTTCGCGTTCGCCCGGAGCCGGCCGGCGGACGCCGTGCGGCGTCGGGGAGCGCATGCCGGACACGGTGCGGCGCCCGCGTGTGGCGGGTGCGTAGCGGGGGTGGGGCGGTTCTCCGCCGGGGTCCTAGTGGGGTTCGAGTCCGGCATCGGGGCCGGCTGGCACCGTTGCGTGGAGGGCGCGGGCCGGTCGGAGGCCTGTCGGCCGAGGCCCGGATGAAGGAGTTCCCGTGGTGAAGATCGTTTTGATGTCGGGCAGTACCCGTCAGGACTCGGTGAACGGCGCCGTGCTGGCGACGGTGCGTCACATCCTGGCGGCGCTGCCGGGTGAGCACGAGAGCGTGTCGCTGGCCGTGGCGGACCTGCCGTTCTACGAGGCCGGGCTGGAGCGGTCCGGCGCCTCGGCGGCGGTGCGCGGGGCCCAGGAGCTGGTCGCCGGCGCCGACGCGCTGTTCATCAGCACCCCCTCCTACAACGGCGAGATGCCGGGCGCGCTGAAGAACGCGCTGGACTGGCTGTCCCGCGGCATCGACGGCCCGAGCGCGCTGACCGGCAAGGTGACGGCCGTGGCCAGTGCCTCCCCCGGAGCGCGCGGCGCCCTCGACGCCCAGGCCGGGCTGGTCGGCGTACTCACCCGGTGCGGTGCGCGGGTCGTGGAGCACGAGCCGGTCGCCGTCGCCGGGGCGGGCGGGCAGGCCACCGAGGACGGCCGGTACACCGACCCGGAGCTCGTGGCGCGGCTGGAGAGCCTGACCGGCGCGGTGCTGGCGGCGGTCGACGCGGCCGAGGTGCTCGTCTGATGGCCGGTGACCGGATAGGCCTCTTCCGGATCATGAAGGAGGACCTGGAGGTGGTGGTGGCGCGGGACCCGTCCATGCGCAACCGCCGCGAGGCGCTGCTGCACGCGGCACTGCCCGCCCTGTGGTCGCACCGGGTCGCGCACCGGCTGCACCGGCGCGGGATGCGGATGACCGCGCGGATCATCGCCTGGTACGCCCGCCGCGGCACCGCCGTGGAGATCCACCCCGGTGCGGTGCTCGGCCGGCGCGTGTTCATCGACCACGGCGCGGCCGTCGTGATCGGCGAGACCGCGGTGGTCGGGGACGACGTGACCATCTACCACCAGGTGACGCTGGGCGCCGTCGGGTGGTGGAGCGACAACGCCCGCCCCGAGGGCGAGCGCCGCCATCCGGTGGTGGGCCGCAACGTCGTGCTCGGCACGAACGCGACCGTGCTGGGTCCCGTCACCATCGGCGAGCACGCCGTCATCGGCGCACAGGCGCTCGTCAACAAGGACGTGCCCCCGGGAGCCCGGGTACTGGCGGCCACCGCCGTGATCAAGGCGGTCGGCAAGGAGCCGGAGCCCATGGAGGACCTGTACGCCGTGACCGCCTCGGCCGGCTCCTGGTAGCCCCGTCCGCGTTCCGGCCCCGCCGGCGTACGGCCGTCCGTACGACCACCCGAACAGCAGCCGTACGAACCGACTTGTGAGGACCCAGACGTGGAAAGCAGTGAGAACCGCCGCATCGCCGACAGCATCGAGGACCTGATCGGGTCGACCCCGCTGATCCGCCTGCGCTTCGAGGACACCGCCCCGGGCACCGAGGTGCTGGCCAAGCTGGAGTCCGCCAACCCGATGTCCACCAGCAAGGACCGGGCCGCCCTGTTCATGCTGCGCGCCGCCGAGGCGCGGGGCGACATCACGCCCGGCAACGGCACCGTCATCGAGGCGACCTCCGGCAACACGGGCATCTCGCTGGCCGCGCTCTGCGCCGCCCGCGGCTACCGATGCGTGATCGTGCTGCCCGACAGCGCCACCCGCGAGCGGGTCGCCCTGCTCAAGGCACTCGGGGCGGAGGTCGTGCAGACCCCGCGCGACACGGGCTACTCCGGCGCGATCGCCAAGGCCGAGGAGCTGCACGCGTCGATCCCCGGGTCCTGGTTCCCCTGCCAGCACGAGAACGCCGACAACGTGCGGGCGCACTACGAGACCACCGGCCCGGAGATCTGGGCCGACACGGCCGGCCGCGTCGACGTGCTGGTCTGCGGCGTGGGCACGGGCGGGACCCTGACGGGCATCGCGAAGTACCTGAAGGAGCAGGACCCGACCATCCGGGTCGTCGCGGTCGAGCCGGAGAACTCGCCCGTGCTCTCCCAGGGCACCGGCGGCCAGCACCGGATCCCCGGCCTCAACGGCGGCTTCGTGGCCCCGACCACCGACGTCGCCCTGATCGACAGCGTGGTGACCGTCTCCGACGAGGACGCGATGGCCGCCGCCCGTGGGCTCGCCCGCCGGCAGGGCGTCTTCGTGGGGGTCTCCTCCGGCGCCGTCGCGCACGCCTGCGCCCGGCTGGCCGCGCATCCGGACTACATCGGCGCCTCGATCGTCACGGTGCTGCCCGACACCGGCGAGCGCTACCTCAGCCTCTGGGAGGAGGACGAGGCGGTGGCCGGCGCCGCCGCCTCCCGGGACGGCGTGGTCAAGCCGGTCGCGGAGCAGCACGTCGCCGGGAAGCAGGCCGCCGGGAAAGCCGCCACCGGACAGTCCGCCGCGCTGACCGTGCGGTCCTGACCCCCTCCGCCGCGGGGCCGGCCTGCGCCCTCCGCCTTCGCAAAGGAACCCAGACATGCCGGTGACCGCCCAGCACACCGAGCCCGTCCCCGTACCCGCCGAGAGCGCCGGCCCCGCCGGCGGGGGGCGCGAAGGGGCCGCGGCATGAACGTCCGCGACCTGCATCCGAACATCAAGCTGAGGCTCGGCGTCGGATTCGTCCAGCGGCTGCTCGGCATCATGCTGATGCCGCTGATGGTCATCCACCTCGCCGCGCTCTACGGGGCCGCCGCGGCCGGCGTGCTGACCATGGTGGTCGCCGCCGCGGGCATCGCCAGCAACTTCCTCGGCGGCCACCTCGCCGACGTCCACGGCCGCAAGCCGCTGATGGTCGCCGGCGAGGTCGGCGCGGCCCTCACCTTCGGGCTGCTCGCCCTGGCCAACTCGCCCTGGTGGCAGTCCGGGACGGTGACCTTCGTCCTCTTCCTGCTCAACACCTGCCTCGCGAGCGCGGCCACCCCGGCCGCCGACGCGATGATGATCGACGTCTCCACCCCCGAGACCCGGACGCTCGTCTACACGATCAACTACTGGTCGATCAACATGGCGTTCACCGCCGGCGCCCTGATCGGCGGCTTCTTCTACGGCGACCACTTCACCCTGCTGCTGACCGCCGCGGCCGTACTGTCCGCGGCGACCGCGCTGGTCGTCCGGTGGTGGATCGCCGAGAGCGCCCCGGAGTCCGCCAAGGAGCAGGCCGCCGGCGTCGCGGCGATGCTCCGCGGCTACCTCGCCGTCTCCCGGGACCGGGTGTTCCTGCGGCTGGTGGGTGCCGCGATCCTCACCCGGGCCGTCGAGGTCCAGATCGGCTACTACATCGCCGTCCGGCTCGCGGACGAGTTCCCCGAGCAGGCGCTGGCCGGCCTGGAGCGCTGGTTCCCGGCGGTGGACGGGGTCGCGATGCTCGGCATCCTGAGGGCGGTCAACACCGCGCTGGTCGTGGTGTTCGCCCTGTTCACGGGCAGCATGTTCCGTCGGCTTCCGGACCGGGTCCGGCTCTACGCGGGCATCGCCGTCTTCACCGCCGGGTACATGGTCCTCGCCGTCAGCAACAGCGGCTGGATCCTGATCGCCGGCGCGGTCGTGTTCACCCTCGGGGAGATCATGAACGTGCCGGTCAAGCAGGCCATCCTGGCCGACCTCGTCGACCCGGTCGCCCGCACCAAGTACCTGGCCGCCTACGGCCTGGTGCCGCGCCTCGGCCTGCTCGTCGGCTCGCTGTGCGTGACCGTGGGGGCGTTCCTCTCCCCGGTCGGCATGAGCCTGCTCTACGGAGCCGCCGGCCTCGGCGCCATCCTCGTCTACCGCTCCCTGCTGCCGCTGCGCGAGGCCCGCCGGGCCACCGCCGAGCAGGACCCCGCCGCCGCGGACCAGAACCCGCAGGCCGCCGCGCCTGCCCGGAACGGAGCCACGTCATGACCCACCCCCGCACCGCCGGCCGGCTCCTGATGGTGATGCCGTACGAGCAGCTCGTCCGCAAGGCCGTCGAGGCCGGCTTCCGGGTCTGGTCGGTCTGGGACCCGAAGCTGCGCACCGCCGCCTACCTCGACCAGGTCGCGGCGCACTCGGAGGAACTGCTCCTCACCGACTTCGAGGACGAGGCCGCGCTGCGGGCCCTGGTGGCCCGCACCGCCGAGGAACACCGGGTCCAGTACGTACTGCACCTGGGCAGCGAGCGGAGCATGGCCCCGGTGGTCGCCGAGGCGGAGGCGCTGGGCCTGTCCCCGAACAGCGCCGCCTCGGTGCGGCTGCTCAACGACAAGAACGCCATGCGCGGGCTCCTCAACGCGGGCGGCGTCTCCGTGGTCCGCGCCCGCGAGGCCGCCGCTCTCGCGGAAGTCGAGCCGCTGCTCGCGGAGTTCGGACTGCCGGCCGTGGTCAAGCCCACCAACTCCGCGGGCAGCCGCGGGGTCGCGCTGGTGCGCACCGTCGCCGACCTGGCCGAATGGACCGAGCGGGTCAAGTCCGCCGGCATCGAAGGCCCCTTCATCATCGAGGAGTTCCTGGAGGGCCCCGAGTTCAGCGTGGAGACCCTGAGCGTCGGCGGCGCCCACCAGATCGTCGGGATCACCGCCAAGCAGACCAGCGGGCCTCCCGGATTCATCGAGACCGGGCACGTCCATCCGGCCCCGCTCGACCCGGCCGGGGCGGAGGCGATCCGCTCCACCGTCACCGCCCTGCTCGACCTCTCCGGCTTCGCCTTCGGCCCCGCCCACACCGAGGTGATCCTCACTCCGGCCGGGCCGCGCGTCGTGGAGTCCCAGGCCCGGCTCGGAGGCGACCGGATCCCGCTCCTCGTGGAGGTGGCCACCGGCTTCGACCTGGAGGCCGCGATCTTCCGCGGGCTGGCCGGGGAGGACGTGCGGGCGCCCGCCGCCCACCGGTACGCCTCCGTCGGTTTCTTCCGGCTGCCCGCGGGACGGCTGGAGTCCGTCGAGGGCCTGGACGAGCTCAGGGCCCTCGACCACGTGCACGCCGTGCACTTCCCGTACGGACCCGGTGACGTCCTCCCGCTCACCACCGATTCCGGCACCCGGCACGGCTACGCCGTCGTCGACGCCCCGAGCCCCGCGGAGGCCGCCGAGCGGATCGCCGCGGCCCACGCGGCACTGCGCGCCCGGACCACCCCCACCCCGAAGGAAGCCCTGTGATGACCGCGCCGACCGCGCAGACCGCGCCCACCCCCGCTCCGGACGCCGCCCCCGGCGACCGGACCGTGCTGCTCGTCGGCGGTACCGACCAGCACCTCGAACGGGCCAAGGACCTGGGCGTACGCGTGGTCCTGCTCCAGCACCCCGACAAGGTCAACGCGTTCCAGACCGGGCTGGCCGACGTCCTCCTGATGATCGACTACACCGACTGGACGACCGTACGGCCGCTCGCCGAGGCCGCCCGCGAGGTCTGGGACTTCGACACCGTCGTCTCGCTCACCGAGGGCGGCCTGGACATGGCGGCCCGGCTGAACGACCACTTCGGCTTCCCCGGCACCCGCCCCGAGGTCAGCCGCCGCATGCGCAACAAGTACCTGATGCGGCAGCACCTGACCGACCACGGGCGGCTGGCGATCCACTGGGACCGGGTCACCGACCGGGAGTCCCTGGAGGCCTTCGCCGGGCGGGCCGGGTTCCCGTTCATCGTCAAGCCCACCGACGCCACCGCGAGCTTCGGCCTGATCAGGGTGAACGGTGCCGGGGAGCTCGACGCGGTGTGGGAGCGGATCGAGGAGCTGCGCGGCCGGCGCACCGACCGCGGCTCGACCCTGTACACGGTGAACGAGTTCCTGATGGAGTCCTACCTCGACGGCCCCGAGTTCAGCGTGGAGGCCCTCAGCTTCGCCGGCCGCCACGTGGTGGTCGCCGTGACGGAGAAGCTCGTCGACGACACGCACTTCGCGGAGCTGGGCCACGCCCTGCCCGCCCGGCTCGCACCGGGGGACCACGCCCGGATCACGGCCGCGGTCGCGGACTTCCTCGACACGATGGGCGTGACCGACGGGCCGAGCCACACCGAGCTGCGCCTCGGATCACGCGGCCCGGTCGTCATCGAGTCCCACAACCGGGTGGGCGGCGGCCACATCAACGAACTCGTCGAGGCCGCCTACGGGATCGACCTCATGGGCTACGGGATGGCCTGGCCCCTGGGCCTCGTCGAGCCGCTGGCCGGCCCCCCGGCGGCCCGCGCCGGGGCCTGCACCCGCTTCGTGCTCCGCGACCCGGGAACGGTCACCGCCGTGTCGGGCGTGGAGGAGGTCGCCGCCCGCGCGGACGTGCTGGCCGTGGAGGTCTCCGTACGCCCCGGCGACCCGGTGCGCCCGCTGCGCGACAACTGGGACCGGCTCGGCTTCGCCGCCGTGACGGCGGCCGACACCGACGCGGCGATCGCCCTCTGCGAGCGGCTCACCGCGCAGATCCGCATCGACGTCCACCCGGCCGCCGGGGCCGCGCAGGACCCGGCCGCCGCCCTCGCCGGGGCGGCGGCGTGACCGCGCTCGTCCTGCACCGCTTCCCGCTGGACCCGTTCCCGTACGACCGTTGGCTGGACGGACTCGACGGCGGCGTCGTGCTGATCGCGGCCCGCGACCGGATCGAAGGGGGCGGGGAGCGGGTCCCGGACGGCCCCGGGGGCTACCGCCGGCTGGAGGTCCTCGACGGCTTCGACGACGAGGAGCGGCTCGACCGGCTGGCCGAGGACCTGGCCCACGCGTACGAGGTCACCCACGTCATCGCGTTCCACGAGGCGGACCTGCTCCGGGCGGCCCGGCTGCGGGAGAAGTTCGGCCTGCCCGGCCAGCTGCCCGACGGGGTCCTGCCCTTCCGGGACAAGGTCCTGATGAAGGAGCGGCTGCGGGCGGCCGGCATCGAGGTCGCCCCGTACGCGCTGCCCGCCACGGCCGACGGGGCGCGGGCCTTCGCGGCGGAGCACGGCCTGCCGGTGGTCTTCAAGGCCCGCGACGGTTTCGGCTCCGTCGGGCTGCGGATCGTGGGTAGCGTCGGGGAACTGGAGGAGTACCTGGCCGGGGCCTACCCGCCCGCCGCCGGTCCCCGTGAGGACCTCCTGGTGGAGGCGTACATACCGGGCCCGATGTGCCACGTGGACGGGGTGGTCGTGGACGGACGCACCGTCATGGCCTGGCCCTCGCAGTACCAGTACGACCTCGCCTCCTTCCAGGCCGATCCCGGTGCCCGGGTGGACCTCACCCTGGACCCCTCGGACCCGCTGACCCCGCGCCTGCTGGCGCTGGCCGAGGAGGCCCTCGGGGCACTGGGCGGGCCGGCGGACCACGCCTTCCACGCGGAGGTCTTCCACACCCCCGACGACCGCCTCGTGGTCTGCGAGGTCGCCGCCCGGCCGGCGGGGGCGCGCATCCGGGACGTGCTGGACGCGGTGTTCGAGGTGCACCCCGTGGAACTGGCGGCGCGGGCCCACACGGGACTGCCCCTGCCGGCCCTGGCGGGGCTCCCGGCCGGGCCGGAGGGCGGGCGGCTGCGGCCGGTCCGCATGGCGGGGCAGGTCCTGATGATGAAGCGGCCCGGCACGGTCCGCGCCATCCCGGTGATCCCGGAGGAGCCCTGGGTGCGGTTCTACGGGGTCTTCGCCGAGCCGGGGGAGGTCCTCGCCGAGGCCGCCCTCTCCTCGGACTTCCTGGCCGCGGCGGTGCTCTCGGCGCCGACCCGGCAGGAGTGCGAGCGGCGTCTGAGGGCCCTGGGCGGTCGTTTCGAGACGGAGATCGTGATCGACTGATCCCGGCCCGCGGCCCGCGGCCCGCGGCCCGCCCGCCCGGTCCCCCGCCCCGGCCCGGCTCCCGGCGGTCCGATCGCCTACATCGGTGCGAGGCCCAGCGCCGTGACCACCACGGCGGTGAAGGGAGCGATCACCGAGAACCACGGCCCGGGGCGGTTGCCGGCGTGCCCGTAGGCGGCGACGAGCAGCAGGAGGGCGGCGGGAGCGAACCGGTACATGCCGTGCCGGGGAGCGAGCGGTCCCCACGCCGCCAGGAACAACCCGCTGACGAGACAGGCCCGGGCGAAGGTCAGGGGGCCGTCCTGCAACAGGAGCGGGACGGTCGCCGCTATCGCGGTGACCACGAAGACGACGAACGCCCGGTTCGGCTCGATACCGCGGGCGAACCACAGCACCACGGGGCCCCAAGCCGCCAGCGCCCCCGCCACGGCCCAACCCCGTTGCCGGGCGGACACTTTCCGATGCTCGGCCACCACATGCCCTTCCTCGCCAACACGCGGATTGAACGTGTTCAGAATGCGCCGGTCGGATACGGGCGCAAGGGCCGTGGCCCCGGGCGCCGCGGCGGACGAAGGCATCAGCCGGCCCGGCGCTGCCGTACGAGGGCGTCGAGCCGCTCCGCGAGTCCCGCTCCCCGTCACCCCTGCGGTCGCTGGGGCCGCGAGGGCGGGGCTAGCGTGGGGAGGGGGCGGCGGCGCACGGGCAGGAGGCCGGGCATGACGACACGGTGGCGCAGCGCGGCGGTCGCGGCCGCCGCGGCGGGTCTGGTGGTGGTGCCGGTCGGCGTCGGAGCGGGCGGCGCCCGGTACGCGGACGCGCCCCCGGCGGTGGCGGCGGCCCCCGCGGCGACACCGGCGGCCACGCCCTCGCCCCCGCCGACCCCCGCGGCCGACGGGTTCCCGAAGCTCACCCCCGAGGTGGCGGCGCGGCTGGACGCGGCCGTGCAGAGGGTACGGCGCGAGGCCAGGGTCCCCGGGGTCATCGTGGCCCTCTCCGCCCCCGGCAAGGGCGAGTACGTACGGGCCTTCGGCGTCGCCGACAAGGCGACCGGAACGCCCATGACACCCGGTCTGAACATGCGGATCGGCAGCGAGACGAAGACCTTCACGGTGACGGCCCTGCTGAGGCTGGTCGACCAGGGCAAGGTGGGCCTGGACGACCCCATCGGCAGGTACGTCGCGGGCGTCCCGAACGGCGACAGGATCACCCTGCGCGAGCTGGCCGGCATGCGCAGCGGGCTGTTCAACTACTCGGAGGACGAAGGGTTCTTCAAGGCCCTGACGAGCGACCCCCGGCGGAACTTCACGCCGCGGGAGCTCCTCGCCTACTCCTTCGGGCACCCCGTGAACTTCGCGCCGGACGCCAGGTTCGAGTACTCCAACACCAACCTGATCCTGCTGGGGCTGGTGGTGGAGAAGGTGAGCGGGAAGAGGCTCGCCGACTACATCGACCAGCAGGTGGTCAAGCCCGCCGGGCTGACGCACACCCTCTTCCCGACCGGCGCGGAGTTCCCGAGTCCGCACGCGCACGGCTACACGGACGCGACCGCCGACGGGAAGACCGAGGACGCCACCGACTGGAACCCCTCCTGGGGCTGGGCCGCCGGAGCGATGATCTCCGACCTCCCCGACCTGCGGAGCTGGGCGAAGACCCTGGCCACCGGCACCCTGCTGACCCCCGCCACCCAGGCCGAGCGGCTGAAGGTGAGCCCGGCCGGGGACCTCCCGGACACCGGCTACGGCCTGGGCATCTTCAACGTCGACGGCTGGATCGGCCACAACGGATCCCTGCCCGGCTACCAGTCGCTGACCGTGTACCTCCCCCAGGAGCGGGCCACCATGGTCGTCCTGCTCAACACGGACACCGCCTCCGACGGCGCCGAGCCCAGTGCCCTGTTCGGCGAGGCCATCACCCGGGTCGTCACACCCCAGCACCTCTTCAGGCTGCCCCCGCAGCCCGGCGCGGGCCGCTGAGGGGCCTCACGGATCCGCCGCCCGGCCGCCGCCCCGGTCGGAGGCGGGTCATTTCGCGTCGGCGTAGCACTCCACGACCGCGGTGGTGAAGGGGAAGCGGACCGGGGTGTCGCCGAAGGTGAGGCGGCCCGCCAGGTCGGCGGCGGCCCGGATCGCCTCGGCGACGGCCGGCGCCTCCTCGGCGGGGCAGTGCACGATCACCTCGTCGTGCTGGAAGAACACCAGCTCCGCGCGCATCCCCGCCGAGGCGAGGGACTGGCGCAGCGCGGCGAGCATCAGCAGGGCCCAGTCGGCGGCGCTGCCCTGGACGACGAAGTTGCGGGTGAAGCGGCCCCGGGCACGGGTGTCGGCGGAGGCGTAGCTCGGCGTCCAGCCGTCCGGGCGGCTCCCGCGGTCCGGGCGGCCGGTGCCGTCCGGGAGGTCCCCGGAGTCCTGGGGGAGTCCCGCCTCGCCCCCGTCGTCCTCGGCGGCGGTCACGGGCGGCGGGCAGGTCCGGCCGAGCCAGGTCCGCACGAGCCGGCCCTCCTCGCCCGCCCGCGCGGCCTCGTCCACGCAGGCCACCGCCCGCGGGAACCGGCGGCGCAGCGCGGCCAGGTTCTTCAGGCCGTCGCCGGAGGTCTGCCCGTAGACCGCACCGAGGACGGCGATCTTGGCCTGCTCCCGGTCGCCGGAGAAGCCCTGGCGGGACACGGCCGCGTAGAGGTCCTCGGCGCGGCCCGCCACCTCCATGAAGGCCGGGTCGCGGGAGATCGCGGCGAGGACGCGCGGCTCCATCTGGTCGGCGTCGGCGACGACCAGCCGCCAGCCGGGATCGGCGACGACCGCCCGCCGGATCACCTTCGGGATCTGCAGGGCCCCGCCGCCGTTGGTGACCCAGCGGCCGGTGAGGGTGCCGCCGGGGAGGAACTCGGGGCGGAAACGGCCGTCGTGGACCCAGTCGGCCAGCCAGGACCAGCCGTGGGCGGTGTAGATCCGGTACAGCTTCTTGTAGGCGATCAGCGGTTCCACGGCCGGATGCGCGAGCTCCTGGATCTCCCAGCGGCGGGTGGAACGCAGTTTGATCCCGGCCTCCGCGAACGCCTTGATGACGTCGGCCGGCAGGTCGGGGCGCACGCGGCGGCCGAACGCGGCGGAGACCTCGTCGGCGAGCGCGGCGAGGCGGCGGGGCTCGCCGCGGCCCGCGTAGCGCTCGCCGAGCAGCTCGGTCAGCAGGGCGCGGTGGACGTCGGCCCGCCAGGGCATTCCGGCCCGGTGCATCTCGGCGGCGATCAGGAACGCGGCCGACTCGGAGGCGGTGAGCAGCCGCATCCGGTCGGGGTGGGCGGTCGCGGCGAGGCGGCGCGCCTGGTCGGCGTGGACGGCGAGCAGGGCGTCGAGGGAGACGGGGACGGCGGGCCGCGGGTCGAAGAGGGAGTCCTGGGTGCCGGGCTCGGCGGCGCGCTGCGGGGGGTCCGCGGGGACGGGCGCGTCGTTGAGGCGCGCCCAGGCGGCGGCCGCGGAGCGGGGCTCGCCGAAGCGGCCCTCGTGGCCGAGGAGCAGCGACTCGGCGTCCTCGACGTCGTAGCAGCGCTCGACACGGACGCCGGCGGCGAGCAGGCGGGGGTAGGCGGCGGCGGTGGACCGCCAGATCCAGCGGGTCGCGGCGGGGGCGGCCCGGACGGCCTCGGCGGGGTCGCGGACGCGCAGGCGGGGGCCGGTGGCGGGCGGCACGGGCGCGGCGTGCCACCAGCCGTCGCCGTCTTCGGCGAGGGCCCAGGGGCCGGGTGCGTCGCTCACGGGTGCGAGTGTCCCACCGGGGTCTGACAAGGGCCTTCCCGGCGCGGCCGGCCCGCGGGGGCGGGGCCGCGCGCGCCGGGAGCGGACCGGCCGGGCGCGGGGGGCATGTCAAGCTGAAGGGGTGAGTGAGTTCGCCGCAACCGTTGACCGGGCCTTCGCCGCCGCCCTCTACGCCCAGGACGACGCCGGGCTGGACACGGGCGCCTCCGTGCTCGCTGCCGAGCCCGCGCGGTGGGGCGGGGTCGGGCGGGAGCTGCTCGCGCGCGGGGAGGCGTACGTACGGCAGGCCTGGGAGCGGGGCTGGCAGCCCGCCGACGTGCTGCGGCTGGTCCGCCGCGACCTGGACGAGCTCCACCTGCGGATCACCGCCGACCTGGTGGCCGCCGAGGCGCGCCGCTACGCACGCCTCCCGGAGCGGTGGACCGACGCCGAGGTCTGGTGGGACGAGGACGGGGCGTACGCCGAACAGCTCGCGCGGCGCGCCAAGGCGGACCGGTTCACCCTGGCCACCGCCGTCCTGGAGGTGCTGCGGCTGCTGGTGCGGCTGCCGTCGATCGAGCCGGTCGGCCCGCTCCCCGGCGACCTCACCGAGCAGGCGCACGCGCACATCGAGCCGCGGATGCTGGGGCGGATCCGGGCGCTGCTCGCGAAGGCCGAGGCGACGACGTACCCCGAGGAGGCCGAGGCGCTCAGCGCGAAGGCCCAGGAGCTGATGGCCCGCCACACGGTGGACGAGGCGCTGCTGGCCGCGCGCGGCGGCGGCCCGGCTCAGGTGCCGGGGGCCTGCCGGATCGGGGTGGAGCCCCCGTACGAGGAGGCCAAGGCGGTGCTGCTGGACGCGGTGGCCACCGCCAACCGCTGCCGGGCGGTGTGGAACAGCGGCTTCGAGTTCTCCACGGTGGTCGGCTTCGAGAGCGACCTGGAGGCGGTGGAGCTGCTCCACACCTCGCTGCTGGTGCAGGGGACGGCGGCGATGACCCGGGCCGAAGCGGCGCAGCGGGCCGGCGGGCGCAAGCGGACCAAGACCTTCCGGCAGTCCTTCCTGCTCGCCTACGCCAGCCGGCTCGGCCGCCGTCTGGCGGAGACCGCCGAGCACACGGCCACCGAGGCGGCGGACAACCTGCCCGCCCTGGTGGCGCGGGACGTCGCTGTCACCTCGCGGGCGGACGAGATGTTCCCCCGGACCACGACGACCCGGCTGCGCGGCGCCACCGACCACGCCGGCTGGGAGGACGGCACGGCGGCCGCCGACGCCGCGCACGTGGGCGCGGGGCGGCGGCCCTCGCTTCCGTGACGGACGGACGACCGGGACGGTCCTAGACGGCCGGGGTCTCCGGGCGGGACTCCGGACGGGTCTCGGTGCGGGACTCGGTGCGGGACTCCGGCCGGGCGCCGTCCTCGGCGCGCATCGCCCGCGCCTCCGACTTCAGGATGCGCGCCGACTTCCCCAGGGAACGGGCCATGTCGGGCAGCTTCTTCGAGCCGAACACCAGCAGGCACACCACCAGGACGATGAGCAGGTGCCAGGGCTGGAGGCCATTGCGGAGCATGTGCGTACCCACCTTTCGGACGACGGCCGGACCGTGACGTCGGCCGGTTGATGATCAGCCCCATGGAACAGCGGGGCAAGGGCTGCGCACAAACCTGAAGAAACCCTGAAGAAACCCTGAAAACGGCTACGCTCGACGCCATGAGCTGGCTCCGGGCGCTGAAGGACACCGCCCGCTCGGGCATGACGGTGGAACGGACCCGGCTGGAGCCCCTCGCCGCGGTCCGCGCCGCCGCCGGACTCGCGCTCGTCATCGCTTTCGGGCTGGCCTTCCTGGGGCCCGGCGCGGCCGTCAGTTCCGCCTTCGGCGCCTTCATGGCCGCCATCGCCACCTTCCAGCAGAGCTGGCGCCCGCGCCCGGTGCTCGCCCTCGCCTCGGGGCTGACCCTGGCCGTCTCCACCTTCGTCGGCTATCTGGTCGGCTCCTCCACCACCGGGCTCTTCCTGCTCCTGGTCGCCGTCTGGACGTTCGTGACGGGGCTGCTCTGGGCGGCCGGGCCCACCGCCGGGATCATCGCCTCCGGCAACGTCGCGATCATGCTGGTCACGGTCACCCTGCCGACCTCCGTCGCGCAGGCCGCCGGGCACGCCGCGGTGATCGCCGCCGGAGGGGTGGTCCAGGCGCTGCTGATCGTGCTGTTCCCGGTCCGCCGCTGGGGCGACCGGCGCGACGCCCTGGCCGACGCGCTCGCCGCCGAGGCCGACTACGCCCGCCGGCTGCGGCAGGACCCGGCCGCCTCCTTCGACCCCGTACCGCTGATGAAGGCCCGGGACGCCGCCGCCGTCACCGTCCGGCAGGCCCGGCGGCGGCCGGCCGAGCTGCACGGGGCGCGGGGCCTGGCCGAGCGGATCCGGCCCGTGCTGGCCTCGCTCGCCGACCCGGCCGTCGGGGCGCCCGCGCAGGGCCCGGCCCGGGAACGGGTGCGGGAGCTGCTCGCCGCCGCCGGGACGGTGCTGGACGCCGCCGCGCACGCGATCCGCCACGGGGACCCCGTACGGCTGCCCGCGCCGGCCCTGTCCGTGCTCAAGGCCCCCGACCTGCCCGACCTGCTCGGGGGCGCGCCGCTGCGGGCCGCGCGGCGGCTGGCCGCGCTGCTGGACGACGTCCTGGAGACGGCCGGGCCGGGGTCGGGGCCGGGGTCCGGGCGGATCGCCGACCCGGCCGAGTCGATGCTGCGGCCCACGCTGCCGGAGCTGGTGCCGCTGGTGGGGAGCGCCGTACGGGCCGAACTGCGTCCGGGGTCGCCGGTCCTGCGGCACGCCGTGCGGGTCACGGCGGTGGTCTGCGCGGGGTACCTGATCGGGAACGCGCTGCCGTTCGGGCACGCCTACTGGGCGCCGATGACCTCGGTGATGGTGATGCGGCCCGACTTCACCCAGACCTGGTCCCGGGCCGTGGCCCGGTTCGGCGGCACCCTGGTCGGGGTCTCCGTCGCGACCGCGATCGTGCAGCTGGCGCAGCCGGGGGTGTACCTGTCGGGGGCGCTCGCGGTGGTCAGCGCGGGGCTGATGTACGCCCTGATGCGCACCGGGTACGCCGTCGCGCAGGTCTTCGTATCGGCCTACGTGGTCTTCCTGCTCGGCATGGGCGGCGTCCGCTGGGACCAGACCGTCCCCGACCGGATCGCCCTCACCCTGATCGGCGGGGTCCTGGCGATGGTGGCGTACGCCGTCTACCCGGCCTGGGAGACCCCGCGGCTGCGGACGCGCCTCGCCGACTGGCTGGCGGCCGTAGGACGGTACGCGGCCGCCGTGCTCGGGCAGTACGCCGATCCGGCCGGGGCCCGGCGGGCCGACGTGCGGGAGGCGCTGCTGGCGTCCCGGGACGCCCGGGTCGCCTGGCAGGAGGCGCTCGTGCGGGCGGCGGGGGAGCCGGTGCGGCACCGGGGGCTGTCCCGTGCGGCCGCCGACGGGGCGGGGGACGCCCTGGCGGCGCTGGGCCGCCACGCGATGCTGTGGGAGGCCCACCTGCCGGACCGGACCCAGGCGCCGGTGCCGGGGGCGGCGGAGCTGGCGCGGGCCCTGCGCGAGGCGACCGAGGCGGGGGCGAGGGCGGTGCGGGAGCGGCGGGTCCCGGAGTGGGAAGGGGTCCGCGGACTGCTGCCCGACGGGAACGCCCCGGAAGCAGCCGTTCTGCGCGGGGCCGGGGAGCAGCTCCTGGAGGCGCTGGACGAGGTGTCCGAGGCGCTGCGCCCGTAGAAAGTGATCAACAGTGACCGGTGCGGCACCGCGCGTGCACGTGCATCTGCCCATGCAGGCGCTGATGAACACAGCTATGATCCGGTGGAGTTGACATCTGCACTATCGGGGGCTTCCTGTGGACCACGCGTACAACGGGATGGCAGCTGCAGAACTCGCTTCCTTGTATGAGCTGACCTGGCAGAAGAGCAGACACAGCAACTCGCAGGGATCCTGCGTGGAGTTCGCCAGACTGCCCGGCGGCGACGTCGCCATGCGCAATTCGCGCTTTCCCGACGGACCGGCGCTCGTGTACACGCCCGCCGAGATCGAGGCGCTGCTGCTGGGTGTCAAGGACGGGGAGTTCGATCATCTGATCGGCTGACGGAACAGCGCACGCAATCGAGTCATGCACGTGCACTGGCCGGGACTGATCGAAACGATCAACCCCGGCCAGTTGTCCTGTTCGTGACGTTGTGTCCCCCGTCGGCGCGAACCCCTCGGGAGGGTCAGTCCTGGAGCATGAAGAGCGCCCAGACGACCTTGCCGGTCAGTCTGCCCGCGAGCGGGTGCCAGCCCCAGTTGTCGCTGTAGGCGTCCACGAGGAACAGCCCGCGCCCGGACTCCAGGTCGCAGTTCTCGTCCGTCCGCTCCGGTGCGAACGCGCCGCCCGGCCGCTCCTCGCTGGGGTCGCGCACCGCGCACACCAGCCGGGTGCTCCACCGCATCAGGTGCAGCCGCACGGATCCCTCGGGCTCCCCGGCGCAGCCCCGCGCGTCGTCGGGCAGGGCGTGCCGCAGCGCGTTGGTGACGAGTTCGGACACGACCAGGGAGACGTCGTCGAAGCGGTCGTCCAGGTCCCACTGGGACAGGGTGGACCGGGTGAACGAGCGGGCCCCGCGCACCGCCTCGAAGCGGGCGGGCAGGGCGCAGGAGGCGGACCCGGAGACAGCCGTGGGGTCGACCGGGGGCAGCCCCTGCCGTAACGGCTCTAGCACGGTCGATCCATTCGTCCCCATGCGAGGCACTCCCGGGATTCGCGGACGGCGCGGCGGCTTTGTCCGAAGAGAACTGCGGGGTGGGTCCGGCGCCGGCGCGAAGAGCACGCAGGTGCGCGGCACCATCGTTCCGAATGGCGAAGCCGGATGCAAGGGCAGATGCACGTGCACGCGCCGGACCTGTCCACTCCCGTGACGGTTCTTGCTCATTTCTTCCTACGCATACTTACGGACTTCTTTTCCGGGACGCCGGATTCCGTTACAGAACGAGTACGGTCCGATGCGTTTTGGTGGCAGACTCTCGCACCGGGGTACGGGGCCCACGACGCACACGCGCAGACATTGCGATGGGGAGGGCAGGACTAGTGACCGCAGAAGCCAGCGGTTCCGTGGTGCGCCGCATCCTCCTGGGCTCACAGCTCAGGCGACTCCGAGAATCCCGCGGCATCACCCGTGAGGCGGCCGGCTACTCGATCCGCGCATCCGAATCGAAGATCAGCCGCTTGGAGTTGGGAAGGGTGAGCTTCAAGGCCAGGGACGTCGAAGACCTCCTGACGCTCTACGGGGTCACGGACGGCGCGGAGCGCGAGTCCCTGCTGGGGCTGGTCCGGGAGGCCAACGCGGCGGGCTGGTGGCACAGTTACGGCGACGTGCTGCCGGGATGGTTCCAGACGTACGTCGGACTGGAGGGCGCGGCCTCCCTCATCCGCATCTACGAGGTGCAGTTCATCCACGGCCTGCTCCAGACGGAGGCGTACGCGCACGCCGTCGTCCAGCGCGGCATGCCCGGCGCGGGCGCCGCCGAGATCGACCGCCGCGTGGCGCTGCGCCTGGAGCGCCAGAAGGTCCTGGTCTCCGAGAACGCGCCGGTCTTCCACGCCGTCCTCGACGAGGCCGCGCTGCGCCGCCCCTACGGCGACCGCGACGTGATGCGCGGGCAGTTGGAACACCTGATCGATATCAGCCAGCGGCCCAACGTGCACCTCCAGGTGATGCCCTTCTCCTTCGGCGGGCACGCGGGCGAGAGCGGAGCCTTCACCCTGCTGCGCTTCCCCGAGTCCGACCTCCAGGACATCGTCTATCTGGAACAGCTCACCAGTGCCCTCTACCTGGACAAAGAAGAGGAAGTGGGGCAGTACTCGCGGGCGATGGAGCGACTCCAGGCCGATTGTCCAGACCCTGACAAGACGCGTGATCTCCTGCGTGGACTGCTCCAACTGTCTTGATCCGCACGTACTATGACGTCTGATCAGTGCATGACTGACCGATCGGTCTCCGGTGCAGCGCACGGGTGCGCGCTCGCAGTAAGGGATGGCATGTCGATATTCACCGACCTGGCTCACCAGTACATCGACGGCGAATGGCTGGCCGGCACCGGTTCGTGGGACATCATCGACGTCAACCCGTACAACGGGGAGAAGCTCGCGGCCATCACGGTGGCCACGGTCGAGCAGGTGGACCGGGCCTACCGCGCGGCCGAGCGGGCCCAGCGCGACTGGGCGGCCACCAGCCCCTACGCGAGACGCACCGTCCTCGAACGCGCCCTGCGCATCACCGAGGAACGCCACAAGGAGATCGTCGAGGCGATGATCGACGAGCTCGGCGGGACCCGTCCCAAGGCCGAGTACGAGGTCCACCTCGCGATGGAGTTCCTGCGCGAGGCGATCCAGCTGGCCGTCCGCCCCGAGGGCCGCATCCTGCCCTCGCCGGTCGCGGGCAAGGAGAACCGGGTCCAGCGCCTCCCGGTCGGGGTCGTCGCCGTGATCAGCCCCTTCAACTTCCCCTTCCTGGTCACCATGAAGTCGGTCGCCCCGGCGCTGGCGCTGGGCAACGCCGTCCTGATCAAGCCGAACCAGAACGCCCCGGTCGCGGGCGGCGGGATCATCGCCAAGATCTTCGAGGACGCGGGGCTGCCCGCCGGACTCCTCAACGTCCTGGTCACCGACATCGCCGAGATAGGCGACGCGATCCTCACCCACCCCGTCCCGAAGGTCATCTCCTTCGCCGGGTCCGACCGCACCGGCCGGCACGTCGGCGCCGTCGCCGCCCGCCACTTCAAGCGGACCGTCCTGGAACTGAGCGGCAACAGTGCCCTCGTCGTCCTCGACGACGCCGACGTCGACTACGCGGTGGACGCGGCCGTCTTCAGCCGCTTCGTCTTCCAGGGCCAGGTCTGCATGGCCGCCAACCGGATCCTCGTCGACGCCTCCGTGGCCGAGGAGTTCACGGAGAAGTTCACCGCCCGGGTCCGCGCCCTGAAGACCGGCGACCCCCGCGAGGCCGACACCCACATCGGCCCGCTGATCAACTCCTTCCAGGCCGACGCCCTGACCGCGCTCGTGGACCGCGCCGTCGAATCGGGCGCCCGGGCGCTCGTCCGCGGGTCTACGCGCGGCAACCTCGTGGAACCGACCGTCCTGGCCGGACTCCCCGAGGACTCCCCCCTGCTGGGCCAGGAGATCTTCGGCCCCGTGGCCCTGCTGGTGGTCTTCGACGGCGAGGAGGAGGCCGTGCGCATGACCAACGCCACCCCCTACGGGCTGAGCGGGGCCGTGCACACGCGGGACGTCGAGCGCGGCGTCCGCTTCGCGCAGCGCATCGAGACCGGAATGATCCACGTCAACGACTCCACCATCGGCGACGAGCCGCTGACCGCCTTCGGCGGCGAGAAGGCCTCGGGCCTGGGCCGCCTCGGCGGCGAGGCCACGGTGGAGGCCTTCACCACCCAGAAGTGGATCTCGGTCCAGCACGGCCGGACGAACTTTCCGTTCTAGGGCCCCAAAGAGGACACGCCCTGACCGCATTGCTCCGTAGCGTGGTTCCCGTCAGCAGGAAAGACAAGCGACGCGGGAAGAACCCCCCACGGAAAAGGCGGTCGGTCATGGCTCACCCCACCGAAGAGATCCCCGGCGACGAGCGCGGCACGCTCCTCCTCTTCGTCGAGAACCAGCGCGAGGCGCTGCGGCAGGCGGCCCGCGGGCTGACGGAGGAGCAGGCCGCGAGCCGTCCCACCGCGAGCGAGCTGTCGTTGTCCGGGCTGGTCAAGCACGCGGCCGAGGTGGAACTGAACTGGCTGCGGATGGCCCAGGGCAAGCCGAACGAGCACGGGCGGGCCCCCCAGGACTGGCACGAGGGCTTCCGGCTGACCGAGGACGAGACCACCGCCTCGGCGCTCGCCTTCTGGGACGGGGTCAAGGAGGAGACGGACGCCTTCGTCGCGTCCGTGCCCAGCCTGGACGACTCGTTCCCGCTCCCGCCGGCGCCCTGGTTCCCCGACGCCGAGGTCTCGATCCGCTGGATGCTGCTGCACCTGGTGCGCGAGTTCGCCCGGCACGCGGGCCACGCGGACATCATCCGGGAGTCCCTGGACGGCACGAAGGCGATGGGCTAGCCGGTCCGTCCGCGAACGGACTTGCACCTCACGCGGCGTGAGGAACCACAGTGGAGGGCGTACCCAACCAGAGGGGCGGAAAGATGGGCTACTCCGTGGGCCAGGTCGCCGGTTTCGCCGGGGTGACGGTGCGCACCCTGCACCACTACGACGAGATCGGTCTGCTCTCCCCGAGCGGGCGCAGCGGGGCGGGGCACCGGCGGTACGACGACGCCGACCTCGACCGGCTGCAGCGGATCCTGTTCTACCGGGAGCTCGGCTTCCCGCTCGAAGAGGTCGCGGTCCTGCTGGACGATCCGGAATCGGACCCGAGGGAGCACCTGCGCCGGCAGCACGCCCTCCTGACCGAACGGATCGCCCGGCTCCAGCAGATGGCCAAGGCCGTTGAGCACGCCATGGAGGCGAAGAAGATGGGCATCAACCTCACGCCCGAGGAGAGGTTCGAGGTCTTCGGGGACAAGGACCCCGAGCAGTACCGGGAAGAGGCCGAGCAGCGCTGGGGCCACACCGACTCCTACGCCGAGTCGCAGCGCCGGGCCGCCTCGTACACCAAGGCCGACTGGCAGCGGATGCAGGACGAGGTCGCCGACTGGAGCGCCCGGTACGCCGCGCTGATGGAGTCCGGTGAGCCGTCCGAGGGCGGGGCCGCGATGGACATGGCCGAGGAGCACCGCCTGCACATCACGCGGTGGTTCTACGACTGCCCGTACGAGATGCACACCTGCCTCGGCGACATGTACGTCTCGGACGAGCGCTTCAAGGCCTTCTACGACGGGATGCGGCCGGGCCTCGCGGAGCACCTGAGGGACGCGATCACGGCCAACGCCGTGCGCAGGGTGTAACCGCTCCGTCGCCGTGCGGTGGCCGCGATCTCGCTCACACGACCCCCTCCGGGCCTGGAACCCGGCGGGGGTCGTGTGCGTTGATAATTGAGACCAGCTTCTTGTCGCCCCCCACCGCCGACACCCCCTGATCCAGGAGAGCCCGGAACTCGTGTACACGCTTGCGCTCGGCCCTGAGTGGCTGTCCCCGGAGTACCTGATCGGGCATTTCGGCCTGATCGGCATCCTGGTCATCGTTTTCGCGGAGTCCGGCCTCTTCGCGTTCCTGCCCGGCGACTCCCTGCTCTTCACGGCGGGCCTGTTCGTCGCGAGCGGTGACATCAGCCAGCCGCTGTGGGTGGTCTGCACGCTGATCGTGGCCGCCGCGGTCATCGGCGACCAGGTGGGCTACCTGATCGGAAAGTTCTTCGGCCCGAAGCTCTTCAACCGGCCGAACAGCAAGGTCTTCAAGCGCGAGAACCTCGACGCCGCGCACGAGTTCATGGAGAAGCACGGTCCCAAGGCGATCGTGCTGGCCCGTTTCGTGCCGATCATCCGCACCTTCGCCCCGATGGTCGCGGGCGCCGGCGCGATGAAGTACCGGACCTTCCTGACCTTCAACGTCATCGGCGGCATCGCCTGGGGCGCGGGCGTCACCTGCCTCGGCTACCAGCTCGGCCAGTTCGAGGTCATCAAGAACAACGTCGAGCCGATCTTCATCGGCATCGTGCTGATCTCCGTCATCCCGGTGGTCTTCGAGGTGATGAAGTCCCGCAAGGAGAAGGCGAAGGCCGCCGCGCAGGCCCCCGCGGCCCCGTACGGCGCTCCCGCGGCTCCGTACGGCGCCCCGGAGGAGCCGCAGGCCCCCGGTCAGCGCGGGCGGCACGCCAAGCGCTAGACGGCCCGCCACGGCCCCTCGTACGCCCCGGAGACCAGGTGTCCCCGGGGCGTTCGCGTACCCGGGGACGTTTCCCGCGGGCTCAGAACCCGCGGGTGCGCTTGGCCGCCCGGCGTTTGGCGGCGCTCTGCGCGCCCGGGATCCGCATGAAGAGCCGGGAGACCTCCGACCCCAGGTTCACCCCGATCGCGATGGCGAGGGCGATGGCGGCGGCGTTGGTGAGCGAGGCCAGCCCCGCGTCCAGCCGGTTCTCGGCGATCGACAGCAGCCCGTAGTACGTCGCCGAGCCCGGCAGCAGCGGTCCGATGGCCGCCGTGACGTAGGGCAGGGCGGAGGCGAAGCGGTAGCGGGAGAAGAGCTGCCCGAACAGCCCCACCAGCCCGGCCGCGATGGCCGTGGACGGTACGGGGGGCAGCTCGGCGGCCCGCAGCGCGCCGAAGGTGACCCAGGCGACCCCGCCGTTGAGGGTCACGATCCACACCGTCGAGCGCTCCTGCTGGAGCAGGATCGCGAAGGTGAACACCAGGACCATCGAGGCCAGGATCTGGAGCACCGGCCGGCTGGGGATCTGCAGGATCTCGTCCGGGTTCGGCTGGGCGCCGAACTGGAGGCCCACGTAGAGCACCACGAGCACGCCGACGATGATCCCGATGAAGAGGTACATGACCTCCAGCAGGCGGGCCGAGGCCGTGATGTAGAAGCCGGTCAGGCCGTCCTGCACGCCCGCGACCAGGGCGCGTCCGGGCAGCAGGGCGAAGAGCCCGCCGGTGATCACGGCGGAGGCGCGGACGTCGATCTCGGCGATCTTCAGGGCCACGCCGATGGCCGCGGGGGGCATCGCCGCCACCACGAACTGGTAGAACTCCGGCAGCCCGCGCCCGGCGCAGTACCAGGCGAGCCGGTCGCCGAGGACGGCGCCGAGGGCCGCGCAGAAGAACACCGTGACCCCGCCGCCGACCAGGACGGACGCGGCTCCCGCCAGCAGTCCGGCGGCGGCCGTGAGGACCCAGGTGGGGTACGGGTGGCGGTTGCGGCGGATCTCGGCGAGGCGGCGGTAGGCCTCCTCCAGGGAGACCTCCACCTCGTGCGCGCTGATGTCGTCCACCAGCCGGAAGACGGCGGCCAGCCGGGTGTAGTCCGTGCCGCGCCGGCGGACGGTGCGGTTCGCCGAGACCGGGTTGCCCACCAGGGAGGGGTGATAGGTGATCGACAGCATGGTGAAGGTGACGGTGGGCTCGCAGCGGTCCAGCCCGTAGGAGCGGGCCACGGCCAGCATCGCGGCCTCCACGTCCTCGGCGCCCTCGCCGCCCGCGAGCAGCAGCTCGCCGATGCGCAGGGTGAGGTCGAGCACGCGGCCCACGGCCGGGCCCGACTCGGGCTGCTTCTGGGCCGGCTCGGGCACCGGGCGCACGTCCACCGGCATGCGCAGCATCAGGCGCATGCGGTCCTGCCAGGGGGACTCCTTCATCCGGGAGACCGGGAAGCCCGGACCGGGGGTGTAGGCCGGCGGGGAGTGCTGGGCGCTGTAGGTGGCCGGGGCGGCGAAGGCGGAGCCCTCCGGCTCGGGGGGCGGCGCCGCCATGCCGTCGGGGACGGCGAACTCGGAGGTGGGCTGGTCCTCGACCGGGACCTCCGGCTCCATTCCGGGCGGGGGAGTGAAGGCGCTGTGCGCCTCGTCGGACACGGGTTTCCCGTCCGCGGTCCCTTCGGCCTCCGCCACGCGTCCTCCAGCGCCCGTGATCACCTGCGGGTACCAGTATGCGGAATCGTTTCCTCCCTCGGCACGCGCAGTCCCGCCCGCGCCCGCGTCGGGGGCGGAGTCCGAGGGGCGCCGCCGCGCCGGACCGGGACGCGACGACGGGCGGTACCCCCGCTGGGGGTACCGCCCGTCGTCATGTCGCGGGACCGGGGACTCAGCCCGCCGGTCCGGTCACCGAGCCGTGGCTCAGTGGTGGCCGCCCTGCGCCTCCAGGCGCTTGAACGAGGCCTCGATCTCGGCCTCGGCCTCGGCGCGGCCGACCCAGTTGGCGCCCTCGACGGACTTGCCCGGCTCCAGGTCCTTGTAGACCTCGAAGAAGTGCTGGATCTCCAGGCGGTCGAACTCGGAGACGTGGTGGATGTCGCGCAGGTGCTCGACACGCGGGTCGGAGGCCGGCACGCACAGCAGCTTGGCGTCGCCGCCCGCCTCGTCCGTCATGTTGAACATGCCGATCGCGCGGCACTTGATCAGGCAGCCCGGGAACGTCGGCTCGTCAAGGATGACCAGCGCGTCCAGCGGGTCGCCGTCCTCGCCGAGGGTGTTCTCGACGAAGCCGTAGTCCGCCGGGTAGCTGGTCGAGGTGAAGAGGCGACGGTCCAGACGGATCCGGCCGGTCTCGTGGTCCACCTCGTACTTGTTCCGCGAACCCTTGGGGATCTCGATGGTGACGTCGAACTCCACGTCCTGCTCCTCCATGATCAGCTCTGGCCCTGTGCCGGAGCTTGACTGCTTCGGGACTGCGATTGATCCAAATGCGTGCGCGTCCGGCCCAGCCCTGCCGGGTGGGGTGCCATGCTCGCGGCAAGACGCAGTGGTTAAGTGTCCCTCACGCATATGTGTGATCGCGAAAGGGGCTGGTCCGAGGTGCCATTGGTCAAGACGTGGCAGCTCACCGCGGGGTCGGCCGTGGCGGGCCTCGCCCTCGCGGCGGCGGCGGTGGCCACCACCGGTCCCTGGGACTCCGGCCAGCGTAAGGCCGAGCGGGACAGGGCCGCCTCCTGGATCCACCTGGGTGGCACAGATCACGCGGCCGGAGGCCTGCCGCAGGCCGCGCCGAGCGCGCCCGGGGTGCTCGCGGGCATCGGACCGCGCCCCGCGAACGCCGTGGGCGCGGCGCCCGACGCGCTCGCCGGGGTGCTCACGCCCCTGCTCGCCGACCCCGCCCTCGGGACCGTCCGGGGCGCCAGCGTCGTCGACACGGCCACCGGACGGGTGCTCTTCGAGTCCGGCTCCGGCGAGGCCATGACACCCGCCTCCACCGTCAAGATCGCCACCGCGAGCGCGGCGCTGGCCGCCCTCGGCCCCGAACACCGGATCCGGACCACCGTGACGCCCGGAGCGGGCCCCGGCCAGATCGTCCTGGTCGGCGGCGGCGACCCCTCCCTCACCGCCAAGAAGAAGAGCCCCGCCGGATCCGGCGGCAGTCTCGTCGCCCTCGCCGCCGACACCGCCCAGGCCCTCAAGGCCGCCGGCACCGCCACCGTCACCCTCTCCTACGACGACTCGCTCTACAGCGGCCCCGTCGGCCACCCGATCGGCCGCAACGACAACATCGCCCCCGTCACCGCCCTGACGGCCGACGAGGGCCGGCCCGACGACTCCACCTCCGGACCCGTCACCCGCTCCGAGGACCCCTCCAAGGACACCGCCCGCGCCTTCGCCGCCCTGCTGCGCGACCGCGGCATCACGGTGAACGGCGACCCCGCCCGCGGCAAGCCCCCCACCGGGGCCCAGCCGATGGCCACCACCCTGTCCACCCCGCTGGCCGGACTCGTCGAGCGGATGCTGACCAACAGCGACAACGACATCGCCGAGGCCCTCGCCCGCCAGACCGCCCTCGCCACCGGCCAGGACCCCGGCTTCGAGGGCGCCGAGAAGGCCGTCTCCGACAAGCTCGCCTCCCTCGGCGTCGACGTCACGGGCTCCCGCTTCGCCGACGGCAGCGGCCTGAACCGGGCCGACAAGGTCACCACCCGCCTCCTGACGGGCCTCCTCGCCGCCGCCGCCGACCCCCGCCACCCCGAGCTGCGGCCGGTCCTCACCGGGCTGCCCGTCGCCGGCTTCACCGGCACCCTGCGCGCCCGAAACGCCGGCACCTCCCCGGCCGCCGGCCTGCTCCGCGCCAAGACCGGCACCCTCACCGGGGTCAACTCCCTCGCCGGGACCGTCGTCGACCCCTCCGGGCGGCTGCTCGCCTTCGCCTTCCTGACGGCGGGCGCCGCGGACGGCTCCGCCGCCGAGAAGGGCCTGGACAAGCTCGCGGCCGCCGTCGCCACCACCTCGTAGGGGGATCCCTACGGGCGCCGGTCCACGTACGGTTGACGCATGACGAGCATCGGTGGTGCCGAGATGGTCGACTGGAACCTCGCGGTGGCGACCGCGACCCGGCTCGTGCGGCCGGGTCCCGACGTCAGCCGCGACGAGGCGCGGGCCGTGGTGGCGGAACTCCGCCGGCACGCCCGGACCTCCGAGGAGCACGTGCGCGCGTTCACCCGGATGATGCCCGAAGGCGTCACCTTCCCCGACACCCCCGTCCTCGTCGTCGACCGGGCCGGCTGGGTCAAGGCCAACGTCGCCGGCTTCCGCGAACTGCTGGGCCCGCTGCTCGGCAAGATGCAGGACCGCCGCGCCGGCGCCCCCGGCGGCGCCGTCCTCGGCGCGGTCGGCGGCAAGGTCACCGGCGTCGAGCTGGGGGTGCTGCTGAGCTTCCTGGCCTCCCGCGTGCTCGGCCAGTACGAGACCTTCGCCCCCGGCGCGCCCGAACTGCCCGGCGCCGGCCCCACGGGCGGCCGGCTGCTCCTGGTGGCGCCCAACATCGTGCACGTGGAGCGCGAGCTGGAGGTGGCCCCGCACGACTTCCGGCTCTGGGTCTGCCTGCACGAGGAGACGCACCGTACCCAGTTCACCGCCGTGCCGTGGCTGCGCGCCCACCTGGAGGGCGAAATCCAGACGTTCCTCGGTGCCACCGAGATGGACCCGTCCACCATCCTGGAACGGCTCCGCGAGGCCGCCCAGTCCTTCTCCGGCGCCCGTCCCGAGGGGGAGGGCGGGGACGAGGGCCGCTCGCTCGTCGAGCTCGTCCAGACCCCCGAGCAGCGCGAGGTCCTCCGCCGCCTCACCGCCGTGATGTCCCTGCTGGAGGGACACGCCGACTTCGTGATGGACGGGGTCGGCCCCGACGTCGTCCCCTCCGTCGCCGAGATCCGGGAGAAGTTCCAGCAGCGCCGCGCCGCCGGCGCGGGCCGCCTCGACGCCGCCCTGCGCAAGCTGCTGGGCCTCGACGCCAAGCTCCGCCAGTACCGCGACGGCGAGCGCTTCGTACGCGCCGTCGTCGGCCAGGTCGGCATGGACGGCTTCAACCGCGTCTGGACCTCACCGAACACCCTGCCCACCAAGGCGGAGATCGCCCGGCCCGCGGACTGGGTGGCGCGCGTCCACGGCAGGGGGAGTGCGGGGAGCGAAGAAAGGTGACGCGGGGGGCGTAAACATGTCTCACTGGGGGAAGCAGCGTCACCCTTCCGAGGGACCGTGGGCCGTGGAAGGGCGTGCGATGCTCGGGGAACGGCTCGGTTCTGTCACCATCAACGCACTCTGAGTGACGAACGGCTCCCCCCGCGCGACACCCTCACCCTCCGAGCATCCGAACTCCACGAAGGGCACCGGACATGGGTCCCCATCCTGCGGTCGCGGCGATACGCCTGGCGGTCCGCCGCGTACTCCACGACGTCCTCACCGACCTCACCGACCTCACCCGCCTCCCCGGCACCCCGGCTGGCGGGAGCCCCCGCCCCGCCGCCGGCACCCCGCCACTGGTCCTCGTCGCCTGCTCCGGCGGCGCCGACTCCATGGCGCTCGCCTCCGCCCTCGCCTTCGAGGCACCCAAGCTCGGCATCCGGGCCGGCGGCATCACCGTCGACCACGGCCTCCAGGCCGGCTCCGACCTGCGCGCCGCGGAGGTCGTCACCCGCATGACCGCGCTCCGCCTCGACCCGGTGGAGTCCGTCGCCGTGCGCGTCGGCCGCGACGGCGGACCCGAGGCCGCGGCCCGCGACGCCCGCTACGCCGCCCTCGACGAAGCCGCCGACCGGCTGGGCGCCGCCGCCGTGCTGCTCGGCCACACGCGGGACGACCAGGCGGAAACCGTCCTGCTGGGCCTCGCCCGCGGCTCCGGCATCCGCTCGCTCTCCGGCATGGCCGAAGTGTCCGGAGGCCCCGGCCGCGCCCACCGCTACCGCCGCCCCTTCCTGCAGATCGACCGGCAGACCGCCCGCAAGGCGTGCATGGTCCAGTCCCTCCCCGTCTGGGACGACCCGCACAACATCGACCCCGCCTACACCCGCTCCCGGCTGCGCCACGAGGGCCTGCCCGCCCTGGAGAAGGCGCTCGGCAAGGGGGTCGTCGAAGCGCTCGCGCGCACCGCCCAGCTCTCCCGGGACGACGCCGACGCCCTCGACGCCTGGGCCGCCGACGCGGAGGCCGGAGTGCGCGACGAGGACGGGCGCCTGGAGTGCGCCAAGCTGTACGCCCTGCCCCCGGCCGTCCGCCGCCGGGTGCTGCGCAGGGCCGTGGTCGCGGCCGGATCCCCCGCGGGTTCCCTCTTCGCCCGCCACATCGAGGAAGTCGACCGCCTCATCACCGGATGGCGGGGCCAGGGCGCCATCAATCTGCCCGGCCGCGTCGAGGCCCAGCGGCAGGGTGGCAGACTTGTCATCCGGCAGGGCTGATTGGTGCTGAAACACGGCTGAGTCCTCCGGGGGCACTCCCCGGAGCCCCGGCCGACAACGAAAGTGATGCGGGTGGACGAGAAGGACATGGGCAGCGACCTCCAGTCGGTGCTCATCACCAAGGAAGAGATCGACGCGAAGCTGGCCGAGCTGGCCGCGAAGATCGACGCGGAGTACGCGGGCAAGGACCTGCTCATCGTCGGTGTGCTCAAGGGCGCCGTGATGGTGATGGCGGACCTGGCGCGCGCCTTGTCCACCCCGCTCACCATGGACTGGATGGCGGTGTCCTCCTACGGCGCCGGGACCCAGTCCTCGGGCGTCGTCCGGATCCTCAAGGACCTGGACACCGACATCAAGGACAAGCACGTCCTGATCGTCGAGGACATCATCGACTCGGGCCTGACCCTGTCCTGGCTGCTGTCGAACCTGGGCTCCCGCCAGCCGGCCTCCCTGGAGGTCGTCACGCTGCTGCGCAAGCCCGAGGCCGCGAAGGTCGCGATCGACGTGAAGTGGGTCGGCTTCGACATCCCGAACGAGTTCGTCGTGGGCTACGGCCTCGACTACGCGGAGAAGTACCGCAACCTGCCGTTCGTCGGCACGCTCGCCCCGCACGTCTACGGCGGCTGAACCCCCCGGCCGGCGGTAACGTCGGCCGTCCCGCCGCTTGAGCCCCCGGGGGAACCTGGGGGCGGTTCCCTGCGTTGAGCGAGGGAGAGCGGGTCTGTCAGCCGTCCCACGAGGCCGCGGGTGACAATACAGGGGTACATTCCGAAGAACAGTCTTTACTCACAGCTGCATTTACCTACGGGCAGGAGGGACGGGGTGCCTGGCGCCCCGTATGGATGGACGTGAAGCGATACTTCCGTGGGCCGGTCATGTGGATCGTGCTGGCCGTCCTCGCCGTGGTCGTGTTGATGAACGTCGTCGGCTCCGGCGGCGGCTACAAGTCGGTGGAGACCAGCGAGGTCATCAAGGCGATCAACAGTGGCCAGGTGGAAAGCGCCAAGCTGACCACCGGTGACAGCCAGATGATCAAGATCGAGCTGAAAAAGGGCCAGAAGCTCGGCAACAACGACGGCACCAAGTTCCAGGCCAACTACATCGGGGATCAGGGCGTTCAGCTCGCCCAGAACCTCCAGACCAAGTACGAAGCCGGTCAGATCCCTGACGGATACTCCGTCACCCCGGACAAGACCAGCCCGTTCCTGAGCGTGCTGCTCTCGCTCCTGCCCTTCGTCCTCATCGTCGTCGTCTTCCTGTTCCTGATGAACCAGATGCAGGGCGGCGGCTCCCGGGTCATGAACTTCGGGAAGTCCAAGGCCAAGCTCATCACCAAGGACACCCCGAAGACGACGTTCGCGGACGTCGCGGGCTCGGACGAGGCCGTCGAGGAACTCCACGAGATCAAGGAGTTCCTCCAGGAGCCGGCGAAGTTCCAGGCGGTCGGCGCCAAGATCCCCAAGGGCGTGCTGCTCTACGGCCCGCCCGGCACCGGCAAGACCCTGCTCGCGCGTGCCGTCGCGGGCGAGGCGGGCGTCCCGTTCTACTCGATCTCCGGTTCCGACTTCGTCGAGATGTTCGTCGGTGTCGGTGCCTCGCGTGTCCGTGACCTGTTCGAACAGGCCAAGGCCAACGCGCCGGCGATCGTCTTCGTCGACGAGATCGACGCCGTCGGCCGGCACCGCGGTGCGGGTCTCGGCGGCGGTCACGACGAGCGCGAGCAGACCCTCAACCAGCTGCTCGTCGAGATGGACGGCTTCGACGTGAAGGGCGGCGTCATCCTGATCGCCGCCACGAACCGGCCCGACATCCTCGACCCGGCGCTGCTGCGCCCGGGCCGCTTCGACCGGCAGATCGCGGTCGACCGGCCCGACATGCAGGGCCGTCTGGAGATCCTCAAGGTCCACCAGAAGGGCAAGCCGGTCGCTCCGGACGTCGACCTCTCGGCCGTCGCCCGCCGCACCCCCGGCTTCACCGGTGCCGATCTCTCCAACGTCCTGAACGAGGCGGCCCTGCTGACCGCCCGCTCGGACATGAAGCTGATCGACAACCACATGCTGGACGAGGCGATCGACCGCGTCGTGGCGGGCCCGCAGAAGCGGACCCGGATCATGTCGGACAAGGAAAAGAAGATCACCGCGTACCACGAGGGCGGACACGCCCTGGTCGCGGCGGCCTCCCCGAACTCCGACCCGGTCCACAAGATCACGATCCTGTCCCGCGGCCGGGCCCTGGGTTACACCATGGTCCTGCCCGACGAGGACAAGTACTCGACCACGCGCAACGAGATGCTCGACCAGCTGGCGTACATGCTGGGCGGGCGCGCGGCCGAGGAGCTGGTCTTCCACGACCCGACCACGGGCGCGGCGAACGACATCGAGAAGGCCACCGCCACGGCGCGGGCCATGGTCACGCAGTACGGCATGACCGAGCGTCTCGGTGCGATCAAGTTCGGCGGCGACAACACCGAGCCGTTCCTGGGCCGCGAGATGTCGCACCCGCGGGACTACTCGGAAGAGGTCGCGGCGCTGGTCGACGAAGAGGTCAAGAAGCTCATCGAGACCGCGCACAACGAGGCCTGGGAGATCCTGGTCGAGAACCGGGACGTCCTGGACAACCTGGTCCTCGCGCTGCTGGAGAAGGAGACGCTGAACAAGGAGCAGATCGCCGAGATCTTCTCCACGATCGTGAAGCGTCCGGCCCGTCCCGCGTGGACCGGCTCCTCCCGCCGCACTCCTTCCACCCGTCCGCCGGTGCTCTCTCCCAAGGAGCTCCAGCTGACGAACTCCGCCAACGGCACCTCGGCGTCCGCCGCGTCGCCGGTGTCGACGGAGAAGGGCATCGAGGTGGCCCCGGAGGACCGCCCCGAAGCCTGACCCACCCGGAATGGAAGCCGCGCCCCCCAGGTTCTAGCCTGGGGGGCGCGGCACATTTGTACGACCCCCGCGTGTGCGGACAGGAACGAGGATGAGATGACCGACCCAGTGACCCTGACCGGTGGCGAGGGCACGATCGGCGAGTTCGACGAGAAGCGCGCCGAGGCGGCCGTCCGAGAGCTCCTGATAGCGGTCGGCGAGGACCCGGACCGCGAGGGCCTCCTGGAGACCCCGGCGCGGGTTGCGCGGGCGTACAAGGAGATATTCGCCGGCCTGTACCAGAAGCCCGAAGAGGTCCTGACGACGACGTTCGACCTCGGTCACGACGAGATGGTCCTGGTGAAGGACATCGAGGTCATGAGCTCGTGCGAACACCATCTGGTCCCGTTCCACGGAGTGGCGCACGTGGGGTACATCCCGTCCACGGACGGCAAGATCACCGGCCTGTCCAAGCTGGCCCGCCTGGTCGACGTCTTCGCCCGCCGACCCCAGGTCCAGGAGCGGCTGACCACGCAGATCGCCGATTCCCTGATGGAGATCCTCGACCCGCGCGGCTGCATCGTGGTCATCGAGTGCGAGCACATGTGCATGACCATGCGCGGTGTCCGCAAGCCCGGCGCCAAGACCATCACCTCGGCCGTCCGCGGCCAGCTCCGCGACCCCGCGACCCGCAACGAGGCCATGAGCCTCATCATGGCGCGCTGAGTCCCGTGCCGACCGGGCCCGCCCGGCACGGCTGGGAGCCGCTGGACGAGGACGTACGGCGCTGTCTGGAACTCCTGCTTCCGGCGGACGGCACCCTTCTGGGCGGGTACCGGGCGCAGGTGCCGTACGCCCGGATGCACCGGGGGGAGTGCGCCTGCCCCTGTGTGTACCTGTCCGTGGACGCGGAGCGGGCGGCGCCCGCTCCGCGTCCGGCGGACGGCGGGCCCGTGGCGTCGGGCTCCCTGACGGACGCGGAGGGGTCCTACCTCGGCGAAGCGATGCTCTTCGCGTACGACGGATTCCTCGCCGACCTGCAGTTCTGCGTGTGGGAGGACCTGGGCGTGCTGGAGCCGCCGCTCCGGGAGCGGCTGACGCCGTACTGAGCGGCCGTTCAGGCGGTGGCGGGGGCCTTGCCCGGGTCGTCGTCCTCCGGGAGCTTCAGGACGTGTTCCAGGAAGAGGGCGGCCGCGATCACGGCCGCGCCCGCCAGGACGCAGCCACCCGCGTACCAGGCCTGGCCGCGGCGGGCGGGCACGTCGAGGGAGTCGGTCAGCAGGAAGACGCCGACCCCGCCGTACATGCCGGCCACGAGAGCCGCGACCAGGGCGCTGGCCTGGCCGAAGACCACCGCACGGGCCGCCATCAGCGGCTCCACGCCCTTGGCCCCCGGCCGCCGCTCGCGCTGCGCCTTGAGCCGGGCCCGCATCGACAGGGCCGTCGCGAACAGGACGACGGCGATCACCGCCAGCACGATCGGCGCGGCCAGCGGGACGCCCGGCAGGGTCCCGTAGGCGTTCCACAGCCGTGCGCCCGCCCAGGACAGCACCCCGGCGATCACGAAGATCCCCGCCAGGACCGCCGGCCTCAGTTGCTTCACTTGCCCGTTCCCCACTCTCGGCGACTGGCCCCCATGGCCCTGAACAGGCTACTAACGACTACTCCGGGAGGCGGAGTTCCAGGTCGGGGCGCGGCGTGAGGCCGGTCCGGCCGATTTCGGCCAGTAGGGCGGCCACGGGGCCGTGGCCGGGGAGCTGGGCCTCGGGGTCGATGTCGTGCCAGGGGGCCAGCACGAAGGCGCGCTGGTGGGCGCGGGGGTGCGGCAGCGTGAGGACGGGGTCGTCGGAGACCACGTCGGCGTAGGCCACGATGTCCACGTCGATCGTGCGGGGCCCCCAGCGCTCCTCGCGGACGCGGTCGTAGGCCTCCTCGATGGCGTGGGCCCGCTCCAGGAGCGAGGAGGGCGGCAGGGTGGTCTTCACCGCGATGACGGCGTTGAGGTACGAGGGCTGCGAGCCGGGCTCGACGCCCCACGGCTCGGTCTCGTAGACCGGGGAGACCGCCTTGACCCGCAGGCCCGGGGTGTCGCCGAGGGCGTCGACGGCGCCCTGGAGGGTGTCCAGGCGGTTGCCGAGGTTCGAGCCGAGCGCGACGACCGCCCATTTGGGGTTGGACAGGGTCGTGTCCGCCGCGTCGACCGCCTCGACGACGGAGGCGGGTACCGGCTGGACGGTGGGGTCGCTCTGGGCGTTCAGTCCGTTGTTCATGCGCGGCTCCGGGTGATCGTGATGGTCACGTCGTCGAAGGGGACGGTGATGGGTGCGTCCGGCTTGTGGACGACGACCTCCACCTGTGCCACCGCTTCGTGCTTCAGGCACTGCTGGGCGATCCGCTCGGCCAGGGTCTCGATCAGGTCGACCGGCTCTCCCTGGACCACGTCGACGACCTCCTCGGCCACGACCCCGTAGTGGACGGTCTTGGCCAGGTCGTCATCGGCCGCCGCGGGGCGGGAGTCGATGTGCAGCACGAGGTCGACGATGAAGGTCTGGCCCTCTTCGCGCTCCCGGGGGAAGACGCCGTGGTGCCCGCGAGCCTTGAGGCCGCGCAGTGCGACACGATCCACGCGAATCACTCCTGCTTTCGTAGGTGCTTCCGGTCCCGGGGCTCCCCGGGGCCATGGGCCTACGCCGAGTGCGGTCGGCGTCGTCCGCCTTCGAATTTACCTGCGACGAACCTCCGCCCCCGCCGTTGGGGTCAGTCGGTGCCCTCTTCCTCCTCGTCATCGGAGTCCGTGAGGACCGGAGAACCGTGGTGGGACCAGAGCCGCCAGCCCTCCGGTGTGCGTCGGAACACATTCGTGGCGACGACCAGCTGACCCACCAGCGGACCCAGTTCCCCGGCCTCCCCGGACGGGCCGCCGCTGAGGATGTTCTCGGTGCACGTGACCAGGGCGGTGTCGCCTATGAGGGCCACCTTGGTGTCGGTGAGGAAGAACTGGATGTACTCCGTGTGGGACATGATCAGCGCGTACGAGCGCAGCACCTCGCCCCGCCCGGAGAGCACCGGCCATCCCGGGTGCACGCAGGAGATCTCGTCTTCGAGCCAGAGCGCCGACAGGGCGTCGAAGTCCCCCCGCTCCATGGCCTCGTAGAAGGTCGCGTTGACCTCTTCGACGGCTTCGATGTCGGTACGGCTCACCGTGCCCCTTCCCAGTTCCTCCGGTGGGTCACAGTGCCCCTTCCACGGCGCGGGCCACCCGAACCGCGTCGGCGGTCGCCCGTACCTCGTGCACCCGGACGGCCCAGGCGCCCTGGTGGGCGGCGATGGCCGAGACGGCGGCGGTGGCGGCGTCCCGCTCGCGGGCGGGCGGCGGGGCGGCGTCCGCGGCACCCGCCAGGACCCGGCCGAGGAAACGCTTCCGCGAGGCGGCGACCAGCAGCGGGAAGCCGAGCTCGCGCAGTTCGCGGAGGTGGGCGACCAGGGCCAGGTCGTGCTCGGCGTTCTTCGCGAAGCCGAGGCCGGGGTCGACGACCAGCCGCTCGGGGGCGATGCCGCCGGCGACGACGGCGTCGATGCGGGTCCGGAGCTCGGCGCTGACCTCGCCGAGGACGTCCTCGTAGACGGCGAGGCTGTTCATGCCGTCGCTGAACCCGCGCCAGTGCATGACGACGAACGGCACCTCGGCGGCGGCCACCGCCGGGATCATGCCGGGGTCGGCGAGGCCGCCGCTGACGTCGTTGACGAGGGCGGCGCCGGCCGCGACGGCCTGGGCGGCGACGGCCGCGCGCATGGTGTCGACGGAGACGGTCACGCCCTCGGAGGCCAGTCCGCGGACGACGGGGACGACGCGGCGGAGTTCCTCGTCGGCGTCGACGCGGGAGGCGCCGGGGCGGGTGGACTCGCCGCCGACGTCGACGAGGTCGGCGCCCTGGGCGACGAGGTCGAGGCCGCGCTTGACGGCGGCGGTGGTGTCGAACCAGCGGCCGCCGTCGGAGAAGGAGTCGGGGGTGACGTTGACGACGCCCATGACCCCGCAGCGGTCCCAGTCGGGCAGCCCTGTCACCAGGCCCCTGGAGGCGGGCCCGCGGTTGGTGTTCATGGTCCCAGGGTAGGGCCCCGGCCCTTGCCCTGGCCGGGCGGTGCGGTGGGGGTGGGCCTGCGCGACCTGCCCCCGCCCCGCCCTCCCACCGCTCCCCGGGGCTGCGCCCCCGGACCCCTTCCGGGGCTGTGCCCCCGGCCCTGTCCTGGCCGCCCTTCCCCCGGGGCGGAAACGAGGGGTGACATGGCGGTGGGGCCGGCGCTGCTCGTGGCAGTGCCGGCCCCACCTGTGACGGGTCAGGCCGCCTGGATCTCGCGTTCCTTCTGGGCCGGGACCGTCGCGTGGTCGTGGGCGCAGGTGCGGACCGGCTTGGGGCCGCGGCGGCTCGCGAACAGGCGCGGCAGGGCCAGCGTCACGAAGCCCTCGGCCTGCATCACGGCGAAGCCGATGCGGGGCAGGTCACGGGTCTGGCGGTAGACCATGAAGCGCGGCTCCCAGCGGGGGCGGAACTTCGCGTTGAACTTGTACAGCGACTCGATCTGGAACCAGCGCGACAGGAAGACCAGCAGGCCGCGCCACATGCGCAGCACCGGGCCGGCGCCGATCTTCTCGCCACGGGCCAGTGCCGAGCGGAACATCGCGAAGTTCAGCGAGACCTGCTCGATGCCGAGCGCCGGGGACGCCTCCAGGGAGGCCACGATGAGCAGCTCGTTCATGCCGGGGTCGGCGGCGCGGTCGCGGCGCATCAGCTCCAGCGACATGCCGTCCTTGCCCCACGGGACGAAGTGGAGGACGGCCTTGAGGTCGCCGAACGGGCTGGTGTCGCCCTCCTCGACGCGGTGGGCGGTGGCGATGAAGCAGTCGCCGTCGCCCTCCTCGCCGACCCGGCCCAGCGCCATGGAGAAACCGCGCTCGGTGTCGGTGCCGCGCCAGGCGGCGGCGGCGCCCCGTACCCGCTCCAGCTCCTCCTCGGTCAGCTCGCTGACCCGGCGGACCCGGGTGGTGTACCCGTTGCGCTCGATGCGCTTCACCATCTGGCGGACGTTGCGCATGGGGCGTCCGGAGAGGGAGAAGTCTTTGACGTCGACGATCGCCTCGTCACCGAGTTCCAGGGCGTCCAGACCGGTCTCGCGGGTCCAGACCTCGCCGCCGGTCTCGCTGCAGCCCACGACGGCGGGGGTCCAGGAGTGGGCCTTGGCCTCCTCCATGAAGCGCTCGATGGCGCCGGGCCAGGCCTCGACGTCGCCGATGGGGTCGCCGGAGGCGAGCATCACGCCGGAGACGACGCGGTAGGTGACGGCCGCCTTGCCGCTGGGGGAGAAGACGACGGCCTTGTCGCGGCGGAGCGCGAAGTGGCCGAGGGAGTCGCGGCCGCCGTGCTTGGCGAGCAGCTCGCGCAGCTTCGCCTCGTCGTCGACGGTGAGCCGGGCGGCCGGGTGCTCGGGGCGGAAGGCCAGGTAGATCGTGGTGACGGCGGTCAGCATGCCGAGGGCGCCGAGGGAGTAACCGACGGTCCAGGAGACCCGTCCGGCGTAGTCGACGGGGCCCTCGAAGCCGAAGAGGCCGTAGACGACGTGGGTGATCTGCTCGTACAGGCTCGGGTGGCCGACGACCTTGCCCGGGTGGACGTTGACGATCACCAGGCCGAGCCCGATGGAGCCGGCGCTCATCAGCACGAAGTTCGCGAGCGCCTTCCAGCGGCTGCGCGGGTCCGGCAGGGCCTTGAATTCACCCTGGTGGCGTACCAGCAGCGCGAGGAGCACCGCCGAGATGACCACGCCGATGACGGAGTGGCGGTACGCGAACTGCGCCACGGCGCCGGCGGGCAGCAGGATGACGGCGGCCCGCCAGGCCCGGCGCTTGCGGCGCTTGAGGCCGTGCGCGAGCAGCAGGATGAGGACACCGGCGCTGATGGCCAGCGCGGCGGCGAAGGGGCCCACGGAACCGGGCAGTACTTCGGTGACCGCGTGGATCCGGCTGTGACGGAACCGCGGGAAGACGCCCGCGGCGATGTCCAGCAGACCGACGATCATGACGGATGTGCCTACGAGGCCGGGGACGGCCTCCGGTCGTGGGCCTCGGAGGATTCGGCTGACCCGCTTCGGAACCTGTCCGGACTTATCGCCATCTATCCTGCTAGACATCGCTTCCCGTTGCTCCGCGAGAGATCATGTGGCCGAAGGCCGCGACAGCCTCCGGTGTGTGGTGCGTCCACTAGGACGACATCGAGGAGGAGCGGGTTCACTCTTCCGTCGGAAAAATCTAGTCCTGCCATCAGAAAGTCGACTGACTGCTCATGGGTCTCACCAGTAATACGGTTCTGGTCCTGGCCATCATCGCCGGTGTGCTGCTGTTCGGGGTGACGGTCTGGTTCTGGCCGAAGCTCTCCGGCCGCTCCTGGCGCTCGGTCTCCGGCCGGATCGGCCTCCTGCTCGCGACCCAGCTCGCACTGTTCTCCGCAGTCGGTCTCGCGGCCAACAAGTCGTTCCTCTTCTACGGTTCCTGGGCCGACCTGTTCGGTCAGGAGACGTCCATCGGCAAAGTCGTCGACCACTCGATGAGCAGCAAGGACATCAAGGTCATCGACAAGCAGAAGCTCGACGTGCCCGGCGGGGGCAAGCCGCAGGTCGGTGGTCAGATCCTGAAGGTTGCCATAACCGGGCAGAAGTCGAAGATAACGAGCCCCGGCTACGTGTGGCTGCCGCCGGAGTACTTCCAGCCGCACTACAAGGAGCAGAACTTCCCCGCGTCGATCGTCCTGACGGGCTACCCGGGTACCGCCGAGAACCTGATCAAAGGGCTGAACTACCCCATGACGGCCTTCAAGCAGGCCAAGCAGGGCAAGATGAAGCCGATGATCCTGGTGATGCTCCGGCCGACCATCGCGCCGCCGCGCGACACCGAGTGCGTGGACATCCCGGGCGGTCCGCAGACCGAGACCTTCTTCGCGCAGGACCTGCCGCAGGCCATCCAGGGGACCTTCCGGGTCGGCAAGAAGCCGCAGAACATGGGCTTCATCGGGAACTCCACGGGCGGCTACTGCGCCCTGAAGATCGCCGCGCACCACCCGCAGACCTTCGGCGCCGCCGTGGGCCTGTCCGCGTACTACAAGGCCGCCGACGACGCGACGACCGGTGACCTGTTCCACGGGGACGACAAGCTGAAGAAGCGCGCGGACGTGCTGTACAGCCTGGACAAGAAGCAGCCGACCGGTACGTCCTTCCTCGTCACCACCAGCGAGAAGGGCGAGGACAACCTGCACGACACCAAGAAGTTCATCAAGCTGGTCAAGGGCTCGGACCGGGTCTCCTCGATCATCCTCGACAGCGGTGGCCACAACTTCAACACGTGGCGCCGCGAGATCCCGCCGATGCTGGTGTGGATGAGCGGTCGTATGCAGGCCTGATCCCGGGGGGACAGGTGCAGGGCCCGGCTCCGGTCGGGCCCTTTTCGTTTTTCCGGTTCGTTTTCCGGCCCGCCGGCCGCGCGGGCCGCGCGGCCGGCGGGCCGTGCCGGCCCCCGAGGCCGCTACGCCTCGCGCGCCCCTTGCAGGTCGGCCCGGCGCAGCGCCCGGTGGACGCCCTCCGGGGTCAGTACGCCGGCCAGCGCGCCCGTGTCCGGATCGGTGACCCCGATCCGCCCCGAGTCCTCCTGGAGGAGGGCCGCCAACGCCTCGCGCAGCGAGGCCCCCAGGGCCACCGCCGAGGCGGGCGCCAGGCCGTCCGCCGGGGTCAGGTCGGCCGTCTCCACGTGGGTGACGGCGAGGCGCTTGAGACCGCGGTCCGCGCCGACGAAGGAGGCGACGTACCCGTTGGCCGGCGCGGCGAGCACCTCGGCGGGCCGGGCGAACTGCTCGATGGTGCCGTGGCCGTAGACGGCGATCCGGTCGCCGAGCCGGACGGCCTCCTCCAGGTCGTGGGTGACCAGCAGGATCGTCTTGCGGACCGTCTTCTGCAGGGTCAGGAACTCGTTCTGGAGGCGCTCGCGGACCACCGGGTCCACCGCCCCGAAGGGCTCGTCCATCAGCAGCACCGGCGGATCCGCGGCCAGCGCGCGGGCCACGCCGACGCGCTGGCGCTGGCCGCCCGACAGCTGCTCCGGGTAGCGGCCCCCGTAGACGGCCGGATCCAGCCCCACCAGTTCGAGCAGCTCGGCCGCCCGCGCTCGGGCCCGCGCCTTCGGGGTGCCGATCAGCCGGGGCACGGTCGCCGTGTTCTCCAGCACCGTCTTGTGGGGGAACAGCCCGACCTGCTGGATGACGTAGCCGATCCGGCGGCGCAGCGCGACGGGATCCGCGGCGGCGATGTCCTCCCCGTCGAGGAGGATCCGGCCCGAGGTGGGCTCGATCAGCCGGTTGACCATCTTCATCGTGGTCGTCTTGCCGCATCCGGACGGGCCCACCAGCGTGACCAGTTCGCCCTCGGCGACCTCGAAGGACAGGTCCTCGACGGCCGTCGTCCCGTCGGGGTAGCGCTTGGTCACGTGCTCGAATCGGATCACCCGGCCATCCTCCCGTACCCGGAGCCGGGATGTGTGAAGGGCGTGTTGCCCGTGTGCGAAGGAATCCGGCCATCGTCCGCGCCGGGGGTTATGGTCGCTCGTGGTGGTACATCCGAAACGATGTTCGTGCGGTGACGGGGGGTGAGGAGCATGACCGGGCAGAGCTGCCTCGTGGCCAACGACTGGATCTGCTGGGACTACGTCGGCTCCCGCGCCGGGGAACTCACCGACGCCACCGTCGAACACGTCTGGATCACGGGCGTCTCGGTGCTCATCGGCATCGCCGTGTCCGTTCCGCTCGCGCTGCTGGCCCGCCGCGGCCGCCGCTGGGCGGCTCCCGTGCTCGGGCTGACCACCCTCCTGTACACGGTCCCCTCGCTGGCCATGTTCTCGCTGCTGCTGCCGCTCTTCGGGCTCTCGGCGGCCCTGGTGGTGACCGGCCTGGTGCTGTACTCGCTGACCATCCTGGTGCGCAACGTGCTGGCCGGCCTGGAAGCCGTCCCCGAGGACGTGCGGGAGGCCGCGCGCGGGATGGGCTACGGCCCCGCCCGGCTGCTGTGGCAGGTCGAACTGCCGCTGGCGCTCCCCGCGCTGCTCGCCGGGGTGCGGATCGCCACCGTCTCGACCGTGGCCCTGACCACGGTCGGCTCCATCGTCGGCAAGGGCGGGCTGGGCAACCTGATCGCACCCGCCGTCAACAGCTCCTTCAAGGCCCAGGTGCTCACCGCCTCCGTGCTGTGCGTACTGCTCGCGCTGGTCGCCGACCTGCTGCTGCTCGGGGTGCAGCGACTGCTGACGCCGTGGACCAGGGCCGCCCGTTCCGTGAAGGGGGCCTGAGGCCGTGGGCGTGCTGGGCAAGGCCGGGGGCTGGCTGGCGGACGGAGCCAACTGGTCGGGCGAGAGCGGTGTCTGGCACCGGCTCGCGGAGCACGTGTACGTCAGCGGGATCGCCCTGGCCATCGCCTGCGCGGTGGCCCTGCCCGTCGGGCTGTGGCTCGGCCACCTCGGCAAGGGCGGCGCCCTCGCCGTCAACGTCTCCAACGTAGGGCGGGCCGTCCCCGTCTTCGCGGTGCTGGCCCTGTTCATGGTCTCGCCGCTGCGCAACGCCGGCTACCTGCCGACCGTCGCCGCGCTCGTGCTGTTCGCCGTGCCGCCGCTGCTGACCAACGCCTACGTGGGCATGCGCGGGGTGGACCGCTCGGTGGTCGAGGCCGCCCGGGGCATGGGCATGTCGGGCGGCCAGCTGTTCCTGCGGGTGGAGCTGCCGCTCGCGCGCGGCCTGGTGATGACCGGGCTGCGCTCCGGCGCCGTGCAGGTCGTCGCCACCGCCACGATCGCCGCGATGGTCGGCCAGGGCGGCCTCGGCCGGATCATCACCGCCGGCTTCAACACGTACAACACCGCGCAGGTCGTGGCGGGGGCGCTGCTGGTCGCCCTGCTGGCGCTGCTGGTGGAGGGCGTACTGGTGGCAGTGGACCGGCTGCTGCTGCGCACGCCGTCCCGCTGATCCCGTGACCCCCGTCCCCACCCCGAAACGGAGTACCTCCATGAGCAAGTCCACGCGTGTCCTCGGCGCGTCCCTGGGCGTCCTGGCCCTGACCGTGTCCCTGGCCGCCTGTGGCGGCGACAGCCTGGAGAAGACCAAGGACGGCGGCTCCTCCGCGGCCGCCCCCGCCGGGAGCGGCAAGGGCAAGCTGGTGATCGGCGCGGCAGGCTTCACCGAGTCCAACGTCCTGGCCGAGCTCTACGCGCAGCTGCTCCGGCAGGAGGGGTACGGCACCTCCATCACCACGGTCGGCAACCGCGAGCTGTACGAACCCTCCCTGGAGAAGGGCGAGATCGACGTGGTCCCGGAGTACGCGGCCACCCTCGCCGAGTTCCTCAACGCCAAGGTCAACGGCAAGGACGCGCCCAAGGACAAGCCCGTCGCCTCCAGCGACGTGAGCGCCACGGCGGCGGCGCTGGAGAAGCTCGCCGCCCCGCTCGGCCTCAAGGCCCTGCCGGCGGGCGAGGCCGTCGACCAGAACGCCTTCGCCGTGACGAAGGAATTCGCCCAGAAGAACAATCTCAAGACCCTTTCCGACCTCGGAAAGTCCGGGCTGAAGGTGAAGCTCGCGGCCGGTGACGAATGCTCCGTACGTCCCTTCTGCGCACCGGGGTTGGAGAAGACGTACGGAATCCAGGTTTCTGGGATCGACCCCAAGGGCGTCGGCACCCCGCAGGCCAAGCAGGCCGTCAAGGACGGGGCGGACCAGCTGGTGCTGACCACCACCACCGACGCCACGCTCGACGGCTACGGCCTGGTCCTGCTGGAGGACGACAAGAAGCTCCAGAACGCCGACAACCTCCTGCCGGTCGTCAACGCCAAGGACGCGGGCTCCCCGGACGTCGCCAACGCCCTCGGCGACCTCACCAAGGTGCTCACCACGGCCGACCTCGTCGAGCTGAACCGGAAGGTGGACGCGGAGCGGGCGAAGCCGGCGGACGTCGCGAAGGCCTATCTGGAGTCCAAGGGCCTTCTGACGAATTGACGCTCTCCCCCGTGAAGGGAGGAGATTCCCACCAGGCCGCCGTTGTCGAGCGGCGGTCGTAGGTGGTTCCTGCTTCATCACCCATCGCCCGGCGTGCCGGGTCTTATTACGGGCTCCACAGGCGTTTTACGTGTCCGGGCGTCCCTCGTCCACGATGCGCCGTCCTTCACGGCGCAGGTTGCGTTCAGCGTTCCGGTCCCGGTCGTGGGCTGCTCCGCAGGAGCACACCCAGTTGCGGATCCTGAGTCCGCCCAGTCCCTTCGGCCCCTCGATCGACCCGCAGGCGGAGCACAGCTGCGTGCTGGGGAACCATCGGGAGACCTTCGCGAAGGTGCGCCCGTACCGTGCGCATTTGGCTTCGAGGGTGCGGGCGAACATCCCGAACGACTGGTCGTGGACGGACTTGGCGCGCTTGCCCTTGCGGGAGCCCCCTGGAGGGGTGCAGAACGCGGCCGAGGCGCCCTGGCCGCGGCGAGACGTTGTTCCGAGCGCTTGACTTGCACGCAGCAGTTACGGGATTGAGGGGAAATCGTGGGGTAACCGCCCGGTAAGAGATTGCCGGGCGGGTATCCCGCGCGAGGTCCACGCCCTGTAAATTTCAGGCCATGCCCCGTGGACGCCACCGCAATCCCGAACCCCTCCACCGTCTTCTCGCGCCGTGCGCCGTCGCCGGGGTCGGCGTGGCCAGCGCCGGTGCGGCCTGGCTGCTCGCGGAACCGCTGCCGCTGAGGCTGCTCGTGGCGCTCGCGGCGGCCGCGGGCGTCGGTGGCGCCGCGCTCATGCGCACCTGGGACCGGGCGGCGGGCCGCCGGGTCGCGGAGCTGGCCCGCGAGCGGGTTAAGGACGAGTGGAAGACGGACGAGCGGATAGCCGAGCTCGAATCCGATCTGGAGGAGGCGCGCGTCCTGCGCGCCAAGCTCGACACCAAGCTGCGGGCCAAGCGCGTCGAACTGGCGGGCCTGCGGGGCGAGCACGCCGCGCTGCTGCGCCGCTACGCGACCGCCGAGACCGAGCGCGCCAGCGCTCTGGAGAAGCGCCGGCTGCTCGCCATCGAGGCCGCCGGGGCACCGGCGGCCGGGGCGAAGGAACTGCCCGCGGTCTCGGAGGAGCGCACCGGCAGCGGAGCCCCCACCCCCGTCGGTTACGCGCGGGCCAACGCGGCGCTGGTCGCCCTGCTGCGCAAGGCGGAGGCGAAGGCCGCCGGCACCGCGCCCAAGGCCCTGGTACCGGCTCCGGCCGCGGGCACCGGTGCGCGCCCCGCCGCGGGTACGGCCGCGGCCCCCGACGCCGGCGGGCACACCCGCCCGGCGGGCGGCGTTCCCGCGCCGGCGGTCCCCGCGCGCCGCCCGGCGGCGACGGTGGCCCCGTACGCGTCTCCGCGCCGCTCCGCCTCGCGCGTCGAGGGCGGCTTCGACTTCTTCGGTACCAAGACCACCGCCCAGGCCCGCGCCGCCATCGAGTCCGTGCAGAACGAGGACCTGGCCGACGTGGTCGGCGCCGAGGCCCTCGCCGTGCACAAGGCGGAGTCCGAAGGCTCCTCGGCGGGACCGGAGTTCAAGCCGGCCACGCCCGAACAGCGCGCGCTGGGCCAGGTCATCGACCTGACCGCGCACGACGAGACCGAGCCGATCGACGTGGTCGGCCTGCGGACGGCGATCTCCTAGCGGGAACCGCCGCGGGACCGTCCACAGCCTGTGGACGGCGTGCGCGCGGACCCGTCAGGGATACGCCGGGACGAGCCCCACCGCCACCGCCTCCAGCAGCAGCTGGGCGCCCAGCGCGGCCCGCCGCATCCGCCGCGGTCCGGTCAGCGCCGCGCCCAGCGCGACCGCCGCGGCCGCGGTCAGCACCAGGAACGCGGTGCCGGGGAACGGCGGGCAGCCTCCCTGCGCCAGGCAGCGGCCGCCGGTCTCCGTGGCCAGGACCAGCACCTTCGCCAGGACCAGGGCGGGCACGAACAGCAGCGCGGCCAGCACCGCGTTGCCGCGGATCCGCGCGGCGGGGGTGGGCTGCGGCAGGTCGACGGAGTGGTACCAGGGTTTCCGGAACATCCCGCCATCGTGCCGCCGGGCGGCCGGCGCGGGCATCCGTACGGATACTCAGCCGGGTGGCTCCCGAATCCGGGCCGGGCTCAGAACAGCGGCAGTTGGCCCGGCTGCGGCCCGAGGGTGAAGCCGTCCAGGGCCGGGGCCGAGGCGCCGAGCACCACCCGGGCCCGGGAGCCGGGGCAGGACACCAGGTCGCCGCGCCCACGGCCGGCCGGGGGATCGTGGCGGGCGATCCGGCCGGCCGTCACGGCGCAGTCGCGGCCGCAGGCGGGGCAGGCCCGCCGGGGGGAGTGGGACATGCCCCCAGTCTGCCCTGCCGCGCCGACAGCGGGACGCCCGGCCCGTCCGGGAGGAGGCTCGCCGGCCCCGCGATCGGCCCGCCCCGCGATCGGCCCGCCCCGCGATCAGCCCGCCCGGGAAGCCGCCCGCCCGGGAAGCCGCTCCCCCCGGGTGGCCGCCCGCCCGTCCCCGGATCAGCCGGTCCGGGAGGCCAGCCACGCCGTGTGGGCGCGGTCCACCCGCTCCCACAGGGCGGCCCGGTCCGCGGGGGTCAGGTCGTCGCCCGGGCGCCGGAAGACCGTGGAGAGGACCTCGTGGAACTCCTCGGGCGTGCCCAGTTCCCGCTCGGTCGTCACCTCCGCCGCCTCGATCCGCCTCAGCACCCGCCCGCGCAGCACGTCCACACCCCTGGCGTCCCGCCGGAACAGCGCGAGGGTCCGTACGAAGGGCGAGTCCGCGGAGGTGGACATCCAGGTGTGCCTCGCCTGGAAGTCCGCCGTCGCCGCCGCGGCTGCGCGGAAGTTCATCCGGGGCATGTGCATGTCGGAGCTGAGCAGGCTCCAGCCCGGCCCCTCGCCCTCCAGCGGCTCCAGCGGCCGCATCGCGTAGCGGAAGCCGCCCTGTTCGTACGTGCCCTCGCGCAGCGGCAGCGGCTCGTACGGGCCGTCGCCGAGGCCGACGTCCACCCAGTACGCCTCCCCGTCGACGCGGACGGTCAGGGCGAGGTGCTCGCCGTTGACCTCGCGCGAGGCGGCGTCGCCGTACACGCCGCCGGAGTGCCGGGTCACGTCGTAGCCCAGGGTTTCGAGGAGCTGCGCGAAGGCGCCGTTGAGGTGGTAGCAGTAGCCGCCGAGTCCGGCGGCGACGCGCCGGGCGGCCGCCTCGGGGTCCAGGCCGGGCGGGCGGCCCAGCTGGATCTCGATGTTGTCGTAGGAGACGCGCTCCAGGTGCGCGCGCTGGAGCGCGCACAGTCCTTCGATGCTGGGCGCCCCGGGATCGATGACGCCGAGCCGGCGCAGGTAGCCGTCGAATGTGTCAGTGACCATTCCGCCACCGTAGGTGGCGGCCGGCCCCGGCTCCCCGGTGCTTTCCCGCTATTTGTCAATATCCCCGACGACGAAGAAGAGCGAGCCCAGGATCGCGACCATGTCCGCGACCAGCTGCCCCGGCAGCAGCACGGCGAGGGCCTGGATGTTGTTGAAGGAGGCGCTGCGCAGCTTCAGCCGGTACGGGGTCTTCTCGCCCTTCGAGACCAGGTAGTAGCCGTTGATGCCGAGCGGGTTCTCGGTCCAGGCGTACGTGCTGCCCTCGGGCGCCTTCAGCACCTTCGGCAGCCGCTGGTTGATCGGTCCGGGCGCCAGCTCCGCCATCCGGTCCAGGCAGGCCACGGCGAGGTCGAGGGCGTTGTGCGTCTGGTCGAGGAGCACCTCGAAGCGGGCCAGGCAGTCGCCCTCGGTGCGGGTGACGACCTTGAGGACGTCCTGGAGCTCCCCGTACGCCAGGTACGGCTCGTCGCGGCGCAGGTCGAAGTCGACGCCGGAGGCGCGGGCGATGGGGCCGGAGACCCCGTACGCGTGGACCGCCTCGGCGGACAGGACGCCGACGCCGCGCGTGCGGCCGCGAAAGATCTCGTTGCCGTGCACGAGCTTGTCGTAGACGTCCATCCGGGTCCGGACGTCGGCGATGGCCGCGCGGGCCCGGCCGAGCCAGCCGGCGGGCAGGTCCTCCTTGAGGCCGCCGACGCGGTTGAACATGTAGTGCATGCGGCCGCCGGAGATCTCCTCCATCACCGCCTGGAGCTCCTCCCGCTCGCGGAAGGCGTGGAAGATCGGGGTGATCCCGCCCAGTTCCAGGGGGTACGAGCCGAGGAACATCAGGTGGTTCAGGACCCGGTTCAGTTCGGCGAGGAGCGTACGCATCCACACCGCGCGCTCGGGGACCTCCATGCCGAGCATCCGCTCGACGGCCATGACCACGCCCAGCTCGTTGGAGAAGGCCGACAGCCAGTCGTGGCGGTTGGCCAGCATCACGATCTGGCGGTAGTCCCGGGCCTCGAAGAGCTTCTCCGCGCCGCGGTGCATGTAGCCGACCACCGGTTCGGCGCTGACGATGCGCTCGCCGTCCAGGACGAGCCGCAGGCGCAGCACGCCGTGGGTGGAAGGGTGCTGCGGTCCGATGTTGAGCACCATGTCGGTGCTCTCCGCGGCACCGCCGATGCCGACCGTGGTCTCCGTCATGGGCGCATTGTCTCAGCCCTAGGGTGGGGGAATGGGAACGGGGACGAAGGGCGAGACGGCCGAGCCGGAGTGGGTGGGCCTGCCGGGCGGGCTCCTCGGGCTGCGGCGGCTGCTGCTGGTGATCTGGACCGTGGTGCTCACGGTGGCGACCGCCGTGCCGCTGGGGCTGCTGGCCGGGCCCGCCTGGGCGGTGTGCGCGGTGGTCTGGCCGGGGGTCCTGGTCTGGGGGTGGGTGATGACCGGGCGGAACTGGCGGTCCTGGCGGTACGCCGAGCGGGCCGATGACCTGCTGATCAGCCGGGGCGTGCTGTGGCGGGAGCAGACGGTGGTCCCGTACGGGCGCATGCAGCTGGTGGAGGTCACCTCCGGGCCGCTGGAGCGCCGTTTCGGGCTGGCCTCCGTACAGCTGCACACGGCCGCCGCGGCGTCGGACGCCAGGATCCCGGGGCTGGTGCCCGCGGAGGCGGAGCGGCTGCGGGACCGGCTGACGGCACTGGGCGAGGCACGATCGGCGGGGCTGTGACGGCGCCGGGGGCGGGGTCGGGGCCGGCCCCGGGGGATCCGGCGGCCCCGGGGGATCCTGCGGGGCCGGGGGATCCTGCGGGGCGGCAGCCCGGCGCCGGTCCTGCCGGGGCCGCCGGTCCGGGGGTGCGGAGCGCCGGCTGCACGTGCTGACCCCGCTGCGGCGGGCATGGGTGCCGATCACGGCCACCGTCGGGCTGGTCCTCCAGCAGGGCGAGCGGGCCCAGGAGTGGGTCCGCTCCTTCCCCCTCGGTCTGCGGCTGCTCGCGCTGGCCGGGCTGCTCCTCGTCTTCGGCTCGTACGGCCTGCTCAGCTGGTGGTTCACCCACTACCGCGTCACCGACACCGAGCTGCGCATCCGCACCGGCCTGATCTTCCGCCGCGCCGCCCACATCCGCCTCGACCGCATCCAGGCGGTGGACGTCACCCGCCCGATGCTGGCCCGGGTGGCCGGAGTCGCCAAGCTCCGGATCGACGTGATCGGCGCCGAGGAGAAGGACGAGCTGGCCTTCCTGAGCGAGCCCGACGCCGCCCGGCTGCGCGCCGAGCTGCTCGCCCGTGCGGCCGGTTTCGCCCCGGCCGAGGCGGCGGGGCTCGGCGAGGCCCCGCAGCGGGAGCTGCTGCGGGTGTCGGTCCGGGACCTGGTGGTCTCCATGCTGCTCAGCCTCGGCGTGTGGGCCGCGCTGGCCGCCGGGCTGGTCGCCCCGGTGGTGGTGTGGCGGCTCAGCGACAACCTCTGGGCGTCGCTGGCCGTCGTGCTGCCGCTGCTGGGCGCGATGTGGAAGGGCAGCCTGGGGCGTTTTCTCGCGGAGTACGACTGGACGGTCGCCGAGTCCCCCGACGGGCTGCGGCTGGACCACGGGCTGCTGGACCGGGCGCACGAGACGGTGCCGCCCGGGCGGGTGCAGACCGTACGGATCGTGGAGCCGCTGCTGTGGCGGCGGCGCGGCTGGGTCCGGGTGGAGCTGGCCGTGGCGGGCTCGAAGAACGGGGTGCTGGTGCCGGTGGCGACGCGGGCCGCCGCCCACGCCGTGATCGCCCGGGTGCTGCCGGGCGCGGACCCGGTGGCCCTGGCCTTCGCCCCGTCACCGCGTGCGGGCTCGCGGTGGGTGGTGCCGGTGTGGTGGAAGGGGTACGGCCTGGCCGTTTCGGAGCAGCTGTTCGCGGCCCGGCACGGGCTGCTGTGCCGGCGCACGGAGGTCGTTCCGCACGCGAAGGTGCAGAGCGTACGCCTCTCCCAGGGCCCGTGGGAGCGCCTGTGGGGGGTCGCCGACCTGCATGTGGACACCGGCGCGAACGGTACGGTCACGGCCCGGCTGCGGGGCGCGGGGGAGGCCGCCGCCCTGCTGGACGCCCAGGCGGTCCGCTCCCGCACCTCCCGGGCGGCGGCCCGGCCGGACCGCTGGATGACCTGATGTGACGGTCTCCGTACAGCCCGTGCGGCAAAGGCTGTTGGACGGGCGGGATCGAGCCGAGGGGCGATTTTCAGACATACGTTCAGGCCAGCTGAAACCGTGTTTGTGTTCGCAACGTCCCTTCGGTAGACAGGTATGGACGCAAGTGACGGCACAACACGTCAGGGGTGGGTGAATGAAGTTCGACATGGGCAGCACCACGCTGTCCGAGCTGGGCAAGGCCACGGGTGGCTCCAGTGACGACCTCGGCACGCTGATCAAGCTGCTGATCGCGGCGGCGGACCCGCTGGAGGGCAAGTTCAACGGCGTCGGCCGGTCCGCGTTCGACTCGTTCAAGCGGCGCTCGGACGCCATCACCGCGGAGCTGAACGGCTCGCTGCGCGCCATCATCGGCGGCCAGCAGGGCATGGACACCTCCTTCACCACCGGTGACCAGGAGCAGGGCGACAACGCCCACCAGAACATGGGCTCCGCCAATTTCGACGCCGCTCGCTTCGGCGCGCGCTGAGACCGGGGGACCGATCAGACATGGGACAGAACCAGGACCGCACCTCGTACGACATCGCCGCCTCCGTGGAGGTACAGGGCGGACTCGGCGGGATCATCGGCCAGTTGGAGCGGGTGCTCGGCGACCGTGACGCGGCGGTGAAGGCGGCGATGTCCGAGTTCACCGCAGACGGCGTCTCGGACGAGTACCACGGCAAGGAAGTCCGCTGGAACCGGGCGGCCAACGAGGTGCGCGACATCATCCGCCTCGTGCGCAGCACGTTGGAGCAGAACGACTCGACCGCGCAGGCCACGCTGCAGAAGGCCAAGGCGGCGGTGGACGGCATCGGCTGACGCAGGACGCGACGGATCACGGGGATACGGGGACACGGGGGTAGGTCATGGACTGGGACATCAAGCCGTCCGGCGTGCAGGGGGTCGTCAACAAGACGATCACGGCTGCGGGGGGCTTCCAGACGGCGGGCAAGTCGCTCCAGACGGAGCTGCCGGAGGCGGCCAAGCACGCCGGCACGGTCACCGAGGGCGGCAGCACCGCGGGCGAGGGCGGCGGCATGGGCCCGATCGCGGGCGCGCTGGGTGAGCTCATGGCCTCCCACGCGACCCGTATCGCGTACATCAGCGCGCGCACGGAGGCTTCGCTCAACGGCGCGATCAAGGCCACGACGGCGTACGTGCACGGAAACATCGAACAGGCGCAGAACGCCCAGAACGAGGCGCTCAAGGAGCCGAAGATCGATCTTCCGGGGGCGGGGCAGAAGTGACGGATCACGTACCGATCAATCCGTGCACGATTCCGCAGTTCACGGGTGACCTGGACGCGTTGGAGCAGGACAAGAACGCGATCACGACGGCGGCGGGGACCTTCCGTGACGCGGGGTCGAACGTGGACTCCGAGTTCCAGGGCCTGTCGGCGTTCTACTCGGCGCCGGAGGCGGCGCAGTTGTTCGCGACGACGAAGCCGGTGAAGACGGACAGTGATTTCTTCGCCGATCAGCTGGAGTCGGCGGCGACGGCGCTGGGTGAGTACATCACCGAGGCGCGGCCGATCGTGGCGCGGCTGAAGGAGCTGCAGGCGAAGGCGTCGACGTTCAGCAACAAGATCAGTGGTGACAAGCACTGGAAGGACGACGGGGACAAGATCGATGAGAACAACGATCTGATCCACGACGTCAACGCGGCCGTGTCGGCGTTCTGGGCCGCCGAGCGGACGTGTGCGAACAAGATCCGTGCTCTGTACTGTGCGGCGCCGCTGACGGCGGATGACGGTTCGCACGGCGCGAACATGTACGGGTACAAGGGCGAGGACCTGAACAAGGCGCAGGATCTGCCGTGGGGTTCGCAGCTGGAGGAGACCCATCGGGCGTGGGAGATCGGTTACTGGGCGAAGTCCTTCGTCTGGGACGGTCTGATCGTCGACGGGATCTGGGGCACGATCCGTGGCCTGGGAACGCTCATCGGTGTGGACGGGTGGGACAAGGCCGGTCAGGCCTGGACGGGGCTGGCGAAGCTGGCGACGGGTCTGGCGATCATGTCGGTGCCGGGTATGAGCACCGCGTTCTGGATGGCGGACGACAAGGACCTGCCGCCGTGGATCCGTGATTCGCGTACCGCGGTGAAGGAGACGGGCAAGGCGCTGGTCGCGTGGGACGAGTGGGGCAAGAACCCGGCCCGCGCGGCCGGTGCGGTCACCTTCAACGTCCTGACCACCGTGTTCACCGGCGGCGCCGGTACGGCGGCGAAGGCGGGCACGGTCGGCAAGATCCTCAGCGTGGCGGGCAAGGCCGGCCGGATCATCGACCCGATGACCTACATCGGCAAGGCCGGCAGCCTCGCCAAGATCAAGATCGGTGACCTGTTCGCGAACCTGGGCAAGGCCGACGGGGCGTTCCCGAAGATCGACGACGTGATCTGGAAGGACCTCCCGAAGGCCGACGCCCCGGGGATCACCTTCCCGCACCCCGAGGACACCGTCCGTCTCCCCGACGACGCGCTGGGCCGTCCGCAGTACTTCGACAAGACCTCGAACCAGCTCCTGGACCACAACGGGCTGCCCAAGCAGGACCTCACCGCGGTCCCCAAGGGCGTCGACCACCCCCTGGCCGAGGTCCCCAAGCACGAGAACGTCCCGGTCGGCGTCGGCGCCCACACCGCCGACGTCACCTCCCACACCCCCGGCGGCACGGCCGGCCACACCCCGGGCGGCGCAGCCGAACACACCCCGGGCAGCGCGGCGGACCACACCCCGGGCGGCGCCGCGGACAACGGTGCCCACAACAGCCACACCGAACCCGGCGGCACCACCCCCGGCCACGGCGGCACCGACACCACCCCCACCGGCGGCCACGGCGACACCCCCTCCACGGGCGGCCACGGCGACGGCCCGGGCACGGGCGGCGGCGGCCACGACGGCCCCGGCATCCCGCACCAGGGTGACGGCGCAGGTGGTCATGGGCCCGACGGCTTCGGCCACCCGGATGACCCGAGCGTTCCGGAGCACGGCCACTCCGATCTCCCTCATTCCGGCGGCCATGACGGGCACTCGGATCACGACGTGCACGGAACGGCGTCGACCGCAGCCGAGGCGATTTCTCCAGAGACCCGGCTGCCGAACCCGGACGGCACGCTCCCGGCCGGTCACGGAGAGAAACTGCTGGACTTGTTCGACCTGGATGGCCCCCGTGTCACAGTGGCGAACGACGTAATCACTCACGTCGACGGCAAGCCTGTCGATCAGTATCTCGATTCCCTTGCGGAGGGCAGGGCGCAGATGTATCGAGATGCCAAGGACGCCAAGCAATTCGTCAAGGGTGATACGGGTGCCTGTGTGGGTGCAGTCATGGACACTCGGACCGGCATCGTGATCGAAGGAATCAACGGGCGGCCGGACAACGTCATACCCAAGGAAAGGGTTCACCCCACTATTCGTGCACTTTACGAAGAAATGGCCCCTACCAAGCCTCACCCGGACCAGCCGCTGGGCCACGCGGAAGTGAAAGCCACCAACGAATTGCTGTGGGCCCGTACTCGCCTCGGGCTGCCGGATGGCGTGGACGCTCTCAAGGAGATACGGGCATCCGTGGAGTTCCCCTTCCTGAAGGACAGGGAAACGGGAGTCATCGGTAGAGGCGCCCCGTTCTGTGCCAACTGTTACAATATGCTCCCCGGAGTGCCTTCGCCTCATGGCCGGTTCACGGGATATCCGCCGAGCGACGAGAATTGGATTCCATAATGAGCCCGGTGCAGCGTGTCGACACCGACGATCCCGATGTCGATATGGATATGGGAAATCGAGTGCTCTACCTGGACGAGTTGTTCACGGGCGAGGTGGCCGAATACCAGGACGGGCAATTGGTGTGCCTTGACGTCTACCTCGACGGGATCAGGAACGGCTTGTCCCGGATGTGGTATCCGGACGGCACCTTGAAGCTGGAGGGGAATGTCCTCAACGGGGTGGCGGTGGGCGAGTTCCGGGAATGGCACCCCAATGGCATTCTCAAGTCCCGAAAGTTTTTCGACGACGACATCTACTCCCTCAAGGAGGAGACCGTCTGGGACGAGGAAGGCCGCCTCGTTCGCGAGTGGCATCGCGAGTAGGGCCGGGTGCGCGGGTGGCGGGTCACCGGCTCTTCGAGCCGGGGCGTCGTCCGGGGCCGGTTCCTTGCCGGTTGAGGCACTCGGGCTGAGAGTGCGGACCGGCTCCGGGGCCAGGATGAGCGGCCGGCCGAAGAGGAGCTGACGGGGAGGTCCGAGGCGTGAGTCCGGGGGTTGCCGGCGGAGGTGGAGAAGCCGGTGATCACGTCCGAGCCCGTCGGTGAGTGGTTCTGGGAGCCCGCTCCGTCGGCGGGTCCCCGCCGGCGGCGGCCTTGGGGGCGGTGGGGCTTCTCTCGGGCCTCGCGGACGTCCTGGCGGCGTGCGGACTCGTGACCGGGGAGGGTGCCGGCTCGGTCGTGCTCGCCGACCGGCGTGACATGGCCGGTCCGCTGTTCGCGTGCCGCGACGTCCCGGTGGCGGCCGGCCTCGCCGGCGCCGCGGGGCGGGCGGACGCCGTAGGGCTGTTCCCGGACCGCCTGTTGACGGTGGGCCTGGAGCTGGCGGGTGAGTGGCGCGAGGCCGGCGCGGTGCGCCGGGCGGAGAAGCTCTTCACCCTCCGGGTCGAGGTGTGGGGCGAAGGGGCGGTGCTGGTGGCCCTGTCCGCGTACGCCGACGCCTGGCTGACCCTCGACCTCCGGGGGCGCCCGCAGCGGGAGGTGGGCGAGGAGGGAGAACGCCCCGCGCCTCGCCGCCGCGCTGGAGCGGATCTCCGCGGTGACGGGGGCGCCGGTCGATCCGGGCGACCCGACCCGGTACGCGCGGCCCACCGCCGAAGGGTTCGCCGACCAGTGGGAGACGGGCCCCGATTACGACGACCCGTGGGGCACCTTCGAGGTCCCGAAGCGGTGGCGGCGGCTGATGGACCGGCTGCCCGGTGGTCCCGACGGCCGGGACTACGAGAGCACTACCGGGCAACCGGTGCGCTACGCCCGCGTACGGTGCGGGGAGCGGGTCCTGGGCTTCCTCTGGGCGTCCGCCGACGGAGCGGCGGGCTACGAACCGCGCAACGCGGCCGGTGCCGCGGCCTTCGAGGCGGGGGTGCCGTGGCTGTCTCGGCTGCGTTCCGCCGGCCTGCGGGGCGTCCGGGCGCCGGAGGCCCTGGAGGAACTGCTGGGCGCCGCGGCGGACGGCCGCCGGGGCGGCTCCGTCGTCGAGGCCGTCACGCACGAGGCGGCTTCGCTGGACGCGTTGGAGGAACTGTCGGGGCGGTGCTGACCAGGAGAAGGGAGCCGGAGTGGCCGGTGACGCGGCGTCGCGCGTGCTGGAGCGGCTGCGGGCGGTGGACTGGTGCGGGGACTGGGACTTCGCGTTCGGGCATGTGAAGTCCCGGCGGGTCCTGCTGCGCGAGTACATGCGCAGGGCGGCCCTGTGGGCCCGGGCGTACTCCGCCGAGGAGGCCTGGCCCTTCTTCGACGTCACCCCCTACGCCGCCCCGGATTTCGTGCTCGCGCCGGAGCTCGCCGGAGCGCTACGGGAGTTCCTCGGCGGGATCGGCTACGTCGAGGTCCGCAGCACCTGCGCCGGAGCGGTGCGGCTGGCGGAACTCCGCGCGCTGGACCCGGATGTCGGGGCCGGGCTGCCCGACCTCTACGAACCGCTGCTCCTCTTCTACGAGCGGGGCGGCGAGTTCTTCCGGGACGGCGCGGGCTTCCTCGAACTGACGGGGGTGCGGTACCGGCACGGCCCGCTGGCGGGCTTTCTCGGCGGCGCACCCCTCACCCGGCTCGACGGCCCCGTGCTCGACGCCCTCGATGCCGAGGGGCGCGTCACGTACCACCGGGCGGCCGGGGGCCGTGGTCCGCTGCTGAGGCGGCGCGTGCTGCGGGGCGTACGGACGGACGAGCTGTTCGGCGCCGACCTGCGCTGGCGGCCGGCGGAGCGGTTGGCGCAGGAGCCGGGGCCGGTCGGGGTCGACGAGTGGGAGGCGGCCCGGTTCATCGGGGAGGCCGTTGCGGACGCGGAGGGCCCCGTGTGGAACCTTGGACCGGGGTATTAGCGTCGGGGCGGAGAGGAAGGGGGGCCGGGATGGCAGCCGAGGATTACGACAGTCAGTTGCTGGAGTCCGTCGCGGTACGGCGGCGCAGGATGCGTGACGCCGTGCTGTTCGGGGCGCAGCGCGGGCGGCGCGTGGCCGACGAGCGGATCGGGAAGGCCGTCGCCGGACTGGTCATCGCGGCCGTGCTGTGCGCGGGATGCGTGGGATGGTCGTTCATCTCGCACCGGCTCATCGGCAAGGTCGGCACCCCGGGACAGGTCAGTACTCGGTGATAGGTTCGGGCGCGTGGTGAGCATGGGGGCGGGAATCGGTACGGCACTGAGCCGGGTCACCCTGGTGGGTGAGCGGCGGAGGATGGATCTCGTACTGCCCTCCCAGGAGCCTGTCGGGCGGCTTTTGCCCGACGTCATACGGATGTTGGACGACCGGGTCGCCGCGCAGCCGACGCTGCGCCACCTGGTGACCGCCGACGGGTCGGTACTCGAACACGACGTCTGCCTCGCGGACGCCGGGATCGGCGACGGCGCCGTGCTGCGGCTCGTGCGGGTGCAGGACGTGCCGTCCGCGCCCGTCGTGCACGACGTCACGGACGAGGCCGCCGAGGACCTGGACGTCCGCGCCTGGCGCTGGCGGCCGGGCGCGCGGCGGGTCACCGCCGGGGCCGGGCTGATCGGATGGGCGTTGCTCGCCGGGTGGTTCGCCCGGCGGGAGTTCGCGCCGGGCGCGGTGGCCGGGGCGCTGCTCGCGGTGGCCGCGGTCGCCGCTGTCGTCGGGGCGCTCGCCGGGCGGCTGAAGCGGTCCGGGCTGGCGGCGGCGCTGCTGGCGACCGCCGGGGCCGTCGGCGTGCTCGGGGCGTGGACCCTGGGCGACGCGCAGCACTGGGGTCCGATGGGACGGCTCGCCGCCGTGGCGGGCGCGCTCGCGGTGGGGCTCGCGCTGCTGGGGTGGTTCACGCCGCTCGGGTGGGGCGGGTTCGTCGGGGCGGCCGCCGTGGTGGCGCTGACCGGTGGCTGGGAGGCCGTCGCCGTCGCCCAGGGCGGCGCGGGGGCCCGTACCGGAGCGGTGCTGGCCGTGGTCTCGGTGATCCTGCTCGGGCTGCTGCCGCGGCTCGCCCTGGCGGCGGCCGGCCTGACCGGGCTCGACGACCGCCGTGCGCGGGGGGCTTCGGTCAGCCGGTACAAGGTCGCGACCGCCCTCGGCGCCACCCACCGGGGCATGGCGCTGGCCACCCTCGCCACCGCCGTCTCGGCGGGTGCGGCCGGGGTGCTCGCGCTGCGGGAACCCGATGTCTGGACGGTGTCGCTGGCGGTGGCCGTCGCCGGCGTGCTGTGGCTGCGGGCGCGGGCGTTCCCGCTCGTCGCGGAGGTGGTCGCGCTGCTGCTGGCCGGGGCCGCCGTCACCGTGGCCGCGCTGCTGGTGTGGGCGGAGCGGGCCGGCGCGGCCGGGCCGCTGGCGACGCTGCTGGTGCTGGCGCTGGCGGCGCTCGGGGTACTGGCCGTACAGCCGCCCGAGCACGTACGGGTCCGGCTGCGGCGATTCGGGGACACCGCCGAGTCGCTGTGCGTCATCGTGCTGTTCCCGCTGCTCATCGGGGTGTTCGGCGTGTACGGGCGGCTGCTCGGCACCTTCGCGTAAGGGTTGCGACTCAGACATGTCAGACATGAGCCAGAGCCGGCGTGACGACTGGCAGGCCGGGGTCCTCGGCGAACTGACGGGCGCGCCGACCGCTCCCGCGCCGACCGCTCCCGCGCCGACCGATCCCACGCCGACCGCCCCCGCGCCGTCGGCGGAAGCGGGCGCGGGCCAGGGCCCGGCCGCCCCCGGCCGCCCCCCGATACAGCCCCACCCCGACCCGGAGGCCGCCCCCGGCGCCCCGGCGCGGGCCGCCGCCGCGCACGGGCCGTTCCCCGGTGCGCGGACCGGCGGTCGGGCCCCCGCCCCGCAGGGCACCCCGTACCCCTACCCCGCGTCGGCCCCGCACGGGGCCCCGCAGGGGATCCGTGCCCCCGAGACCGTCCCCGTCCCCGCCACCGAGGCCGCCGGCCGGCCCCGGCACGGGGACCCCGTCGGACGGCGGGCGCTGCGCGCGCTGCGCGGGGCGCTCGGGTCCTCCGCCGCGCGGGCCGTCGCCAACGAGACGGGCCTGGCCACCCAGGTGCAGCAGCCCGTCACCACCGGCCGCCAGATCGTGGTGACCAGCATCCGCGGCGGCTCCGGCAAGACCACCGTCACCGCCCTGCTCAGCCGCACCTACAACCACTACCGCCACGACCCGGTGCTCACGCTGGAGGCCGACGCCGCCCTCGGCACCCTCCCCGTCCGGCTCGGGGTCGAGTCCCTGCGCTGGACCTGCGGCGACCTCGCCCAGATCGTCCGCCCCTCCATGCAGCTCACCGACATCACCGGATACCTCGTCCCGCTCGCCGACGGCGGCTGGCTGCTGCCCGGCAGCCAGGGCCGCATCGGCGCCCAGGTCGACGTCGCCACGTACCGGACCGTGATGGTCGCCCTGCGCCGCTACTTCGGCGTCACCGTCGTCGACTGCGAGACCCTCCCCGGCGAGGTGGCCCGTACGGCCCTCGACACCGCGCACGCCCGCGTGCTCACCACTCCCGCCACCGCCGAGGGCCTCGTCTCCACCCACGCCGTCCTCGACTGGCTCGCCTCCCTCCCCGTGCCCGTGCTGCCCCGGACCGTCGTCGTGCTCACCTGCCAGTCCCCGCACCCGGCCGTCGAGCTCGGCAAGGCCGTCGAGAAACTGCGCGCCACCGGCGCCGGGGTCGTCGTCCTCCCGTACGACCGCCACCTCGCCTCCGGCGGCGCCGTCCGCACCGAACTCCTCGGCGCCGAGACCCGGCAGGCGGCCGTACGGCTCGCCGCGGACGTACTCCAGCGCGCCCTCGCGCTCCCGGCGGCCGGTGCGGCCCGGTGACCCAGCAGCTCGTCCACCGGCCCGCCCGGGGCACCATGCCCCCCGCCCCCGCCGAACCCCACACCGTCGAGGCCCCGCCCAACCTCCCCGAAGGCAAGATCGGCAGCCCGGCCACCGCCCTCCTGCCGATGGCCGGCGTGATGGGCTCGGTCGTGATGATGACCGTCGTCCGTAACAGCCAGTTCGCCGCCGTCGGCGCGATGGTCCTGGTCGTCGCGCTGATCGGCGCCATCGCCATGTTCTGGTCCCAGCGCGGCAAGGCGCAGCGCACCCGCCGCTCCCAGCGCGAGCGCTACCTGGAGTACCTGGAGGAGCAGCGCGAGGAACTCGGCGCGCGCGAGAAGCGGCTCCGCGACGAGGCCCGCCGCCTCAACCCGCCGCCGGAGGCCCTCTACGACCTCGTGCGCGATCCGGCCCGGCTGTGGGAACGCCGCCGCGCCGACCCCGACTTCCTGCGCCCCCGCCTGGGCACCGGCGAGGTCGCCGTCCAGCCGCTCGCCCTCGGCTCGGGCGCCGGAGGCGTCCTCACCCCGCCCGACCGGTTCATGCTCAACGAGGCCGGCGCCCTCATGGCCCGCTTCGCCCGCGCCAGCGACTTCCCGCTGACCGTGCCCCTCGACCGGGCCGGGAACATCAGCGTCGTCGGCGACCGCGAAGGCGTCCTGCGCGTCGCCCGCGCCCTGCTCGTCCACACCGCGGTCCTGCACGCCCCCGACGACGTCGCGATCGCCCTCGGCGTCCCCGGAGACCGGCTCGACGCGGACTGGGAATGGGCCAAGTGGCTCCCGCACGTCCTGGACCCGCAGGAACAGGACGGGCCGGTCGCCGCCCGGCGGATCGCCCCCAGCCTGCCGCAGCTCGCCGAGGTCCTCGCCCCCGAGCTGCGCCGCCGCGCCTCCTACGCGGCAGAGGTGCGCCGCGGCCTCTCCGACCGGCGCGCGCTGGCCCTCGCGAGCCGGCTCCTCGTCGTCAGCGACGAGTACGGGGACAACGCCGTCGAACTGCCCCGCCCCGACACGGCGGTGGGCCTCGCCGACATGAACACCACCGTGCTCCACCTGCTCGCCGAGCAGGTCCACGAGCCCGACGAGGTGACCATACGGATCACCGTGGACGGCCCCCACGTCACCGTCCGGGACCTGCGCACCCCCCAGGCCCCCGCCGCCGAGGGCCTCTGCGACCAGCTCGGCCCCGCCACCGCCGAGGGCCTCGCCCGGATGCTCGCCCCGCTGCGGCTGTCCGCCGAGTCCGTCGCCGAGGGCACCCCCGTCTCCGGCCCCGTCGACTTCATGGGCCTGCTCGGCATCGACGACCCCGCCGCCCTCGACGTGGCACGCATGTGGGCGCCGCGCGGCGAGCGGGACTTCCTGCGCGTCCCGATCGGCATCGACGACCGGCACGGCCCCGTCCTGCTGGACCTCAAGGAGTCCTCCCAGCTCGGCATGGGCCCGCACGGGCTGTGCGTCGGCGCGACCGGCTCCGGCAAGAGCGAGCTGCTCCGTACGCTCGTCCTCGCCCTGGTCGCCACGCACTCGCCGGAGGACCTCGCGATGGTCCTCGTCGACTACAAGGGCGGCGCCACCTTCGCCCCCTTCGAGAAGCTCCCGCACGTCGCCGGGGTCATCACCAACCTGGAGAACCAGGCCGGGCTCGTCGAACGCGTCCACACCAGCCTCGCGGGCGAGGTCAAGCGCCGCCAGCAGGTCCTCAAGGACGCCGGCCACGTCGCCGACATCGGGCACTACGCCGTCCTGCGCGCCGAGAACCCCGAACTGGAGCCGCTGCCGCACCTGTTCGTCGTCATCGACGAGTTCGGTGAACTCCTCACCGCCAAGCCCGACTTCATCGACCTGTTCCTGTCCATCGGCCGCATCGGCCGCTCCATCGGCGTGCACCTGCTGCTGTCCAGCCAGCGCATCGAGGGCGGCAAGCTCAAGGGCCTGGACACCTACCTGTCCTACCGGCTCGGCCTGCGCACCTTCTCCGCCGACGAGTCGCGCACCGTCCTCGACACCACCGACGCCTTCATGCTGCCGCCGCTCCCCGGCTTCGGCTACCTCAAGGTGGACACCTCCACCTACACCCGTTTCAAGGCCGGTTACGTCTCCGGCCGCTACCGGGGCCCGGCCGGCGACCGCGACCGCGCCGCGGAAGGCCCCCTCGCCCTGCCCTACCCGGCCTTCAACACCCTCGGCGCCAGCACCGGTTCCGACGGGCCCGCCGAGGAGAAGCCCACCGCCACCGCCCGCGAGACCGGTCCCAGCGTGCTCGGCGTCATCGTCGACCAGCTCGCCGACGCCGCCCCGCCCGTACGCCGCATCTGGCTCCCGCCGCTGCCCGACGCCACCCCGCTCGACGCCGCCGCCGGACCGCTCTGCGTCACCGACCGCGGACTGCGCCTCGGCGACGCCGACCGCCCCCCGCTGCGGGTACCGCTCGGTGTCCTCGACGACCCGGCCCGCCAGTGGCGCGGCCCCTGGGAGCTGGACCTGAAGGTCGCCGGCGGGCACACCGCCGTCACCGGCGGACCCCAGTCCGGCAAGACCACCCTGCTGCGCACCCTCGCCCTGTCCCTCGCGCTCACCCACACCCCGCAGGAGGTCGCCGTCTACGGTCTCGACCTCGCCGGGGGCGGCCTCGCCGCGCTCGCCGGACTCCCGCACGTCGGCGGGATCGCCGGCCGGGCCGACCGGGAACGGGCCGCCCGCACGGTCGCCGAGGTGCGGGGCATGCTCGCCGTCCGCGAGGAGCTCTTCCGCGAGCACTCCATCGACTCCGTCGACCAGCTGCGCCGCCTGCGCTCCCGCGGCGGACTGCCCGAGCTGGCCTCCACCGACATCGTCCTGCTCGTCGACGGGTACGGAGCCCTGCGCGAGGAGTTCTCCGAACTCGACGACGCCGTCACCGACCTCCTCAAGCGGGGCGGCGGCTACGGCATCCACGTCGTCGCGGGCATGCTGCGCTGGAACGACGTCCGCATCGCCAACCAGTCCCTCTTCGGCAGCCGCGTCGAACTGCGCCTGGGCGACGCCTCCGACTCGGCCATCGACCGCAAACTGTCCGAGACCATCTCCCCGGACACCCCCGGCCGCGTCCTGACCGACGGCAAGCTCTTCGCGCAGACCGCCCTGCCGCGCATCGACTCCCGGACCGGGACCACCGACCTGGCCGCCGCCCTGGAGGAGGCCGCCGCCACCGTCCGTGCCACCTGGCACGGCGACATCGCCTCCCCCGTACGGGTCCTGCCCGCCCGGCTGCCCGCCGACCGGCTCCCGTCGGCCGACGAGGAGCCGTACCGGATCCCCATCGGCGTGGACCAGGACGTCCTCGCGCCCGTCCTGCTCGACCTCTTCGAGCAGGACCAGCACCTGCTGATCCTCGGCGACAACGAATGCGGCAAGACCAACCTCCTCTCCCTCGTCGCACGCCAGCTCATCGCGCGCTACGGGGAGGAGGAGCTGGTCTTCGCCGTCTACGACCCCCGGCGCGGGCTGCGCGGAGTCGTCCCCGAGCCCTACCGCGGCGGGTACGCCCACAACGCCAAGATCGCCGGCGCGCTGTCGGCCGGCATCGCCAAGGAACTCGACAAGCGGCTCCCCGAGGACGGCATCGACCCCGACGCCGACCCGGGCGAGGGCCCCGGCTTCACCGGCCCCCGCATCGTGGTCCTCGTCGACGACTACGACATCCTCACCACCGCCGGACAGCAGCCGCTCCAGGCATTCGTGCCCTACCTGCCGTCCGCCCAGGACATCGGGCTGCACTTCGTGATCGCCCGGCGCGTCGCGGGCTCCTCCCGGGCCCTGTACGAACCACTGCTCACCACCCTGCGGGAGTCCGGCACGACCGCGCTCGTCATGAACGGCGAACGCTCCGAGGGCCAGCTCTTCCCGCAGCTCTACGCGAGCGCGCAGCCTCCGGGCCGCGGCACGCTCGTCCGGCGCGGCCGGCCGCACCAGACCGTGCAGACCGCGCTGGCCGCCCCCCTCACCCAGGAAGCACCCTGACACCGTGACCAAGGACGTCATCGCCCTCACCCCCAAGATGCCCGACACCGCCGCGCTGCTCGTGGCCCTCGCGGGCGGCGGCACCGGGCTCGACGCGGCCTCCGCCGCCGACGGGGCCGTGATCCAGCTGCTGGGCGCGGGCGGCCGGCCCCTGGTCTCGGTCGAAGCACCGGTGCTGGTCCAGGTCCCGGGCGAGACCGAACGGCTCCTCGGCACTCCCGCGCGGGTCCCCGTCTGGTGGACGGAGACCCGCGCGTCCACCGCCGTCCCCGAGGCGGCCGACCTCGCCGGGGCCGTCGCCGGGCGGCTCGCCGAGGTCCTCGGCGGCGCCGTCTGGCCCCCGGGCGCGGGCCGGGTCACCGCCGTCCCCGTGACCTCCGAGGCCTCCGCGGCGCCCGCGCCCGTCGGGGCCCTGCCGACCGTCGACGTGGTCACCGAGTCCACCGCCGTCGTCCTCGCGGACCGGCCCGTGATCCCGCTGACGGCCTGGCTCTCCGACGTCCTGCGCACCACCGCCGGCTTCGGCGCGGCCCTGCACATCGTCACCCCCGCCCACTGCCGGCTCAGCCTGCCGCTGCGCACCGTGCTGACGGGCGCACCGAACCGATGGGTGGTCCAGGACCCGGAGTGCGGTTACTACGACGGCCTCTCCGGGGCGGTGCTGAGCTGGCAGGACGGCACCTTCGCCCCCGCCCGTGACGCCGCGGGCGAGCCCCGGGCAGCCGCCGCCTTCCTCCGGGCCGACGGGGCGGAAGCGGGCGAACACCGGCTGACGGTGCAGTTCCGCACCGAGCACCCGGCCGAGGGGGAGCTGCTGCTCGGCCGCTCCGTGGAGGCCGCCTGGCGCGCCCTGACCGGGGGTCCGCCCGCCGGCTGGGGCACCGCCGAGCCGGTGAACCTGCCCTGGTCGCCCCGGCAGCTGACCGACCTCGCGCGCAGCCGGGCGCCGGAGCCGACCCTGCTCACGGTCGTGGGCGCGGGCGCGCTGGCCGTCGTACGGGTGACCCGCACGGCGGCCGGGGTCGAGGAGGACGTCACCCTGACCCTGGGGTACGGCCCCGCCGACCCGGCGCCGCTCGACGCCCTCGCCGGCCTGGCGGGGACGGTGGCCGACGGGCACGGCCTGGTCAGCATGCTCGCCTCCGTCGGGCCGGGCCGCCGGGACCTGAGCGTGACCCCGCGCTTCGGCCGGCCCCCGCTGCCGGTGTCGTTCACCCTGGGCGGGGCGGGCGTCGCCGAGGTCACCCTGACCCACGCCCGGCGCCCGCCGCTGGCCCTGCGCCCGTCCACGATCGGCCCCGCCCGCCGTCCGGGCCTGTACTACCCCCTGGGCGACGGCACCGACCCGGCGGCCTGGGACACCCTGTCCACCCTCATGGCCCACCTGGGCACCACGGTCTGAAGGCCGCCCCGCGCGGGGCGGCCTTCGCGCGGGGCGGCCACCGGACCGGGAGGCGCCGGAGCTACAGGCCGCCCGCGCGGACCAGGCCCGTCTCGTAGGCCAGGACCACGACCTGGACCCGGTCGCGCAGGCCCAGCTTCGTCAGGATGCGGCCCACGTGGGTCTTCACGGTGGCCTCCGAGAGGACCAGCCGCCCCGCGATCTCGCCGTTCGACAGGCCCTGGGCCACCAGCAGCATGACCTCGCGCTCGCGGTCCGTCAGCCGGTCGATCTCCTTGTTCCGCGGCTCCTGCGTCGTCGTCGGCAGCATCGGCGCGAACCGGTCCAGCAGCCGGCGGGTGGTGGACGGGGCCACCACCGCGTCCCCGCTGTGCACGGAGCGGATCGCCGCCAGCAGCTCCGCCGGCGGGACGTCCTTCAGCATGAAGCCGCTCGCCCCCGCCTTGAGCCCCGAGAACGCGTACTCGTCCAGGTCGAAGGTGGTCAGGATGATCACCTTCGGGTGTTCCTCCGGCTCACAGATCCGCCGCGTCGCCTCGACCCCGTCGAGCCGCGGCATGCGCACGTCCATCAGCACCACGTCCACCTTCGTGGCCCGCAGCACCTCCAGCGCCTCCAGGCCGTCACCCGCCTCGGCGACGACCTCCATGTCCGGCTGGGCGGCGAGCACCATCCGGAAACCCGTGCGCAGCAGCACCTGGTCGTCGACGAGCATCACGCGAATGGACATCAGTTACCTCGACCTCGTCATCTCTTCTTGAGCGGGAGCAGCGCGCTGATGCGGAAGCCTCCGCCCGGCCGCGGGCCCGCGTCCAGGGTTCCCCCGACCATACCGATGCGTTCCCGCATGCCGATCAGGCCGTGCCCGGCGCCGTCGGCGCCGCCGTCCTCGTACAGTTCGTGCGTCGCGCCCCGCCCGTCGTCCTCGACCAGCAGGCCGAGCCCGTCGTCGAAGTAGACCAGCCGTACGCTCGCCCGTGCCTCCGGTCCGCCGTGCTTGCGCGTGTTCGTCAGCGCCTCCTGGACGATCCGGTACGCGGTCAGCTCCACGCCGCTGGGCAGCCTGCGCGGCGTGCCCTCGACCTCGAAGTCCACCGTCAGTCCGGCCGCCCGCACCTGCTCGACCAGCACTTCGATCTGCTCGACGTCCGGCTGCGGCACGTAGTCCTCGGACTCCTGCGGCTCGCCGGTGCGCAGCACGCCCAGCAGCCGCCGCATCTCGGCGAGCGCCTGACGGCCGGTCCCCGAGATGGTCTGGAGGGCCTCCTTGGCCTGCTCCGGCGCCGCGTCCATGACGTACGCGGCCCCGTCGGCCTGGACGACCATCACCGACACGTTGTGCGCGACGACGTCGTGCAGCTCGCGGGCGATCCGGGCGCGCTCGGCGGCCACCGCCACCTTGGCCTGGGCCTCGCGCTCCTTCTCCAGGCGCTGGTTCCGCTCGACGAGCTGCGCGTAGTAGGCGCGGCGGGTGCGCAGCGAGTCGCCCAGCACCCAGGCGAGGGCGAAGGGGACCATCATGAACAGGGTGAACAGGATGGCCTCGGCGCCGCTGGGGCCCTTGTCCACGCCGAAGCGCGCGAAGTAGAGCGGGGAGGCGAGCAGTCCCATGCCCAGCGCGGTGCGCGAGATCCAGCGCGGGACGTCACCGGCGGCCACGGTGTAGAGGACCACCAGCATCGCGAAGTCGAAGAGGTTCGCCGTCGGGCCCAGCACCAGCTGCCACACGCCCGCCCCGACCGTCAGCCAGAACATCGCCACGGTCCACTTGCGGCGCAGCGCGACGGCGGTGCACAGCGCGATGACGCACGGCACGGCCAGCAGCCGGTGCAGGGTGCTCGTGCCGGCCACCCCGGAGTCGTCCGCGACGATCAGCATCGACAGCCCGAAGAGGAGGACGGCCCAGAAGCTGTCGACGCTCGTCGGGTGTCGGCGGATGAAGTCGTAGAGGCGCTGCACGTAACCCAGAGTAGGGAAAGGAGATAGGTGCTGGAGTCAACCACAGGTGCGATCCCTGTGACGGGGGCGTACTCCCCAAGGTGGAGGGTGACCTTACCCTTTGTGGGATGAGCGCTCAGGGCGGAGTCAGGGGACCGGTCCGGTGGCGGGCCGCCATGGAGGCCGCGCTGTACGGTCCGGGCGGGTTCTACGTGCGTCCCGGCGGTCCCGGGCCCGCGGGGCACTTCCGCACCTCCGTGCACGCCTCGCCGCTCTACGCGGGGGCCGTGGCCCGGTTGCTGCGCACGGTGGACGGGGAGCTCGGGCATCCGGAGCGGCTCGACCTGGTCGACGTCGGCGCGGGGCGCGGCGAGCTGCTGACCGGGGTGCTGGCCGCGCTGCCGCCCGAGGTGGCCGGGCGGGTGCGGCCGTACGCGGTGGAGCGCGCGGCGCGGCCGCAGGGGCTCGACCCGCGGATCCGCTGGGTGGCGGAGCCCCCCGAAGGGACGACGGGCCTGCTGTTCGCCAACGAGTGGCTGGACAACGTCCCCCTCGACGTCGTGGAGGACGGCCGCTACGTCCTGGTCGGCCCGGACGGTACGGAGACCCCCGGCGGCCCCCTCGACGCGGCGGACCGGGCCTGGCTGGAGCGGTGGTGGCCCGGCGCGGCGGCGGGCGACGAGGGCCGGGCCGAGATCGGCCGGGGCCGCGACGAGGCCTGGGCGGCGGCCGTCGCCACCCTGGAGCGGGGCCTGGCGGTGGCGGTGGACTACGCCCACACCCGCGCGGCCCGGCCCCCGTTCGGCACCCTGACCGGGTTCCGGGAGGGCCGGGAGGTACCGCCGGTCCCGGACGGCGGCTGCGACGTCACCGCGCACGTGGCGCTCGACGCCTGCGCGGGGCCGGGGGCCGCCCTGCTCACCCAGCGGGAGGCCCTGACCGCCCTCGGCGTCCCGTGCGGCCGCCCGCCGCTGGCCCTGGCCTCCACCGACCCGGCGGCGTACGTCCGGGCCCTGTCGGCGGCGGGCGAGGCGGCGGAGCTCACGGCCCGCGGCGGCCTGGGCGACTTCGGCTGGCTGGTGCAGCCGGTCGGGATCCCGGCGTGGCCGCCGGTGTAGCCGCCGCCCGCGTCGAGCGGGTCAGAGCCGCTTCACGCTGCGCAGGGTGGTCGCGTAGTAGCCGCTGCCGTCGAGGCGCGAGGCGCCGCCCTTGTCGCCGATGGTGGGGCCGTTGGCCTCTTCGCGGCTGGAGATGAAGATGTTGTGGCCGTCGGAGTCGGTGCCCAGGTAGATGCCCGTGTGGTCGAGGCGGTCCTTGGTGCGGGCGTCGAGCTTGAAGAACAGCAGGTCGCCCGGCTGGATCACGTCGATCGACGTGGGCCGGTGCTCCGGGCCGGTCCCCTTGAGCGGGATGACGTCCGCGCCCAGCGCGGAGCGGGCGATGCCGTTCGCGGTGCGCGGCAGGCCGGCGCCGGGGGTGTCGTCGGGCATCAGGGGGTAGCGGGCCCGGTAGCCGAAGACGGTGCGGACGAAGCCCGAGCAGTCGATCGCCCGGTAGCGGGCGGGCTGCGGCTGCTTGGTGACGCCGTTGCGGAAGGTGTACGGCTTGCCGAGGTAGTCGTAGAAGTCGGACTGCTCCAGGCGCAGGTCGTTGCCCTCGGAACCGGTGGGGTTGAGCGGCCCGAAGGAGGCGTCGCCGGCGAAGGAGGTGCCCTGGGCGTCCTTCTTCACCGGGGCCTTGTCGACGTACTGGAAGGCCGTCGCGAAGATGTCGTCCTCGCTGCTCCCGTAGTACTTCTTGAACCAGTCCTTGAACCACTGCTGGTTCTCGGCGCCCTGCTTCCACACCTCGGGCAACAGCCGGACCCAGTTCTCGGTGACGACCCGGGAGGCGGTGTTGGCGGGCTCGCTGAAGGTGCGGCTGGGGCCGGTGAGGGTGGCGGTGCGGGCGCCGTCGGTGAAGGTGGCGAGGACCTGCCCGCTGCCGTCGCGCAGCACCGACCGGGCGGGGCTCTGGAGGCGTTCCCACTTCTGGGTCCCGTTCGTGCCCGCCGTGGTGCCGCCCGCGCCGTTGCGGTCGGCGACGACGTGCACGGCGGGGGTCTTGGCCTGCTCCTCGGTGCGCAGCGCGTAGGTGAAGTAGGCACTGCCGGCCAGCAGCGCGAGCACGGTGACCGCGTGCAGTGCGGGGCGGGTGCCGCGGCTCTTCTTTTTCTTCTTCTTCGACGGGGCGGTCATGCGGGAGGCTCCGGGGCGGTGGGTGAGGGGTGGTGTGGCGGGGCGTCAGGCGCCGGGCATGACGCCGAGCAGGATCCCGGCGGTCAGGACGACGTACGTCATGAGCGTGGCGCTGCCGGTGGCGAGCAGGGTGGCGCCCTTGGGCTGGCGGACCAGCTGGTAGGCGATCAGGCCCGGGACGATGAAGCCGAGGGTCTGGTTCGCGTACAGGAGCGGGAACTCCATCTGGAGCACGATCACCACGGTGGCCTGGAGCAGGACGCCGATGAGGACGACGGCGGCGAAGAGGCGCTTGCCGTAGAGGATGACGAACTTCTGCGTGAGCAGGGTCAGGACGTAGGTCATCACGGTGATGCCGACCACGAGGGCGGCGCGCTGGAGGTCCTCGATGAGGGTGAGCGCGAGCCAGCCCGGGGTGATCATGCCGCCGGGGGAGAGGTTGGTCGTGAGGTAGCAGAGCAGGGAGAACAGCAGGCCCAGGGCGATGCCGATCGCGGCGATCTCGGGGGTGAGGACGGCGGGGATCAACGGGGTTCTCCTGGGTGGGCGTTCGGGGGGACCTGCTGCTGCGGCGACTGCTGCGGCCAGGCCGGGACCGGCGTGGCGGCGCCGATGCCGTAGGGGTCGGGCGCGGGCCGCGGGGGCTGCGGCTGCGGCGCCCGCCCCTGCGGGGCTCCCCCGTACGGGGCCTGCGGGTGGGGCTGCTGCCCGTACGCGGCGCTCGCGTACTGCTGCCCGACGGTGACCCCCGGATGGGGCTGCTGCCCGGAGGGGGTCCCCGCGTGCGGTTGCTGCCCGGAGGGGGTCCCCGGGTACGGCTGCTGCGCGGAGGGGGCTCCCGGGTACGGCTGCCGCGGGTACGGGCCCGGGGCGGGCGGCTGCTGCCCGTACCCGGCCCCCGCGTACTGCTGCTGCCCGGGTGCGGCTCCCGCGTACGGGTCCTGGCCGTAGGGGCCCCGGCCGTAGGGGTCCTGGCCGTAGGGGTCCTGCGCGTACGGGTCCTCCGCGTACGGGTCGAGCGGGCGCGTGAAGACCGGGGCGGGCTCCTGCGCCCGTTCCCCGGCGGGGTCGCGCTCCGGCTCGGACTCGTCCGGCGGGAGTTCCGCGAGGTGCTCCAGCAGCACCTCGCCCTGCCCGTGGATGTTGCCGATGGCCACCAGAGAGGAGCTCTCCCCGAGGTGTCCCAGCAGCTCGTGCATGAACTCCTCGCCGTCGCGCTGGTCACCGCCGAGGTCGACGGCGCGGTCGCGCCACTCGGCCGGGATCGCGTCGATGGCGCTCTTCGCGGGGTGCCCGATCACGAACACCTTGTCCGGCCGCAGTTCGGGGACGATCGAGCCCATCTGGCCGTTGCGCTCGACCCGGTCGGGCCGGCAGTTGATCACCACGTTCAGCGGGCGGTCCACCGCGCCCAGGTCCAGCAGCTGGTTGATGTTCATCAGCGTGGACTCGGGGTCGTTCGCCGCGAAGACGTTCGCGAAGCGCAGCCGCTTGCCGCCCGGCGCCAGGTACCGCTCGACCGACAGCACGCCGGGGTCCGGCGGGGCCTCGTACATGCCCTTCAGGGCCGTCGCCCGGTCGACGCCGAGGAGTTCGGCGACGGTGAGGGCGATCGCCACGTTCTCCTTGAAGGTGAACCAGCTGAACCCGCGCAGCTCCTCGTCCGAGACCGTGTCGGGGTCGGCGTAGACCAGCTCGCAGTCCCGGGCGTCCGCCTCCTCCTGGAGCACGTCGAACCGTTCCTTCTCGGCGGTGACGCAGATCCCGCCGTACGGCATCGAGCGCGACAGGGAGCGTGCGATGTCGTCGAGGGTCGGGCCCATCTCGGCGACGTGGTCCTCGCGGACGTTGCACAGGACGCCGATGGTCGACTGGATCAGCTTCGACTGGTTGATCTCCTGGAGCGCCGGCATGACCGCCATGCACTCCATGACCAGCGCGTCCGGCCGGTAGGCGGCGGCGCGCCGCACGATGCCGATCTGCTCGACCACGTTGGCGATGCCGAACTTGCGGTAGACCGGCTCCTCGGTGGCGTCGGGGTGGATGAACCGGGCGGCCGTGCCGGTGGTCTTGGCCACCGTCGTCAGGCCGCCGCCGCGCAGCGCGCCCGCGCACAGCCGGGTGATGGAGCTCTTGCCGCGGATGCCGTTGACCAGCACCCGGTTCGGTATCCGGTCCAGGTTGGAGAAGTGCCGGCGCTGCTCGACGATGCCCGCGACCAGCATGATCAGGCAGCAGACGAGCAGTACGCAGTAGAGGAAGAGCACGGCGGATCAGTTCCTTCCGGCCGGCGCGGACGGCTGTCCGGCGGCCTGCTTGCGCTGCTGCTGTCGCTGCTGGAGCTGCTGCCGGATGATCTCCAGGCTGCGGGTGACGGCGCCGACCTCGTCGTGGTGGCGCGGGTAGAGGACCGTGCGCCGGTCGCCGTCGGCGAGGGCCTCGGCGCGCCGGGCCAGTTCGCGCAGCGGCGCGATCACGATGATCTGGAGCCAGCCCAGGCAGGCCGCGCCGACCGCGAAGCCGAGGAGTCCGGCGAGGACGGTGCGGTTCTGCAGGCTGTACTCCTGGATGGCCAGTCCCTTGGCGGACTGCCAGCTGACCACGGTCCACTTCAGGTCCCCGGCCGCGCCGCCGCCGGAGAACGGCGCGGCGGCGGCGATGACGTGGTCGCCGCCGCTGCGGTAGAGGACGCTGCCGGGCCGCGGGGCCATGCCGACCTTGAGGGCGGAGCCGTCGACGAGGGCGTCGAGGCGTGCGTCGTCGAGCTTCTGGAAGGCGCGGTAGCCGCCGTTGGAGGCGATGATCCGGTGCTTGGCGTCGACGACGCGGATCTCCCCGAGGCCGGGCCGCTTGAGGAGGGAGTTGAGGAAGTCGATACGCAGCTCGCCGACGACGGCCGTGCCCGCCTTGCCGGGGACGGGTGCCGTCGCGACGATCACCGGGCTCTTGCCGCGGTCGTCGAGGGCCACCGGGTCCTTGCGGGGCCCCTTGCCGTCGGCGTCCTTCGGGGTGCCGCCCGCCCGGGCGAGGATCTTGCCGGAGGGGTCCAGGACGTAGAGGGACTGGTAGCGCGCGTGTTCGTCGGCGGTGCGCTCCAGGACCGCGCTCATGTGCTCGGGGGTGGTGTCGCCGTCCATCGACGAGGCCACGGACAGCAGGTCGGCCTGGCCCTCGTTGAGGGCGCGGCGGACCCGGTCGTTGAGGGTGTCGGTGCGTTCGCGCTGGTCGTTGACCAGCTGCTGGGGTACGACGACGGCGTCCCCGGCGCGGTTGACGAGCAGGCCCAGCGGGAGGCACCACGCGAGGAGCAGGACCGCGCACAGGGCGAGGAGCGTACGGGCGCCCGTACGGCGTTTGCGGCGGGCGCGGGCGGCGGGCGCGGCCGGGGCGCCGTCGCGCAGCTGGACGCGCAGCCGTTCCAGGGCGGCGGCGATCCGGGCGGCCTCGGCGCCCCGGGGGACGGCCACGGGGCGGGTGAGGTCGCCCCGGGTGAGGCGGCGGCTGTCGAGGAAGAGGGCGATCAGCGGGCGCTGCACGGTGGCGACGAGCAGGGCCACGACCAGGGCGCCGACCAGGAGCAGCGCGCCGGCCAGGACCATTCCGGCGAAGGCGTCGGAGGTGCGGGCCGGGTTCTGCGGCACGTTGACCATGGCGACGACGGTGAGGTCGAGGCTGGTGGCGGTGGTGCCGGCGCCCGCCTCGGATCCGGCGAGGCCCGCGTAACCGGCGGCGGCGCGGTCCCCGCCGGACTCGCCGCCCAGCAGGCTGCCGCTGACCCCGGGGAAGCCGCCGGAGCCGGGCTCCTTGGCGGTGAGGGGGTTGGCGCGGGTCTTCTTCGCGGCGGCCTTGGCGAAGGAGGCCAGCTGCTTGGTGTCGCGCTTGACGTCGGCGCGCTGGTTCTCGGCGACCATCTCGGGCTGGGGGATGCCGTCGCTGCTGAGGACGGCGCCGTCGGAGCCGACGACGGCGATGGAGCGGAACCTGCCGAGGCTGATGCCGGGGAAGCGCAGGCTGCTGGAGGCCACCAGCAGTTGCTGGGGCTGGTCCTTCCAGTTGAGGAGGGACAGGGTCAGCAGCCGGGTCTCGCCGCCGGGCATCCTGACCATGCGGGGGGCCAGGCCGTCGGCGCCGGAGAGTTTCGTGCGGTCGATGGCGGTCAGCGGGAGGTTCTCGCCGCGGGCGGCGAGCAGCCGGCCGGAGCCGATCTCGACGACGCCGGTGCCGCGCCACTTCTGGTACACGCTGCCGATGCGGTCGAGGACGGCGTCGGGGGCGACGGGCTTGCCGGTGGAGAAGAGGGCCGCGGCCCGGTCGAGGTCGGTGACGCTCTCGTCCAGGGAGGCGCGCAGGGCGATCGCGCCGTCCTCGGCGAAGTGCTGCTGCGAGGTGAGCACGGCCTCGGGCAGCCGGTCCTCGTGGACGGTGCCGAGGCTGAACGCGGTGAACCCCGCCAGGGCGAGCAGCAGTACCGACAGCACGGTGATCGGGGGCCTGATGCCACCGAGGAGTGACATGTCGGCCCTGCGGCGGGCCTTGCGCCGCCGCGTGGTGCGCGAAGCGGCCACAGCGGGGTCCTTCCTGGAGGGGGCGGGGGAGGTGCGGGAGGGGAGGGGCGGGGGGACGTACGGGGTCAGTCCGGCAGCTCCCGCAGGGCGCGGAGTCCGTCCTTGGCGGCGCCGCGGTTGAGCAGGGTGCCCTGGGTGCGTTCGAAGGCCAGCCGGTAGCGGGCGCGCTGCTGCGGCAGGAGCGGCGCGTCGCCGCGCAGGGCCTCGGCGACGTCGACCAGGCGGTGGTCGCGCACGGGCTGCGCGGCCGCGGCGGCCGGGTCGGTGCCGGGGGCGGCCTGCGGGTCGGGCGGGATGTCGGTGAAGGTGGGCACGTAGCGGGCCCGCACGTCCCAGGTGCCGCCGCGTTCGGTGAACTCGAACCAGCCGATGGCGCCCTCTTCGGTCAGTCCGCCGGGCACGTCGTGGCGGGCGAGCTGGTTGCCGAGCCCGTAGGCGATCCAGGTGCCGCCGATCTTCTCCATCGGCTGGACGACGTGGCTGTGGTGGCCGATGACCAGGTTGATCCCGGTCTCGCGGGCGATCCGGCGGGCCAGGTCCAGCTGCTGGTTGCTCGGGTCGGGCTGGTGCTCGCGGCCCCAGTGGATGGAGAGGACGACCACGTCGGCGCCGGCCGCGCGGGCCTTCTTCTCGGCGGCGGCGATGGCCTTGAAGCCGGTCAGGTTCGCCAGCCAGGGCTTGTCCGGGGGGAGGTCGTGCCCGTTGAAGCCGAAGGCGAAGGAGATCTGGGCGACCTTGACGCCCTTGACGTCCAGGATCAGGGGGGTGTCGGCCTCGGCCCGGCTGCGGGCGGAGCCGGTGTGGCGCAGGCCCTCGCGGTCGAGGGTGTCGAGGGTGCCGAAGACCCCTTCGGGGCCGTGGTCGAGGGTGTGGTTGGAGGCCGTGGAGCAGGTGTCGTAGCCGATGGCCTTGACCGTCTTGGCGATCTGCGGGGGGACGAGGAAGTCGGGGTAGGCCCGGAAGGGGCCGCCGGGGCTGCCGAGGACCGCCTCCATGTGGCAGATCCCGAGGTCGGCCCGGCTGATGACCGGCTTGACCCCCGCCATGATCCGGTCGAAGTCGTAGCCCTGGTGGCCGGCGGCCCGGGCGTCCCGGGCGGCCTGCTCGGTCAGCTGGGGGTGGATGAGGATGTCGCCCGCGGCGGCCACGGTGAAGGAACGGCCCCCGCCCGTGCCGCCCGTGCCGCTGCCGCCCGCCGGGCCGCGCTCCGTGCCGCCGAGGAGCCCGCAGCCCGCGAGCGAGAGGCTCAGCGGGAGGGCCAGCAGCGCGGCGCGCTTCCGGGAGGAGGCCGGGCGGACGGGGGCGAATTTCACTCAGCTATTTTCGGCCAGTGACGACTGCGAGATTCACAAAAAACGTAACGATTGTTGCGATCATGTGCGTAGCGATCATGGCTGGGGTCGCTTATGTCGCTTTCATGCCCTCTTATGTGGCCGAAAAGAGGCCTACGTCCATCCCTTCCCCTGTGGTCCCGGACACGGGTTTGCTGGAGAGGGTGACCCGATTCACCTCCGAATTCGGAGTGACGGGCGGCTATCGCGTACCGACGCGGGCGGAGCGGGATGCCGTCATGGAAGGGATATCGGCCCTTTTTGATGGGAATGTCGATAAAGCGCGTGCCCGCCTCGCCGACGTGGACTACCGCCTCGACACCTTCACCGACGGACCGGACGGCCGCCGCTTCGCCGAGGTCGCCGACGCGGCCGCCCGCCCCGGATCGGCGAACCGCGGCTGGGGCCGCGTCTACGTCGACCTCGGCGCGCCCCCGCGCTGGTCGGTCCAGGTCCCGCACCCCATCGCCGACCAGGACACCGAACGCCTCGGCGCGCAGGTGCTGCGCGGCGCCCCCGGCGGGGTCATGGTCCTGGCCGGGGCCCACCGCAAGGCGGGATCCGGATTCGGCGCCGACGCGGGCGGGGCCGAGGAGGAGGACACCGCCGCCTCCGGGGACGTGGCCGACATGGCCCACCGCACCGACTCCGTCTTCCACGCCGTGGTCACCGAGCTCACCCGCCGCGGCCTGCCCGGCATCCAGCTCCACGGGTTCGCCGACTCCTCCGCCCCCGCCGCCGGAGCCGTCGTCTCCACCGGGTCCGGCGACACGGCCGCCGCCGACGCGGAGCGGCTCGCCGCGACGCTGGAGGGCCGCGGGATCAGGCCGTGCCGGGCCTGGGCCGCGAACTGCCGCCTCTCGGGGCGGGGCAACGAGCAGGGCCGGCTGGCCGCCGAGCGGGGTACCCGATTCCTCCACCTCGAACTGGCCCGCTCCGTGCGGGCCGACGCGGGCCGGCTGGCCGAGGTCGCCGGGGCGGTCGCGACCGTCACCGAGGGGTGGGCCGGTGAGGCGGTGAAGGCCCCGGACGCGGCGGGGGCCGCCACCCCGACGGGATGACGGCCCCTGCTGCTGCTGTGATCGTGCGGCTGTGCCGCGGTGTACCGTTTCTGCGCCGTGCCGTGCGGCCTACTGCGTGATGTCGTGGTCGTGACCCGGGCGCAGACCGCCGCCGTTGCCCGAGCCGGTGCTCGGCTTGGGGGTGACCGGCTGCGTCAGCGGGGCCAGGTCGTAGGCGTAGTGGCCGACCGCGTTCGCGATGACGTCGACGTTGATGTCGAGCGCCTTCTGGTCGATGTTGTTGATGTCGTCGCCCTTGCCGTGGTAGTTCACGTCGTAGGCGACACCCGCCTGACCGCCGAACTTCGCGGCCTGCTCCGGGGTCTTGATGCCCTCGGCGCCCGTGTCCGTACCGCCGGAGGGGATCCCCGCCTCGATGAACGGGCCGTAGTCCGAGCGGCCGGTGAAGTCACTGCCCTCGTGCGGGATCTTCTGCGTGTCGAGGAAGTCGGTGATCTGCTTCTCCAGCTGCGCCGAACCCTCCGGGCCGGGGCCCGAGCCGACCTTGTCGGAGTCGTCGCCGTCGTAGACGAAGTAGGCGGCGTTCGGCGAGGCGATCATGTCGAAGTTCAGGTAGAGCTTGATCTGCTTCTTCTGCTCCGGCGTCAGCGAGGCGACGTACGCCTCCGAGCCGAGCAGGCCGAACTCCTCCGCCGACCACCAGGCGAACTTGACCTTGTTCTTGATCTTCGTCTGGCTGCTCGCCAGGCGCTGCGCGACCTGGAGGATGCCCGCCGAGCCGGAGCCGTTGTCGTTGATGCCGGGACCGGCCGCCACCGAGTCCAGGTGCGCGCCGAGGAAGACGGTGTTGTTCTCGTCGCCGCCCCGGGTCTCCGCGACCACGTTGAAGGTCTTGCGGTTCTCGCGCAGCTCGCGGAGGTCCAGGGTGACCGAAACCGGGCCGGCCGCCGCCTCGGCGGCCAGCTTCTCGCCCTCCGCCTGGGAGACGCCGCCGGTGGGGACCTTGCCCGCGTTCGCGTCGCCGAGGGTGCCGTTCAGGGCGCCCTCGGTGTTGTTGTAGATGATCGTGCCCACCGCGCCGGCCGCCGCCGCGTTCGCCTGCTTCACCGCGAAGGTGCAGCCGCCGCGCTTGACCAGCGCGATCTTTCCGGTGAAGGTGCCGGCCGCGAAGTCGCCGGGCTCGCAGCCGTTGCTGCCGTCGGCGTCGACCGGGGCGACCGCGAGCTGCGCGGTGACGCCCTCGGCCGGACCGCTGGCGGTGTACGTCATCAGCTTGATCGGGACGTCACGGCCGTCCGTGCCGTTGACCTTCAGCTTCTCGGAGATCGTCTCGACGTACACGAAGTCGAACTCGTTGCGCGTGACCTTGTACCCGGCCGCCTTGAGCACGGCCTCGACGTACTGGGCGGACTGGACGTGCCCCTTCGAGCCGGCGACGCGGGTGCCCTTGTTGTAGTCGGCGATCGACTGGAGGACCTTCAGGTGGTTGTTGGCACCCTTGCCGGTCGCCTCCTTGACCAGCTTCCTGGCCAGCGCGTCACCCTTGGCGGCATCGCTCTGCGGGCTTGCGGTGGCACCGGCCGGGCCGGCGAGGAGGAGCGGTGAGACGAGGGCCGCGGCCGCCAGTGCGGCGGTTGCTGCGGCTATACGGCGAGAGGGCATGAAGGTCCTTTCACGGCACGCGGTGCAATGGGGCGGGTGGTGGACGCACGTTAGGCACCAACCGGCCCCCCTCGCCAGGGTTTTCACTGCTTCCGGTTTGTGAAATCCGCATATCGGTGACTCTGCGCCGTCGAAATCCGGCCACCGTCCGAAGAGTGGTCAGCGGAGAATGCCCTCGATGAAATCGGAACCTATTCGAGCGACCGCGGACAGATCCAACTGATGCTGTACATAACGGCCTTGGCGGCGGGCGTGCAGCAGCCCGGCCTTCTTCAGCACCGCCAGGTGCCGGGACACCTCCGGCGGGGTGATCCCGTAGACCCGCGCCAGCTCGCTCGTCGTGTACGGGGCCCGCGCCAGGCTGCGGCACAGCATCATCCGCACCGGGTGCGCCAGCGCCTCCATCCGGCGCGCGAGCAGCTCCACCGAGCCGGGCTCGGGGGCCAGTTCGGGCGAGTTCAGCGGATAGTGCACCACCGGGCGCCAGCCGGGCGCGTGCAGCACCAGCAGGTGCGGCCAGCCGAAGTTCGTCGGCACGAACAGCAGCCCGGGACCGACCCGCGGATCGGTGGCCGTGGCCTGGCCGTTGACCATCTTGTCGGCGGTGATCATCGTCAGCCCCCCGTCCACGCTCAGCGCCGCGGACACCTCCCGCAGCGCCGCCGGCAGACCCTTGCGGCGCAGCACCTCCGCCTTGTGCCGGGTGTCCGCCGCCTGCCGGGGCTCTATCCGCCGCCAGGTCTCGGCGAAGAAGGCCTCGTCGCAGTCCTCCAGGAGCCGGCGCAGCCAGACCCGGACGGAGTCGGTGTCGTCCAGCAGCCGGAGCGAGAACTCCAGCTGACGGGGGCCGCGCGCGGCGGCCGCCTCCAGCGCCTTGGCCCGCGCGCCCGGGTCCTTCAGCGGTGAGGGCCCGCCGCCCTCGTTGTAGAGCGCGAGCCAGCAGTGCTCCAGGGCGGCCATCACGAACCGCTCGTCGTCCATCCGGTCGAGGATGTCCAGGTCCTCGGCCAGGGTCGCTCCGGGGCGGCCCGAACCGCCGGGGATCCCGGCGAAGGCCATGAAGATGTCGGAGAACGAACTGCGCCACATGAACTCGGCTTCGAGCAGCCGGTCCGCCAGGCAGGGGTCGAGCGAGGCTCTGGTGGAGGCCGTCCAGGAGTGGAGCTCGGGGTGGTGCGCGGGCTGCGACAGCGCGTGCAGGGCCATACAGAGCTCGGCGAGCGGAGCCGGCGCGAAACCGATCCGCTCCGCCGGGAGCCCGGCTATGTCGATCGTGACGCTCATCGCCCCATTCTGGCCCCGGACGGGCCCGCGCCGGAGCCGGGGGTACGCACTGCGCTCCGTCCGTCCGGGTGACGGGCGCAGGCGCTCCGGTGCAGGTGGGAGGCATCGATTGACGGTGAGCGTCAATCGTCGTGCGGGTTGCCGCCGACGGGGTGAGGGTGGATGCATGACCGCCACCGAGCAGTACCTCTTCGACAGCTACCGGGCCGCCCAGCACGGCACCCCCCAGCCCCCGCCGCCGGGCCGCGACGACTGGGCCGTCCTGCGGTCCGTCCGCACCGAGGCCCGCTTCCGCGCCGTCCTCGACGGCCGCCCCGCCACCCACCCCTGGCGCGCGGCCCTCCACCGCCTCCTCCACCCGGCGAGGCCCTGCTGAGGCCCGGCGAGGCCCTGCTGAGGCCCGGCGGGGCCCGGCCGGGCTGCTACAGCCGGTCCACGAACCCCCGTACCGCCGCCCGGACGTCGTCCGCCGTCCAGGACAGCCCCGGCTGCGTGACCTCGACCTCCGTCATCGCCATCCCCGGCGGGCCCTGCGCCGACCAGCGCCGGAACAGGAGCGTGCCCGTCTCCTCCGCGAGGCGCAGGCCCGCCTCCGTCAGCCCGTCCGCCCCGTACGGCAGCCACACCTGGAACTGGTGCGTGTGCGGCACCTCCGGGTGGACCCGGAACCACGGCACGCCGGCCTCCTCGAAGCCCTCCCGCAGAGCCGCGGCGACGACCTTCGCCTGCGCCACCCAGGACGGCAGCAGGGGCAGCTGCCGCTCCAGCCCGGCCAGCGCCGACAGGGCCTGCGGGAACTGGCGGAACACCTGCCCCCCGTACCGGTGGCGCCAGACGCGGGCCTCCTCCACGAAGCCCCGGGGTCCGGCCAGGCAGGCCCCGCTCAGCCCGCCGAGGGACTTGTAGAAGGAGACGTAGACGGAGTCCGCGAGCCCCGCGACCTCCGCCAGCGGCCGCCCGAAGTGGGTCGCGCACTCCCACAGCCGGGCCCCGTCGAAGTGGACGACCGCGTCCCGCTCCCGGGCCGCGTCGACCAGCTCCTCCAGCTCCTCCCAGGTCGGCAGCAGGAAGCCCGGGTCGCGCAGCGGCAGCTCCACCATCAGCGTGCCGAAGGGCTCCGCCAGGTCGGTGACCTCCTGCGCGGTCGGCTGCCGCGGCTCCACCGTCGGGTGGACCGTGCGCAGCCCGGAGACCACGGGCAGCGCGCCGCCCTCCCACCGCTCCGGATGGCTCATCGGGTGCAGCGCCACGACCGGGTTCCCGGTCCGACCCGCCCAGCAGCGCAGCGCGACCTGCTGCGCCATCGTCCCCGTCGGGAAGAACGCCGCCTCCTCGGTCCCCAGCAGCTCCGCGACCCGGGTCTCCAGCTCGGCGACGATCCCGTCGCCGTACACGTCGGCGGGTTGTCCCAGGTCGTAGGGGGCCTGCGCCAGCGCGGCGAGCAGCTCCCCGGCCGTCGCGTCCCGGCCGCCCCCCGAGAGGGACCGGTCCGCCGCCCGCCCCGCCGCCACCAGCCGCTTCGTGCGTTCCTCGTCATCGGTCATGGGCCCGATCATGCCTCCGGTCGGCGCGGCCCCGCCACGGCCCCAGGGGCTAGCATGGCGGCGTATCGTCCGGTACCCCCCGCGGACTGGAACGGAAGGCATTCCCCGCGTGAACGCACCCCATCAGACGGAGTCCCGGGATCCGTCCGGCCGTCCCGCCCGGCTCACCGTCGGCGTCGTCGGAGCCGGCCGGGTAGGCCCCGCGCTGGCCCGCGCGCTCCAGCAGGCCGGGCACCGTCCCGTCGCCGTCTCCGGAGTCTCCGACGCCTCCCGGCGCCGCGCCGCGCGGATGCTGCCCGACGTACCGGTCGTCCCGCCCGCGCAGGTGCTGGAGCGGGCCGAGCTGGTGCTGCTGACCGTCCCCGACGACGCCCTGCCCGGTCTGGTCGAGGGCCTCGCGGAGACGGGCGCCGTCCGCCCCGGCCAGCTCCTCGTCCACACCTCCGGGCGCTACGGGACCTCCGTGCTCGACCCCGCGCGCCGCGCCGGGGCCCTCCCGCTGGCCCTGCACCCCGCGATGACCTTCACCGGCACCGAGGTCGACGTGCAGCGCCTGGGCGGCTGCTCCTTCGGCGTGACCGCCCCCGAGGAACTGCGGCTGGCCGCGGAGGCCCTGGTCATCGAGATGGGCGGGGAGCCCGAGTGGATCGCGGAGGACAGCCGCCCGCTCTACCACGCCGCCCTCGCCCTGGGTGCGAACCACCTGGTCACCCTGGTCGCCCAGTCGATGGAGCTGCTCCGCACCGCCGGTGTCGAACACCCCGACCGGATGCTCGGCCCCCTCCTCGGCGCGGCCCTCGACAACGCCCTGCGCTCCGGGGACGCGGCGCTGACCGGCCCGGTCGCCCGCGGTGACGCCGGTACGGTCGCCGCGCACGTCTCCGAACTGCGCAAGCACGCCCCCGCCACCGTCGCCGGGTACCTCGCCATGGCCCGGACCACCGCCGACCGCGCCCTCGCGCACGGCCTGCTCAAGCCCGAACTGGCCGAGGACCTGCTCGGTGTCCTCGCCGACACCGCCGAACCGGAGGGTGGCGCCCGATGACCGGCCCGCTGCTGTTGCTGAACACCGCGGAGGAACTCCACAAGCTTCCGCGCACCGGCCGCCGCGCCGTCGTGATGACGATGGGCGCCCTCCACGAGGGCCACGCCACCCTCGTCCGCACCGCCCGCGAGCAGGCCGGCCCGGACGGGCAGGTCGTGGTCACCGTCTTCGTCAACCCCCTCCAGTTCGGGGCGAACGAGGACCTCGACCGCTATCCCCGCACCCTCGACGCCGACCTGCGGATCGCCGAGGAGGCGGGCGCCGACGCCGTGTTCGCCCCCGCCGTCGACGAGGTCTACCCCGGCGGTGCCCCCCAGGTGCGGATCGCCGCCGGCCCCATGGGCGAGCGCCTCGAAGGGGCCACCCGCCCCGGCCACTTCGACGGGATGCTCACCGTCGTCGCCAAGCTGCTCCACCTCACCCGCCCCGACCTGGCCCTCTTCGGCCAGAAGGACGCCCAGCAACTGGCCCTGATCCGGCGCATGGTGACCGACCTCAACTTCCCCGTCGACGTGGCCGGTGTGCCGACCGTCCGGGAGGAGGACGGGCTCGCCCTGTCCTCCCGCAACCGCTACCTGTCGGCCCTCGAACGGCACACCGCCCTTGCCCTGTCCCGCGCCCTGTTCGCGGGCCGCGACCGGCTCGCCGCCCAGGCGGCGCTGCGCGCCCGCGCCGAGGCCGCCCCCGCCAGCGACGAGCGCGCAGCGGGCCTGGCCCGGCTCGGCGAGATCCGGGCCTCCGCGGACGCGCACGCCGTCTCCGCGGCGGGCTCGGGCCTGCCGGACGCCGTACGGGCCGCGGCCCGCCACGTCCTGGACGACGCGGGCCGGCACGATCCGCCGCTGGTCCTGGACTACCTGGCCCTGGTGGACCCGCAGGACTTCACCGACGTCGGCCCCGACTTCACCGGTCAGGCCGTGCTGGCCGTCGCGGCGAAGGTCGGCGCGACCCGGCTGATCGACAACATCCCATTGGAGTTCGGAGCACACGCGTGAGCACCACAGGCAGAGGCATCCCGGCGGGCGGCACCGGCGGCACCGGCATACGGCTCCACGCCCCCGCCCCCGGCTGGGCCGTCGAGGCGGACGTCGTGGTCGTCGGCTCGGGCGTCGCGGGCCTGACCGCCGCGCTGCGCTGCGCCGCGGCGGGCCGCCGTACGGTCGTGGTCACCAAGGCGCGCCTGGACGACGGCTCCACCCGCTGGGCCCAGGGCGGCATCGCCGCGGCCCTCGGCGAGGGCGACACGCCCGAGCAGCACCTGGAGGACACCCTCGTCGCGGGTGCGGGCCTGTGCGACGAGGCGGCCGTGCGGCTCCTGGTCACCGAGGGCCCGGACGCGGTGCGCCGGCTCATCGCGACCGGTGCCGTCTTCGACACCTCCGCCGACACCGGCGAGATAGAGCTGACCCGCGAGGGCGGCCACCACCGGCGCCGCATCGCGCACGCCGGCGGCGACGCCACCGGCGCCGAGATCTCCCGCGCCCTGGTCGAGGCCGTCCACGCGGCGGGCATCGAGACCGTCGAGAACGCGCTCGTCCTGGACCTCCTCCAGGACGCGCGGGGCCGCACCGCCGGCGTCACCCTGCACGTCATGGGCGAGGGCCAGCACGACGGCGTCGGCGCCGTCCACGCGCCCGCCGTGATCCTCGCGACCGGCGGCATGGGCCAGGTGTTCTCCGCCACCACCAACCCGTCGGTGTCCACCGGCGACGGCGTGGCACTGGCACTGCGCGCCGGGGCCGAGGTGTCCGACCTCGAATTCGTCCAGTTCCACCCCACCGTCCTCTTCCTCGGGTCCGACGCCGAGGGCCAGCAGCCCCTGGTCTCGGAGGCGGTCCGCGGCGAGGGCGCCCACCTGGTCGACGCCGACGGGGTCCGCTTCATGGTGGGGCAGCACGAGCTGGCCGAACTGGCCCCGCGCGACATCGTCGCCAAGGGCATCACGCGCCGCATGCAGGAGCGCGGCACGCTGCACATGTACCTGGACGCCCGGCACTTCGGCGCCGAGATGTGGGAGAACCGCTTCCCGACGATCCTGGCCGCCTGCCGCGCCCACGGCATCGACCCGGTGACCGAGCCGATCCCGGTCGCGCCCGCCGCGCACTACGCCTCCGGCGGCGTACGCACCGACCTGCACGGCCGCACCACCGTCCCCGGCCTGTACGCGTGCGGCGAGGTCGCCTGCACCGGCGTGCACGGGGCGAACCGGCTGGCCTCCAACTCCCTGCTGGAGGGCCTGGTCTTCGCCGAGCGGATCGCCGACGACATCCTGGGCAGCGCCCCCGCCGGCAACGGACCGGGCATCCCGGTTCCCGCGACCGGCCCGCTCCAGCCCGCCGAGGCGCGCCACGAGATCCAGCGCATCATGACGCAGGGCGCGGGCGTACTGCGCTCCGCCGAGTCCCTGAGCGCGGCTGCGGCCGCGCTGGAGACCCTCTACACGACGGCCCTGGGCGAGCTGGAGGCCCACGGCAAGACCGCCGTCCCGGGCGTGGAGACCTGGGAGGCGACCAACCTGCTGTGCGTGGCCCGCGTCCTGGTCGCCGCCGCGCAGCGGCGCGCCGAGACCCGCGGCTGCCACTGGCGCGAGGACCACCCCGACCGGGACGACGCCGCCTGGCGCCGTCACCTCGTCGTCCGGCTGTCGGCGACCGAGCGGCGGGCCCTGGTCGTCGTCCCCACCGACTCCGCGGACTTCCCGTCCGTGGACGTCCCCCTCACCCCCCAGAGCCTGGAGCAGTGACCGTGAGCACCCCCGAACTCCCCCTGATCGACCAGAACGAAGGCGGCTGCGGCGACGACTGCGGCTGCGGCGAGGGCGAGGAGACCGGCCTCGACCCGGCGCTGGCCCAGCTGCTGGTGGACGCGGGCCTGGACCCGATCGAGGTCGAGGACATCGCGCACATGGCGCTGTCCGAGGACCTGGACGGCGGGGTCGACGTCACCACCGTCGCCACCGTCCCCGAGGACGCCGAGGCCATCGCGGACTTCGTGGCCCGCGAGGCCGGCGTCGTGGCCGGGCTGCGCATCGCCGAGGCCGTGCTCTCCGTGGTGTGCACCGAGGCCTTCGAGGTCGAGCGGCACGCCGAGGACGGCGACAAGGTCGAGGACGGGCAGCTGCTGCTGTCCGTCCGCGCCCGCACCCGCGACCTGCTGACCGCCGAGCGCAGCGCCCTGAACATCCTGTGCCGCCTCTCCGGCATCGCGACCGCCACCCGCCGCTGGGCCGACGTCCTCGATGGCACGAAGGCGAGGGTCCGCGACACCCGCAAGACCACGCCGGGCCTGCGCTCGCTGGAGAAGTACGCGGTCCGCTGCGGCGGCGGCGTCAACCACCGCATGTCCCTGTCGGACGCGGCCCTGGTCAAGGACAACCACGTCGTCGCCGCGGGCGGCGTCGCCCAGGCCTTCAAGGCCGTCCGCGAGGCCTTCCCGGACGTTCCCGTCGAGGTCGAGGTCGACACCATGCACCAGGTCCGCGAGGTCGTGGACGCGGGCGCCGACCTGATCCTGCTCGACAACTTCACCGTTCCCGAGACCGAGGAGGCCGTCACCATCGTGGCCGGCCGCGCCGTCCTGGAGTCCTCGGGCCGCCTCACCCTGGACACCGCCCGCGCCTACGCCGAGACCGGCGTGGACTACCTGGCGGTGGGCGCCCTGACGCACTCCTCGCCCGTCCTCGACATCGGTCTCGACCTGCGCGAGGCGGTGTAAGCGGTGCTGCTCACCATCGACGTGGGCAACACCCACACGGTCCTGGGCCTGTTCGACGGGGACGAGATCGTCGAGCACTGGCGCGTCTCGACCGATCCGCGCCGGACGGCCGACGAGCTGGCCGTCCTGATGCAGGGCCTGATGGGAATGCACCCGATGCTCGGCAACGAGCTCGGCGACGGGATCCACGGCATCGCGATCTGCGCGACGGTGCCGTCGGTCCTGCACGAGCTGCGCGAGGTCACCCGCCGTTACTACGGCGACGTCCCGGCGGTGCTGGTCGAGCCCGGCGTCAAGACGGGCGTGCCGATCCTGATGGACAACCCGAAGGAGGTCGGCGCGGACCGCATCATCAACGCGGTGGCCGCCGTCGAGCTGTACGGGGGACCGGCGATCGTCGTCGACTTCGGCACGGCGACCACCTTCGACGCGGTCTCCGCGAAGGGCGAGTACGTCGGCGGGGTGATCTCCCCGGGCATCGAGATCTCGATGGAGGCGCTCGGCGTGCGCGGCGCGCAGCTCCGCAAGATCGAGCTGGCCCGTCCGCGCAACGTGATCGGCAAGTCCACGGTCGAGGCGATGCAGTCGGGCGTGGTCTACGGTTTCGCCGGCCAGGTCGACGGGATCGTCACGCGCATGGCCAAGGAGCTCGCCGGGCCCGCGGGAGACCCGGCGGACGTCCGCGTCATCGCCACCGGCGGACTGGCGCCGATCGTCCTCGGCGAGGCGTCGGTGATCGACGACCACGAGCCGTGGCTGACGCTGATCGGCCTGCGGCTGGTCTACGAGCGCAACGCGCCGAACTTCGAGTGACGGCGGCGGCCTCCGCCCGCACGGGCGGAGGCACGCACCGTCAGGCCGAATCCTCAGCTTCAACCTGATCGGTTAGCTTGTCGGCGTCGGACGCACTCGCTCGCAGGCGGCACCGCCGAGACGGCACAGGACGGCCCAAATGCCCCGTGTTTCCCCGTACTTGCAGGTGGTCGACTCGCTCCGGTCCCGCATAGAGGCGGGCGAGTGGGCGGTCGGCGACAAGCTTCCCTCCCGCGCCCGCTTCGCGGACGAATACGCCGTCGGGCAGAGCGTCACCCAGCGGGCGATGGAGCAGCTGATCATCGAGGGCTTCCTCGAAGGCCGGGCCGGCTCCGGCACCTACGTGCGCACCCCGCGCCGGCGCATGCGGATGCTCCGCACCCGCCGCCGCGTGCCCGGCGCCGGCAACACCTTCCGCTCCGAGGCCGCCGCGCACGGCATCGCCGCGTCCTGGGACTCCCGGACCGTCCCGCAGGCCCCGGCGCCCGAACGCATCGCCGCCCGGCTGGCCATCGAGCCCGGCGCCCCCTGCGTGATGACCCGCTACGAGTTCATGGCCGACGGCAGCCCCGCCGAACTCTCCGAGTCCTGGGAGCCGCTGGAGATCACCTCGGGCACCCCGATCGTGCTGCCCGAGGAGGGCGAGATGCGCGGCGCCGGGGTCGTGGCGCGGATGCGGTCCATCGGCATCACCGTGGCCTCCGTGGTGGAGGTCCCGCGGCCCTCCCGCGCCGACCAGAACCAGGCCAACCTCCTCGGGATCAGCCTCGGTTCGCTGATCACCGAGATCGAGCGCACGTACATCGACGTCGACGGACGCCCGGTGGAGACCGCCGACCTCGTCATCCCCGACTCCCGCTACGAGATCGCGTACGCCTTCCCCGTGGACTGAGATCCGGCCGTGATTTCCGCGCGATTTTTCACGGAAATGGCTGGAGTACGCCTCCGGCGGGGATAGCGTCGCGCTTGAGAGACCGCGGTCCACGAGGCCGCGACCCCGTTCACGGCGGAGGAGACACCATGACCGCTAACGCCCGGCCCGACTGGCGGAAGTCGTCCCACTGCGGCGAGGGAGACGCCTGCGTCTACGTGGCGGCCGCCCCCGGCACGCTCGTCCGGGTGGCCGACCGGGCCGACCCCGCGCACCTGGTGATGGCCACCACCCACGCCGCCTGGGCCGACTTCGTCCGCTCGGTGAAGCGGACCGGCTGAACGGGGCGGCGCGGCCCTCCGCCGCGCCGCGAACCCGCACCATCAGGGGATTTTGTCCGATTAGCGCGTATCTTCGGCCCATGCCCACGCCTTACGGATCCCGCGGCGGCATGGCGTTCGGCGCCGCCGAGCTGCACGTGCTCAGGCGCCTCCTCGCCCACGCCCTCCAGCCCTCCACGGCCCCCCTGACGCCCTCCGAGGTCCAGGACTGCCTGCGCCTCGCCGCGTCGGTGGACGAAGCGGTCCTGGAGGCGGGCCGGCTCAGAGCGTTCCTGCTCGACGATCTCGCCCGCTACCGGGACGCCCTGCCCGGCAGCCTCTCCGGCTATCTGGAGCTGCTCCAGGACGCCCTGGCCGCCGGGTACGAGCCCGGGCCCGACGACCTCGCCGCCCTGCGCGCCCTGCGGGCCAACCCGGTCGCCGCCGCCGTCCTGGAGCGCGCCCAGGGCGTCGCCGAGCGGTCCGTGCGCCGCAGGCTCCGCACCGCCCCCGCGCCCCGCACCCGCCTGCTGGCCCTGGCCGGCGGCCGCGGGGAACCCCGCGCGGCGGACCCCGGCGCGAAGCCGGAGCGGCCGCGGCCCGCCCCCTCGCCCGAGGAGCCCCAGGGGCCCGGGCACCCCGGGCACCCCGGGCACCCCGAGCGCCCGGCGCGGCCCGTCCCGACCCCGGGCGAGGTCTTCCCGCCGCGCCGCAAGCCCACCCCGCCCCCGGCGGCCGGCCTCGCCGTGGGGTAGCTACGCTGGGGGGCATGGACTACGTCTCCGCGCTCGTGCCCCCCATCGTGATGGCCACGTTCTTCATCCTGCTCGTGAAGACGATCGTGAAGAGCCAGGGCGGATCCAACAAGGCCAAGGAGGACGCGGCCGTCGACGCCGTCCTCGCCCGCGCCGAGGCCACCCGCCAGCCGCGGAAGTAGCCGGCGCGCCGATGCCGTGGCCCGGGTGGACCCGCCCGGGTATTGGCCGCGCGTTGCCGCCCGAATAGTCGGGCAATTCATCCCAAGCCGCACTATCGTGCTGTTGTGCCTCGCCCCTTGGGAGAACTCGAAGACGCTGTGATGACGCGGGTGTGGCAGTGGAACCGCCCGGTCACCGTTCGGGAAGTCCTGGAGGACCTCCAGCAGGAACGGTCCATCGCGTACACCACGGTCATGACCGTTATGGACAATCTCCATCAGAAGGGCTGGGTCCGCCGGGAAGCCGAAGGCCGCGCCTATCGATATACGGCGGTCTCCACCCGCGCCGCCTACTCGGCCGCACTGATGAACGAAGCCTGGTCGACCAGTGACAGCCCCGCGGCCGCCCTCGTGGCCTTCTTCGGGATGATGTCCCAGGAACAGCGGGAAGCCCTCCGCGACGCCATCCGGATCGTCCAGCACGACGACGCCGAGGCCGCTCCCGCCCCCGACGCCGGCCCCGCCGAAGCCGAAGGGGAGTCCGGCGAGCAGCCCACCGCCCCGGGGCGATAGCGTCCGGGTATGGGAGAGCTTTCCACCGCAGACGCGAAAACAGTGACCATCCGCCGCGCGCGCACCCGTGATGTTCCGGCGCTGCGCCGCCTGCTCGACCAGTACGTGCAGCAGCGGATCCTCCTCGACAAAGCCCCCGTGGTCCTTTACGAGGACATCCAGGAGTTCTGGGTCGCGGAACGCGACTCCGACGGCCAGGTCGTCGGCTGCGGGGCTCTGCACGTCATGTGGGAAGACCTCGCCGAAGTCCGCACTCTCGCCGTCGACCGGGACCTCTTGGGAGCCGGCGTCGGACATCGGGTGCTCGCCAAGTTGTTGGAGACCGCCCGCCTGGTCGGGGTCAGCCGGGTATTCTGCCTGACCTTCGAAGTGGACTTCTTCGCGAAGCACGGCTTCGTCGAGATCGGCGAGACCCCGGTGGAGACCGATGTCTACATGGAGCTCCTGCGTTCCTATGACGAGGGAGTCGCGGAGTTCCTCGGTCTCGAACGAGTGAAGCCGAACACCTTGGGCAACAGCCGGATGCTTCTGCACCTCTGATCGATCACGGCCGCTTTTCCGGGCCGCAGCAGGCCTGAGGCCTATGTCCGAATCGCGTACGTTTCCCGCCTTGTTGAGGCCCTGAACCTCTCACCGGGGGTTTGTGTTTTCCAGGCAAAAGCGGTTTCCTTTCCGCGTACTGCATTTTCGATGAAAGGAAATCCGGTGGCACAGAAGGTTCAGGTCCTTCTTGTCGACGACCTCGACGGTGGCGAGGCGGACGAGACCGTGACGTTCGCTCTGGATGGCAAGACCTACGAGATCGACCTCACCACCGCCAACGCTGAAAAGCTCCGCGGGCTGCTCGACCCGTACACCAAGGGCGGCCGCCGCACCGGCGGACGCGTCTCCGCGGGCCGTGCCAAGGGTGGTCGCGCCGCCGCGTCGGCCGGCAATCCGGACACCGCCGAGATCCGCGCGTGGGCCAAGGAGAACGGCTACAACGTGAACGACCGCGGCCGTGTCCCCGCCGACATCCGCGAGGCCTACGAAAAGGCCAAGGGCTGAGGCGTACGCCTTCGCAGCCGTGCCCGGTGACATTCCGTCGCCGCCGCGGCCACCAGGCGTACGAGGTCGGGCCCGCAGGCCCGCTGTCCGGGACGGTGGCCCTGCCCCGGACCGGGCAGGGCAGGCAGTGACGCCTCGCACCCCAGCTCGGGGGGCCGCAGCCAGACGGCGGCCCCCCGAGGGCTTTCCCTCCCGTTCCGCCCCGGCGGCACGGGGGCGGCGATCCCGTCCCCGGCACCCAGGGCGGTGAGCTCCAGCGCCACCCCGCCCCACTCCAGCCAGTCGAGGAGCCCGTCCAGCTCCTCCGCGGCCCCCGGGGCCACCAGGAAGCCCATCCGGCCCCCGGCCAGCGCCACCGGGCCGGTGGCGACCGGGCGGCGCAGCAGGGCGGCACCGGCGTCGGCCGGCACCTCCAGCACGTCGAACCGGGTCCCGGTGACCAGCCGGCCGGGCGGCCCGCCGACGACGGCCCAGCCGAGCACCCGCTCGTACCAGGAGCGGACGTCCTCCTCGGGCGGGACGCGGGGCGAGGAGACGGCACTCGCGGCGGTGAGGGGCATGACCGGAGCAACTCCGCCCCGCGCCGCGGGGTTACGGAGTGCGGCCGATCCGGTGCGGAGCGTAAAGGTCCGCCGGGCGGAGTCCCACATTCGGGACACAAGCGTGTTCGCCCGTAGCGGAGGGACGTGTGCCCGGGGGCATGGAGTGTCAGTCCTTACGGGTAAGACATTCCTAGTGGATCGGGGCGACACGCTGATTTGAGCGGCTCCCGTTCGCCATCGGCGTACACGTGTGACGGGTATCTGCCTGGCCTGCGGGAACATCGTCTCGCACCATCGGGTTGGAGCAGTAGTCGGCTCTTACAGCCGGTTTTCCTCACCGACGTGGGGGTGAGCCGTGGACGGATGTCGGCAGTTGGAATGAGCTGTCCCGTCCCGCGGGACTAGCATGCGGAAGGACAGGGCGGGGACCGACCCCGAACTGCCCGACCGCTCTGAGGAGCGATAAACGATGTTCGAGAGGTTCACCGACCGCGCGCGGCGGGTTGTCGTCCTGGCTCAGGAAGAAGCCCGGATGCTCAACCACAACTACATCGGCACCGAGCACATCCTCCTGGGCTTGATCCACGAGGGTGAGGGTGTCGCCGCTAAGGCCCTGGAGAGCCTCGGGATTTCGCTCGAGGCTGTTCGCCAGCAGGTTGAGGAGATCATCGGTCAGGGGCAGCAGGCCCCGTCCGGCCACATCCCCTTCACCCCGCGGGCGAAGAAGGTCCTGGAGCTTTCGCTCCGCGAGGCCCTCCAGCTCGGCCACAACTACATCGGCACCGAGCACATCCTGCTCGGCCTGATCCGCGAGGGCGAGGGCGTCGCCGCCCAGGTCCTCGTGAAGCTGGGCGCCGATCTGAACAGGGTCCGGCAGCAGGTCATCCAGCTGCTCTCCGGCTACACCGGGGGCGGCAAGGAGTCGGCCACCGCGGGTGGCCCGGCCGAGGGCACCCCCTCGACCTCGCTGGTCCTCGACCAGTTCGGCCGCAACCTCACCCAGGCGGCCCGCGAATCCAAGCTCGACCCGGTCATCGGGCGCGAGAAGGAGATCGAGCGGGTCATGCAGGTGCTGTCCCGCCGGACCAAGAACAACCCGGTCCTCATCGGCGAGCCCGGCGTCGGCAAGACCGCCGTCGTCGAGGGCCTGGCCCAGGCGATCGTCAAGGGCGAGGTGCCCGAGACCCTCAAGGACAAGCACCTCTACACCCTGGACCTGGGTGCCCTGGTCGCCGGTTCCCGCTACCGCGGTGACTTCGAGGAGCGCCTGAAGAAGGTCCTCAAGGAGATCCGCACCCGCGGCGACATCATCCTGTTCATCGACGAGCTCCACACCCTCGTGGGTGCGGGTGCCGCCGAGGGCGCGATCGACGCCGCCAGCATCCTGAAGCCCATGCTGGCCCGTGGTGAGCTCCAGACCATCGGTGCCACGACGCTGGACGAGTACCGCAAGCACCTTGAGAAGGACGCGGCCCTTGAGCGCCGCTTCCAGCCGATCCAGGTGGCGGAGCCTTCCCTCCCCCACACGATCGAGATCCTCAAGGGCCTGCGCGACCGCTACGAGGCCCACCACCGCGTCTCCATCACGGACGAGGCCCTCGTCCAGGCGGCGACGCTGGCGGACCGGTACATCTCGGACCGCTTCCTGCCGGACAAGGCGATCGACCTGATCGACGAGGCCGGCTCCCGGATGCGCATCCGCCGGATGACCGCGCCGCCGGACCTCCGTGAGTTCGACGAGAAGATCGCGGCCGTGCGCCGCGACAAGGAGTCGGCCATCGACTCCCAGGACTTCGAGAAGGCGGCTTCCCTCCGTGATTCGGAGAAGCAGCTGCTCGCCGCGAAGGCCAAGCGCGAGAAGGAATGGAAGGCCGGCGACATGGACGTCGTCGCCGAGGTCGACGGCGAGCTCATCGCCGAAGTCCTCGCGACCGCGACCGGCATTCCCGTCTTCAAGCTCACGGAGGAGGAGTCCTCCCGCCTCCTGCGCATGGAAGACGAGCTCCACAAGCGCGTCATCGGCCAGAAGGACGCCATCAAGGCGCTCTCCCAGGCCATCCGCCGCACCCGTGCGGGTCTGAAGGACCCGAAGCGTCCCGGTGGCTCGTTCATCTTCGCCGGTCCGTCCGGTGTCGGTAAGACCGAGCTGTCCAAGACGCTCGCCGAATTCCTCTTCGGTGACGAGGACGCGCTGATCTCCCTCGACATGTCGGAGTTCAGCGAGAAGCACACGGTTTCCCGCCTCTTCGGTTCGCCCCCCGGCTACGTGGGCTACGAAGAGGGCGGCCAGCTGACCGAGAAGGTCCGCCGGAAGCCGTTCTCCGTCGTCCTCTTCGACGAGGTCGAGAAGGCGCACCCGGATATCTTCAATTCCCTTCTCCAGATCCTGGAGGACGGTCGCCTGACCGACTCCCAGGGCCGGGTCGTGGACTTCAAGAACACGGTCATCATCATGACGACCAACCTGGGTACGCGGGACATCTCCAAGGGCTTCAACCTGGGCTTCGCCGCCCAGGGCGACGTCAAGACCGGTTACGACCGGATGAAGGCGAAGGTCAACGAAGAGCTCAAGCAGCACTTCCGGCCCGAGTTCCTGAACCGCGTCGACGACACGGTCGTCTTCCACCAGCTCAGCCAGGAAGACATCATCCAGATCGTCGACCTGATGATCGCCAAGGTGGACGAGCGACTCCGCGACCGCGACATGGGCATCGAGCTCAGCGGTGAGGCGAAGATGCTCCTGGCCAAGCGCGGCTACGACCCGATCATGGGTGCGCGCCCGCTGCGCCGGACCATCCAGCGCGAGATCGAGGACCTGCTGTCGGAGAAGATCCTCTTCGGCGAGCTGCGTCCCGGTCACATCGTGGTCGTCGGCGTGGAGGGCGAGGGCGAGGAAGCCAAGTTCACCTTCCGCGGCGAGGAGAAGTCGGCGCTGCCCGACCTCCCCCCGATCGAGGCCACGGGCTCCGGCCCGGACCTGTCCAAGGGCGCGTAAGCGCCGGCGGCAGGCCGTAGTACGAAGGGGCGCCCCCGGGATCACCTCCCGGGGGCGCCCCTTCGTCGTGCCCCGCCCCGGGCGGCCCCACGAGGCCGTCGGCGGGGCTCCGGGGCCGCGCACCGCGCCCGTGCCCGCCCCGGGCCGCCCCGGCCGCCTCCGGGCCCCTGAGGGCGCTGAGGGGCGCTGAGGGGCGGGTTCCGGGCCCCGGGGGCCCGGTACGGGGATCCCGTGCAGGTGTCCCGGCCGGGCCCCCGGGCGGGTGCGGTCCCCCGGAGGGGCCTGGAGGCCGGTGACGCAGGCCACTTGGGCCCTTCGGCGCCGGTGACAAGCGGCACAGGGCAAAACGGACCTACTAGAACGACTCGTAGATTTCGCCGCCCGTTTTGTCCCCACTCCGTCGCAGTAGGGAGCCCGTCAACAGGTCCGAAAGCCCAGCCGTTCCTACGAGCCCGGGTAGTAAAAGGGGTGTTTGGGGAAGCCGGGAGGCCCGGGTTACCAAGGTTGAGCAAGCCCGGCAGCCACGGCCCACGGTCGCAGCGCCGGGTCCTTTCTTGCCCGATACACGCCCTGTCCCCGGCCCCGGAGGTCTCCACATGTTCGCGAAGCGCGTCAGCACCCGTCGTACCCGTATCGCCCTCGCCGCCACCGGTCTCGGTGCGGCCCTGGCCATCGGGGCCGGGACGACCGCCGCCTTCGCAGCAGAGGCCCCCGCCGCCCTCCCCGCCGTCGCCGAGCAGGTCTCCGTCCAGGCGCAGGCGCAGGCCCGGGCCGCCGCCGCGAAGGGCCTGTGGGACAAGCCCGTGAAGAGCTACACGCTGTCCGCGACCTTCGGCAAGGGCGGCACCATGTGGTCGCACAAGCACTCCGGCCAGGACTTCGCCGTCCCCGTCGGCACCCCGGTCAAGGCCGCCGCCGCCGGCACCGTCGTGAAGGCCGGCCCGAACGGCGGCGGCGACGGCCCCGCGTACGGCAACGCCGTCGTGATCAAGCACGCGAACAACACGTACTCGCAGTACGCGCACCTCTCGAAGATCCAGGTCAGGATCGGCCAGAAGGTCTCCGTGAAGCAGCAGATCGCGCTGTCCGGCAACACCGGCAACTCCAGCGGCCCGCACCTCCACTTCGAGATCCGCACCACCCCGAACTACGGCTCGGCCGTCAACCCGGTCGCCTTCCTGCGCACCGTCGGCGTCAGCGTCTGAGACGCCCCCGGGCCTCGCGGGATCCCCGCGGGCCCCGGCGGGATCAGATCAGCCACGAGTGCGTCGGCCGGGTCTTCTTGTCGAGCTTGTTGTTCTTCAGGCCCGTGATCTGTTCCTGCCCCAGCGCGCGGTCGAAGATCCGGACGTGGTCCAGCGGACCGTCCCACGCGGCGCTCCAGATCCCGTGGTGGCGGGCCCGGCCCAGCTGCAGCGGGCCGGGACCGGCCCAGATGCCGGACACCTGGGCTTGACCGGCCTGCTTGTCGTCGACCCACAGCGCGATGGTCTTCTTCTCCGCGTCGTACGTCCCCGTCAGCAGGGCCCACGTCCGCGTCGTGTCGACGTTGTCCACGACCACCTGCTGGGCCGTCGCGGCCTGGCCCTTGTCCCCGGTCTGCACCCGGAACACCCAGGCCTTCTTGCCGTTGACGACCTCGAAGCCCAGCTCGAAGGAGTACGAGTCCCCGTCGCCCTGGCTGACCGCCATCCGCGAACCGGTCTCGGCCACGTTGTAGGCGCGCGTGGAGACGGTGAAGCTCTTCGAGACGTCCACGGCCGCCTCGGCGCCCTGCGCGTACGAGTCCGCCGCCCCCTTGAACCTGACCTCGGTCCGCTTGGCCAGCTCGCCCAGCGAGGCACCCGGGCCGAGCGCGATGCCCATCTTGCCGCTGCGGTCGCGCAGCAGGTTCGGCTCGCCCGCAACGGTCGGGGAGTCGTCCTCCGGGGTCTTGGGGTCCGGGGACTCCGCCGAGCCGGAAGGACCGGGGGAGCCGGAGGAGGCCGTCACGGGACCCTTGCCCGGGTCGTCCGAGCCGCCCAGGACGAAGAAGGCCGCGCCGCCGGCCACCAGCGCGACCACCAGGGCGCCGATGCCGATGGTCAGCAGCCTGCGCTTGCGCCGCTGCGCCTCCGTGCGGTCGGCCATCGCCTGCCAGTCAGGCTGCGCGGCGGCACCGAAGGGCTCGGGCGCGGGCGCGAGCGGTTCCGCGGCGAGCGGGGGCTGCGCCTGCGGCGGGCCGAAGCCGCCCTGGCCGCCGGCCGGTCCGCCCGGTACGGGCTCGGGCTGGTAGGGGTTCGAGGCGGCGCCGGGGGCGGGCTCTCCGGGCTGCGGATAGCCGTACCCGCCGGGTATCCGTCCCGGCGGGTATCCGTAGCCGCCGCCGCTCCCGGGGGCGGGGTCGGGCTGGGGGCCGTGCGGGCGATCCGTACCGTCAGTCATGGCACGGATGCTAAAACATCGCGGTGCGCGGGCGAACGGCCGCGTCAGCCCGGCAGCTGGACGATCGGGAAGCTGCCCGTCGCCGTCGGGGCGTGCTCCGGCAGCCACAGCACCGCCACCGCCCCCGCCGCGGCGCCCCCGCCCGTCGCCTCGCCGGGGCCCGCCACGTTGCGGAACGTCAGCCGGGCCCCCAGGACCCGGGCCTGGCCCTCCGCGATGGTCAGCCCCAGCCCGTGCCCGACGCCCGCCCGGTCCGTCGACCCGGTCCGGAACCGGCTCGGCCCCTCCAGCAGCAGCGCCTCGGGGAATCCGGGGCCGTGGTCCCGCACGCGCACGACCCGGCCCTCGATGTCGACCTGGATCGGCGGCCGCCCGTACCGTGCGGCGTTGGCCAGCAGGTTCCCGAGGATCCGCTCCAGACGGCGCGGGTCGGTGCTGACGATCTCGTCCGCGACGACCCGTACCGAGGCCTCCGGCATCAGCGTGGACACCCGCCGGCTGACGAACTCGCCCAGCGCCACGTCCTGGAGCTCGGCCCGCTCGGACGCGCTGTCCAGCCGGGCCACCTCCAGCACGTCCTCGACCAGGGCCCGCATCGCCCGCGCCCGGTCGAGCACCAGCTCCGTCGGGCGGCCCGGGGGCAGCAGCTCCGCGGCCGTGAGCAGGCCCGTCACCGGGGTCCGCAGCTCGTGCGCGATGTCCGCGGTCACCCGCCGTTCGGCCTCCAGCCGCTGCTGGAGGGCGTCCGCCATGGCGTCCACGGCCCGTGCGAGATCGTCCGTCTCGTCCCGTACGACACCGCCCACCGCGTCCCGCACCCGTACGTCCGGATCCCCGTGCGCCACCCGCTGCGCGGCGGCCGCGGCCTTGCGCAGCCGGCTGGAGATCTGGCCGCCGATGAGCACGCCGAGGGCCGAACCCCCGATCACGACGGCGAGGGAGCCGACCACCAGCGCCCGGTCCAGGTCGCGCACCATGTTGGCGCTCTCCTGGAACCGGTGGCTCAGGGAGAGCACCTGCCCGTTGCCGAGGGGGACGGCGGCCCACACCACGGGCCCCTTGCGGGACTCCTGGACGTAGGTGCCGCGCCGTCCCGACCGGGCCTTCTCGCGCAGTTCCGCGGGCAGATCGGGGTCGTTGAGCTTCGCGCCCCAGATGGGCTTGCGGCCGGCGTCGGTGCGGGCGATGAACTGCACCCGCTCCAGCTCGGCCTCGCGGGCGCTCTCCAGCATCGACACGCGGGCAGCGCTGTGCACCACCAGGCTGAGCGCCAGCGCGGTGAGCGCGCCGACGGCGGCGATGGCGAGCGTGATCTTCCAGCGGATCCCCGTGCGCAGGGTGAAGCGCCTCATGCGGTCGCGGTCCTCATGGTCCTCATGCGGTCGCGTCCCTCATGACCCTCGTTCCTCATGCCTTGAGCTTGTATCCGAAGCCCCGGACCGTCTCGATCCGGTCCTGGCCGATCTTGGTGCGCAGCCGCTGGACGTGGACGTCCACGACGCGGGTGTCACCGCCCCAGTCGTAGTCCCAGACCCGTTCCAGGAGCCGGTCGCGCGACAGGACGGTACCCGGTGCGGAGGAGAACTCCAGCAGCAGCCGCATCTCGGTCGGCGTCAGCGCGACGGAGGCGCCCGCCTTGCGGACCTCCATGCCCTCGGTGTCGACCTCCAGGTCGCCGAAGGACAGCACCCCGCGTTCACCGGAGCCGTCGGCCCCGTCGGCGTTCGAGGCGCCGTTCTGCGGGCCGCCGGCGTGGCCGAAGCGGCGCAGCACGGCGCGGATCCGGGCGACGAGGACGGAGCCGTCGAAGGGCTTGGTGACGTAGTCGTCCGCGCCCGCCTCCAGGCCCAGGACCACGTCGATGGAGTCGGCGCGGGCCGACAGCATGATCACGGGGACAGTGGACTCGTCGCGGATGCGGCGGCACAGGCTCACGCCGTCCATCCCGGGCACCATCACGTCGAGGAGGGCGATGTCCGGACGGTCGGCGCGGAAGGACTCCAGCCCGGACAGTCCGTCGGGCATGGCGGTGACCACGAAGCCGTCGCGTTCCAGCGCCAGCGTCGTGGCCTCGCGGATGACGTCGTCGTCCTCCACGAACAGCACATGGGTCTCGGCCATGCCCACCCTCACCTCGTCAGCTCTTCGGCGATACGGCCGGGGCGGGAGGGCTCCCGCCGTCGACCACATTGCTGTAGTCCGTGTGCACCCGGTCCTGTTCGGTGAACCGTTCCCCGTTCCAGCGGTACGTGATCACGTCCTCGCCCGACGGGTAGGCGAGCGCGTCGTTCTTCCCGTAGACCGGTTTGTTGAGCACCAGCTCACCGCGGTCGATCTCCGCGTAGACGGGCGGCTGCTCGTCCGAGAAGACATTCTCGTACTTTCCTCCGTCGGCCCGGTACACGTACGAGCCGCGGCCCATCGCGTCCGCGCAGGACAGCACGTTGACGACGATGTCGACGACGGTGTTCCCGGTGACCTTCCCGTAGCTGACGTCGATCGGGTACTGCTGGCCCGTGCAGGGCTTGAGGTCGCGCTTGACGGCGGCGCTCACCTTCGGGTCCGCCTTGAGCAGGGCCACGGGGTCGACCCGCTTGGCCGTTCCGGCGGACGCGGCGGGGGAGTGGTCCGTGGCGGCCGGTTCGCTGGCCCCGTCGCTCGTCGGCTGGTTGCTCCGGGACACGGTCTCGGTGTGGGCGGGGCCGCCGTCCTTGAGGCCCGTGCCGCCGGTGGAGCAGCCGGCCGCGAACAGCACTGTGCCGACGAGGACGACCGTCCCCGCCGACATCAGTACCAGAGAGCCTCTACCGCCCGGGTCTTGGCCAGTCAGGCCGCGCACCGCTCCCGCCCCTCGTCACGGATGGTGTGGTCACCGCGTTCGAGCGCGCGCATGTCCAGGTCCCGGCTCTCCAGTTCCTGACGGAGCCGGGCCAGTGCGCGGTGCAGGGTGCTCTTCACGGTTCCCGCCGACATACCGAGCGCCGCGGCCGTTTCCTCGGTGCTCATCTGCTCCCAGTGTCGCAGCACCACCACACTGCGCTGCTTGGGCGCGAGCACCTTGAGGATGTCCATCAGCAGGGCGCGGTCGGCGCGCTGGTCGGAGCCGTCCTCGACGGAGGCGTCCGGGAGCTGCTCGGTGGGGACCTCGTCGAGCTTGCGGGCCCGCCACCACTCGGTACGGGTGTTGATCATGACGCGGCGGAGGTAGGCGTCGGCCAGCGACTTGTCGGCGATGCCCTCCCAGCGGCCGTAGGTGCGTACGAGGGCGGTCTGGAGGAGGTCCTGGGCGTCCGTCGGGTCCGGGACCAGGCGCCGGGCACTGCGCAGCAGGGCGTCCTGCCGGGTGCGTACGTACTCCTCGAATTCGAGTACCTCGCCGTGCGCCATCTCAGACCGCCTCCGTTCCGACCAACCGCTCATGCGCTGGCTTGTGGATCCGAAGTTACGGACGGGTTGTCACGGCACTGTGCGGGTCAGCCTTCGGTGGGCGCACGGACACCCGTAGGTTGTGTAACAGTGCCTGTGAGCTGGGGTTTCGCGGCCCGAAGCGGAATGATCGAGTCAACTTCGAGCCGCGCTCCGGCCGGCCACCGGGGGCGTTCGGATTTCGTCGGTCAGCTCTGCGGCAGCCGGTACATGCCGTGCGCGAGCGGCTCCACCAGCCCGTCGGACACCAGCCCGTCCAGCGCGCGCGCCCGCTGCACCGGTTCGTTCCAGACGGTGTCGAGCACCGACTGCGGAACCGGACCGACCGCTTCGCGCAGCACGGCCAGCAGCTTCCCGCGCACCTGCCGGTCGGTCCCGGCGTACGTCTGCCCGCGCCGCGGCGGTCCCTCGTGCGCGGGCTTCCCGGCCAGCCGCCACGCGCACAGGCCCGCCACCGGGCAGCGCGCGCAGTCCGGGTTCTTGGCCGTGCACACCAGCGCGCCCAGCTCCATCGACGCCGCGGCCCAGCGGGCCGCCGTGGCCTCGTCGTCGGGCAGCAGTTCCCGGGCCAGGCGCCGCTCGGCGGCCGTCGTGGCGTTCGGCGGGTACTCGACCCCGCTGGACGCGCGGGCGAAGACCCGGCGCACGTTGGTGTCCAGCACCGCGTGCCGCTGCCCGTACGCGAAGGAGGCCACGGCGGCGGCCGTGTACTCGCCGATCCCCGGCAGCGACAGCAGCTGGGCGTGGTCGCTCGGTACGTCGCCGCCGTGGCGTTCCGTTATCGCGACGGCCGCGCCGTGCAGGCGCAGCGCCCGGCGCGGGTAGCCGAGCCGCCCCCAGGCCCGTACGGCCTCGCCCGGCGCCTCGGCGGCCAGGGCGGCGGGCCGTGGCCACCGGGCGAGCCACTGCTCGTAGACCGGCAGGACCCGGCTGACCGGGGTCTGCTGCAGCATGAACTCGCTGACCATGACCCCCCAGGGGCCGGCCTCGGGGCGGCGCCAGGGCAGGTCACGGGCGTGCTCGTCGAACCACGCGATGACGGGGGAGTGCAGCGCGTGGGTGCGCGGAGGACCGGCGGGGGACGCGGGGGATGAGGCAGATGCAGTCATGGCAGACGCATCCTGGCACGTTTCGGGCCTACGCCGCCCGGCCCGGCCCGGTGAACCAGACGGCGACGGGGGTGCCGCTCGTGCGGACCGCGGCCGTCACCCGGGCCAGCGGGTTCGTGAGCACCAGTACGGCGAGGGTGGCCAGCGAGGCCCCCAGCAGCAGGCCCATCGCCACGTCGTGCGGGTAGTGCACCCCGACGAAGACCCGGGAGAACGCCATCAGCAGGGCGACGGGCACGGTCAGCAGGGCGAGGCGGGGCACGGCCAGCGCGAGGGCGACGGCGGCCGCGCCCGCGATGGCGGAGTGGTTGCTGGGGAAGGACCAGTCCCCGTACGGCGGGCAGGGGACGAGCGAGGCGGCCGCCCCGGCCACCGCCCGGCAGGGCCGTTCCTCGTTCACGGTGGACTTCACCAGCTCGGAGGCGACGTAGACGAGTGCGGTGGCGAGCGGGGCGAGGACGGCGAGCGCCACCGCCCGGGGATCACCGTGCCCGCGCGCACGCCACCAGACGGCTATGAAGAGCAGACCGAAGAGCAGCAGTCCGAATTCGGTCCAGACTTCGAACGCCCACCGCACCCAGGAGGGCGTGGAGTGGGCGAAGTCGGTGATGTCGCGGTAGAGGGCAGAGCTGTCCATGGTCACCGACGGTACTCAAACCTCCGTTCCGGCGGCGTCAGCACCTTGGCCGGATCTCGTCCCTCCCGTGTACGCCCGCAGGATGATCATCGGCAAAACCTGCCGGATGTGCGGCATGGGGGACGCTGATCGCGGCACGAGTTCTCGTAAGGTTCGGTCCGTGGGATCTCTGCGCAATCCGGTCGGGCCGCTCCCCTCCTCCATTTACTGGCGACGGAGGGCCGTGCTGGCGTCCGTCGCGGCGCTCTTGGCGCTGCTCGCCGTATGGACCGTCAGTTCCGGCGGAGGTACGTCGAGTACGAACGGCAAGGGCGGCGGCGACGGCTCCGGACCCGTGCGCACGATCACCCCCGGCCCCTCGGGCTCCGGGCCGGCGATCAGTCAGGCGCCGGGCGGACGGGGCGACTCGGGCGCCGCCTCGGGCGGCGGGGGCAAGAACGGTGAGACGGGCGGCGGTTCGGGCTCGGGGTCCGGCTCCGGTTCCGCTTCGGGCTCCGGCGGCTCAGGCTCCGCGGCCGGCGGCTCCCCGGCACAGGTGCCGGCGGACTCCCCGCTCCCGACGTGCCCGGCGAGCGCGCTGCAGTGGGAGGTCAAGAGCGTGAAGAACGAGTACGAGACGAACGAGAAGCCGCGTCTCGAACTCCTCGTCCGCAACATCTCCGGCAGCACCTGCAAGTTCGGACTCGGTCCGCGGCAATCCGTCGTGACGATCTTCCAGACGCAGGGCGCCAAGGCCGTCTGGTCCTCCGCGGACTGCCCGGCGAACGCGGCGAACGCGTTCTTCCGGCTGCCGGCGCAGGGAGAGACGAAGCAGGCGGTGGAGTGGGACCGGAAGCTGAGCGCGCCGGACCAGTGCCAGACGCCTCCGGCGGGGAGCCCGGCGGCTGACACGTATGTGGTCGAGGTGAAGTCCCCGGGCCTTCCGGTGGCCCGCACCTCCTTCGTCCTGAAGCAGGACTGACCCCTCTTGGCCGCCTGCGGGTGGGTGCCGCCGCGCGGATCGGTCCCCTACCCGCCCTTCCACCGTTCCCCGGGCTGCGCCCGGATCGGCCGGCCGTCGGGGTCGGGGTCGCGCCGGTCACCGCACGGCGCTCCGCGCCCGCGCCCCGAACTCCCCCAGCCAACGCTGGGAGGTGCCCCTGGCGGGGCCGGGTCACCGGGGTGCCGTCAGACGTAGCGTTCCAGGATCGACGACTCCGCCAGGCGGGACAGGCCCTCGCGGACGCTGCGCGCACGGGCCTCGCCGACGCCGTCCACCGTCTGGAGGTCGTCCACCGACGCCGCCAGCAGCTTCTGCAGCCCGCCGAAGTGCTCGACCAGCCGCTCGATGATCGCCCCCGGCAGCCTCGGCACCTTGGCCAGCAGCCGGTACCCGCGCGGCGACACCGCCGAGTCGAGGGTCTCCGGCGAGCCGGTGTACCCCAGGGCCTTCGCCACGATCGCCAGTTCCAGCAGTTCCGGATGGGTCAGCGCGTCCAGCGCCGGCAGCGCTTCCTCCACCGTGCGGGAACGCTTCGCCGTCGGCTCCGGAACGTAGTCCCGGATCACCAGCTCCCGCTCCTGCTCGATGCCGACGGTCAGTTCGTCCAGCTGGAGCGACAGCAGTCGTCCGTCCGTGCCCAGTTCGACCACGTACTCGGCGATTTCCGTCGCGATCCGGCGGACCATTTCCAGCCGCTGGGCGACCGCCGTCACGTCGCGGACGGTGACCAGGTCCTCGATCTCCAGCGCCGACAGCGTCCCCGCGACCTCGTCGAGCCGCAGCTTGTACCGCTCCAGGGTGGCCAGCGCCTGGTTCGCCCGCGACAGGATCGCCCCGGACTCCTCCAGGACCCGCCGCTCCCCGTCGACGTAGAGGGCGATCAGCCGCATCGACTGGGACACGGAGACCACCGGGAAGCCGCACTGCTTCGAGACGCGGTCCGCGGTGCGGTGCCGGGTGCCGGTCTCCTCCGTCGGGATCGACGCGTCGGGCACCAGCTGCACGCCGGCCCGCAGGATCTTGGTGATGTCCTTGTCGAGGATGAGCGCGCCGTCGAGCTTGCACAGCTCGCGCAGCCGGGTCGCGGTGAACTCCACGTCCAGGACGAAGCCGCCCGTGCACATCGCCTCGACGTTCTTGTCCATGCCGAGGACGATGAGCCCGCCCGTGTTGCCGCGGACGATCCGCTCCAGGCCGTCGCGCAGGGGCTGACCAGGCGCGACGGCGCTCAGCGAGGCGCGCATCAGCGCGTCGTGCTTGGAGCTCGCGCCGGACTTCCCGGGTGCTGATGCCCCGTCCTTGGCTGCCACTGCACTCCTCCGGTCGCGGGTTGCGCCGCCTGCGTACAGCCGGGCGGACCAGCACAAAGTCTACCGGCGCGGGCTGTGCGCCCGCCGTGCCTTGGCGCGCATCGCCGCGACGGGGGTCCGTACGGAGGCCCGCGCGGGTCCCCTGACCTGGCCCGGGAGGGCCCGCGGGAGGTCCGGGCCGGCCCGCGTGCGGAGGCTCTTATTCCGCTGCGCGCTCCTTCGCCGGGGTGCGGGAGCGGCCGCGCGGCAGGACCCGCAGCGCGTCGCCCACGTCCGCGACCTCGGTCACCTTCATCCCCGCGGGAACCTTCCCCGGATCCGCCGGCACCAACGCGTGCGTGAAGCCCAGCCGGTGCGCCTCGGACAGCCGCCGCTGCACACCCGTCACCCGCCTCACCTCGCCGGCGAGCCCGACCTCCCCGATGGCGACGAGGTTCTTCGGCAGCGGCACGTCACTGGCGGCCGAGGCCAGCGCGAGCGCGATCGCGAGGTCGGCGGCGGGTTCGGTGAGCTTCACGCCGCCCACGGTCGCGCTGTAGATGTCCCGCTTGCCGAGCGCGGTGATCCGCCCGCGCTGCTCCAGCACCGCCAGCATCATCGAGACGCGCGAGGTCTCCAGGCCGGAGGTGGTGCGGCGAGGGGAGGGGATCTGCGAGTCGACGGTGAGCGCCTGCACCTCGGCGACCAGCGGGCGCTTGCCCTCCAGGGTCACGGTCAGGCAGGTGCCCGGCACCGCCTCGGCCCGCCGGGTCAGGAACAGCCCGCTGGGGTCGGCGAGCCCGGTGATGCCCTCGTCGTGGAGCTCGAAGCAGCCGACCTCGTCGGTGGCGCCGTAGCGGTTCTTCACACCGCGTACGAGGCGCAGTCGCGCGTGGCGGTCGCCCTCGAAGCTGAGGACCACGTCCACCAGGTGCTCCAGCAGACGGGGGCCGGCGATCGCCCCGTCCTTGGTGACGTGGCCGACCAGGAGGGTGGCCATGCCCCGTTCCTTGGACGCGCGGATCAGCGCGCCGGCCACCTCCCGGACCTGGGCCATGCCGCCGGGCGCGCCGTCGATCTCGGGGGAGGCGATGGTCTGTACGGAGTCCAGGACCAGCAGGGAGGGCTTCACCGCGTCGAGGTGGCCCAGTACGGCGGACAGGTCGGTCTCGGCGGCGAGGAAGAGGTGGTCGTTGAGGGCGTTGATCCGGTCGGCGCGCAGCCGGACCTGGCTCGCGGACTCCTCGCCCGTGACGTAGAGGGTGCGGTGGTCGCCGGTGGCCGCCTTCGCCGCGACGTCGAGCAGCAGGGTCGACTTGCCGACGCCGGGCTCGCCGGCGAGGAGGACGACGGCGCCCGGGACCAGCCCGCCGCCCAGGACGCGGTCCAGTTCGTCGACGCCGGTGCTGCGCGCGGTCGCGGTGCGGCCGTCGACCTGGGCGATGGGCAGGGCGGGCGCGGAGACGCGGCCGGCCGCGGTGGTCCGTACGGCGGGCGCCCCGCCCATCTCCTCGACGGTGCCCCACGCCTGGCATTCGGGGCAGCGGCCGAGCCATTTCGCGGTCGTCCAGCCGCACTCGGAGCAACGGTAGGACGGCCGGTCCTTGGCGGACGAGCGGGAGGTACGGGCAGCAGCCATGCGGCCCACGGTAACCGCAGCCACCGACAGCCCCGGCCGTACGGGCGTCAGGGGCGCTGTCAGCGGGGTACCGATCTGTTCACCCGTAAGGGCTAAAACTGCTGAAGGCTTCCGGGGCGTCACCGGCGCGCCGCCTACGGTCGCCAGGTGAACAGCAGCAACCAGGGAGACCCCGCATCGCGCACCGGCGCACACCGGGCGCACGGGCGCACGCCCTCGGCGGACCCGGCGTACCCGGGGGCACCGGCGGCCCCCGCCCGCCCGGCGGCCCCGGACGAACAGCCCCCGCCCTCCCGGCACGAGCCCTACCTGGACGGACTGTTCACCTACTGCCTCTCCGTCCTCTGCGACCACGACACCGCCACCGAGGTGCTCGGGGACGTCCTCGCCGTCGCCGAACGCCATCCCGGCCGGTGTCCCGACGAGGGCGGCCGCCGCGCCTGGCTGTACGCCCTGGCCCGCTGGGGCTGCCTGAGCCGGCTGGCCGAGCGGCGGAGCGCACGCCAGGGGGCGCATTCCGCCCGGCGTACGCCGGAGCACACGAACGCCGGGCATGCTCCGGGGGAGCGCCCCGGGTTCGACGTCAGCGCCCACCGCCGTACCGAGCTGGCCCGGCTCGCCTGGCCCGAGGCCGCCGGCACCACCCCCGAGCAGCGCGAAGCCCTCGAACTCGCCGTCCGCCACCGCCTCGGCGTCGGTGAACTCGCCGCCGTCCTCGGCACCCCCGCCGCCGCCGCGCGCGAACTGCTGTCCGGCGCCGCCTGCGAGGTGGAGCGCACCCGCGCCGCCCTCGCCGTCGTGGAGACCGGCAACTGTCCGGCCGTGGCCCGCCTCACCGGCGACCAGGGCGACGGCGCCCCCGGCGACGTACTGCTGTCCAGCACCCTGCGCGCCGAACTCGTCCGCCACGTCGACGACTGCCCGCGCTGCCGCCGCGCCGCCGAACGCGTGGGCGCCGGCGCCCCCTGGCCCGGTACCGGCGGCGTCCACGCCGCGCTCCCGCTGGTCCCGGCCCCCCGCCCCGCCCTGCACGCCGCGATGCTCCGCTCGGGCCGGCGCCGCGGCGGGCGCCCCGGACCGCGCTTCGACCGGACCGGTTTCCCCATGGACCCCAAGGACCGCGCCGCCCGGCGCGACCGGCTCCGGGCGCGGGCCGTGACCACCACCGTCGTCGCCACCGTCGTCGCCGCTCCCGTACTCGCCCTGTGGGCGGCGTACCGGGGCGCCCCCGTCACCGGTGAACCCGTCGGCGCCGACGGCACCCGCGTCTCCGCCAGCGAATCGCAGATCCCGCCCCCGTACGCGGCCGAGGGGCGCCCCCTGACCGCCTACGAGAACACCGGCAACACGGCGCACACCACCGGCGAGCCCGGCTTCGCCCCCGGCGCCGCCGGCCCCGACGTCTCCGTCGAGGTGATCAGCACCGGCCCGCCCGCCACCCCCGGAGCGGACGCCCCCGGCGCCCCCGGCCGGCTCACGGTCGCCGCCACCACCCGCGGCTCCACCACCCTGCTCACCCTCACGGCCTCCGGCGGCGGCCCCGTCGACTGGCGGCTCTGGTCGGACGCGCCCTGGCTGCGCGCGAGCCGCACGGCGGGCACCCTCGCCCCCGGAGAATCGGTCATCCTGCGGATCACCGTGGACGCCGGGGCCCAGCCCGTCGGCGCCTGGAGCGCCCGCGTCGGGGTGGACCCGGCCGGCGCGATGATCGTCGTCCAGGGCCGCGGCCGCCCGGCCCCCACCCCGGACCCGCCGCAGCCCACGCCGACGCCGACCCCGGACCCGCCGCAGCCCACCCCCACGCCGACACCGACCCCCACCCCGACGCCCACGCCGACCCCGACGCCCACACCGACGGACCCCCCGGCCCCGGAGCCGTCCTCAGGAGGAACGGTTTCCCCCGGACCGGCCCCCTCCGGGCCCTGACGCCGTCAGGAGCGGTCCACCGGGGGCACCGGATCCGCGGGATGCGGTGCCATCGGCAGCAGCGAGGCCAGCCGCGCCTCGCACAGCCTCACCAGCTCCGCGTACCCCTCCGCACCCATCAGCTCCGTCAGCTCCGCCCGGTACGACACGTACACCGGGTCGCCGGCCCCGTGCGCGGAGGTCGCCGACGTGCACCACCAGTGCAGGTCGTGACCGCCCGGGCCCCAGCCGCGCCGGTCGTACTCGCCGATCGACACCTGCAGGATCCGGGTGTCGTCGGGGCGGTCGATCCAGTCGTACGTACGGCGGATCGGCAGCTGCCAGCACACGTCCGGCTTGGTCTCCAGCGGCTCCTGGCCCCCCTTGAGGGCCAGGATGTGCAGCGAGCACCCCGCCCCGGCCGGGAAACCGGGCCGGTTCAGGAAGATGCAGGCCCCGTCCCAGCGGCGGGTCTGCTTCTCCCCGTCGTCGTCGAGCTGCGTCCAGCCGGACTCGCTCCCGACGTCGTGGAACTGCCACAGCTCGGGGGTGAGCCGCGCCACGTGCTCGGCGACCCGCTTCTCGTCGTCCTCGTCGGAGAAGTGCGCCCCGAGGGTGCAGCAGCCGTCATCGGCCCGCCCGGCCTGGATCCCCTGGCAGCCACTGCCGAAGATGCAGGTCCAGCGGGAGGTCAGCCAGGTCAGGTCGCAGCGGAAGACCTGCTCGTCATCGGCGGGGTCGGGGAATTCCACCCAGGCCCGGGGGAAGTCGAGCCCCTTCTCGTCCGGCTCCTCGCCCTTGTCCTTCTTCGACCGGGTCTTGTTGGCCTTCTTCGTATTTGGCACAAAGCCCAGCCTAAGGGCCCCTTGCTCCGCTCCTCCGCGTTCGGCCCAGTAGCGTTTCCCGCATGAGACTCGGTGTCCTGGATGTGGGTTCGAACACGGTCCATCTGCTGGTGGTCGACGCGCACCCCGGCGCGCGCCCGCTGCCCGCGCACTCGCACAAGGTGCAACTGCGCCTGGCGCAGCTCCTGGACGAGCGCGGGGCCGTCAGCGCGGACGGCATAGAGCGCCTCGTCTCGGTGATCGGCGAGGCCGTGCAGGCCGCCGAGGACAAGGGCTGCGAGGACCTGCTGCCCTTCGCGACCAGCGCGGTGCGCGAGGCCCCCAACGCCGACGAGGTCCTCGCCCGGGTGAAGGCCGAGACCGGGCTGGAGCTCCCGGTGCTCAGCGGCGACGACGAGGCCCGGCTGACCTTCCTCGCGGTCCGGCGGTGGTTCGGCTGGTCGGCCGGCAAGCTGCTGGTCCTGGACATCGGCGGCGGCTCGCTGGAGATCGCGTACGGCATCGACGAGGAGCCGGACGCGGCCGTCTCCCTCCCGCTCGGCGCCGGCCGCCTCACCTCCGCCTGGCTCCCCGGCGACCCGCCGGACCCGGCGGACGTGAAGGCCCTGCGCCGGCACGTGCGGGCCAGCATCGCCCGCACGGTCGGCGAGTTCAGCCGCTTCGGCGCCCCGGACCACGTCGTCGCCACCTCGAAGACCTTCAAGCAGCTCGCCCGCATCGCGGGCGCGGCCCGGGAGGCGGACGGCCTGTACGTGCAGCGGGACCTGACCCGCAAGGCCCTGGGCGAGTGGGTCCCGCGACTGGCCGAGATGACCACCGCCGAACGCTCCGCCCTCCCCGGCGTCTCGGACGGCCGCGCCGCCCAGCTCCTGGCCGGGGCCCTGGTGGCGGAGGCCGCGATGGACCTCTTCGGCGTGGACGAGCTGGAGATCTGCCCGTGGGCCCTGCGCGAGGGAGTGATCCTGCGGAGGCTGGACCACCTGCCCCCCGGGGCGTGATCCTGCGGAGGCTGGACCACCCGCCGGGGCCCCGGCGATCATCGCCGGATGATCACGATCCTGACGCCCCGCGTCATCGAGGCGCTCGGCCGGTTCAACGACGCCCACCCCTGGGACCACAACGCCCACTACCACCCGTGGATCCTGCGGCAGCTGCCCCGCCGCCGCGCCCGCGCCCTGGACGTCGGCTCCGGCAGCGGCGACCTGGCCAGGGCGCTGACCGCGCGCGCCGCCGCCGTGCACGGGGTCGACGCCGATCCGCGGATCGTCGCGCGGGCCCGGGAGCTCACCCCCGCCGGGGCACCGGTGACCTTCGCCGTCGGGGAGGCCCTGGAGGAGGAGGGGACGTACGACGTCGTCACCTGCGTGGCCGTCCTCCACCACCTGCCGTTCACCGAGGCCCTCGGCCACTTCCGCGAGCGGCTCGCGCCGGGCGGGACCCTGGTCGTCGTCGGCGTGTACCGGGCGCGGACCCGCGGCGACCACCTCCTCGGCGCCGTCGCGGTCCCGCTGAACGCCGCCCTGGGATGGACCAAGAACAAGGGGCGTACGGCACCCCGCCCGGCCTCGATGACCGCCCCGACCAGGCCCGCGTCCATGACCTTCGCCGAGATCGCCCACGAGGCCGCCCGGCTGCTGCCGGGCGTCCGGCTGCGCCGTCGGCTGTTCTGGCGCTACACGCTGGTCTGGCGACGGCATTGAGACGGCTTCCGGGGCCGGGCCGCCCCGGCGGGGCAGGGGCCCCGTAATCTGTCCCCGTGGCAGAACCAGTCCGTATCCCGACCACCACCACCCCGAAAGTCGCGCTCTCCACCGCCTCCGTCTACCCGGAGTCCACGGCGACCGCCTTCGAGATCGCCGCCCGCCTCGGCTACGACGGCGTCGAGGTCATGGTCTGGACGGACCCGGTCAGCCAGGACGTCGACGCCCTGCGCCGGCTGTCGGACCATCACGGGGTGCCGATCCTGGCCGTCCACGCCCCCTGCCTGCTCATCACCCAGCGCGTGTGGTCCACCGACCCCTGGATCAAGCTCCAGCGCGCCCGCGCGGCGGCCGAGAAGCTGGGCGCGAGCACGGTCGTCGTGCACCCGCCGTTCCGTTGGCAGCGGCAGTACTCCCGCGACTTCGTCACCGGGATCTGGCGGATGGCCGACGAGACCGACGTCCGCTTCGCCGTGGAGAACATGTACCCCTGGCGCTACCGCGACCGCGAGATGCTCGCCTACGCGCCCGAGTGGGACGTCACCAAGGACGACTACCGGCACTTCACCGTCGACCTCTCGCACACCGCGACCGCCCGTACGGACGCCACCGCCATGATCGACCGGATGGGCGACCGGCTCGCCCACATCCACCTCGCCGACGGCAACGGATCGGCCAAGGACGAGCACCTGGTCCCCGGCCGGGGCACCCAGCCCTGCGCGGAGCTGCTCACCGGCCTGGCCCGGACCTCCTTCGACGGGCACGTCGTCATCGAGGTGAACACCCGCCGCGCCATGTCGTCCGCCGAGCGCGAGGCCGACCTCGCCGAGGCGCTGGCCTTCACCCGCCTGCACCTCTCGAAGCCGGTGCGCCGCTCATGACGGAGCCGTCCGACCAGGCCGGCCCGTCTGGGCCCGCCGCCGAACCGGTCGAGCCGGTCGAGCCCGTCAAGCGCCGCCGCGGCCCCGGCCGGCCCCGCCAGGACGAGACCGACGACGGCCCCGGCACCCAGGAGCGGATCCGCCTCGCCGCCCGCGAGGTGTTCGCCGAACGCGGCTACGACAAGACCTCCGTCCGCGGCATCGCCAAGGTGGCCGGCGTGGACCCGGCCCTGGTGCACCACTACTTCGGGAGCAAGGACGACCTCTTCGCCGCCGCCATCGAGGTGAGCATGGAGCCCGCCCTGGTGGTCCCGGCGATCATCGGCGACGGCCCCGAAGGCATCGGCGAACGGCTGGCCCGCTACTTCCTCGGCATCTGGGAGAACCCGGTCTCCCGCGCCCCCCTGCTCGCCGTGATCCGCTCCGCCCTCACCCACGAGGCCGCGGCCAAGGTGCTGCGCGGCCTGATCCTGCGCCGGGTCCTGGAACGGGTCGCCGCCGACCTCGACGTACCGGACCCGACGCTGCGGGCCGAGCTGGCCGCCTCCCACATGATCGGCATCGCGCTGCTGCGCTACGTGGTCCGCGTGGAGCCGCTCGCGTCCGCCGACCCGGAGCGGATCGTCGCCCTCGTGGCACCCACGCTCCAGCGCTACCTGACCGAGGAATGAGCCCGTCGTCCCGGCATCCGGACGAGCTGTCCGGATCGCGGGCGGTGGGCGTAGCTTTGTAACCGAGCCATATCCGCAGTCGCGGCTGACCGTACAGCCGCACTCATGGGGAGTGAAACCGCATGCCCGAGCTGAGGTCCCGCACCGTCACCCACGGCCGCAACATGGCAGGCGCTCGTGCGCTGATGCGCGCGTCGGGCGTAGCGAGCGAGGACATCGGCAAGCCGATCATCGCGGTCGCCAACTCCTTCACCGAGTTCGTCCCCGGCCACACCCACCTGGCCCCCGTCGGCCGCATCGTCTCGGACGCGATCCGCGCCGCCGGCGCGATCCCGCGCGAGTTCAACACCATCGCGGTCGACGACGGCATCGCCATGGGCCACGCCGGCATGCTCTACTCCCTGCCCTCCCGCGACCTGATCGCGGACTCGGTCGAGTACATGGTCGAGGCGCACTGCGCCGACGCGCTGATCTGCATCTCCAACTGCGACAAGATCACCCCCGGCATGCTGATGGCCGCCATGCGCCTCAACATCCCGGTCGTCTTCGTCTCCGGCGGCCCGATGGAGGCCGGCCAGGCCACCCTCGTCGACGGCACCGTCCGCAAGCTCGACCTGATCGACGCCATGGTCGACGCCTCCAACGAGAACGTCTCCGACGAGGACGTCCTGCGCATCGAGGAGAACGCCTGCCCGACCTGCGGCTCGTGTTCGGGCATGTTCACCGCCAACTCGATGAACTGCCTCGCCGAGGCCATCGGCCTCGCCCTCCCCGGCAACGGCTCGGTCCTCGCCACGCACACCGCCCGCCGCGCCCTGTACGAGGACGCCGGCCGCACGGTCGTGGAGATCACCAAGCGGTACTACGAGGGCGGCGACGAGTCCGTCCTCCCGCGCAACATCGCCACCCGCGAGGCCTTCGAGAACGCCATGGCCCTCGACATCGCCATGGGCGGCTCCACGAACACGATCCTCCACCTCCTCGCCGCCGCCCAGGAGGCCGGCCTGGACTACGACCTCACCGACATCGACGCCGTCTCCCGCCGCGTCCCGTGCCTGGCCAAGGTCGCCCCGAACGTGGCGCCCGGCGGCACGTACTACATGGAGGACATCCACCGCGCCGGCGGCATCCCCGCCATCCTCGGCGAACTGCACCGCGGCGGGCTCCTCAACAAGGACGTCACCACCGTCCACTCGGAGAACCTGGAGGACTGGCTCGCGCAGTGGGACGCCCGCTCCGGCACCGCCTCCGACGTGGCGATGGAGCTGTGGCACGCGGCCCCCGGCTGCAAGCGCTCCGCGACCGCCTTCTCCCAGTCCGAGCGCTGGGAGACCCTCGACCTCGACGCCGAGGGCGGATGCATCCGCTCCGTGCAGCACGCGTACTCCAAGGACGGCGGCCTCGCCGTCCTGCGCGGCAACATCGCGGCCGACGGCTGCGTGGTCAAGACCGCCGGCGTCGACGAGTCGATCTGGACCTTCGAGGGCCCGGCCGTGGTCTGCGAATCGCAGGACGAGGCCGTCGAGAAGATCCTCTCCAAGCAGATCGCGCCGGGCGACGTCGTCGTCATCCGCTACGAGGGCCCGCGCGGCGGCCCCGGCATGCAGGAGATGCTCTACCCCACCTCCTTCCTCAAGGGCCGCGGCCTCGGCAAGGTCTGCGCCCTGGTGACGGACGGCCGCTTCTCCGGCGGCACCTCGGGCCTGTCCATCGGCCACGCCTCCCCGGAGGCGGCCTCGGGCGGCAACATCGCCGTCGTCGAGGACGGTGACCGGATCCGCATCGACATCCCGAACCGCTCCATCGAGCTCCTGGTCTCCGACGAGGTGCTGGCGGCCCGGCACGAGGCCCTCGGCGGCGTCTACGCCCCGAAGGACCGCGAGCGCAATGTCTCCGCGGCCCTGCGCGCCTACGCGGCGATGGCCACCAGCGCCGACAAGGGCGCGGTCCGCGACGTCACCCGCCTGGGCTGACCCACCGGCATCCGGAACCCCGCCGGGCGGCTCACCACCCGGCGGGGTTCCGCGCGTCTCCTCCTTCACGCGTCGCTCGCGCCGTTCGGCGCCGGGGCGCCTTCCGGGCTTCGCGCCGCTGCGCCGGGCTCCGCCCGTCGGCCGCAGCGGCTCACCACCCGGCGGGGTTCCGCGCGTCCACGGCGAAGACGGTGCCGTCGGGGGCGGAGGCGTAGACCCGGCCGCCGGAGAACACGGGAGCGGGGACGGCGGCGCTCACCGTGCCCTGGCCGGTGGCCATGCGGGCCCTGGTCTGTCCCAGGAGCCGCCCCGTCGCCGCGTCGACGGCCAGCAGGCGGCCGTCCGACACGGTCAGGTACACCCGTCCGTCGAGGAACGCGGGACCGGACGCGCTCGCCGCGCCGGTCTCCAGCCGCCACAGCTCCTTGTTCGTGTCGACCGCCACGACCGCACCCTGCGTACCGAAGGCGTACACCGTTCCGTTCGGCTCCACCGTCGCCTGCGCGTCGTACAGCGGGGCCGACAGCTGGACCCGGTGGACCGAGCGCGTCGCCAGGTCGATCCGGACGATGCCGCCCGCGTGGGTCGTCGGATCGTTGTCCAGCAGGCAGACCGAACCGCGTGCCGTGCCGAACGGCTGCAGCCGGCCCACCGCCCGTACCTGCCAGCGCACCTCGCCGCTCGCCGCGTCGACCTCGGAGACCTGGGTGGACTTGCCGGCCGGATCGGCGGTCGACACGTAGAACACGGGCTCGCCCTTCTGGCCCCGGGCACCCCACCACCCGGATCCCGGCTCGCCCCGCCTGTTCCAGCGCTGGGCACCCGACGCGGCGTCGAAGGCGGTGACGCTCCCGTTCGGCGTCACCAGCAGGACGTGCGGACCGGCGGCCACCACGCGCCCGCCGGGAGGCAGCTTCTGCCGCCAGCGCTCCGCACCCGTACCCGCGTCCAGGGCCTGGAGGACCTCGCCGCCGGGAGCCGCCGCCAGCACCGTCCCGCCCGAGAACAGCGGGGTCATCGTGGTGGCACCCGGCTGGTCCGGGGCGTTCGTGCGGACGGCCCACGCCGTCGAACCGTCCGCGGCGTCGAGCCGGGCCGCGGCCAGCCCGCGGCCCGAGCAGTACACCCCGGTGGCCTCGGCCGAGCAGGACGCGGTGTGCCCGCCCAACGGGACCGACCACGGGGACACGGGGTGCCCCGCGGCGGCGGACGCCCCGGAATCCCGCGGTGCGCCCCGCTCGGGCGTCCGCGCGCCGGACCACAGGTACCCGCCGACGGCCACGGCGGCGAGCAGCAGCCCGAGGGCCCCCGCCGTGACCGCCCTCCGGCGTCCGGCGCGCCCGCGCGGCGCGTCCGCGGGGCCGACGGGAGCCACCGGGCCGACGGGGTCCACGGCCGGCCGGTCCCGGCGGTGCGTGATCTCCTCCTCGACCACGGGCCGGCGGGGGTGCGGTATGAAGGCCTGGGTGTCCTCGCCCGTCCGGCTCGTCACGGTCCGGATCTCGGCGATCAGCGCGTCGGCGGTCGGCCGGTCCGCCGGATCCTTCGCCAGGCACCGGGCCACGATCGGCACGAGCCGGGCCGGGAGCCCCGTCAGGTCCGGCTCGCTGTGCACCACCTGGTACGCCACGAGGTAGTGGCTGTCGGAGTCGAACGGCCCCCGCCCCGTCGCGGCGTGCACGAGCACCGCCCCCAGCGCGAACACGTCCGCCGCGGTCCCGACCTCGCGGGGCCGCTGGAACTGTTCCGGCGCCATGAACGGCGGCGTCCCGATCAGCTTGCCGGTCTCGGTGTGCAGGTCGCTGTCGGCCGGGCGCGAGATGCCGAAGTCGATGACCCGCACCCCGTCCGGGGCCATCAGCACGTTGCTGGGCTTCAGGTCCCGGTGCACGACCCCGGCCCGGTGGATGTCCCGCAGTGCCTCCGCCAGCCCGGCGGCGAGCCGGGCCAGCTCCGGCGGGTCCAGCACGCGTTCCCGTACCCGCTCGGAAAGCGTCGGGGCGTCGATGAACAGGGTGGCCATCCAGGGCCGTTCGGCATCCGGATCGGCGTCCACGACGGGCGCGGTGAACGCCCCGCTCACCCGCCGGGCGGCGGCGACCTCCTGCCGGAACCGCGCCCGGAACTCCGGATCCACCGCGTGCTGGGCGTGCACGACCTTGACGGCGAGTTTCAGCCCGGAGCTGGAGGCGGCCAGGTGGACGACGCCCATGCCACCGGAGCCGAGCACGGATTCGAGCCGGTACTGCCCGGCGTACTCCGGAAACCCCGCGTAGTCCGCGCGCAGCGAATGCACCGCTCACCACCCCCGTCGGAGCCTAGTCGATGGCACGTGCGAGCATCCAAGGGCTTGCTACCCTGCGCGCGTTGCGCAGCGCAACACCCATGGGGGGAGACGTCTTATGTCAGTCGAGAACGAATCGAGCCAAGCCCAGGGCCTCGCGGCCACCGCCGGCCTGCCGATGTTCCAGGTCGCGCCGGGGTACCGGGTCAACGTCCGCAGCGGTCCCGGCACCGGCTACGCGATCATCGACACCCTGCCGCTCGGCGCGAGCGTCTCGATCCGCTGCCAGTGCCCGGGGACCACGGTCTCGGGCCCGTACGGCACGACGGACATCTGGGACTGCATCGGCAACGGGAAGTTCATCTCGGACGCCTACGTGAAGACCGGCACCGACGGCTACGTCGCCGGCCGCTGCGACTGAGCGCCGCGGAACCGGGAACGGACGTGCGCCGGCCGGGACCCTCGTGCGAGGGACCCGGCCGGCGCGCCGCCGTGCGGAAGGGACGGCCTAGCGGGCGGTCTGCTTCCGCAGGACGTCCACGGCCCTGTCGAAGGCCGAGTCCCTCCCGGCGGCGAACTCCTCGTCGGTGAAGACCGGCTCGGTGAGGTGCGGCGCAATGCCCGTGCCGTCGAAGGTCCCGCCCGACCGGGTCAGGTACTCCTCGTTCGGCAGCCAGGCCGCCATGCCGTTGGGGAGGCCGCGCACCATGACGTCCGAGAAGACGCCCTGCGTGGGCTGCCCGATGCGGACCGTCCGGCCCGGCCGGTCCATGAGGGCCTGGACGAACGTTTCTCCCGCGCTGACGGTCGATCCGCCGGTCAGGACGGCGACCGGGCCGGTGTAACGGACGCCCTGCGCCGGCGTGACGTACACGGGCTGGGGGAGGGTGTGCCGGGTGGGGTCGGCGGGGTCGTTGCGGGCCCGCTTGGAGTAGGCGAGGTAGGGCGTGTCGGTGAGCCGCCCGGCGAGGTGCACGCCCAGGGCGTCGGAACCGCCGCCGTTGATCCGCAGGTCGATGACCAGGCCCTTCGGCGGCCGGCCGCCGTTCCGCCCGAGGGCCGTGTCCAGGGCCCTGTCGAGCTCGGCCAGCTCGGCGGCGTACGGGGCCCCGTCGGCCGCGTACCCGGCGAATCCGGAGATCCGCACGTAGCCCTGCCCGCCGGGGAGGTCGGCGTAGGTGATCCGCCCGTTGGCGAAGTCCCGGACGTTGCGGGCGTCCTTGAGGTCGCGCCCCACGACGAACTCCTTGACCCTGGCGTCCAGCGTGCCATCGGGCTGGACGGTGCCGGGGCGCCCCTGTGAGAAGAACCGCCTGCCGTCCTGGACGGCGACGTGGGCGTCGTTGAGCGGACCGACCATCTCGCTGAAGACGGCGAAGAGTTCGTCCGGGGACGTGTCCTCGTGGACCCCGGGCCGGTAGCGGTCGCGGACGGCGTGCCAGTCGACGCCCTTGGCGGCGAAGAAGGGGTAGTTCTCCTCGAAGGTCTGCCAGAAGACGTCGAAGGCGGCCGGCGACCCCTTGGCGGCCCGACCCGTACAGGCGTCGGGCAGCTCCGCGATCCTGTGCAGGTTCCGCGCGCCGACGTCGCCGTCCGCCCGTACGGACCCGCTGTCGCCGTCTCCCCGGGTGCGCACCGTGAGGACGACGCCGTCGCTCCTGGTGTAGGCACCGGGGCCGGTCCGCCGCGCGGAGTCGCCCGGCAGGCAGCTGACGGCGGTGGTCTGGTACTCCTGGAAAGTTCCGTTCCGGATGGACAGCACGGTGCCGTAGCCGTCCGTGCGCCAGATTCCGTCGGTGGACGGCGCCTGGGCCGCGGTGGCCGGCGCGGCTCCCGCGGCGAGGGCCAGGGCGACGGCGGTGGCCGTGATGATGCGCACGTTGTTCCTTGTCTGTGGACGGTTTTGCCGGGACCGCCCCACCGTCGCCGCCCCGGGGTTCCCCCGGCCATCCGGCTGCCCGGCCGACGGGGGGTGGGGACAGCCCCCTGTGCCGGAGGTGGGGCCGGCCCCCTCCATGGCCGCCCGACGACCGCCGGCCGACCCGGGGTCACCCGTTCCGCCACGCGAGACGCCCCCGGCACCCGCACCCCGCCGGGGGATAATCGCTGCTGTGAGCGACGACGACCGACGAGACCAGACCCACGGCCGGGAAGCGGACGCGGACCGGCCGGCCCCCGGGCCCCGGCCCGAGCCGATCAAGTTCTTCGGCACCACCTGGGTGGAGCACGACAACGGCTACGTCCTGCGCCGCGTCGCCGTCGCGGCCGGTTCGCTGCTCGGGGCCTTCGCCTCCGCGTACCTCCTGCGCTTCGCCTACGAGGGCCTGGAGATCGGCAACGTCGGCCCGTTCCTCAGCATCTCCGTGGTCGTGCTCTTCGCGATCGCCAGTTCCATCGCCTTCGTCAAGACCTGGGAGTCCTTCGGCCGCCGCCCCGCCCCGTCCTCCGACGAGGCCGCCCTCAAGGGCCTGAAGGCGATCGGTTTCATCGGCTCCCTCATCGCGTACTTCCTGCGCTGCCTCGTCGAAGCCCCCGGCGAGAAGCTCCGCCGCGCCGAGTACGAGCGGGCCGAGGCCGAGTACGCCCGCCGCCGCAGCACCCGTACCGGCAACCCGGCCGCCCGCCGCCCCAAGCGCAAGAAGTAGCCCGGGCGCACCCCGCGCCACCCGGTGGCCGCCCCCGCGCCGGACGGTGACCGGGCCGGGCGGCGACCGGGGCCGGCGACGTTCACCCCTCCCGCCGATTGACGGCCGGCACCGCCAGGAGCATTATTCATCACATGATGAATAACGGGTCCGAGAGGCCGTCGTCCACCGCACCCCCCGCCGTCCACGCCCACCGCCTCACCGTCCGCCGCGGCACCGGCCGCACCCCGCGCACCGTCCTCGACGACCTCGCCTTCGAAGTCCCCCGCAGCCGCATCACCGGCCTCCTCGGCCCCTCCGGCTGCGGCAAATCCACCCTCATGCGCGCCGTCGTCGGCACCCAGGCCCACGTCACCGGCACCCTCGACGTCCTCGGCCGCCCCGCCGGCCACCCCGCGCTCCGGTCCCGCATCGGCTACGTCACCCAGGCCCCCTCCGTCTACGACGACCTCACCGTCCGGCAGAACCTCGACTACTTCGCCGCCGTCCTCGACCCCGGCCGTGCCGCCGCCGACCGCCGCCGCGAAGCCGTCACCCGCGCCATCACCGACGTCGACCTCACCACCCGCGCCGACGCCCTCGCCGGCAACCTCTCCGGCGGCCAGCGCAGCCGGGTCTCCCTCGCCGTCGCCCTGCTCGGCACCCCCGAGCTGCTCGTCCTCGACGAACCCACCGTCGGCCTCGACCCCGTCCTGCGCCGCGACCTGTGGAACCTCTTCCACGACATCACCGCCACCCGCGGCGCCACGATCCTCGTCTCCTCCCACGTCATGGACGAGGCCGAGCGCTGCCACGACCTCCTCCTCATGCGCGAGGGCCGCATCCTCGCCCAGGACACCCCCGACGCGCTGCGCACCCGCACCCACGCCACCACCGTCGAGGAGGGCTTCCTCCGCCTCGTCGACGAAGCCGCCGCCGCGGCCGCCCGCACGACCTCCCCCGCCCTCCCGACCCAGGAGCAGATCCAGCGATGACCGCCATGACCGCGATGAGCGCCGCCCGCACCACCGCCACGGCCGCCCGCGTCCTGCGCCAGCTCCGTCACGACCCGCGCTCCATCGCCCTGATGCTGCTGGTCCCCGTCCTGATGCTGACCCTGCTCCGCTACGTCTTCGACGGCAGCCCGCGCACCTTCGACACCATCGGCGCGTCCCTCCTCGGGATCTTCCCCCTCATCACGATGTTCCTCGTCACCTCCATCGCCACCCTGCGCGAACGCACCTCCGGCACCCTCGAACGCCTCCTCGCCATGCCCCTGGGCAAGGGCGACCTCATCGCCGGCTACGCCCTCGCCTTCGGCGCCGTCGCCGTCGTCCAGTCCCTCCTCGCCACCGGCCTCGCCCTCTGGCTCCTCGGCCTCGACGTCGTCGGCTCCCCCTGGCTGCTCCTGCTCGTCGCCCTCCTCGACGCCCTCCTCGGCACCGCCCTCGGCCTCTTCGTCTCCGCCTTCGCCGCGTCCGAGTTCCAGGCCGTCCAGTTCATGCCGGCCGTGATCTTCCCGCAGCTGCTCCTGTGCGGACTCTTCGCCGCCCGCGACACCATGCAGCCGGTCCTCTCGGGCATCTCCGACGTCCTGCCCATGTCCTACGCCGTCGACGGCATGACCCAGGTCCTCACCCACACCGACATGACGGCCGACTTCGTCCGCGACACCGTCGTCGTCGCCGCCTGCGCCCTCCTCGTCCTCGCCCTCGGCGCCGCCACCCTCCGCCGCCGCACCCCGTAGACCGCCCACGGACCGGACACGCCCGGCCCGACCGCGCAGCCGGGTGCAAGGATGAGCGCGTACGTCCTTACGTTCGTTCGGCGAGGTGAATCGGGCATGACCCAGACAGTCGCAGTCCTCGGTACCGGCAAGATCGGCGAGGCCCTGCTCAGCGGGATGATCCGCGGCGGCTGGCCCGCGGCGAAACTCCTCGTCACCGCCCGCCGCCCCGAACGCGCGGAGGAGCTCCGCACCCGCTACGGCGTCGAGGCCGTCACCAACGCCGAGGCCGCCAAGCGCGCCGACACCCTCATCCTCACCGTGAAGCCGCAGGACATGGGCAAGCTCCTCGAAGAGCTCGCCCCGCACGTCCCCGCCGGCCGCCTGGTCATCAGCGGCGCGGCCGGCATCCCGACCTCCTTCTTCGAGGAGCGGCTCGCCCCCGGCACCCCCGTCGTCCGCGTCATGACGAACACCCCCGCCCTCGTCGACGAGGCCATGTCCGTCATCTCGGCCGGCAGCCACGCCACCGCCGCCCACCTCGCCCACACCGAGGAGATCTTCGGCGGCGTCGGCAAGACCCTGCGCGTCCCCGAGTCCCAGCAGGACGCGGCCACCGCCCTCTCCGGCTCCGGCCCCGCTTACTTCTACTTCCTGGTCGAGGCCATGACCGATGCCGGCATCCTCCTCGGACTGCCCCGCGCCCAGGCCCACGACCTCATCGTCCAGGCCGCCATCGGCGCCGCCGTGATGCTCCGCGACAGCGGCGAGCACCCGGTCAAGCTCCGTGAGGCCGTCACCTCCCCGGCCGGTACGACCATCAACGCGATCGTCGAGCTCGAACGGCACGGCGTACGGGCCGCCCTGATCGCGGCCCTCGAAGCGGCCCGCGACCGCAGTCGCGAACTGGCCTCCGGCAACAGCTGACGCAGACGTCCGGAGACACGGGTCGTAGGGGCCCGCGCGAGCGCGGCCCCTACGACCCGGTCCCCCCTCAGGCCTCCAGCAGCCCGATGGCCCGGTACGCCCGGTCCACGACCGGCCGCGCCAGGGCCCGCGCCCGCCCGGCCCCCTCCCGCAGCACCTTCTCCACCGCCGCCGGATCGGCCGCGAGCTCGGCGTGCCGCTCCTGCACCGGCCGCAGCAGCTCCACCACCGCGTCGGCGACGTCCCGCTTGAGCGCCCCGTACCCGCTGTACCCCTCCGCGAGCGCGGCCGGATCCCCGTCGGTACAGGCGGCCAGCACGTCCAGCAGGTTCGCGACCCCCGGCCGCGCCTCCCGGTCGTAGACGACACCGCCGTCCCCGCTGTCGGTCACCGCCCGCATGACCTTCTTACGGATCACCTCGGGCTCGTCCAGCATGAACACCACCCCGGGCCCCGCCCCGCCGGACTTCCCCATCTTCGACGTGGGCTCCTGAAGGTCCATGACCCGCGCGGCCACCTTCGGCAGCGTCACCTCCGGCACCGTGAACGTGTGCCCGTACCGCTGGTTGAACCGCACCGCCAGATCCCGGGCCAGCTCCACGTGCTGCCGCTGGTCCTCACCCACCGGGACCTCCTCGGTCCCGTACGCGAGGATGTCGGCGGCCATCAGCACGGGATACGTCAGGAGCGACAGCCGTACGCCCTCCCCGGACGCCTGCGCCTGCGCGGACTTCTCCTTGTACTGGATCATCCGGCGCATCTCGCCGTCGGTGGCGGTGCATTCCAGGACGTACGAGAGACGGGTGTGCTCGTCGACGTGGCTCTGCATGAACAGGGTGCACTTCTGCGGGTCCAGCCCGGAGGCGAGGAACAGCGTCGCCACCTGCCTGCTGAGCCGGCGCACCCGCGCGGGGTCGTGCTCGACGGTCAGCGCGTGGAGGTCCACGACGCAGAACAGCGCCTCGTCCGGCTGCTGGTCGGCCGCGACCCACTGCCGGAGGGCCCCCAGGTAGTTCCCCAGCGTCAGGTGCCCGGTCGGCTTGATCCCGCTGAAGATCCTCGTCATGTTCCTGTCTCCCTGTTCGTGGCTGGTGTGTCGGTGTCGGGACCGCCGCGTCGGGCGACCGAGCCACTCCCGGGAGGGGAGAAACAGAAACGGCCGCCGGAAGCGGCGGCCGTGAGCGCATGCGTGCTCGCGTGTCGGTCGGCCGCCGTCAGGCGGCCCACCAGCGAAGGCTGGGCACGAGCGCATGCGTAGTCATGGGAGGCAGCGTAGCCCGGGAGGTATGAGGAGCGTGTGAGGTTTCCGGACAACCTGCCGGGGGTTGACACGTCTGTGCCCGATCCGTAAGGTTCTTCGAGTTGTCCGAAGTGAGCGCCGACCCCGGTCGGTCCCCGGACAGCCATCCCGCACTACACATTCGAACGAACGACGCATGTTGTCGTCTCGTTTTCATGCGTATTTGCGAATGAGGAATCTGCGTCCCAGGACGCGGCCCCCGATTGGCTTCGGGGGCAGGGAATCCGCTACTGTCTCACTCGCCGGAAGGGCCCAACAGCCCGGAACGCAAAACCCGCTGACTGGGAGTCAGGCCCGAAAGGATCTGATAGAGTCGGAACCGCCGGAAAGGGAAAGCGCGAAAGCGCAGGACCTCGAAAGCACCGAGGAAAATCGGACACGAAAAAGTCTGATAGAATCGGAAACGCAAGAACAACAGAACGAAAGCCCGGAGGAAAGCCCCAGTAAGTGTTACTGAGGGTGAGTACAAAGGAAGCGTCCGTTCCTTGAGAACTCAACAGCGTGCCAAAAATCAACGCCAGAAGTTGATACCCCGTCCACTTCGGTGGATGAGGTTCCTTTGAAAAAGACCTGTGAGGTCGCCTTCGGGTGATGCTTGCAGGCAACCAAACACAGCGAGGACGTTGTGGCGCGTCGGTCATATTCCGACATGACGTGCCCGCTCTAAGTGTGTGTTGACCCGATTACGGGTAAACATTCATGGAGAGTTTGATCCTGGCTCAGGACGAACGCTGGCGGCGTGCTTAACACATGCAAGTCGAACGATGAAGCCCTTCGGGGTGGATTAGTGGCGAACGGGTGAGTAACACGTGGGCAATCTGCCCTTCACTCTGGGACAAGCCCTGGAAACGGGGTCTAATACCGGATAACACTCCTGCCCGCATGGGCGGGGGTTAAAAGCTCCGGCGGTGAAGGATGAGCCCGCGGCCTATCAGCTTGTTGGTGGGGTAATGGCCCACCAAGGCGACGACGGGTAGCCGGCCTGAGAGGGCGACCGGCCACACTGGGACTGAGACACGGCCCAGACTCCTACGGGAGGCAGCAGTGGGGAATATTGCACAATGGGCGAAAGCCTGATGCAGCGACGCCGCGTGAGGGATGACGGCCTTCGGGTTGTAAACCTCTTTCAGCAGGGAAGAAGCGAAAGTGACGGTACCTGCAGAAGAAGCGCCGGCTAACTACGTGCCAGCAGCCGCGGTAATACGTAGGGCGCAAGCGTTGTCCGGAATTATTGGGCGTAAAGAGCTCGTAGGCGGCTTGTCACGTCGGATGTGAAAGCCCGAGGCTTAACCTCGGGTCTGCATTCGATACGGGCTAGCTAGAGTGTGGTAGGGGAGATCGGAATTCCTGGTGTAGCGGTGAAATGCGCAGATATCAGGAGGAACACCGGTGGCGAAGGCGGATCTCTGGGCCATTACTGACGCTGAGGAGCGAAAGCGTGGGGAGCGAACAGGATTAGATACCCTGGTAGTCCACGCCGTAAACGTTGGGAACTAGGTGTTGGCGACATTCCACGTCGTCGGTGCCGCAGCTAACGCATTAAGTTCCCCGCCTGGGGAGTACGGCCGCAAGGCTAAAACTCAAAGGAATTGACGGGGGCCCGCACAAGCGGCGGAGCATGTGGCTTAATTCGACGCAACGCGAAGAACCTTACCAAGGCTTGACATATACCGGAAAGCATTAGAGATAGTGCCCCCCTTGTGGTCGGTATACAGGTGGTGCATGGCTGTCGTCAGCTCGTGTCGTGAGATGTTGGGTTAAGTCCCGCAACGAGCGCAACCCTTGTCCTGTGTTGCCAGCATGCCCTTCGGGGTGATGGGGACTCACAGGAGACCGCCGGGGTCAACTCGGAGGAAGGTGGGGACGACGTCAAGTCATCATGCCCCTTATGTCTTGGGCTGCACACGTGCTACAATGGCCGGTACAATGAGCTGCGATACCGTGAGGTGGAGCGAATCTCAAAAAGCCGGTCTCAGTTCGGATTGGGGTCTGCAACTCGACCCCATGAAGTCGGAGTCGCTAGTAATCGCAGATCAGCATTGCTGCGGTGAATACGTTCCCGGGCCTTGTACACACCGCCCGTCACGTCACGAAAGTCGGTAACACCCGAAGCCGGTGGCCCAACCCGTAAGGGAGGGAGCTGTCGAAGGTGGGACTGGCGATTGGGACGAAGTCGTAACAAGGTAGCCGTACCGGAAGGTGCGGCTGGATCACCTCCTTTCTAAGGAGCATATAGCCGACTGCGATCGAATGAATCGCACGGTTGCTCATGGGTGGAACGTTGATTATTTGGCACGGTTTCCGGAACATCCTGTAAGTACTGCTTCGGCGTGGAAAACAGTGATAGTCGAGGGGATCGTGCCTGGCACGTTGTTGGGTATCTGAGGGTACGGCCGTAAGGTCTTATCTTCGCGATGCCGGCCCCAGTGAACCTGGTCCTTAGGGATGAGGGTGATGGGTGGCTGGTCGTTGCTTGAGAACTACACAGTGGACGCGAGCATCTGTGGCCAAGTTTTTAAGGGCGCACGGTGGATGCCTTGGCACCAGGAACCGATGAAGGACGTGAGAGGCCGCGATAGGCCCCGGGGAGCTGCCAACTGAGCTTTGATCCGGGGGTGTCCGAATGGGGAAACCCGGCAGTCGTCATGGGCTGTCACCCATGCCTGAACACATAGGGCATGTGGAGGGAACGAGGGGAAGTGAAACATCTCAGTACCCTCAGGAAGAGAAAACAACCGTGATTCCGGGAGTAGTGGCGAGCGAAACCGGATGAGGCCAAACCGTATGCGTGTGATACCCGGCAGGGGTTGCGCATACGGGGTTGTGGGAATTCTTTTGATCGGTCTGCCGGCCGGTCGGCGAGTCAGAAACCGTTGATGTAGTCGAAGGACATGCGAAAGGTCCGGCGTAGAGGGTAAGACCCCCGTAGACGAAACATCAGCGGCTTGCTTAAGAATCTCCCAAGTAGCACGGGGCCCGAGAAATCCCGTGTGAATCTGGCGGGACCACCCGCTAAGCCTAAATATTCCCTGGTGACCGATAGCGGATAGTACCGTGAGGGAATGGTGAAAAGTACCGCGGGAGCGGAGTGAAATAGTACCTGAAACCGTGTGCCTACAAGCCGTGGGAGCGTCGCTGTATGTGCTTGCACATACAGTCGTGACTGCGTGCCTTTTGAAGAATGAGCCTGCGAGTTAGCGGTGTGTAGCGAGGTTAACCCGTGTGGGGAAGCCGTAGCGAAAGCGAGTCCGAATAGGGCGATTGAGTTGCACGCTCTAGACCCGAAGCGGAGTGATCTAGCCATGGGCAGGTTGAAGCGGAGGTAAGACTTCGTGGAGGACCGAACCCACCAGGGTTGAAAACCTGGGGGATGACCTGTGGTTAGGGGTGAAAGGCCAATCAAACTCCGTGATAGCTGGTTCTCCCCGAAATGCATTTAGGTGCAGCGTCGTGTGTTTCTTGCCGGAGGTAGAGCACTGGATAGGCGATGGGCCCTACCGGGTTACTGACCTTAGCCAAACTCCGAATGCCGGTAAGTGAGAGCACGGCAGTGAGACTGTGGGGGATAAGCTCCATGGTCGAGAGGGAAACAGCCCAGAGCATCGACTAAGGCCCCTAAGCGTACGCTAAGTGGGAAAGGATGTGGAGTCGCAGAGACAACCAGGAGGTTGGCTTAGAAGCAGCCACCCTTGAAAGAGTGCGTAATAGCTCACTGGTCAAGTGATTCCGCGCCGACAATGTAGCGGGGCTCAAGCGTACCGCCGAAGTCGTGTCATTGCAGCAATAGGGCCAACGCCCGCTGTGATGGGTAGGGGAGCGTCGTGTGCCGGGTGAAGCAGCAGCGGAAGCTAGTTGTGGACGGTTCACGAGTGAGAATGCAGGCATGAGTAGCGATACACACGTGAGAAACGTGTGCGCCGATTGACTAAGGGTTCCTGGGTCAAGCTGATCTGCCCAGGGTAAGTCGGGACCTAAGGCGAGGCCGACAGGCGTAGTCGATGGACAACCGGTTGATATTCCGGTACCCGCTTTGAAACGCCCAATATCGAATCAGGCGATGCTAAGTCCGTGAAGCCGTTCCGGACCCTTCGGGGAAAGGAAAGTGGTGGAGCCGACGAACCAGACTTGTAGTAGGTAAGCGATGGGGTGACGCAGGAAGGTAGTCCAGCCCGGGCGGTGGTTGTCCCGGGGTAAGGGTGTAGGCCGAGGGGTAGGCAAATCCGTCCCTCATTAAGGCTGAGACCTGATGCCGAGCCGATTGTGGTGAAGTGGATGATCCTATGCTGTCGAGAAAAGCCTCTAGCGAGTTTCATGGCGGCCCGTACCCTAAACCGACTCAGGTGGTCAGGTAGAGAATACCGAGGCGTTCGGGTGAACTATGGTTAAGGAACTCGGCAAAATGCCCCCGTAACTTCGGGAGAAGGGGGGCCATCACTGGTGATCGGACTTGCTCCGTGAGCTGGGGGTGGCCGCAGAGACCAGCGAGAAGCGACTGTTTACTAAAAACACAGGTCCGTGCGAAGCCGTAAGGCGATGTATACGGACTGACGCCTGCCCGGTGCTGGAACGTTAAGGGGACCGGTTAGTGACCTTTCGGGGTTGCGAAGCTGAGAACTTAAGCGCCAGTAAACGGCGGTGGTAACTATAACCATCCTAAGGTAGCGAAATTCCTTGTCGGGTAAGTTCCGACCTGCACGAATGGCGTAACGACTTCTCGACTGTCTCAACCATAGGCCCGGTGAAATTGCACTACGAGTAAAGATGCTCGTTTCGCGCAGCAGGACGGAAAGACCCCGGGACCTTTACTACAGTTTGATATTGGTGTTCGGTTCGGCTTGTGTAGGATAGGTGGGAGACTTTGAAGCCGTGACGCCAGTCATGGTGGAGTCGCCGTTGAAATACCACTCTGGTCGTGCTGGATGTCTAACCTCGGTCCGTGATCCGGATCAGGGACAGTGTCTGATGGGTAGTTTAACTGGGGCGGTTGCCTCCCAAAGGGTAACGGAGGCGCCCAAAGGTTCCCTCAGCCTGGTTGGCAATCAGGTGTTGAGTGTAAGTGCACAAGGGAGCTTGACTGTGAGACCGACGGGTCGAGCAGGGACGAAAGTCGGGACTAGTGATCCGGCGGTGGCTTGTGGAAGCGCCGTCGCTCAACGGATAAAAGGTACCCCGGGGATAACAGGCTGATCTTCCCCAAGAGTCCATATCGACGGGATGGTTTGGCACCTCGATGTCGGCTCGTCGCATCCTGGGGCTGGAGTCGGTCCCAAGGGTTGGGCTGTTCGCCCATTAAAGCGGTACGCGAGCTGGGTTTAGAACGTCGTGAGACAGTTCGGTCCCTATCCGCTGTGCGCGTAGGAATATTGAGAAGGGCTGTCCCTAGTACGAGAGGACCGGGACGGACGAACCTCTGGTGTGCCAGTTGTCCTGCCAAGGGCATGGCTGGTTGGCTACGTTCGGGAGGGATAACCGCTGAAAGCATCTAAGCGGGAAGCCTGCTTCAAGATGAGTATTCCCACCTCCTTGAGAGGGTAAGGCTCCCAGTAGACGACTGGGTTGATAGGCCAGATGTGGAAGCCCGGTAACGGGTGGAGCTGACTGGTACTAATAGGCCGAGGGCTTGTCCTCAGTTGCTCGCGTCCACTGTGTTAGTTCTGAAGTAACGAACCGTGTCCATGCCCGGTTGGTCAACTTCATAGTGTTTCGGTGGTCATAGCGTTAGGGAAACGCCCGGTTACATTCCGAACCCGGAAGCTAAGCCTTTCAGCGCCGATGGTACTGCAGGGGGGACCCTGTGGGAGAGTAGGACGCCGCCGAACAATCATTGTGGGAAAGCCCCGCACCTTATGGTGCGGGGCTTTTCTGCGTTTACGGGCCTTTACCCGGTCCCCGCCGGGCCGGCCGGTGGCGGGTCGACCGTCGGTTCCACCGTTTACCCGCACGGGGTTGCCGGGAACCCGCGCCGGTCGCTCGTACGCTGGGTGGATGGGCTATGAGCTGGTCATCTTCGACAACGACGGCGTCCTCGTGGACAGCGAGCCGCTCGCCAACTCCATCCTGTCCGCGTACCTGACGGAGATCGGGCACCCGACCACCTACGAGGAGTCCCTGCGGGACTACATGGGGGCGGCGGTGCACCGGGTGCACGACCTGGTCTTCGAACGGACCGGGCAGCGGCTGCCCGAGGAGTTCGACCACACCTTGCAGGAACGGATCTCGGCCGGGTTCGCACGGGAGCTCAAGCCCGTCCCCGGGATCACCGAGGTGCTGGCCGAGCTGTCCGCGCAGGGGGTGCCGTACTGCCTGGCCTCCTCCGGGACCCACGAGCGGATCCGGGTCGGACACCGCAGCGCCGGCCTGGGGGAGTGGTTCGAGGAAGAGTGGATCTTCAGCGCGGAGGACGTGGGGCGGGGCAAGCCTGCGCCGGACCTGTTCCTGCACGCCGCCGACATGATGGGCGTCGAGCCCGCGCGGTGCGTGGTGGTCGAGGACAGTCCGCTCGGGGTGGAGGCCGCACGGGCCGCGGGGATGGACGTCCTCGCGTACACCTCGATGTCCCCCGCCACCGCCCTCCCCGGGGCCACCGGCTACTTCGGCGAGATGAAGGAGCTCTCCGCCCTGCTCGGATTGGGTGTGTGATCTCTCTACCCACCGGTAAGTGGGGCGCCTACGCTGTGCCGCCATGACAGTTGACGTGCGGCTGCGGCGCGGGCGGGGCGCGCTCGGGTTCAGCTTCTTCGCGCAGGGCGTCGCCTTCGCCCTGCTGGTGACCCGGATCCCGGCCATCCAGGGCCAGTACGGGATATCCGACGGGCTGCTGCCCGCCTTCCTCGCCGCCGTGCCGATCCTCGCCGGGGTCTCCAGCGTCGCCACCGAGCACCTGGTGAAGCGGATCGCGCCGAGCACGGTGCTGCGGTGCGTCCAGCCCGTCGTGCTGCTGGCGCTGCTCGGCGTCGGGGCCGGTACCCGGATGTGGCACGTCGCGGTGGCCCTGGGGGTGTTCGGGCTGGCGGTCGGTGCACTGGATGCCTCGATGAACATGCTGGGGGTGAGCCTCCAGCGGGCGTACGGGCGCAGCATCATGCTCGGGTTCCACGCGGCGTACAGCCTCGGCGGGATCCTGGGGGCCTCGGCGGCCTGGGCGGGCGCGCACTGGCACCTGGCGCTGTTCACCGGGTACCTGCCGGCCGTGCTGGTGCTGCTGCCGGTGGTGCTGGCGGGCGGCCGGTCCTACGTGGACGCGGCGGCGGCCGACGGGGCCGGGGAGGCGGCCGAGGGGTGGCCGGCCGGGGGCGGGAAGCTGCTGCTGCCGCTGTGCCTGGTGATGACGTGCGCGTACATCGGGGACTCGACGGTGGCGAACTGGAGTGCCAAGTACCTCCAGGACGTGCTGGGCAGCTCGGAGCAGCTGGCGACGGTCCCGTACAACGTGTACATGGTGACGACCCTGATCGGGCGGGCCGTGGGCGACCTCGGGGTGCGCCGGTTCGGGGCGGTGGCCGTGGTGCGGGGCGGGACGGTGGTGGCGGCCGGCGGGTTCGCGGTGGTGGCCGCCGCGCCCGGGGCGTGGACGGGGATGCTCGGGTTCACGCTGCTGGGCATCGGGCTGTGCGTGATCGTGCCGCAGACCTTCGCCGCCGCGGGGCGGCGCTTCCCGGGGGCTTCGGACACGGCCGTCGCGCGGCTGAACATCTTCAACTACGTGGGTTTCCTGATCGGTTCGCCGCTCGTCGGCGGGATCGGGGACGCCTGGAACTACCGGGGGGCGATGCTCGTACCGATGGTGCTCGTGCTGGTCACGCTCTCCCAGGCCCGCTCGTTCGGTCCGGAGCGGGCCCGATACGGTGTCGGGCATGAGCGGCGAGCCGGTGACCGGGCTGTTGATGTGGGACGAGGCGGTAACGAGGTATGACTTCGGACCGAGCCATCCGATGGACCCGGTGCGCCTGGCGCTGACCATGGGCCTGGTGCGCGCCTTCGGGCTGGACCGGGCGATGAAGGTGCGGGCGGCCCGGCCGGCCGGCGATTCGACGCTGCGGCTGGTGCACCGCGAGGACTACGTGGCCGCGGTGCGCGAGGTGTCGGCCGACCCGGGGGTGGCCGACGGTTCGTACGGGCTCGGGACGGTGGACGATCCGGCGTTCCCCGGGATGCACGAGGCCTCGGCGCTGATCGCCGGCCAGTCGGTGGCGGGGGCGGAGGCGCTCTGGGCCGGTGAGGCGGAGCACGCGGTGAACTTCGCGGGTGGGCTGCACCACGCGATGCCGGGTGGGGCCGCCGGGTTCTGCGTGTACAACGACGCGGCCCTCGCCATCGCGCGGCTCCTGGAACTGGGGGCCGAACGGGTGGCGTACGTCGATGTGGACGTCCACCACGGGGACGGCGTGCAGACGGCGTTCTGGGACGATCCGCGGGTCCTGACGGTGTCGGTGCACGAGCACCCGCGGACGCTGTTCCCGCAGACGGGCTGGCCGCAGGAGACGGGCGGCGCGGCGGCCGAGGGGTCCGCGGTGAACGTGGCGCTGCCCGCCGGGACGGGTGACGAGGGCTGGCTGCGGGCCTTCCACGCGACGGTGCCGGAGCTGCTGGCGGACTTCCGGCCGCAGGTGCTGGTGACCCAGCACGGGGCCGACACGCACTTCGAGGACCCGCTCGCCCATCTGGCGGTGTCGCTGGACGCGCAGCGGGCGGTGCAGGAGGCCTGTCACCGGCTGGCGCACGAGTACGCGGGCGGGCGGTGGCTGGCGCTGGGCGGCGGCGGGTACGCGGTGGTGGACGTCGTACCGCGGTCGTGGACGCACCTGGTGGGGATCGCGGCGCACCGGCCGGTGGACCCGGCGGCGGCGGTTCCGCAGGAGTGGCGGGACCAGGTGTACGCGCGGACGCGGCAGCCGGGGCCGGCGCGGATGACGGACGGCCGTGACGCGCGGTGGCGGGACTGGGAGGCCGGTTACGATCCCGCGGACGCGACGGATCAGGCCGTTCTGGCGACGCGCCGGGCGGTGTTCCCGTTGCGCGGGATGCTCGTGTGACGATGCACCGTTACGCCGACTGTGGGGCGGTTCACGAGAACTGATGAAGCGCCAGGTGGGCTGCGGCAGCATCGGAGGGTGTTGAGCACCGGCGCGTTGCGTGCGCATCTGCTGGCCGCCCGGTTGGCCGGGCCCGTCGCCACGTCGAGGGAGTCGAGCCTGCGCCGTTACCGGCTGTTCGCGGCGGGGGACCCGCGGGTGCTGCTGGGGCTGGACCCTGAGCGGGGCTGGGGCGAGGGCGAGCTGCTGCGGCTGATGGCGGCCAAATGCGGGGTCTCGGCGGATCCGGCGCACGTCAGCGGGCCGGACGTGATCGATCCGGAGCTGACGGTGGCGGCCCTGGAGGCCTTCGCGGAGCGGTTGGGCGCGGCGGCCGGGGCGCGGTCGCCCGTGCTGTTCGGCACGGGGCATCCGCACCGTCTCCTGGGGTTCTACGCCGCTTTGGCCGGGGCGCTGTCGGCGGCGGGATGTGATGTCCTCACCCCGGCGCAGGGGGTCGATGTCGACATGGCGACCCGGTTCGGCGTACGCCCCTACCGGATCGATTACGTACGGGGAGTCGCACTGGTGCGGGAACCCGGCGCGCGGCGGGCCGGGAGTGCGACCGGCGTGCACTCCCATTCGCCGCTGCCGGTTCGGATCGCTCTGGGGGCGCTGGCGGAGGCCGGGGGGCCGCTGCCGGAGCTGGTGGTCGGGGATCACGGGTGGGTCTGCGGCGCAGGTCAGCTCGGTGTGGACGCGATCGGGCTGGCCGACGCGGATGATCCCGCGCTGTTCGTCGGGGAGGCCGAGGGGCGGGTCGCGGTGACCGTTCCGCTTGATGACGGGGCGCGCTCGGAGCACTACGCTCCGCTCGCCCGGTACGTGCTGCGCCGTGCGCGGCTGTCGGTGCGTCAGGAGTGGCCGTAGCTCCTCTTCCCCACTCGTATCACACGCCCCTACTCTGGGGAGTGAGCGTGCGACGACGAGGAGTAACCGGAGGGGAAGCCGGTGCCCGTCATGCGCGGAAGGTCAAGGTGTGTCATGGCTGCTGGCGAGAGGCCTCTCAGTGAGGTTCAGTTCCTGACCGTGGCGGAGGTCGCCTCGGTGATGCGAGTGTCGAAGATGACCGTGTACCGGCTGGTGCACAACGGTCATCTGCCCGCAATCCGGGTGGGCCGGTCCTTCCGGGTCCCCGAGAACGCGGTCCACGAGTACCTCCGGGAGTCCTATGTGGGGGTGGAGTCGGCCTGAGACTGAGGCTCGGGAAGATCTACGGAGGGCTCGGATTACAAGCCTGGTCTCCGGGCGGGTAGGCTAGGCCGACGTAGGTCGTGTGGGCCCAGACGCCCCGCACCGATCCCCGCCAAGGCGGGGATGTTCCGAGAAGTGAGCGAGGGTAGTCGTGGGCTCTGTTATCAAGAAGCGGCGCAAGCGGATGGCTAAGAAGAAGCACCGCAAGCTGCTCAAGCGCACCCGCGTCCAGCGCCGTAACAAGAAGTAAACGGCAGCTGTACGTGTTCTCCGCAGCCCCTCCACCATCCTGGTGGAGGGGCTGCGGTGCAGCCGGGGTACTTCTTCGAGGGAGGCGCTGAGCTCGTGGGCAAGGTCGTACTCGTCACCGGGGCTGCCCGGCAGCTGGGAGGCCGCTTCGTGCGGCGCATCCAGCGCTACCCGGAGGTGGAACGGGTCATCGCGGTCGACGCGGTGAGCCCGCCGCACCGGCTCGGCTCGGCCGAGTTCGTGCGTACGGACATCAGGCAGTCGGCCATCGCCCGCGTGCTCGCCGAGCACGCCGTGGACACGGTGGTCCACCTGGCCGTCACGGGCGGCGCCGCGGGCGCCCCGGGCGGGCGCAGCGCCGTCAAGGAAACGAACGTCATCGGGACGATGCAGCTCCTCGGGGCCTGCCAGAAGTCGCCGACGGTACGACGGCTCGTGGTGAAGTCGAGCACCAGCGTGTACGGGGGCACCTCCCGGGACCCGGCCGTCTTCACCGAGACCACCCAGCCGAAGTCCCTGCCGAGCGCCGGCTTCGCGAAGGACGCGGCGGAGGTCGAGGGATACGTACGGGGCTTCGCGCGCCGGCGGCCGGACGTGGCGGTGTGCGTGCTGCGCTTCGCGAACATCCTGGGGCCGTTCGCGGATTCGGCGCTGGCGGAGTACTTCTCGATGCCGGTGATGCCGACGGTGCTGGGCTACGACCCGAGGCTGCAGTTCGTCCACGAGGACGACGTGGTGGACGTGCTCCGGCTGGCGGCGGGGGAGCCGCAGCGGGGGACGCTGAACAGCGGCACGTTCAACATCGCGGGGGACGGGGTGCTGCTGCTGTCGCAGTGCTCACGGAGGCTGGGGCGGCCGACGGTGCCGCTGTTGCTGCCCGCGGTGACGTGGGTGGGGTCGGCGCTGCGCGCGGTCGGGGTGACGGACTTCTCCCCGGAGCAGATCCGGCTGCTGACCCACGGCCGGGTCGTGGAGACCTCGCAGATGCGGGACACCCTGGGGTTCCGGCCGATGTACACGACGGTGGAGACCTTCGCCGACTTCGCGCGCAGCCGCGGGAGCGGCCTCCTGCCTCCGGAGCGGGTGGAGCGGGCCGTGCGGCGGGCGGCGGCCGTGCTGAAGGTGGAGGGCCTGGATGTGGGTGCCGGTGTGGACGAGGGAGCGAAGCGATAGTGGCGGACGCGAAGGTGATCCCGTTCGACGAGGACCGGCCGCGCCGGCGCGGCGCGGTCCGGAAGGTACGGGCGGTGCCGGCTCCGGTGGACCCGGTGGACCCGGTGGAGCCCCCCGTGGGGTCCGGCCCCGAGCCGGTTCCGGCGGGGGCCGGTGACGGCTGGGACCGGCGGATCGCGGGCGGGCTGGCGTTCCTGCGGCGACGGATCACCGGGGAGTACGAGGTCGACGACTTCGGCTACGACAAGGAACTGACGGACCAGGTCCTGATGTCCCTGCTGCGGCCGCTGTACGACAAGTACTTCCGGGTGGAGGTCAAGGGGATCGAGAACATCCCCAAGGAGGGTGGTGCGCTGATCGTGGCGAACCACTCGGGGACGCTCCCGCTGGACGGGCTGATGCTCCAGGTGGCCGTGCACGACCGGCATCCCGCGGAGCGGCACCTGCGGCTGCTGGCGGCGGACCTGGTGTTCATGCTGCCGGTGGTGAACGAGGTCGCCCGCAAGGCCGGGCACACCCTGGCCTGCGCGGAGGACGCGCAGCGGCTCCTGGAGGCCGGGGAGCTGGTCGGGGTGATGCCGGAGGGCTTCAAGGGGATAGGGAAGCCGTTCGGCGAGCGGTACAAGCTCCAGCGGTTCGGCCGGGGCGGCTTCGTCTCGACGGCGCTGAGGGCGGGTACTCCGATCGTGCCCTGCTCGATCGTGGGCGCGGAGGAGATCTATCCGATGATCGGCAACGCGAAGACGCTCGCGCGGTTGCTGGGGCTGCCGTACTTCCCGGTGACGCCGACGTTCCCGTGGCTGGGGCCGCTGGGCGCGGTGCCGCTGCCGACGAAGTGGACGATCCAGTTCGGGGAGCCGATCCCGACGGACGGGTACGCGCCGGAGGCGGCGGAGGACCCGATGCTGATGTTCAACCTCACGGACCAGGTCCGGGAGCAGATCCAGCACACCCTGTACAAGCTGCTGGTGCAGCGGCGATCGGTGTTCTTCTGAGCCGGAGCGGCTGAACGGCGGCAGTGGCGGCCGAGCGGCGGCAGGACGAAGCGGGGGTCGCGCGGTGCGCGGCCCCCGCTTTCGCGTCGGCTACTGGCCGGTGTCCTCCGCGTTGAGGCCCAGGCCCGGGAGGAGGCCCGGGAGGAGCGGCGGGAGGGTGATGTCCGGCTTCGGCTGGTCCGGGGTCGCCGAGGAGGGCGGGGTGGACTGGCCCGGGGCCGGGGGGTGGAGCAGGTCGCCGGCGCCGCCCAGGAGTCCGCCCGCGCCGGGAGCCGGGGGCCGGCTGCCGGAGGGGCTGGGGGTGCCCTGGGGCGCCGCCTGGGAGGAGGCGCCCGGCTCCGGCTGGGTCTGCTGCTTGCCCGCCGCCGGACTGCTGGGCTGTTTGGCGGGCGCGCCCGAGCCGCGCGTCTGTTCCGGGGGCTTGGGGAGCAGTCCCTGGAGCGGCGCCACGTCTTCGTCTATGGCCTGGAACACCGATTCGACCTCGCCCCCGACGTCGTTGAGCTGCGGCGGGAGCTTCTCCCGGAGCCTGCCCCACGCGTCGCGATGGGAGCGGGAGAACGAGGACAGCGTCTGGATCGGGCCGAGGGATCCGTCCCGTTCGTACGCCGCCTGGAGCAGCCGGTGGCCTTCGGCGGCGTCGTGCTTCATGCCCGCGAGGGCCCGGCGGATCGCGCCCAGCACCTCGTGGTCCAGTGGGCCCGAACGGCCGCGCTCCATGAGCCGGCGCGCTTCCGACAGCCGGTTCGAGGCCTGGTCCAGGTAGAGCTCGCCCCGGTCCGCGTCCTCGTCGGCCATGCCCAGCTTCAGATCCTCCATGCCCCGCTTGACGGGGTAGAGGGAGTCACCGGGCAGGGCGTCGGTGCTGGCAGCGGCCACTCCGCTGAAGGCCCCTGCGGCCACACCCACGGTGAGGCCCCCCGCTGCGATGCCCTTGGACCAGCGGGAGCGGGGCCGCAATTTCCGGAGCGAGGTCGCCCGGTGGGCGCCGCGGCCGGTCCGCTGCTCGGGCACCAGAGGGTCCTCGGCGGCACCGCCCCCGGCCCTCTCCTCCATCACCATGGCCTCCATGGCGGCGACGAGCTGGGCTCGTTGCACCACTTTGACCTCGGGGTCCAGCACCGGGCGCGGCATTCTTTCGCCGAGCACGCTCGCCAGGGCCAACAGCCGGTCGTGGTCGGCAGGTTCGGCAGGTGCCTCGGACTGCTCGGCCGCCGGGTCCGGTTCCGAAAGGTCGGACGTGGTCCGATCCTCCAGGGCCTGGGCGAAGGCGTTCGCCCGCCGGTGCGGAGTAACGTTCGCGATCACTGGCGGCACCTCCTCTCGTCATGACGATCGACTCCCCAAGCTGTCCGGAAGGTTGCCTTCCTTGAGCACATCCACACTTTCGGGTGAGCGGCTTCGGGCAGGGCGTGTCCACAGGGAGCCTGCATCCCGCACAACGAGCGGCGCGGCACTTGGGTTACGGACGAAGGATGATCGGACCACAGCGTCATCGAGGGGTCACCGGGAGTAGGCGTCAGGTTGTCGTTACTGCGGGGTCCGGCGGAGGGGATCGGTGGTCCGCCGGGAGTGTGGGAAGGCGTGGGGGACGGGGGTGGCGTGCGGGGGAGCGGGTCAGCGGGCGTCGTCCGGGAGCAGGCGGGCCAGGGTGCGGACCGCCCGGTACTGGAGCGTCTTGATGGCGCCCTCGTTCTTCCCCATCACCCGGGCCGTCTCGGCGACCGAGAGGCCCTGCAGGAAGCGCAGGGTGACGCACTCCTGCTGCTGGGGGTTCAGTTTCCGCACGGCTTCGAGCAGGGCCGCGTTGGAGAGGGACTCCAGCACGGAGTCCTCGGGGCTGCGCTCGACCTCGTTGGCGTCGAGCATCTCGCCGGTGGTGACCTCCAGGCGGAAGCGGCTGGACTTGAAGTGGTCCGCCACCAGGTTCCGCGCGATGGTCACCAGCCAGGCGCCGAAGTCGCGGCCCTGCCAGGTGAAGGTGGAGATGCGGCGCAGTGCGCGCAGGAAGGTCTCACTGGTGAGGTCCTCCGCGGTCGCCTTGCCCCCGACGCGGTAGTAGATGTAGCGGTACACCGTGTCGCTGTACTGGTCGTAGAGGCGGCCGAAGGCCTCGGCCTCGCCCGCCTGGGCGCGTTCGACCAGGTCCATCATGCGGGCCTGGTCGCTGTCCGCGGTGGGGCGGCGGGCGGCGGGCGCGCCGGCGGCTGCGGTGCCGGCGGGGCTCGCGCCCGTTCGACCTCGTCTGCCCACCGTCGCCCCGCCGTCGGTCAGGGCGTAGCAAGGGCGGGCCGGGCCGAGGCCGGCAGGGACCGCGGCGGCGAGGGCGGGGACGGCGTACGCGGTGGGGACGAAGCCGCGCAGGTGGTCGAGGACCGTTGCGCGCAGCGTAGCCAGGCCCGAGGCGTCAACCCCGACAGGTGGGTACACGGGACTCCCAGAGGCAGAGCTTCCATCACGTGCAGTGCGGGACCGTTCACCCGTCGTGGCGACAGATGGGCGGTGGCATGCGTTTGAGGAGAATAACGCTTCGTACAGGCAGCGCTACACCCAGTTGCTGAAATCACCGGTTCCGACACTTCTGTTGCGTGTCCAGGGCATATTCAGGCCTGGTTGGTGATCGCTTCTTGATCGGATGGATGCGCGGAATGGACGCTTCCACGCTGGCTCGCGACCGAGTCGGGCATGCCGGAGTGCCGCGCCGACGGCGCGGGTAGGGGTGGGCGGTTGGGCGCGGCGGGGCCCGTGGCCGGGCCGGGGCCCGGCGCCGCTACTTGCGGCGGCGGTGCAGGGCGATGGCGGCGGCCGCCCCACCTGCGATCGCGCCGACTCCGGCGGCGGCGGGGACGCCGACCTTCACGGCCTTGCGGCCGGTCCGATAGTCGCGCAGCCGCCAGTCGTTGGCCCGGGCATGCTTGCGCAGTTTTGTGTCGGGATTGATCGCGTACGGATGTCCGACCAGCGACAGCATCGGGATGTCGTTGTGCGAATCGCTGTACGCGGCGCAGCGGGCGAGGTCCAGGTCCTCGGCGGCGGCCAGCGCGCGCACCGCCTCGGCCTTGGCGGGGCCGTGCAGGGGCTCGCCGACCAGGCGGCCGGTGTACACGCCGTCCACGGACTCCGCGACGGTGCCCAGGGCGCCGGTCAGGCCCAGGCGGCGGGCGATGATCGTGGCGGTCTCCACGGGCGCGGCGGTGACCAGCCACACCTTCTGGCCGGCGTCGAGGTGGGCCTGGGCGAGGGCGCGGGTGCCGGGCCAGATCCGCTCGGCCATGTACTCGTCGTAGATCTCCTCGCCGATGGACATCAGCTCCGAGACCCTGTGGCCCTTGACGATGGACAGGGCGCTGTCGCGGGCGTCCTGCATGTGGTCGGGGTCCTCGACCCCGGCGAGCCGGAACCAGGCCTGCTGCCAGGCGAAGCGGGCCAGTTCGCGGCGGCGGAAGAACTCGCGCTTGTAGAGGCCGCGGCCGAAGTGGAAGATCGCGGCGCCCTGCATGACGGTGTTGTCGAGGTCGAAGAAGGCGGCGGCCAGGTCGTCGCCCGGAACGGGGAACTCCGGCTCGGGGGCGGTCTCCGGGACGTCCGTCGCGGGCGCGGCGGAGGCCGCCGGGAGGGCCTGTCCGGCCTCGTCCTGCGGCGGTGTCGTATGAGGTGGGGCTTCGGCCTGCGCGGTCTTGCGGGCGGCCTCGGCCGAGGCCTCGCCTGCCAGCACGCTCCGCGCGGTCGCGGAGCGCCTACGGGGGGTGAGCCATCCCAGAGCGGCCATGACGCGAGCATAGCCACTGTGTTCGGGAGTTCCCGAACCGCCGGGAAACGGAGCGGTTAACTCTTCGGGCGCCGCGGCGCGGCGCGGGACAATGAGGACATGAGTCCTTTGCTGCGCCGTAAGGAAAAGAAGCGTCCCGGGGAGCGGATGGTCACGCTCATCGGGAAGCCGGGGTGCCATCTGTGCGACGACGCCCAGGAGGTCATCGAATCGATCTGCGCCGAGACGGGCGCGCAGTGGGAGAAGAAGGACATCTCGCAGGACGAGGAGCTCTACCGGCTGCACTGGGAGCAGATTCCGGTGGTGCTGATCGACGGCGAGCAGCACACCTTCTGGAGGGTGAACCCCGACCGGCTGCGACGGGCATTGGGATCCTGACCGCTCCGACGGTTACCATCGTGGGCGATTTATGGGGACTCGGGGGCGTATTGATGAGGAGTGTGTACCGCTTTGCCCCCCTCCGGATTTGAACGGGTTCGGCCCGTTCCCGGTTCCCGCCTTCCCTGCCCGACCCGCGTGACCCCGGTCACTTTGCTCGGACAAAGCGGACACAATCTTTGTGCACGCGTTCACAAAGACATAGCCTGCATTCGACGGGGCGGTCCTGGGACAAGTGGCCGCCTGCAGCCCCGCTCATCCCGCAGGAGCATCGTGGCAACTGGCCGAACTCACCGACCGGCGACCCGCAGCCGAGGTATTCCCGAGGCCACTGTCGCCCGGCTTCCGCTGTACCTGCGCGCCCTCACCGCGCTCTCCGAGCGATCGGTGCCCACGGTGTCCTCCGAAGAGCTCGCGACCGCCGCCGGGGTCAACTCGGCGAAGCTGCGCAAGGACTTCTCGTACCTCGGTTCCTACGGGACGCGGGGCGTCGGCTACGACGTCGAGTACCTCGTCTACCAGATCTCCCGCGAACTCGGCCTGACCCAGGACTGGCCGGTCGTCATCGTCGGCATCGGAAACCTCGGCGCCGCGCTCGCCAACTACGGCGGCTTCGCCTCCCGCGGTTTCCGCGTGGCCGCGCTGATCGACGCCGACCCCGCGATGACCGGCAAGCCGGTCGCCGGGATGCCCGTGCGGCACACCGACGACCTGGAGAAGATCATCGAGGAGGACGGCGTCTCGATCGGGGTCATCGCGACCCCGGCCGGCGCCGCGCAGCAGGTGAGCGAGCGGCTCATCGCCGCCGGGGTCACCTCCATCCTGAACTTCGCCCCGACCGTGCTGTCCGTGCCCGACGGCGTGGACGTCCGCAAGGTCGACCTGTCGATCGAGCTCCAGATCCTGGCCTTCCACGAGCAGCGCAAGGCCGGCGAGGAAGCCGCCGCCGGGGGCACGGGCGCCGTCGCCGAGGCCGGTACGGGCACGGGCACGGGCGCCGCGCCCGCCGCCGCCGTCGAGCCGCCGGCCGGCCGGGCCGCCGCGGCCGCGCGCAAGGGCGGACCCGAGGGCGACGTCCCGGCGGTGATGCCGGCATGAGTCTGCTCGTCGTGGGCCTCAGCCACCGCAGCGCGCCCGTGAGCGTCCTGGAGCGGGCCTCGCTGTCCGCCGACGCCAAGGTCAAGCTGCTGCACGACACGCTGGCCGCCGAGCCGGCGGCCGAGGCCACCGTGCTCGCCACCTGCAACCGGATCGAGCTGTACGCCGACGTGGACAAGTTCCACGCCGGTGTCGCCGAGCTGTCCACGCTGCTGGCCCAGCACAGCGGGGTCGCGCTGGAGGAGCTCACCCCGTACCTGTACGTGCACTACGAGGACCGGGCGGTGCACCACCTGTTCTCGGTGGCGTGCGGCCTGGACTCGATGGTCGTCGGCGAGGGCCAGATCCTCGGCCAGATCAAGGACGCGCTCGCACTGGGCCAGGAGCTCCACACGGCCGGCCGGCTGATCAACGACCTCTTCCAGCAGGCACTGCGCGTCGGCAAGCGGGCGCACTCCGAGACCGGGATCGACCGGGCCGGACAGTCGCTGGTGACCTTCGGGCTGGAGCAGCTCGCCGGGCCCGCGGCGCCTGTCGGGGAGTGGGCCGCGGGGAAGCGGGCCCTGGTGATCGGCGCCGGCTCGATGTCCTCGCTGGCCGCCGCGACGCTCGCCCGGGTGGGCGTCGCCGAGATCGTCGTGGCGAACCGGACCGCGGAGCGGGCGGAACGTCTCGCCGAGATTCTGGTTGCCTCGGGCACCGGTGTCGTGGCGCGGGCCGTGACGATGGGCGCCGTCACCGACGAACTGACACGTGTTGACGTGGTCGTCTCCTGTACGGGCGCGACCGGGCTGGTCCTGACCGGCGACGACGTGGCGCGCGCGGTGGAGGCCGGCCCCGCCGGGCCCACCCCCGCCCCGCCGCTCCCCGAGACCGGCGCCGCACCCCGGGTGGCCGTGGCCGTGGCCGTGGCCGACGCCGAGGTCGTGGCGCGGCTAGTCGCCGCCGCGGAGGCCGGGCGCCGGCTCGCCGACGCCGGGGCCGCGCGGACCATCGCGCCCGCCGCCGAGCCCGACGGCTGCCCCGTCGGCCTGGACGCGCCGGCCGGGGACCCCTCCCGCAGCGCCGACGGACGCTCCGCGCTGACCGGGGTCGACGCCACCTCGCTCGAACTGCACGGCACCTGGGCCGACCAGGGCGAGGCCGCCGCGCAGCGGCAGCCCCGCCGGACCGTCCGCAGCAGCGTCGACGGCACGGCCGTACGGCTCGCGCTGCTCGACCTGGCCATGCCCCGCGACATCGACGCCGCCGTGCACCGCATCCCCGGGGTGCGCCTCGTCGACATCGAGAGCCTCGCCGAGGCCTCGGCCGACGCCCCGATGGCGGCCGACGTCGACGCCGTGCGCACGATCGTCGCGGACGAGGTGGCCGCCTTCGGCGCCGCCCAGCGCGCCGCGCACATCACCCCCACCGTCGTCGCCCTGCGGGCGATGGCCGCCGAGGTCGTCGCCATGGAGGTGGCACGGCTCGACGGGCGGGTACCCGACCTCGACGAGCGGCAGCGGGCCGAGGTCACCCAGACCGTGCGCCGCGTCGTCGACAAGCTCCTCCACGCGCCGACCGTGCGCGTCAAGCAGCTCGCGAGCGAACCCGGCGGCGCCGGGTACGCCGAAGCGCTGCGCGAACTCTTCGACCTCGACCCTCAGACGGTGGAATCCGTCAGCCGGGCGGACGCGGCCGATCCGAAGAACGACGACGACCCAGGACGGGCATCATGAACACACGTCCCGACCAGCCCCTCAGGCTCGGCACGCGGCGCAGCAAGCTGGCCATGTCCCAGTCCGGGCACGTCGCCGAGGCGGTCCGGGCGATCACCGGCCGCCCGGTGGAGCTCGTGGAGATCACGACCTACGGTGACGTGTCCCGCGAGAACCTCGCCCAGATCGGCGGCACCGGGGTGTTCGTCACCGCGCTGCGCGACGCACTGGTCCGCGGCGAGGTCGACTTCGCCGTGCACTCGCTGAAGGACCTGCCGACCACCCAGCCCGACGAGCTGGTCATCGCGGCCATGCCGAAGCGGGAGGACCCGCGCGACGCGCTCGTGGCACGGGACGGCCTGACCTTCGAGCAGCTGCCCGACGGCGCCCGCGTGGGCACCGGCTCGCCGCGCCGCACGGCGCAGCTGCACGCGTACGCCCGCAGCCTGGGCAAGCGCATCGAGACCGTCGCGATCCGCGGCAACGTCGACACCCGCATCGGTTTCGTCCGCGACGGGGAGCTCGACGCGGTCGTGCTGGCCGCCGCCGGACTGAACCGGATCGGCCGTGGCGACGAGGCGACCGACCTGATGTCGGTCGACAACATGCTGCCCGCGCCCGGCCAGGGTGCCCTGGCCGTGGAGTGCCTCGCGTCCGACGCGGAGCTCGTCGCCGCGCTCGGTGAGCTCGACGACCCGCACACCCGGGCCGCCGTGACCGCGGAGCGGGCCCTGCTCGCCGCCCTGGAGGCCGGCTGCAGCGCCCCCGTGGGCGCGCTCGCCGACCTTCTGGCCGACGGGGAGATTGTCAATGAAATGCGCCTGCGCGGTGTCGTCGGAACCCTCGACGGAACCACGCTGGTGCAGCTGTCCACCACCGGTCCCGTGCCCCAGTCGTACGACGAGGCCATGGCGCTCGGCCGCGAACTCGCGGACGAGATGCTGGCCAAGGGCGCGGCCGGTCTGATGGGGGAGCGATCCCTTTGAACCCCTCAAGCCCCACCACCTCCGCTTTTCCGGCCGTCGCCGCGCACGGGCTGGTCACCTTCCTCGGTGCCGGCCCCGGCGACCCGGGTCTGCTGACGCTGCGCGCCGTGGAGGCGCTCGTCGCCGCGGACGTACTGATCGCCGAGCCAGAGGTGCTCGACGTCGTACGGACCCACGCGCGCGCGGGCGTCGACACGCCGCAGCTGACGGTCGCTGACGAACTGTCAGCCGCCGCCGGGGTCCCGGTGATCCGCGACGCCGCCAATCTTGTCATGGAGGCCGCGCGCTCCGGCAGGCGGGTCGTCCGTGCCGTCACCGGCGACCCGGGGCTCGACGGGAACGCCGCCTCCGAGATGCTGGCCTGCGCCCACGAGGGGATCCCCTTCGAGGTCGTGCCCGGTGTCGCCACCGCCGTCGGCGTGCCCGCCTACGCGGGTGTGCCGCTGCGCGGCGAGCGCGGCGCCGACGTCCGCTTCGTCGACGCCCGGCACGCCTCGCAGCGCTGCTGGAGCGAGGTGGGCACCAGCGAGTGCAGCGTCGTGGTCTCCGCGACCCTGGAGACCGTCTCCGCCGCCGCCGCCGAGCTGGTGTCGGCCGGCCGCAAGCCGGAGACCCCGCTGACGGTGACCGTGGGCGGCACGACGACCCGCCAGCGGACCTGGAGCGCGACCCTGGGCACCATCGCCCAGGTGTTCAAGCAGGGCAAGGTCCTCCCCTCTCCCGAGGGCGCGCGGCCCGTCATAGCCGTGGTCGGTGAGCAGGGCGCCGCCGCGCGGCGCGAGGAGCTGGCCTGGTTCGAGTCGAAGCCGCTGTTCGGCTGGCGGGTCCTCGTACCGCGCACCAAGGAGCAGGCCGCTTCGCTCTCCGACCAGCTGCGTTCGTACGGCGCGGTGCCCCACGAGGTGCCGACCATCGCCGTGGAGCCGCCGCGCACCCCGCAGCAGATGGAGCGGGCGGTCAAGGGCCTGGTCACCGGCCGCTACGAGTGGATCGCCTTCACCTCCGTCAACGCGGTCAAGGCGGTGCGGGAGAAGTTCGAGGAGTACGGGCTCGACGCGCGCGCCTTCGCGGGCATCAAGGTCGCCGCGGTCGGCGAGCAGACCGCCGCCGCGCTGGTCGAGTTCGGCGTGAAGCCGGACCTGGTGCCGAGCGGCGAGCAGTCGGCCGCCGGGCTGCTGGAGGACTGGCCGCCCTACGACCCGGTCTTCGACCCGATCGACCGCGTCTTCCTGCCGCGCGCCGACATCGCCACCGAGACCCTGGTGGCCGGGCTGATCGAGCTGGGCTGGGAGGTCGACGACGTCACGGCCTACCGGACCGTGCGCGCGTCGCCGCCGCCGGCCGACACCCGCGAGGCGATCAAGGGCGGCGGCTTCGACGCCGTGCTCTTCACCTCGTCCTCGACCGTGCGCAACCTGGTCGGCATCGCGGGCAAGCCGCACAACGTGACCGTCATCGCCTGCATCGGCCCGGCCACCGCCAAGACGGCGGAGGAGCACGGCCTGCGCGTGGACGTGCTGTCGCCGGAGCCGTCCGTCTCGAAGCTGGCGGAGGCCCTCGCCGCGTACGGCGAGGCCCGCCGCGAGGCGGCGAAGGAGGCCGGCGAGACGGTCTCCCGCCCGAGCGAACGCCGTCCGGGCGCGCGTCGCCGCCGCACGACGTGAGCGGCTTAGGCGGGGCGGCTCCGCCGCAGGACACGGGGAAGGGGCCCGGGTGCACAGCGCACCCGGGCCCCTTCCCCCGTTCCCGGGGGTAATCCGGTTGTCCGCCGGCCCCCGTCGGGCGAGGATCGCCGCCGGACGAGGGGGGACGGATGGCGGAGCGGGACGGGCTGTCGGGGCTGTGCGCGGCGGTCGCGGCGTACGCGGTGGAGACCGTCGAGGAGCTGGTCGCGGCCGGGGCGGACCCGGACCGGGTGCTGCTGCGGGCCGTCGAGGGGGGCTCCCCTGCGGTGGTGTCGGCGCTGCTGGACGAGCGTTCCGCGCCGCTGCCGGAGGCGGAGCGCGACCGGCTGCTGGTCGCGGCCCGCTGGTGGTACGAGCGGGGCGCGGAGGGCGAGCTGCGGCGGCTGACGGGGGCGGCGGGGCCGGCGGACGTCCGGTGGGTGCGGGACGGCGCGGCCGACCGCGTCGAGGAGGTCACCCTCGGCGGGCGGACCGTCCGGGCCGGGCACGGAGCCGTCCTGACCCAGCTGGAGTGGCGGTACCGGATCCTGGCCCCGGTCGGGGAGCTGATGGCCCGCGCGGTGCGGCACGAGGACGGTGCGGAGGACGAGGAGCACGTCGACCGGTCGGCAGCCTGCTGGGTGCTGCTGTCGCGGCAGAGCGCGGAGACGTGGCGGGAGGTGGTGGCCTTCCACCGGCACCCCTCGCCCGCGCACCGGGCGTTCGTCGCCGATTTCCTGGGCCTGGGCAGGCTGATGTCCGGCGTCACGGACCACGCCCCCTGGTACGAGAAGCGGCGTGCCGAGCTGCTTCCCGGCTGGGCCGACACGGAACGGGACGCCGGGGTACTGGCGAGGGTGCTCCGGCTGGTGACCGAGGAGGACCTCCCGGAGGCTCGGGAGTTCGGGCTGCGGTACGCGGGGCATCCGGACCCCCGGGTGCGGAGCCGGGTGCCGTGGATGTTCGACCGGCCGCTGGACCCGGAGACGGCACGGGCGGTGTGCGACCTCGGGCGGGACCCCGACGCGGGGGTACGGGCGGAGGCGGCCGGGGTGCTGGGCGGGGAGGAGCTGGGGGAGCCGGACAGGGCGGTACTGCTCGCCCTGCTCCGGGACGCGGACCCGCGTGTCCGGCACCGGGCCGTGCGGGCCACCGCCCGCGGCTCCGACTGCTCGCCGGAGGTCACGGAGGCGCTGGCGGAGCTCCTCGACGCGGACGAGCAGGACGTCCGGCTCAGCGCCGCCTACGGACTGGCCGTCCGGGACGACCCCCGGACGGCGGAGGCCTACGCCCGGGTGGGCCCACTGGGCCCGGAGTTCGAACACGACACCCGGCCGGACGGCCTGCGGCGCTGGCGCCTCAGGAACGAACCCAACGGGTGAGGCTGCCCCAGGCGGCGGGGGCCAGGGTGAGCGTCGGCCCGTCGGCGACCTTGGAGTCGCGGATGTGGACGGTGTCGGCGCAGGGGCAGGTGGCGACCTCGACGCAGGCGCCGCCTTCGTCACCGCTGTAGGAGGACTTCCGCCAGGAGACGGCGACTTCAAGGCACTGGCCGCCTTGGTCGCTGCTGTAGCTGGACTTGAACCACTTCAGTGGGGTGCTCATGCCTCTCCTAGCAGCCGGTCCAACAGGCCCTTCGTCTCAGCGAAGTTGAGGGCCTGTGACCGCAGCATCGCATACTTCTGGGAGAGGATGCTGACCTCATTCGGGTCGCGCACGAGCACACTGCCGCGCTGCGTTTCCGAGTAGGCGAGCCGCTGGTAGTCAGGGGTTTCGAGCAGGGTGAACGGGCCTGAGAGACCGGCGTGGGTCTCCATGCGCATGGGGAGGACCTGGAGAGAGATGCCGGGGGAGTCGGCACAGCTGCGAAGGTGATGCAGCTGCTCCCTCCACACGGCGTCGCCGCCGAGCCGGTCGTGCAGGACGGGCTCCCACATGACGAAGCTGAGCGTTGGCGGTGTGGGGCGGTGCAGGATCCTCTGGCGCTTCATCCGAAGGGAGGTCTGCAGCTCTATCTTCTCCTCGCCGAGGTACGGGACGTGGCATCCGAACACCGCACGGGCGTACTCCTCCGTCTGGAGCAGGCCAGGAATGATCAGCGTGTCGTACCAGGACAGGGCCAGGGCCTCCCGTTCCCGCTCCATGTACTCCTCCGCCCAGGCGGGGACCATGTCGACCTCCGGCATCCTGTTCGCCGCGACCGCCAGGAGGCCGGGCAGGCCGAGGACCCGGTCCATCTTTTCGGCGACGTTGGGCATGAGGACCCGCCTGCCCTGCTCGATGGAGGCGACCGTCTCTTCGTCCATGTGCAGCGCTTCGGCGAGGGTGCGCTGCGTCATTCCTTTGGCGACTCGGGCGGCGCCGACCTGCGCGCCGACCATCTTCATCGCGGTTTCGTTGGGCCGGGGCCTCTTGCGTGGTGGCATGCCTGTGAACTCCCCGAGTGCGCACGAGAGATACCGGTACCAACCCGTACTCATGAAGGAGTACGGGTTACCGGTCTCGCCCACGCTAGTCACGCACCGCGACGATCGCCCCGTGAACGTGGAAATCCATCCGGCCCTGCTGCGCGAGCGGTACTTCCCCCGCAGCCCCCGATCCGTCCGCCCCGCCAGGGAGTTCACGGCGGAGACGCTTCACGCGTGGGGTGTCACATGTCGTCGGGACGACCTGTTGCTCTGCGTGAGCGAGCTGGCCACCAACGCCCTGCTGCACGGCGTCCCGCCCGGCCGGTACTACCGGGTGCGGCTGATGCTCTTCGACGGGGCCGTCCGGGCGGAAGTGCACGACAGCGGGGGCGGGCGGCCCCGGATCGCGGACCGGGATCCGGGGGCCGAGGGCGGGCGGGGGCTGCTGCTGGTGGCGGGGGTCGCGGACCGGTGGGGGGTGACGCCGAGGATGCCCGGCAAGGCGGTGTGGTGCGAGTTCGGGGTGCGGACGGCGGGCCCCTAGGCTTGGGGGGACTGCTGTCGATGCTCGAAGAGGCGACTGAGAATGAGCGCGTACGGATCCTTCCCCGGCTCCCGGCCCCGCCGGCTGCGCACCACCCCGGCCATGCGGCGGATGGTCGCGGAGTACCGGCTGCACCCCTCGGACCTGATCCTCCCGGCGTTCGTCCGGGAAGGCATCACCGAGCCGCTGCCGATCTCGGCGATGCCGGGCGTGGTCCAGCACAGCCGGGACACGCTGCGGAAGGCCGCCGTGGAGGCGGTCGAGGCGGGCGTCTCGGGGATCATGCTCTTCGGCGTCCCGGCCGACGAGAACAAGGACGCGCTCGGCACGGCGGGCACCGAGCCCGACGGCATCCTCCAGGTCGCGATCCGCGACGTGAAGGCCGAGGTCGGCGACGACCTCGTCATCATGTCCGACCTGTGCCTGGACGAGTACACCGACCACGGCCACTGCGGTGTCCTGGACGAGCACGGCCGCGTCGACAACGACGCCACGCTGGAGCGGTACGCGGAGATGGCGCAGGTCCAGGCCGACGCGGGCGTCCACGTGGTGGGCCCCAGCGGCATGATGGACGGCCAGGTCGGCGTCGTCCGCGACGCCCTCGACGAGACGGGCCACGAGGACGTCTCGATCCTCGCCTACACCGCGAAGTACTCCTCCGCCTTCTACGGTCCCTTCCGCGAGGCCGTCGCCTCCTCCCTCCAGGGCGACCGCAAGACGTACCAGCAGGACCCGGCCAACGCCCGCGAGTCCCTGCGGGAGCTGGCGCTGGACCTGGAGGAGGGCGCCGACATGGTCATGGTCAAGCCCGCCGGCCCGTACCTGGACATCCTCCACCGGGTCGCGGAGGCCGTGGACGTGCCGGTGGCGGCGTACCAGATCAGCGGCGAGTACGCGATGGTCGAGGCAGCCGCCGAGAAGGGCTGGATCGAGCGGGACCGGGCGATCCTGGAGACCCTCCTCGGCATCAAGCGGGCGGGCGCCGACACGATCCTCACCTACTGGGCGACCGAGGTCGCGGGCTGGCTGCGCGAGACCCGCTGAGTGCGCTGAGTGCGGTGCGCGGGCCGGGATGAGTACGGACACTCATGCCGGCCCGGCGCCGTCCGGCTTGAGTGGGGGCATGGACACCACCGCCCCCGCCGAGCGCGACCGCCGCGCGTACGTCGCGCCGCTCGTCTCCACCCTGCTGACGCTGCCCGCCGCCGCCGTCACCCTGTTCTTCGCGGGGCTCTCCCCGATGGCCTGCGACTCCTGCGAGGACGCGGCCTCGGACCGCTTCGACGCGAGCTTCGGGCCCGCGTGGACGGTGTTCACGGGCGGGCTGGTCCTCGTACTGCTCCTGCTCGTGGCCTGCTGGGCGCTGCCCTGGAACCACGGCAACCGGGCGCGGCGCCTCGCGCTGGCGCTGGCGGCGCCGGGGGCCGTGGTGCTGAACGTGATCGTCTTCGCCGCCATGGTCGACTGGCCCTAGCGGGGCGGGAGGAGCAGGCTGGGGGGAGAGGCGCACGGCACTGTGGAGGTGATCCGCCATGCCCACACTCGCAGGCTGGCACGTCGAGATGGAGTTCACCGAAGACGGCCACCGCACGAACGCGGCGGCCCTGCTGAGGCTCGCCGACGGTTCCGAGGTCAGGGCGCGCGGCTATGCGATGCGGCACCCGTCCGACCCGGAGCAGTTGCGGGTCGGTGAGGAGATCGCCGGGGCGCGGGCCCTGATGGACCTCGCGGGCCAGCTGCTCCAGAAGGCCCACGGGGAGATCGACGAGGCCACGGGACGGCATTCCTACCCGCTGACGGCCTGACCGCTGCGGTCCGGGCCCGTGCTGACCCCCGTCCGGCACGAGCCCGGTGGCGCGAGCGCCCCCGCTCAGCGGGTGCGGCGCCGGAAGAGGACGCCCGCCACGGTGACGGCCAGGGCGGTGATCGCCGCGCACCATGCGAGGGCGGTCCAGGGGGCGTTGCCCGCCGGGCGGTCCAGGAGGAGGGCGCGCAGCGATTCGATCACCGGGGTCAGCGGCTGGTGGCCGGCGAAGCCGTGCAGCCAGGACGGCATGGTGTCGATGGGGACGAAGGCGCTGGACGGGTAGGGGAGGAACATCATCAGGAAGGTGAACCCGCCCGCGGCTTCAGGGGACTTGGCGAGCAGGCCGAGCGTCGCGGCCAGCCAGGAGATCGCGGTGATGTACGCGACGAGGAGCCCGGCGGCGGCGAGGTAGGCGGGCGCCGAAGCCCGGGGGCGGAAGCCGATGGCGAGGGCGACGGCCAGGACGAGGGTCGTCGAGACGAGGTTGCGGACGACCGATGCCGTGACGTGTCCGGCCAGGACGGGGACGCCGCCCACGTCCAGGGAGCGGAGGCGGTCGACGATGCCGTTCTTCATGTCGTCGGCCACGCTCACGGCGGTGCTCGCCGCGCCGAAGCCCGCGCACAGGAGCATGGCGCCGGGGACCACGTACGTCACGTACGCCGTCCCGGTGTCGATGGCGCCGCCGAAGAAGTACACGAAGATCAGCATCAGCATGACGGGGAGCATCAGGGCGGCGATCAGCGCGTCGGGGCTGCGCCGGCTGATGCGCAGGCTGCGCCCGGCCATGGTGAGGGCGGCGGTACCGGTCATCGGGGGGCTCCCGTCAGGGCGAGGAAGACGTCGTCGAGGGTGGCGGTGCGGAGCGTGAAGCGCTCGACGCCGGTGCGGTCGGGGTCGAGTTCGTCGAGCAGGGCCCGGACGTGGGCGGCGGTGCCGTCGGTGGGCAGGCCCAGGGTCAGTGCGTCGGGGTCGTGGTGGACGGCGCGGGCAGTGAGGGCCTCGTAGGCGCCCCGGCTGGTCAGGGTGAGGTCGAGGCGGTGTCCGGCGACGCGGGCCTTCAGTTCGGCGGGGGTGCCCTCGGCGGTGACGCGGCCGGAGTCGAGGACGGTGACGCGGTCGGCGAGCCGGTCGGCCTCCTCCAGGTACTGGGTGGTGAGCAGGACGGTGGTGCCGTCGGAGCGCAGTTCCCGTACGAGGTCCCAGAGTTCCGCGCGGCTGCGCGGATCGAGGCCGGTCGTGGGCTCGTCCAGGAACAGCACGGCGGGCTTGCCGACGAGGCTCGCCGCGAGGTCCAGGCGCCGTCGCATCCCGCCCGAGTAGGTCTTGGTGAGGCGGTCGGCGGCCTCGGACAGGCCGAAGCGGTCGAGGAGTTCACCGGCGCGGGCGCGGGCGTCGCGGGCGGACAGCCCGGTGAGCCTGCCGGTCATGCGCAGGGTCTCGGCGCCGGTCTGGAGGTCGTCGAGGGCCGCGAACTGGCCGGTGAGGCTGATGCGTTCCCGTACGAGGGCCCGCGCGCCGGTGATGTCGTGCCCGGCCACGCGGGCGGTCCCGGAGTCGGGCGCGGTGAGGGTGGCGAGGACCCGGACGGTGGTGGTCTTCCCGGCGCCGTTGGGGCCGAGGAGGGCGAGGACGGAGCCGCGCGGGACGGAGAGGTCGAGGCCGTCGAGGACGCACAGGTCCCCGTAGGACTTGGTGAGGCCGGTGGCGTGGATGCCGAGGGCGTGCGGGGTCATGAGGGATGGAGCTCCCTTCTGCGTATGGCTTACGCTCTTCTGCGTAAGTAATACACAGAACTAGGATGGGGGTCAATCGAGGAGTGGGCGGTCATGGCGGACGAGGACAGCGGGACCGGGCTCCCGGCGAGCCTGGAAATGGCCTGGGGCCTGCGCGAACGCCCCGGCAAGGGGCCGCGCCCCACCCTCACGCTGCCCCGGATCGTGGAGGCGGCCGTCGCGCTCGCCGCCACGGAGGGCATGGACGCCGTGTCGATGGGCCGGGTCGCCAAGGAGCTGGGCGCCTCGACGATGTCCCTCTACCGCTACGTCGCCGCCAAGGAGGAGCTGTACGTCCTCATGGCGGACGCGGGGGTCGGCACCCCGCCGCCGCTGCCGCCCGGGGCGCAGGGCCTGGGCTGGCGCGAGCTGCTGACGCAGTGGGCGTACGCGCAGCGGGCCGTACTGATGGCCAACTCCTGGATCCTGCGCATCCCGATCACGGCCCCGCCGGCCACCCCGAACCAGCTCGCCTGGATGGACCGGGGGCTCGCCGCGATGGCCGGCACGGGCCTGGAGGAGGGCGAGAAGCTCTCCACGATCATCCTGATCGGGGGCCTGGTGCGGAACGAGGCCACGATGGCCGCCGACATGATCGACGCCATCGTGAAGTCCGGAGTCACCCCGCAGCAGGCCCTGGACCGGTACGTCCGCACCCTGCGGCTGCTCGCCGGCCCGGACGCGCACCCTGCCGTGACGCGGCTGCTGGACTCGGACGCCTTCAGCGGCTCCGGCGAGCCGGACTTCCAGTTCCGCTTCGGGCTGGAGCGGATCCTGGACGGGCTCGCGCCGCTGGTCGCGGGGCGGGCGGGGACGGGCTGACGGGTGCACCCTGGAAAGCAGCGGCCTCGGAGGTGATCGCCATGAAGGATGCCGTCGGATGGCATGTGGACGTGGAGTTCCAGGAGGACAGCAAGCGCACCCGCGCCGCCGCCCTCGTCCGGCTACCGGACGGGAGCGAGCTGCGCTCGCACGGCTATTCCAGCCGTCACCCCAGTGACGGCAATCAGCCCAGGGTGGGCGAGGAGATCGCGGCAGCCCGTGCGCTCAACGATCTCAAGGAGCAACTGCTCACCAAGGCGCACGACGAGATCGACGGTGCGTCGGGGCGCACGTCCTACCCGATCGAGCGCTGACCGGTCCCGGAGGGAAGGGCCCGGCACGGCGGCCCGGACGTGAGGACGTCCGGGCAGCCGTCCGTGGGCGGGGCCGTCAGTCGCCCCCGCCGCCCCCGCAGGACGAGTCGCCGCCGCAGCCGTAGAAGGAGCCCGCGTCGCCCTTCGAACGGCGGCGGCCGCTGCTCGGGCGTCCGCGCTCGCGCCAGATGGTGAAGCCCACCCACGCGAGGCCGAACCCAATGATGATCAAGTAAGACATGGTTCCCCCGGTTCCCCCTGGTTGCCGCGTCCCGCCATTGTCGTGGGTGCGGGGAACTCCCCCGCACCCACGGGTGTTTCACGGTCCGGCGGGCCGAGGCCCCGGGGGCGGGGGTCAGGCCGGCTGCTCCGGCATGTTGGCCGTGATGACCGAGAACGCTCCGCCCTGCGGGTCGGCGAGGACGGCCATCCGGCCGACCGCCATGTCGAAGGCCGGGGCGAGGACGCTGCCGCCGGCGCGGACGGCGGCGGCCTGGACCTCGTCGACGCTGTCCACGTGGAAGTAGGCCTGCCAGTGCGGCGGTACGCCCGGCGGGAGCTGGGTCAGGTCCATCATCCCGCCGACCGCGCGCCCGTCGACCTGGAACTCGATGTAGCCCTCGGCGCCCGGGATCTCGGAGCGGTGCGTGGTGACGGGCAGGATGGAGGAGTAGAACGCGGAGGCGGCCGGGAGGTCGGCGGTGGTCAGCTCGTTCCAGATGAGCGCGCCGTGCTCGTTGACGATGCCCGCGCCGTCGAAGGTGCCGGGCTGCCACAGGCCGACGACGGCCCCGGTCGGGTCGGTGATCACGGCCATCCGGCCGAGGTCCATGACGTCCATCGGGCCCATCATGACGGTGCCGCCGGCGTCGGTGACGGACTTGACGGTGCCGTCGATGTTGTCGGTGGACAGGTAGGTGGTCCACACCGTCGGGGGCAGCGGGTCCGGGACGGTGCCGTCCGGGTTCATCGCCTTCATGATCCCGGCGACCGGCTTGCCCTTGAGGGTGCAGACGGCGTATCCGCCGGTCTCGGCCGGTCCGACCTCGCCCTGCCAGCCCAGGAGGTCGCAGTAGAAGTCGATGGCCGCCTGCTGGTCGGGGACCATCAGGTCGATCCAGCACGGGGTGCCGGGCTTGTAGGGGCCGTTCATGTCGGGCACGGATGCCTCCGGGTGGCGCTCGGGGGGAAGGACGGGCCGACCCCTACCCGGCTCCCGCGGCGGAAATCGGGCCGAACGGGTGAACGGGCCGCGCCCGGTGGTACAGGGCCCCACTCGCTCACTCACTCACTCGCCCGGCCGGGGTGCCGCGGGGGCCCGGACCAGGGCCGCCAGCCGGTGTGCGGCCTCGTCCAGTTCGCGCCGGGTGGCGAAGGGGACGACCGCCGCCCTGGTGGGGACGCGTACGCCGCCGGTGAGGGCGATCCGGGTGGCGGCCGGATCGGCGGCGGGGGCGGCGGCGAGGCCGACGATCAGGAAGCGGCTCTGCAGCCAGCACCAGCCGGGGCGGGAGAAGCCCCGCAGGTGGGCGCGGAAGCCGTACCGGCCGCGGGCCAGCGCCTCGAAGCGGCCGCCGTCGGCATCGGCGTCGGCGCGCACGACGCGGACGCGGTGGAAGTCGGGGAGGAAGCCGAGGGCGGCCATGACCGGCCAGACCTCCTCGAAGGGGGCCTGCACCACGTGCTCGGCGACGTGCGCGCCGCGTACCGCGGCCGCCATGACGCGCAGCCGGTGCACGGGGTCGGTCCCGGGGGCGGGCGTTCCGGGGGGCGGGAGGGTTGGGTCGGTCACGCGGACCACGCCTTTCGGAAGCTGGTACGGGCCCGGTGCAGGCGGGACTTGGCGGTGCCGGCCGGGATGCGCAGGAGGGCCGCGGCGCTCTCCTCGTCCAGGCCCTCCACGTCCCGCAGGACGAGCACGGCCCGGTGTTCGGGCGTCAGGCGGGCCAGGACGTCGTCGATGTCGGCGGCGAGCTGCGGATCGCCCCCGGCCGGTACGTCGTCCAGCTCGGCGGGCCGCGCCCGCGCCGCCCGCCGGGCCACCCGTACCGCTTCCCGTACGGACACGGCCCGTACCCAGCCGTACAGGGCCTCGGGATCGCGCAGCGACCGGAGGGCGGTGAACACGGCCAGCAGCGCCTCCTGCGTGGCGTCCGGGCCGTCGGCGAGGGCGATCGGGGTGCAGATGCGGGCGATGTACGGGGTCAGGTGGTCGAGCAGCGCGTGCAGCGCGAGGGTGTCCCCGGCGCGGGCCGCGCGGGCCAGCGCGACCCCGCGTTCGCGGTCGGCGGGGTTCACCTGGCGCGGGCCAGCCGGGCCGCCGCCCAGCCGAAGCCGAGGCAGGCGGGCGTGTACAGGGCGAGGTTGAGGGCGTGGAAGGGGCTGCCGGGCGGGCTGGGCAGGATCCCGGCGGCCCAGCCGAGGCCCGCGAGGCCCCGTACGGCGAGCCCGGCGGCGACGGCCGCGGTCACGGTCCGGGTGGTCCGCCCGCCGCGCCCGTGCGCGTGGGCCAGGACCCCCGTCCCGGCGGTCAGCGTGAGCGCGGCCAGGGGCAGGACGACGGGCGGCCCGAAGGACACCTCGGTGCCGAGCACGGCCAGCGACAGGGTCCGCTCGTCGGGGGCGGGCCAGGTGGCTCCGGTCGCCCAGTACAGGTGCGCCAGTCCGTCGGCGGCCAGCAGCCCGGCCACCGCGACGCCCGCCCGGCGCCGCGATCGGTCCTCGTCCATGGTGTTCCCCCTCGGTGAGCCGGTTGCCGACACACCGAAGAGGCGGCGACCCGGGGGAACGTTCCCTGTGACCCGCGTCACGGGGAAGGCTACTCGTTGACCAGGACCGGGATCGAGAGGACCGCGGCGGCCGGGGTGCCGGTGAGGTGGTCGGCGGGGACGGTGAAGTCGATGCCGTCTCCGGCCGCGCGCGGGCCGGTGTGGGGCGCTCCGGCATGCGCCTCCTCGCCCTCCTCCTCGTGGTGGAAGGTGCCGGTGCCGAGCAGGCGGCCCTCCGCGTCGTAGTACGCGGCGGTGATCTCCAGGGCCAGGGTGTCGCTGACGTCGGAGCCGATGGCGATGTGCCCGGTGACGGACGGCGTGCCGGGGGTGAGGCGCAGGCCGGTCAGCTGCACGCGATCCGTGAACGGTCCCTGCTGGACGCGGACCTCGCCCGCCGTGGGCGCCGGGGTGAGGACGGCGGCCGGGGAGGGCGCGCTGCGGGGGGCGGGCAGGGCCACCGGGGAGGCGGCGGTGGCCGGGGCCTCGGCGGCGGCCGGAGCCCCGGCGCCGGAGCAGCCCGTGACGAGCGCGAACAGGGCGGCGGCGGCCGTGGCGGCGGCCGCGGCGCGGGGGAGGTACGTCATCGGAAGTGCTCCTGGGAGGCCGGGAAGGGGCCGGCCACCAGGACGGCGGCCGGGGCCCGCCGGGGAGGCCGGGACGGGGCCGGGAACGACGGCGGCCGGGGCCGGGGGAGTGCGCCCCCGGCCCCGGCCGCCCGGGGATCAGTGCTGCTGCGGGGAGCGGCCGAACAGCGAGCGGTACAGCTTGCCGTACAGCTCGGTGTTGATCTGGCTCGTGGCGAAGGCGTTGCCGTTCGGGCCGTAGGCGAAGATCGGCACGTCGGCGCCGGTGTGGTTGCCCGACAGGTAGGTCAGCCACAGGCTCGCCTCGGGGCTGCCGTCCTTCACGTCCGCCGGGTCGTCGGGCGTACGGAAGGTGGCCGGACCGAAGTTCTTCGCGTCACCGGAGCCCGCGCCGTTGACGATGCCGCTGGAGCGGACCGGGTCCTTGGCGCCCGAGGCGGCACGCGAGGGGACGCTGTTGTTGGCCGTGTTGCCGGCGTCCGTGTTGGCCGGGGGCGCGACGGCCTCGGCGTTGGTGTAGCTGCCCTTTTCGATGATGTTGAAGCCGGCGCACTCGTGGTCCGCCGTGACGACCACGAGGGTGTGACCGTCCTTCTTCGCGAACTCGTAGGCGGCCTTCACCGCGTCGTCGAAGGCCTTGACCTCGGCGAGGGTCTGCGCGGCGTCGTTCGCGTGCGAACGCTTGTCGATCTGGGCGCCCTCGACCTGGAGGTAGAAGCCCTTCTTCGACTTGCCGCGGTCGTACGAGCCGCCCTGCTTGCGGTCGTTCAGGAGCTGGATCGACTTGCGGGTCATGTCCGCGAGCGAGGGCTCCTGCTTCTGCGGGGCGCCGGCCGGCAGGGCGGCCTTGTTCTGCTCCACCGTCAGGTTGCCGCGGTTGAACAGGCCGATGACCTTCTTGCCGCCCGCCTTGTCCAGGTCGGACTTGGTGGCGACCTTCTGGCTGGCGGCCGTCTGCGCGGGCAGCGCCGGGTCGCCGAAGCTGCCGAGCACCTGGTAGCCCTGGGCCTGGAGGGCCTTCTGGTCGTCCGGCTCGAAGCGGGCGAGCCCGCCGCCGAGGATGACGTCGGCGGTGCCGTTGCGGGCGATCTGCTCGGCGATCGGCGTGATCAGCGTCTTGTCCGCCGGGGCCTGCTCGTAGCTGCCGTCGTCCTTCTTCGGGAGGCAGGCGGCGTCCGAGTAGGCCGGGCCCTGGCAGCCGCGCAGCAGCGCGTGGCTGAACTGGGCGGCGGGGGTGGCGTCGGTGATCTCGGCGGTGGAGACGTTGCCGGTGGCGAAGCCGGCCGCGTGGGCCTGCTCCATCAGCGTGGCGACCTTCTTCTCGTACGCGTCCACGCCGATGGCCGCGTTGTAGGTCTTCACGCCGGAGGCCCAGGCGGTCGCGGAGCTGGCCGAGTCGGTGACCAGGGCCGGCTTCGCGCTGTTCTTCTCGACGGCGTAGGTGGCGACCGCGCCCGTGTTCGGGAGGGTCTCCATGGTGAGCTTGCCGGCGGCGCCCGCGTAACGGTCGCGCGCGGCCGTCACGTGGGTGCGGCCCATTCCGTCACCGAGCAGGTAGATGACGTTCCGGACGTCCTGGTGCGAGTCGCTCTGCTGGGGCGCGGAGTTCGCGGTGACGGCGGTGCCGGCGGCCACGGCGCTGGCCAGGGCCAGGACGGTGAGCGTCTTCAACGGTCTGCGGCGCATGTGCGGGAGATCCCCCTCGGGTGTTCGGCACGATCGGGCCGACCGTAGGAGGGCCGCGTGAACGGGACACCACCACCGGGTATTGCCCGGCCGAACGCGGAAAGCATGACAGGACACGGTCACGCGAAGGCCGTTCGGGGTGGCGCCGGCCACCTACTGCCAGAAGATCTCCTCCACCACGATCTGCGGCTCGGCCACACGGGGCAGGAAGGTGAACCGGATCCACCCGCGGTTGCTGTCGAAGTACGCGATGTGCGGGCCGCGGGGGACGGTGGAGCGCGGATCGTCGGGCAGGCCGATCCGGTACTTCTCGGCGTCCTGGGTGTAGTCCACCGCCCACGGCGGCCCTGGCTTCCAGGTCGGCGACGTGCCGGTCGAGCTCGGGGTCGCGCGCGAGGGCGTACTCGCCCCACCAGCGGGCCATGAACGCCGGGACCGGACCGATGTCATAGGCATCGCAGATGGGCCTTCGGCGTGTACTCCGGCATCGGCGGTACGGATCCACCGGGCGCAGGCGTCGCGGTCGTCATTCCCGGCTCCTCCTCGGATCGGACGCCTTCCACGAGGGAGCGCGACGGCCCCCGGCGCGGGGTGGTCGCGCCGGGGGCCGTCGGGTGGTGCGTCAGAGCTTCTCGGGGGTGCGGATGCCCAGGAGGGACATGCCCTTCGAGAGGGTGCGGGCGGTCAGCTCGCACAGGAACAGGCGGTTCTCGCCGACGACGAGCTCGGGCTCCGGCTTGATGACCGGGCACTCCGAGTAGAACGTCGTGAACAGCGAGGACAGCTGGTAGAGGTACGCGGCCAGCTTGTGCGGGGCGTACTCCGCCGCGGCCTCCTCGACCAGCGCGCCGAAGCCGTCCAGGTGCAGGCCCAGCGCACGCTCGGCCGGAGCCAGCTCCAGCTCCGGGTGGGCGACCGGGCCGCGGTCGCCCGCCTTGCGCAGGATGGACCGGATCCGGGCGTACGCGTACTGGAGGTACACGGACGTGTCACCGGTCAGCGACACCATCTGGTCCAGGTCGAACTTGTAGTCGCGCGCCGCCGAGGTGGAGAGGTCCGCGTACTTGACCGCGCCGATGCCGACCTGGAGACCGTTCTCCACGATCTCCTCCTCGGTCAGCAGCCCGCGCTCCTCGTCCTTCTCCCGGACCACCGAAGTCGCCCGCTCGACGGCCTCGTCGAGGAGGTCCACCAGCCTCACCGTCTCGCCCTCACGCGTCTTGAACGGCTTGCCGTCCTTGCCGAGGACCGTGCCGAAGGCCAGCTGGACGGCCTTGACCTCGTCGTTCAGCCAGCCGGCCCGGCGGGCCGTCTCGAAGACCATCTTGAAGTGGAGCGACTGGCGCGCGTCCACGACGTAGATGAGCGTGTCCGCCTTCAGGTTGCCCACCCGGTCGCGGATCGCCGAGAGGTCGGTGGCCGCGTAGCCGAAACCGCCGTCGGACTTCTGCACGATCAGCGGGGTCGGGTTGCCGTCCGGACCCTTGTACTCGTCGAAGAACACGCACAGCGCGCCGTTGGAGCGGACGGCGACGCCCGAGTCCTCCAGCAGCTTGCAGGTCTCCGCGAGCATGTCGTTGTAACCGGACTCGCCGACCACGTCCGGGTCCTGGATGTCCATGTCCAGCTTGTTGAAGACGGAGTAGAAGTAGATCTTCGACTCGTCCACGAACCGCTGCCACAGGGCCAGCGTCTCCGGCTCGCCCGCCTGGAGGTCCACCACCCGCGCCCGCGCCCGCGTCTTGAACTCCTCGTCGGAGTCGAAGAGCGCGCGCGAGGCCTTGTAGAGGCGGTTGAGGTTGGACATGGCCTCCTCGCCGGAGACCTCCTCGTCCGACTTGTGGTCCAGCTCGTGCGGGTGCTCCAGCAGGTACTGGATGAGCATGCCGAACTGGGTGCCCCAGTCGCCGATGTGGTGACGCCGCACCACCGTCTCGCCCGTGAACTCCAGGATCTCCACCATCGCCGCGCCGATCACGGCGGAGCGCAGGTGCCCGACGTGCATCTCCTTGGCGACGTTCGGCTGCGCGTAGTCGATCACCGTGGTGCCGGCGGACGGCGACAGCGGCACGCCGAGGCGGTCGTCGGCGGCGCGGGCCGCCAGGGTCTCGATGATCGCCCGGTCGGTGATCGTGATGTTGAGGAAGCCGGGGCCGGAGACCTCGATGTCCCGGATCAGGTCACCCGTCGGGATGCCCTCGACCACGGTCGTCGCCAGCTCGCGCGGGTTGGCCTTGGCCTTCTTCGCGAGCGCCAGGATGCCGTTGGCCTGGAAGTCGGCCCGGTCGCTTCGTCGCAGCAGCGGGTCGGTCGCACCGGCCTCCGGCAGGGCGGAGGCGAGGGCGTCCGCGACGCGCTGTTCGACGGAGGAAGCGAGGGAAGGGACCGAGGCCATGAGCTGCCGTTCCTGTGAGTCGGTTGATGCCCGTCGAGTATCCCACGGTGCACCTGTCCACATCCCGGGATTTGTCCGCGGCGACGGCCGGTCCCGGCGGGGAGGCGGAGGAGAGGGGGAGGGGGGAGATGACGGCGTATCTTTCCCGGTTTGCCCGGCAAAGCCCCCACCCGCCGGATAGGCTCCGCCCGATTTGACGGTCCGGTCGAAGGGTGGGGACATGACGGAGATGTCGTCGGGCGGCACCTACGTGAACCTGTCGGACGAGAACCTGCGGACGTACTACGAGACCTCCGACGGACGGATGGTGGAAACGGTCGTCCTCGGCGTGGACCCGACCCTCCACGTCCCGCTCGCCGTGTCGGTGGGGACCGGCGGCCCGGAGCACATGGACGCGAGCCGGCTGCACGGCCTGCGGCGGGGCGGACGGATGGTCCTCGCCGACCGGGTCGGCGGCAGGGCCGTCCTCGCCGCCGTCCTGGAGATCGCCGAGGCGGTACGGGCCGTCGCGGCCGCCGCCCGGCGGCCGGCCGTGGCCGCCGCCACGTCCTCCTCCTCGATGGAGGACGCCGACACCGAGGAGCCGAGGACCAACCGCTGGGAGGACTCCGACGACGAAGGGCCCGCACCCGTACCCGTACAGCGGCAGACCGGGCGGACCGCGCCCGCCGCCCCCCAGCAGGCACAGCGGCAGCAGGTGCCCGACGGGCCCACCGCGGAAGAGATCGCCGCGCGCATGGCGCAGGGGCGACGGTTCACCACACCGCGCGGGCGGGCCTGCTACTTCAGCGACCAGGGCGACAGCGCCGTACGCCACTTCCTGGAGTACCAGCGCTCCCGCAAGGAACAGACCGCGGTCTTCTTCGCCAACGTCCGGCGCTACACCCCGCTGGAGTACCTGCAGACCCTCCTGGCGGCGTGCGACGCGGCGATCGACCTCTACACGGCGCGCACCGTGGCCTACGGGAAGAACTGCCAGGTCCAGGACGCCGACGGCCGCCAGTGGACCATCGGCATGACGCGCGACGGCACCGAGCACCGGCTGACCCACGCGCACTTCGAGAACTACCAGAACAGCTGACACGGCACGGGCCGGCCGCCACCCGGCGGCCGGCCCCACCGGTCCGCGCCGCGCAGGCAACCTCGGAGGGCCCGCTTCCGTCTGGGAGAATGGCGGCAGCCAGCATTTCGAGATAGAAGGACGTGTCGTGGCTCAGAGCAGCACCGAGACCGACTGGGTCTCCCGTTTCGCGGACGAGGTCATCGCTGAGGCGGAGCGCCGAGCACCCGGCAAAACCGTCGTCGTCGCGTCCGGACTCTCCCCCTCCGGCCCGATCCACCTGGGCAACCTCCGTGAGGTCATGACCCCGCACCTGGTCGCGGACGAGATCCGCCGCCGGGGCATCGAGGTCCGCCACCTCATCTCCTGGGACGACTACGACCGCTACCGCAAGGTCCCGGCCGGCGTCCCCGGCATCGACGAGTCCTGGGCCCAGCACATCGGCAAGCCGCTGACCTCCGTGCCCGCCCCGGCCGGCTCCGCGTACCCGAACTGGGCCGAGCACTTCAAGGCGGCCTTCGTCGAGGCCCTGGCCGAGATGGGCGTCGAGTACGACCCGATCAGCCAGACCGAGCAGTACACCTCCGGCGCGTACCGCGAGCAGGTCCTGTTCGCGATGAAGCACCGCGGCGACATCGACGCCGTCCTCGACCAGTACCGCACCAAGCAGAAGCCGGGCGGCAAGAAGCCCCAGCAGAAGCAGGTCGACGAGGCCGAGCTGGAGGCCGCCGAGGGCTCCGGCGCCGCCGCCGAGGACGACGGCAGCAGCGACGGGGGCGGCTACTTCCCGTACAAGCCCTACTGCGGCGAGTGCGGCAAGGACTTCACCAAGGTCACCGCCTACGACGACGAGAGCACCGAGCTCACCTACGTCTGCACCGAGGACGAGTTCACCGAGACCGTCAAGCTGAGCGAGTTCAACCGCGGCAAGCTGGTCTGGAAGGTCGACTGGCCCATGCGCTGGGCCCACGAGGGCGTGATCTTCGAGCCCTCGGGCGTCGACCACTCCTCGCCCGGCTCGTCCTTCCAGGTCGGCGGCCAGATCGTGCACATCTTCGGCGGCGAGCAGCCGATCGGCCCGATGTACGCCTTCGTCGGCATCAGCGGCATGGCCAAGATGTCCTCCAGCAAGGGCGGGGTCCCCACCCCGGCCGACGCGCTGAAGATCATGGAGCCGCAGCTGCTGCGCTGGCTGTACGCGCGCCGCCGCCCCAACCAGTCCTTCAAGATCGCCTTCGACCAGGAGATCCAGCGGCTGTACGACGAGTGGGACAAGCTGGAGGGCAAGGTCGCCGACGGCACCGTGCTGCCGGCCGACGCCGCCGCGCACGCCCGCGCCGTCCGCGTCGCCTCCCACGAGCTGCCCCGCACCCCGCGCCCGCTGCCGTACCGCACCCTCGCGTCGGTCGTCGACATCACCGCCGGGCACGACGAGCAGACCCTGCGCATCCTGACCGACCTGGACCCGACGCAGCCGCTGACCTCCCTCGACGAGGTCCGCCCGCGCCTGGACCGCGCCGAGAACTGGATCACCAGCCAGGTCCCGGCCGACCAGCGCACCCTCGTCCGCGAGGACGCCGACACCGAGCTGCTGTCCTCCCTCGACGAGAACGGCCGCGAGCAGCTGCGCCTCCTCCTGGAGGGCCTCGACTCGCACTGGTCCCTCGACGGGCTCACCACCCTCGTGTACGGCGTGCCCAAGGTGCTGGCCGGGCTGGAGCCCGACGCCAAGCCGACGCCCGAACTCAAGGTCGCCCAGCGCGAGTTCTTCGCCCTGCTCTACCGCCTCCTGGTGACCCGGGAGACCGGACCGCGCCTGCCCACCCTGCTCCTCGCCGTCGGCGCGGACCGGGTGCGCAAGCTGCTCGCCGTCTGAGTCACCCGGCGGCGTACCGGCCGTACGGAAGGGCCCCGCACCCCCTCGGGGGTGCGGGGCCCTTCCGCGTGCCCGGACGATCAGGCGATGTGCTCGTTCTCCAGGTCGCGCTGGTAGCGCTGCTTCAGGTCCGGCATCAGCCGGCTGATCGTGCTGAAACTGCGCGGGTGCGCGATACCGTGCCGGTCCGAGAGGTATATGTCGACCTGCTCGGGGCTCGGGACCTTGCCGTTCTCCTCGATGTACGTCCGGAAGACCTCGTACGCCGCCTCCGTGAACTTCACCTCGTCGAGGTCGGCCCCGGAGTCGTCGACCTCCTCGTCCGGCAGCAGCTGCTGCGACGGCTTCCGGGGCGGCTCCTGCTCCAGCAGCTCCTCCGGGCCGGACGGCGGCATGACCGGGGTCGGCTCCAGGCCCTCCACGTACTGCGGGTTGTATCCGCCCTCGTACGCCGCCTGCGGGGCCAGCGGCGCCGCGAACCAGGCACTGTCGTGCGCCGCCGGCATCGCGGTGGGATCCACCGCGAACGCCGGCGGGGCGTGCGTGACGGGGGGAACCGCCGACGGGCCCGCGCCCGACGCGGACGCCGGACCCGCCTGCTGCGGAACCAGCACCTCCGCGGCCTTCGAGCCGGCCGCGGCCTCGCGGGGCGCGCTCTCCAGGGCCGCCGCCTCCAGGGCCGCGGTCTCCGGGGACGCCGCCTCCAGGGCCGGGGCCGCCGGGCCCGCCGGGGGCAGCAGCACCGGCTCGATGCCCGCCGCCACCAGCCCCTCCGGGGCCGTCTGGGACAAGGGCACGCCGATCCGGGCCAGCCGCAGCGGCATCAGCGCCTCCACCGGCGCCTTGCGCCGCCACGCCCGCCCGTACCGGGCCTGCAGCCGCGCCTGGTAGATCAGCCGGTCCTGCTCCATGCCGACCGCCTGCTCGTAGGAGCGCAGCTCCCACAGCTTCATCCGGCGCCACAGCTTGAAGGTGGGGACGGGCGAGAGCAGCCAGCGGGTGATGCGGACGCCCTCCATGTGCCGGTCCGCGGTGATATCCGCGATCCGGCCCACGGCGTGCCGGGCCGCCTCGACCGTGACCACGAACAGGATCGGGATCACGGCGTGCATGCCCACGCCCAGCGGGTCCGGCCAGGCCGCCGCGCCGTTGAACGCGATCGTCGCCGCCGTCAGCAGCCACGCCGTCTGGCGCAGCAGGGGGAACGGAATGCGGATCCACGTCAGCAGCAGGTCCAGTGCCAGCAGCACGCAGATGCCCATGTCGATGCCGATCGGGAACACCAGCGAGAAGTTGCCGAAGCCCTTCTGCAACGCCAGAGCGCGCACCGCGGCGTACGATCCCGCGAAACCGATGCCCGCGATGACCACGGCACCGGCGACCACGACACCGATGAGTATCCGGTGCGTACGAGTCAGCTGCATCGCGGCCACCCGCGACCTCCCCTTGTCGAGCTACGGCAGGCACAGCGTACGGGTGACTGCGCGTCACCCGTTCCCTAGGGCCCCTTACCGCCCGTCGCCTACTGCTGCGGGGAAGCGGAACCCGACGGCGAAGCCGAACCGGAAGGCGAAGCGGAACCGGACGGGGCCTGCTCGGGAGCGGCGTCGCCCTTGTTGGCGGAGTCGACCGCGTTCACCGCGTCACGGGCCGCCGCGACGGCGTCCTGGAGCAGCTTCGCCTGGTCGGGGGCGCCGGCGCCCTCGTAGGCGGCGCCGTTGTAGTCGAGCGTGACGACCACGTTGTGGGTGCGGACCACGAGGGTGGTGTTGAGGAAGTCGACGTCCTTCTTCACCCCGTACGCGACCGAGGAACCCTGGTCGCCGATCCCGCCGGCCTGCTCCACCTTGACGTCGTGCGCGCCCTCGACGGTCTTCGCCAGCTCGATCTGCTTGTTGTACTGCTCCTCGGCGCGCTTGTCGCCGCCGCCGAGCGTGGCGTGCGAGTCGTAGCGGACCAGGGAGACGGAGAGCCAGCGGTACTGCGAGCCCTTCACGCCGTCCGTCTGCAGGCCGTTCCAGGAGCAGCTGGCCCGGTTGGCGAGGTCGTTCGACTTCGCGGCCGTACCGTTCTTCTCCTTCGCCTCCGGAACGACCGAATCTATGGTCTTCGACGTGATCGCCTTGCAGGGGTCGGGCAGCTTCGCGAACGCCACCTTCTCCAGGGCGGCCGGGGCCTTCGAGTTCGGCTTGGCGGACGAGGAGGCCGAGGACTTCTTGCCGGATTCCGAGCCCGAGGACTTCTCCGAGTCGGACGAGCACCCGGCGGCGGTGAGGATCACCGGGACGACGGCTGCGCAGGCGAGAACACGGGTGAGACGCGAGGCTGATCGGTGCATGGTTCCTTCAGACGTTGGGGACTTCTTACGGGCGCGGGACCCGGGCAACGGTAGCCCGACCGGGCGCCCGGCTGCTGTGCGCGCCGTCACGACGGCCCCGCACGCCCTCGCGGGGCGGGGGCCTCACTCGTTGAAACGCTCGGCCAGGGCCTGTGCCAACTGGCGCGCCTTGTCCTGCGTTTCCGCACTTGAGGGGATCGTGCCGGGTCCGGACGGCTGCACGCTGTACTCGACGGTGACGAGGACGTTGGAGGTGCGGAACACAATCCGCACGGTGCGCGACTGGGCGGCGCTCGCCCCGGCCGGGCTCAGCTTGTCGTCCAGGTACGCCTCGTTGCCGAGCCCTTCCAGAACGCGCGAGCCGAGCTCGGGAGCGGTGCTGGGGGAGGCCGGGGCGGAGGGTGAAGCGGAGGCGGAGGCGGGGGCGGAAGCGGAGGAGGGGAGGGCGGAGGGGGAAGCGGAAGGCTGGGCGGGGGTCTCGGCGGTGCCGGGGGCGGTGCCGGGGGCGCCACCGGGGGTGGCGCCCGGGGCGGTGCTCGGGGAGGGGGAGCCCGTGATGCCGGGGAAGGGCAGGTGCGCGTCCGTGAGGCGGCGTACGAACACCGTGTGCGCCTTGTCGTCGTCGCTCGCGGCGGCACGGTCGTACGAGACCACGCGCTCGAACGTGACCGACAGCAGCATGGTGCCCTCGGGCGCCTGCGCGTTCCAGCGGCAGCCGACGTGCCGGTCGCCGTCGAAGGAGGGCTCCGCGGTTCCGGCGTAGAGCTGCTCGCGCTGCTGGGTGGTGAGCGAGTCGGCGGCCGGGAGCATGGCCTTGAGGCGCTTGGCGTCGGCGGCCTTGCAGGGCTGCGGCAGGCTGCGGTACTTGCCGGGCTGGGCGGGCGCGGCGGTGCTCCCGCCGCCCTTCTGGTCGCTGGTGCCCCCGATGCCGTTGCCGTCGGTGCATCCGGCGAGACCGGTCACGCCGGCCGCGAGTGCGGTGATCATCGCGATACCGGGCAGGACCCGTCGGCGTACCGCCTTGCGCTCCACGTCCACTGGCTCCCTTGGTCCCCTCGGGAAAATCCGTTGCCGCGACTCGGACACGGATGGACACAATGTCTATCGCACACGCTGGTGCCGGCGCCGGTTCCCTGACTGCTTTGGGGCGATGAGCGAGGCTTTTTGCGTATTCCGAGCTTTCTGTGACTTTCTGTGGTTTCCGGGGGATTGACGTCATATGTCGTATGTAGAGGTGTCCGGGACGAACGTCCCGATCCGGATGTGGACCGATCCGGCGTCGGTCGAGGACAGCGCCATGCGGCAGTTGCAGAACACGGCGGGCCTGCCCTGGATCAAGGGCCTGGCGGTGATGCCGGACGTCCACTACGGCAAGGGCGCCACGGTCGGCTCGGTCATCGCCATGAAGGACGCGGTCTGCCCGGCGGCGGTGGGCGTCGACATCGGCTGCGGCATGTCGGCGGTGAAGACCTCCCTCACGGCGAACGACCTCCCGGGCGACCTCTCGAAGCTCCGCTCCCGCATCGAGCAGGCGATCCCGGTGGGGGCGGGGATGCACAGGGAGGCGGTGGACCCGGGGCGGCTGTACGGGTTCCCGGTGCAGGGGTACGAGGACCTCTGGAAGCGCTTCGACCACCTCACGGACGCGATCAAATTCCGTCAGGAACGCGCCACAAAGCAGATTGGAACGCTCGGATCCGGAAATCACTTCATCGAGTTCTGTCTCGATGAGTCAGGTTCGGTCTGGCTGATGCTGCACTCCGGATCCCGGAACATCGGCAACGAGCTCGCCGCACACCACATCGGCGTCGCTCGGGGACTGGCCCACAACCAGGGACTGGTCGACCGGGACCTGGCGGTGTTCCTCGCCGCGACCCCGGAGATGGAGGCGTACCGCAACGACCTCTTCTGGGCTCAGGAGTACGCGAAGTTCAACCGCGCGGCCATGATGAGCCTGTTCAAGGAGGTCGTGCGCAGGGAGTTCCGCAAGGCCAAGGTCTCCTTCGAGCAGGAGATCAGCTGCCACCACAACTACGTGGCGGAGGAGCGGTACGACAGCATGGACCTGCTCGTCACGCGGAAGGGCGCGATCCGCGCCGGCAGCGGTGAGTACGGGATCATCCCGGGCTCGATGGGAACCGGCTCGTACATCGTGAAGGGCCTCGGCAACGAGAAGTCCTTCAACTCCGCCTCGCACGGAGCGGGCCGCAAGATGAGCCGCACCGCGGCGAAGAAGCGCTTCTCGGCGCGGGACCTGGCGGAGCAGACGCAGGGCGTGGAGTGCCGCAAGGACGCAGGTGTGGTGGACGAGATCCCGGCCGCCTACAAGTCGATCGAGCAGGTCATCGACCAGCAGAGCGACCTCGTCAAGGTCGTGGCGAAGCTGAAGCAGGTCATCTGCGTCAAGGGCTGAGGTCGGAACGCGGGGGCCCGGACCGGTGGCGGTAGGTGCCGTTGCGCGGTTCGCGGCAGGCGACGACCTCGTCGTGGCGGCGGTCGGCGATGACGTAGAACGGGACGTCGGCCTGGGCGTAGCAGTCGACCTTGGAGCCGAGGTCGTCCGACCAGTTCGACGAGGTCACCTCGACGATGAGGCGGAACACCTCGGGCGAGTAGCAGTTGTTCCGCCCCTTGAAGTCCAGGAAGTCCTCGGTGACGAGGGCGAGGGCAGCCAGATGCCGATGCCCTGGAGGAATTCCAGCCCCGCTTTCATCGCCCCGGCCTCGTGGAACGCCACGACGAGCCGGGTCGGTGTGCGTGCGTGACGTCCGTCGGCGGGTGGTGGTGTCGCGATGAGCCTCCCCTGGAGAATCTCCACTCGGTGCCCGGGAAGCTCCCTGGAGAGTCGATCGGCGGCCTCCGCGATCGTGGTCTCGTGCCGTATCACGGCCAATGGCTTCCTCCTTTTCGCGAACCACGCTTTCGGAGCGTAGCGGTGTCCGCCGACAATTCGTATGGATTCACCCATACGGGCTTGGTGGATGCGCCGGGCCCAACTCTCCTGTCCGGCAAGGGGGTTGACTGGCAGAGTTGGTCTAGACCAAGGTGTGCCGCATGTGGAGATCCCGCGCGCTTCCCGCCGCGCTCGCGTCGTTGTCGCTCGCCCTCGGGGCCGCCGGGTCGGCGCAGGCCGGGGTGGGGCTGCCGCCCGTGGTGTCGCACGTGCCGACCCGGGACGAGGTCGTCTTCATCACCATCGACGACGGCTGGAACCACGACCCGGAGGCCGCCCGGATCCTGCTGGAGAAGCGGGTGCCGGTGTCGTTGTTCCTGCTGCCGGGCGCGACCGCGTACGACACCGGGTACTTCACGGAGCTCACCGGGCAGGGCCGGGCGACGGTGGAGAACCACACCGTCAACCACCCCGACCTGACGACCCTCGACGCCGCCGGGAAGGACGCCGAGGTGTGCGGGGCCGGGGAGCGGCTGGCGGCGGCCTTCGGGGGGAAGGAACCCAGGCTGCTGCGGCCGCCGTACGGGGCGGTCGACGACGCCGTGCGGGCGGCGGCGAAGGCGTGCGGGGTGAAGGCGCTGGTGACGTGGACGTACGACTTCACCACCTGGAGCCAGACCCCGCCGACGCCGCGGCTGGAGGCCGGCGACATCGTGCTGCTGCACTTCACGCCGACGCTGGCGGCGGACCTGCGGCGGGCCCTGGACGCGGCGAAGGCCGCCGGGCTGAAACCGGCGGCCCTCATGCCGCAGCTGAAGGCGGCCGGACTGGTGCCGTAGGGCTACAGCTCGCGGTGGACCTTGGTGTTGGAGGCCTGGGCGCGGGGGCGGACCACCAGGAGGTCGATGTTGACGTGGCTGGGGCGGGTGACCGCCCAGGTGACGGTGTCGGCGACGTCGTCGGCGGAGAGGGGCTCGGCGACGCCCTCGTAGACCTTCTCGGCCTTGGTCGCGTCGCCGCGGAAGCGGGTCTTGGCGAACTCCTCCGTCTTGACCATCCCGGGGGCGATCTCGATGACGCGGACGGGCTGGCCGACGATCTCCAGGCGGAGGGTCTCCGCGAGGACGCGGGCGCCGTTCTTGGCGGCGACGTAGCCGGCGCCGCCCTCGTAGGTGGAGTGGCCGGCGGTGGAGGACAGGACGACCACCGTGCCGTCGCCGCTCGCGGTGAGGGCGGGCAGGAGGGCCTGGGTGACGTTGAGGGTGCCGATGACGTTGACCTCGTACATCGTGCGCCAGTCGGCCGGGTCGCCGGTGGCGACGGACTCGGCGCCGATGGCGCCGCCGGCGTTGTTGACCAGGACGTCGCAGCGGTCGAGGGAGGCGGCGAAGGCGTCGACGGCGGTGCGATCGGTGACGTCGAGGGCGTGGGCGGTGGCCTCGTAGCCCGCGTCGGTCAGGTCGCCGGCGAGGGTCTCGATGCGGTCCTTGCGGCGGGCGGTGAGGACGACGTGGTAGCCGGCCGCGGCGAGCTGCCGGGCGGTGGCCGCGCCGATTCCGCTGCTCGCGCCGGTGACTACGGCGGTTCGGGTGGCCGTGCGCGTGCTCATGAGCGGGCTCCTCGTTCGATCGTGGGGACGTTCGTCCGCGGGGTCGTTCGTTCGTACGGGCGAATCCTCGCCAGCATAGGCCGGGTCAGCGGCGCGGCGCGTACATGATCACGGCCATCCCGGCGAGGCAGACGAGGGCGCCGGTGACGTCCCAGCGGTCGGGGCGGTAGCCGTCGGCGACGACGCCCCAGAGGAGGGATCCGGCGACGAAGACGCCGCCGTAGGCGGCCAGCACGCGGGCGAAATCGCCTTGGGGCTGGAGGGTGGCGACGAATCCGTACAGGCCGAGGGCGATGACGCCGGCGCCGATCCAGGCCCAGCCCTTGTGTTCGCGCACCCCCTGCCAGACCAGCCAGGCGCCTCCGATCTCCAGGACGGCGGCGAGGGCGAAGAGGGCGGCGGAGCGTGCGATGAGCATGGCCGGAAGCCTACGCAGGCGAATGGGTGAGGGCTCGCCCTCGTTCGTGTGATGGTCCGACCGGTGGGTGGGTGGGCTGGTTAGCGTCCGCGCGAGGAGGTGGTGGCGGTGCGCCGTGGTGCCGTACGGAGTGTGGTGGTGGCGGGCTTGCTGGTGCTGGGCGGGGCCGGGCCCGCGGGTGCGTGGGCCGGGCCGGAGGCCGACGTGGCCTACCACGGGCGGGTGTCCCTGGCCCATGGCCGGCTGAAGGTGTGGATGGTGCCGCAGAACGAGGGGCCGTCCGGGGTGCCGAACGCGACGGTGCGGGTGCGGCTGTCGGTGGACCTCGCGGACCGGCAGGAGCTGGCCGAGGGGTGCGCGCGGGCGGGGCAGCGCGAGGTGGTCTGCGAGACGGGTGAGCTGCCGGAGCACGGCAGGGGGCGGCACATCGGGCTGTCGCTGGGGCTGCGGGAGCGGCCGGCCGAGGTGGTGGTGCGCATCGACACGTGGTGGAACGGCGGGGCGACCGACCGCAACCGCGGCAACAACGAGCTCGTGGTGCTGGCCCTGGACACGGGCGACGGTTACGCCTTCTGAGGGCCTTGAGGGCCTTGAGGGCCTTGAGGGCCTTGAGGGCCTTGAGGGGCCTGGGGGCCTTGGGGGACCCGGGGGCCGCCGGGTCCCGGCAGGGGGCGGGGCAGCAGCCAGGCGGCGACGGCCGCGGTGAGCTCGGCGTCGGTGGGCCGCGGGGCGCTCCAGGCGACGTACCCGTCGGGGCGTACGAGGACGCACGCGGTGCGCGTCCCGGAGGCCCAGCGGCGGTGGGCGAGGGGGGTTCCGGGCGGGGTGGCGGTGCCGGGCGGGGTGACGAGGACGAAGCCGCCGGTGCGCAGGGCCTCGTAGAGGCGCTCTCCGTGGGCGAGGGCGAGGTCGGGGGCGCGCCGGCCGGCGGGGGTGGGGCGGCGGGTGCCCGGCGGGGGCGGGTAGGCGATGCCGATGCCGGAGACGATGCCGAGGGCGCGTTCCCGGGCGGGGCCGATGTGGGCGAGGAGGGCGGCGCCGAGGGCGCGGGCGGTGCGGTGGGCCGGGGTGGCGGCCATGGCGGCGCGGACGATGGTGCCGCTGACGCGCAGGACGAGGCGGCCGACGGGGTGGCGCTCGCGGTGGTAGCTGTCGAGGAGGGCTTCGGGGTCGGGGGCCCGGCCGTGGAGGACGGCGGCGAGTTTCCAGGAGAGGTTGGCGGCGTCCTGGAGGCCGGTGTTCATGCCGAGGCCGCCGGCGGGGGAGTGGACGTGGGCGGCGTCCCCGGCGAGGAAGACGCGGCCGACGCGGTAGTGGGGGACCTGACGTTCGTCGCTGTGGAAGCGGGACATCCAGCGGGGGTCGTGCATGCCGTGGTCGGTGCCGAGGGCGTCGCGCAGGATGTCCCGGAGTTCGTCGAGGCCGACGGGGGCGGTGTCCGGGGCGTCGGCGTCGCGGCGCCAGCCGATGGCGCGGTACCAGCCGTCGCCGAAGGGGACGAGGAAGCCGAAGGCGTCGGCGGCGCCGTTGACGGCGAGGGCGTCTTCGGGCGGGTCGGTGAGGCGGACGTCGGCCAGGATCATGGAGCGGACGACGGCGCGGCCGGGAAAGGGGAGGCCGAGGGCCTCGCGGACGGTGGAGCGGACGCCGTCGGCGCCGACGACGTGGCGGGCGTGGATCCGGCGGGTGGGGGCGGCGCCGGGGGTGCCCGTCGAGGTGCCTGCGGAGTTCGGGGTGTCCGAGGTGCCCGGGGAGGTGCTCGGGGTCTCCCGGGTGTCCCGGGTGTCCCGGGTGTCCGGGGTGGTGGGGTGGAGGTCGAGGGTGACGGTGTCGCGGTCCTGATGCAGGCCGATGACCCGACTGTCGTACTGGATGTCCACCCCTGTGGACAACGCGCGGCGCTCCAGGAGTTTCTCTGTCTCATATTGAGGGGTGACGAGCGCGAACGGGTAGCGCGAGCGCAGGCGTTGGAGGGAGAGGGGCATGCCACCGAAGGGGCGTATGCGGTCGATCCGGCGGCCGGTGGTGACGAGCGGGTCGGCGAGTCCGCGGGCGTCGAGCAGTTCGAGGGTGCGGGCGTGCACGGCGAAGGCGCGGGTGAGGTTGGCGGCGGTGCGGGGGCGCCGCTCCACGAGGGTGACGGAGAGTCCGGTGGCGGCGAGGTCGCCGGCGAGCAGGAGTCCGGTGGGTCCTGCGCCGACGACCACGACGTCGACGACGGTCCGGGGGTCCGCGGTGGCGGCGGACCCGGGGTCGGTCGCGGCGGTGGCGGGGTCCATGACGTGCGAGGTGTTCTCGGCTGCGGTCATGGCCGGAGAGTCTGCCGGACGGGACCCTCCGGGGGGTGGGGGTCAGGCTGCGGCGCCGCCGAATTCGGCCATGGCCTCGCTGACGATCCGTTCCAGCCGGGCGTGGTGGGCGCCGCGCCAGTAGACGCGCTCGCAGTCGGTGCACTGCGCGAAGACGTCGTACGAGCGCTGCGTGCCGTGCTCCAGACGGTCGCCCACGCTGTCCTTGTCGGCCTCGTGCAGGGGGCCGTTGCAGGCCGTGCAGCGGGTCCAGGGGGCGAGGTCGGGGGCGAACCGGCCGAGGACGTCGCGGAGTTGGTCGTCCGGGTTGTCGCTGTAGACGTAGGCGCCGGCGAAGATCTCGCGGCGGCGCAGCAGGCCGCGGTCGCGGGAGAGCAGGACGCGGCGTTCGGCGGCGGAGCGGGTGGCGAGCGCGGGGTCGCCGATGTCCTCGTTCTCGTAGGCGGCGTCGACGCCGAGCAGGCGCAGACGACGGGCGAGGGTGCCGAGGTGGACGTCGAGGAGGAAACGCAGCGGGGCTTCGGGGAGCCGCTGCGGGCGGTCCACGCCGAACACCTCGACGGACTGGCCCGCTTGGGGCACGTAGGAGACGGGCACCTCGTGGCCGTCGACGAGGAGGCGGCCGACCTCGGTGAGGGGGACGCCCGCGGATTCGACGACGTGGCCGATGCTGGAGGCGCCGTCGGTGGCGGTCGGTACGCGATCCGCGCGCCGGCTGGGCGGGACGAAGAGGCGCAGTTCGGGGGCGAGGGTGAGCTGAATGCCGGGACCGTTCACGATCCCAGCATGCCATCGGGGGGCCGGGTGGCGCGGCCGAATTACGTGGTCGCGAGGGCTCCGTCGTAGGCGTCGCGGTGGGCGCTGACGTCGTCGAAGTGGTTCTCCGCCCAGCGCTTCACGGAGGAGAGGAGACAGCCGAGGCTGCCGCCGAGTTCGGTGAGGGCGTAGTCGACGCGGACGGGGACGGTGGGGGTGACGGTGCGGCTGACGAGGCCGTCGCGTTCGAGGGAACGGAGGGTCTGGGTGAGCATCTTCTGGCTGACGCCGGGGATCTTGCGGCCGAGGTCGCTGTAGCGCATGGAGCCGGTCTCGGCCTGGCCGAGGGCGCTGAGGATGAGGCCGACCCACTTGTCGCTGATACGGGCCAGGAGCTGGCTGGTGGGGCACTCCTTGACGAAGGCGTCGTAGGCGGCGCGGGCCTCGTCGCGGCGGGCGGCGGCGGTGCGGGTGGCCATGGTTACCCACTTCCGGGTCGGGTACGCACTCCGAAGTACGTACTTACGAAAAGAGAGTACCTCTCCCTAAGTTAGTGGTCATCGGGAAGGGCGGAACCGCCCGGCGAACCCGAGCCGAAAACACACAGGGGAGAAAGAGAATGAGCGAGCAGACGCACACCATGCGGGCAGCGGTCGTCGACGCCTTCGGCGGCCCGGAGCAGGTGCGGGTGGAGCGGGTGCCGGTGCCGCGCCCGGAAGCCGGCCAGGTCCGGATCCGGGTCCGGGCGGCCGGGGTGAACCCGGTCGACGGAGCGGTCCGCGTGGGGGTCTTCGGCGGGGCCGGGCAGCGGCTCGGGTTCGGCTGGGACGTGGCGGGCGAGATCGACGAGGTCGGCCCGGAGGTGGACGGCTGGACGGTGGGCCGCCGGGTGGTGGGCCTGCACTACGGCCCGGTGAAGCCGCTCGGCACGCACGCCGAGTACGTGGTGCTCGACGCCTCGGCGCTGGCTCCGGCCCCCGGGACGGCGGACGACGCGGCCGCGGCGGCGCTGCCGCTGAGCGGGCTGACGGCCGCCCGCGCGGTGGACCTGCTCGGACTGGCCCCCGGCGCGTCCGTGCTGATCACCGGCGCGGCCGGGGTGGTCGGAGGGCTCGCGGTCCAGCTGGCCGTCCGGGCCGGACTGGTGGTGACCGCCCTGGCGGGCGCGGAGGACGAGGCCTTCGTACGGTCGCTCGGCGCGAGCGCCTTCGTGGAGCGCGGCGGGGCGCCGGCCGCCCCGGTCGACGGGGTCCTGGACGCGGCCGTCCTGGGGGAGGCCGCGCTGGCCTTCGTCCGTGACGGAGGGGTCTACGTCGGGCTCCGCCCCCACGGCGGGCCGGCCGCGGAGCGGGGGATCCGGGTCGAGGAGCAGGAGGTCGCCCCCGACGGCGAGCACCTGGGGCGGCTGGTCGCGCTGGTCGACGCGGGGGAGCTGACGCTCCGGGTCGCGGACACCTTCGACCTCTCGGACGCCGCGAAGGCGCACGCCGCCCTCGGCACCCCGGGCACGCGCGGCCGACTGGTCCTCACGGTCGCCTGACGGCCTGACGGCCTGACGGCCTGACGGCCTGACGGCCTGACGGCCTGACGGTCTGACGGCCTGACGGCCTGACGGTCTGACGGCCTGACGGCCTGACGGTCTGACGGCTGGAGGGTCTGGCGGCCTGGAGGGCCGGCCGCCGCGGGGCTCCGGCCCGGCCTGCGCGGCCCGGCCCTCGCGGCCCGGACGTCGGCGGGGAGGGCGGGGTCAGGGGGTGAGGGGCAGGTGCCAGTCGTTGCTCGGGTGCGGGGTGCCCGGGGGGTACTCGAAGTCGACCCGGCCCAGGCACCCGAAGCCCGCCCGGCGGCAGACGGCGTTGGACGCCGGGTGGTCGGTGCCCGGGAAGGCGTGCAGGGCGCGGCGGGAGCCGTGGGCGCGGACGTGCGCGACGAGTTCGGCGAGGGCGACCGCGGCCAGGCCGCGGCCCTGGAACTCCGGGAGCACCGCCCAGCCGGTCTCGTACACCGGCTCGCCGCGCCACTCCCGCTCCCAGAAGCCGATCGACCCGACGCTCTCGGTGCCGAGCACCACCCGGAACATCCGCCCGGCGGCCGGCTCCCGCGCGCTCAGGGCCTCGTAGCGGCGCTGCCGGGCGATGAGCTTCTCCTCGGACTCGGGCCCGCCGAGGTGCGCGGTCATCTCCGCCGAGTTGCACCGCGACAGCAGCCAGAAGTCGTCCTCGCCCCAGGGCTCCAGCCGTACGCGTGTCTCCATGCGGCCACTCTGCCCCGTGGGCCGGGGGGCGGAAAGAGGTGAGAGGGGGCGCGTGGGGCGCGCGGAGCGGGTGAGGGGGTGAGGGGAGGGGTAGCGGGCCAGTCCGAAGTACGCGAAAGGAATCTTCATGGACACGGCGACCTCCCTCATGGCAAAGCGCCACATCTTCACCATGCTCGATGTGGACGGGGACGGCGTGATCTCCCGTCACGAGTACCTGTCCCGCCCCGAGCGGGCCGCGTCGGCGATGGGCCGCGGCGGCGACGACCCGCGGGTCGCGGTCGCCCGCACCGCCCACGAGCGGGTGTTCGCATCGATGGACGCGGACGGCGACGGGGCGGTGACCTTCGAGGAGTACGCGGCCTGGGCGGGCGCCGAGGCCTTCGACGAGGTCTGCCGGCAGGCGCTCGGCTCGCTGTTCGACCTCGCCGACGCGGACGGCGACGGGGCGCTGGACCGGGCGGAGTTCACGCGGCTGCGCGAGGCGCTGGGCAATCCGGCCGACAACGCCGGTCCGGCGTTCGACGCGCTGGACGAGGCCGCCGGCGGCCACGGGCGCGTCGGCCGGGACGCCTACCTGGCCTCGATCCGCAGCTACGTCACGGAGGGCACGTCACCGATGGCGGAGGCACTGCACACGGCCGCCGCCGCCCGCTGACCAGCCGCACCGCCGCCGCCCCGCCCCGCCCCGCGGCCCCGCCCCGCCGCGCCGACGCCGCCCCGCCGCGCGACCGCGGCGGGGCGGCGTCGGTCAGGGCCAGACGAGGCAGTACGGCTGGTGGCCGGCCTCGTGGAGGCGGTGGGAGAAGTCCTGCCACTCGTGCAGCAGCTGGTAGACGTTGAAGGCGTCCCGGGGGCCGCCCCGGTCCGGGACGGTCGACCAGATGAAGGCGGCCGCGCCGACCGACTCCTCGCCGACGCCGCGCAGCGGGTCGACCACCGTCATCGGGAGCTTGACCACGGCGTAGTCGGGGTGCAGGACGACCAGCTCCAGCGGGGGCACCTTGTGCAGAGGTATGCCCTCGATGCCGGTCAGGACCATCGCGGCGACCGTCTCCGGCTTGATCTTGGTGAACATGCCGCCCATGCCGAGCTCGTCGCCGCCCAGTTCCTCGGGCCGCATCGTCTGGGGCACCCGCGCGGCCGTGGCGCCGTCCGGGGCGCCGAAGTACTTGTACGTCACTCCCATGCCGCGGCCCTTGGGGAGGCCGTCCCCGCCGTCCGGCGTCCGGGTGGGACCAGGTACGGGATCGGCCGCCTCGGCGCCTCGGCGCCGGTGCTTGCCGCGACGGGCTCGGGCGTCACGGGCGCGCTGCGGGTCCAGGCCGTCCGTACCCTCGCCCGGTCCACCACCGCGTTGCATATCTCCACCCGACACGTATTGCCTGCCCCGGCCCCGCGGCCCCCGCCACGCAGCCTGATCATCATGGCAGTGACCTCCCCCGCGGCGGCGCGGTGAAACGCCCGTCCGCAAGTCTGTCGCGGCCTCTGAGACCATGGCTGGTGTGAGCTACCCGTACCCGTATGAAGCCCCAGTTTCGCAGACGCTCTTCGAGCGCGCGTCCCTCGTGACCCCCGGCGGCGTGAACTCTCCCGTGCGCGCCTTCCGTGCCGTGGGCGGTACGCCCCGGTTCATGGTGTCCGGTACCGGTCCCTATCTGACCGATGCCGACGGGCGCGAGTACGTCGACCTGGTCTGCTCGTGGGGGCCGATGATCCTCGGCCACTCCCACCCCGAGGTGATCGAGGCCGTGCAGGCCGCAGTCGCCCGCGGCACCTCCTTCGGCACGCCCGGTGAGGGCGAGGTCGCGCTCGCCGAGGAGATCGTCGCCCGCATCGAGCCCGTCGAGCAGGTGCGCCTGGTGTCCTCGGGCACCGAGGCGACCATGTCGGCGATCCGGCTGGCCCGCGGCTTCACCGGCCGCGCCAAGGTCGTGAAGTTCGCCGGCTGCTACCACGGTCACGTCGACGCGCTCCTGGCCGCCGCAGGTTCCGGCCTGGCGACCTTCGCGCTGCCGGACACCCCCGGGGTGACCGGCGCGCAGGCCGGCGACACGATCGTGCTCCCCTACAACGACCTCGACGCGGTGCGGGCGGCGTTCGCCGCGCACCCGGGCGAGATCGCCTGCGTGATCACCGAGGCCGCGCCCGGCAACATGGGCGTGGTGACCCCGGGCGAGGGCTTCAACCAGGGGCTGGCCGACCTGTGCCGGGAGAACGGCGCGCTGTACATCTCCGACGAGGTGATGACCGGTTTCCGTACCTCCCGCGCGGGCTGGTACGGCGTGGACGGGGTCAAGCCCGACCTGATGACCTTCGGCAAGGTCATGGGCGGCGGCTTCCCGGCGGCGGCGTTCGGCGGCCGTGCGGACGTCATGGGCCACCTGGCCCCGGCCGGCCCGGTGTACCAGGCGGGCACGCTCTCCGGTAACCCGATCGCCACCGCGGCCGGTCTCGCGCAGCTGCGGCTGCTGGACGCGGCGGCGTACGAGAAGGTCGACGCGGTCTCCGCGGAGATCCAGGGTCTGGTGACGGCGGCGCTGGCCAAGGAGGGCGTGGCGCACCGGCTGCAGACGGCCTCCAACATGTTCTCGGTGTTCTTCACCGAGGACGAGGTCCGCAACTACGACGACGCGAAGAAGCAGGAAGGGTTCCGCTTCAACGGGTTCTTCCACTCGATGCTGGCGCAGGGCGTCTACCTGCCGCCGTCGGCGTTCGAGTCGTGGTTCGTGTCCACCGCCCACGACGAGCGCGCCGTGGAGCGCATCGCGGCCGCGCTGCCCGCCGCCGCCCGAGCCGCCGCGGAGGCGACCGCATGAGCGACATGACCGTCGTCCACCTGATGCGGCACGGCGAGGTGCACAACCCGGACGGGGTGCTCTACGGGCGCCGGGCCGGGTACCACCTCTCCGAGCTGGGCCGGCAGATGGCCGACCGGGTGGCCGAGCACCTCCAGGACCGGGACGTCACGCACGTGGTGGCCTCCCCGCTGGAGCGGGCGCAGGAGACGGCCGCGCCGATCGCGAAGGTGCACGGCCTGGAGCTGGCGACGGACGGCCGGCTGATCGAGGCGGGCAACGTCTTCGAGGGCAAGACCTTCGGCGTCGGCGACGGTGCGCTGCGCAAGCCGGGCAACTGGAAGCACCTGACGAACCCGTTCAAGCCGTCGTGGGGCGAGCCGTACGTCGAGCAGGTCGTGCGGATGATGAGCGCGATCGAGGCGGCGCGGGACGCGGCGCGCGGGCACGAGGCGGTGGCGGTCAGCCACCAGCTGCCGATCTGGATCGTGCGGAGCTTCGCGGAGAAGCGGCGGCTGTGGCACGACCCGCGGCGCCGGCAGTGCACGCTGGCCTCGCTGACGTCGTTCACGTACCAGGGCGACAAGCTGGTGTCGGTGGGCTACAGCGAGCCGGCGCGGGACCTGGTCCCGGCGCACCTGCTGGCCGGAGCGAAGCCGGTGAAGGGCAAGTCCAAGGCCTTCGGCGCCTGACTCCGCCTCCTCCGCGGGCCCGTCCCCACCCGGGGGCGGGCCCGCGGGCGTCTCCGCGCCCGCCCGTGCCCCCGGCCCTCCGGCCTCGTGCCCCCGGCCCCCCCGCCCCCGGGCCCCAAGGGCAAAGCCGGGTCATGGGCAGGCCTAATTTCATACAAGTTGCGCACGTGGTGACGTGTCGGTGGGTCGACGTCGCGGGATTGTCCGTTTATATGACATTTCATGAGCGACGTACGCGACGTCAGTCGAAGGGGATTGCTCGGGTTCGGACTCGGTGCCGCCGCGGCGATCGGGCTCGCCGGCTGCGGTGGCGGTGATGGCGGCAGGTCCGGATCCGGCTCCGGCAGGCACGGCCCGATAACGGCCGGCGACGGCTCCGCGCCGCCCGCCGCGGTCCGCGTGATCGGCGACGGCTCCACCGCCGACACCGGACCACAGCCCCACCAGCCGCCCCGGCCCGTCCCCCTGGAACCCGGTCAGACCCCGCCGCAGTTCGTCGTCTTCAGCTGGGACGGCGCGGGCGAGGTCGGCAACGGCCTCTTCCCCCGCTTCCTCAAACTGGCCAACGACCACGGCGCGGCGATGACCTTCTTCCTCTCCGGCCTCTACCTCCTGCCGGAGTCGAAGAGCGGCCTGTACCACCCCCCTAACAACCCCGTCGGCGCCTCCGACATCGGTTACCTCAAGGACGAGAACGTCCGCAACACCCTCCACTTCGTCCGCCAGGCCTGGCTCGACGGCCACGAGATCGGCACCCACTTCAACGGCCACTTCTGCGGCGGTTCCGGTTCCGTCGCGCACTGGGGCCCGGAGGACTGGCGGTCGGAGATCGACCAGGCGGTGTCGTTCGTCACCGACTGGCGCACCAACACCGGCTTCACCGACCTCGAACCCCTGCCCTTCGACTACTGCAAGGAGCTCATCGGCGCCCGCACCCCCTGTCTCCTGGGCCAGGAGGGCCTGTTGCCGACCGCCGCCCGCCTCGGCTGGCGCTACGACTCCAGCTCGTCCGGCGGCCTGCAGCAGTGGCCGGCGAAGAAGGAGGGCGTCTGGGACCTGCCCCTCCAGTCGCTGCCCTTCCCCGGGCACACGTTCGAGGTGCTGAGCATGGACTACAACATCCTCGCCAACCAGTCGCAGAACACCACCAGGGGCGTGCCCGCCAACTACCCCGCCTGGCGCTCCCAGGCGACCGCCACCTACCTCGGCGGCTTCCGCCGCGCCTACGAGACCAACCGCGCTCCCCTCTTCATCGGCAACCACTTCGAGGAATGGAACGGCGGCATCTACATGGACGCCGTCGAGGAGGCCCTCAAGGCCATGTCGGACAAAAAGGACGTACGCCTCGTATCCTTCCGGCAGTTCACCGACTGGCTCGACGTCCAGGACGGGAAACTGCTGGCCAGGCTGCGGACCCTGGCCCCCGGACAGGCCCCTCCCGGAGGCTGGTCCGCGTACCTTTCGGCCGCCTGACCGGTACTGACCAGCGCGTTGACAACCCCGTCGGGGGGTGCGGAAGATCGGCAAATCGCTCATGCGAAACTTTTCACATGAGCCTTAGCCGCGCCCGTGTCCGTCGTAGTAGCAGCCGCTCTGCCGGCGGCCGCGCCGTCCTGCTGACCGCGGTGACCCTCGCGAGCACCCTCGCCCTGTCGGCGTGCAGCGACGCGGACGGCGGTGGCAAGCCCTCCGGCTCGGCCGGGGGCAACTACGTGACCGGCCCCAACGGCATCTCCACCGTGGCCAAGGCCGACCGCGTCGACGCCCCCAAGCTCGACGGCGAGACCGTGGACGGCAAGACCGCCGACACCACCGCCCTCAAGGGCAAGGTCGTCGTCCTCAACGTGTGGGGCTCCTGGTGCCCGCCGTGCCGGGCCGAGGCGCCGTACTTCGCGAAGGTCTCCAAGGAGATGGCCGACGCCGGCAAGGACGTCGCCTTCGTCGGGATGAACACCCGCGACAGCAGCAAGCAGAACGCCACCGCCTTCGAGGAGAACTTCGGGATCACCTACCCGAGCCTCTTCGACCCGGACGGGAAACTGATGCTCCGCTTCCCCAAGGGCACGCTCAACCCGCAGTCCATCCCCTCCACGATCGTCCTCGACAAGGAGGGCAAGATCGCCGCCCGCACCCTCGTCGCGGTCAACGAGGAGCAGCTGCGCTCGATGATCGACCCGCTCCTCGCGGAGAAGTGACACGGTGGTCGCCCTGCACCTCCTCGCCGCCGAAGCCACCGGTGTGAACACCACCGTGCTCAACGGCGCGCTGCTGCTGGCCCTGCCGCTCTCGCTGCTGGCCGGGCTGGTCTCCTTCTTCTCCCCCTGCGTCCTGCCGCTGGTCCCCGGCTACCTGTCCTACGTGACGGGCGTCGGCGGCGCCGACCTCGCCGAGGCGCGCCGCGGCCGGATGCTGGCGGGCGCGAGCCTGTTCGTGCTCGGCTTCACCGCCGTCTTCGTCTCGACCGGCGCGCTCTTCGGCTACTTCGGGGACACCCTCGCCGCCAACAAGGACGTCATCTCCCGGGTGCTCGGCGGGGTGGTGATCCTCCTCGGCTTCTTCTTCATGGGGTGGATCCCCGGTCTGACGATGCGCGAGTTCCGCTTCCACCGGAAGCCGGCGGCCGGCCTGCTCGGGGCGCCGCTGCTCGGCGTGCTCTTCGGGGTCGGCTGGAGCCCCTGCATGGGTCCGACGCTCGCGGCGGTCAACACCCTCTCCATCGACCAGGCGACCGCCGGCCGCGGGGCCCTGCTCACCGTGGTGTTCTGTCTGGGGCTGGGCCTGCCGTTCATCGCCACGGCGCTGGCCTTCCGCAAGGCGCTGGGCGCTTTCGGCTGGGTGAAGAAGCACTATGCATGGGTGATGCGCATCGGCGGCGGCATGCTGATCGTGACCGGTCTGCTGCTCGTCACAGGAATGTGGGCCAGCATCGTCAGTGAGATGCAGGGCTGGACCCAAGGCTTCACGGTGGGGATCTGAGGACTACACGCACATGAGTACGACCGACAAGGCGCCCGCCGAGGCGCCGCACGAGTCCGACCCCACCGACGAGGCGGCCGGCGCGCAGCTGTCCACCGCCCCCGTCGAGGACGGCCCCGCCGCCCCCGTCGGCATCGGCGTGATCGGCTGGGCCCGCTGGTTCTGGCGTCAGCTCACCTCCATGCGGGTGGCGCTGATCCTCCTCTTCCTGCTCTCGCTCGGGTCCATTCCCGGCTCCCTCATCCCGCAGACCCAGGTCGACGCGATGAAGGTCGCGGACTGGAAGAAGACCCACGAGTTCTGGGTGCCGGCCGCCGAGAAGCTCCAGCTCTTCGACGTCTACAGCTCGGTGTGGTTCTCCGCGATCTACATCCTGCTGTTCGTGTCGCTGATCGGCTGCATCGTTCCGCGCACCTGGCAGTTCGTCGGCCAGCTCACCGGCCGCCCGCCGGGCGCGCCGCGGCGCCTGGACCGGCTGCCGGCGTACACGACGTGGCGTACGGAGAAGTCCCCGGACGAGGTGCTCGCCTCGGCGAAGGGCGTCCTGGGCGGGCGCCGCTTCCGTACGGAGGCGGGCGGTAACTCCGTCGCCGCCGAGAAGGGCTACCTGCGCGAGGCCGGGAACCTGATCTTCCACATCGCCCTGATCGTGATGCTGGTGGCGTTCGCCGCCGGTCAGCTGTTCAAGTCCGAGGGCGGCAAGCTCGTCCTGCGCGGCAAGGGCTTCTCCAACACGCTCACCCAGTACGACGACTTCAAGTACGGCAGCCTCTTCTCCTCGGACGACCTGGCGCCGTTCTCGTTCACGCTGGACAAGTTCGACGCGACGTACGAGAAGACGGGCCCGCAGAAGGGCACCGCGCGCGACTTCAAGGCCTACGTCACCTACAGCGAGGGCGCCGACGGCGCGCCGCACAAGGCCGAGATCGAGGTCAACAAGCCCCTGGAGATCGACGGCTCCAAGATCTTCCTGCTGGGACACGGATACGCGCCCGTCATCTCGGTGACCGACCCCGCCGGGAAGGTGATCTACAAGGACGCCGTCCCGATGCTGCCCTTCGACGCGAACCTGAGTTCCTCGGGCGCGGTCAAGGTGCCGGACGGCTACCGCAACAAGAACGGCGACAAGGAGCAGCTCGGCTTCAACGCCATGTTCGTGCCGACGTTCGCGGGCGAGGGCAAGGGCACGATGCTCTCGCAGTTCCCTGCGCTGGACTTCCCCGTCCTCGCGCTGAGCGCCTACCACGGCAGCCTGGGCGTGGACTCGGGCCTGCCGCAGAACGTGTACCAGCTGAACACCTCCAAGCTCCAGGAGTTCAAGGACGCCGACGGGCAGCTGTTCAAGAAGCGCCTGCTGCCCGGCGAGGCGATGGAGCTCCCGGGAGGCGAGGGCACCGTCAGGTTCGAGGGCGTCGAGCGCTGGGCGACCTTCTCGGTCACCCGGCAGCCGGCCAGCGGGCTGGCCCTCGCGGGCGCCATGGCCGCCATCGGCGGTCTGGCCGCCTCCCTGTTCATCCAGCGCCGCCGGGTCTGGGTCCGCGCGGTGCGCGGCGAGGACGGGGTGACCGTCGTCGAGATGGCCGGCCTGGGCCGCAGCGAGTCCGCGAAGCTGCCGGAGGAGCTGTCGGCGCTCTCGGCCGCCCTGTTCGAGCGGGCGCCCTCCGCGCCCGCCGCAGCACCCCCCGCAGACGCGCAATCCACAGGATCCGCGTCATCCGCAGATGAAGCCCACGAAGGAGAGCGCGCATGACGCTGCTCGCGGCCGCTACCAACGAGAGCCTGGCCGATCTCAGCAACAAGCTGGTGTACGCGTCGATGGCGGTCTACACGCTCGCCTTCTTCGCGCACATCACCGAATGGGTCTTCGGCAGCCGCAGCAAGGTGGGCCGTACGGCCGCCGCGCTGACGTCGGCCGCGGCCGACGCGGCTCCCGCCGTGCAGGTGCGGACCAAGGGCGGCGGCACGGCCGTCCTCGACAGGCCGCAGGTCGTCACCCGCTCCGCCGCGGGCACCCGGGACGTCCCGGACGGTCCCGGCGCGGCCGGCGGCACCGAGAAGGGTGACCTCTACGGACGGATCGCGGTCTCGCTGACCGTCCTCGGCTTCCTCATCGAGGCGGCCGGCGTGGTCTCCCGCGCGATGTCGGTGCAGCGGGCCCCCTGGGGCAACATGTACGAGTTCTCGGTGACCTTCTCCACGGTGGCCGTCGGCGCGTACCTGCTGCTGCTGGCGCTGAAGAAGAACGTCCGCTGGCTCGGTCTGATCCTGGTCACCACGGTCCTGCTGGACCTCGGCATCGCCACCACCTGGCTGTACACCGCCAGTGACCAGCTGGTTCCGGCCCTGCACTCGTACTGGCTGTGGATCCACGTCTCGACCGCGATCTTCTGCGGCGCCGTCTTCTACATCGGTGCGGCGGGCGCGGTGCTCTACCTGTTCCGCGACAGCTACGAGGCCCACCTGGAGGCCGGCCGCACGCCCGGCCGTTTCCGCTCCTCGGTGATGGAGCGGCTGCCCTCGGCGGCCTCGCTCGACAAGTTCTCGTACCGCATCAACGCGGCCGTCTTCCCGCTGTGGACGTTCACCATCGTCGCGGGCGCGATCTGGGCCGGCGACGCCTGGGGCCGCTACTGGGGCTGGGACCCCAAGGAGGTCTGGTCCTTCGTGACGTGGGTGGCGTACGCCTGCTACCTGCACGCGCGGGCCACCGCGGGCTGGAAGGGCCGCAAGGCGGCGTACCTGGCGCTGTTCGCCTTCGCCTGCTGGATCTGGAACTACTACGGCGTGAACATCCTGCTCAGCGGCAAGCACTCGTACGCGGGCGTCTGAGCGCGGGCGGTGCGACGCTGGTGGTATGCCTCCTGTGAGCCATGCCACCAGCGAGCCGCGTGAGGGCGGACGCTGGATCGTCCGCTTCGAGACGCACGTGCCCTTCGCCTACGAGGCCGTCTGGGCCGCCCTGACCACGGCGGACGGGCTGTACGGCTGGCTGGCGGCGGTGGACGTGCTGGAACGCCGGTTCGGCGGGGCCGTCACCCTGCGCCGGCCGTACACCGGGATCACGGTGTCGGGGAAGGTCACGGCCTGGGACGCCGAGCGGGTCGTGGAGTACACGGTCACCGGCGAGGGGCGGATCCGCTTCCACCTGGACGCGGTGGGCACCGATTCGACGGTCGTCCGCTTCCTCAACGAGCGCGGCGGCTCCGACGCGGAGCGCCTGGACTGCCTGGCCGCCTGGCACGAGCACTTCGAAGGGCTGGAGGCCGCGCTGGGCGGGCAGCCCGTCGACTGGGCGGGCCGTACCGAGGCCCGCCGGGCGGAGCTGCGGGCCTCCTACGCGTCCTTCTCCAGGACGTAGGCCCCGCGCCGGCCCGGTCCGGTCCCGTCGCCGAAGAAGAAGTACAGCTCCAGCGAGCGGTGCGCGTCGCGGCGCAGCTCGAAGGTCCAGGAGTAGCGGCCGGGGGCCTGGGTGACGGTGCCGGCGCGGGTGGCGGTGCCGGTGGCGGCGGGCAGGACCAGGCGCAGGTGCTGGCCGAGGCTGCGGCCGGAGTCGCGGTCCTCGGTGAGCCGCCAGCGGCCGGGGCCGGAGAGCCGCCAGCCGGCGGCGTAGTCGCGTTCCTGGCCGTCGAGGAGGGTGACGGAGGCGCTGCCGTCGGTGCGGAAGACGACCTCGGTGCCGTCGACGCAGCGCCAGGTGCCGACGATCTCGGAGAGGTCGGCGTCGTAGACGGCGGGGACGGGTGGCGTGCCCTGCTGGGGGTTCCACCCGGTCATGGTGAGCAGCGCGGCGACGAGCACCCCGTAGGCGAGGAGATTGCGCAGGATCGTGTCGACGATCCGCGGCCCGCGCTCGCGTGGGGCCCGTGGCAGTGGCATGGGCCCATTCTGACAGCCCTATTGAACGCGTTCAATCAAGTTTTGCGTCACATTTTGCCGCCCCGGTGGCCCCCGGTCCTACTGGTCCTTGTCCTTCTCGTCCCGGTTCTCCCGGTTCTCCCGGTTCTCCCGGTTCTCGCGTTCCTCGCCCAGGGACTTCAGGAACTCCGGGTTGTCGTCCGGCGCCACCCACTGGGTGCGCCCCGGGCGGCCGCCGCCGACGCCCGCCCGCTTCTTGCCCGCGAACAGCCACACCACCGGCCCGACGATCGAGAAGATCAGGATGATGATCACCCACACCACCTTGGGGAGGTGCTTGACCTCTTCCTCGGGGGTGTTCAGGCAGTCGATGAAGGTGTAGATGGTCAGCGCGATGATCAGCAGGAACGGCAGATAGCGCAGCACGGTGTGGGACCGACTCCCCAGCAGTGGCGGCGGGCCCGCGTCGGGCCCCGGTGACGTCCCCAGGGTAGTTGGTGACGGATACTGGGCCCCATGGCTTACGACGATCTCCGCTCGCTGCTCCGGGCTCTGGAGCGGGAGGGCGACCTCAAGCGCATCAAGGCCGAAGTCGACCCGTACCTGGAGATCGGGGAGATCGTCGACAGAGTGAACAAGGCCGGCGGCCCGGCCCTGCTCTTCGAGAACGTCAAGGGCTCGGCGATGCCGCTCGCCATGAACGTCTTCGGGACCGACCGGCGCCTGCTCAAGGCCCTCGGCCTGAAGTCGTACGGCGAGATCAGCGAGAAGATCGGCGGCCTGCTGAAGCCCGAGCTGCCCCAGGGCTTCATCGGCGTCCGCGAGGCCTTCGGCAAGCTCGGCTCGATGGTGCACGTCCCGCCGAAGAAGGTGAAGGGCGAGTCCGCACCCGTCCAGGAGGTCGTCCTCACCGGCGACGACGTGGACCTGGACCAGCTGCCGGCCCTCTTCACCTGGCCCAAGGACGGCGGCTCCTTCTTCAACCTGGGTCTCACCCACACCAAGCACCCCGAGACGGGCGTGCGCAACCTCGGCCTCTACCGCCTGCAGCGCCACGACAAGCGCACCATCGGCATGCACTGGCAGATCCACAAGGACAGCCGCAACCACTACGCCGTGGCCGCCGCGCGCGGTGAGCGGCTGCCGGTCGCGATCGCCTTCGGCTGCCCGCCCGCCGTGACGTACGCGTCGACCGCGCCGCTGCCGGGCGACATCGACGAGTACCTCTTCGCCGGGTTCGTCGCGGGCAAGCGGATCGAGATGGTCGACTGCAAGACGGTCCCGCTCCAGGTCCCGGCCAACGCCGAAGTCGTGATCGAGGGCTGGCTGGAGCCGGGCGAGATGCTGCCCGAGGGCCCCTTCGGCGACCACACCGGCTTCTACACCCCGCAGGAGCCCTTCCCCGCACTGAAGATCGACTGCGTGACGATGCGCAAGCGTCCGCTGCTGCAGTCCATCGTGGTCGGCCGGCCGCCGACCGAGGACGGTCCGCTGGGCCGCGCGACGGAGCGCTTCTTCCTGCCGCTCCTCAAGATCATCGTGCCGGACATCGTGGACTACCACCTGCCCGAGTCGGGCGGCTTCCACAACTGCGCGATCGTCTCGATCGACAAGAAGTACCCCAAGCACGCGCAGAAGGTCATGCACGCCATCTGGGGCGCCCACATGATGTCGCTGACCAAGCTGATCATCGTGGTGGACAAGGACTGCGACGTCCACGACCTGCACGAGGTGTCCTGGCGGGCGCTGGGCAACACCGACTACTCCCGCGACCTCACGGTCGTCGAGGGACCGGTGGACCACCTGGACCACGCCTCGTACCAGCAGTTCTGGGGCGGCAAGGCGGGAATCGACGCCACGAAGAAACTGCCGGAGGAGGGTTACACGCGCGACGGCGGCTGGCCCGACATGGTGGAGTCCGATCCCGCGACGGCGGCCCTCGTGGACCGCCGATGGAAGGAGTACGGCCTGTGAGCCCCATCGCCGTGGGCGGTCCCGCCCTCTTCATCGGCAGCGACACCCCCTGCGTCGCCCTGGTGCGCCCCACGATCGACCCGGCCCAGCCGGCGGTCAAGGAGGCCGCCAAGCGCGCCGGAGTCACGCCCGAGGAGTTCGCCGGACCGTCCGACCAGTGGCAGCTGATCGCCGACCGCACCGACGGCGAGGGGCGGGAGATCGCCCTGAACGACCTCTCCGACGCCGACGCGGGCGCCTTCGCGGAGCGGCTGCTCGCCGCGATCGCCGACCCGGACGCCGAGTTCACCGAGGTGCTGACGGTCGCCGCGCACGACGTGCTGCGCCTCGACGGCCGCCCGGCGGGCGAGGGCTTCGCCTTCCTGGCCAGCGTCGTCCCGCCGCCCTCCGAGGGAACGCCCCTGCTGGAGGTGGAGATCGGCCCGTCGTCCATCACGGACCTGCGCGCCGAACTCGAACAGTTCCGGAGGTCCCTCGGATGACATCGGCAGCCGAGGACGTCCTCGGGCCGGGCCCCGCGCCCCAGTCCGCCGGCAAGGTGAAGGCCTTCCTGCGGCTCGTGATGATCGAGCACTCGGTCTTCGCGCTGCCCTTCGCCTACATCGCCGCCTTCACCGCGATGTTCCGGCTGGACGGGCGCGTGCACTGGAGGGAGCTGCTGCTCGTCACCGTGTGCATGGTGGGCCTGCGGACCTTCGCCATGGCCGCGAACCGGATCATCGACCGCGAGATCGACGCCCGCAACCCGCGTACCGCGGGGCGCGAGCTGGTCACCGGCGCGGTGTCCGTGCGGTCCGCGTGGACCGGGGCCGGGGTCGCGCTCGTGGTGTTCCTCGGCTCGGCGGCGCTGCTGAACCCGCTGTGCCTGGCGCTCGCGCCGGTCGCCGTCGTCCCGATGGTGGTCTACCCGTACGGCAAGCGGTTCACGGACTTCCCGCACGCCATCCTGGGCCTGGCCCAGGCGATGGGGCCGATCGGCGCCTGGCTCGCCGTCACGGGCGAGTGGTCCTGGGAGGCCGTGGTCCTCGGCCTCGCCGTCGGCGTGTGGATCGGCGGCTTCGACCTGATCTTCGGCTGCCAGGACGTGGCCGCGGACCGGGCGGAGGGCGTCAAGTCCGTCCCGGCCCGCTTCGGGGTCCCGGCGGCCCTGTGGGGCGCCCGCGGCGCCCACGTCGTCACCACGGCCCTGCTGGTCTGGTACGCGCTGCTCACCGACGCGGGCCCGCTGTTCTGGTTCGGGCTGCTGGTCGTCGTGGCGGCCTTCTGCTACGAGCACACCATCGTCAGGCCGCACGACCTGTCCCGCCTGAACCGGGCCTTCTTCACCGTCAACGGCTTCATCGGGATCGCCCTGTTCGTGTGTGCGTTGCTGGATCTGGTGGTGCGGGGTCTGACGCTCTAGCCGGCGTGCGGCCTGTCGCCGGGTGCTCGGACAGGGAGGCCGACATGACCGTTTCGGACAGCGAGCGTCCGCACTCGCAGCTCAGCCGGTTCGAGGACATCCCGCACGGCGGGGCGGTCGTCGTCGAGGCGGGCATCGGCAAGCTGACGGTCGAGACCGCGGAGCTCCCCGTGGACCCGGGTACGGCCGGCTGATCCGTCAGGAGGCCCGGGGCGGGCGGCGGAAGAACAGGGCCGTCGCGATGCCCGAGGCCAGGCCGCACAGGTGGCCCTGCCAGCTGACGGTGGTGTCGGTCGGCAGGACGCCGACCACGATCGTGGTGCCCCAGACGGCGGCGACGCCCAGGGCGACGGCGATGCCGAGGGCCCGGCGCTCCACGAAGCCGCGCACCAGCAGGTAGCCGAAGAGTCCGAAGACCAGGCCGGAGGCGCCGGCCGTGATGGTGTTCGGGGCCGCGGTCAGCCAGACGCCGAGGCCGTCCGCCAGGATGATCAGGGCGCACACCGCGAGGAAGCGGCGGATCCCGGACAGGGCCGTGACGAAGCCGAGGATCAGCAGCGGGACGCTGTTGGCGGCGACGTGGGCGAAGCCGAAGTGCAGGAAGGGCGCGAAGAGGATGCCGCTCAGGCCGCCGGGGTCGCGGGCGGGTATCCCGTACGCGTCGAGCGCGTGGCCGGTGACGAGGTCGACCGCCTCGACCGCCCACAACAGGGCCACCCAGCCGAGCATCAGCCGGGCCGCGGCCCTGGCCCGGTCCGTCTGTGACCAGGTCTCTTCGGTCATCGTGTTCATGTACGTCCCCTCGCGCCGTCCCACGCCCCGGGACGTGCGGTCACCTTACCGAGTGCCTTCGCTCCGTGGCCGGATAGTCTCGGAGCTATGACAGAGCGCAAGCGCACCCCGTGGGTGGTCGGGGTTTCCGGGGCCTCCGGGACGCCGTACGCGGCGGCGGTGGTCCGTGGGCTGCTGGCGGCGGGCGAGGACGTGGACCTGGTGGTCAGCCGTGCCTCGCGGCTGACCCTGCTGGACGAGACGGGGATCGCCTTCCGGGACGCGCACTGGCGCGACGACCTCGCCGAGTGGCTGGGCCGGGGGGCCGACGGGAAGCCGGGCACCTTCCGGGTGCCGGATCTGGACGCCGTCCGGTACTGGGGGGCGGGGGACCTCGCGGCCGGTCCGAGCTCGGGCTCGTACCCCGTGAAGGGGATGCTGGTCGTCCCCGCGTCCACGGCGTGCGTGGCGGGTGTGGCGCTGGGACTGTCGAAGGACCTGCTCCAGCGCGTCGCGAGCGTGACGCTCAAGGAGCGGCGCCGACTGGTGGTCGCGGTGCGGGAGACCCCGCTGAACGGGCAGACGCTCAGGCATCTGGTGGCGCTGGACGAGGCGGGCGCGATCGTGCTGCCCGCCTCTCCGGCGTTCTACGCGGGTGCGACGCACATCCAGGACCTGGTGGATTTCGTCGCGGGGCGGGTGCTGGACGCGGCAGGTGTGCCGCACCGGCTGTACCGCCGTTGGGAGGGGGAGCTTGGCGCAGCCCGCCCCTCTGGCCAGTCCGGTGACTAGCGCTTCTTGGCGCCGCGCGGCTTACGGGTCTTGTCGACGCGGTGCGCGGCGGACGGCTGGTCGGTGCGGGATCGGTTGGCCAGCTCCTGGAGCTGTCGCATGTGCGCGTAGGCCATCTCGATCGTGTACACGGTGAACCACTCCTGAAGATCGTCATTGATCTGTTGAAAGATTTCACAGGGTGTTGACCCTGTGCGCCTTTGATTCTATACCTAGACTTGCAGTAACGCCGAATAATGGAAGGCTCCACGTAATGGACACGGTGGACAGGCAGCTCATCCAGGCACTTCGCGAGAACGGTCGTGCCTCGTATGCGGAGCTGGGCCGTCTCGTGGGCCTCTCCGGCCCCAGCGTCACCGACCGCATCAACCGTCTGGAGACGGCCGGTGTGATCACCGGCTACCGCGCGACCGTGGACTCGGCCTCGCTCGGTCTGGGCGTCACCGCGCTGATCGGCATCTCCCTCTCCGACGCCGCGGACCACGAGGACGTGGCGCGCCGGCTGCGCGACCTGGCGGAGATCGAGGACTGCTGGTTCATCGCCGGCGACGACTCCTTCATGCTCAAGGTCCGCGCCAGCGACGTCGACGGCCTGGAGAAGATCATCCGGAAGCTCTCCGGCACCAAGGGCGTCTCGCGCACCCGCACCACCATCGTGCTCTCCACGAAGTGGGAGAACCGGGTCGGGGAGCTGCCCGAGGAGGGCTGAGAGTACGGTGGGTGGCGGTTGCACGCAGGACGGGACACATAGAGGAGACACCGGCATGGACGCTGGGCTCAAGCGCGAGCTGGAGGAGAAGGTCCGCTCCGGCGAGCGGCTGACGCGGGAGGACGGCATCGCCCTCTACGAGTCGGACGACCTGGCCTGGCTGGGCGGTCTCGCCCACGAGGTGCGCACGCGCAAGAACGGTGACGTCGTCCACTTCAACGTCAACCGCCACCTCAACATGACGAACGTCTGCACCGCCTCGTGCGCGTACTGCTCGTTCCAGCGCAAGCCGGGCGAGAAGGACGCGTACACGATGCGCATCGAGGAGGCCGTCCGCCTGGCCAAGGCCATGGAGAACGAGAACCTCACCGAGCTGCACATCGTCAACGGCCTGCACCCCACCCTGCCGTGGCGGTACTACCCGCGCTCGCTGTCCGCCCTCAAGGAGGCGCTGCCGAACGTCTCGCTGAAGGCGTTCACGGCCACCGAGATCCACCACTTCGAGACGATCTCCGGTCTCTCGGCCTCCGAGATCCTGGACGAGCTGATCGAGGCCGGGCTGGAGTCGCTCACCGGCGGCGGCGCGGAGATCTTCGACTGGGAGGTCCGCCAGCACATCGTGGACCACCGCACCCACTGGGAAGACTGGTCGCGCATCCACCGCCTGGCGCACGAGAAGGGGCTCAAGACCCCGAGCACCATGCTCTACGGGCACATCGAGGAGCCGCGCCACCGCGTGGACCACGTGCTGCGGCTGCGCGAGCTCCAGGACGAGACCGGCGGCTTCCAGGTCTTCATCCCGCTGCGCTACCAGCACGACTTCGTGGACATGCAGGACGGCAAGGTCCGCAACAAGCTCCAGGCGCGCACGACGATGGCGACCGGCGCCGAGGCCCTCAAGACCTTCGCGGTCTCGCGCCTGCTCTTCGACAACGTGCCGCACGTGAAGGTCTTCTGGGTGATGCACGGCGTGCAGACCGCCCAGCTCGCGCTGCAGCACGGTGCGGACGACATGGACGGCTCGGTCGTCGAGTACAAGATCACGCACGACGCGGACAACTACGGCACCCCGAACAAGCTGGGCCGCGACGACCTCCTGGAGCTGATCCGCGAGGCGGGCTTCCGCCCGGTCGAGCGCAACACGCGCTACGAGGTCATCCGCGAGTACCCCGGTCCCGACGCCGGCCTGCGCGAGACCCCGCAGGCGATGCGCGTCTGAGGTTCCGCTCCCGCGCGTGATGAGCCCCGGTCCCCCGCGGACCGGGGCTTTTGCGTTGCCCGAGAGGGTGAGTAATGACTACTATTCAGTGATGACCCTTACTTTCACCTTCGACCCGGTGGTCGATCCCGCCCTGCGCGACGGCCTCGCCGAGCTGTGGACCGAGGTCTCCAACGCGGGCGGCGCGGTCGGCTTCGTACCGCCCGTCACCCGCGACGTCATCCGGCCGGAGCTGGTCAAGCACCTCGCCGCCATGGCCGAGGGCCGCCACCGGCTGCTGGTGGGGCACGACGAGCGGGGCCGGGTCGCGGCCGCCGCGTTCCTCGCCCTCAACACGCACCGGTTGCAGACGCACTGGGTCTGGGCGTACACCGTCATGGTCGGCCCCGCCCTCCAGGGCCGCGGCGCCGGCCGGGAGCTGATGGCCGCCCTCGCCGACGCGGCGCGCTCGCTGGAGGGGATCGAGGCCATCCGCCTCTCCTGCCGCGGCGGCCTCGGGCTGGAGCACTTCTACGCGGCGTGCGGCTACAAGGAGGTCGGACGCGTCCCCGACGCCATCCGCGTGGCCCCGGGCGACGACCGCGACGACATCACCATGCTGCTGCCGCTGCACTGACCGGCGGGGGAGTCCGGCGGGCGACCCCGGCGGGCCGGAGCGGGGGCCCGGCGTGCTTCACTGGTGAGGCACGTGCCGCCGTAGACGACGAGAGAGAAGGGGTCACCGTGTCCCTCAAGCCGAGCGCGACGATCCGCTACACCGCGATGCGCCTGGGCATCTTCGTCGGATGCCTGGTCCTGGTCGCCGTCCTGGTCAACGTGGGCTGGGTGCCCGCCGGTCTGGGCGACGCCAACCCCGCCTGGGTCGTGCTGCTCGCCCTGGTGCTCTCCGCCCCGCTCTCCTTCATCCTGCTGCGCAAGCAGCGTGACGAGATGTCCGAGCAGATCGCGGGACGCGTCGCGGGTGCGAAGGACAAGCTCGCCGCGAACCGCAACCAGGAGGACGCGGCCGACGACGCCGCCCGCGTGAGCTGACGGGAGCCCGTGGGCTTCCTCACACACCGAACGCGCCGAACTCCACCGAACCGCACCGAACCGCCCCAGCACCGGGAACACCCCCTGGTCCGCTGGGGCTTCGGCATGTCCGGGGGAGTGTGCTCCGCTCCCGTGCGAGCTCGACTCAAAGTACGCCTTTGAGATTCTCAAAGGAGAAGTGTTAGCGTGTTCAACATGTTGACCGTCGCAGCGCACCCGATGACCGTGAGCGTCCCGCTCGTGTCACGCCTGCACGTCGACCTCTGCCGCCGCGTGTCCGCGGCCTGTTGCTGTTGCCGCTGATTCCCCTCGCCCCGTCGAGCCGAATCGATACAGCAGCAGTCCCCGGCCGGCCCGGCCCCTTTCCGGCTGCTGCCGCACCGCATCCCCCGCAGAAACCTTCCGCCTCCCCCGTGCGTCACCCCCGGAGAGTGTCCGTGTCCGCGTCCCCCCAGGCCCAGGCTCCCGCCAAGGCCTCGTTCAAGTTCCCGTTCTGGGCCCAGATAGTCGCCGGCCTCGCGTTCGGCGTCCTGTTCGGCTGGCTCGCCCGCAGCCAGGACATCAGCTGGCTCAAGACCACCCTCGAACAGGTCGGCGACATCTTCATCCAGCTGCTGAAGCTGGCCGTCGCGCCCCTCGTCTTCTTCGCGATCCTGGTGTCCATCACCAACCTCCGCAAGGTGAACAACGCCGCGCGGCTCGCCACCCGCACGCTGCTCTGGTTCATGATCACCTCGCTGATCGCGGTCGCCATCGGCCTGGCCATCGGCCTGCTGACCGACCCGGGCGCCGGCACCGGCCTCACCCCGGCCGACGGCAAGGAGCCCAAGCGGCACGGCTCCTGGATCGACTTCCTGACCGGCATCGTGCCGAAGGACATCATCACGCCGTTCACCGAGCTGAACGTCCTGCAGATCGTCTTCCTCGCCGCCGTCGCCGGCATCGCCGCCCTCCAGCTCGGCGGCAAGGCCCAGCCCGTCCTGAACCTGGCCGAGTCGGTCCTGGAACTCCTCCAGAAGGCCCTGTGGTGGGTCATCCGCCTCGCCCCGATCGGCACCGTCGGCCTCATCGGCACCGCCATCGCGAGCTACGGCTGGGACCTGATCGGCAAGTACGCCACCTTCACCGCCGACATCTACATCGGCTGCGCCCTGGTGATGTTCGGCGTCTACCCGCTGCTCCTCGCGACGGTCGCCAAGGTCAACCCGGTCCAGTTCTTCAAGGGCGCCTGGCCCGCGATCCAGCTCGCCTTCGTCTCCCGCTCCTCGGTCGGCACCATGCCGGTCACCCAGAAGGTCACCGAGCGCCTCGGCGTCCCGAAGGAGTACGCCTCCTTCGCCGTCCCGTTCGGCGCCACGACCAAGATGGACGGCTGCGCCGCGATCTACCCGGCGCTCGCCGCGATCTTCATCGCGAACATCTTCGACGTGCAGCTGGGCATCAAGGAGTACCTGCTCATCGCGTTCGTCTCGGTCGTCGGCTCCGCCGCCACGGCCGGCCTCACCGGCGCGACCGTGATGCTGACCCTCACCCTCTCCACCCTGGGCCTGCCGCTGGCCGGCGTCGGCCTGCTGATGGCGATCGACCCGATCCTCGACATGATGCGCACCGCCACCAACGTGGCCGGCCAGGCGCTCGTCCCGGTCCTCGTCTCGGCCCGTGAGGGGATCCTGGACAAGGAGGCGTACGCCGCCGCCTCGTCCTCCCCGCTCGACGAGCCCGCCGCCGCCCCGGCCGCCGCCGAGCCGGCGAAGGTCCCCGTCGCGGCCTGACGCGCACGCACCCGCCGCGGCCCCCGCCCCCGTCCGGGCGGGGGCCGCGGCGTTCGTGAAGGGACCGGCAGGGCCGGCGGGTTCGGCGGGCCCGGTGCCGTCAGAGCGCGCCGCGGTGACGCTCCTTGTCGTAGGTGCGGCGGTCCCGGAGGGTGGTCCGGATGCGGGCTCCGGTTGCGTCAGCGGTGTCGGGGGCGTCGGGCCGGCTCTGGTACCGGGCGCGCAGGTACCGGTCGCGGAGGTACCCGATGCCGTACCTGGCCGCGGCCGCCGCCACCACCGGGTAGACGTCGGGCCGGGTGAGCAGGTCGAGACCGCCGCTGGCGGCGGCCTCGAAGGGGACCTGCTCCAGGATCTTGTACAGCCCCACGAGGGCGGCGCCGGGCAGGATGACGAGTGCGCCCTTGGCGGCGGCTTCCCGCAGGGTCTTTCGACCGCTCTGCGCATGTGTCTTGACCGTCGACGCCGGCCTTGCGAGCAGGACTCCCGCCGCTGCCGCGGGGACCTGGAGCGCCGTGTGGACGAGGAGCGCCTCCTGTTGGGGGCGGGGCAGTCGGGAGAGGGCGGAGTAGAGGGTGACCTTGCCGATGACCGCCTCGGCCGGATCCGCGGCCGGGGGGAAGCCGAAGTCCTCGGGGCGGGTGGGGGAGACGTGCCGGATGGTGAGGGGGAAGCCGTCCGCGGTCACCATGCGGTAGGCCGAGCACTGCCCGCTGATCTCGTTGCGGGCCGTGCGCCAGATCGCCCGCTCCGGCCGGTCCCACCGATCGAAGTGCCGGTACGCGATGATCATCGTCTCCTGGACGATGTCCTCCGCGACCTGCCGGAAGTCCTCGTTGGGCATGAACCCCTGGAGCTTGCGCAGGCAGAAGCTGCGCAACCGCGGCTGGTAGAGCAGGAAGAACCGGTCCCAGTCGTCCAGGTAGCGCATGCAGCGCCCGCACCAGCGTGTCGAGTCGAGGTACTCCGCCGGCCCGTCCCCGGCGGGGGGCTCCGCGTCCAGCAGGTCGACGGGGGCCGCGCAGTTCAGACAGGGCGTGGCAAAGGGCGGGAAGCTCGTCATCTTGGTCCTCCTCACGACCGCCCGGGGTGGGCCGGTCGCAACGGGTGAGGCCTAGGGAACCGTGTTTGGACGGAGCTGGGGAAGAAAATCTCGAAAGATCTCGGTGGGCGGCGGCGGGCGGGGGCTCAAAGGGTCTGCCAACGCAGGAACGCCAGCGTCGCGAGGAGGTAGGGCCCCGCGTACCACCAGCGGCCCAGCGTGCGGTGGAAGAGGGGCACGGCAGTGAGCAGCAGCCCGGCGAAGCACAGGCCGACGCTGATCCCGGCCAGCAGCCGGGCGTCGTCGCGCATGCGGTCGCCCGGGTAGCCGGGCTGCAACACCAGCGCGCCGTAACAGAAGTACGCGGCGGGCAGGTAGCAGAAGAGGACCAAGGGGAGGCCCAGCACCCACCGCAGGCACCCCTGGTCGGCGGGCAGGTCGATCGACTCGCGGCGCGGGGGGAACGAGGTCTTCACGGTGATCACGACAGCCGTGGGGCCCGGACGGTTGCACGCCGTATGCCGCCGTTCCGGCCGCGTTCCCCTGCGGGGTGGCGGCCGGGGGCTTCAGCGGGCGGAGGCGTGCGGAAGGAAGCCGGTCCAGGCGTGGGGGGTGAAGGTGAGGTGGGGCAGCGTGGTGTCCTTGGAGTCGCGGACGTGGATTGCGGCTGGGGCGTTCGCCACTTCGACGCAGGAGTCGCCTTCGCTGCCGCTGCTGTAGCTGCTCTTGAACCAGTCGAACCCGGGGTTGTGGATCACGTTTCTCCCAGCAGTTCTTCGATGAAGTCCCGAGACTCCAAGGGTGCCAGCGCTTGGGCTCGGATCATGCCATAGCGCAGTTCGAGGATCCGGAGCTGCCTCGGATCGGAGACCGGACGCCCCGCGAACGCCCCTTCCGAGCGGCCCACCGCCGTACCGTTCTCGAATTTGAGCACTTCGATCCCGCCGTCCATCCCGGCGTGTACCTCGCGGTCAGCCGGCATCACCTGGAGGGCCACGTTTCGCAACCGGCCTACCGCCAAGAGGCGTTCGAGCTGTGCCCGCCACACCATTGTGCCTCCGATGGGGCGGCGCAGGGACGCCTCTTCCTGGACGAAGGTGAGTGCCGGACCCGGTTCGCGGTCAAAGACGGATCGGCGTGCCATGCGTGCGCCTACGAAGCCTTCGATTTCGTCCCGTCCATATGCGGGCTGCCGCATCTCGAAGAGAGCGCGAGCATGCTCGGGTGTCTGCAACAGGCCGTGAACGACATGGATGCTGTACACGCCGATCTCAACGGCCCTGGCCTCAAGCTTCGCCAGGTCCCTCACCTTCTTCGGGTAGCGGACCTGTTCCGTGTCCGCCCTCATCGCGGAGATCTTGCCGCCCGCGTTCGGGACCTCGTCCGCCCTGTCCAGGTACTCCGGGCGCGGGATCCGCTTGCCCGACTCGACCTTGCGGACCAGGTCCTCCCCGTATCCGACGGCCGTGCCGAAGTCGGCGGCCCGCATGCCCGCCTCCTCGCGCCAGACCTTCAGCTGGCGCCCGAGCGCCGCCAGGACCGCGATGCCCTGCTCGTCGTCGGGGTCGACCTCCCAGCTCGCGTCCTCCGCTTCCGCTTCCGCCTCCGCGCCGTCACCGTCCACGCTCATGCGTGCCCTCCGCAGGACGTGCCGATTTCCTCAACGCCCCTCCCCGCAGGGCTTCGCGGACAGCCGGGACAGCACCGGACAAGCGCGGGACAGACTCCCGACGCGGAGGCGTTTCCGCTTCACACGGTACGCACGGCCGCCCACGCTGAGTGACGTGAATACTCACATCGGTTATTCCGCGACCCGGTTCGCGGTGCTCCTGCCCGCTACGCCCCGAGGGGCCCGGCAGGCGCGGCTGCTCGCCGTCGGACAGGTGCTCGCCTGGGGACTGGACGGTGGGCCGGTCGGGCTGGTGGTGGGGGAGCTCGCCGCCAACGCCGTCACCCACGGGCGGGTTCCCGGGCGGGACTTCCAGGTGGCGCTGGGGCTGGCCGGGCGGGTGCTGCGGATCGAGGTCGTCGACGCGCGTGGCGACCGGATCCCGTGTGCCCGCGACGCGGACCCCGGCTCGGAGGGCGGGCGGGGGCTGGTGTTGGTGGCGGCCGTGGCCGACCGGTGGGGGGTCGAGGAGGGGGCGGCGCCCTGCAAGGCGGTGTGGGCGGAACTGGACCTGCCCGGTGGGGGGCTGGGGCCGTGACGCGGACGGTCGGGACCCGGCGTTCCTCGACGTATACCTACCTAAGTACCGGGGTAAATCCAACCAACCCACCCCTCCGGCTCCCCGCTCACTCACACGGGTGAACTGTGCCAACTCGGCTGGATTTCGGGAGGGTTGGCGGGCATGTGCTCGCCCCACAACATCAGACATGAGACGGCCCCCGCCGGGACGGGCATCCCGGGCGAGGGCCTGACCAACTAGGAAGTCGAACCCTTCCCAATGGCTCTTGAGCACCCTAGCGCGCCCTCGCGCGCCGCGTCCCGGCATCGCGTCGGAACCGCCCCTTCAGGTGTCGTCCACGTCAACGTGCAGCACACCGATCACTACACCGTGGTGGGCAACCACCTCGCCCAGCATCGGGCGTTGTCGCTGGTCGCGATCGGTCTCGCGCTGCACATCCAGTCGCTGCCCGCCGGTTCCAAGGTCGGCATCAAGGCGCTCGTCGGCCGGTTTCCCGAGGGGGAGATCCGGATCGCCACCGCCCTGCGGGAGCTGGAGGCCCACGGGTACCTGGAGCGCAGCCGCGTACGGACCGAGGGCGGCTGGTGAGCCGGACCGTGTCCTACAACCGGCCCCGGACGCCCGGCGCGCACCCCGACCCGCCGAATCCGCCGTCGCCGGACCGCGCACCCGTACCGGAGCCGGAGTCGGGGCCCGTGCGGGAGTCCATGGCCGTGGCCATGGCCGTGGCCGTGGCCGCGCCGGTGGCGGAGCCGCAGCCCGTGCCCGCTCCGGAGCCCGCGCCCCCATCGGTGGCGGCCCCCGGACCCGTACCCGTAGAAGCGCCGGAGGCCCCGGCCCCCGCCCGGCAGGAGGCCGTGGACCTGCTCGTCCGGCTGCGGGTCGACGACCCCCGGCTGCTGCTCGCGGAGCGCGACGTACTGCGGCTCGCGCCGGAGGTGACCGCCTGGCTGGACCGGGGCGCCGATCCGGAGGCGGTACGGCGCGCGCTCACCGGGGACCTGCCCGCCGACCTGCGCAGTCCGGCCGCGGTGATCGGGTACCGCTTGCGGGCCGGGATCCCGCCGCGGATGCCGGCGGCCCCGGCCCCCGCGCCTCAGGCCCGGCGGCCCGATCCGTTCCAGACCTGCGACGACTACGAACGCGCCTTCCGCGCCCCGGCCCCCGGCCGCTGCCGCGACTGCCCGCCGCCCGGCGGGCCGACGGACGCGAACGCGGCGTAGCGGCCCGCTGCTACCCGCCGCACCGCATGCAGAAGAACGGGGTCCACTTCAGGCCCGGGGCCATCCGCTTCGTGGCCCAGGGCTTGCCCCCCGGGCCCGCGGCGTAGACGGTGATCGCGTACGGGTATTCGGGTTCGGGCCGTTCCTGGACGTAGATCTTGCCCCGGAACACGCCGCCGAGGTAGACCCAGCCGCTCCACTCGCCGTCCATGTTGTGGCGCGTCCACATCGCTTCGTCGGTGCCGACGATGAACTGTTCCTTGTGGCCGCCCGGGAGCGCGTGGTCGGTGACCCCGTACTCGCAGATGTAGAGGCCCCCGCCGCCGGCTTCGCACGTGGACGCCTGCGCCGCGGGTGCGGCGGCCAGGGTCAGTCCGGCTACGGCCACGGCCGCGAGAACGACCGCCTTGATCTTCTTCATGGTGCGCATGTGTCCTTCGGTGATGTGCGGGGAGCCGCCGGCCGGCCGGTTCCCTCGCACGCCGGTCGTCCTGACCGCACGTCAGGGCATGGGTTGTGGTCCGTCTCCCGGCACGGGACGCGCGGACGCCCACCAGTCGAGCACGCGGCCCGCCACGGCGTCGGTGCGCTGGAGTGCGGGACTGATGCCGAAGTGGTCCTCCAGTTCGTGCCGGAGGAACGCCTCGATCTCCGCCCGGTCGGCGCCCTTGCACAGCCGCCCGAGCAGAGGGGCGAGCAGGCAGTCGTACTCGTCGTCGACCGCGTCGGCGACACCGATCGGGTCCCACTCGTTGAGCAGACCCCGCAGGGCGCGTTCGGTGGCGGTGTTCCAGGGCCTCATGGCTCCAGACTGCCGGATGGGGGGCACGTCCGCCGTGGCCCGCCCGTTCCTACTCGGCCTCGGGGCACTTCAGGCAGTCGAACGGGGTCCACTCCAGCCCCGGCGCCAGCCGGGTCTGGCCCCAGGCCTTGTCCCACCGGCCCGTGGCGTAGATGGTGATCGCGTACGGGTGGTCGGGGTCGGGGCGCTCCTGGATCGAGATCTTGCTCTTGACCGGGCCGCCGAGGGAGACCCAGCCGCTCCACTTGCCGGCCGTGGTGAAGCGCGTCCACATCGCGTTGTCGGTGCCGACGAGGAACTGTTCCTTCTCGCCGCCCGGCAGCGCGTGCTTGGTGACCCCGTACTCGCAGATGTAGAGGCCTCCGCCGCCCGCCTCGCACGTGGACGCCTGTGCCGGTGTGGCGGCGACGGTCAGTCCGGCGACGGCGGCGGCCGCGAGGATGACGGCCTTCAACTTCTTCATGCTGGAACAGCCCTTCTGTGCAACGTCGGTAACCGTTGGTCGGTCGGCTCCCGTACGCCCGTTCACCCTAGGGGCGGTCCGCGGCCCCTTCCGGCGCGTGGCGGGTGCCTGCGGGAAGGGCTGCCCGAAGAAGCAGCGGCCGCGTGGACCGGGAAGTCCGGCAGGGCAGTTCCGGCAGGTCGCGGGGGCAGGGGCGAGGGCCGAGGGGGCCGGTCAGGCCTTCCGCTCAGGCCTTGCGCTCGGCGGCGCTGCGCTCGACGCAGAACTCGTTGCCCTCGGGGTCCGTCATGGTCACCCAGCCGGTGCCGTCCGGGTTGCGGTGGTCGCCCGCGACGGTGGCGCCGAGGGAGAGGAGCCGCTCCACTTCCTCGTCGCGGGTGCGGTCCTGTGGCTGGAGGTCCAGGTGTACCCGGTTCTTGACGGTCTTGGCGTCCGCGACGGTGATGAAGAGGAGGGCGGTGCCGGGCGCGGTCACCAGCGCTTCCGGGTCGCCCGGGTGGTCGTCGTCGGCGAGGGAGCCGTCCAGGGCCCCGGCCCAGAAGCGGGCCAGGGCGTAGGCGTCGGAGCAGTCGAAGGTCACGTGGCGCACGAGAGAACTCATGAGCGGCACTATCGGCCGCCCGGGCGGAGGCTGTCCATGGAGATTCGGGCCGGGTGGCCGGGGGAAGGCGCCCCCGCCGTGGGGCGGGGACGCCTCGGTGCGCCTCGGGGCGGCTCGGTGCCGCTCGCGGCTTACCGGTAGCCGACGGTCCAGGCCTGGTTCGCGGCCCCGCGCTTCTCGGGCCACTGGATCATCTGCTGGCCGTTGTAGGGGCTGGAGCCCGGGTCGTCCAGGACCATCCAGCTGTTCTTGTTGCGGAGCTGGGTCTGCCCGGCCTGGTCGATGCCGGCGACGACCCACTGCTGGTTGGCGCCGCCGTGGCAGTCCCACTGACGGGCCACGGCGCCGTTGCTCTTGCTCCAGTCCGCGATCTCAAGGCACTTCTTGGTGCTCACGTTGACGATCTGCGAGTAGCCGTTGCCGTAGATGACGGTCCACTTCTGGTTGCTGCCGCCGTTGCAGTCCCACTGCTGCACGGGCGCGCCGTTGTTGAAGTTGCCGCCGGGAACCTCCAGGCACTTGCCGCTCGCGCCGTTGCGCAGGACGACGGTGTAGGAGCCGTCGGCGTGGGCGGGCACGGCCATCGCGCCGACGAGCAGGGCCGAACCGGCGGCCCCGAGCACTGCGGTGCGCAGCGCGGACAGACGAGAAATGGTCACAACTACCCCGTATTTCTTGGGCGGTGGAACTTCCCACCGCTACGAAGATCACCTTATGTCCGGCCACTGACAATCCCGGAGACCCGCCGTCCGGCCGTCGGCGTGTCTGATCGCGTGGTGGCATGGTGGCGATGGTGCTACGGTCACTAGCACCATGTTGCTGAGGCTGAACACCGCGGACCCGCGTCCCCTCCACGAACAGGTGGCGGGAGCCCTCCGGCGCGCCATCGCCGACGGCGAATGCGCGCCCGGAGACCGGATCCCACCCGCGCGGGACCTCGCGGGGGCGCTCGGGGTCAATGCCAACACCGTCCTGCGGGCGTTGCGCGTCCTGCGCGACGAGGGGCTGCTGGAGTTCCGGCGGGGCCGCGGGGTGACCGTCGCGGAGGGGGCGGGCGGGCGCTCGGGGCTGCTGGACCGCGTGCGCGGACTGGTGGAGGACGGGGCGCGGCTCGGGTACAGCAAGGCCGATCTCATCGAGATGATCAGGGAGTTGCCGTGAAGCAGCGGACGGGGTGGGGCGTGGCCGGAGGGGCCGCGGGGGTGCTGGTGTTACTGGTGGGGATGCCGGTGGCCGCGAGCGGGCGGCTGCCGGACCGGCTGGCCACGCACTGGTCGGCGGGCTCCGGGGCCCCGGACGGCTCGATGCCGCTGTGGGCGGCGGCGCTGTTCCCGGCGCTGATCTGGGCGGTCCTCGTGGCGGGCGTCGTCCTCGGCCGGCGGTTCGCGGGGCCGGGCGGCGGCTGGGTCGCGGGCACGCTGGCCGGCGCCGGGGTGGGGCTGGCCGGGGGGCAGGCCGCGATCGTACGGGCCAACCTGGACCGGGCGGACTGGCGGCAGGCCGGGTCGGTGACGGCGTGGGTCGCGGGGGTCGTGGTGGCGGCCGTACTGGCGGCGGTCGGCGGGGCGCTGGCGGGCCGCCGGGGCGCGGCCGGGGCGCAACCCCCCTCCGCCGGGCCCCGGATGGAGATCCCGGACGGCGAACGGCTCGTCTGGCTCTCCCGCGAGAGCAACCCGTGGCTGCGGCTGACCGGTGCCGTGCTGGGCCTGGTGGCGGTGGCCGGCGCGCTGTCGGCCCTGTCCGGGCTGGCCGACGCGGCGGCGTGGGGGCTGGTCGCTTCGACCGGCTTCGCCGCCCTGGCCGTGCTGCTCTGCTCGTCGGTCCGGGCACGGGTGACGGGCGACGGCCTGGAGGTGGCCTTCGGCCCGCTGGGGCTGCCGGTACGACGCTGGGCGGCGCGCGACATCGAATCGGCCCGCACGGAACACCGCACCCCGTCCCGGGCGGGCGGCTGGGGCTACCGCATCAACGGCCTGGGCACGACGGTGATGCTGCGGGGCGGCGAATGCCTGGTCATCCGCGCGAAGGGCCGGGACTTCGCGGTCAGCGTGGACGACGCGGAGCGGGGGGCCGCGCTGCTCAACTCCCTCCTTGCGGAACGGCGTTAACCCTCCCCGTCCCGCTTGCGCAGCGCTGCGGCGGTGGCCCACCGGACGGCTCGAACCCGGTCGACGCCCAGCCGGTGGACGGCCCCGTCCGCCGCGGAGTCGCCCGGCCGCCCCGCGACGATGCCACGGCGGCCACCCCCCGGACTTCGGGCTCCCGGTCCTGCGCGAGCGCCAAGGGGACGTCGCGAGCCCCAGCGTCACCGGGCCGGCCCCGTGCGAGTGCGGACGCAGCCCCGAGGCGGGTCCCCGCTGAGGGGTCGCGGGGAAGTCCGGGCGTCAGGAGCGGGAGTAGGAGCCGAGGCCGATCAGGCAGTACACGTACTGGTTGATGACGCTTCCGTTGAGCGTGTAGCGGTACGAGAAGGCGTACTCGGTGTCGGGGTTGCTCTTGCACTGCTCCATGTCCGAGGAGAACGGGAACCTCTGGATCACCTTGTAGTGCGCGTCCGACGCCGAGCAGGAGACCTCCTTGACGTCGTCCACCCGCTGGGCCGTCTCCGAGTCCGGGAGCCGGCCGTTCAGGCAGGTGCCCTTGTCGAAGGGGGTGGGGGCTTCCGTGGTGGGGGTGGGGAGGGGGAGTGCAGGGAGGGTGGGGAGGGTGGGGAGGGAAGTGCTCGGCGCGTAGGTGTCGGTGGGGGTCGGGTACGGGTCCCGGGTGGTCGGGGCGGAGTACGTGGGGGTGTGGGAGGCCGTGTTCTTCGAGTCGTCGTCCTTGCCGTCGTTCGTCACGACGATGGCGATGATCACGGCCGCCACGACGCCCAGCCCGAGCAGGCAGCCCAGTGGGCTCGACTTCTTCGGCGTTGCGGGTGTGGCGGGCGGCGCCCCCGTCGGTGTGACCCGGACCCGGAGCAGCACCTCGTTCTCGCCGAAGCGGGCGCGGACCAGGTCGCCGTCGCGCGACGGCGGGATGCGCAGGCGGGCCGTGCCGTTGGGCAGGGGGACGGTGACGATCGTGCCCTCGGCGGCCTGCTGTGGGGTGAGCGGTAACTGGATTTCCTGCGGAGACACCGGCGGACTCCTCACGGTGGACGGGCGTGCGGAAGCCGTCGACCGGGCCCCCGCGGGGGATTCTGCCCAGTGGGGGAGGCCTGACGCAGGCGTTCCGGCAGGCCGTTGCCAGGTGGTTACCGACCGTGGGCCGCGATGAAGTCCGCCCGCTCGGGGGAGGCGGGCAGGGGGGCCACGGCTGGCCGCCGCGGGCCGGGTGAGGGCGGCGCGCGGCAGGTCGCCGTCGTAGACGTACGCGTCCAGCAGCGGGTCCTCCAGCAGGAGGGGGGCGGGGGACGGGGTGCCGATTCTCCCCGGTGGGTGTGGGCAGGGGGTGGGAGGTGGGTGAAGAAGCGGTCCGGGGGGTGTTCGGGGTCGTTACCCGTGCGTAGATTACCGGCGGTAACCCCGGAACGACCGAGGAGAACAGCCGTGGAAGCCGAGCCGAAACTGGTCGAGCCCCTCAAGACGACCGTCGCCGGGGTGGTGCGCGAGGTGGCGGTCCCCGCCCTCGCCGGGATGCCGGTGAGCGGCTCGCTCGGGGACCTCCCCTTCGAGAACGCCCGCCAGGCCCCGCACGAGCCCGTACTCGCCCGCAAGGAGCCCGACGGCACCTGGCGCGACGTCACCGCCGCCGAGTTCGCCCGCGAGGTGCTCGCCGTCGCCAAGGGGCTCATCGCCGAGGGCCTCCAGGAGGGCGACCGGCTCGCGATCATGGCCCGGACCACCTACGAGTGGACGCTGCTGGACTTCGCCGGCTGGGCCGCCGGGCTGGTGACCGTACCGATCTACCCCACCTCCTCGGCCCTCCAGGCGCGCTGGATCATCCACGACTCCGGGGCCGTGGCCTGCGCCGTCGAGGACACCGCGCAGGCCCGCATCATCAGCGCCGAGCGCGCCAACCTGCCCTGGCTCGCGCACCTGTGGGAGTTCGACACCGGGGCGGTCGCCCGGCTCGTCAAGGCCGGGGAGCACCTGCCCGACGCGATCGTGCACGCCCGCAGGTCCACCCGTACACCGCAGTCCGTCGCCACGCTCGTCTACACCTCCGGCACCACCGGGCAGCCCAAGGGATGCGTGCTGACCCACGCCAACTTCTACGCCGAGGTCGACAACGCGGTGGAGCTGCTGCACCCGGTCTTCAAGTCGGTCAGCGAGGACCCGGCCTCCACCCTGCTCTTCCTCCCGCTGTCCCACATCTTCGGGCGGATGGTCGCCGTCGGCTGCCTGCGGGCCCGCGTCAAACTCGGACACGCGCCGAGCATCACCACCGAGGACCTCCTCGCCGACCTCGCCGGCTTCCAGCCGACCTTCCTGCTGGCCATCCCCTACGTCCTGGAGAAGGTCTACAACACCGCCCGCGCCACCGCCGAGAAGATGGGCAAGGGCGCTTCCTTCGACCGGGCCTCCCGCATCGCCCAGAGCGTCGGCGAGGCGCAGAGCGAGGGCAGACGGCCCCCGATGGGCACGCGGGCCGCGCACGCCCTGTACGACCCGCTCGTCTACCGCCGCGTCCGCGCCGCCCTAGGCGGCCGCGTCCGCTACGTCCTCAGCGGCGGCTCCCCCCTCGGCCGGCGCCTCGCCGCCTTCTACACGGGCGCCGGGATCGAGGTCTTCGAGGGCTACGGGCTCACCGAGACGACCGCGGCCGCCACCGTCACCCCGCCGCTGCGCCCCCGGCTCGGCACCGTCGGCTGGCCGCTGCCGGGGACGGCGGTGCGCATCGCCGACGACGGGGAGGTGCTGTTGCGCGGGGCGCACGTCTTCGCCGGCTACTGGAACGTCGCCGCGCAGCAGCCCGGCGACTGGCTGGCCACCGGGGACATCGGCGAGCTCGACGCGGACGGGTACCTCACCATCACCGGCCGCAAGAAGGACGTGATCATCACCTCCGGCGGCAAGAACGTCGCCCCCGCCCCCCTGGAGGACTGGCTCCGCGCCCATCCGCTCGTCGGGCAGTGCATGGTCGTCGGCGACAACCGGCCGTACGTCACCGCCCTGATCACCCTCGAACCGGACGGGCTGGCGCACTGGCGGCAGATGCACAAGAAGCAGGGGGTGCCGATCCGCGAGCTGCTCACCGACGAGGCCCTGCTCGCCGACCTCCAACGGGCCGTCGACGAGGCGAACGCGCTGGTCTCGCGGGCCGAATCGATACGCCGCTTCGCCGTCCTGCCAGGGGACTTCACCGAGGAGCGCGGGCACCTGACGCCGTCGATGAAGCTCAAGCGGGGCGCTGTCGCGCGGGACTACGAGCGGGAGATCGAGGAGCTGTACCGCAGGGAGCGGTGAGGCGGACCCCGGCCGGGCACGCCCCGGACCGTCCCCGGACCGCCCCGGACCGTCCCCGGCCGGGGGCAACCCCTCCGGTGGCGGCCGAGGGGCGGGAGGGGCGGGGCGCGCTTAGTGTGAGCTGGGCTGACCGGTCCGGGGGGTCACCCGAGGAGGGTGCCGTGCACCGTTCCCACCGCCGTACCCGCTCGCACGGCCCCGGCCGTTCCCATACGGACGCGCCCGGCCGTTCCCATGCGGACGCGCCCGGCCGTTCCCATGCGGACGCGCCCGGCCGTTCCCATGCGGACGCGCCCGGCCGTTCCCATGCGGACGCGCCCGGCCGTTCCCATACGGACGCGCCCAGCCGTTCCCGTACCGACGCGCCCGGCCGCCCCCGTACCCCCGTCCGCGCCCGGCTGCGTACGCGTGGGGCCGCCGCGGCCTGTGCGGTCGTGCTGGCCTCCGCCCTCGGGGCGGGCCCCGGCCCCGGCTCCGGGAGCGGATCCGGCACCCCGTCCCCCGCAGCGGGGTCCATACGGTGGGGGGACTGCCCCGACAAGCCCGTGCCCGACGGCATGACGTGCGGGTCCGTGACCGTCCCCCTCGACCACGACGACCCCGCCAAGGGGACCATCCGGGTGGCCCTCGCCCGGATCCCGGCCACCGCCCCCGGCCGGCACCCCCTCGGCTCGCTGCTGCTGAACTTCGGCGGCCCCGGCGGACGCGGGACCACCTCCCTCGCCGCCGACCCCGAGACCTTCGCGAAGCTCGGCGAGCGCTACGACCTCGTCACCTTCGACCCCCGCGG